>JAEESZ010000002.1 GCA_016286535.1 Treponema sp. | reverse complement strand
GTACACCTTCGAGGAAAGCTTTTTTTGCTATAAGCTTTTGTCTCTCACCCGCATAGCGGGTGGTTTATTATGAAAATATTTCGCTTCGCTACATATTTTCACGGGCTCACGAGCCCATAAAAAAAAGCTCGTCAGTTAGACGAGCTTTGGAAGAGCGGCAGAAGGGAGTCGAACCCTCGTCATCAGCTTGGAAGGCACGATTGTGCAATTCAAAACTAATCAAACCGCTTCAGTAATATTTCGATAAGTTACTTTATTTTATTATAATATATAAATTTATGCAATGATTTATCCTGACTTGCTATGACTTACATTGACTTTTATTACGGTTATTATGCCGATTATTATAATGAATTTTAGTATGTCGTCATCAGCCGTCAGGGCTGAGATAAATTTTTATAAAATATAAAAGGGTTTATTTATTGCCGTTCGCTCCAGCCGTACTTCGTACCGCTTCCGCTCTCTACGCGTATCGGTAATCAGTGTTCACGGAATGGTGAAAAAGGTAGCAAACAGAGTGTTCTCTCATTCCGCTTCACTTCGTTCAGCTCCATTCGCTCACACACTGTTTGCATTCACTAGTAAGCTAGCAAGTGGGCCTTTGAGAAAGCAGCGCAAGGAGCAATGAAAGCACAGTCAGCTGCAGTCGCTCCGGTACCGCTTCGCGGACCCTCCGCTTTGTGCATCTGCCTGTTTCCGCACGCGGGCAGAAGTTGTATGTGTTATCGTTTTGTAAAAGCCGCCAAACTTCTTCTCTCGCGCAAAACATTTATTCTGAAATGAAAGCTGATTCTTCCGCGTGTACCGCAACTTAAAACTGCAGGCACGCAAAAGCGTTCCCCCTTTCCCCCCGCCGCGGGGCATCCCCCTTTTCCCCCTTCGTAAAAAATAAGGAATGTTATTGAACCGCTCTTGGGGGGCACGGGGGCACCCTTTTACTCAACATTACAGTTGTCCTGCAGTTTTAAGATGCTACATTGGTTCTTTGGTGGCGGCTTTTTCGGGATATCGTTTTGTGTGTGATAAAGTTTTGCCTCAATCGCCCAGCCCAGAAGGCTGTGCTCAATCGGCAAGGCGGCAACGTCCGTGTTGCCGCCAGTTTATTGCGTTGTGTTTTTTTTTTAAATGTGTATGTTCAATTTTCGCAGCGTCGTTCCAGTCGCTCTGGTCGCGTGTAAGCACGCTCCCGCCGTTCCTTCCACGACGCGCACTGATTGCTGATTCTTCCAGCTCCAGAAGCAGACCTGTCATAAGTCTGTGCCCGCTTCGCGGCCACTTGATATTGAGCAGGACTGCTTCTTCCGACTTGTGCTACCAGGATTAATTACACTCTATCTGTCTACGCTCAGACCGTTTTCAAAAGTCTGCGATTGCTTCGCAACCGCTTGTGTTTGAGAAAGCAGTCTTCGCTCCGTGTTGACTTGTTCCTCGTCGTCGCATAACGCGGCGACTCGATGATTTTAAAAACCTTTGGGGGGAGCGCGCGCAGCGGTCAGAAAAAAACTACAAAAAAGTTTTATTTAATATCTGTAAATCCAAACAACGCATAAATGTTTATATGCATTTTGTTTTACATTTATTAAAAAAACATTTAATTTTTTAAGAATATGCGTTGATAAAGAAAAATTAAATAAATAAGCAATTCAAACATATTCATAATAAATGAATACAATTCAAACATAATCAAAACAAACAACACATATGCAACGGTATAACTTTTAATACGTTTCAAACAACGCATATTTCTTATTCTTATAAAATAAACTTTGAAATTCTTTCTCTTCTTGCAACGCTTAGAAGCTTAATTCAATTGGGGGCACGGGGGGAAAAAATTTATTGATATGAATAAATATGTATTACTAGTTTCTGATTATTTTCAATGTTTTGATATTAAACGAAGTTGTTTACCTTTACATATTTCTGCTTTCTTGTTTTGTGTGAATCAAATTCTAAATGCTATTGGCAATATGTTTTTGTCTTCATCAACCCAATAACATAAATCTGTCAATTCCTCTTTTTCTTTTAATTCTAAATATGCATATTTTTTTAGTGTCTTGTAAAAGTTATTCCAATTATTATGTACTAACATCTTATGCTTTACTGCTTGTTCATTATATGCAGAACATACAAGTGATTTCGTAAAATTATTATTTGCAAAATATATTCGATTACATGCAATTGTAATTTCTGATATTTTCGAAATAAATTTATTTATTGAAAATATGCCATCAAAACCTTTTTTTAATTCATTGATAAGAATCTCAGTTGCATATGAATATCTAATAGCAGCAATAGGATGATCTACCGATAAATAATCTCCTTCTTTAAAGGAACTAATATCTTGAAAAGTTGAAAATGAAATGCATAGAGCTACATTCATAAAAATATAATCATCTATAATATACTGGAGAATTTGAGAATTTGAGTACTTTTTACGCATATCAGGCTTCCTAATTATGCAAAATAAACTTGTAGCCATATTGACAATCGCATTATAATCAGCATCAAATTCCATAGTTTGGAATTCTAAGTTATAATTTTTTAATTTATTAGAGTCTATATTCATTTTTTTTTGAATTTCCTGTTTATATTGTAAATGTCCATTTACAATGTGAAACATTTCATGTAAAAGGGCAAAATTACAAATCCAATCAAAAGTTCTATAAATGTATTGATCCATAAATTCTTCTTTAAACTGAAAATACTTCTGAAAGTCAGGTATATTATATATGATTTCTATTTTTTTCATAAAAAACGAAAATAGTTTTGATGGAAAAACAATATAAAAATTTAAATCCTTTAAAACCGATGTTGGAGAAAGAGAAACAGAATCTGCAACTAAAAGAAGAATGTTTAAATGTATTTTGTAGATTCTTAGAATATCTTTTAAATATAAGTTCAATCTTTTTAATAATTTATTTATATTTTGGTAATTATCAAAGGTATCATCTAATTCGCTATAGCATTGTACGGGTGAATTATGAATAGTTAATGTAATTTTCATATCTTGCTTTATTCCATAATTAATTTTTTATATAATATTTTGTAAAACTATATCTGTAATAGTTGAAACATCAACCATTTTAGACTTTGGTAATTCTATCTTATTATTATTGCACATATTCTTAATGATTTCAGAATTCCAAATGGCTGAGATTTCATCTTCTAATTTTTTATAAATTTCTGTACAGAATGATTTTTTTTCCATCAATTCCTTTTTAGGTTGAAAGAAAATATATTGCAATGTACCGCCACCATTTTTTGCAATTCCGAATAAATGACAAAGAAATTGTTTCATATCAAAACGCAAATCATAAATAGACATATTTTTTGGAATACCAAAATCTCTTAAAGTAAGTTTACAATAATTTTCATCTTTTTCTTGGTAATTGATTCCGAAATACTTTTTTAGATTCTTTTTATATGATAATTTTAAATGATTTTTATCTGTATCATGATTATCAAATATCTCATGACATTTACATTCATAATAAGTATTACCTTTTGCAGCATCTAATTGTGCATTTCCTTTTGTTCCAGTATTAAGAGAAACTTCCATAGTTGCATTATTATCTCCAGCAAAATATAAAAAACAGAGTCTTGAACTTGAAGCTACAGAACACATTTTTATGAAACCAGGGCTTATTTCATTCAATTCTTTTGTTAGGTATTTTTCATACAATTGTTTATTTTTTAATTCTTTTGTTAATTGTTCATAATATGCTTCGTCAAAATAAACAGAATCTGGAATAATATGAGTATTATTAATACTGTTTAGAATTAATTGGTCGAATATAAGTTTTTGTTCTCGAAGTTTCAAATTTTTCATGTTCATAATGTAATAATAATTAAGATATAATATCAAAAAGCTTGTTTATATTATATTTCATTAATTCATCAAATTTTGTTTGTTGTTCTTTTGAATTCTCTGAAAATAAAAACTCAGGTATTTCAGAATTTTCGTTTGTTATTGGAACGAAAACATCATCTCCAGTAGTATATTCATAGTAGATATAATCTTTGTTTACAACATAGTTTGTTGATTTAAATTCTGGTAAATTATTTGCATCTATCCAATGATATATAAAAAAAGAGTTCTTTGGAAAATCCTTTAACTCATAAAATCCAATCCAAGCATTTATTTGTTTGGTATCTTTTGTTAATGTATAGTTCCAACCTAATTCGAATTGATAGTCAGGTCTCTGACTAATCATTTTACCATTATTTTTAATAAATTCGCTCATTAGTTTTTGAGTTTTAGTATAAAGTGAATTAACTTTTCCTATAATTGATGGTGTTAAAAACATTGCAACTTCTCCTTTATTGAGTAACGTGTCATTTAAATTAAAGTTATTTTCTACAAAGTAATTGATTTGATCTATTAAGCCTGTATTATCAGTTTCTTTTGCAATTTCATATATTTCGGACCAAGTATAGATTTTTATTTGTTCAGTTTCGTCAGGTAGTTCAGAAATATGATAGTAACCATCAGGTATAATATATTTTAATTTAATTTCTTTGTGGCATTCTACTGTCTTTTGATATTGTCCATTTTTTTTTTGAGAATTTTGTAAATTTTCATTACAATTTGCTTTGATTTCTAAAAGAAGTAATATTTTGGATCCAACAGTTCCGATTATATCCACTTCTTTATTTTGCATTTCTGGTAACCTGATAGTTGAATGTGTTCCATCAATAAAAATTATGTTATCTGGCAAATTCCAGAACTTAATCATTGCATTTCTGAAACCAGATTTTTTGTAATTGAGTTTTTCTACTAGAATTGCGGTTATTGAATTTGAGTTTGTTTTTATACCAGCCATATTTTATTCCTATCTAAGTTGTTAAAACATTAATATGCTTTGATTTTTCTTTATTAATTGAGAATATTCAACCTGGTAACTAAAATTTGTTTTTATTTTGTATATCTTAAAATATATACCTTGTTGTGCTTTAGAAAAAAGACCTATGTGATAAAAACCATCATATTCAAGAATATTTGGATAAGTATTATTTGAATAGGAATCGTTAATTATAGGATTACTTTTTAGTAATTCCATGTATTCTTTTATTTCATTATCTTCTGTAATAAATTTAATCCAATTATTCGGGTTTTCCATGTTCATATAATGCTCAAGTACAAATTGCATCATTAAATAGTCAAAAATCTTTGTATTATCTTTACAGTTTATATATTGCATGAAAAAATGCTTATTCTCTTGATTATGTACTTGTTTGGAATAATCAAAGCGAGGTGTTTTGTTTTCTTTTGTATTAGATTCAAGATTAATGAAATGACAGTATTTTTGATAAAATGAATCAAAAATATAATAAGCTTCATCCTCTAAATGATATCCTTCATTTAGTTCAAAATTATATAAACTGAGGATTTCATCTAGTGTAAGGATTGATGTTTCTGTTAAGATTTTATACTTTAATAATTCGTTTGTAGTATTAGCCTTTGAAAGTATTTCTTTTTCATCAGCGTGAAAATCTATTTTATAAATTTCCGATAAGAAATCAAGAATTACATTCGTGGATTTATAAAGAGCAGTATAGCTACGACAAAGAATTTCATATTTTCGTTCTCGTTGCGCTTCCGTTTCGTTTTTTAATTCTTCTTCAAAAATTGGTAAAGATTCTGCAAGTTCATAGTGGAAACTAAAGATATGACTATACTTCTCAATCAAAGCATAAAATAATAATCTATTAGGCGAAATAATATTTTTATTTGTTTTTATTTCGTTTAGAGTATCAATTCTTCTGTTTACAAAACTAATTAATGAACTCCTATCAGTTTTGTTTTCAAATCTTAAATTAAACTGATCTACAAGTTTTCCTAAATTTTGGTCTAAACAATCAGTATTTATTGAGAAGTAATATAATATGATTACTATTTCAGTATTAATAAAATCATTATGTAATCCGAATTCATTTTCAAAAACTGTCGAAATAATACGCTCATATTTTTTTATCAATTCAAAGTTTGCAATATAATCAATATTTGATTGTATAATTGTTTCTTTATTTAATAAGAGATTAATAAAATCAATAGTCATCTTATGATTTTTAACCAGACACTCTCGAAGCGTAGTAGTTATCATTGTATTTAAAGTTTTAGGAGTAACTTCTAAAGGTGTTTTTGGGCAAGGATTAAATTTTGAAAAATGATTTTTAAGTATAATTGAACTGAATAATTCTATTTGGTATTCATATATTTCCATGAAAAAATTATTTGACAATTCATTATTACTTTTTTCAAGAATAGAGGCATAATTTATAATTCGATTATTAAAAACTGAATCTAATTCATTCTCAGTTATTTCTTCTTGTTCTAAGCGAATTTTGCTTTTAAGTTGGTAGAAGAAATAATTCATAAAACTTTCACGTTCTTTTTGCTTTATATTTTTATCATTTGCAGCAATATCTGATAGAAAAAAAGAAAAAAACAATTCTTCAATATATATTTTAATATTATTATTTTTTAATGCATTGGAAATGTTATTAAAACTATTCTGAGAATACTCATCAATTTTATGAAAACTATCTTCTTCTTTAGATTTGTTGATATTAAAAAACATAATTACCTTCCAGATAAATAGTTCTATTTTATTTTAACACCATTTAACCTAAATCGAAAGTATTTTTACAATCTTATAAATCAGCCTCCAAAGCTCTCTCCGATGTCCAGCTCTCTAGCTCTTTGCTATCGGGGAAAGTCTTTTGCAGTAAGCTATCTCCATTCAAGTTTTACAGCGAGTCCGCACCACAATCTCAGTCCGCCTGTTATAACACGCTTAAAGCCTTTTTCACTCATACGCATACCAAGCCACTTCTGACTCATTACATGTTCATTATTCTTATTACACCATTTGATATAAGTCTGATATAGTATATTTGTCGGAAGTCTCCATCTAAGTGAAGCATCAAGTTCAAGACAATCAGTAATGAAAGTACCTACAGAATCCATATCCATTCTGTATTCTGCGTTTGCATCGCGTACTGCCTCTGGTTCTGAAAGACCTTCTTTTTTCCACATTGCATAGCCTTGAATAAGCCAGTTCAATATTCCTGAGTTTTCTGCAATCAGTTTTTCTGTAAGTTTTTTATCGCGTTGCTCAGGTGGAATTGTTACTGTAAATGGAATCATTTTTATTCGTCTCCAGATTCCATTATCCGCACCACGTATTTTCGGTTTATGATTAGTCGCCATAAAAATCTTAAACGTCGGTTTAAAAGAAAAATATTCTCCATAAAGAAATCGCGCGGTCAGTTCATCTTCCCCAGTAACAGTTTTAATCAAACTTTCGCTCATTTGTTTACCTTGTTCTACTTCACTTGTAGTTACAAGTCTTGCTCCTTTTAGTCGTGCCAGATCATTACTTTGTTCTGAGCTTTTCTTCATAAAAGTTTCAATTGGAGTTGATGTTGCATAATCGCCAAACAGCTTCGTAAGAACATTCAAGAAAGTAGACTTTCCATTTGCACCAGTTCCCCAAAGAATAAAAAGGCACTGTTCACTAACATCACCGCTTAAAGCATATCCCATCGCTTTCTGAATAAAATGGATGAGTTCATTATCTCTTTTAAAAATCTGCTGCAAAAAAAGATTCCAGGTAGGACATTGTGCATCCTTATTATAAATCAACCGACTTTTTTTAGTAATTAAATCTTTAATATTCGGTTCCTTTGCTTTGCCTGTTTTCAAATTAAGTGTAAGCCCTTCAATATTAAAAAGATAATTATCAGAATCAAGTTCCCAGTCCTCAGTTTTAATATCGCTGCTCATTTTCAAAAGTCCAACAATCGCCTGGATGCGGCGGAAGCTTTCACTTTTAATAAGATGTTTTTCAAATGCAGCTTGTAGAGTTCTGTCATTAATTACTCGCAATCCTCTGTACATTTGGTGTATAAAGCTCACAACCTTTTCCTCAACGCGGCCACGATTATCAACTTCCCAGTTTGTGCCGTTCCAGTAAAGAAACTTGTTCCAGGTAATACAATAGCGGATAACATCACCATAAGCTTTTAGAAAATAATCTCTGTTTGTAATATCAGTAAACTGCATCTGTCCATTCACAAACTTATTAGCCCGCAGGTCCCGGCTCAATTCTTCAATTGCAATTCTTTCTTTTTCGTTCAGTCCTTTTGTATTTACCTTATCACTCATTTATCATCCCTTTATCTTTCAAAAGCCTGTAAAGCAATACAAGCTTATGCTCAAGCTTTCTAAAGCCATCAAGCACATCATAGCTTCCAATCTCTATATCTATTCTTCCAATATTTTCATAAAGCAGAATAAGCGAATGCGGATAATCAATGTATCTTTTCAAACTCCACCAGGCAACAAACTTCAATGCTTCTTCACTAAGCTGTTTTTCAAATGAACGAAACTTATCAAAGATTTCAACATCATCTGAAATAAGCCTTATAAAATCCTTTGCCTCGTGCCATAGTTCAACAGGCACATAATCATCTGCCGCTTTCATAAACAAAAACCCGGACTGAATCACCGCATGCAGTACGGTCATCATCAAATATAACTTCCGGCCAGAATGTCCACCAGCCGTACATATCTAAATCATCTGAAGATTGTAAATCATAAAAAATGATTCCATTCTCAACATCTTTTACTACTGCAGGAAAACTTATTTGCGATTCGTCAGGTTTCCTTGCCATAATTGTTACTGTTTGGAATCCTGATAAATCACACTTTGTATCAACTAAAATACGCAGCTTAGATTTATTCTTATATACTTTTTTCATATTCTGCACTCCAGTTTAATCTCTGTCGTAATCGGACAGAATAAGGTAAGCACGTTATTTTCTATGCGGATTTTTCCTCTGAGCCAATCCCATAAACTCATAACTGATATAGCTGTCCTGTAAAAAACACGAGAAGCCAACGGCATATCATCAGATAATCTACTGCTAGAAAAACAGGAACGAATACTAGAAAGAAGTCTGTATAATGAATCTGAAAATGAAGGAGTTTCTAATTTTTCAATCTTCATTTTCAAAGCTCTGTATGAACTTGTAGTTAGAGTTGTAATAATCTCTAGTCCGCGAGAAAAAATTATTCTGTTTTCGTTTGAAGAAGTCAGATTTTTATTCTCAGAATAACTTCTTGAAAAATGATTTTGATTAAAGACTATGGTATTTAATGCTGAACTTTCAACAGAACTTCTTTTCAGAAAAAGATTTCTTCCGTTTGCAGCTACAGCTCCCACATTCCCAAGAACAGTTCTTGTATAAGCAGAACCGTTCTCACCGTTTACATATTCAAGATAAATAATCGGGCAATAATCACAATCCATCTTTCTAGATTGAGCTATAAAAGCTTGTGATGAAACATAAGCAATCGCTGAATTGTAGTCGTTTCTTCTTGCAAAGGAAAAATAATAAAAGCTCCAGGTGCTATCTGCATCCGCAAAATCAATTCCTGTAACTCCAACACAGTCTGAATAAACTCCAAAGAAGATATTCTCATTTTGTATGAGTTTTCTTTTGAGCGTTACGTTCATCACAATCCAGTCTTCTTCAAGCAGTTCAAGATCAACCTCCGTAAAGCTCTGATTCAAGCACTCTAAAAGATTTCCGTTACTTGCAACGCTGAACACAACAGGTACTATCGGTTTATAAGGTTGTCCATATTCGTAATCCCAATACCATTCAGAATCTGGAGGCTTGTAATAAAAGCCTATCTGTACGGTTGTACTATCCGAAGCTTCAGGGCAGACATCACGGAATCCTACTATTGATTCACCGTCAACAAGTTCTCCTTCAAGCTCAATCCATTCATCGTCATCTAGTTCAACTTCGTGATAATCCTGATAGAAGGTATATTCCTGTTTGTTTCCTAAAACAGTATTACTCATAATCAGCTTCCGCTTACTGTAATCTGCCAGTCAATCTGCAGGCTATCTGCACTTGTAACATTTACTGCAGGAGTAATCTGAGCATAAGCCAGACACTTTGCTGCAGAAGTATTTCCGTTCATAAGTGCAACTTCGTTTATTCCGTTTGCGTTCAAATCTCCTGCAGCAAAGCTTGTACGATACAATACAACGTTCTGTCCTGTTGCACCGAAAGCTCCGGATGTTTTCGGGTAAGTAGAATCAAGCTTTTTTGCAGAACCTGTTGCAGTATTAACGCCGGTATTATTCTTCGGACTGGTTCCGGTCCAGCCGGTTCCTACGCACATATAACCGTTAGTGGCATCCACTTTGTTTTGTGTAGGTGTACTTATAAGAAGATCTGCAATCAGACCGTCTCCCTGTGTTGTAATTGTGTTGTGATGTTTGAATATCATCGGGCGTTCTTTCAATCTCAAAAGATTTCGCCAGAATCCGTTCTTAAAATATTTCACGTTACCGTTTGCATCCCTAACTGTAACTGTCACCAATCCTTTCATTTTCCCTTTACTTGAAATCATTTGCATACTCCCATAGCAAGATTAAATACAATGCTGGTAACGATTACACCGCCAGCTCCACCAATCAAAGCTCCATAAAAAAACTGGTTCTGTTTTTTCTGGACTTCCGCCTTAAGCTTTTTATTTTCTTCTTCAAGATTTTTCTTTGCTGTTTCCAGCTGGTCCGCACGTGCTTTCTCGTAAGCAAGTTCTCCGCCGACTTCAATCATTGCAGCTTTTACAGCTTCCTGTGCAGTACGTTCAATCTCTTCTTCTGCAATTTCCATAATTTCCTCAATTGTCAGTTCTTTCACATCTGCGCCTGAATCTTTCCTTTCCGTCGTTGATGGCATCGCAGACTGAGCCGTAAGATTCGCAGACAGAACGAGCATCAGCATTAGAAATACGCTCAATTGCTTCTTCACGTTTTTTTTCAGACTTTTCATTTATTTCCTCCGTTGTTGTGTCATTGTCGGGCTCGACCCGACAATCCCTCTCTTTCACAAACAGCACCGCAAATATCGCAACGAATACCGTTCCCACCCAAATTAAAACTTTCTTAATCACTTCCAAGACTTTCTTCATTCCCTAACACCTCAAACCTGGAACCTTTCCACTTCAAAGCCTCTCTTCCCGCAATCACCACCAGCGCAATTGTTAGCCACTCACCACAGCCAATTACGCCGAAACATCTTAGTGCTGTAGCAATAACAAAAATCACAAACTTTACACTGAGCAGTTTTTCTACAAGTCTTCTTGCCCGGAATCTAATCATCCTCGCTCTCCATCAATTGCATTTCTAATCTGCTCAAACTCGTAATCAGGTCCGAACAAATCCACATTGTCTTCGCTTGCTTTCTGTAAAGCTTCACGGTCCAATCCGCGGACAATCACACGGTAATCATTTGCCTGGTAATATGGCTTCATATCAGAAAGTGAACGAAGCTCAGAAAATGGCTCTACACAGTTCAACACAACATCACGTCCGCAGACTCCGGCAACGTGACAGACTTCGTTTTCTTTGTACAATCTGTTTCCAAGCTTTCTGTCATAAAGCGTTATAAAGAAAGCTGCCTGAATATCTGATTTGTCCGGATTTCTTTTTGTAAAATATTTCTTGAACAGCGTGTCAGCCGTCACTCGGATTGCACAGCCGGTAGACAGTAAAAGTGCCAGGCAAACAGCCCCAGAACAGTCGCTGCTGAGCAAGTTTTCTTTTCCGCTTTCATATTTCAGAAACTGCATCCGTCCCAAGAAGTAGCGGTAGCGTTCAGCTTCAGAAAGTTCAGCTACAATTTCTTTTTCAGCTTCCAGCATCAACCTTATTTTCAAGTTATTATTTTTCATTGTTACGACTTTCCCCCCCTCAGAATCAGGGTTATCAGTGTGACCGCTACATTAAAGCAGCTGATCGCACAGGCAATAACCGCCATAGTTTTACCAGCTTTACCGTTATCGCTTTTAATGTGTTCTTCAAGTCTTCTGGCAGTAGCACAAACATTCGGATTAAATTGACAGGCTGTACTCCTGTTATCAAGACTATCCATCCGTTTCTCAACAGCTTTCTTAAATTCTTTCATCTCGCTTCTAAAGCCTGAAAGTTCTACTTGTAAGTCATTCATAGACTTTACTAATAATTCAACGTTTTCTATTTTTTTACCTCCTGGTCACCCATAGTTCTGTACTGAACGCAGCATTCTTTTTATATCTGAATGTCACTTCATCAATTTTCACTTTCTTAAATTGGCTTTGTGCATTCAGCTTGATATCCATAAATGCACCAACACGTGCATGAATCAGAGGTAGATAAGTTGTAAGGTAATATGCGCCTTTACAATTAATACATTCCTGCAGTAAATCTTTTGCCCGGCGCTGGCAGAAAGGTTCTCCCTCAAACAAATCATCACTCAGATATTTTGAAGTAACGTTTCTTACAATCTGTCCGTTAGCTGCAATTTCATCATCATCTTTTACAAATATGCTGTAGTTTGGTTCAGAGATAATTGCATAGCCTGTTATGGAAGCTTTTTTTAATCCTATAAGTTTGTTATTACGGCTAAGCTGTATGATTGCGCGATCCCGGTAAGTTGTAGTGTCATACTGAACGATCAAAGGTTTGTCCTCGCCGGTAACTTCCATTGCATCCAGAAAATCCTGTTCAGAATCAAGCCGGTCTGCATATACAACATTTCTTGTTTTTCCTTCATCATTTTTTGCGGTGTAGATTGCCTGGTAATCATTGTCAGAAATAATTTCACGGTTATCACCTGTGAACGGATAATATGGCTGCATGTCTTCGTCATACCATACAGGAGCATCTGAATAGTTCCAGAGTTCCTGGCGTTCTGTCTGAACATAGCGTGTATATTTCAGGCGGATATTATTTGCGTATTTATCGTTATTGTTGAAGAAGCGATAATGAGTTATCTGTGTTTCATCAAGCGAAAAACAGGATTCTTCGGAATACTCATTTTCAAGATCATAAGGGCTTTCAATAAAGCTGAGAGTCAAATCTTTTCCACATTCAACAACTGCATTGTAAGCTTTGGCAAGGGAACAAAGTTCTTTCCAGGCAGAACCTTCAACCATTACATATGGAACATCAAAAGGAAGCTCACCACAGTTAATCTCGCTGGCATTTATCCCACCGCGAGCTGCAATGATATGCACAAGTGAGTGTTCAGGATCCAGCTCATCACAGACTTTTGCATGAACAATAGTCTGGGCATCGGTCCAGTTTCTCTGAAGCTTTGTATCATCAAGCTTTGAGCTCAAATCTATAAGGCGTATTTTTGTAGTCTTATCAAGGAAGCCTGTCTCCTGAATCTGAAAACCGTTGTCATCAACAAAAAGATGAAAACGGTAAAAGGTGTTTTCACGTTCTCCAAAACAAAACCAGATTTGAAATCCAAGACCCGGTTTATATTCAGGATTGGTGTCGATATCATAAATGCCTTTAAGAAGAAGCTCGCCGCAGTTTACAATTCCGCCTGATTCGGTTTTATAGGATGTTGTAACGCATTCGAGAATATCAGAATCAGGAATGTAAATGTCTCTGCAATTGAGTTCAAGAACAACTCTTATAAATGGTCGTGAATCTGTATCAAGAATCTTATTTTCAACTGCTGGTGGTAATTCATAAAACTTCATAGTTAGAAGTCTATACTGCAAGTGTGATTAAAAAGTTTTGATTATGAATTAGATTTTCTTGTACTATTCATTTATATAACAACTTCAAGTCTTTCTTTCTGATTCCGCATATTAAACACAATAAGACCAACTCTAAAGCTTTGATTACAGAGAACTGTATCAGCACAGTTTATATCACATAATCCGGAATCAGGTTCCAAATCATAAAGGTCAATGCTTATGCCGTCTTTTACATCTATTACAAAGCTGAGTTTTTCAATTCTATTATTTACAGGATATTGTTCTTCACTAAGAGGAAAATAAAGCTTAATTCTATAAGCAGCACGTTCTTCATAAGTTCCGGAAAGTTCAAAGCGGTAAACAAGTGGCAACATTTTTGAATCTGCAATAACACTGTGCCCGTCAAAATAATATGTACGTCTATGACTCCATTCAAGACTTGGTGTATTCAAAGGCCAGCTGTCTGTGTAAGAATCATCAGTGCCGTCAATATCCATTCGCATTTTAAAAGCTTCTTTGTTGTCTCCGCGGAGCTCAAAGCTTTTTATGCTAAGATTTTTGTAAATGATTTTCTCATAAACTCTGTCAGCATAAAGGTCAAATTTTTCATTCTGATAAAACAGCAGAAGAAACAAAGGAGCCGTGCACAGGTATTCAAGTCTTGTAACAAAACAGCCTTGAATGCTCTTTCCCGTCTCAATACGAATCTCCCTGATTCTTCCGCCTATAACTCCAGGCAGTCCGTAGCCTTTTGACGTTTTTCTTACAGTTTCCTCGCTGTATGGTAATGGAATAAAGTAACCGTCTCTTGAAACAGTCAGTGTGCAGTCTCTGCCATGTATGTTCATGGATATAGTCTAGCACCTGACTGTGATTAGATTGTTTTGATAAGGAATTAGATTTTATTGTTTATCTATATTCTTAAAGCCAAAAGAAATAATAGATTCTATTATTCTTTTTTGAAGTTCACTTTCAGGAAACTCATGCCATTTCATTATATCTATACCTCGATTTACTGGTATAAATTTCTTTTCTTTAAAATTAAATATATGAGTTTTTCCATCAATTACAGCCCAAATAGTTTCGTCATCATCATCTAGGTAATAATGATTTTTAGGAGTCTCATCTTCAACTTTTGGTTTTGTATATAAATTTTCAAATTCTTTTTCTCTTGCTTTATAGTTTGGATCCATTAATAAACTAAGAGGAATACTTTTATGTTCATTGTTTACCAATTCATTATCATGGCTAATATATTTAATGTTTTTTGAATAAGAACAACAAGTTTCATAATTTAATTTTGAATAATCAATTGTTCCGATAGTTTCTGTACATAGATTATATTTCTTCTTAAAGTCATCAAGATTTTTTTGAAGTTCACAAAGCATTTTATTAAATACTTTAAAGAATTTGTCTTTAGGCATTTCAATATCAACAGGTTCTTCAACTTGAGTTTTTAGATTGTAATCTTGAATTTTAAATCTTATTGTTTTGCCGTTATCCCAGAATAAAAACTTATAGTAATTCCAATTACTTAATGTGATAAATGTATATTTTTTAGTATTAAGCTCGTTATACATATTTGCAAACATTTCATAATAGCAGTCACAAAATTCTATATGTATTTTTACGGAGTTATTAATTTTGAGTGCTGCAACAAAACTTAAGCAATTTGCTCTCTTAGTATCTTTTTTATAAACATATTCTATATCTAATTCTTCATTGAATTTTTCCACGCGTTCATCAGATTTATCTTTAAGTAAAATTTCATAAGTAAAATCTTTCTGCTTAGCATTTGAATCAGGATATGGAATAATATCATCAGATAAAAAGTATTTGTGAGATTCAAGACAATATATCCAGGAACTATATTTATGCATTTCGCATGGTGAAAGAATCATTGGGAAAAGTGGCGAATAATATTTGTCCGTTTTTGTTCCACAAAAAGTTTTAGTTTCTATCCATTTGCGTTTATGTTTGATTATGTTCTCTATTGAATTATTTGGTCCAACTGTAACAAATGCGATTCCCCAGCCAGATGTATCTGTTGTTTTGTAGAAAACATAAAAGAAATCGTATGCAACTTCTGGCTTTGTATAATTAGCTCTTTTTAATAAAAGTGGGATACCAGTTTCACGCCACCATTTACAGCTTACTTCACCAGAAGACATACCGCCTTTATCAAAATCTTTGACATATGCAGTTTCAGCATTATTAAGGCCAACCTTACATCTGTCACCACAATATCTGAATATTGAAAGATATAGCTTGCTTTCATCATCAGGTAGCTCATTATCTCCGAAGTGTTCTTTCAATTCACGCCACAAATATGGATCACCACGCAATCCCCATTTTTCCGGCTCTGGTTCAAACAGTTCTGAATATTTCATAAGAACACCTCCTGTATGTATTAACTAGCCATATTTATTTCTTCATGCAAAATTCTTTTTAGATAAGTCTCTGATTGAATCATCTTAGTTGATAATTCTTTTAATGAAGTACAGTTCTGTGGTATTGGAACTCCAATAGTCCAAACATCGCCACCATAACCTTTAATAGTTCTTTTCTTAGACCTAGTATCTTCTCTAAAATCTTTATCGTATGGATATATTAAAGCTCCATATTTCGAAGGTAAAATATACATGTAAGTAATCAGCTGATGTAAATCGTCTCTTGAGAAAGAAGCATCCAGAATATCATCATTTTTCAATACATCAAGGTGTTTGTATTTTGCATCCAATACAAAGTTACCTTCCATATTTTCAGGTGTAGTTTGTTTACCACGATAAAAGTCTGGGTAACGTCTGTTGCCAGTATAAACTTGGATTCCATAAGAACCTGTCTTGTTTTCTGGGTGAGTAAAATCCAATCCTTTACCTGTAAGAACTGTTGCTAAAAATTCTTCCCACAACCATGCTCCATCAAAAATAACACCATATGCTTCGTTATTGTTTTGTGCATAATTCATTTTTTCAAAGCGGAGAATCTGCAAACAAAGTTTCTGAAGAGGAACATATTCTGTATAAAAAGGATGAACAAACTGATTTAAGTTTTGTGCAACAACTTTGCTCAAATCATTCTTAGAATATGCAGGTGTATTTTCCTGAATCAGTCGTACACATTCAATCATTTCATAATCAGCAGTTAAAACGAAGTTGCCATTTGGTTTAGTTTTTATCAACTCAATTGTATGACGAATTAATTCAGTCATTGAGTTATCAGTTGTGTAATTACGATTCTTATATGCAATTCTGCCATTAAATGGAATGTTGTTTTGGATATGTCGTGTTACATCTACAACGCCTTTGATATTCGAATCATTATTTTTGAAAGTCTTATATCTTCTTACAAGTCCTTGAGCGCAGGCTTTTTTTAACAATGCCGGAAACATATAAAGCAATAAATCAAACTCACCAAATGAAGCTGCTGAGTATTTTAAATCAAAAATATTAAGACATAAAACTTTCTGCAAAAGATAATGCAAAAAGAAATCATCCTTTGTGTCATTGTTTTTTGCAAACCGAGAAGTAATAGAAATCTGGGTATCTCCATAACCAATAAACCCCATCAGATTTCCAGTTTTAATCTTGCAGTCTTTCAAGTTATCTTTCGAACCAGTCAAATGTAAAATCTCTAATTCTTCAATCTTATCTTTATTTATTCCAAGAGATTGAGGAAAAATCAAAAGATTTGGATTCTCTTCTATAACTTCTTCAATAGTCTTGTTTGCAATATGAGAAATGTCATCATACTGTTTTTCTTTTTCCAGAAGTTTCGAGACACCACAATTATTATCTTTAAGATAAACAACCGAAGACATGTACATTAATCTCCTTGTTCTTCAAGGTCTTCTTCGTTTTCTTCAACTTCAACAGTTTCGTTGAAATATGCATCCTTGAGGTCTGCTAAAATCTTATCAATCTGAGGTCTTCCTCTCAGGTATTCAAAAAGAACCCCCTGTAAATGATTAGTCCAGAGTTTTTCAAAAGCTTCTTCTTTATTGTATGATGCATATTTTAAGAGATAACTTCCACCAATATGGTAAGCAGAATTAAGACCATCAATATCAGAAATTGCTTTATTAAGATTAATCAATCTGTTTTTCAATTTTGAAATTTCATCATCTGATGGCTTAGCACCATAATCTTTCCAAGATTCATCTTTATCAAGAATAGAAAGAGATGATTCAGCTGTAATTTCAGTCCAAGTAAATCTTCGGCGGAATGCAAAATCAATACTTTCAACACTTCGGTCAATGTCATTCATAGTTCCAATGATATAAACATTTTCAGGAACATAGAAACCATCCTTAAATGCTTCACCATCATGAATTAAGTTCTGGTATTGTGTCTGTACAGCTTTTTCTTTTTTGCCACGATATCCAGGATCAATAGCATAGAACAATTCACCAAAAATCTTTGAAACTTCACCACGATTTATTTCATCAATAATAAATACAAAGTCTTTTCTTTCAATTTGCTTTACATCGGCTTTTGCGTGACTAGATTTCTTCTCATACAACTTTTCATATAAAGCAAAATAATAGGAATCTTCCTGGGTTCTCCATTTTCGATTATAAAAATCTCTAATAGCACCACTTGTTTTTAATTTTTCATCCGCACTAAGTAAATCAACTAAAACCTGTTTTTGCAAAGTCAATTCATTACGCTTGTCATTTGAAGGAATCTTTACATAAACATATTTTTGGTCACTTGAATCTACAAAGAATTCATTGCCAGTAGTAATCTTAAATGGAGTAGAATTATCAGTTGCATCAGAAATAAATTCATCTATCAAATCAGTTACAGTAGCTTCTTTTTCCTGTACTTCTTTTGATTTTGCACTGTCTTCTAAGTTCTTTAATGCTAATGCACAGAACTCTTTAAAGACTCCATCTTTTCTTTCAAAACCTAGTGTTCCATTTTTTTCAACAGGACGTAAACCTTCAACTAAATCAGTGTAATCATAAGAAGGATGGAATTGAACAATTTTGTAAACTGCATTCATTTTTTGTGCAATTTCTTCTGCATAAAAAGTTTTTCCTGTACCTGGAGCTCCTGTAAAAATTATGTTTTTTACATTCTTTAGTTGTTCTATTTGTCTCTCCATTTTCTTATCCTCCAGTTCATTAATTACAGTCTGTTGGTCATCTGCTAAAAGCTTCTTAAAGTCATCAAGAAATTCCATAAGTTCATTATTCGGTTGATTTCCGTCAAATAATCCAAGTGTATTTAATGTTTTTACAGAACCTACATCTTTTCTATCTTTGATTGTTTTATCACCATTTTTATACTGATGATAAATATGCAAAACTAAGCCGCTAATATGTTCATTTTCATCCCATTTTGCAATTATATTTATGCCTGTGTCTTCCCAGTTCAGATAACACAATCTGGTTTTTTAATCACCGTAATTGTTTGCAATATTCAAAAATAAATTGCCACAATCATATTTTTCCCACTGGCTAACCTGACTTTGAATGCCTTGTCCTTTATAACCTTGTCCTAGCATTTTGAAATTATTTTTATCAACATATGGCTTAATATATTTTTCATATCCAACGTAAGTTGTATCTTCATTCTGAATATATTCAAGATGCGAAACAAAATATTCCAACATACATTTAAAGTTTACATATTCTTTACTTACTTCTGTCATATTCAAATCCTCTATATCAAAGTTTCTGTAGTTTTTCCATTCAAAATTTGAATCTCTATATTCTTTTATTTTTCTGCAGTTTGCTGCATAGTTTTCTTCTGAGCCAACTTTTTCAATCTTAATTCCTAATTTTGAGAAAAGATTATTTTTGCCCTGGTTCGAATTAAGAATAGGGAAAATAAATGGTTTCAAACAGTGCAGAACTTGAGAAATGCCACCGGTTGCAAGTCCATTCATCCCATCTTTCAAAATGTCTTCAACGAGAGTAAATGCTTTTTCTTCATCATCAATATTTGATAAATCAATACAAAGCTTTATAAACTTCTGGACGGATTCGTTATCTGTTTTTGTTCGTGTATTGTAAAAGCCTGTTCCAAACATTCCGATTGAAACGTTATTATTTAATTCGGTGTGTTTATACTCTTTATTCTGTGCTTTATTCCAAATATTATCCAATAAGTCATTTAATCTTGATTTTTCATTGTCAGGTAAATGAGATTTATTTACAGTTTCCTTTTTCTTATCTATGCTATGCTTCCAGGTTCCAACAGTAGATAAATAAACAAGATTCAAATCATTGAAATCGCAAACTGAAACGTCATTCATTTTTGAATATGAATTAATTACTTCAGTAACCAGTTCATATGAGCCATCATATTCAGAAGGCACAATTTCTTTTGCAGCTTGTAATCTTTCAATTAATTCAAGATATGATGCAAATTGTGTTCCCATTGAACTTAATTTTACAGGGCCCTGAGGACTAATAAATCCGAATAATGAAAGATAATCTTTTGTAAAAGCACAGCCATTATATTCTTTTAATTTTTCAAGTCTCATATAAGATTTAGCTGTTCCCAGATTCTCTTTGTCTAAAATATATTTTTCATCTCTTATTGTTTTTTCATAAGGTATATCAATTTCTTTAACGACACACTTAAATTTTAGTGTTCCTACTTTCCGAGAAACAAATAAATAAACAAAATCGCCAGTCTTAAAAGACACATGTTCAGCTTGTCTCCAATCGACTGTATTTAAGTCTCTGAATGCTGAAATTGCATCAAAATAATCTGGATTACAAGAAATTACCCAGCTGGTAGAATCTTTGTTTTCCATATTTATAAAATTATTCTCCATCATCCAATTAATAATAATTGGTAAACATGTTACAACTTCATCTTTAGATAAACGTTTTTCTAAGGATGAAACCCATCTTCCCTTGTCTTTATGTTCAAAACTTATATTTTCAGGTATCTGTTTTCTAAAAGAACCTTCCTCATACCATTCAATCTTTTTTGAAATATCAGGAGTTCTTATTCGATAAGAATCATTTTCAATATCAGGATAAATAAACCAAATTAATTGTTTTCCAGATTTATGAACACAAGGTATAGTCGGATCATTATCAATTCTTTTATCATATTGAGGCGTACAATCTAATTGTTTAAGGCATTCCTCAATTTCTTGAGGTAATCGTTTGTTATCTGCCATATTTACTATTCCTAAATAATTTGTTTAATGTCCTTAAAATCATTAACAATATCCTCAAACAAAGATTCTATCATATTTTTAATAATAACTGCTTCTTTTCTTACAACCTTACATTCAATAATAAAATCACAAATTTCATAACAAATAATATGCATAGGTACTTGTAAAAATGGTTTTATAAAATCCGGACTAATACGAGAAGTCGACGCTAATGAAGATGGATGAACATAATTGCATGCAACCTTATATAGAGGTCCAAAGAAAGTTTCAATCTGGCATTCATTGACAAGAGTTATTAGTTTTCGGTCTTTTGGATCTGTAATAACAGATTTTGTCCAACCTAGATTATCAGCAAAGTCTTTACCATATTTATTTATAAAATCATCATATTTTTTATCTTGTTCAGAAGTATTATTATTTGCAATTTTATTGATATGTAGAAATAAAAACTCTGAGTGTTCTTTATAAATTGGAATCAAATCTGGATGAATCAATAGATATTTTGTAATTATAAAACTTTCGTAAAGAGTTCTGTATTCACTTATTACACTATGGAAACAGCCGTTCATTGCAAGAGTCAGTAAACTTTTATATAAACTAAAAGTATTTTGCAGCTGAACAGAAAGCATTTCTGCAGTTTTAGAAGCTTTCCTATTATTGATGTATTTTGGTGTAATAAAATTAAAGCAGCCAACAGCTACATCCAGAAATATCAATGATCGCCTAAGAAATGTAGAATTTTGTAGAATTAAAACCTGACTTGAAGCAAAGTATTCCTGCCAAAAATGTTGAGTTAATTGCGGTTCGTTATTGTATAGATAATTGGTAAACTTTTCTAAATATTCATCTAACTGCAATAAACGTTCATTTACATTTCCATTTTCTGTAAAATCTGTTAGAGGACATTCTTCGATGTAGTGTTTTAGAAACTTCTTATCCATTTTTTTAGTTAGTGTATCCTTATTTTTTTTCAATACTGCGATTTGAAAATTTTTCTATTATTTTTTGCATTTTTTCATGTTCTTTTTGATGAAAATTTTGTTCTTTTTGTTGAATTTCATTTTTTCTAGATTCATCTATAATTGGGTTTTCGGAATAACAATAAATAAAATGATATAACTGTTTTATTAATCTGAATCCACTGTGCTCTGGATGATTTATTAGATGCTGATTTCCTTTATTTCTTTCAGCCTTAAATAATATAGTGCTTAACATTGGATAAAATGGAAAATTATATAGACTTAAGTCGTCAGCAGCTTCAAGATAGTTTAATAACATTCTTGAATTATTGGAACCATTACAATAATCAACAATTTGTTGTGTTGAAATTCTATCTTCTTCTGTTTGATTATTAAATATATAAAAAATTAAATTCTCAATCTCATTAATTTGTGATTGTTTTAACAATTCTTTTTTTGACTTAAAATGTGTAACTTCATGAAAAACATATCTATTTATGTTATCCACATCCTGTTTTTCATAAAATGGAAATTTTATATCAAATTCATCATTATTCTCTTCCCAAAGTTGTTCAATTAACTGCGAGTTAGTAGTTTTTTGGTCTATCGGATGGAGCAGAAACTTACCATTATTTATAAAACTAAAAACCGTACTTCCTTTTGGTAAATCATTACCATCATAATCGTTATTTATTGCACATTGTTCGTAAGTAAAATTAAATGGAGACAACTGTGTAAGTGTTTGCTCCCAATCAATGGAATCATCATCATAGGACATTGCTTTATGTAATTTTGGAAATTTTTTTGCTTCAATAACATATATTGGGTGATCTTTGAACATCGCTAAAAATAAATAATTAGGTGCAATCAAAATAGGAGGATGCAATGCAGAATTAGCATATATTTCGATAAAATC
Organism: Treponema sp.; assembly: GCA_016286535.1. Lineage (GTDB taxonomy): Bacteria > Spirochaetota > Spirochaetia > Treponematales > Treponemataceae > Treponema_D. The sequence continues at coordinate 274,262 of JAEESZ010000002.1, read as the reverse complement.
CGGATATGTTTCTGATTTTTTTACATTTTCTAGATTTAACCATCCAGATCCATCAGGAAGCAAGATTTCTAATCCAAATCTTCTTTGTATTACATGTTCTAATACTTTTGCAATATCATCAATATTTGTCCATATTACATAATCAGGAATATGTTCTTCTAACGAAAAAATTGAATCTGAATAAAAATCTGTAATTTCAAGATTATTATTTTTGTATTTGTTTAATATATTTGCTATTTCTGAAAAAGAAGGTCTCTGTTCTGGATTTAATACAGTACATGATGTTATTAAATCTTCTATAATTGATCTTCCTCTAAAATCAATATTAAAATGTGAGAAAGAGTTCTTATCATCATTTCTTAAGTATGTACCAAAGAATCCTTTTGATTGTTCAGTAATAATACTCCATGCAATCATTCCAAATGAATATACATCGGATTTTTCATTGTCTATAGTTTTTGCATTTATAGTATTAATTCTCTCAGGAGCCATGAAAGAAAACGATCCCAAATGTTCGGTTGTTGACGTAACATTTATTGGAAGTTGAGAATTTTTCACAAGCCCTAAATCAATTAGGAATATTTCATTATTTCTAGGGTCAATAACAATATTTCCAGGCTTCAAGTCTCTATGGAATATATTATTTTTTGATAGTGTAGTTAAAATATTCGCAATTTTAGTTATACATTGAATTTTTTCATCGATTGATTTAAATATGTATTTATCAAGAGCTAATAAGCATGGCATAAGATAATATTGGTAATTTGTTTCTTTACCAGAAGTAATAATTGGAACAATGCCTTTTCCTTGATAATTATTCATAGTTTGTATTTCAGAATCAAACCGAGCCTGTTCCTTTTTATCTTTAGGGGAGACAATCTTTAAGGCATATTCTTTACCTGTTTTTTCTATTTTAAAAACAGTTCCATTTCCACCGGCTCCAATTCTTTCTATGAATTTATATGATTGCTTTTTACAAAAATCTTTAGCTGCTATTTCACTTTGTTTAATTCGTTCATATTTTTTCGTCTTCATTTTCATTTCGCTTAAATGATTTGATGTATTTTTTTATTCTCTTATTTTCTACAAAATGAAAAAAACTTTTCATTTTCATTATCCATTTCTACTTATTCTTTTAGAATAGTTAATTATAACATATAAACATTTTTTTGTTACATAAAAACTCAACAAGTACATTATAAAGCATCCCCTGTGTCATTTAGTGATACAGGGTTGATTTTTCTGATTACAAACCTTTTATTACATTAAAAATAGTTTTATAACTATTTCTTTCAAAAGCAAATCAAATATGGAAATTTCCTAAAACATGCACTATACTAATTATATGATTTTGGCGAGACCTTTTATTAAATGGGTTGGTGGGAAAAGCCAATTACTAAATGAAATAAGTGATAATTATCCTCTTAATTTTACAAAATACTGTGAACCATTTGTCGGTGGCGGAGCTGTTCTTTTCGACATTTTAAGTACAAAGCATCCAGAAACAGTTCTCATTAATGATATCAATAAAGAATTAATAAATACATATTCACAGATTAAGAACAACTGTGATGGCATGATTAATCAGCTTTCAGAAATACAAACGCTCTATAAATCTAATTCACTAGAAGAAAACAAAGCTTTCTTCTACGAAAAACGCAAGCGATTTAATGAACTCAAAGTAAATGGTAATGATGCAGAAAATCTTGAGAAAGCCGCTCTTTTTATTTTCTTGAATAAAACATGTTTTAATGGACTTTACCGTGTAAACTCTAAAGGCTTATTCAATGTTCCATTCAACAATGCAAAAAATCCTCTTTTATGTGATGAAGAAAATCTCCGTGCATGTTCTGAAGTATTGAGAAATGTGGAAATGAGAGTTGGTGATTATAAGCAATGTAAAGATTTTATAGATTCAAATACATTTATTTACATAGACCCGCCATATCGACCTCTTACTCAAACAGCAGCTTTTACGTCATATTCAGAAAACGGCTTCACAGACAAAGAACAGCGTGAACTTGGAGATTTTATTACTGAAATCTCAAATAAAGGCGCAATGGTACTTGCCAGCAATTCAGATCCTAAAAACTCAGACATTAATGATGACTTTTTCGATGATTTATATTCAAATTTCGAAATCAAACGTGTTTCAGCAGCTCGTATGATAAATTCAAACGCAAAAAAACGTGGAGCTATCAATGAACTTCTGATTTCAAATATTGCAAGCGTATTTTAGAGGTCTTTATGGCAAAAAGAGATTTTCACACGTGGTTATCTAATTTTAGATATAGTATATCTGACTTTAGTTATTATATTGATTTTAACAAAGTCTATAATAATGTTGATTCAATTAAAGTTGAATTGAATATTTTGAATTCACTAATTGGTTCTAAAGACATCGAAGTTGAATTTGAAAATCTAGTTTCAAAATATCCAGAAGTATTAAAATGTATTCCTATCTTATTAGCTGTACGCGAATACGAAATCTTTGCTGGTGAAAACGGTGATGTTAAACTTTACACTTTCAATAAACAGATTAATACAATAGCAGATTATAAACTGTTTATGAGAAAAACAGGTTTGTTTGACCTTCTTTCTAATCATATTATCAATAACTTATATGACTATGTTACTGGAGTTGAAACCGGTCTTGATTCAAATGGACGCAAAAATCGTGGCGGCCATCAGATGGAAGATTTAGTTGAGAGTTATATTCAGAAAGCTGGTTTTAAACGAGATGTAAACTATTTCAAAGAAATGTATGTTTCTGAAGTTTCAAAAAAATGGAAAATTGATTTATCAGCAGTTTCAAATCAGGGCAAAATGGAAAAGCGCTGGGATTTTGTTGTAAAAACTGATAACTGTATCTATCTCATTGAAACGAACTTCTACGGAAGTGGCGGTTCAAAACTTAATGAAACAGCACGTAGCTACAAAACTATCGCTACAGAAATGAAAAACGTAAAAGGTGCAAAGTTTGTTTGGTTTACGGACGGAGCTGGATGGAAATCAGCAGCAAGAAATCTCGAAGAAACGTTTGATGTTCTTGATGATATTTACAGCATTAATGATATGCAGAATGGAATTATGAAAGAGGTTTTTAAATGAGCGTAAGAGAACTCCCTAGTATAGTTAGAGGAAGAGAACTTATAATGCAATTTCCAGTAAATGACCATTTTCAAATTGGCATTTTTAAAGGAACAATTTCAGAATACGATATTCTTATCAAATATAAACAGCTTATAAATGGGAAATGGACTCAACCAAGAACTCCTAAACATATTCATTGGGCTGTTGATATTTTAATAAAACAGCATGAAGAACCTGAGGCAACTGATAAGTTTTTACAATTTTTATTGGAACAATGGGAATCAATAACCCCTATAAAAAGTGAATCAGAGAGAGATAAAATCTTGAATTTTGACTCCTTAATGGATGAAGTTGAGTTAGAATCTAAAAACTATGCGAAACTTGCTGGTAAAGGAGAATATAGTATTAAGTTTCTAATTTTATTAACTAAACTCTTGATGCTCCAAGAAAAAACAAATAGAGAAGATGCATATATGTTTAAGAATGTATTAGATAAATTAAAAGAACATTCTGAAATCTTCTCGATTGTATCGACAGCTACTTTTAACGGCTTTGGTAAGTAGAGGTGGTTTATTTCTATTATTGCTTACTATCGTTCAAACAATAAAGACTTTACTCTTGCAAAAGGAAATTGTCTGGAACTTCTTCCTAACATAAATCATCAGTTTAATATGATTTTTGCAGACCCACCTTACTTTCTTTCCAATGGTGGTATATCTGTACAGAGTGGAAAACAAGTAAGCGTAAATAAAGGCGATTGGGATAAATCACAGGGCTTCGAAAAAGATAATGAGTTTAATCGTCAATGGCTAAGTCTTTGTCGTGAAAGGCTCACAGAAGATGGTACTATCTGGATTTCAGGCACTTATCATAATATTTTCTCTGTTGCTCAAATGCTTAACGAATTAGGTTTCCGCATTCTAAATTGCATAACTTGGGCAAAGACAAATCCGCCGCCAAATCTTTCTTGTAAGTTTTTCACTCATTCTACCGAGTTTATTCTATGGGCTCGTAAGAATAAAAAAGTTACTCATTATTACAATTACCAACTTATGAAAGAAATTAATGGTGGTACTCAGATGAGAGATTTGTGGTCGCTACCTGCAATCGCAAAATGGGAAAAGTCTTGTGGAAAACACCCAACTCAAAAACCACTTCCATTACTTGCAAGAATTATTCTTGCTTCTACAAAAGAAAATGATTGGATTCTAGATCCATTTACAGGAAGTAGTACAACAGGAATTGCTGCCAGTTTACTTAATCGACGTTTCTTAGGTTTGGATAAAGAAGAAGCATTTTTGGAATTATCAAAAAATCGCAGAGAAGAAATTAATAATCCTACAATCAGATATAACTATCGTGAAAAAATTATGAAATACTCTGACAAACCTTTAACTGGTATTTTTGAATTACATGAAGATGTTCCATATTACGGTATTGATTTACCAATTAGTGATTCCTAATTATTTATTGACATCTGTGATTCTTATATAGACTTTATTTTCTTTGTTTCTTTGTATCTTATAGAGATTATTCGTATCCTCAACTTTAAGCATTTTCTGAACAGCTTCTATATACCGCCAAAATAGAATAGTTTTGTTTTCATCAACTGACTGTAATTTTATTTCAAAACTTACAGTAAATATTGTATTTTCAATAATCCTGTCTTTTTCAGTATATTCAGATTCTTCAAGATAAAATTTAAAGCACGGTAGTTTTATACATTCTTCATCAAGCCTGGTATTTACAAATGGCTTTAAAATGATTCCATCGTTATGTTCCTTATTTATCTTTTCAATATATTCAGGAAGTTTATTTATGAATAGGTTTTCAAGTTCTTTATAAACAGATTCAAAACTAATAATCATAAGCTTTTTCGTTTATAGAAATTGATTACAGTCTGAATATCAGCTGGTAGTTCAACTGTTGTTGAGTCTGCATTATTCTGTTTTTTAATAAAGTCATTTTTCTTAATAATGAAAAGTTTTGTAATTGCTTCCTTTAAGTCAGCCGGGAATGTAAGCGGCATAAATCCGGCATTGTAATTAATAAATAGAACATGACCTTCAAGTTTTGTATCAAGCAAAAAGATTCTTCTGCCGTCTATTACACAATTCGGAACTCTTAATTTTGTGTTCATATCAATGATATTTACCATTTCTGTTATGTTGTCGTTATCTGTATAAACAACGCAATCACGGACCGTCTGAATTTCGTTATAGTTTTTATCTTCCAGGGAGAATCCCAACTGTTTTTCAACTGAAGTTATTACTGAATTAAAAATTAGTTCATCAGTGGTAAGTTCTGTATCTTTCAGTTCTAATATTTTCTGCAGTTCTTCAAAAGTAAATGGTTTCATAAAAAATATTCCTTCCGCTTGTAATCAGCCTCCAAACTCTCTCCGATTTAGTTGTCTGGAAGCTGGTCACACGGGTCACGATTTGTGCATGGGTTATTCTTCTGCAGTTTTCAGAAGAACCATATTCTTTGCAGGGCGGGTTACGAGGAATCCGTCACGCTTGCGGAATCTCATAAAAAGCTCTCCGTATTCAAGGCTCTCTGTTGTTTCATCAAAACGTTTGATTTCAATTCCTTTGCGATTTCCGTGAATGATTCTCTTTGGATTCATAAAGATTGCAATAACGCTGTCTTCTTCAATATCTGCAAGCTGTGGCATAAGGCGTGATTCAACTACATCGTAGCCGTCAATTCTTCCAGGCATTCCGTCACCTGGTTTTCTCCAGATTGGGTTTCCGTTATCATCCTGAATGTTTGCAATGTGATTAAGAACAGTTTCATTCAAGAACCACTTGCAGTATTTTCTTTCTTCCGGTTCAACATTAAGCTCTGCAGCCCTAAAGTCAAGGTATGTAAGAGAAGTCACATCCGTACTTGCGATTGTGTGTACTTCTGCATTTGCCATATTGATAGCTCCGGTAAACGGATCTGCATCTGCAATAAGGCACTGGCGGTCAAACTCCTGTCCGTAGGCTTCTGTGAAGTCTTCAAGGAACATCTTTCCAAGGTCTACAAAAACATCTTCGCCGAACTCGTCAAAGAATGGAACGTAGCCTGCAAGTGTGTAAGCTTTGAGCTCTGTCCTTGTTGGCATGTTTGATTTTGTAGCATCAATTTTCTGACCGTAGCTTGTGAGCCACTTAAGCTCGATTCCGCCGCGGTCTCTTTCAGGAATAAAGATTGAAGGTCCGCTCATCGGACGATGAGTAACAAGGTTCATCATCTGAGACTGCTTTGCAACTTCCTGCATAATCGTCTCTTCGTAAATCGGGTTAATAAGATACTGGTCGTTGTTTGCAAGGTTTCCGATTGGTTCACCAAGAACAGCTTTAGAAGGAACAAATCCTTTTCCAGTTTCCCAGTTGAAGTCTTTCGGGTTGTTCCATTTTTCAGCACGAATATTCGGACAGAACTTAAGCCGTCCTAATGTTTCGTGGTCCTTATTCCAGGCTGCACATAAAGCTTTTCCGAGGTTGTAGCATACATCCCTGTAGGAAAGTGGTTTCATTTCAGCATCAGCTTTACGCATAAGGTTTCTGAGTTCTTTTACAGCTTCCTTAATATTTTCAAGTTCTGTTGTTGTTGCTGTTGTCTGACTGTCAGCAGCTTTCAAAATGCCGGCGATGATTTCTTCAGTTTCATTAAAATACTTAGAAATCTGTTCTGGTGTTGCAGCTTCAGTAGGAACCAGAGTTTTCATATTCTCTAATTTCTGCTGTAATGATACAATTACTTCGTTCATCTATAAAACCTCCTTAACGTTTTTACGATGAATAGAGGAATGCCAGTTGCCGCTGACATTCCTCATTTTTTTTGCACAACTAAGCTCGTGCCAAGCCTTTACTCAATCTTGAAAAAAATGAAGAATCATCCTCCTGAATAATTCTTTCAATTTTCAAGCTCTTTTCAGGTACGTGAACCGCAAACGGATTTGCAGGTACACAACAAATTGAAAATTCCAGAAGCTCCTGCTTTCTGTAAATCAAATCACAGTCACGGTCTTTGGCTTCCAAAAACTCAAGCTCATCGACTCTAAAGCCTACCGAACCGCAGCGGAGAACTCCGGCTTTTACTCTCTGGCCAATGCTCCAGCCAAACTCGTCAAAATCCTTGTCGTTAAAGACAATATCTCCTTCTAGCTGCTTTTCAGCTTTCACATTCTTAGCAATTCCAATTGCAGGAATAGAGTAATCATGACTCCATAGCACAACAGGATTTTCAAGATAGTTTTTAAGCTCCCATCCGTCTGGATCAACTTTTTCAAAATCCCGGTCTGTATCAAAGGTACTCATAATCCAGTGGAAACTGTCTTTTTCTAAATCCACAGACTTAAACACCTCAACCTGGGCATCGATTTTTCCAGAATGTGTATTATCTTTTAAGAAAGACAAGAAAAGATTTTTGTTTTTTGAAAATTCTTTGTTTTCAACGCCATCAATTTTAACTAACAAGCCCAGCCTCCCAAATCCCGGTCTACCATCTGTTTATATATTTCTGCGTAGTCCTCAAGATTTTTCCATCCGATTTTTCGTCTTATAAAGAAAATGTGAGAACGCACACAATGAACGGTAAGATGTAATTCTGAAGCAATGACTTTTACATTATCTCCCTTGGCAAGATGTACAGCTATGCAAAACTCACGGTCAGTAAGTTCAGTGCAGTAATAACGGTCATTAATGTGGGTACATGATTTTATTTCATACTGAACCTGTTCCGGAAAGTATCTTTTGCCAGAAAGAATTACACCAAGCTGGTTTTTAAGGCATTTCATGTCATCTGCATTACATATAAATCCATCAACGTTCAGATTGTACAGGCGCAGCCCAAAGTAAATTGAGCAGTCTCCTTTTTCAAAAAATACAATGCGAAGTTTTGGATTAATGGCTTTAAGGCAGGTTGTTTTAGACTGTATATAGTAGCCCAGAAAAAACTTATCAATCAAAAGAAGAGTTTCTTCCTGGATACTAATGTGATATTTCAAATCAATGTCACAAGTCACATCGCAAATTTCAATACCAGAGAAATTCTGTTTAATGCATTCTCTGATACAACCTTTAAGGATAAAGTCTGTAGTTGCAAAAAGAATTTTTCTCATTGTTTTTTTACCTCAAAAAACTTTTTGTTACACAGAATCAATCGCTGTTAAGGAATTGGGCTTAAACCAGCTGTCGCCCCAAGGCTTTTCCTTTTCTCCTCGTTGTCTCAAAACATCATTTATGGTTTTAAGACCAGCATTGATTTCTGCAATATCACGGTTGCTCTGGGCATCCTCAGACTCCTGCAATTCCGGGATACTATTTAGATTGAACTCGCCATTTTCTGATAGGTTGAAACGACGAAAGAACTGAACTTCGAGTATCTGCTCAAAGTTTCTTAATAAAGGGATTAGAGTGAAGTTCCAGAATGCTCTGTGCTGGCTTTCTGTATCAGTGCCACTCAAAGAACTTTTGGAATCCTGTATGTTCGCTACACGCGGCGGGATACCGTACTTCGCTAACAAGGTATACAGATTCCAAGTTTTCATATCGTAAAGTTTCAGAACGTCGGGACTAAACGTAAGAGGCTGGTATTCTGTACCTTTACCCAATACAGCCACCCGGTTTTTCATACCCTGGCCGTATTTTAAGTCCCAAGTTCGTGCAAGAATTTCAGCTTCGTTTTCGGTGAGAATCTGGTCCGTTTTTAAAAGTCCCTTTGGAACACCACCTTCTTTTAAAAGTCCAGAATTCTGTTTTGCAGCAAGCAGATCCTGTTCAACCTCAAGACCTAAACTTACCAATGGGCTTACTCCCCGAAATTCATTCCATGGATTCCAGTCCTTAAAATGAATAATTTCATCGGGAAGAATGATAAACGGTTTTCCAGTACCGCCTTCTGTATATACCCACTTGATAATCTTTCCGTTTTCTACAACATGCTGCATATTCCTTGGATTAAGAATGTAAATCTCTGTAGGAATACCGCAGCAGTAATCATCTCCGAACCACCAGAATGCCTCGCCATCAAGGCTCCACCAGGCACAAGTTTGTTTCCAAAGGTCAAAGCGGCTCATCGTTTTATTAGGATATTTAAACAGACGTACAAGCTTTGTTTCATTTTCTGTTTTGCCGTTTTTCTTAATCTCAAATTCAGCACGTGCTACATTGCGTGTAAGAATATCAATACACACGCTTACCCAGGCATGCTGTAAATACGGATCAGTACAGGTTTTCTTTTCAGGAACAGAAAAGTCATCGGCTATAGTTTCATTATTGATTTCTGAAAAACTTCTAAGCTGCTTTACAGGTTTTCGTCTGTTAAACAATCCCATGTATTACATACCTTATTTATCCGCAATAAACCGCATATATCTTAATAAATTGTTATATTCGGCTTATCAAACCATAACCACACCGCTTGTTGCTGCACTGAAAATTGCGTAGCGCATAGCGTCCATGTAATGGTCATTTACTTTTACAATCTGATTATTCTCATCACGAGAATAATCCCATATTTCACCAAGAACGCCGGTACAGTCCTTGCATACAAAGAACTGACCACGTTCAATTTTTGCAATAATGTAATCTATTCCGGCATCAACACTGTTGTTCGCTTTAACGCCGCCTGGTACTTCCTGAATTCTTTCACCACCTGCAGGATCGCAGTAAGTAATAAAGCAGTCCTTGTACCAGTCTTTTGCAGTCTGCTGTTCTACACTTGTTTTAGTCGTAATGTTGAAGCCTCCAAAATCAGCAACAACGTAAACAGTTTCGCCAACCCAGCCAACCTTTACAGCTGCAATATGAAGTCCAAAATCCTGACCGCCAGTAAAACGGTCAAACTCTTTCGGAAGCTTATCACGAGGTAGAATCATAGATTCCTCAAACTTCTCGTAAACACTTCCTTCTGGCTTTACCCAAAGACCGTCACGGAATCGGGCTCTTTGTTTTTCCGGCATATTATCCAGAATGTCGCTGATATAATCCTCATCAAGATTCTCAGCGTTATCCACAGGATTTAAAACTGCAGAAGCATAAAGTTCCGGCTTATTTAATTTCTCATCCGTCCTCGGTTCAATTTTTCGGATGAAAACTTTATATGCCCAGTGCATAGGGCTGCACGGATTACAGTCATAAAAGAACTTGTTTTTGCAGCCTTCAACTTTCATCGCCAATCGCGAATAGGCAGTTGTTATTGCTGAGTAGGAAATCTGACTTACTTCGTTAAAGTAAATCGTCACATACTCATGACCAAGAATGCGGTCTACCTGTTCTTTGTCACCAAGTCCGCCAATCCATATTTCTGAACCGTTCCAAAGCGTTATCAATCCATCGTGAACATTCGCTTTGTAATTATTCGCACCAATTGTTTTATTCAGCCACGGCAAAAGTGTTTCGTGCAGAACAGAGCTTCGTGCATCCTTCGCCCTGAATCTGCAAATCAGATGACGGCTTCCCGGATAACGGCAGGCTCTGAAGATTATTGCCATTACCAGAACCGTAGTTTTTCCCGAACGTGATCCGCCAAAAAGCAGAATGTGTTTCGCAGAAGAAGCCAGCAGTTCTAAAGCCTTTTTCTGAACAGCCTTCGGCTTAAAAACTTCACGCATTACAAATCCTTAAACGAATCTGCAAATGTAATCGCTAATTCTCCCTGAACCGGTTTATTGTTTTCTTTATCCGCTCCAGTTATGAACGAATCAAGCTTTGCAGAACGTTCAAGCAAATCCATTGCACCGTCTGCATTCAAATCATCAGGTTTCAATGTCTTAATGCGTTGGGCAACAAGTTCATCAAAACCATTAAGCATTTCCATCTGGCGTTTCTTACGTTCAACACGTTCAGCCAGAATCTCTCTTTCAGTCTCCTTTGCAATATATGCGTCGTATTCTGCAGCACGTTCATTCCAACGGAAGAGCCGTGCATAACGCGCCCAGGAGCCGTACTTGTTCGGCTCAATACCGTGCATTTCAAGACAGGCTTTTATACTTCGTTTGTAACCCATAGCACGGAAAAGACAGAAAGCCTTAAAAGCCTTGGGAGGCTCGTTTTCAAGTCTTTTTTCCCAGGACATTAAAGTTTCTGTATTATGTTCACTGTTCACATTTGCGGATGTCATAACAGCGTCCTTATCTCCCAATTCCAGGCACCTCCAAAAGCTCGTAAGATTTCAGTTACAATCCAATAAAATCTACGTCAAACATTTTTTATTTATTTGTTCACGACAAAACTTGCCGTATTAGAACCAGTTACCATTGAGCCAATCCATTCATACAAATCTTCCTTGCGGAAAATAATGTGGCGGCCATAATTTACATGTGGAAGAATATTCGCCCGCGCAAGACGGTAAACATAAGTTTTACTGAACTTCAAATAAACAGCAGCTTCTTCAACAGACATCAAATCCATACACTTTTTTTCTTCAGCCATAGAAAACTCCTTTTAATGGCTTTTTTCCTCCCACCTGTGCAGAAGCACAAAAAAAAAGCCACAACGGGTTTTAATCCGTTATGGCTTAATAATAATTCCAAAGTGTGATTAGATAGTTTTGATTAGTAATTAGATTTTATTGTTTATTTAAGTAAAACAATTAGAATATCTAATAAACTTATGCAGTAATATATTCTTCCCAGGCTCCGGACATAATAACACGCATGTTATCAAACTTCTCAATGGTGTCATGGTCAGAATAATGCTCCGACATTTTTTCTGTCCTGTGTCCAAGAATACTCTGAACAGTTTTAATGTCAGTACGCTGAGCAAGAATAGTAGCGCAGAAGTGACGTAAGCTGTGGAATACAATATTACGGTCTTTTCGTTCAGCTTCCGAAATACCGATTTTTTCAAGAGCAAGATAAAATACATCCCCGTAGTAACCTGGATAATAAGCTTCTTTCGGATTCTTAGGCTGGTAGAATACATAACTGGAATCATCATATTCTGGATTTGTCCTTGCAAGATTTGCAAGCTGTACAGCCGTCAAATGATCAACCGGTAAATCTCTGGTGTCTTTATTCTTCGTAGATTTCAAGCCGTCAACTTCGCTATAGCTATGCCGTACATGAATCATATCAGCAGAAACATCAATATCGCAGACACGAAGACCGCTTATCTCACCAGCACGAAGGCCACAGAAAGCACCAAGCTTAAACGCGAGGAATCCTGCAGGATTTTCCCAGTTCAAAGCAAGTAGTTTCTTAACTTCGCTTTCAGTCGGAATGCCACGTTCAAGAGCATCCACCTTATAGCGTTCAATGCCTTTAAGCGGATTTTCCGGAATCTTTCCGTTATTAAAAAGCCATACAAAACAGCGGTTTGCACAGTTAATATTTTTATTTACAGTTTCGCTGCTAAAGCCTTTCTCAGAGTGGAGGTAAAAGAAAAAGTCATCCAGTTCAATCTTAGTCAAATCCTCAATGCATTTGTCTTCACCAAAATAAGGCAGCCAGTTATTACGTACAAATGCCTGCATCTGAATCGTATGCTTTTTCGACATGGAATGACCATGTGCTATATGCCTCTGGATAAACACAGATTTATCAAAATCCCAGAAATCAAAAAGAGTGGAACAAAGCTTATGTTTAATATTCGTTTCAGAATTATTCTTCACAACAACAATACGTTTTTTTGTTTCAGATTCAGAAACAGGAACAGATGTTTTTTCCGCGGTATTTTCAGATAAGTTTAATTTTTGAGAAAGAAGCTCTAGAGCTTCAAGGGCTTCAGTTTCAGAAAGGTTTTTAATAAAGCTTTTTAGATTACACGAATATGTTTCAGAATTACCTTGAGCAAATGCTCTGGAATGAGCCATAGCTTTTGGAACACGACCATGCAGCCACTCTGTTGCAATCATAGTTGCTTCCTGCTTGTCCTTCGTGTGAGTACTTTTACTTGAACCAAGAGCACCAGTTACAGGATCAATAAACGAAACTCTGTAATAACCGTTCTGATTTTTAGTCAGATAAAACTTTCTCATAAAACCTCCTCATGCTGAATGGTGAGATTTTAATTTTGAATGCTTCTGAATTATAAAGCTTCTTATTACGCCTTTTATGCCGGATTTTATGACGGTCGCCAAAAAAGACGAAAATCATAAATATTTTCCAACAAAAAGCAGTAAAGTTTTCAATGTGTCTGAACAAGCTGTGCTCTAAATATACACCTAATTCCTTATAACATAAGCACTTAGGCATAAAAAAAGCTCATCTTATCGATGAGCTTTTTTAGAGCGGCAGAAGGGAGTCGAACCCTCGTCATCAGCTTGGAAGGCTGAGATAATGAGCCGTTATATGACTGCCGCAAATGTTTTCAGGTGACTTAGTGTCGCTTGATGTTTAATAATATATAGATTTGACGAAAAAAGGTCAATAGAAAATCACAATTTTTTTAGGATTTTTTTGCCTCATTTACATACTTATCCAGCTGAACATTTGCAAGATTTACCTTAGTAATAACACAAGGACCTGCAATACAGCCGCCTTCGCAGCTCATAACTTCAACAAGGTTTCCATCTCCTTCCTTTGCCTGCAGCTTTCCGGCATTAATATCACCATAATACTTAAGCTTTTTCATTCCCTCTTTATTAAGGCCATTAATAACATCAAGCTTTAAGATTGAAGGATCCTTTAATCTTGTTTTAACAGCTTCTGCAACTCCCCCTGTTTTTGCAAACTGCCTTGCCGTAGCCGAAGGAAGCTGGTCTTTTTCTATTGCTTCTAACTTTGTAATATCTATTCCCTTGGCAATAAAAAAGGCGCTCAATTCTTCTGCAGTAATAACATAATCAACAAGGTCATCATCAAAACCTTCCCTTCTTTTTGCAAGACATGGACCAACAAAAACTGTTAGGCATTCAGGATCATCCTTTTTTGCAATTTCTGCAGCATAATGCATAGGACTTCTTGTTTCTGAAACGCAGGGACTTAAATCAGGTACATGTATGTGAACAGCCCTTACATAAGCTGAACAGCAGGAGGTTGTCATCAGCTTATCTCCCCTTTTCATTCTTTCTTCAAATTCCTTTGCTTCTTTTTCTGCACAAATATCTGCGCCTTTTGCAACTTCATAAATACTTGTAAAGCCAAGCTGTTTTAATCCGTTTTCCAGCTGGCCTGAACTTGCCTTAAACTGAGACGCAATTGCAGGTGCATACATAACCGAAACCTTGTGTCCTGCCATAATGTGTTTTATAACATCAACCAGCTGACTCTTATCCATCATGGCGCCAAAAGGACATTCGGTCATACATTTTCCGCAGTATATACATTTATGAAAATCAATAACTTCGTGACCATCTTCGCCCTTAGAAATAGCTCCTACCGGACAGGCAGCTTCGCAAGGCACTGTAATTCTAATAATTGCGTGATAAGGACAGTTTTGTTCACAAATACCACAGTGAATACATTTTTGAGGATCAATATGTGCATGATGAACAATATGGATAGCCTTTTTTGGACAGTTAATCATACATGGGCGGGCAAAACATCCCTGACAGGCATTTGTAACCATAAAGTTCTGCTTTACACAACCGTTACAGGCTTCGTGTAAAACCGTAATCATAGGCCAGGTTGGGCTTTTTCTTTCCAATGCCTCTTTTGCATAATCATCCAGATCATTCAAATCATTATAATTTTCTACAGAAATTCCCATACGTGCAAGAATTCTCATTCTTAACAATTCCCTGTCATGATAAACGCAGCAACCCATAGGAGGTGTTCCGGCTGGCCTCATTTCAACAGGTATTTTATTGATTTTTTTTGTAGCAAGTTCGCCGTCAAGCTGAAGTTTTGCAATTCTTACAAGGAGTTCTTTTTTTACATTAGTGGCATTGTTGTTAATATTCATGCCTAAATAATATAGTTTTTTTATATCTGATTAAAGACCTTTTATATAGGTTGACATTTCTTTTTTCTATATTAGAATAGACTATAGAGGGATAAAAGGTTATTTAAAAGCATAATGAAAAAGTCTGATATTTCAAAAGAAGATATATTTCTGCTGGAAAATTGTCATATACCATGCGGAATCTTCCAATATACAAATAATAAAGTTATCACATTAGTATTATCTGCCGGTTTTATAGAACTCTTTGATTTAAAAAATCGTGAAGAAGCTTACGACATCATGGATAATGACATGTACCGCTTTTGTCATCCGGAAGATGTTGCAGAAGTAGAAGAAGCAACCGCACAATTCTCTTTACACGATACTCCATACAGTGTTTATTACAGACATAAAGTCCGTGACCATTATCAAGTAATTCACGCTATGGGAAAGCATTTTTATATGAATGAACAGAAACTTGCAATTATCTGGTATGCGGACGAAGGAAAATATGACCCTAGTCTGGAATTTAAAAATGAACAGGTAATTCAGAATCTGATAAATATTTTTATTCAGAAAGATAAACTTAGAATTTATCAGTTTGATTATTTAACTGGTTTACCAACTGTCGCCCACTTTTTTAACCTGATTGAAACCTTCTACCTTAAAAACACATTAGCCTATAACGAAACACCTGTTGTTTTATTTCTTGATCTGAATGGAACTAAATATTTCAATGCAAAATATGGTTTTGCCGAAGGTGATAAATTAATAAAAGCTTTTGCAAGACTTTTAACTTCCACTTTTGGTAATGACTGCTGCTGCCGTTTTGGACTAGACAGATTCTGTGTCTATACAACCGGAGAAGATATCGAAAAAAGGTTATGGAAATTTTTCGATGCCTGCGAAAATATCAATGATGGAAAAACTCTTCCGGTAAGAGTTGGTATATATACTTTTAAAGATAAAAATACAGAGTTTTCCATGGCCTGTGACTGCGCAAAAATGGCCTGCGACTCTATAAAAGGTTTATATGTTTCAAGATTTGTATATTTTGATAACTTAATGTTTGAACAGGCAGAAAAAGAAAAATACATTCTTGATCATATTGATGAAGCTATAGAAAAAGAATGGATACAGGTTTACTATCAGCCAATTGTCAGAGCTGCAAATGGAAGAGTATGTGATGAAGAAGCCCTATCCCGCTGGATTGATCCAGAAAAAGGTTTCTTAAATCCTGAAGATTTTATTTCTGTACTGGAAGATGCTAAAGTAATTTACAAACTTGATCTTTTTGTAACAGAAAAGATTCTTAAAAAAATGAAAAAGCAGGCAGATAACGGACTTTATGTTGTTCCTGTTTCTGTAAATCTTTCAAGGTCAGATTTTGAATCTTGTGATATTGTTCAGGAAATTTATAACCGTACAAAAGCCGCAAATATTGAACCTGAAAAATTAACCATAGAAATTACTGAAAGTATAATCGGAAAAGATTATGATTATATGAAGAGTCAGATTAAACGCTTTCAGAGTCTGGGGTACAAAGTATGGATGGATGATTTTGGATCCGGCTACTCTTCTCTGGAAATTCTTCATGATTTTCAATTTGATTTAATTAAGTTTGATATGAAATTCATGCAGGAATTTCAAAAAAGTGAAAAAAGTAAAATTCTTCTTTCTGGACTTATGCGAACAGTAATAAATCTTGGTATTGATACTGTTTGTGAAGGTGTAGAAAATAAAAAACAGGTAGACTTCCTTAAAGAAATCGGCTGTACAAAACTACAGGGTTTTTATTATTGTAAGCCAATTCCTCTTATTGAAGTATTTGAACGTTATGAAAAAGGCATACAAATTGGTTTTGAAAATCCCCAGGAATCTGACTATTATTCAACTCTTGGTAAATTAAATCTTTATGATTTATCTGCTGTAACCTGTAATTATGGCAATATTCCTGATAATATTTTTAATTCATTCCCTATGGCCATTGTTGAATTTGAAAATAATATTTTCAGGATAATCCGCGGAAACAGTTCCTATAGAAAATTCATTGTAGAGCATTTTTCTTATTCTCCAGAAAAAGGAGAAGCAGATTTTGAAAATAAAATTGATGAAAATGCAAAGCTTTTTAAAGAGGCGATTGCTGCCTGTAAGAAACAAAAAGAACCATTAATTATAGATGAAAAATTCACCGACGGCTGTACCGTTCATTTGTATTTAAGACAGATAGCAAAGAATCCTATAACAAATGTAACTGCAATAGTTTTAGTAGTTTTAGGCATTGATAAGTGTTAAAAAATCCTGTAAATCTTCACATTTAACAAAAAAACGTTTATAATAGTTTAACTTTAAATAATTTTTTTAAAGATGGTTACGTATATATTAAATTTATAGGAGACAAATAAATGTCAAGAAAAATTACAATCATAGGTGCAGGACAGGTTGGTTCAACAGTTGCTTATGCCCTTACTTTAAAGCAGATTGCTTCAGAAATCGTTATTATTGATATCGTAAAAGAAAAGGCTATGGGAGAAGCAATGGATATCCGTCAGGGAACTCCTTTTATTGGTCCTGTTTACGTTCATGATGGTGATTACGAAGATGCAAAGGATTCTGATATTGTAGTCTTCACTTCTGGCGTTGGAAGAAAACCTGGTCAGTCTCGCCTTGATTTAACTCAGACTAATGTTGATATTACAAAATCTGTTATTCCATTAATTACAAAGGCCGCTCCAAATGCCCTTTACGTAATTGTTGCAAACCCTGTAGATATCCTTACATATCAGTTTGTAAAAACTTCTGGAATTCCTGCTAACCGCATTTTTGGTACAGGTACAATGCTTGATACTGCCCGCTTCCGTGCAAGAATTGCAGAAAACTATAAAGTTGCTCAGGAAAACGTACACGGTTATGTATTCGGAGAACATGGTGATTCTTCTTTTGTACCATGGTCTTTAGCAAACATCGGATCTATTCCAGTTGATTCTTTTGCAAAATCTTACAAAGGTCCAAAACTTCCAGACTTTGATAAAGATGATGTAGAAGACTATATCAGAAAATCTGGTGGTATTATTATTGCTGCTAAAAAATGTACAAACTATGCAATTGGTGTTACAACAGCTACTCTCTGTGAAGCATTAAATTATGATACAGATTCTGTATTAACAATTTCTTCTATGCTTGACGGTGAATACGGAATTAAAGATGTTTGTCTTTCTATTCCTACAGTTATTGGTGCTAATGGAATTAAGGGAAGAATTGAAGCTCCTCTTACAGATGCAGAAATTGCTTCTTTACGCCACAGTGCTGACTGCCTCAAAGATGTAATTAAGCAGGTAAACTTTTAATTTATAAAACAAGATAAACAGGATATAAAAGATATTATAATTTTTTTGATATCTTTATCATCCTGTACATCTTGTTCATCTTGTTACAATTTTAAGGAATTTAATATGGAATACAAAATTGAACATGACTCTATGGGTGAAGTAAAAGTTCCAGCAGATAAATACTGGGGCGCTCAGACAGAAAGAAGTCATGAAAACTTTGAAATTGGCGTAGGAATTGAAACTATGCCTCGCGAAATAACAAAAGCCTTCGGTTATCTTAAAAAGGCTGCTGCTATGGCTAACAATGCCCTTAAACCAGAAAAAATGACTGATGAAAAATTAAAGGCAATCAGTCAGGCTTGTGAAGAAGTTATTTCAGGAAGTCTTAATGATCACTTCCCTCTCGTTGTATGGCAGACTGGTTCTGGAACTCAGAGCAACATGAATGCAAACGAAGTTATTGCAAACCGTGCTAACGAAATTGCAGGAAAAAAACTCTGTCATCCAAACGATGATATTAACATGAGTCAGTCTTCTAACGATACCTTCCCAACCGCACTTCATATTTCTGCAGTTTGTGTAATTGAAGATAAACTTCTTCCAGCAATCGATACTTTAGTTGCAACTTTCAAACGCCTTGAAAAAGAAAACGAAGGAATCGTAAAATCTGGACGTACACATCTTCAGGACGCTGTTCCTATTTCTTTTGATCAGGAAATTTCAGGCTGGAGAACCTCTCTTGAACGCGACCGCGAAATGCTTTGTTCTTCTCTTCCATACCTTAAGCAGCTTGCTTTAGGTGGAACTGCCGTTGGAACCGGTCTTAATGCACCAAAAGGTTTTGATGCAAAAGTTGCTGAATGTGTATCTAAACTTACAGGAAAAGATTTTATTACAGCACCTAACAAATTCCATGCCCTTACTTCTAAGGACGAACTTGTATTTGCTCACGGTGCAATTAAAGCTCTTGCAGCAGATATGATGAAGATTGCCAACGATGTACGCTGGCTTGCTTCTGGTCCACGTGACGGTCTTGGAGAAATCCACATTCCGGAAAATGAACCAGGTTCTTCTATCATGCCTGGAAAAGTAAACCCAACCCAGTGCGAAGCCGTAACAATGGTTGCTGTTCAGGTTATGGGTAACGATTCTGCAATTGGTTTTGCAGCCAGCCAGGGTAACTTTGAATTAAACGTATTTATGCCTGTTATTGCATATAACTTTATTCAGTCTGCCCGCCTTCTTGCAGAAGCTATGCTCAGCTTTAACAAGAACTGTGCAGTTGGAATTACTGCAAACAAAGATAAAATGCATCATAATCTTTACAACTCTTTAATGCTTGTAACTGCATTAAATCCTTATATCGGTTATGAAAATGCTGCTAAGACAGCTCATAAAGCTTTTGATGAAAATATTTCTCTTAAAGATGCTTGTGTAGGACTTGGTTTCCTTACAGCAGAAAAGTTTGATGAAGTATTTAAGCCTGAAGCTATGGCATATCCTCAGGGAAAATAAAAAACTTCTTTACGAAAAATCGTAAAGGTAAAAAAAAGACCAGCCTTAAAAATATTTAAGACTGGTCTTTTTTGTTTAACCTTCAATACCTTTGTATTCATAACCGGCATCGGTTACTGCTTTTTTAACAGCTTCTTCGTCTGCTTTTGAATCAGCTTTTAAGTTTATTAAGGCACATTTATCTGTGTGACTGGCCTGGGCGCTTTCAACAAAAGGTAAGGCTTCCAGAGCACTCTTTACGTGATTTTCACAATGCTGACACATCATTCCTTCAATTAAAACTTTCATTTTAGACTCCTTATCATTAGAATTTGTATTAATATGTTCAGTTTTAGTATCATTATTAATCTGATTTTTACTATTTCCCTTATTAAGCTTTATGAAATTTAATCTTAAAGCATTGGTTACAACACAAAAACTTGAAAGGCTCATGGCAAGGGCACCAAACATAGGGTTTAGTTTCCAGCCAAGTAAAGGTGTAAAGACGCCTGCCGCAAGAGGTATTCCAATAATGTTGTAAATAAAGGCCCAGAAAAGATTTTCTTTAATATTTTTTATAGTCTGGCGGCTAATTGTAATGGCAGAAACCATATCCATTAGTGAATTTTTAACTAAAACAACATCGGCAGCTTCTATTGCAATGTCTGTTCCGGCTCCAATTGCCATGCCGGTATCTGCTCTGGTAAGGGCCGGTGCATCATTTATTCCATCACCAACCATACAAACCTTTCCTTCTTTCTGAAGCTTTTTAACAGCTTCTTCCTTTCCATCAGGCATTACATTTGCAATAACTTCATCAATTCCAGCTTTTTTTGCAATTGCCCTGGCAGTTTTTTCGTTGTCACCGGTGAGCATTACGCTTCTTATTTTCATCTTTTTAAGAAGAGCAATTGCAAGCGGGCTATCTTCTTTTATTGTATCTTCAACACAGATAATACCGGTAAGAATATTGTCGATGGCAAAGAATAAAGGAGTTTTTCCCTGTAAGGAAAGTTCTTCTGCCTTATTTTTTATAGCCTGGTCAACAGAAAGTCTGCTTTCAATAAATCTTAAGTTTCCTGCAATTATTTCCTTACCATTTACTTTTCCGTAAAGGCCGCTTCCTGTTATATTCTTAAAATCTTCTGCAGGCATTATTGTAATATTTTCTTCTTTTGCCTTAGCTAAAATTGCCTTTGCAAGAGGATGTTCACTTTTACTTTCCAATGCTGCAGCATATTCAAGCACTTCTTTTTCGCTCTTTGCAGATAGAGAAATTATTTCTGTAACAAGAGGATTTCCTTTTGTAATTGTTCCGGTTTTATCAAGAACAACAATTTTGCTTTTTCCTGCATTTTCAAGAGAAACTGAATTCTTAAATAAAATACCGTTTCTGGCAGCCTTTCCGTTTCCAACCATAATTGCTACCGGAGTTGCTAGGCCTAAGGCACATGGACAGCTGATAACCAGGACTGCAACCGCTCTGGTAAGGGCTGCTCCAATTTCTGCACCAAGAAAAGACCATACTGCAAAGGTAATAAGGGCAATAATAATTACTACAGGAACAAAAATGCCCGAAACTTTATCTGCAATTTTTGCAATTGGGGCCTTTGTTGCAGCGGCATCACTTACCATTTTGATAATTTGAGAAAGAGTTGTATCTTCCCCGACCCTGCTTGCCTTACACTTTATAAAACCAGACTGATTAATTGTAGCGGCAGATACCTGATCCCCCTTACTCTTGTCAACCGGAATACTTTCGCCGGTAAGGGCTGCCTCATCAATGGCAGCATTGCCTTCAAGAATAATTCCATCTACTGGAATACTTTCACCGGGATAAACGAGGAAAATGTCACCAGGTGAAAGCTGGTCAACACTGACAATTTCTTCCACATCATTTTTAAGTATATGTGCAGTTTTTGGTTTTAGCTGAATAAGACTCTTTAAGGCATTTGTAGTTTTTCCCTTAGAACGGGCTTCCAGTAATTTTCCGACAGTAATTAAAGTCAAAATCATTGCAGCAGCTTCAAAGTAAAAGTTATTCATGTACTGCATGATAAGTTCATGATTTGAAGAAAATTCAACTTTTGTCATTATAAAAAGATATACAGTACTGTAGATAAATGAAGCAGAAGAGCCCAGAGCAACTAAAGTGTCCATATTTGGAGCTCTGTGAATAAGAGATTTAAAACCGCTTATAAAGAATTTCTGGTTGATAATCATAACAATTAAAGCCAGAAGTAATTCATATAAACCTATTGCAAGGGGATTATTAATAAAAAAAGAAGGAAGAGGCCATTTCCACATCATGTGGCCCATAGAAACATACATTAAAGGAAGCAGAAAAATAATTGAAGAAATAAGTCTTTTTAATAAAACAGGACTATCTTTGTCCTTAAAACTTTCATCTTTGGAATTATCTTTTGCACCCTTATTTTGATTTTTTTCTTTTGCTTTTGCACCATAACCTGCCTGGGTTACAGCTTTTACTATATCTTCTTCGCTTACATTACCTTCTACAGCCATAGAATTTGTAAGAAGATTTACAGAACAGTTTTCTACACCTTCAACTTTTGAAACAGCCTTTTCTATTCTTGCAGAACAGGCCGCACAAGACATGCCAGTGATATCATATTGTTTCATATAACTCCTTTTGCCAGTATTCTAAATATACTAAATTAATTATAAAACTTCTAATAAATATATGTTTTATTTAAAAAATAAAACTGGTATTATATTTTTACCCTTAATTTGAGTATATTCATAATGTCAGATTTTTATTAAATTATTATCAAATAAAAAATTTTCCGAAGTATTATGGAGGTCCATATGAAAAAAAGTATCTTTACTTTGCTTACTCTTTCTTTAATTTTTTCCTTTGCAGGCTGTTCTAAAAAAAATCAGGCTGTAAATCAGTCCCTGAACATATATTCAATTATTCATGAAGAAGAGACTGAGGCCCTTACAAAACTGTTTTCAGAAAAAACAGGAATTCAGGTTAAATATTTAAGAGCTTCTACCGGTGAACTTGTAAACCGTGTTCTTACAGAAAAAGATAATCCAAATGCTGATGTACTTTTAGGAGGAGCTTCTTCCTATCACATTCAGCTGGATAAAAATGATGCATTATTAGCATATAAATCTCCATTTGCAGAAAATCTTCCTGAATATGCAAAATCATCAGATGATACATGGACAGGTTTTTGTGTCCTTTCTTTAGGAATTGGAGTTAATACCCAGCGTTATAAAGAAAAATTTCCTGATCTTCCCCTTCCTTCAAGCTGGGATGATCTTACAAATCCTCTTTACAAGGGCGAAATTGTAATTACAAACCCACTGGCATCTTCTACAGCATACCTCTTTGTACAAAATCAGCTGCAACGTTTAGGCTGGGACAAGGGCTGGGAATACCTTGAAAAACTTGCTCCTTTAGTAGGTCAGTTTCCTGACAGCGGTTCAGCTCCTGCCAAATTAATTGGAAGCGGTGAATACAGCCTTGGAGTTTCTTATATTCATGCCATCAACAAATACAGGTCAGAAGGTTTTAATGTTATTGCAATTGCCCCTTCCCAGAGTGCCGGTGATGTTGACTGTATTTCTATTATGAAAAATACAAAAAACATTAATGCTGCAAAAAAATTCGTTGATTTTATGCTTTCTGTAGAAGCTCAGGAATTGATGAGTTCCCTTGATTTTACTGTACCTGTTAATCCTGAAGCTAAGGGAATTGAAGGTTCGGTTCCTCTTTCTGAACTTGATTTAATTGCTTATGATGTTAATAAAGCTTCTGAAGAAAAGGACACAGTTCTTGATTTATGGTCAAAAACAGTAAAGTAAAAACAATTGAAGGCAGTATTACCCTTACAATAATCTGGATAATTATCTGCCTTTTACTTTTTATTTGTATTCTGCTTCCTCTTTTATTTGTACTTACAAGCCCTTCTTTTTCCGACTTTAAAAAAGTTTTATTTTCAAGTATATGGAAAAAAGCCTGTCTTAATACTCTTATAGAAGTTCTTGCATCAACCTTTTTTTCGGTTTTAACAGGATTTTTATATGCTTACGGAGTTGTAAAAGTTTCTATTCCGGCAAAAAGATTTTTTTCCCTTATTCCTTTAATTCACCTGGTAACACCTCCTTTTGTCGGTGGACTTTCCTTTATTTTATTACTTGGAAAACAGGGCTTTATAACAAAAACAATTCTTGGACTTGATATTTCCCTATATGGTTTCCCGGGACTTTTAATTGCCCAGACCCTTTGTTTTTTTCCTCTGGCATATATGATTTGTGCCCAGACTCTTGAAAACATTAACAGTGATTACGAAATTGCCGCCAGGACTTTAAATGCCGGAAGATTAAAAATCTTTTTTACAATTACCCTTCCACTTTCCATGCCGGGAATTATTTCTGCAGCCCTTTATATTGCAGTTTCGGTTATGAGTGATTTTGGAAATCCTATGATTGTTGCAGGCAGATACCGGGTTCTTGCCGTAGAAATATATACCCAGCTTACCGGCTGGATAAACGGAGGCTCTTCTGCTGTTCTTGGAATATTACTCGTAATTCCGTCAATAATTCTATTTGTTTTTCAAAATAAGTATTTTTCAAAAAATATGGCAAAGCTGGCTGTAGTTGGTGGAAAAGCTTCTTCAAATACAAAAACTTCGGCCTCTGTGTCTGCAAAAATTTTCTTTACATTTTTTTGTTCTTTTATAACTATATGTGTAATTTTACAGTTTTTTGCTATAATCGCAGGCTCTTTTCAAAAAATCTGGGGAATTAATCCTGAGTTTACACTTAAACATATCCAGAATATTGCCCGCTGTAAAAAAGAACTTATAAACAGTTTACGTTTTGCAATAGAAGCAGGACTTTTATCAACTTTAATTGCAAGTTTTGCAGCCTTCCTGGTATTAAGGACATCCTGTCCCTTAAAAAAATACATAGATTCTCTAATTCAGTTACCGGCCGTAATTCCGGGAAGTCTTTTTGGCCTTGCCCTGCTCTTATTTTCTTCAAAAATAAATTTTCATTATTCAAACATATTGATTTTAATTGCAATAACCGTAGGCTTTATTCCTTTTTCTTACAGATCAATAAGTTCAGCCTATTCCCAGATAAAAATGACTATAGATGATGCAGCCCTTGCCTTAGGGGCATCTCCTTTAAAACTTTTATTTTCTATAATTTATCCGCTTTCAAAAGACGGACTTCTTAATTCCTTTATTTATGATTTTATGAGGGGCGTTGGAACAATGTCGGCTGTAATATTTTTAGTTTCCTTTGACACTCCTTTAACTTCAATTAAAATATTAAATCTTGCCGAGCAGGGCTTCTGGGGAGATGCAGCCGCACTTGCCCTTGTTTTAACAATCATCACTTTTGTAATTTTGCTTACAGGAAAATTAATTATAAGATTCTGGGGAAAGAAATATGAATAATAAAGAAATAGCCTTAAGCTTAAAAAATATATCTTTTTCTTATAAGAACGAAAAAAATAAAAGTTCAAAAGAAACAATAAAAAATCTTTCTTTAGATATTGAAGAAGGCTCTTTTACTACCCTTTTAGGTCCAAGCGGCTGTGGAAAAACAACCCTCTTAAAACTTATTATGGGTTTTTTAAAGGCAGACCAGGGGCAGATTGAACTGTATGGAAAGAATATCAATGATATTGCTCCAAATAAAAGAAAAATTGGAATGGTTTTTCAAGATTACGCCCTTTTTCCTCATATGACGGTAAGACAGAATATTCAGTTCGGCCTGAAAATAAAAAAAGATAAGGATTTTGCCCTTAAATGTAAGGAAATTGCCTCAAATCTTGATATAGAAAAGCTTCTGGACAGGTATCCGAATCAGCTTTCCGGTGGCCAGCAGCAGCGGGTTGCCCTTGCAAGAGCTCTAGTTTTACAGCCTCAGATAATTTTGATGGATGAACCTCTTTCCAGTCTGGACACAAAATTAAGGGAAAAAGTAAGGGAAGACCTTAAAAGTATTCAGAAAAGATTTAAGATTACAACAGTTTATGTTACCCATGATCAGGAAGAAGCTCTTTCCCTCTCTGATAAAATTGCCGTAATAAACGAAGGAAAAATTCTTCAGTATGGAGTTCCAAGAGATTTATATTTTAAGCCTCAGGATAATTTTACAGCCGATTTTGTAGGTCATTCTAATTTTATAACTATAGACGGAAATTTATATACAATCAGACCAGAGTGGTTTGAATTAAATAAATCTGACAGAGAAGCTGATATTGAAGGTTATGTAAAGGCTGTAAGTTTTCTTGGTGATATGACCCGTTTTAAGATTGAAAGTTATAAAATAAAGGGAAAAGAAGAAAAGCTTCTTCTTACGGCAGATCTAAAAACTCTTGAATCTAACTCGCTGAATGAAGGAAGCCTTGTAAGCTTAAACATAAACCATAAATGGTAATCTATGATTTATGTTTAAGTTTTATTTGACTATTCTAACTTACCGTACATGAAGTACCAGTATCCGTAAGGAGAATGCCAGGTATTTTTTAAGTTATCTTTCTGAAGCCAGAATTCGTTGTAGTAAGCGATTGGAGCCATTGCAGCATCGTTTAATGCAGCCTGCTCAGCTTTATGAAGATAATCATAATGCTCAGCAACTTTTGTTGTGTTTCTTGCAAGTCTTACATATTTATCAAATTCTGCAGAAGAATATTTTCCATCGTTGTTACCGTTTCCCGTTTCAAGAAGGTTAATCATATTTGATGGATCATCCCAGTCATAAACCCAGCCGTTTCTTGCAATATCAAAGTTTCCTGAACGGCGGTCAGCAGTCATTGTTTTCCATTCCTGAATATTTACAGTCATTGTAATGCCAAGTTCAGCCCAGGCAGCCTGTAAGTATTCTGCTACAGCCTTGTGATAACCTGAATCGTTTGTAAGATATTCAAAAGTTGGGAAGCCTTTTCCTTCAGGATAACCGGCAGATGCAAGAAGTTCTTTTGCTTTTGCAAGGTCAGCTTCGTAATTATCTGTATCAAAATGGTCACCATAAGCTGCTCTTGTTACATCTTCAAAAGAAGAAGCAGGAGCTGCATCAGAAATTCCAGGTCCTACAAAGTTTTTAGCAGGTGTATATGTACCCTGCATGATTGTTGTAGCAACGTGTTTACGGTCAATAGCAAGAGAAAGAGCTTTTCTTACATCTGAATTGTTGAATGGAGCTTTCTGAGTATTAAAGGTAATGTAATAAGTTCCCATGATTGGTTCAACATGGAACTGTGAATTACCTCTTAATGAAGGAATTTCTTCTGTTGGAACATCTTTAATCAACTGTAATACATTCTGATTATAAGCGTTGTAAGAAGTATTTGGATCTTCAATTAAATGCCAAACGATTTTTTCAAAAGTGATATTTGCTGCATCCCAGTAGTTAGGATTTTTTGTAAATACAATCTGTGAACCATCTGTATATTCAGTCATATAGTATGGACCATTTGTAACGTATGAAGATGGATTAATAGACCAGCTTTCGCCGTTTGCTTCGATTGTTGCCTTCTGAACTGGAACTAAAACTGCAAAGGCTGCAATTTTATCAAAGTAGATGCATGGATTTGTAAGGTGAACAACAAAAGTATTGTCGTCTGTTGCTTCAACACCAAGTTTTTCTGTGTCACCTTCAGAAGCTTCTTTATAACCTTTTACAATGTTTAAAAGGTCATAACCATAAGGTGCAGCAGTATTTGGATCTGCAACACGTCTCCAGGCATAAACAAAGTCATTGGCAGTTAATGCTGAACCGTCAGACCATTTTAAGCCGTCTCTTAAGTGGAATGTCCATGTAAGACCATCAGAAGACTGTTCCCATTTATCTGCACTTGCAGCAACAATGTTGTTATTACTGTCAAATTTTAACAAACCTTCAAAAGCATGAATAATCATGTTTGCACCGTCTACTGCAGAGTTTAATGCAGGGTCGATTGTCTCTGGAGAAGGTCCAACCTGAACATGTAATACAGAGCCTTTTGGTGCATTTTCTGCCTTTTTGCTGCAGGAAATTACGCTAAGGCTTGCCATTAAAAATAAAGAAACTAAACCTGTCAGTTTCAACTTCATAAAAACCTCCTTGCCCTTATTCGTGGCGGGATAAGGACAATATATTTTTAAATTAATTTAATTTATCAAGATGATGGCATGCCGCATAATGGCCTGAAGAAACTTCCTTAAATTGAGGATTTTCCCGGGCGCAAAGCTGGTCGGCGTAAGGGCATCGTGTCCTGAAAGGACAGCCGGAAGGTGGATTTAATGGTGATGGTACATCCCCTTCCAGAACAATTCTCTTATTTTGTCTAGCAGTTTTTGGATCTGCAATTGGAACTGCAGAAATAAGGGAACGGGTATATGGATGTACTGAATGGAAAATCAATTCATCAGATTCAGCCATTTCTACCATATGGCCAAGATACATTACACCAATTCTGCTGGAAATATGATTAACTACAGAAAGGTCATGGGCAATAAAAAGATATGTAAGGCCCATTTCTTTTT
Organism: Treponema sp.; assembly: GCA_016286535.1. Lineage (GTDB taxonomy): Bacteria > Spirochaetota > Spirochaetia > Treponematales > Treponemataceae > Treponema_D. Next base: position 246,011 of record JAEESZ010000002.1, on the reverse strand, counting down.
GTAAATCTTCGAACATATTTACTACCTGGGCCTGAATTGAAACATCAAGGGCAGAAACCGGTTCGTCACAGACAATAAACTGTGGATTTACGGCAAGGGCTCTTGCAATTCCAATTCTCTGTCTCTGTCCGCCGGAAAATTCGTGGGGGAAGCGGTTTGCATGTTCACTGTTAAGACCAACTTTTGCAAGTAAAGAAAGAATCTTTTCCCGTCTTTCTGCCTTTGAAGAATATAATTTATGAATATCAAGGGCTTCGCCAATAATATCACTTACAGTCATTCTTGGGTCAAGGGAAGCATATGGATCCTGAAAAACAATCTGCATTTTCTGTCTGTAAGGAAGCATATCAACTTTAATGTTATTCTGACTGTCAAAAATAACCTGGCCGTCATAAGTGATTTTTCCGGCACTTGGTTCTGTAAGGCGCAAAATAGAGCGGCCTGTTGTAGTTTTTCCACAGCCAGACTCACCTACCAGCCCGAAAGTTTCGCCTTTTTTAATAAAAAAACTTACATCATCAACAGCCTTGATAAAGCGGCCTTTTCCTGCCGGGAAGTATTGTTTTAAGCCTTCAACTTCAAGTAAATTTTCGCTCATTATTCGCCTCCTTTTACAAGAGCATCTGCACTTCCAAGCATTTGTGCCTTCTGTTCAAGCCAGCAGCGACCGTAATGTATGTTATCTCCAACCAGAGAGCCGCCAAGACTTTCGTAATCGTTTCTAACAGGAGCCTTTTCAAGACAGATTTTCATACAGTTTGAACATCTTGGAGCAAAACAGCAGCCTTTTGGACGATTTAACAAATCAACCGGCTGACCTTCAATTGGAACCAGTCTTGAATAATCTTTTTCGTGGAATTTTGGAATTGAACGCAAAAGTCCTCTTGTATATTCGTGCTGAGGATTATAAAAAATATCATCAGTTGTTCCGTACTCAATAATTTCGCCGGCATACATAACGGCAATATGATCACACATAGAAGCTACAACACCAAGATCATGAGTAATCATAATAATTCCCATTCCCAGCTTATTTTTTAATTCCTGCATAAGTTCAAGAATCTGGGCCTGGATAGTTACATCAAGGGCTGTAGTTGGTTCATCTGCAATCAAAAGTTTTGGTTCGCAGGCCAGGGCTATGGCAATCATTACACGCTGTCTCATTCCACCAGAAAGTTCATGAGGATACTGTTTTAAGCGTTTGTCTGGTTCGTTAATGCCTACAAGAGTAAGAAGTTCTTTTGCCCTTTCTCTGGCTTCCTTTCCCTTTTTATCTGTATGAAGTTTTATTGCTTCTTCAATCTGATTTCCTATTGTCCATACAGGATTTAAGGAAGTCATTGGATCCTGGAAAATAATGCTTACTTCTTTTCCCCTGATTTTGCGGAGTTCTTTTTCGCTCATCTGGTCAATTCTGTGTCCATTAAAGGTTATGCTTCCACCGGTAATCTTTCCGTTTTCTGCAGTAAGGCCCATAACTGAATATGCTGTTACAGATTTACCACTTCCAGATTCTCCTACAATTCCAAGAACCTCGCCTTCTTTCATCTGAATTGTTACATCGTTAAGAGCTTTTACCTCTCCTGCCGGTGTAAAAAATGAAAGTTTTTCATGCTGTATATCTACTAAATATTTATTATCCATTTTATTTTTCCTTATATTCCTTAGCTTTTCAGTTTAGGATCAAAAGCATCACGTAAACCGTCTCCAAGAAGGTTAAAACTTAAAATGATGATAAAAATTAAAAATGCAGGAGCAAAAAGTTTTTCCGGGAAAGTCTGAAAGCCGTTTAAGGCTGCAGAAGCAAGAGAACCTAAAGAAGGCATTGGAGCCTGTACACCAAGTCCTAAGAAAGAAAGGAAAGATTCTGTAAAAATTGATGAAGGAATCTGAAGGGTTGTTGTTACAATCAGGGTTCCGATACAATTGGTAATAAGATGTTTTCCAATAATGCGTTTTCCGTTTGCACCAAGGGCACGGGCTGCAGTTACGTATTCATTCTGTTTAAGAATAATAATTTGAGAACGGATAATTCTTGCCATTCCAACCCAGTACAAAAGGGCAAAAACGATGAACATTGAAACCATATTTGGTCCAAGTCGCTGAATCCAGCCAAAGCCCGGAACTTCTCCTAAAGAACGGAGGGGGAATTTTAAAGTCTGGGCAAGAAGAATGATGATTAAAACATCCGGAACTGTATAAATGATATCTACAATTCTCATCATAATTAAATCTACCATTCCGCCAAAATAACCGGCAATTGCTCCGTAAAGAGAACCAATAATTAAAATAAGAATTGAGGCAACAATACCTACCGTCATGGAAACGCGGCCGCCAACCATTACGCGGATTGCATAATCACGGCCATTCTGGTCAGTTCCAAGAAAATGCGGAAAAACTTTCTGACCATTAGCCTTCATCTGAAGTTCTGTAGCAGAATACTGCATAGGACCAAGTCTTTCGCTTCCCTTAATCTGCTGTTCATATTTGTAAGGATAAAAAGCAGGTACAATAAAACATAAGAAAATAATAAAGATAACAATACAAAGAGAGGTCATTGCAATCTTGTTCTTTCTGAATCTTCTGATTCCATCTTTCCAGAAACCAACTGATTCTCTCATTATTACAAGGGATTGTTTTTCATCTGCAGAAGCAGGAATAAAATCATCCACATTAATCTGTAAGCTTAAAGGATTTTTTTTCTTTTCGTCCATATTTTTCTCTTTTCTATTTAAGTTTAATACGTGGGTCTACAACCGCATAAAGAAGATCAACAATTACATTCATAATAATTACAAAAACAGCAAGGAAGATTGTTGTACCCATAATCATTGGATAATCGCGGCTGGTAATAGCACCAACAAATTCTGAACCAAGGCCAGGAATGTTGAAGATTTTTTCGATAATAAAACTTCCTGTCATAAGAGAAGCAATAAGAGGTCCTAAATAAGTAATTACAGGAAGAATGGCATTTCTTAAAGCGTGCTTAAAAATAGATTTAAAATTATTTACACCCTTTGCCCTGGCAGTTCTCATATAATCCTGTCCCATAACATCCAGCATTGAAGAACGCATAAGTCTTGCAATGTAGAAGGTAGGATAAAGGGCTAAAGCAACAACCGGCATAATATAACTTTTGGCATCGTTTAAGCCTAAAGATGGCAGCCAGTGAAGCTTTGTAGAGAATATGTACATTAAAAGAGTTGAAGAAAGAAAGCTAGGAATTGCAATTCCTGCTGTTGAAAGTACTACGATGATGTTATCAATTGCCTTACTTCTCTTATATGCAGCTATAGCTCCAAGGGGAACTCCAAACAAAATTGAAACTATAATTGCCCAGCCGCCAAGTCTTGCAGAAACAGGAAATTTTGTAAAAATGATTTCGCTTACACTTCTTCCTCTTTTTTTAACTGAAAGACCAAAGTCTCCGTGAAGAATTCCACCTATGTAAGTTAAATACTGCTGACCAAGCGGTTTATCAAGTCCATATTTTGCTTCCATTGCGGCCTGAGCCTGGGGAGTTACGGCTTTTTCAGAAAGAAAAGGTCCACCCGGAACCATATTCATAATGAAAAATGTTAAAGTCGCAACAAGATAAGCTGTTATCAAAGCGGTAACAAGCCTTTTGATGATGTATTTAATCATTTGATTTTGCCTCTAAAATAGCATAATAACGTGAATTTTTAGTATATTAATAGAGAAATATAAAGTCAATAAGACATGATATTTATCAAATTAAACAGGGATTTTCCCCTGCACAATAGTATTTTTAATTAGTAGATTTTATCTTCACAAAAGAAGCAAAAAGTTATATAGTAAAAAGATAATCGGGATAGATTCGGCAAAAAATTTATTCTGATTTTTTCATAGAATTAAATATATTTTTATTGGGAGCAAGTATGACATATTCTTATTTTCCAGGCTGTACGCTGAAAAACAAGGCAACTGACCTTGACCTTTATGCGCGCAAGTCTGCGGAAGCTTTAGGATTCACACTTGAAGAAATTCCTGAATGGCAGTGCTGTGGTGGTGAATATCCTATGGCTAAAGATGAAATCGCTTCAAAGCTTTCATCTGTCCGCGCCCTCGCAAATGCACGTGATTCTGGAAAAGAATTAGTTACTCTCTGTTCTGCATGTTACAATGTTTTAAAACAGGTAAATAACGATGTAGCAACAGATGAATTTGTAGCATTCAAGGTGAATAACTATCTCAAGCAGGATGACATTGAGTATCATGGAGAAACAAAAGTTCTTCATTACCTCGAAATTCTGCGCGATGTAGTTGGTTGGGATAACCTTAAAAAGGCTGTTAAAAAACCTTTTACCGGTAAAAAAATCGGTGCATATTATGGTTGTCTTCTTCTTCGTCCAGGCAAAGTTCTTGGTCTTGATGACCCTGAAAATCCAAAAATCCTTGAAGATTTTATCAAGGCAATTGGAGCTACACCTGTAATTTATGCTCAGCGTAATGAATGCTGCGGTGCATACACAATGTTCGAAGACCAATCAATTCCAAAAAACAGAACAAAGAAAATCCTTTCAAATGCAGAAGATATGGGAGCAGACTTCCTTGTAACTTCATGTCCTCTCTGCCGATATAATCTTATTAAAAATAAGGGTGACTCAAAACTTGATGTAATCTACTTTACAGAATTACTTGCAGAAGCCCTCGGCTTAAAGGAGGAAGCATAATGGAAAATACAGAACTTGCTAAAGAAATTATCCTTCTTAAAAGCGGTGTAAATCCTAAAAAGTGTATGGTCTGTGGAAAATGTTCAGCTACCTGCCCTAACTATGATGCAATGGAATATCATCCACATCAGTTTGTTCAGATGGTTGAAAACGGAGACCTTGAACCACTTTTAAATTCTAAATCAATCTATGCATGTCTTTCTTGCTTTGCCTGCCTTGAACGTTGTCCACGCCAGGTAGAACCTGCAAAGTTAATAGACGGCGTACGTCAGTATGTTGAAGGCCAGCGGGGTCCTCATCACCTTGATCCAGTTCAGGTTCCTGAACATCTTGATGATGATATGCCACAGCAGGCTATTGTTAGTGCATTCCGCAAATATAAGAAATAAGGTTTTAATATGGAAAGAATTGGTGTATTTGTATGTCACTGTGGTACTAACATTGCCGGAACAGTTGACGTAGCTAAAGTTGCAGAAGAACTTGGAAAAGTAGACGGAGTTGTTTATTCAACACACTACACTTACATGTGTTCTTCTGCCGGTCAGAAAATGATTGAAGACCATATCAAAGACGACAAACTTACTGGTGTTGTTCTTTGTTCTTGTTCTCCACGTATGCACGAAAAAACCTTCCGTGCCTGTGCAGAACGTGCCGGTCTTAACCCATTTAAAGTAGAAGTAGCAAATATCCGTGAACAGACTTCATGGGTAATGAAAGATATGGAGCAGGCTACAGAAAAAGCCATTGCTCTTGGTAAAGCAGCAGTTGCAAAAACAATCCTTGATACTCCACTCACCCCAGGTGAAACAACAGTTACAAAACGTGCACTTGTAATTGGTGGTGGTATTGCAGGTATTACAGCTGCCCTTGATATTGCCGATGCCGGCTTCCCTGTAGACATTGTAGAAAAAGACTACACTGTCGGTGGAAAAATGGCTAAGCTTGATAAGACATTCCCAACACTGGACTGTGCTTCTTGTATCGTAACTCCAAAAATGACAGAAGTAAGCCAGAATCCTAACATTCGCATTCTTTCAGCTTCTGAAGTATGCGGAGTTAGAGGATACATTGGAAACTTTGAAATCGATATTAAACGACATCCACGTTATGTTGATGAAACTAAATGTACAGGATGTGGTGCATGTATCGAAAAATGTCCTAACAAGAAAGTTCCAAATGCTTTCAACCTTAACTTAAACAACCGCAAGGCAATTGATATTCCTTTTGCCCAGGCTGTTCCAAAGGTTGCAAACATTGATGCTAATTACTGTCTCCACATGAAGGGTCTTGCAAACGGTAAAGACAATGTATGTGGTTTCTGTGAAAAAGCCTGTGGTGTTGGAGCCATCAACTTTAATCAGAAAGAAGAAATTCTTACAGAAAAATATGGTGCAATCATTGTAGCAACAGGTTACAATCCTATTTCTCTTGAAAAATTCGATGAATATGCTTACAGCCAGAGTCCTGACGTTGTATCTTCTCTTGAATTTGAAAGACTTTGTAACGCTTCAGGACCTACAAATGGTCACCTTCTCCGCCCTTCAGACGGAAAAGAACCAAAAACAATCGTATTCGTACAGTGTGTAGGAAGCCGTTGCAGTGCCGACAGCACAAAAGGTCACGAGTACTGCTCAAAGATCTGCTGTATGTATACTGCAAAACACGCAATCCTTACCCGCGATCATTATCCTGATACAAACTGTTATGTATTCTATATTGATGTTCGTACTCCAGGTAAACTCTTTGATGAGTTCTACCGCCGTGCAGTTGAACAGTATGGCGTACACTACATTAAAGGTCAGGTAGGAAAAGTTACTCCACAGAGTGACGGAAGTCTTGATGTTCAGGGAAGCGACTTAATTTTGAATAAGCAGGTTCATATTAAGGCTGATATGGTTGTTCTTGCAGCCTCTATCGAAGCAGACAAATCTGCCCGCCCACTTGCAACTATGCTTACAACTTCTATGGACAACAATGACTTCTTCCTTGAAGCTCATGCTAAACTTCGTCCTGTTGAATCTCCTACTGCCGGTATCTTCCTTGCAGGCTGCTGCCAGGGACCAAAAGATATTCCAGAAACTGTTGCTCAGTCATCAGGTGCTGCTGCAAAGGCTATCTGCTTACTCGTAAAAGATAAGCTTAAGAATGACCCTTGTACTGCTCAGCCGGATGAAAATGCTTGTAACGGTTGTGGTCAGTGTATTAACGTTTGTCCTTACGGAGCAATTTCTTATATTGATAAGGATTTCCGTGGTCCAAACAGAACTACAATTACACGTCACGTATCACAGGTTAATTCTGCTATGTGTCATGGTTGTGGTGCATGTACTGTTGCCTGTCCATCTGGTGCTATGGATCTTAAGGGCTTCAGCAATAAACAAATCTTGGCGGAGGTTGATTCAGTATTGTAATGAAACAAGATATACAGGATAAAAAGGATATAAATATAATCCTGATTATCCTCCCCATCCTGTTTCACAAATCTGAAAAATATGATTATGAGTGAAAATAAAATCGATGTTTCCGCAGGAAACTCGGTAGCTGCCTCTGGCAGCGCATGGACCCCAAAGATTGTAGCATTCTGCTGTAACTGGTGTTCTTATGCAGGTGCCGACCTGGCTGGTAACAACCGTCTCGAGTATCCTGGAAATGTAAAGATTATTCGTATTCCATGTTCATGCCGCTTGAATCCGCTCTTTATTTTGCGTGCATTCCAGCGCGGAGCTGATGGAGTTATTTTGTGTGGATGTCACCCTGGTGACTGTCACTATTCAACTGGTAACTACTTCGCACGCCGTCGTATGACCCTTCTCTTCTCTATGCTTGACTTTTTGGGAATTGAAAAAGGCCGTACCCGCGTAGAATGGTGTTCAGCTGCAGAAGGTGTTCGCTTTGCAGGAATTATGAATGATTTCGTAAAGCAGATTACTGAGCTTGGCGAATGTAAAAAGCTGGAGGATGTAAGATGCAAGACAAATTAATCAAACGTGCAAAAGAACTTCTTGCTGAAGGAAAAGTTCAGAAAGTAGTTGGCTGGAAAAAAGGTCTTTTTGAAGATGATATAAGCCCTGCAGTTTTCTCTTCTGCAGAAGAATTAGATAAAGATTTTGTTTTTAACAAATACTGTAAGGCAAATCTTTCTAAATATCTTGTAAAAATTACAAGACAGATTGAAACTGCCAAGAGTACAACAAGAATGAACAACACAATGGCAAAACAGAGAGATCCAAATGCCGTTGATGCTCCAATTCCTCAGGAAGTTGTTCTTGTATTCTTAAAACCAAGTGATACTTATTCTTTTACACAGCTTCTTAAAGAAAACCGCATTGCCCGCGGTGATGTTTATGCTATCGGCGTTCCTTGTCAGGATACTCTTGATGGCGGCGAAGTTTGTGATAACTGTAAAAACAAGAAACCTGTTTCTTGCGATGAATTAATTGGAATTGATGCAGAAGTTGAAGCTCTTGAATCTAAACGCATGGAAGAAGTTGAAAAACTTGAAAAAATGACTGCAGATGAAAGAGATGCTTTCTGGAAAAATGAATTCAGCAGATGTCTTCGCTGTAATGCCTGCCGTGACATTTGTCCTGCATGTACCTGCGAAAAATGTGTATTCGACAACAACAAACTTTACACATCTCAGAAAGTTGCAGAAACAAACTTTGAAGAAAGTCTTTTCCATATCATTCGTGCATGGCACGTTGCAGGCCGCTGTACAGACTGTGGTGAATGTTCTCGTGTTTGTCCTCAGCACATTCCACTTTATCTTCTCAACCGCAAGTTCATTAAAGATATCAATGAAATTTACGGTGAGTATCAGGCTGGAAGCGACATGGAAAGCAAACCTGCTATGCTTACATTCAATGCAGAAGGCGATCCTGAAACAACTATTGTTTACGACCGCTCACACGACAAGGAGGCTGAATAATGTTTTATATTAATGCTGATAAAATAGATTCTTTGTTTGAACTTATCGGCTCAAAGCAGCCTCTTTATCTGCCGGTTGACAACACTTCCGGTAAAGCAGATTTCAAACAGTGGGAAAAAGGAACAAAACTTTCTTCTGCCTTAAAGACAGTAAGATCTGCAAAAGATTTCTTCTTTCCAAAAACAGAACACATGGTTTCTTACAAAGTAAGCGGAAAAGAAATTACAGTTGAAGACCCAAGAAAAGAAGTTGAAGACTTTGTAATTTTTGGTGTACGTGCCTGTGATGCAAAAGGTTTTGAAGTAATTGACAATGTTTATATGAACATGAACCCAAAAGATTCTTATTACACAAACCGCCGCGAACATGGAACTGTAATTACTCTTGCATGTAATGAACCTGCAAAAGAATGTTTCTGTTCTACATACTCAATTGATGCAAGCCTTTCAAAAGCTGCAGGAGATGTTTCTGCCTGGTTAGCAGACGGAAAATATTTCTTTGCTGCAAATACAGAAAAAGGAAAAGCTTTTATTGAAAATGCAAAATCACTTCTTTCTGATTCTGATGAAAAAGCAGTTGATGCATTAAAGAAAGAAATTTCTGAAAAAATCGAAAAGCTTCCATTTGCACATCTTGATCTTTCTAAATTCCAGGGTAAAGATATGCTCAAAATCTTTAATTCAAAGATTTGGGAAAAAGTTGCAGAACCTTGCTTAGGCTGTGGTACCTGTACTTACGTATGTCCAACCTGTATGTGTTTTGATGTTAGAGACTTCTCTACTGGTACAGATAAGGGAATCCGTCAGATTCGCTGCTGGGACTCTTGTATGTACAACGACTTTACACAGATGGCTGCAGAAAACCCTCGCCATACACAGAAAGAAAGAAGCCGTCAGCGTTTTATGCATAAACTTATGTATTATCCAATGGCTCATGAAGGTCTCTTCTCTTGTGTTGGATGTGGACGCTGTCTTGAAAGCTGCCCTGTAAACATGAATATCGTTAAGGTTATTAAAGCCGTAAACGAGACAGATGACATTTAGGATAAGGAGTTGAGCATGGAAACAAAAGAATCATTCATTCCTTATGTAGGAAAAATTATTGATATTAAACAGGAAACTCCTGATGTAAAAACTTTCAGCGTAGTTGGACTTGATGGAAAAAAACTCTTTAACCACATTCCTGGACAGTGTGCAATGCTTATTGTTCCTGGTGTTGGTGAATCAATGATTTCCATCACTTCTTCCCCTACTCTGGAATCTCACATGGAATTCTCAATTAAAAAATGCGGTTGTGTAACTGAATGGCTGCACAACGCAGAAGTTGGCCAGCAGATTTGTCTGCGCGGTCCAGTTGGAAACGGATTCCCTGTAGAAGGTGCCCTTAAAGGTAAAGACATTCTTGTTATTGCCGGTGGTATTGGTATTGCTCCAGTTCATTCGGTAGTAAACTATATGATGGACCATCGTGAAAACTATGGAAAAATTCAGGTAATCTATGGTGCACGTTCAAAGGCAGACTTAGTTCGCCTTGATGAAATGCAGAATGTATGGATGAAACAGCCAAACTGCTCTATCGATATCACAATCGACCGTGCAGAAGAAGGCTGGGATGGACACGTTGGTTTCGTTCCACCATTCATCACAGAACTTAAACCAGATGCCGGAATGACAGTAATCATGTGTGGACCTCCAATTCTTATTCACATGTCTTTGAAAATCTTAAAAGATCTTGGCTTTAAAGATGAACAGATTTTCACAACTATGGAAATGAGAATGAAGTGCGGTATTGGTAAATGCGGCCGCTGTAATATTGGTGATAAATTCGTTTGTAAAGACGGTCCAGTATTCAGTTTTGACCAGTTAGGTGAACTTCCACCTGAATACTAATATTTAAAGTTTCTTTAAAAGTAAAAATCCACGCTTTTGGCGTGGATTTTTTTTGCATTATTAATTAGTCATGCAGGATAATTAGTCCTGTAAAGCTTCATATCCTTCTTCGCCGGTACGAACCTTTACAACATTGCTTACGTCATATACGAAGATTTTTCCATCTCCGATATTTCCGGTATAAAGAACTTCCTTAGCAGCAGTTATAACAAGATCTACAGGAACTTCACTTACAACAATATCAACCTTGATTTTTGGAAGTAAAGTCATATCCATTTCTACACCGCGGTACTTCTGAACATTTCCGTGCTGCTGACCGCAACCAAGTACGTTTGTAACAGTCATACCTGTTACATTAATGTCGTTCATGGCTGCCTTAAGTTCATCAAACTTACTCTGACGGGTAATGATTGTAACCATATGGAACTTAGCATCAGGGCGGGCTGTAGCCTTTGCAACTGGTATAGCCTTTTCTACAGGTACGCTTTCGCCTGCTGCTGCCGAACTTTCTCCGCCAAGAACCTGTGGAGCCATAATAAAGCCTGCATAACTTGAATCAATTCCATGTTCAAGCTTATCAAGACCGATAATTTCTTCTTCGCGGCTTGCACGAAGTCCGTGGAACTTCTTTATAAGGCTGAAGGTGATAATCATACAAACTGTAGTCCAGGCAACGATTGTAAACTCACCAAGACACTGAACTCCAAGATGACTGAATCCACCGCCGTAGAAAACTCCGCTTTCAACATTGAATAAACCGTCACTTAAAGTTCCCCAGATACCGTTTGCAAGGTGAACGGCAACAGCACCAACAGGGTCATCAATATGCAGCTTAAGATCAAGAAGTTCAACAACCAGAACAACGATAATTCCAGCTACAATACCAATAATAGTTGCACCTAAAGCATCAACTGTTGCACAGGTAGGTGTAATTGCAACAAGACCTGCAAGAGAAGCGTTAAGAGTCATAGAAACATCAGGCTTCTTGTTTTTAATCCAGGTAAAGATCATTGTTGTAACTGCAGCTACGGCAGGAGCTATTGTAGTTGTAGTGAAAACTGCTGCAAGTCCGCCTACTCCAAGAAGCTGTGTACATGCGGCACCGTTGAAACCATACCATCCGAACCAGAGGATAAAGGTTCCAAGTGCACCAAGAGTCAGAGAATGACCTGGAATGGCGTGCACTTTTGTTACCTTTCCGTTTGCGTCGCGATCATACTTTCCAATACGTGGACCAAGGAAGATAGCACCAATTAAAGCGGCTGTTCCACCAACCGAATGAATTGCGGCACCACCGGCAAAGTCTACGAAACCAAGACCAACCAGCCAGCCCTGAGAGTTCCATACCCAGCCTGCTTCTATAGGATAAACAACTGCAGAAATTACAGCTGAATAAATACAGTAAGCAGAGAACTTTGTACGTTCTGCCATAGAACCGGAAACGATTGTTGCGGCAGTAGCGCAGAAAACAAGGTTGAATACAAAACTTGACCAGTCATTTTCTGCAAAGTTTGTAAAAAGCTGCATATCAGGTTTACCGATAAGACCAAAGAAATAGTTTTCGCTCATCATTAAGCCAAAACCAAGAAGCATAAACATAGGAGTACCAATACAAAAATCCATAAGATTTTTCATGATAATATTTCCAGCGTTTTTTGCTCTCGTAAAACCTGTTTCAACCATTGCAAAACCGCATTGCATAAAGAATACAAGGGCTGCACCAATAAGGAACCAGACGCTCCAAACTTCACTCATATATACCTCCTGAGTAAGGCCGCCCGGTAGGCGGCCGCTGATTGTTAAAAAAAAAATGGCAATGAAATCAGAATTTGCATTGTGCACTAACACAAAAATTGACTTCATTGCCAAATTAAATATAATTAATTATTTTTTTAAACTTTTTTTATTTTATTACTTTACGCTAAAAAGCATCTTGCCGTAGCCTGGAACCGGCCACTTACTTTCAGGTACAAGACCTTCCATTTCATCAACGTTTGCACGAAGCTCATTCATGGCAGGAATTACCTTATCTTTATAGTACATGGCAAGCTCAGATGCTTCTTCTACATTCTTTGAATCACAAACAGTTTTTTCAAGCTCACAAAGCTTTTTGTAAATTGAGCCTGTAAGAACGCTTACTATTTTAAGCTGTTCTCCTTCAAAGCCCTGGTCTGTGATGCCGCATGAAGCTTTTGCATTGATAGTATCTGCAAGTTCTTTTGAATATGCGCTTGAAACTGGCAGGTAAAGCTTACGGGTCATATCAATCATTGTAAGAGCTTCTATGTTGATAATCTTTGCATAATTTTCATTCTGAATTTCGAATCGGCTTGAAACTTCAGAATCGCTGAATACTCCGTGTTTTTTAAAGAGGGCTCTGTTAGCAGCAGATGGGAAATACTTTAAGGCTTCCGGTGTAGTCTTAAGGTTCAAAAGTCCGCGTTTTTCTGCTTCTTTTACCCATGATTCATCATAACCGTTTCCGTTGAAAATAATTCGTTTGTGTTCGCGAATTGTTTTCAAAATTAATTCATGAAGATCCTTCTGGAAATCTTTGCTCTTTTCCAGCTGGTCAGCAAAGTCACACAAAGCATCTGCAACAACTGTATTGAGCATAATGTTTGCACAGGCAATAGAATCACTTGAACCAAGAGAACGGAACTCAAACTTATTTCCTGTAAAGGCGAAAGGTGATGTTCTGTTTCGGTCTGTTGTATCCTTGTTGAAGTCAGGAAGAACTGTAACACCAATCTGCATTTTTTCTTTTGCATGGTTACCGTATGGCTTTCCTTCTTCAAGACAGTCAAGAATTGCACTTAATTCATCTCCAAGGAACATAGAAATAATTGCTGGAGGTGCCTCGTTGGCTCCAAGTCTGTGGTCATTTCCTGCAGTTCCAACAGATATACGGAGTAAATCCTGATGCTCATCTACGGCTTTAATTACTGCACAAAGGAAAATAAGGAACTGTGCATTCTGATCTGGAGTAGCACCCGGGTCAAGAAGATTTTTTCCTGTATTAGTGCTTATAGACCAGTTGTTATGCTTTCCGCTTCCGTTTACACCGGCAAATGGTTTTTCATGTAAAAGACAAACCATTCCGTGTTTTGAAGCGATTTTCTTCATTAATTCCATTGTGAGCTGGTTATGATCACAGGCAATATTTGTTGTAGAAAAGATTGGAGCTAATTCGTGCTGGGCAGGAGCAACTTCGTTGTGTTCTGTTTTTGCAAGAATTCCAAGCTTCCATAATTCTTTGTTTAAATCTTTCATAAAGGCCTGAACGCGAGGTTTAATCATTCCAAAGTAATGATCTTCCAGTTCCTGACCTTTTGGAGCTTTTGCACCAAAAAGAGTTCTTCCGGTGTAAATCAAATCTTCGCGCTGATCATAAACAGATTTATCAATAAGGAAATATTCCTGTTCAGGTCCTACAGTTGTCTTTACGCTTGTAACATTTTCGTTTCCTTCAAAAAGTTTAAGCACACGTACGGCCTGTTTTGAAATTGCCTGCATGGAACGAAGCAAAGGTGTTTTTTTATCAAGTGCTTCTCCTGTATAAGAACAGAAAGCAGTTGGAATACATAAAGTTCCGTCTTTAATAAAGGCATAGCTTGTTGGATCCCAGGCTGTATAACCACGGGCTTCGAAAGTTGCACGGATTCCTCCGCTTGGGAAAGAAGATGCGTCTGGTTCTCCCTGAACAAGTTCCTTACCGCTGAATTCCATTATTACTTTTCCGCCATCTATAGGCTGAATAAATGAGTCATGCTTTTCGGCAGTAATACCGGTAAGTGGCTGGAACCAGTGGGTAAAATGAGTTGCACCCTTTTCAACAGCCCAGTCCTTCATGGCATTTGCAACTACGGTTGCTACTGCAGGATCAAGCTTTTCTCCACCTTCTACAGTTTTCATTAACTGTTTAAAAGTTTCTTTTGGAAGTCTTGCTTTCATGACTGTTTCATTAAAAACATTTTCGCCAAAAATAGATGTTACTTCGTCCATATGAAATCTCCTTTTTATGTTAAAAATAAAAAGGCGCTGCAGACTTCTTTCAGATAATATTCTCTGAAGAAACTATAGCGCCTTTGCAAAAAAAAAGGCCGCAGAAATATCATATCTGCGACCCCATTGTCTTTTCTTGATTCTCTTTATATCTTCATAAAAAAAAATTGTCAATAAGTTTTGCAAAAAAAAATTTAAAAAATTTTGTGATATTTTTTATTTCTATTGACATTTTTAAAAAATATTTATAATTTTTAGTAAATTTACAAAACTCAAAGACGGCAATGACGCTGCATGTACAGTATTTTTCTGTGCGTGCAGCTTTTTTTTTGCCTTGGAGACTAAAAATGCAGAAATATAAGACACTTTATCAGCCAGAATTTGAACACGACAACTGTGGTATTGGTGCAGTTGTAAATATTGACGGCAGTAAATCGCACAAAATAGTAGATAATGCACTTAGTATAGTTGAAAAACTGGAACACAGGGCCGGAAAAGATGCAAGTGGAGAAACTGGTGATGGAGTTGGTATTCTGCTTCAGATAAGTCACGATTTTTTTACAAAAAATGCTGCAGATCTGCTTGGCCAGGCCGGAGAAAGAGAATACGGAATCGGACAATTTTTCTTTCCTTCTGATATAGAAAAATGCGAAAGCGAAAAAAAACGTTTTGAAAAATTATGTAAAAGTGAAAAACTGAACTTTTCTGGATGGAGAAAAGTTCCAGTAAATGAAAAAGTTCTTGGTAAAAAAGCCAGGGACTGCATGCCTCAAATATGGCAGGCTTTTATTAAAAAAGATTCAAACTGTAAAAAAGGGCTTGAATTTGACCGTAAACTTTATCTTTTAAGAAGAGAATTCGAAAAAGAAAACTCATTAACCTATGTATGTTCTTTAAGCAGCAGAACAATAGTTTATAAAGGAATGTTCCTTGTTCATGAACTTAGAACTTTCTATAGTGATTTACAGGACAGTGAATATAAATCATCTCTTGCAATCGTTCATTCACGCTTTTCTACAAATACACAGCCAAGCTGGCAGAGAGCCCACCCTAACCGCTTTATAGCCCACAACGGAGAAATTAATACAATCAGGGGTAATGTAGACCGAATGCTTGCCCGTGAAGAAACATTAAAGTCAAAAGTTTTTTCAAAGAGCGAAATAGAAAAAATCCTTCCTGCAGTTGATGTAAGCGGAAGTGACTCTGCCATGCTTGATAACACTCTGGAATTCCTTGTAATGAACGGACTTCCTCTTCCACTTGCTGTTATGACCTGTATTCCGGAACCTTGGAAACATGATGAAAATATGACTTCTTCAAAAAAGGATTTTTATCATTACTGGGCAACCATGATGGAAAGCTGGGACGGTCCTGCAGCTATTTTGTTCAGTGACGGGGATCTTCTTGGAGCAACCTTAGACCGCAACGGCTTAAGACCAAGCCGTTACTACGTTACTAAAGATGGAATGCTTATTCTTTCAAGTGAAGTTGGAGTACTTGATATACCGGAAGAAAATATAGAAATAAAATCCCGTTTGCAGCCTGGAAAAATTCTTCTTGTAGATACATTAAAGAAAAAAATCATTAGTGATGAAGAATGTAAAAAAGAATATTCAGAACTTTATCCTTATGGAGAGTGGCTGGATATGAATCTTATTCATCTTTCAGAATTAAAAATCCCTAATAAAAAAATTCCTGTAAGCAGTCAGGAAGAAAGAAATATTCTTTATAGGGCTTTTGGCTGGAATTATGAAGATGTAAACGAGATGATTCTTCCTCTTGCAAGAAACGGAGTTGAACCTACAGCAAGTATGGGAGTTGATACCCCGCTTGCCTTTATGAGCGAAAAACACCCTTCGCTCTTCAGTTATTTTAAGCAGCTTTTTGCCCAGGTAACAAATCCTCCAATTGACAGTCTAAGAGAAAAAATAGTTACAGATACAACCGTTTATGTAGGAAAAGACGGAAATATTCTTGATGCCCAGCCTTCCAACTGTCGTGTACTTGAAATAAATAATCCTATTCTTACCGGGACAGATTTAATAAAAATAGCAGCCCTTAATCAGCCCGGCTTAAAAGCAAAAAGGCTTTCAATTCTCTTTGATATAAAAGACTGCAAAAAAGATGGAAAATATCTTGAAGCCGCACTTGAAAATCTTTTTAAGCAGATTGAAAGTTCATATTCAGAAGGTTATAACATCATCATTTTAAGTGACCGTGGCCTTGATGAAAATCGTGCCGCAATTCCTGCAATTCTTGCTGTAAGTGCGGTGGAACAATATCTTATCAGAACTAAAAAACGTACCTCTATTTCTGTTATTCTTGAAAGTGCCGAAGTAAGGGATGTTCATCAGGCAGCAATGTGTCTTGGCTATGGAGCAAGAGCCGTAAATCCTTATTTAGCCCACGAAGCAATTGCAGAACTTATTGACCAGAAAATCCTTGATAAGGATTATCATACAGCCATTGATGACTACAATAAGGGAATTATAAATGGAATTGTAAAGATTGCTGCAAAAATGGGAATCTCTACAATTCAGTCTTATCAGTCTGCCCAGATTTTTGAAGCTCTTGGAATTGCAGAAGATGTAATTGAAAAATACTTTACAAATACTGTCAGTAGAGTTGGTGGAATTGGCTTAAAAGAAATTGAAGAAGATATTCTTTATCATCATGCCCAGGGCTTTGATCCTGATGGTCTTACAGTAAACACTCATCTTGATTCAGTCGGCAAGCATAAATTCCGTCGTGGACCTCAGGCTGAAAGTCACCTTTACAATCCTGAAACTATTATTGCCCTGCAGCAGGCAACCCGTAATGGAGACTACCAGCGCTTTAAGGAATACACTGCCCTTGTTGATTCAAATGAAGAGCCTCACACCCTTCGTGCCATGCTGGATTTTAATTTTGCTTCAGACGGCGGCATTCCTCTGGACCAGGTTGAAAGCGTTGAGGAAATTGTTAAGAGATTTAAAACCGGAGCTATGTCTTATGGTTCAATCAGCGAAGAAGCTCATAAATGTATGGCAGCCGCAATGAATCACTTACACGGAAAATCAAACTCAGGAGAAGGCGGTGAAAAGCCTGAAAGACTTGGAACTGAATATAACTCTGCAATTAAACAGGTTGCTTCCGGACGTTTTGGTGTTACAGAAGAATACCTGTTAAGCGCCAGGGAAATACAGATTAAGATGGCCCAGGGAGCTAAACCCGGGGAAGGTGGTCATTTACCAGGAAAGAAAGTTTATCCTTGGATTGCAAAAACACGTTATGCAACTCCAGGCGTAGCCTTAATTTCGCCACCACCACACCATGATATTTATTCAATTGAAGATCTTGCCCAGCTCATTTATGACTTAAAAAATGCCAACCGCCAGGCCCGCATTTCTGTAAAACTTGTAAGCGAGGCTGGAGTTGGAACAATTGCCGCAGGTGTCGCAAAAGCAGGTGCCCAGGTAATTTTAATTTCAGGACATGACGGCGGAACCGGAGCTGCCCCAATTTCTTCAATTCATCATGCAGGTCTTCCATGGGAACTTGGACTTGCAGAAAGCCACCAGACTTTAATTCAAAACGGACTTCGTGGCCGGGTTGTAATTGAAACAGACGGTAAGCTTATGAGTGGCCGTGATGTTGTAATTGCTGCTTTACTTGGTGCCGAAGAGTTTGGTTTTGCTACAGCACCTTTAATTGCTATGGGCTGTTCTATGATGAGAGTCTGCCAGTTGGATACCTGTCCATTTGGTGTTGCAACCCAGAACGAAAAACTGCGCTCAAGATTCCCTGGAAAACCTGAATATGTCGAAAACTTTATGAAGTTTATTGCTCAGGAAATGAGGGAAATAATGGCAAAGCTTGGAATCAGAAGCGTAGAAGAGCTTTGCGGAAGAAGTGATTTACTTAAAACTAAAGAAAAACAGGGCTTTAAGAGAGCAGGCCTTGCAGATATGAGCAGGATTCTCTTTACAAACTCGCAGAGACAGGACTGGAAAAAAGAACGTTCTTTATTCGACTTTAAGCTTGAAAATACAGTCGATGTAAAAAGTCTGCTTCCTTTATTAAAAGATAAAAAGTTCCCTCTTATAAAAATCCAGTCAACCGATCGAAGCTGCGGAACAATTTTGGGAAGCCAGATTCAAAAAGAATATGGAAACTCTTTAACTGAAGATGCTTTCTGTATTGATTTTGAAGGCGGAGCAGGACAAAGTTTTGGTGCCTTTATTCCAAAGGGACTTACCCTGCGCCTTACAGGAGAAGCAAATGATGCTTTTGGAAAAGGCTTAAGCGGTGGAAAATTAGTTATTAAGAAAAATAAAAATTTCCAGGGAAAGGCAGAAGCCAACATAATTGCCGGAAACGTTGCCCTTTTTGGTGCAACCAGCGGAAAAGCCTTTATCAACGGAGTTTGCGGCGAACGATTCTGCGTAAGAAATTCCGGGGCGACTGTCGTTACGGAAGGTTGTGGAGATCATGGCCTTGAATATATGACAGGCGGAACAGCCGTTATTCTTGGAAATACAGGAAAAAATCTTTGTGCAGGTATGAGCGGCGGAATTGCCTATGTTTATGACAAAAATCATGACCTTTACAAAAGATTAAATCATGAACTTGTTACCATGTATGAACTCAATGATAAAACTACAAGCCTTTTAAACTGGAAATCTTCAGATAAAGACCTTTCTCCTGACGAAGAGAATCTCCACTCCTTAATTGAAGAACACTATAAGGAAAGCGGCAGTGAAAGGGCAAAAGAAATCCTTTCTGACTGGGATAATTATAAAAAATCATTTAAGAAAATCATTCCAAATGATTATTTAAAGATTGTCAGAGAAATTGATAAGGAAGAAAAAGCAGGTCTAAAAGGCGACGAAGCAATTCTTGAAGCTTTTAGAAAATGTACAGCTTAGGAAAGGAGGATTAATATGGCAAAAGCAAGTGGATTCATGGATTACGATAGAGTTGAAAACGGAAATATTGATGCTCTTGAAAGAATTACAAATTTTAAGGAATTTCATCCTAAACTGAATGAAAAAGAAAGAAAAGAACAGGCTGCAAGATGTATGAATTGCGGAGTGCCTATGTGTCAGTCTGCAATTAAATTAAACGGAATGATTACAGGCTGTCCGCTTCACAATTATATTCCTGAATGGAATGATGCACTTTATAACGGGCAATATGATATGGCTGCCTGGAGACTTTTAAAAACTTCAAGTTTTCCAGAATTCACAGGAAGAGTCTGCCCTGCCCTTTGCGAAAAAGCCTGTAATTGTGGAAATCCGGTTATTGCAAAAGACAAAGATAATTCCCTTTCATCTTCGGTAACAATTCATGACAATGAACTTTTCATTATAGAAAAAGCCTTTGAAACCGGTTATATGAAGGCAGAAATTCCTGCTCACAGAAGCGGAAAAAAAGTTGCGGTAATTGGTTCGGGACCAAGTGGTCTTGCGGTAGCAGACTGGCTCAACCGCAGAGGACACAATGTTACAGTTTTTGAAAGAGAAGACAGACCTGGCGGATTATTAATGTATGGTATTCCAAATATGAAGCTCGAAAAATCTGTAATTCAAAGACGAATTAATCTTATGAAGGAAGAAGGTGTTGAATTCATTTTTAATGCTGATGTTGGTGCTTCAATATCTGCAAGTCACATATTAAATGATTATGATGCACTTGCCTTATGCTGCGGTGCAAAAAAAGCCAGAAGACTTGGAGTTAAGGGCGAAGATTCAAAGGGCGTTTACCTTGCTGTAGATTTTCTTAAGGCAGTAACTAAATGTGTAATTGCAACAGAAGAAGCCCTTTCAAAAATTGGAATTAAAAGTACAAACTCTCAGATTGCTCAAATGCTGCAGGAAAGAGAGGGAATTAATATTGAAGGTAAACATGTTGTAATTGTAGGCGGAGGAGACACAGGAAATGACTGCTGTGGTTCTTCAATCCGCCTGGGAGCCGCCTCTGTTACCCAATTAGAAATGATGAGCTGTCCTCCCCTTGTAAGGGCAGAAAATAACCCATGGCCGGAGTGGCCAAAAGTTCTCAAGGTGGATTATGGTGCCGAAGAATCAATTGCAAAATTCGGTCATGATCCACGAGTTTACCAGACAACTGTCAAAGAAATTATCAGCGAAGAAAACCAGATAAAGGCAATAGTGACAGTAAAAGTTGAGTTTAAGACAATAGATGGAAAAAGGCAGCTGGTCGAAATTGAAGGAAGCGAAAAAACTTTACCTTGCGATCTTCTGCTCATTGCGGCAGGTTTTACAGGCTGCGAAGAATATACTGCAAAAGCCTTTGGTCTTGAATTAGGTCCAAGAGGAACTGTCCCTGCTGAATCCTATGCAACTAATATAAATAAAATCTTTACTGCCGGAGATATGCACAGAGGACAGTCTTTAGTTGTATGGGCTATTGCAGAAGGAAGAGAATGTGCCCGACAGATTGATGAATTTTTAATGAAAAAATCAGATAAGGCCGGAGAAAAATAAATGAAGAATGATAAACTTCATGATGAATGCGGCGTATGTGGAATTTTTGGAGTAGAAAATGCTGCAAATCTTTCATATTTCGCCCTTACCTCTTTACAGCACAGGGGTCAGGAAAGTGCAGGAATTGCAGTTTACGATGATAAGGTAAGTCTTCATAAAGGAATAGGCCTTGTAAGCGAAGTCTTTAATGCAGAAAACTTAAAAAATCTTAAGGGAAATATTGCAGTTGGTCATGTAAGATATGCAACTGCAGGGGCGCGAAGTCTTGAAAATGCCCAGCCCTTTTTAAATACTTTCAAAAACGGCTTTATAGCTCTGGCCCATAACGGACAGCTGGTAAATCATGCAGAACTAAGGGAAAAACTTGAAGATTCCGGCTCAACCTTTTCAAGTTCTTCAGACAGCGAAGTAATTTTAAAGCTTATTGTAAGAAAATTTATTGAAAATGGTGGAAAACCGGGCAGCGGAAAAAGCGGAAATAGTAAAGAAATTTATGATAAGGATAAACTTTTTATAAATGCCCTTATTCAGGCGGTAAAGGAAATAAAAGGTTCATTTGCCCTCTGCGTTATGACAGAAGATATGCTTATTGGAATAAGAGATCCGAATGGAATCCGTCCTTTATGTCTGGGAAAAGTTGAGCAAGGTTATATTCTTGCTTCTGAATCCTGTGCAATAGATTCTGTAAACGGTCAATTTATAAGAGATATTAAACCCGGAGAACTTATTGTAATTTCAAAAAAAGAAGATAAAACTCAAATATACAGCCAGATTTACTCTAAAAGTCCTAAGAAAACCTGTATTTTTGAATATGTGTATTTTGCAAGACCGGATTCTGTAATAGATAACATTGCAGTCCAGGACGCAAGATATCATATGGGACAGGAACTTGCAAAAGAAAAACCTGTAAATGCTGATGTTGTAATCGGAGTTCCTGACAGTGGTATAGGAGCGGCTCTGGGTTATGCAAAAGAAAGCGGAATACCATATGTTACCGGCATTTTAAAAAATAAATATATTGGAAGAACCTTTATTGCCCCTGGCCAGAAAGAAAGGGAGAATATGGTATTTGTAAAGCTAAATGCCATAAAAAGTGATCTGGAAGGAAAAAAAGTAATTGTTATAGATGATTCCATAGTAAGAGGAACTACCAGCCGCCGCCTTGTAGAAATATTACGAAGAGCGGGTGCTAAAGAAGTTCACTTTATGGTATCTTCTCCTCCTGTAAAATTTCCATGTCATTTGGGTATAGATACACCAAGTAAAAATGAACTTATTTCCTCCACTCATGAACTTGAAGAAATCCGAAAAGAAATTGGAGCTGATTCTCTAACATACATTTCTTTAGAAGGTATGATTAAGGCTCTTTCTTCCTGCATTAAAAGTTCTGACCAGAAGGAAAAAAATGAATGCCTGGGCTGGTGCCAGGGCTGCTTTAACGGCGAGTATCCGGTATAGTTTTTTATATCTTATACCGCCTGTATTTTATGCGTAAGTTCTGATTATTTCTTCAGAAAGAGCAGTCTTTTTCATACCCCTGTTCATAGATTCTTTTTCTATGTAACGGTGGGCCTGCTCTTCTGTCATTCTAAGATTCTGCATCAAAAGCATTTTTGCCCTGTTCATCAGTCTGATTTCTTCCATTTTGACCTTTAATTTTGTAGTCTGGCTTGAAAGAATCTGAACTTTATACTGAACGGCAATAGCAGTTTTTATTGAAGTATAAAAATAAAACTGATCAAAAGGTGTACTTATAGTAATAATTCCGTAACCTTCAACCCTGTAGCTTACTTCTTCGTATAAGTGCTGGGGTGTCAAAAGTAAAATTGTACTCAGGTTTTCAGAAATATCTCTTGCAAAATCGACCCCTTCTCCATCTGCATAATCAATCAGAATGATATTATATAAACGCTCAGAAGTAAGTCTTCTTGCTTCATTAAAATCATTTACAATCTGACATTCAAATAGAGGTGGAGTCAGCATAGCCTGAATCAGAGAGGATATTTTAATATCTTTTGTTATTACCAGAACGCTGTGCGAATCTGCCGTCATAAAAACCTGCCTGTAAAACCTTACCTTAGATTAAAAATCCAGAGAGTTTTTTATAAAATCACTGTTTTGGGCAATACTTTTTGCCTCTTCCAGGCTGTCAGGCAGCGACAGAGTATTGTTTCCTTCTTCGGGTGGAAGAAGATTATTTTTAATTCCGTCCAGTGCCGCATTTATTAAGAGAGTCAGAACAATGTAAATATTGCACTCGCAGTCGGCAGAACGAACTTCAAGTCTTTTTGAATCACTGTTTGTAATGGCCGGAACCCTTATAAGCGCAAGACGGTTTTCATTTCCCCAGAAAATATTTTTTGGAGCCTTATCAAGTCCAAGTCTTACGTAGGAATTCTCTGTAGGATTCATATAATAAGTCATTTCTGCAGCATGACTAAGAATTCCTGCCATAATGTTTTTGTTCTTTGTACTGTCGGAAGAAGAAATATTTATATGTAAACCGCTTCCAGGTTTTGAAGGAAGTGGCCTTGGAGAAAAGTCGGCGTAAAGACCGGAGTTTGCCGCGCGCGTACGAACAATCCACTTGAAGGTGGAGGCGTTGTCGGCCGCGGTAAGGGCATCAGAATAATGGAAATCAATTTCGTTTTGACCAGGTCCTTCTTCGTGATGACTTGCTTCAGGCTGAATTCCCATCTGTTCAAGAGTAAAACAGATTTCCCTTCTTATATTTTCACCTTTATCTTCCGGAGCAATATCCATATAACCGGCTTCATCAAAAGGAATTTTAGTTGCTTCCCCTTTTTCATCAAGCTTAAAAAGATAGAATTCAATTTCAGTCCCAATATTAAACTCAATTCCATATTCTTCTTTTGCTTTTTTAATTGCATTTTTTAAGAGACTTCTGCAGTCTTTTTTATATATACGACCATCTGAATGTTTTATTGTACAGAACATACGTACAACCTTTCCTGTATTTGGTCTCCAGGGAAGAACAGAAATTGTTGATGCTTCAGGAAATAAAAACAAATCAGATTTTTCAGCTTTTTCAAAGCCATAAATTGCAGAGGCATCAAAACTAATACCGTCCGAAAAAGCTCTTTCCAGCTGACTTGCCATAATAGAAATATTTTTCTGCACTCCATTCATATCAAAAAAAGCAAGGCGTACAAATTTTACATCTTCCTCATTTACATAATCCAAAACATCACTTTGTGTATACATACTTTTTCTCCAAAAAAATCTCTAAAAATTATAAATAGAATTTCATATCTCTTCAACCAGGCAGACGGCCCCTGCCCCGGTATCGTCAGTTGCCTCTGCCCCAGTCTCGTTCTCAGACTTTTCTTCTGCCCCAGCCATATACAATAACCATTTTAATCTGTTTACAGCTTTAGGAAGAATATCCCTTAGCATATTTGTTTTTGTGTTATCAGGATTCAGAACAAGGGCCTTCTCCATAATATCTGTAGAAAGAGGTGGAAGTACTCCAAATATTTCCTGCATTTCTTTTTGACTATACTGTCTGTGACTTAAAGGTGGATTATGTTCTGCAAGTTTTTCTGAAGGATAAAATTTACATGGCTTAAAAACATTTTCCCCCGTTTTAGACCTTGAGCCGTAAGCTCCAAAAAATCTGCAGATAAAGGCCCTGCCCTCATAAATTGTACAGTGATAGTCATTGTTTTCGTCCCAGAAAGGACAGCCCTTATTTTTCGCAAAAGGAAAATTTCCTTTAGAAACTTCATCTGCAATCTCCGGCCTCTTTTCTAAAAGCCAGGCAGCCATATAATCTGCTTCACAATCGAGTAAATCAGGTTCAAAGTTTTTGCAGCACTGACCGCAGGCAGAAGGACAGGTAAAAGAAGATTTTTCATACCATACAGACTGATTTTCTTTAATTTCATCATATAATTCTTCAGTCTGGCAAAGAATTTCTTCTTCTCTGGTACCTTTAAGTTTTTTAAGAAGATTTTCTATATTTGATTTTTTCTTACCAATTTCCATCTTTACACCTTAGAAAGCTGAAGTTTATTAATATCTACAAGACTGACATTTTCAAGAGTAAATTTTCCCCTTAAACAGTCTGCCAGAGCATTGGCAGTGTCTATTGAGGTAAGACAGTCAATATCTTTTTCTACCGCAAGTCTTCTTAATTTTACGCTTTCTGCTACCGGATCCCTGCCTTTTGCAGAAGTAGAAACTACATAAATAACTTTTCCACTTTCCAGTAAAGTCATTACATTGTCATTATAATTTTCATGGACTTTTGCAATGTGAGTTACTTTCATTCCACTTCTTTCAATGGTTGCAGCATTTCCAGAAGTTGCATAAAGGGTAAAGCCCATATCATAAAATTTTTTTGCAAGCTCAGGTAGTTCAGGTAAATCCGATTCCCTTACACTGAATAAAATTCCTTTTTCGTGTTCCATCTTCCAGCCGGCAGCAACCATTCCCTTAAAGACGGCTTCTTCCCGGCTATCTGCAATTCCAAGTACCTCACCGGTACTTTTCATTTCAGGACCAAGATGAGTATCTACATTCATCAGCTTTTCAAAACTGAATACAGGAACCTTTACAGCAAAGTAATTTCTTGCAGGAAAAAGCCCTGTTCCATAGCCCATATCCCTTACTCTTTCTCCAAGCATGGCTCTTGTGGCAAGTTCAACCATTGGAATACCGGTTACCTTAGAAAGATATGGAACAGTACGGCTGGAACGTGGATTTGCTTCAATAATATTCAACTGTCCCTTGTAAAAAAGCCACTGAATATTTACAAGTCCCTTTGTTCCAAGAGCCAGGGCCATAGCAGTAGATTTTTCTACAACTTCAGCTGTCATCTGGGGAGTAAAATCCCATGGCGGATAGACTGCAATAGAGTCACCCGAATGAATACCTGTTCTTTCAACATGTTCCATAATGCCCGGAATCAAAACATCCTGACCATCACAAATGCAGTCAATTTCAAGCTCAGTTCCTTCCATGTATTTATCAATTAAAATAGGATTTTCAATTTTCTGAGCAAGAATAATCTTCATATATTCTTTAATATCAGCAGAGTTACGGGCAATAATCATATTCTGGCCGCCAAGAACATAACTTGGCCTCATTAAAACCGGGTAACCAAGACGGGCTGCCGCCTCCAGAGCTTCAACTTCAGTAAATACCGTAAGTCCCTTAGGCCTGTTTACCTTAAGCCTGTCACAAAGCTCCTCAAATCTTTCCCTGTCTTCGGCAAGGTCAATGGCATCGGCAGATGTTCCAAGAATGCGAACTCCCTTACCATCCAGAAACTTTGCAAGTTTTATGGCAGTTCCGCCGCCAAAGGCAACAACAACCCCAAGAGGTTTTTCAACCGCAAGGACATTCATTACATCTTCCGGAGTAAGAGGCTCAAAATAAAGCCTGTCTGCAATATCAAAATCTGTAGAAACTGTTTCCGGATTATTATTTATAATTGCAACCTGGTATCCAAGTTTTTTAAGAGCCCAGATACACTGAACAGAAGAATAATCAAATTCAATTCCCTGCCCAATACGGATTGGACCTGAACCAAGAACAACAATAGTTCCTTTTGAGGAGGCATCCCCCGCAAGGCTCTCCTGCCTTTCAAGCAGGAATTTTTCTGCCTCATTTTCGCCTGAACTGGTAGAATAAAAGTATGGAGTTTCTGCATCAAACTCACCGGCACAGGTATCAACCATTTTAAAGGATTGAGGCTTATAGATTAGAGAGCCGTCAGCCTTTTCTATTTTTATAATATTTTCCAGTTTCCACAAAAACCATTTATCAATTTTTGTAATTTCGTGAATCTCTTCTACGCTTAAAAGTTTTCTTTTTAATGCCTGGTAAATTGCAAAGATTCTCTGATCAGTTGGCTGCGAAACTCTTTCTATTATTTTTTCATCAAATTCTTTCTGGAATAAAGGAAGATTCAAATCCTTTACACCAAGTTCAGCCCCGCGAACAGCCTTCAAAATTGCTTCTTCAAAATTCTGACCAATAGCCATAACTTCTCCGGTAGCCTTCATCTGAGTTCCAAGTTTACGGCTGGCATAAACAAATTTATCAAAAGGGAACTTAGGCATTTTTACAACAACGTAATCAAGGACCGGTTCAAAAGCTGCCTTTGTTTTTTTAGTAACAAAGTTTGGAATCTCGTCGAGTGTAAAACCGACAGCAATTAAAGCCGCAACTTTTGCAATAGGATATCCTGTTGCCTTTGAAGCAAGGGCCGAAGAACGTGAAACTCTAGGATTTACTTCAATAACCGCATATTCAAAAGAATCCGGATTAAGGGCAAACTGACAATTACAGCCTCCTTCAATTTCAAGGGTGGTAATAATATTCAGGGCTGCAGAGCGCAGCATCTGATATTCTTTATCTGCAAGGGTAACTGTAGGTGCAATTACTATAGAATCTCCGGTATGAATTCCAACAGGATCAAAGTTTTCCATAGAACAAACGGTAATTACATTACCGGAAGAGTCCCTCATAACTTCAAACTCAATTTCCTTCCAGCCGGAAATACATTTTTCTACCAGAATCTGATGAATTGGAGAACGGTGAAGTCCATTATGAGCAATTTCATCAAATTCCTTCCAGGTGTTTGCTATACCACCTCCGGTTCCTCCAAGAGTAAAGGCTGGCCTGATTATGGCAGGAAGTCCAATTTCATTTTGAGCAAAATCCAGGGCATCTTCATAAGTAGTTACAACTTTTGAAGGAATGCAGGGCTCCCCTATTTCTTCCATTGTATCTTTAAACATCTGGCGGTCTTCGGCCTTATCTATGGTAAGAGGTCTTGCACCCAAAAGCTTTACGCCGTGTTTTTCAAGAAAGCCTGACTTTGCAAGTTCCATACTAAGGGTAAGTCCTGTCTGACCTCCCAGGGTTGAAAGCAGGGAATCAGGTTTTTCTTTTTCTATAATTCTTTCAAGAGTTTTTAAGGTTAAAGGCTCAAGATAAATCTGATCAGCCATTGCATGGTCTGTCATAAGGGTTGCAGGGTTAGAATTTACCAGACAAACTTCAAGCCCTAATGCTTTTAAGGCTTTGCAGGCCTGGTTTCCTGCATAATCAAATTCCGCCGCCTGTCCAATTACAATAGGACCACTTCCAATAATCATTACTTTATGAATATCTTTGTTTAAAGGCATGGTGTTATAAGCTCCTGATTTTACCAAGAAGTGTCCCCGTCAGGACCGTAAGCGTAACATATCCTGACAGGGAAATTTTTTGCAAAAAAAAAGACGACACCATCCCCTAAAGGATAATGTCGTCTTTGACTGAAATTAATATAACAAAATTACAGTTTTTTGTAAATATTGTTTTTTATCATTTCCATAAAGCGGTCAAAGAGAAAATTTGTATCTTTTGGACCGCCGCAGGCTTCCGGATGAAACTGTACGCTGAAGGCATTTATATCTGTATATTCAAGGCCTTCGCAGGTTCCATCATTTGTGTTAATAAAAGTTTCTTTCGCACAGGAAGGAAGGCTTTTATTTTCAACAGCATAGCCGTGATTCTGGCTGGTAATGTAAATGCGGCCGCTTTTTAAATCCTTTACAGGGTGATTGCCTCCGCGATGGCCGTATTTCAGGCGGCTGGTCTGAGCTCCGTTCGCGAGGGCCAGCATCTGATGGCCAAGACAAATTCCAAAAATCGGAATCTTTCCATATTCACATAATTTTTTTATTTCATTTATTACAGAAACATTATCTGCAGGATCTCCTGGACCATTTGAAAGCATTATGCCATCAGGCTGCAGAGAAATTATTTTTTCTGCACTGGTATTATATGGAAGAATTGTTACTTTACAGTCCCTTTTTTCAAGTTCCCTTTCAATATTTGCCTTAGCCCCAAAATCAAGAAGACATACAGAATACTTTCCTTTTTCATTAAGACTGTATTCTTTGTTTGAACTCTGTACACTTTCTACGGCCCTTGTAATTTTATAATCTGCAATATCTTTAAGAAGTTTTTGGCGGGATTTTTCTAAAAGAGAAATATTTTTTTCTCCGCTTAAAATCATTCCGTTCATAACTCCAGATTCCCTTATTTTTTTTGTAAGGCTTCTGGTATCTATACCGCAAATTCCTACAATTCCCTGCTCTTTTAAAAATGAATCCAGATTTCCTTCCGAACGAAAGTTGCTGTCTTTTTCGCAAAGTTCTCTTACGATATAGCCTTTAACATAAGATTTTTTGCTTTCAAAATCAGCTCTTTCAATACCATAATTGCCGATAAGGGGAAAGGTCTGTGTAACAATCTGACCAAAATAGCTTGGATCTGTAAGAGTTTCTATGTATCCGGTCATTCCTGTTGTAAAGACAGTTTCTCCTATTGTCATGCCTTCTATACCAATAGACTGGCCTTCAAAAATACTTCCGTCTTTTAATATAAGAAATGCTTTACTCATAAACATGCCTTCAAAAATTCAACGAATAATGGACTTGCCTTATTTGGACGGCTCTTAAATTCCGGGTGGAACTGTACGCCAACATGAAACTGTCCTTCAACTTCTACAGATTCAACAAGACTTCCATCCGGAGAAGTTCCGCTGATTACTAGGCCTGCCTTTTGCATTGCTTCCCTGTATTCATTGTTAAATTCATAGCGGTGACGGTGTCTTTCGTTAATTAAAGTATCTTTATAAGCTTTATGCAATTTTGTTCCTTCAAGTACCTTGCAGGGGTATGAACCAAGTCTCATTGTACCGCCCATAATAACCCCTTCCTGATTTTTCATCAAATCAATTACAGTATGAGTGCAGGTTTCATCAAATTCTCGGCTGTTTGCATCGCTTAGTCCTAAAATGCTTCTTGCAAACTCAATTACAGCAATCTGCATTCCAAGGCAAATTCCAAAATAAGGAATCTTATGACTTCTTGCATAGCGGCAGGAAGAAATCATACCTTCAATTCCCCTCTGGCCAAAGCCTCCGGGAAGAATAATTCCTGCACAGTCTTTAAAAATCTCTTCTGCAGTCTGGTCTGTTACGCTGTCAGAATCAACCCACTTAATCTTTACATTTTTACCAACAATAAAGCTTGCATGATTTAAGCTTTCAACAATACTTAAATAAGAATCATGAAGCTTTATATATTTTCCAACAAGAGCAACCTGTATTTCTCCCTCTCTTGCATGGATTCTTTCAACCATTTTAGACCAGTCAGAAAGCCCTGAATAATCAGCAGCCTTTTCAATTCCAAGTTCCCTGCACACAACATCATCCATATTCTGATCATGCAGCATAAGTGGAACTTCATAGAGACTTTTGCAGGTTGTATTATTTATTACACAGTCTGGAGAAACATTACAGAATAAAGAAATCTTTTTTCTTATTTCGTCCGGAATTTCTTTATCGCAGCGGGCAACAATAATATCCGGATGGATTCCTACAGACATAAGCTCTTTTACAGAATGCTGGGTAGGTTTACTTTTAAACTCATCACTTCCGGAAATATAAGGAACAAGACATACATGAATAAAAAGACAGTTTCTTCTTCCTACTTCCAGAGCCAGCTGTCGGATTGCTTCTAAAAAGGGCTGACTTTCAATATCACCAATTGTACCGCCAATTTCAACAATACCTATATCTGCATCTTCTGCATTTTTTAAAATAAAATCTTTTATTTCATTGGTAACATGTGGAATAATCTGAACAGTCTGTCCAAGATAATCTCCATTTCTCTCTTTAGTCAAAACATTCCAGTAGACTCTTCCACTTGTAAGGTTCGAATATTTACCAAGATTTTCGTCAATAAAGCGTTCATAATGTCCAAGGTCAAGATCAGTTTCTGCTCCGTCATCAGTTACAAAAACTTCTCCATGTTGAAAAGGACTCATGGTTCCCGGGTCAATATTCATATAAGGATCTAGTTTCTGACTGGTTACCTTCAGTCCCCGGCATTTTAAAAGCCGGCCCAGAGAAGCTGCTGTAATTCCTTTTCCTAACCCGGAAACAACCCCTCCGGTAACAAAAATAAATTTTGGACCTGATTTTTTTCCATCATTAATAGGCATCATTATGTACACCTCCAATAGCTCTTCCGCTTGGTTCATCCATATTTTTCCATGCAGCATCCCATTCAAGTGCTTTTGCTGTAGAACAGGCAACTCCGGCTTCATGTGGTACACATTTAGCTGCACTGTCGCTTGGGAAAAGACGGCTGTAAATTTCTCTGTAATAATATTCTTCTTTTGTTTTAGGAGGATTTACAGGGAAGCGTTTTTCTCTTCTTGCAAACTCTGCATCACTTACTTTTTCTTCTGTGATTTTTTTAAGGGTATCAATCCAGTTGTAACCTACACCATCGCTGAACTGTTCCTTTTGTCTCCAGCAGATAGATTCCGGAAGCAGGTCTTCAAAGGCCTTTCTTAAAATCCATTTCTCCATTCTCTGCTTTCCGTCTTCAAGCCGAATGCTCATTTTATCTGCAGGATTCAGCCTCATTGCAATATCAATAAAATCCTTGTCTAGGAAAGGAACACGTCCTTCTACTCCCCAGGCCATAAGGGATTTATTTGCGCGAAGGCAGTCATAAAGGTGAAGCTTACTCATTTTTCGAACAAGTTCTTCATGGAATTCTTTTGCATCAGGAGCCTTATGAAAATAAAGATAACCGCCAAAAAGTTCATCACTTCCTTCTCCGCTTAATACCATTTTTATTCCCATAGATTTAATAACCCTTGCAAGCAGATACATTGGAGTCGAAGCCCTTACTGTTGTTATGTCATAAGTTTCTATATGATAAATTACATCTGGTAAGGCATCTAAGGCTTCCTGAATTGTAAAATGAACTTCGTGGTGAACAGTTCCGATATAATCTGCAGCTTTTTTTGCCGCTAAAAGATCAGGAGAGCCTTCAAGTCCGATTGCAAAGGAATGAAGTCTTGGCCACCAGGCACTTTCTTTACTGTCTGATTCAATTCGCTTTTTACTGTATTTCTGAGTAATTGCTGCAATAATTGAAGAATCGAGTCCGCCGCTTAAAAGAAGACCATAAGGAACATCACTCATAAGCTGAGCTTTTACAGCACTTTCAAGTCCGTTACGAACCTTATCAATAACAGAAGGATTGATGATTTCTCCCTTATCGTCTGTTGCACGGGCATTATTTTTTACATTTTCATAATCTTCCCAGTCTCTCTTATACCAGCGGATTGGATTGACGGGGGCGTTACGGGAGTGTCCATACAAATAACTTCCGTTTGGGAACTCTTCTATAGATATGCATTCGCCTTCCAGTGCCTTTAATTCACTTGCAACATAATAGTGACCGTTTTTGTCCCAGCCCTGATACAAAGGAATAACACCAATTTCGTCCCTGGCAATAAGATATGTATCATTTTTACTGTCGTAAAGGGCAAAAGCAAAGATTCCCGAAAGTTTTTCTATCATGGCTGTAAAATCTTTTCCATTTTGAAGACATTCTTTATATAAAGGAATAATAACTTCACAGTCACTTCCTGTTCTGAAATTATATTTTCCCTTAAAACTTTCACGTATTTCCTTGTGATTATATATTTCTCCGTTTGCCGCAAGGATGATTGTCTGGTCATCACTTATAAGAGGCTGCTTTCCCGAAAGAGGATCAACAATACTTAATCTTTCATGGCTTAAAATTGCATTGTCGCCTGTATAAACCCCAGACCAGTCTGGACCGCGGTGACGGATTTTTTTACTCATTTCAATGACCTGTGAGCGAAGTTCTTCTTTGAGTCCTTCTGCAACAGGTTCACTGCCACTATTCAAATCAAAACAACCAACAAAACCACACATAATTTCCTACCTTTTTCTGCATAAGCAAAAAAAAAGAGGCCGTAGACAATACCTTTGCATTAAACAAAAATATTATCTACGACCTCTTTGTCGTTTTTTTTATCTTATTGAAATCAAAAATTGCTGTCAAGTCATTTACTTCTATTAACAATAATTAAAAAATCAGCTATAATGTATCTAATATTTTAAAAACAGTTCAGTTTTTATAGGAGCAAATATGGCTGAAAAAGAAATGGCTACCATCTACATTTTTGGAAAGAAATATGATGTTCCGGCAGAACTTACCATCATGAACGCAATGGAATATGCCGGCTATCAGCTCAAGAGAGGCTGCGGATGCCGAAACGGTTTCTGTGGTGCTTGTGCTACAATTTATCGTATTAAAGGACAGAACCAGTTGCAGACTTGTCTTGCATGTTCTAAGAAAGTTGAAAACGACATGTATATTGCAACACTTCCTTTCTTCCCACTCGTAAAACAGATTTACGACATCAATAAAATTAAACCAGAACAGCAGATTATGATGCAGCTTTACCCTGAGATTTACTCTTGTGTAGGTTGTAACGCCTGTACACGTGCCTGTCCTCAGAGCTTACAGACAATGCAGTATATTGCTTATGCTCAGCGTGGTGATTTTGCAAAATGTGCAGATTTATCATTTGACTGCGTAATGTGTGGTTGCTGTTCAAGCCGCTGTCCAGCTGGTATTTCTCATCCACAGGTTGCAGAACTTGCACGCCGTATCAATGGTAAATATCTCCAGCCACAGACACAGCATCTTATTGACCGTGTTAAAGAAATTGACGAAGGAAAATGTCAGGCTGCTCTCGAAGAAATGATGAATAAGCCTTTAGACGAAATTAAAAATCTTTACAACAATCGCGAGATTGAAAAATAAGGCGGAGGACGAATATGTACGGAAATTATCTTGATGATGCTGCAAAAATTGTTGCAGAAAAACGCGAAGAAAACCTTAAATTTGAACATGCTCGTCTTACTGCAGAAGAAAAGGACGATCTTCTTTTGAAGTTCCATCCTGACCGCATTAAGGAACAGTTCACAGAACTTAAAATTGGTCCAAATAAAGGACAGAAAGCTCCAATCGAACTTGCAGAAATGCTTCAGGCAAAACCTCGCATTGAACCAGAAAAAATTGATTTAAATCACATCGATTATGAATCTGATGTACTTGTAATAGGTGGTGGTGGAGCTGGTACTTCTGCTGCAATCATGGCCTCAGAAGCAGGTGCAAAAGTTCTTTTAGTAACAAAACTCCGTGTTGGAGATGCAAATACAATGATGGCTGAAGGTGGAATTCAGGCTGCAGACAAGCCAAACGACTCACCTGCCCAGCACTATCTTGACGCTTTTGGTGGCGGACACTTTGACGGAAAACCAGAACTTGTTTCTACACTTGTAAATAAGGCTCCTTCTGTAATCAAATGGCTCAACGACCTTGGTGTTGAATTCGATAAAATGCCTGACGGTACAATGGTTACAACTCATGGTGGTGGAACCAGCCGTAAGCGTATGCACGCTTGCAAAGACTACTCTGGTGCAGAAATCATG
The DNA here is from genome assembly GCA_016286535.1 of Treponema sp. Lineage (GTDB taxonomy): Bacteria > Spirochaetota > Spirochaetia > Treponematales > Treponemataceae > Treponema_D. Next base: position 211,650 of record JAEESZ010000002.1, on the reverse strand, counting down.
CGTACACTTCGCGATGAAACATTCAACCGCGCAAGTTCAATTACAGTAGTTGACTTTACAGCTGCCATCGAAATCATCAAAAACGAAAAAGGCGAAGCTGCCGGTGCAGTTCTTATGAACATTGAAACTGGCGAAATCCGCATTGCAAAAGCAAAAGTTGTAATTATTGCAACTGGTGGAGCTGGACGTATGCACTATCAGGGCTTCCCAACTTCTAACCACTATGGTGCTACTGCTGACGGTCTTGTAATGGCTTACCGTGCCGGAGCAAAACTCCTCTATCAGGATTCTTTACAGTATCACCCAACTGGAGCTGCTTACCCAACACAGATTCTTGGTAAACTTGTAACAGAAAAAGTTCGCTCTCTCGGAGCTAAACTTATCAATAAAAATGGTGAAGTTTACATTCACCCTCTCGAAACACGTGACGTAAACGCTTCCGGTATTATCCGTGAAGTTCGCGAAGGCCGTGGTGTAAAAAATGATGTACAGGATGCTGTATGGCTCGATACTCCAATGATCGATATGATTCACGGAGAAGGAACAATCCTTAAGTCAATTCCTGCTATGTACAACATGTTCATAAAATATGGAATCGATATCCGCAAGGAACCAATTCTTGTTTATCCAACACTCCACTATCAGAATGGTGGTGTTGAAATTAATAAAACATGTCACACAAATATTGCTAACCTCCTCGTAGCAGGAGAAGCTTCTGGTGGTGTACACGGTACAAACCGTCTGATGGGTAACTCTCTTCTTGACGTAGTTGTATTCGGACGCGAAGCTGGAATTGAAGCCGGTAAGATTTTCAAAGACATTAAATTAAGCGACAAACTCAACCTTGACCATGTAAAGGCATTCGAAAAAGAACGCGCTGCAGCAAAGATTGAAGGTGACGCAGTTTCTCCAAAGATTTTACCAACTTACCATCACGGTAACCCTGAATTCGACAAAGAAATTCCAGGTGCAACACTCTAATTATTTACTAAAAAGAGTTTTGTATATGTAATTTGAAAACACTACAGACATTCTTGTCTATAGTGTTTTTTTTATTGAGGGTTTATTACAAACCCCTCAAAACGGCGAAGTCAAGGCTTTAAGCGTGAGCGTGCCTTGACTCGACGTATCCTTTAATTTTAAAAATATTATAGTAAAATAAGGTTATGACAGCTTTTAGAATTGCAATCTGCGAAGATGACCAGACCTCCAGAGAATATGAAAAGGAACTTATAAATAAATGGTCAAAAAAATCCGCTATCAGGGTTCAGGCCGACACTTTTACAAGTTCTGAAAATTTTCTTTTTGAATCAGAAGACCGTCTGGAATATGACCTTTTAATTCTAGATATACAGATGGGAAAAATGAATGGTTTCGAACTTGCAAAAATCCTTAGAAAAAGAGGTTTTTCAGGCTCTCTGGTATTTCTTACAGGTATAAAGGATTATGCAATCGACGGCTATGAAGTTTCTGCCGCAAGATATTTATTAAAGCCCATCAAAGAAGAAGATTTATTTAATACCCTCTCCTTCCTTTACAAAGATTTTAATAATAAAAAAGAAGAGGTCTTCCTTTTACAGTGCGGTAACGAAATAGATAAAATTGAATATTCTAAAATTATTTATATAGAAGCAAGGGGACATTACCTCTACCTTTCTTCAACCGAGGAAGCTTTATGCCGTCAATGGAAGGCTTCCTTTTCTTCTTTGGAAGATAAGCTTCAAAAAAAAGATTTTTTTTGCCTTAGAAGAGGCCTGCTTGTAAATCTTGATCACGTAGAAAAGATTACCAGAACAGAATGTATTCTTGATACAAAGGAAATTATTCCGGTTGCAAGAGGCAAATATAAAGAATTAAACGAAGCTTTTATAAATCATTATAAAAAGAATGGAGGATTTTAATAAATGAACTTCTACTATCTGCTCCTCCTTATTTTTATAATTGTACTTCTTTCTGTAATTATCACATATTTAATAACAAAACATATTGATGAAAAATGGATTTTTAACTTTCAGGATTCTGTATTAAAAAAGCAGAGGGATGAAGTAGAAAATGTTTACAATACAATGAGGGGCTGGAGGCATGATTATCATAATCATATGCAGACAATAAAAGCCTACCTTTCCATGAATCAGCTTTCGGAATTAAATCAATATCTTGATCACCTGGAAGAAGATTTAGACAGTATTGATATTGCCATAAAAACCGGTAATACAAGCTTAAATGCCATTTTAAGCAGTAAAGTTTCAATTGCAGAGAAAAACAATATTCCCGTAAACTGTAAGGCAAATCTGCCCCAGTCACTTAAGGTTTCTGATGTTCACCTTTGTACAATTATTGGAAACCTTTTAGACAATGCTATTGAAGCCTGTCAAAAAGCAGATCCCCAGAACAGATTTATAAGAATATACATTGGCATTTTTAAAGAACAATTATACATAAGTGTTTCAAACTCTACAAAACAAATGGAAAGAAAAAAAATATCAGAATTAATTACCGGAAAAAAAGGTGAACACGGCTTTGGCCTTAAAAGAATAGATAAAATTGTTGATTTATATAATGGTTATTTAAATAGAAAAAATGAACCCGGAGTATTTGCAACAGAAATCCTCCTTCCTTTATAAAGATTAAACTGCAATTCGTGAACATTTTTTTGCATTTGATGCACCTCTTTTATAATCAGCTCAAAATAAGTTTATTATAGACCCATCTTAAGATTGAGGTACTTTATGAAAAATAAAGAAAAAAAAGAAAACTCCGTCCTTAAAAATATAGGACTTGTACTAAGGGCATGGTTAAAGCGTTATCCATCAGCTTTTATTTTAATCCCCTTCTATCTACTTTTAAGAATATCCACCCCATTTGTTACAACTTTAATTCCCTCCCTTGCAATAAAATCTATTAGTGCAGGAGATGTAAGGAATTTTATAATCCTGATTATTCTTGCGGTTCTGATTTTTTCAATTTTGAATGCGGCATCAAATATTTGCGGAACTTTCGTTGAAAATCAAAGAATTTATACAAGGCTTGGACACTTTATGGGACTTTTTACCCATAAGGCTCTTTATACTGATTATGAAAATATTGAGCCCCAGAAAAAACAAAAGCTTTTAGGAAAAGCCTCAAACTCAATTTCAAGCAACAATAGAGGACCTGAAAAGGTTATGATAGAAGCAACAGAACTTGCAGTAATTCTTTTTGGCATTGTAACTTACGGAACTGCAGTTCTCATCCTTGACTGGCGAATCCTCCTAATCACCTTTGCAATGTTCATTGAAGATGTCCTTTTAAGAACTTATGCAATTAAATATTCTGATGCCCACCGTGAAGAAAGCAGTGAAATCTGGCGTAAAAAAAATTATATAAAACAAAAGAGCTTTAATATTTCTGCCGGAAAAGATATAAGAATCTATCAGCTTGGAGCCTGGTTTAATTCACTTTTTGTAGAAATTATAAACGAAAGAAGTAAGCTCGAAAAAAAGCTTCAGCTCCGCTGGTTTTTCCCAACCCTTTCAGGAATGTTTTTTAACTTTGCACGAAATATTCTGGCCTATGCAATATTAATTAAAAAAGTTCTTGACGGTTCAATGGATATTGCAACCTTTACTTTATATCTTGGCCTTTTAGAAGGTTTTACAAACTGGATTTATACCCTGTCCCAGCGCTTTAATGATTTACGAAGAGCAAGTCATGAATTTAATGATTTACATGAATTCTTACAGCTTCCCGAAAGAAATACAAAAATTTCTGCCGCACAAGGACAAGTTCCTGCCCTGGGACATTCTCAAGACACAGACCAGAATGCTTTGTCAGATGCTCCTGAAATCACTTTCAAGAATGTATCTTTTTCCTACCCCGACGTCGAAAAATCTACAATTAATAATCTTTCCTTCCACATTAAAGCGGGCGAAAAAATTGCCCTTGTAGGAAACAACGGAGCTGGAAAAACAACAATAGTAAAACTATTAACAGGTCTTTATCATCAGACTTCAGGAGACATTCTTGTAAACGGAAAAAGCCTTGACCTTGATATCGAAGAAAAAGGCCTTGAGCATTACCAGGATAATATAAGCGTACTTTTCCAGGATACAAATCCTCTTGCTTTTACAGTTATGGAAAATATTTCAGGTGCAGAAGAAGAGGAAACTGATAAAGCAAAAATGTGGGAAAGTCTTGAAAAATCAGGTCTTAAAGAAAAAATTGATTCTTTAGAAAATAAAGAAAAAACCTATATCACCCAGAACTTTTCTTCTGAAGGAATTCTTCTTTCTGGTGGAGAAACACAAAAGCTTTTACTTGCCAAGGCAATCTACAAAAATGGAAATTTCCTTATTCTAGATGAACCAACTTCGGCCCTGGATCCGATTGCAGAAAGTAAGATTTACGAAGAATACAACAATCTTGCACAAAATAAAACTGCTGTCTTTATTTCCCACCGTCTTGCCAGTACAAAATTCTGCGACAGAATTATGTTTTTAGAAAATGGTCAGATTGTCGAATGCGGCTCCCACGAAGAGCTTATGGCTCAGGGGGGAAAATACAAAGAAATGTTTGATATTCAGAGCCAGTATTACAAAGAGGAGAAATAGTCATGAATAATAATAAAAAATCAACAGTCAGTAAGGTTTTAAAATTAACCCATAGCCTAAAACCCGGCCATATAAGCTTAATAATTATTTCAAGAATCATCAGTGTTACAAGCCGCTTCTTACCAATAGTTTTAAGCAGCTTAATTCTTGATCAGCTTATTGCTAAAAGACCTTTTGAAGAAATTTTTAAGACTTCCATAATTCTTGTTCTTTCAAGCGGCTTTTTAGGCATGATTTACTGGGGACTTCAGCATATTATTGCAGTAAATAACTCTGTATTTGCCGAAAAAATTGACCAGATTCTGTGTCAAAAAACTTTTAATCTTGATTATGATATTCTGGAAAAACAGGAAACCCTGGATTTAATTAAAAAAGCAGAAGAAGGTATTAACAGCAGAGGAGATTTTTCAGGTTTTTGTAATGTATTTGCAGGCTTTATAGAAAACATCATCACAATAATTTACAGTATTCTCCTTCTTATTCCACTTTTTCTTCCAAAAGAATCTCTTCATACAGACTTTCTGCCTCTCTTTTTAAATAAATGGTACAGTTTTCTTATTCTTATAGCTATGATGGCTTTAAGCATTCTTATTTCAGTTTTAACAAAGAAAAAAGAAGCTGACATACAGCAGGCAATGTTTCTTGATAACATCCGCATAAATCGTGAATACGGTTATTTTTTCAATCTTCTTTTTGATTATTCAAATGCCAAGTATATACGTCTTTATAAAAGCCAGAAGATGATTGTAAACAAAATGAATAAAATTGTTGATTTTCTTGAATCTCAGTTCAGCAAAGTGATAAGAAAAATTAACAAAATACAGCTGCCGGTTTTTCTTGCAAATTCTTTACTGCAGATTGTAAGCTATCTTTATGTAGGTCTGAAGGCAATTTTTGGCTTTATTTCAATTGGTTCAGCCTTAAAATATATTAATGCCTATTCCAATCTGGTTAATGGTGTTTCCAGCATTTTCTATTCCTATATAGAAATTTCCATTAAAGCAGAATATCTTTCATATTTTTATGATTATATAGAGATTAAGAATAAACAGTATCAGGGAACAATACCGACAGAAAAGCGTGATGATAACGAATTCGAAATTGAATTCCGTGATGTTTCCTTTAAATATCCAAATACCGAAAACTATGTTCTGCGTCATGTAAATCAAAAAATAAAGATTGGAAGCAAAACTGCTGTTGTTGGAAAAAATGGAGCCGGAAAAACAACCTTCATTAAACTTTTATGCCGCCTTTACGATCCAAGCGAAGGCCAGATTCTCTTAAACGGGGTTGATGTCCGCTATTATGACTATAAAGATTATGTAAGACTTTTCAGCGTTGTTTTCCAGGATTTTAATCTTTTTTCTTTTTCAATCGGCGAAAATGTTGCCGGCAGCAGTAATTATGATGAAAATAAGGTAATTGACTGTCTTAAACGTTCAGGTTTTGAAGAAAGACTTAAGACATTACCTGAAGGCATTCATTCAAATATTTTTCAGCATATGGATAAAGGAGTTGAAATTTCTGGTGGAGAAGCACAAAAAATTGCCATTGCCCGTGCCCTTTATAAAGATGCTCCACTTGTAATTCTTGATGAACCAACTTCTGCCCTTGACCCGCTTTCGGAATACGAAATTTATAAACATTTTGATTCTATGGTGCAGGATAAAACTTCAATTTACATCAGTCACAGAATGAGCAGCTGTCGTTTCTGCGATAATATCCTTGTTTTTGATAACGGAGAAATTGTTGAAGAAGGAAGTCATGACAAACTTCTCAAAAACGGAGGCCTTTATGCACAACTCTGGCAGGCCCAGGCCCAGTATTATGCATGATATTTATATGCCTGATATTTAATATTGAAGAAAAGCCTTCCAAGTTATATAATATTGCAACTATATATTATAGGGGTATTTTTTATGGTTCTTTTTGGTGGAATCCTATCAATCAAAACAATTAGTTTTTTAGTATTCTGTGTATTCGTAATCGCCGGATTAGGATACCTGCTTGGTAGAATCACAATTAAAGGTGTTTCTTTAGGTACTGCGGGAGTTTTCATTGTAGCTCTTCTTTTTGGTGCATTCCTTTACAACCCGCTCGCTGCCCAGCTCAAAGTTGGTGACAGTACTTATGTTTCAAACGCCTTAAAGATTGTAGAAAATCTTGGTTTGATTCTTTTCGTTACTTCAGTAGGCTTTATTGCCGGTCCTAGTTTCTTTGGAGATTTGAAGAAGAACTTTAAATCTTACATTCTCCTTGGTGTAATAATCATCCTTATGGGTGGTCTTTCATGCGCCGGCTGTATTATTTTTGATAATAAAGTATTCGGACGTGATCTTGAAGAAGTTTCAGCTATGCTTGTTGGTCTTCTTTCTGGTTCACTTACATCAACTCCAGCCTTCTCTGCGGCAAAAGCTACAGTTAATCAGGGCGGAGCAATTGACTACGAAGCAATTGTTGCTGTAGGACACGGAATTGCATACCTCTTTGGTGTAGTTGGTGTTGTATTATTTGTTCAGCTTGTTCCAAAGTTTGCCCGTGCAGATATGGACGAAGAAAGAGCAAAACTTTCAGAATCAGCTCCAGAAGCTCCATCAAAACTTGATGGTTCAGAAATGCAGTTAGATCCATTTGGTTTCTGTGCTTTCTCTATTGTAGCAGTTCTTGGCGTATTCTTCGGTTCATTCAAGTTTGGAAACTTTTCTCTTACAACAACAGGTGGCTGTCTTATTCTTTCTTTGATTTTCGGACACTTCCAGAAAATCGGAAAAATCTGCATTATGCCACAGGAAGCAACCCTTAAAGTTTTCCGTGAACTTGGTCTTATGCTCTTCTTAATCGGTGCCGGTGTTGCCGGTGGTGCAAGTTTTGTTAAATATTTTGAATGGGTATACTTCATCTACGGAATTATCATGACACTTCTTCCAATGATTATTGGATACATCTTCGCAAAATTTGTTCTTAAATTAAATCTCTTAAACAACCTTGGTTCTATCTGCGGTGGTATGACTTCTACTCCAGCTCTTGGAACTTTGATTTCTACTGCAGGAACAGAAAAAGTAGCAGGTGCTTATGCTTCTACTTATCCAATTGCCCTCGTAGCAGTTGTACTTGTTTCTCAGTTCTTAATCATTATTTTCAGATAGTTTAAGCTTTAAAACAAAAAAGGCAGATTAAATTCTTTTTTAAGTCTTTAATCTGCCTTTTTTTTTAACCCTACTTTTAATTTTTATTTACTTGTCATTGTAACAACGCCGTTCCAGCCTTTTGGAACTCCATTTTCTATAAAATCTTTACATCTGTTTGCAAAGATAATTGATGTTTCATCTTTAAAAATCTGGTCAGCCTTAAGGAATAATTTTCCGGCCTTACTGAAGTCCTGATTATTGTAATAATCCATAGCTTCATTAAATTTAAGTATCATCTGATTTTCTTCTTCACTTATTTCAGAAGTAAAACCAAGGATGTTGTACAATTCAACCGGAAGATTTTTTCCAACAACCTTTACGCGGTCAAGTTTTCTTGCAGTAATTTTATTTTTATTTATTCCGGAATCTGCCATTTTCCAGGTGTCTCCGGAACACATAATCCAGCTCTTATAGGCTTTGTTTACACCTTCAAGTCGGCTTGCAAGGTTTACAGTATCACCCATCATTGTATAGTTTAATTTTGAGAATTGAGGAGTCTTACTTCCCATAAGGCCTACATAAGCCTCTCCGGTATTAATACCAATTCTGGTCTGCAATGGAGAAAGCTGAACAATTTCTTTTTCGCCTTCGGCATTGGTAACTTCCATTGGCTTAAATAAATCGGGATGTTCATTATTAAAGATGACTTCTGCCTTTTTCATTCTGATGGCCGAGTCCAAACATAAATAAGCCCACTCTTCTTTGGTGTGGAGATTAAGGGAATCCGGAGCTCCAAACATGGCAATAATTGCATCTCCTTCGTATTTATCAATAGTTCCCTGATTAATAAGAATTTCATTCGACATAGAACCAAGATATTCGTTTAAGATTTCAATTAATTTATTTGGACCTTCATCGCCATACTGTTTTGCAATATTTTCACTTAAAGTTGAGAATTTCTGAACATCAGAGAATAAAGCAGTAATATTTTTCTTCTGACCTTTGGTATCAAATAAATCTGGATTTTTTCTAAGTAAATCAACAGTTTCTTTGTTTGCAAAAGAAGAAGCAATATCTGTAATAAGACGTTTTTCCTTATTGGAAATTAAGAAGCGTCTTACAACAAATACCATATAAGTAAGTAAAGCATATAAAGTTGTTCCAACAAAAGGAATATAAATATCAAAGACAACAAAAAGAATACAGAAAATAAAGAATATAACAAATATTCCAATTCCGCCGATTATATTCTGAACATGCTGGGCCTTATTTACAAATGCAAAAGAAAGAATGATAAGAAGCAGGGTAAACAAAAATCCATATATCCAGCTTACATAATAAATAAAATCCCTGTTAAGAATTGTATTCATAAGGTTTGCATGTAAACCAACATTTTCATATTTTTTTAAGAAAGGAGTTGCTCCTAAATCTGTAGTTGAAACGGCTGTATTACCAAGAATACAATAAGCCCCCTTGAAAACCTGGCTTAAATCATTAAATAAAGAAGTATATAAATCATAATCGCTTTTAAGGGTTTCAAAATCGCCGTTTATGTATTCACTTGTTTCGGCAATTATGTCTTCTTCAACATAAGACTTTAACTCTTCAAGCCTCTGATTAATTGACTCAAGGTAGTTATTATCTAAAAACTCCCCTACTTTAGAATAATAATAATTACGTAAATCGTAATAATCCTTATATTCAGAATCACTTATTCCTTCAAGTGCATTTGAATTTTCATCATAGCCACTGCACTTTAATAAAAGTTCTTCTTTTTTATCTCTGATTGTTGAATAAATATCCAGCAATTCTTTTGCAGCAATTGAATAAGGCATTTCAAAACCATTACTGTCAAGAATGCGGTCATCATCATAAATATATTTTAAGATTTCATATATATTGGCTTCTGCCCTGTCGAGTGTAATAATATTTATAATAGATTCAGAATTAAAACCTTTATCAAGAAGACCTTTTCGCCAGTTCAAAAGCATACAGCCATGGTCATCAACAGGTATTTTTATATTTTCCCTTTTTGTATTTCCCGGAATTAAGGCATTGTTAAAAATATAAAAATGTTTTGTACGGGTTACGCTTTCTACCTGCAGTAAGTCCAGTAAAGGCGAAATTACCAGCTGAGGAAGATAAAGATTATCGTATTCATAAAAAAGTTCAAACCTTCTTCTTGTACCATCGTTATCAATGTTAGAGTTTGTATAACCAACATTTTTACAATGGGTAATCAGCTTATAAAGGGCCGGCGTAAAACCTTTTTTTGTATTATCATCATTCTTTTTAATAAAGGAATATTCGTTATCAATTTTAATCCGTGATTTTTCATCAATAACATTTTTTATAAGCATTCTGCTTCTTATATAATCAATCTGATCTTTAGTAATTGTATAACCTAAGTCTCTGTTATTTACAGTCAGATAAGCATTTCCAAAGAACTGAAGGCTCTGGGCAAAATATTCATCATTATCACGATAAATATTATTTGTAATATAATTATTAAGGTCAAAAAATGAAGGATCAATCTGTGAACTTATTAACTCATTTGTAAGATCACTTAATTCATCCTTGGAAAAATAGCCGTTTTTAATGGCAGCTGATAGCTGAGAAATTAAGGCATCAATATTGTCATTTGCATTTGAAATACTGGAATTTATTTTTTCCTGGGCAGTTGGCGAAATTCCTGCTTTTGAATTTGAAATATATTCAATATCGAATACAGCCAGTTTTGAATCGAATTCCTTTAATCTTAAAAGAACATCTGCAATAATATCACGGCTCCAGGGCCATTCTCCGAGTTCTTTAATGGAGGGGTCATCAATTTTAACCATCATGATTTTTTCATTTAAAGGGACGTCTTTTTTTAACTTAAATAAATAATCATATAAACGGTAATCAAGCTTCTGGAAAATTTCAAAAAAACACAAAAGTGCGAAAAGACTTGTAATAACAAAAGTGATTAAAAAGTTGGTGAGAAAATTCTGTTTTTTCATAAAAATATTATATCACAGAATTTTAGAAAATAAAGTTTTCAAGAGCCAATTTTGCACATAATTGTTCTGCTTCTTTTTTTGAAGAAGCCTTGCAGGGACCGAATGTTTTTTCATTAAGGTGAACAATTACTTCAAAAACCTGCTGATGATCAGGGCCTGAAATTTTTATAAGTTCATATTTAGGAGTATTTTTGAATTTTTTCTGAAATTTTTCCTGTAAGGCAGTTTTGTAATCCTTCATTCCATTTTGAAGAATTTTATTAATCTCTGGAATCATTAAAGAAAGAACATACTGTTCTGCACATTTATAACCGCTGTCAAGATAGTAGGCACCTATAATTGCCTCCATACAGTCTGCAAGAATTGCATTTTTATGTCTTCCCCCGCTTACTTCTTCTCCATGACCAAGTACAAGCAGCTTATCAATTCCAATTACAAGAGCAATTTGAGAAAGAGATTTTTCACTTACAACCGAAGATTTTATTTTGGCAAGATCACCTTCCGGATTTTCAAGATTATTATACAGGTAGGCTGCCGTAACCATACCTAAAACAGAATCTCCAAGAAATTCCAGTCTTTCATTATTCTTTTTTTCCTTTTTTTCGTTAGTAATAGATCGATGGTTAAAGGCCTGGTCAAGCAGACTAAGGTCCTTAAACTTTATGTTGACCATTTTGCAAAAGGCTAAAAGTTGAGATTTTCTTTCTTGTGTAATTAAGTTCAGGTTTTTCATTTTAGTTTAAAAAAAAAGTACAAGTATATAACTTGTACTTTTTTTATTTAAAAATCAGTTTAACTTATTTAGACTGTTCAGCTTTAATAAATTCGTATGCATCACGAATAGTTTCAAATTCGTTAGCTTTTTCATCAGGAATACTGATTCCTAATTCTTCTTCGATAGCATAAACTAATTCGTATGTGTCCAGGCTATCTGCTCCGAGATCATTTCTGAAAGAAGAATCCATAGTGATTTTATCTTCATCAATCTCGAGTTTTTCTGAAACTAATTTTTTCATCTGTTCGAACAATTCGTCCATTTTAATCTCCTGATTTTATATTAGCCATCTACTTCAGGTGTAATTACCTGACGTCCACGGTAAAAACCGCATTTAGGGCAAACGTGATGTGACTGAACCAAGTTTCCGCAATTATTGCATTCAACAAGCTGAGGAGCCTTTAACTTCATATTGATAGTCTGTCTTCTCTTAGTAACAGCTTTAGAAACTTTTGATCTAGGTACTGCCATTTATGTAACCTCGCAATATTTAATATAACAAATAAAATAATACTACAAATAGAAAAAAAAAGTCAATTACTTGAAGTATATTTTTCTCTTAAAGCCTTTTCTACACAGGGAGGAACCATGCGGCTGATGTCTCCTCCAAACATTGCAAGCTCCTTAATGGAGCTTGATTTTACAATTGCAAACTTTTCTTTTGTTGGTAAAAAGAAAGTTTCAATTCCAGGATTTAAATTCTGGTTCATCTGGGCAAGTTCAAACTCATAGGAAAAATCAAGTGTTGAACGAATCCCCCTTACAAGTACATCTGCATCTACTTTTTTTGCATAATTTACAATAAGTTCCTTACAGGCATGTACCGTTACGTTTTTATATTTTTTTACAAGATCAGTAAGAAAATCAATTCTTTCCTGTTCAGTAAATAAATATTTTTTCTGGGGATTGATTGAAACAACGACATCCAGCGAATCAAAGATTTTCGCTGCCCTTTCAATAATATCAAGATGTCCGTTGGTAGGAGGATCAAAAGACCCTGCAAATACTGCTTTAGCCATATTTCAAAAATAACTTATTTGAATAAAACGTGCAATATATGTATAATAAAGGGTATGAAAAAGAATCTTATTTTAACTTTTAGTTTAATTGTATTATTTATAATTTCATTCTCTTCCTGCGGTTCTACAAAAGTAGAAGCAGCTGAAGCTCCGGAAGAAACAATCACAAGTCCGGTAGAAGAAGATGATGATGTTGAACTTGTTGCAGAAGCAGATGAAGTACATGAGGAATATCTTCGTTCCATTCAGAATATTGATTCAAATGATACTGTTACTGTAGAAGAATTCGAGGAAGATAAGCAGGCAATTTTAAAAATCATTGAAGAACTTTCTGTAATTATGGAAAATGGTGATAAAACAAAATGGCTCACCTACATAGATCCAGCTTCCGTTCAATATTATTCAGATATTAAGACTTTAAGAAAAGTAAGGGAAAAGCTTCCAAATAAACAGATTGCATTACATGGTATTGGAGATTACTTCAAATATGTATTTATTCCTTCAAGAAAAAGAAGCCAGGTAGATGAAATCCGTTATATTTCAAAAACAAATATTAAGGCTGTTCAGATTAAGGAATCAGGCGAAGAATTAATTTATTATTATTTTATTAAAAAAGACGGCAAATGGTATGTTCATATACCGGTTTTAGAGCCATAATTGCTTTTATATAAATAAAAATTATAAAAATTGATTTTTTGATATATTTATTTTATAATGAATTGTCGATAATTTAGTAATAATTTCCAGGAGGAATATTATATGAATATAGCAAAGAGAGTATTCTTTACTTCTTGTTTAATATTTACAGCTGTTTTTGCTTTTGCACAGGAAAAATCTGTAGAAAGTGAATACCTTGATGACGTAGATGGCGGAATCATTATGGCTTTAGCTGATGCAGATGATTATGACAGTAAATTAGTTGCTTTACAGTATTTACAGTCAGCACTTGAAGAAGGAAATACATCAGATCAGGTTATTAAAGCTTTAGACAGACTTGCCGGCGAAGGAATTATGAACCCTTCAATGACAAAGAAAAGAGTAATGAATAACTTCCCTGAAATAAGAAGACAGGCTTGTCTTTTAATGGCCCAGGTTCCAACTGAGCACACAAAAAATACATTAATATCCATTGCAATTGCAGATAATGAACCAATGGTAATCGCAGCTGCTGTAAAATCTCTTGGAGATATTGGAATTAATACTAACGACGAAGCAGTAGGAGCAATTGCTTTTGCTAACAGAAGAAATCAGGTACTTAATCCAACAAGTTCTCTTGCCTGGGAAGTTTTAAATGCTTTTGAAATTCTCGCTCCAAATACAGATAATAAAAAAGAAATGATTGATACAATCACACTTATTTCAAGAGATTATCATTATGTTACTCCTGTAAGACAGAAAGCCTTAAAATTACTTAAACAGCTTACTGGAAAAGGCAGCAACTCTAAAAACGCAAAATAATTTCTTTTTGTTTTAATATATTTAAGGCTGTCTTAAATTCTTAAGACAGCCATTTTTTTAAAAAGGTAAAAAATGGAACCAATTATTTTAGCTTCTTCATCTCCACGAAGACAAGAAATCTTAAAAATGTTAAAAATTCCTTTCAGGGTAATTATTCCAAATATTGACGAAACTTTAATGAGCGCAATTGAACTTGAGCAGGTTCCCGAATTACTTGCAAGAGAAAAAGTTACGGCAGTAATTCATTCCTTACCTGCAGAACAGGAAATTCCTTATGTGCTTGGAGCAGATACCGTCATTATTTTTAATAATGAAATTATGGGAAAACCACAAAGTCAGGAAGAAGCTTTTGACTACTTAAAAAAGCTGCAGGGAAAAACTCATACAGTTGTTACTTCTCTTGTTTTATACAAGGGAAAAACTCATGAAACAAAATCAAAAATCAGTAAAACCCGGGTAACCTTCTCTCCTATGACCGATGAAGAAATTCAATGGTATATAGATACAGGAGAGTGGCATGGTGCCGCCGGCGGCTACAGAATACAAAGTCTTGCTTCTTTGTTTGTAGCAAAGATTGAAGGCTCTTATACAGGAGTTGTCGGCTTGCCTATTTCTGAGCTTTACGATATATTAAAAGAGCAGGGATATTCTATCCTTGAGTAATGTGCTGGCTGTTAGCCTGGCACTATAATACGAGGCAGTAAAGGCCCGCTTCGCTTAAAGCCTTGACAGCCTCGTTAGCTGTGTTAGACAAAAGTCTAACACTATCTTCCGGCCTCATCTGAGGTACGAGAAATAGAGTTTGGTAGTATTTTTCTAAAAGAAAAATACGCAGTGAAGGAGTTAATCATGGCAGTAGTAACCATGAAGAACCTGTTGGAATCTGGAGTTCACTTCGGACATCAGGTAAAACGCTGGGATCCACGTATGAAGAAGTACATCTTCGCAGAACGCAATGGAATCCATATTATTGACTTGCAGAAAACAATTGCTGCAATTAAAGACGGTTATGATGAAGTAAGAAAAGTTACTGCATCTGGCAAATCAATCCTCTTCGTAGGAACAAAAAAACAGGCACAGCAGGCTGTACAGAAAGAAGCTGAACGCTGTGGTATGTTCTATGTAAACAACCGCTGGCTTGGTGGTATGCTTACAAACTTCTCTACAATCAAAAAATCACTTCAGAGATTAAAGAAAATCGAAAAAATGGAAATCGACGGCACTTTCGAAAACTTAACAAAGAAAGAAGTTGCTGCTCTCCAGAAAGAAAAAGCAAAACTTGAAAAGAACCTTGGCGGTATCAAAGAAATGAAAGAACTTCCAGGTGCAATTTTCATTATCGATACACACAAAGAACAGCTTGCTGTTGCAGAAGCACGCAGAATGGGTATCCCAATCATCGCTGTTGTAGATACAAACTGTAACCCAGAAGGTATCGACTTCCCTATTCCTGGTAACGACGATGCTATCCGCGCTATTTCATTATTCACATCAATCATTGCTAATGCAGTTATTGATTCTGATAACGAAGCTGGCTTAAAGATTCTTGAAAATCTTAATGACGATGAAGAAATTATGACTGATGCATCTAACAAAGATGAAGATGAAGAAATCGTAGATTATTCAAACTATCAGCCAACAGAACCAAAAGAAGAAGATGTAGAAGCTGACAAAGAAGACAGCCTCATCGACGAAGATAAAATTTATAAGGACTAAAATATGGCAATCACAGCAGCTGATGTAAAAGCACTCAGAGAAAAAACTGGTGCTGGTATGATGGAATGCAAAAAAGCCCTTACAGAATGTAATGGTGACATTGCAGAAGCAGAAAAATATCTTAAAGAAAAAGGACTTGCAGCTATGGCTAAACGTTCTGAACGTGCCACAACTGAAGGTCGCCTTTTCATCCGCCAGGATGGTAATAAAATTGTTGTAGTTGAACTTACTTGTGAAACTGACTTCGTTGCTAACAATGCTGATTTTATTGCTGTTGGTGAAAAACTTCTTGATGTAACATTTGCAAAAGGATATACAAAAGTTGAAGCTGAACATGAACAGATTCTTGAACCTCTCAAGGTTTCTATTCGCGAGAATATGAAAGTTGCTAAGGTTGAAGTAATTGATGTTCCTGCTGATTCAACAGGTTCTTTCTATGTACATTCTGACAAAAAAACTGGTGCAGTTGTTGTAATTAAAGGTTCAAACAGCGAAGCATTAAAAACATTTGCTTATGACTGTTGTCTTCACATTGCAGCATTCACACCATCTTATACATCTAAAAAAGATGTTCCAGAAACATATGTTGCTGAACAGAAAGAAATCTTCAAAGCACAGATGGATCAGGACGAAAAGATGGCTGGAAAGCCAGACAATGTAAAAGAAGGAATTTTACAGGGTAAAATCAATAAACATCTTGCTGAAATCTGTTTCGAAGATCAGATGTTCGTAAAGGATGACAAGAAAACTGTAGCTGCAAAACTTGCAGAAGCAGGAAAAGAAGTTGGTGCAACTCTTTCTTTTGCTACAGCAAAACTTTTTGTTTTAGGCAAGTAGTTTAAGTAAAAACCGTCACTTTAGTGCGGTTTTTACAGGCGTTTTTGAGCCGGTCTCCGGCAAAAAAACGCCTGATAAAAAAGTTATACTGACAGAAACTGCAGTATAACTTTTCTATCAATTAAAATAAAAAATCAGGAGTCTACTATGGCAGAAACTAATGAAGCAAGAATGGAAAAAACAATCGCTTCTTTAAAAGATTCATTTAATTCAATTAGAACTGGCCGCGCAAGTGCCGCTATGTTCGACAAGGTATTTGTAGATTATTACGGAACAAAATCTCCTTTGAATCAGGTTGCAACAATTGCAATTCCAGAAGCACGTTCTGTTATAATTACTCCTTTTGACAAATCACTCATTTCTGAAATTGAAAGAGCAATTCAGGCAGCAAACTTAGGATTAAATCCATCAAACGATGGAAAAGTTATCCGTATTCAGGTTCCTGCCCTTACAGCTGAACGCAGACAGGAATTAGTAAAACAGGCTAAAGCTACTGCAGAAAACAGTAGAACTGCTATCAGAAATATCCGCCGCGACGGAAATGATGAACTTAAAAAGCAGCAGAAAGCCGGAGAATTGACTGAAGATGGTCTTAAATCAGAAACAGACAAACTCCAGAAATTAACTGATAAATACATTGATGAAATCAACAAAATGTATGAATCAAAAGAAAAGGATATTTTACAAAACTAAAATGTCATCAGAAATTCTAAATCTTCCGCTTCACGTTGCCATTACAATGGACGGAAACGGAAGATGGGCACAAGAAAGAAATTTAGCAAGAACCGCAGGACATGATCAGGGCTTAAAAACTGTAAAAAAAATTGTAAAAAAAGCCTCTGATATGGGTATTAAGTTCCTTACTCTTTATATCTTCTCTACAGAAAACTGGAAAAGAGCCGAACAGGAAGTAGGCTTTTTAATGAACTTAATTCATTTACATCTTTGTGATGAAATGGATTTTTATTCAGAAAATAATATTAAATTAAATCATATTGGCGATATAAAGGCTCTTCCCAAAAACATTCAAAAAGATATTTCTAAAGCTCTGGCTGCAACAAAAGATTTTACCGGAATGCAGCTTAATTTAGCCATCAATTACGGTGGAAGAGATGAACTTATCCGCGGAATAAAAAAAATCATAGAAAACAAAGTTACTTCAGACCAGATTACAGAAGAATTAATTTCAAAATATCTTGATATGCCGGAAAGTCCAGATGTTGACCTGCTTATAAGAACAGGCGGAGAACAGAGACTTAGTAATTTTTTATTATGGCATATACCTTATGCAGAACAAATATATACAAAGACCTTATGGCCAGATTATTCCCTTGAAGAATTTGAAGAAAACATCAGGAGTTTTTCTTTAAGAAATAGAAGATTCGGAGCAGAAAAAGCACAAGGAAAATGAGGATAATATGAAAGAAACCCACAAACGATTATTAACATTTATTATAGGACTACCAACTTTACTTGCATTAGTTTTTATTCCTTTTTTTCATCATCTTGCCATGCACCTTTTAATGCTTTTCTTTGCTTCTGTTGGAACTTTTGAATTTTGTAAAATGGCAAAAAATAAATTCATTATCTTCCCTACTCCTTTAATCTATTCTTTTGTTTTTATTCTATGGTTATCCTGTTTTCTTTTTATTATCTTTAATATCAGTTTTGAATACATAAACTGGGTACTTGCAGTTATTTTTGTAGTCTTCTTTTCAATTGAAAGTCTTACTGCAAAATCTTTTGAAAATTCCCTTACAAAAATCGGAGTTTCTTCCCTCATCGTTGTTTATATGGGATATTTAACAACCTTCCTTACAAGAATCAGTACACTTCCAAATGAATCTTTAATGCTGGTTTTATTCTTCATTTTTGTAATGATGTGTGATTCTTCAGCCTGGTTCTTTGGTATTCTTTTTGGTAAAAAAACAAGAGGCTTCTTTGCCGCAAGTCCAAATAAATCAATCATTGGCTTTATTGGTGGTATTGTCGGTTCAGTTGCCTGCGGCCTTATTTTTACCCTTTTCTTCCGTGATGTTTTTAATTTTGCAATCTGGAAAATTATTCTTACCGGCTTTTTAACAGCTGTCGCTTCTATAATCGGTGACCTGGTTGAATCGGTATTTAAGAGATGCTGCGAAGTAAAAGACAGTGGAAAATTAATTCCTGGAAGAGGCGGTTCTATGGACTGTCTTGATTCTTTAATAATTGGTGCACCTGTTTTTTATGCTTGTGCAATTCTTTTATTTAAATAATTAATATGAAGAAAGTTTTAGTATTAGGCGCTACAGGTTCTATTGGCAGCAGCACTCTGGATATTGCCAGAAATATGAAGGATGATTTTAAAATCTGCGGTTTGCAGTGTCATTCGAATAAAGAAAAACTTGAAGAACTTGCAGGAGAATTTAATTCCTGTCCTACCCTATTAACTTCGGAAGAAACTTCAAAAGACGCTTTTGTTGATTTTCTTAACAAAACCCAGCCTGACATTGTTGTAAATGGCATTGCAGGAGCGGCAGGTCTTTTACCTTCAAAACTTATTATAGAAAATAATATTGATCTGGCTCTTGCAAATAAAGAAACTATTGTTATGGCAGGACCTTTAATTAAAGTTCTTGCTAAAAAACATAATATAAATTTAATTCCGGTTGATTCTGAACATTCGGCAATTTTTAATCTTATTAATCAGGCAAAAGCAATAAATATTTCAAAGGTTATTATTACCGCAAGCGGCGGTCCTTTTAGAAATTACAGTAAGGAAGAATTAAAAAATGTCAGCGTAGAAGCAGCTTTAAATCATCCTACCTGGAAAATGGGGCCAAAAATAACAATTGACTCTTCTACCCTGGCTAATAAGGGACTTGAAGTAATTGAAGCCGGTTATCTTTTTAATCTAAAAAGAGAAGAGATTGATGTTGTAGTACATCCTCAAAGTCTTGTTCATTCTCTTGTACAGACAAAAGACGGTATGCTTTATGCCCAGATTTCAGATCCAGATATGAAACATCCAATTTACGGAGCCTTAACTTATCCGGAAATAAAAGAAAACTATTTAAAACCCTTTTCTTTATTTGATGTCAAAATGGAATTTTACAAGCCTTCTTATGAGCTTTTTCCTATGCTTGGCATGGCTTTTGAATGTCTTGAAAAAGGACTTCCTTATACCATTGCCTTTAATGCAGCAAACGAGATTGCAGTGCATGCTTTCTTAAATCATAAAATTCAGTACCTGGATATACCTCAAATAGTAAATAAGAGTCTTTCTCAGGATTTACCTTCGGGCATTAGTGATTTTGATTCAGTTTTCGAAATTGATGCAAAAGTCAGAGAGTTTACAAGGAAATTTATATGAAATGGCTTTATGGATTTCTCTGCTTATTTTTTCTGATTTTATTTCATGAATTCGGTCATTTTATAGCAGCAATCCTTTTTGGAGTAAAAGTTGAATCCTTTTCTGTTGGAATGGGACCGGTTTTATTTCATAAAAGAATCAAAGGAACAGATTTTAGATTTTCCCTCTTACCAATAGGCGGCTACTGCGGCATGAAGGGAGAAAATGAATATAAAAAAGCAATAGAAGAAAATCTTCCTGAAATTCCTGCCTCTCCCGATTCTCTATATGGAGTTCATCCCTTAAAAAGAGCATTAATTGGTTTTGCAGGTCCTTTTTTTAATTTTTTACTCGCAGTAATTTTTTCTTCTTTAATTGCCTTAATTGGTTATGAATATCAGACTTATTCAAATAAAATCCTTCTTGCAGAAGATTTGAATATAGTTTCGTCTCTTGCCGCAAAAAATGGCGGAATAAAATCAGGTGACAGAATTCTTCAGATTAATGATAAAAAAGTATCTGATTTTTCAGAAATATTTTCAGAAGTTGCAATAAGACCTGATGAAGATATTTCTGTACTTGTAGAAAGAGACGGCCAGGAATTGACCTTTACCATTCATACAGATTTAGATAAGGAAAGCGGTTCCGGTAAAATTGGAATAGCTGCTGATACCTCAGAAGTCATTACAAAACATACTGAAAAATATAATTTTTTTACTGCAATACCCAAAGGCTTTTCTGATACCTTTAACAATTTATATGTAACCATCAAAAGCATTAAAATATTATTTAAAGGAATAGATATTACAAATGCTGTTTCCGGACCTGCAAGAGTAACGGAATTGCTTGGTTCCAGCATAAAAGAAGGTTTTTCTTATAGTGCAAAAAGCGGCATTCTTAGTATTTTAAGTTTAATGAGTCTTGTAAGCCTTTCTTTATTTATAATGAATCTTCTGCCGGTTCCTTTACTGGATGGTGGATTAATTCTTATAGCAATTATAGAATGGATTACCAGAAAAAAAATAAAGCCTAAAATTCAATACTATATTCAATTTATAGGCATTGCATTTATAGCTTTATTATTTATAATTTCGCTAACATCAGATATTACATATTTTATTAGGCAGGAAAAAATTAAATGAAAAAGATTTTTGTTTTAGCACTTATTTCTTTTATTTCAATAATAAACATATATGCTCAGTCGCATAATTCAAGTCAGGGACACGAAGAACAGGTAAACTGTATCGGAACTGTTTCCGGCTTAAATTATGACCAGTCCTTTTTTACAGCCGGACAGGACGGTTTTATTATAAAATGGTCAAGTGATAATCAGGGAGAGCACTATCAGATTACTGATGTTGGAATTAAATTTATTTCAATTTCTCCAAACGGTAACGATATTGCTGTTTACGAAACTGACGGCGGCTCTGTTAATAAAGTAAGTGTATGGGACTGGAAGACCTTAAACAGAAAATTCCAGAAGAAATTTACAGATTCCATCACATCTTTAAAATTTTCTGCAAAAGGAAATTATCTTATTATTGGAACTGCAACTGTAGACGGAGCAGTTTTTGTAAGAACAAATACCTGGAATGTTATTGATAAAATCAAATCTAATACCAGTATTGTAAACTACATTAATACAAGTGATTCAGAAAAAACCTGCGTATTATATTCTCCAACAGGAAACCTCTCCTACTACGATATGGCCAGCGGTTCCTTAAAACAAAAGTTTTCAATTATGCCGGGCCTGAACCAGTGCCTTATGTTCAATAATAATAATTATTTTGCCGGTATAAAAGATAACAATATTTACGTAATTAATGCTTATAAAGGAAGTACAGTAAGTTCAATTCAGGCACAAAATCCTATCATTCTTTCTTCTGACGGAGATTCAAATCTTTATTATCTTGAATATGACGGAAAAGCTTTATATCAGATAAAAATGCTGGAAAATCTTGAAACAAAAGATGAAGAAAGTGGAAAAGTTACCCGTTCTGTATCAAATCCAAGACTTGTAAAAACCTTACACGGGCCAAGAGGCTCTGGCGCAATCAACTGCGGCTATAAAAAATATAATGATATATTTTTAGGAAGTAAATCAGGTTCAATTTACAGACTGGACGCAGAAGCAACCAGTACAACTTACAACATGGAAGAAATCACCTCTTCAAAATATTCTAAGGTATATGATATTTGTGCAGCTCCTGAAGATTTTTACTTCCTTTCAAAAAATAAAATTTATCGTTCATCTTTTGATTCTGGTGAAATTAAGGAACTTGCAAAAACTTCCGGTCAAACAAATATAATTTCAAAAGATGATAACACAATCCTCTTATGGACCAAGGGAAGCAAAAGTCCGGTAACTCAGATTGATCTTTCAACAAATTCTACAAAAGAACTCTTTAATCCTGTAAATACAATTCAGAATTTAAGACATTTTAATATTAATGGAAAAGATTATCTTGTAGAAATTGAAAGCAATACTACCGTTAATATTTTTGATTTTTCTAATAATTCTTATAGAGAAATATACAGCGGTTCTGGTATTCAGGATGCAATTCTTGCAAATGATGGAAAATTATATGTTTCAAAATCTGCAGCAACAAATCCTCAGGTGCCAATGCTGTGTGTAAATCTTGAAACCCTTGAAACTGTACCACTTTCTGTAAAAGGAAACGTAATTTACGGTTTAAGTACAAACGGAACTTTAATTTACGGTATTAATTTAATTTCTGACGAAAGTGGCAGGGCAACTTATGTATTCTCTTATAATACACAGACTAAGGTTACAACAAACATCTTAAAATTCAGTGATGAAGACTCAGATGCCTTTACTTATCTTTATGGAAATAACCTCTTTACAAATATTGGTAAGAATAAGGTTTATTGTTACAACCTTAATACAAAGAAAAGATTTGCTTACAACCGTTCAGCTTCCATGCCACAGACAATCTGTCAGCAGGGAGGCCGCCTTGTAATCTTAAATTATAACGGAAGCATTTCCTGGTGTAATCCAACCAGTCAGCTTTTACTTGCCGACTGGTATTTAACCACTGATGAACAGTGGTATGAATTCTAATAAGGAATTATTTCCAGTCCGCAGTGTTTATTCCGCAGCCTCTCATTAAAGCTTCGGAGTAAACGCTTTCATAACCTTTTACAGATAAATCCCATGAGAAATCTTTCTGCATGCCTTTAAGCTGCATTTTCTTAATATGATCTTTTTTATTATAGTAAGCAAAAACAGCCCAGCCTACGGTGTTATAAACAGCATCTGGAGTTAAAGAATCAAAGAGGAAGCCGGTACCTTCTCCACTAGCTTCATTATATTGTTCTACAGTATCTGCCAGACCTCCGGTTCTTCTGACAATTGGAAGGGTTCCGTAAAGCATGGAATACATCTGATTTAAACCGCATGGTTCATATTTTGAAGGCATTAAGAAGAAATCTGAACCCGCTTCAATTAAGTGTGATAATTTTTCATCATAACCGATGTAAGCCCTTAAATTAGGCAGCTGGGCCTGTAAAGAGTTTATTTCGTTTTCACACCATCTTTCGCCTGAACCAAGAATGGCAAACTGTACATTCATGTTTTTACAAATGCTGTAAATTGAACCATAGTTTGGAGCAAAAATTTCTGCAATTCCCTTCTGGTCTGCAAGGCGGGTTACAATTCCAATTACAGGAACATTCTGATCAAGATTTAAGCCCATTCTAAGCTGCAGTTCTTCCTTACATCGTCTCTTGTTTTCGAGATTTTTATAATCGTAATTTGCAGGTAAAAGCTTATCCTTTTTTGGATTCCAGGTTTCTAAATCGCAGCCGTTTAAAACGCCTTTTACACAATCTGAGCGGACTCTGAGAAGACCATCGAGGCCAAAGCCTCCTTCCATTGTCTGAATCTCATTTGCATAGGTAGGAGAAACAGTTGTAATCATGTCTGCACATGAAAGTGCAGACTGCAAAAGATTTATTGCACCGTGGTGTTCAAGTCCTGCTCCATAATATAAGTTCCAGTCAAGACCTAAAGCAGGGAAAGAATCCTTGCCATATACACCCTGGTAGCCTAAATTATGAATTGTAAATACAGAAGAAGTATGAGCAAAATATCCGTTACGGCATACACATTTTAAAAGGACAGGTACTAATGCGCAGAACCAGTCATGGGCATGCATAATATCAGGATACCAGCCTAAAAAACGGCAGAGCTGAAAGGCTCCGTGACACAAAAGTGCACTTCTGTAAGGATTATCATGAAAATCTGGTTCCGCCTTAGTTCCGTAAATACCGTCGCGGCCATATGCCTGTTCATGATCAATAAAATAAACAGGCACATCTGAATCTGGTAAGGTTGACTGATAAAACTTTACCCAGGTTTCAATAGTTCCTGCAGCAACAGCAACAGGTTCATCTATAGCCTTAAGTTTTGACCGGTCAATCTTATAATATCTTGGCATAATGATTCTTACATCATGTCCCTTTTTTCTTAAACTGATTGCAAGAGCACTAACAGCATCTGCCAGTCCACCTGTTTTTGCGAACGGAACTGTTTCAGACGTAACCATAAGGATTTTCATAATTACTCTCCCTCTTCAACTGCTTTTTTAAAAGCCTCTTTTGAATTTAAAATGCTTTGTTCAGAACAACAGTAGGCAATTCTGAACCAGCCCTTACCGGCAAAACCGCTTCCCGGTGCACAAAGAATATTGTATTTTTTCAAGTGATTTGTAAAAGCCATATCATCATCATTCCACTTATCAGGAACTTTTACCCATAAATAAAAGGCTCCTTCCGGCTTTGCATATTTAAGACCTGCATAATCCATTACTTTGCAGATTTCGCGCATACGCTTTTCGTAAGTCGAAAAATCGCACTCCGCGTCCCAGGATTTTGCTATAACCTTCTGGAAGAAAGCCGGTGAATTAACATAACCGAGTACACGGGTACAGAAAATTGCACCTGCAATAAAATCAGCCTTTTCAGGGCAGACAGGATTTATACACAAATATCCTATTCGTTCTCCAGGGAGACTTAAATTTTTTGCAAAAGAAGTTGCAATTACCGCATATTCATATTTATCAAATACAGAGGCAACCTTTTTATTATTGTAAGTTATAACCCTGTAAGGTTCATCACAAATTAAATAAGGATACCTGCCGTTTGCTTTTCCAAATTCTTTCAGAACTTTTGAAAGTTCTATAATCTCTTCCTCAGAATAGATTCTTCCAGACGGATTATTAGGTGAATTGATTAAAACAGCTGCAGTTTTTGAATTGAGGGCTGCTTTAATTGCATTTACATCAAGACTAAAGTCTTCTGTTGTTTTTACGGCTACAACTTTTCCATTATGATTGTGAATATAATTGTTGTATTCAGCAAAATAAGGACAAGGAATTACAATTTCATCATCATCATTTAAAATTGTTTTTAAAACAACATTAAGGGCTCCCCCAGCCCCAACTTCCATTACAACATTAGAAAAATCGACCGGGCATCCCTGTTCAAGGGCTGTTTTCTGAGCCATTGCTTCGCGGGTTTCTTTATAGCCTGCATTTGGCATATAACCATGTCTTAAATGACTTCTATCTGCAGCAACTTCCATTACTGCATCAACAACCTTTTGAGGTGGATCTAAATCTGGATTTCCAATACTAAAATCATATACTTTATCTGCACCATATTTTTGTTTTAAAAGTGCACCTTCTTCAAACATCTTACGGATTACCCCGTTAGATGGACTTTCTACAATTGCTTTTACTTTCCGTGAAATCATAATACCTAATTATATCACTATTGCGCATAGAT
This sequence comes from Treponema sp., assembly GCA_016286535.1. Lineage (GTDB taxonomy): Bacteria > Spirochaetota > Spirochaetia > Treponematales > Treponemataceae > Treponema_D. The sequence continues at coordinate 185,987 of JAEESZ010000002.1, read as the reverse complement.
TTATAGAAATTTTAAGAATTTTCTTATTTTAAAAACAGTAACTAAAGTCTAAAAGTTTGGTTATCATTGCAACTGTAACGAAAAAAAACTATAATTTAAGAGGTTTATTTATGAAAAACAAAACATTATTATTTTTTATATTACTTTTTATCAGCTTTAATGCCTGGTCTCATCCTTTTAATAAGAAAATCTCTGAGAATGAATTACAGTCCCTGCAAAATGGTGAAATTCTTATCAGAAATATAGATTACAAAAAAAATATCTGCTTAAAAGCTGATTTTTCGCCTTTAACAAAAAAACTCATAGATATTTTTGACAGTCTTTCTCCAAAATATCTTGCAGAAGTTATTCAGATAAGGCCTTACCAGGGAAATGAAGATTTACCTGCAAAATTATCAGAACTTTTGTTCAATGTTCCTGATTATGCCGGTATTCCTTACTGGTCAGAAAGAAATGAAAGGTATTATGATTTATATTCATCAGCCGTTATAAAAGAAAGTCAGACCCAGGACAACTTTACCAGTATCAGAGCTGACCTTGAAATGCTTCCTTTTGGAACCGTAGATGAATTAATTGAAGTTACCGTGGAAGAGAATGCAGTTTTATATAACAGCGTAAACTTGAATAAACTTACTTATCTTAATAAATTTGACTGTGTATCTCCTAAAAAAATGAGAATGTGCATTTTACTTTTTAGGGATGACGATAACTGGATTTTATACGGAATTGGTGGAGTTAATGCTCCAAGAATTCCTTTCTTTACAGAAAGAATCGAAACTTCTTTTATAAACAGGATTAAAACTTTCTGTAATTTTATTTTTTCAAAAATATAAAAAAACTGGAGAAAAATTATGATATGGCTTATTGGTTGTAAAGGAATGCTGGGAAGTGAGGTTGCAAAACAACTGGAAGAAAATAAATTGCCATGGGTGGGAACCGATAAAGAAGTTGATATTACAGATTTTGATGCCCTTAATTCTTTTATAAAAGGAATTGAAACTGCATCATATTTTCCTTCTAAATTGTCCAGAACAGAAAGACAGGTAAAGTGGATTATAAACTGTTCTGCCTACACAAATGTTGATAAGGCAGAAGAAGATGTTGAACTTGCCACAAAGCTTAATCATACTGGAACCTTAAATATTGCAAGACTTGCAAGAAGCATTGGAGCAAAATTAATTCATATTTCTACAGATTATGTTTTTGACGGAAATGCAAAAGAACCTTATACAGAAGATATGCCTAAATGTCCTCTCGGAGTTTATGGAGCAACAAAATCTGCCGGTGAAGATGAAATTGCAAAAGAAATGAATACCTATTACATTCTGCGTACAGCCTGGCTTTATGGTTATAACGGTAAAAACTTTGTTTATACTATGACAAAATTAATGAATTCAAAAGATTCTATAAAAGTTGTAAATGATCAGTTTGGAAGTCCAACATGTGCCCTGGATCTTGCAGAAGTAATTATAGAAATCATTAAAAAATCTGAAAATGCAAAATCATTCTTTGGCAAAAACTCAATTCCATCTTACGGAATCTATCACTTTACAAACGGCGGCTCTACTTCCTGGTTTGAATTTGCTCAGGAAATTCAAAAACTTGGTAAAAAATACGACAGGATAAGCGGCGATTGTAAGGTGGAATCCTGCACAACAGAAGAATATGGCGCAAAAGTAAAAAGACCTGCCTATTCTGTTTTATCAAAAGATAAAATCTGTAAAGAATTAAAAATTAAACTTTCACCATGGCAGCAGAGCCTTGAAAAATTCATAAAAGGAAACCGATTTGAGCCTTTGTAAAAGAAAAACCTCATTTTTAATTTTGTTTTTAACAGGATTTTTTTCTCTTTTTTCTCAGGAAGTATTAAAGTCTTTTCAGGAAAATTATTATGAATTTTTGATTCTTGATGGACTTAGCAGTAGAAATTATATCACTTACCGCTCCCTTTCAAATGCCATTTATGAAACAGAAGAAAGCTCTGAAGAATTAGTATGGAATAAAGAAAATCTAAGCGGCCTATATAAAATGGATTTTAATTTTTCAAAATCCAACTGGTTTTTAAATGGTATAAATCAAAATCTTCTGGTAAAAATTCATGGTCCTGACTGGTACAACTCCTATAACAGTAAGGCTCCCTTTGGCCAGAATGACGGCGCTTTATGGCAGGGCCGGGGCTATAATTCTTCTTTTTCTACGGGAGCAACAATAAAAGCCTTTGGCCTTGAAATTACCGTAAAACCTCAGATGAATTACAGCCAGAACCTTGACTTTGATATAATGGAGCTGGAACTTTCAAAAACCACCGGCTATTCAGAATACAGTCACTGGTATTTATCTGCAGATTCTGTTCAACGCTATGGAGATTCTGCTTTTTCTCAGTTTGATTTTGGCGATACCGATATTCGTTATAATTTTTATAACTTTACAATTGGTTTTGGAACTCAGGCGGTATGGATTGGTCCTGCAATCTTAAATCCTATGCTTCTTTCAAATAATGCAGCATCTTTTCCAAAGCTGGACATAGGCTTAAACCGTACCCGATTATATATTCCTTTTACCAATATTTACGCCGGAGATATTGAATTCCATACTTTTACCGGCCAGTTACAGGAATCAGATTATTATGATAGTGATTCTTCAAATGATTTAAGGCAGTTTACCCTCTTTTCTCTATCTTATGCACCTTCATTTATGGAAGGCTTTTCGCTTGGAATTACAAAAACCTGTATGAACTACTGGGGAGACTCAAAATGGATTTATTATCTTAATCCTTTTTATTCAGATAATACCCTTAAAACTTCAACTTCAAGTGATGTGCAGGGAGAAGATCAGAAAGTTTCCTTTACTTTTGACTGGATTTTTGAAAAAGTCGGCCTTGAAACTTATGCAGAACTGGCAATTGATGATTTTTTACCCGGCGGATTTTCTTTTTATGAATATGCAAGATATCCTTTCCACACTATGGCATATACTGTAGGACTTAGAAAATCCTTTAATTTTAAGAAATATCCTAAGGTAAAAGGACTTCTGGAATTTGAATGGAACAGCAGCGAAGGAAGCCGCGACTACTACAACTGGCCTGCCGCCTACAATTTTGGAACACATTATCAGGTAAAACAGGGCCATACCAATAAGGGGCAATGGCTTGGAAGCGGTTTAGGCTATGGCGGAAACAGCCAGTATTTATCTTATACCCTGTATTCCCCTCACGGCTATGATAAATTCTTTATTGGAAGAAATAATCCCGATAACGGCTATGTAAATTACCAGATTTTATGGGGAACCAGCTCAACAGATAGGGCAAAACGCTGGTTTACAGCCTATAAGGCAAACTTTTATACTGGTGTAGAAACCTTATGGTTTTTACCTTCAAATCTGACTGTAAAAGGAGCTTTTGTATATAATCTTATAATTAATCCTTTATATAATCCCGGACTTTCATCAAACGGGGCTTATAGAGAATACACATACTGGCATAATTTCCATATTAATCTCGAATTGAATTACAGATTATAATTTATACAGATTATAATTTATACAGATTATAATTTATACAGATTATAATTTATAAATTCCTTTCTATAATAATATGGAAAATTTCTGGAAAGGGTTATATAATTTTATTATGACAACAGAAGAGTTTAAAATACATTTTAAAGAAAAATATAAATCAACCAGTTCATTTAAATGCGGATTGTCATTATTTTTTGTTGATATTTTTATGCTCATGGCATGCATTGGTATCGGCTTTTTCATTGTAAATTTATTTTCGATTGGAAGTATAAACTTCAAATCATTTATTAACTATTCAGTCTTTTTACCAATTTTTACAATATTTTTCATTGTAAACGGATTATATCCGGGCATTATGATTCCTCATGCAGAAGAAGTAAAAAGATGTACCCAGTCTGTATTTTTTACTTTTTTAATAATTATTCTGGTTATTCTTTTTTCAAATATGAAGAACATTCAGATTACAAAAAAAATTGTAAAGGAAAGTCACGATTTACAGATTATTATTGCCCTTGTAATTGCACTTATTTTTTCAATTCCTGTTTTACCTGGCATTCGTTCTTTATCAAAACATTTTTTTGCCCGTTTTAATTACTGGGGAGTACCTGCTGTTATTTACACAACAGGTGATTCGGCATTTCCTGTCGTAGACCGTCTTATTGCAAATAAGCATTTCTGCTACAGGCCAGTAATTATAATTGATTCAAATAAACCTTCCCTTTCGGAATATAAGGGAATTCCAATTTTTGAAAATTCCAATACAGAAATATTTAAAGCAATAAAGGAACTTAAAATAAAAAATGCTTTTATCTGTAGTTATGAAGGAGACCTTTCTTCTATCATGAGTTATTACAGATATACAGTTTCTGTATCAAAAAAACAAAATTCCTTTACCTGTACACAGCATTTAAAAGAAATTGCAGATATTATTGCCTTTTCTTCTACACATAACCTTACAATCAAGCCATATTATTATTTAAAAAGACTTGTAGATATTTTTATTGTTTTATTATTTACACCGATTCTGATACCTTTATTTATAATTTTATCGCTTTTAGTAAAATGTACTTCTAAGGGACCTGTTTTTTACGGACACAAAAGAATTGGTAAAAACGGAAAAGAATTTAAATGCTGGAAATTCCGTTCAATGGTTTCTAATTCGCAGGAAATACTTGAAGAAATTTTAAGAACAGATCCTGTAAGGGCTGCCCAGTGGGAAGCTGAAAGAAAATTTGTAGATGATCCGAGAGTAACAAGGATTGGAAAAATTTTAAGAAAAACCAGTCTTGATGAATTACCACAATTATTCAATGTATTAGTTGGACAAATGAGTCTGGTTGGGCCAAGACCAGTAACTGCCCCTGAAGTTGAAAAATATGGAAAGGCAAAAGATTTTGTTTTATCTGTTTTACCAGGTTTAACAGGATTATGGCAGGTAAATGGCAGAAGTGAAACTTCTTATGAAGAAAGAATTTACTTCGACGGTTATTATATTCAAAACTGGTCTGTCTGGCTTGATTTATGGATTTTAATTAAAACAATCTGGGTTGTTTTAAAAGGAAAGGGAGCTTACTAAGACTTTATGAAAAAATATTTTTTACTTGTGCTTTTGTTCTTATTTATTTTGCCTCTTTATTCACAAAGTAAATATCAGATTACAGATGTAAATTATACAATCAAAGGCTGTGGTCCTAAAATTATGGGACAAACAAAGGCCTATGCGCTGGAAAACTATGAAGCAGTTGATAAAGAAATTGTCTTTAATAGTGAAGATGAATTAAAAGAATATATTAAAGATTATGAATTAAGACTTAATAATTTAAGGAATTTTGAAACAATTGTAATATCTTATTCCTATAAATTAGACGAAAATTCAAATCCCGATTCTATTATTCCTGTAACATTAAATGTTCAACTTAAAGATTCAATTCATATTTTAGGCCTTCCCTACCCAAAATATAATTCAAATGAAGGCTTTACCCTTAAATTAAAACTAAAAGATACAAACTTTATGGGTACAATTAATGAAATGAATGCTTCTTTTGATTTTAAACTTGAACAGGAATCAGAAGACCAGCCAATAAAAACAAATTTCGGATTTACCTTTAATTATGATTATCCATTTAAGATTAAAAAAGTTAATTTCAAATGGATAAATGATTACTCTTTCTTTTATAAAGTTGGAAACTGGTCTCCTGAATGGAATGCTAAAACAGGTATTGAAATTAAATATAAACAGAAAAATATTAACTATGTTCTTGATTTATATCAGTCAGTAAACAGAGATTTTGATTATTCAGAATATAATGATTTAACATATTTTGGTGAAGAAGTTAAATTCAGCCTTCCAATTGATATATTTGAAATAAAGAATGTAAGTACCCTTCAATACACTCCATATGTAGATTTTGTCTTTAATTTTGACAAAAATAAAATCAATATAAATAATTCTTCCCTTTCAAGTCCTTATCTGACAGTAGGACACAGTCTTGCCATAAAGAGGGTTAACTGGAACAGAAATTTAAGGGATGGTATTAATTTCGAAGTAGGAAATTATTACAAATATAATTTCCAGAGAAAAATGTTTTATACAAACTTTAATTTATCCTTAAATGTATATAAATCTTTCCCACTCTTTAATACTGATAATTTTATGAACCGTTTTGGACTGGCCGGAAGAATATATGCTTTTATAGATATTTATGACTATACTAATATTTATTTTCAAAATGATGGAAGTAAAATTGGCGGATATTTAAGAGGAGCCAGAGATTACCAGAAATTTACAGCAAGCGAAGTAAGTGACTGGTACAGCTTACAGACTCCAACAGCCTTCTGTTTTAGTTTTGATATACCTGTTCATATTTTTGAAACACATTTTTCAAACAAAACTTTCTTCAGATATTTTAATTTTGATTTACAGATATCTCCATTTATAGATTTTGCCGTATTCTATAATAAATACACAAAGAACTGGTTTGACTTAAAAGATGGAGTTTATACCGGTGGAATTGAAGTACTTGTTTATCCTGCAAAATGGTCAAGTTTTACAGTCAGAGGAAGCCTTGGCCTTGATTTATCAAGAACTCTCTTAAAAAAGATTGTAAACACCGACTGGCGCGAAAATTGTGCTCTTTATGAGATTGATTTTGGTATTGGCCTTAAATATTAATTATATTTATTGAAGTTTTGGATCCAGCTTCTGCAGCTGGATTACAGCTTCCTGCTGCCAGTAACGTTCTGGAGAATACAAAACAAGAATCTTCAGAAGACTTTTTGAAAATTCTACATAACCAAATTCGCTTGTATAAGCAGCAAGAGTATTAAAGGACTTCCAGATTTGATTTTCACTACCCCAGGTTAAAATATCATTGTGATAACTGCATTCCTGAAAAAAGGTTTTCAGATCTTTATATTCGTAATCAAAATTTCTTAATTTTAAGGTCTCATATATTTTTGTAAAAGATGTCAGGCAGAATAATGAAGCATATAAAAGAGCCTTTTCCTGGTCATTCTTTTTGTAATAATACTGACTCAGTTCATTATAGGCCTGAAGACTGTAATAATTATCTGCTCTGTGAAGTATAAAAAACTTTTCAACAGAATCAGCTTTGTTTGCTTTAATTGTTCTTAAAATTGAATTTTTTAATGTTGTATCTTTAAAAGCAGAATCTTCTGTAAGGATATTTAATAATCTTACTTCCAGCTGATTATCGTTTCCACTTAATCTGCTGATATCTGCCAGCATGTATAAAATTTCATACTTTTCATCAGGTATATCAAGATAATCTTTATTATCTAAAGCCATTTTATAATAGCTTTCAGCATATTCGTATTCACCTTCCAGCTTATAAATATCTCCAATTAATTTCTGCGCTTCAGGATATACTTTTGTTCCGCTTATAAATTCAATAAGCTTCGAAATTGAAGAATCAAAATTTTCTATATCGTATTTTTTTATATAATACTGGATGATTTTAATTGCTTCAAATTCATTTCTTTCGTTTAATATTTTAAGTACTGAATTTATGTTGTCACCCACAGCTTTTACTCTTCTTGCAGAAAGAGAATCATTAAGTATCTTAAGCTGATTTTCTACCATTTCTTTTTTATATAAAATTGCATCTTCAGAATATTTTAAAGCTTTTCCATAATCATTATTTTCCAGAGAATCAAGAGCCTTTCGGTAAGTCTGTTCTGCAAGAGCAAAATTCATATTTGATTGTGCAAAAGTATTAATTGCAAGTAAAAGACTTAATGTAAAAATGATAGTTCTTTTCATAAAATATCCAAACCTAAATTATAGTGAATTTAATTCTTCTTCAAATACTTTATCGGCATCTTTTGCATCAATTGTTCGTACTATTTTACCTTTTTTGAATATAATTGCCTTATCATTGGTTCCGGCTATTCCAATATCTGCATGCCGGCCTTCTCCAGGTCCGTTTACAACACAGCCCATTACCGCTACTGTAATATCTTTATCTAAAGCCATAAGTTTATTCTGCCATCTGTCTACAAAGGAATGAACATCAAACCCTATTCTTCCACAGCGGGGACAGCTTACAAGGGTAACCCCACCCTTTCTTTTATTACATTCCTTAAGAATATTGAGGCCTGCAATAACCTCATTTTCTGCACTTGAAGAAAGACTTACACGGATAGTATCTCCAATGCCTTCGTTTAAGAGAGTTGAAAAGGCTATGCTTGATTTTACAATTCCACCAATTAAAGGACCTGCTTCTGTTACACCAAGATGAAGGGGATTATTGTATTTTTGAGCATAAAAACGATTACATTCAATAGTTTCATGAACGTCACTTGACTTCATACTGACTACATACTGGTCAAAATTAAGTTTTTCGAATACTTCTGCTTCTCTTGCAGCTGTTTCGCATAAGCCCTGAGCTCTGCTGATTTTTCCTTCCATAATTAATCTTTGTAAATCCTGAGGAAGACTTCCGCTGTTAATACCTATTCGGATTGCTACACCATTATCCTTACAGGCGTCTACAACTGCTTTTGTATTTTCGAATGAACCTATATTTCCGGGATTAATTCGTATAGCAGCAACATTTCCTTTTAAACATTCAAGAGCAAGTCTGTAATCAAAATGAATGTCAGCAACTAAAGGCATTCTGCTTCTTTCTGCAAGAAGATTTAAGGCTGCAGCACTTTCCATATCGGGAACTGCAAAACGTACAATATCACAGCCTATCATTTTAAGATCATTTAATTCTTTTAAAATTCTATCAAGTTTTTCGTTATTTGAGGAAAGATCTGTAATGCTTTCCTTCCACATAGTTTGCAGGCTTACCGGATGTCCGGAACCTATTGTTATTCTATCTGTAATGCCTTTTCCACCAAGGCTGACGCTCTTACTATTCATAATTAAATTATAGCAGAAATTTTAGCAAAAAAAAAGGCTGGAGTTTATTAAACTCCAGCCGTAACCATGTTGTTCTGCTATACAAGAATGTCAAGGTACGCTTGCGCTAAAAACCTTGACATTCTTGTTTCGCATAATTATCAAAAAATTAATCGATACGCTCTTGTCAAGGCTCACTTCGTTCAGGGCCTTGACAAGGCGTTTCGCATAGTTATCAAAGATGATAACTATGCGATCATAGAGAATACCATTGCGAAGAGGGCAACAGATTCACAAAGACCTACTACCATAATATACTGTGCAAAACCTTTTCCTGTTTCACCAAGAGCATCAGAACCGGCAGCACCAGCTTTTCCCTGAGCAATAGCAGAGAAACACATTGCAAGACCAGAAGCAATACCAATACCTAATGCCATACCAGGATTTTCAGCACCTAAAGTCTTTAATCTAATAGACATTAAAAGGAAGCCGTAAATTGTCTGTGTTAAAGGAGCACCTGCAAATACTGTTAAGATGAATGGAGCTGGTTTGTTATTTACATAACAGCGTTTCCAAGCACCAATTGCACCCTGTCCGGCAATTCCAATTCCAATTGCTGAACCAATAGCAGCAATACCCATACAAATAGCAGCACCAAGCATACCAAAAAATTCTGTAGTCATATCTTATCTCCTATAAAAGCCTGTCGGCATTTTTTATTCTTTAAATGGCTGATATTTTGTACCAGACCATGAAACTCCCAAGTGTGTTGAGAATTCAAGAGTATTCAAACGTACTCCATGTACAATTACTGAAAGTAAGTTCAAAATCATATTTAATCCATGACCGAATACTAACAGTAAAACTGCAAATATAAATAATATTGCATGGCCTAAAATTGGACCTGCCATAGTATTTACAGTATCAGAAATTGCGGCACCAGCCAGACCTACAGCCCACAAACGGATGTAAGAAACAATATCTGAGAAAACATTTACAACGCCTAATAAAACTGAAATTATATTCTTTAAACTTGCAAGAATAGATTCTCCAATGCTGCCTTCATAATTTGCAAAGACAAAACTTAGAACAAATCCTATTGCAATTAAAGAAATTTCAATTTTACCAACCGGAACATTTCCTATATAACCAAGCATTGGGAAAACTTTTCCGTTTACAACCATTGCCAGTACAATCCAGAACATTCCTATTAATTGTAAAAGCGAACCTATATCACCTAATGCCTTTAAGAAGTTCCTGTTGGAACAATTTCTTATAGAAGCCTTTATATGAGCTATAGAAAGCTGTAATAAAGCTAAGGCAAAACAGAAAATCTGCAGGTTCTGGTCCTTGGTAAGGTAAACTGATGGATCAGAATTCCATGGAACCATCCAGTGAGCATCAGCTTCTGCACTGGAAATTAAAGGTATAGAAAGATTCTTGAGCCATTCTGGTAATAGTTCTGCAGGAATACCAAACCAGGTACAGGTTACCATACCCCAGATTACAGTTGCAGCTCCTACCAGAGTTACAAGGCCTAATAATGGAGAGAAAGGTTTCTTTGCAGCAGCATTTTTAATCATCATTAATAATGCAACTACAGTTACAAGTAAACCATATCCGCCATCACCAAAAATCATACCAAAGAAAATTGTAAAGAATAACAAGAACCAGCCTGAAATATCGTATTCGTTATATCCAGGAACAGTTCCCAAAAAGTCTGTAAGCGGATAAATTAAGCTTACAAATTTATTATTCTTAAGTTTTGTTGGTACTTCTGAATCATCCAGCTGTGCATCTTCGTATGCGAGAGCCCACTGGTTCTTTTTACATTCTTCTGCAAATACAGGAAGTTCTTCACTTGGTACATAACCGCTGATCCAGGCAAGATCATTTTCTGATCCGTCTTTTTCGCATGACATACCTGCATTTATATTTTCAAATTCGATGTCTTTTTCAAGACTCTTTTTGAAAATTGTAATTGAAGGAAGATATTTTGCATTTGCATTATAGAAAGCTTCAATTTCAGAAATTTCTTTTTTATCAGTTTCAATTTCACTGATTAATTCATCAGTAGATAATCTTGGGAATGGAACTTCAAAAGCTTCCGGAATAAGTTTTTCAGGTCTTTCATTTCCACCGTTCAAGATTAAAAATCTTACTGATCTCTTGTCATTATTAACAAGAATTGTCTGAATATCAGGATCTATTTCTGCATATTTATCTGCAGCAACTTCATAAAGTTTAAGCTGAATATTCTTTTCTTTAAGATATTCAAAATCACTTAAATTTACACTTCCCCATTTACTAAAACGGTCAAGTTCAGTTGTATTTGCAGATATCTCTTCAAGCAGCTGTTTTTTTCTGTCATTTTTGGTGACAATTTCGCTGCAAAGTTTGATTACTTCTTCAGAAGATAAATCTGAAACTTTCTTTGTATTTTTAGAAAGTTTAATTTCACCAAGAATTGCTTCAGAAAGATTTGCATTGCTGGTAAATTCCTTAAATGCAGAAAGTTTTTCGCTTGATCCTTCCAGAGTTTCAAGATGAACTAAACCAATTTTTCGAAGGGCCTTTAAGCTTTCTTCTTTTTCTCTATTCAGCAAAACAATAGAGACTTTAGTCATTTTTTCAATCATGATTCAGCCTCCTTTGCTTCTTCAAGTTTTGACTGAAGTTTTTTCTTAGAAATCTTACTTCTAACAACAGCGGCAACCTGTTCATCTCCCAGATATACGGAAATTTTCTTGATGTTAGCTTTTGTTTCTGGTATTTTTACTTTTTCAAATAAATTTACCCTTTGAGTTGTTGTTCTCAACTCCTGAGACAAGAGTCTAACCTGCTCATCTAAAACTTCTGCTTCAAGATCTAAAGACAATGCCTTTTCCATTCGGTCTGCGGCCATATCAATCCATAAAGGTGTATCATAGAGATCATATTCGCCTCTACCAAAATCTGCACCTTCATAGACCGGAATATTTACACCGGCAATATTTCCCCAGCCTTTCTTTATATTTTTTACAGTTACCATTTCTGGCTTAAAAGCATCTTTTTCTCCGAATACAGCAATCCACTGTTCAAACTCTTTTTCGAGTTGAACTCTTGCTGCGCGGACTTCTTTAGCCTTGGCATCAATAGAGCGTATTTCTGTTTGCAGCTGTTGTTTCTTGAGCTGAAGTGTTGGAAGATACCTTTTGTACATTTTAAGGGCATCTTTCTGTACTTTCTGCTCATTTTTTGTCAGCTTTATTTTTGCCATTTAGCACCCCTAGTTCTTTGGCCAATACTCGTCAATAAGAGATGTCTTTAAACCTGTTTCTTCAGGTTCAAAGCACTCAGCTAAAATTTTCCAGCCTAAGTCCAATGCTTCTTCAAGAGGAATATTTTTTGAAAGGTCCATCATACCGTCTTCAAATTTCTTTCCGTAATTAAGAAGTTTTTCATCCCATTTACTCATGTTGAAACCCATTGATTTCTTTTCAAGGGTATCTTTATAACTTGAATAAAGACGAATCATACCATCCATTAAAGCACGATGGTCTGATCTTGTAGATCCGTTTACGTTCTGTTTAAGACGTGACAAAGATCCGAATGGCTCAATACGACCGCCTTTAAGGTAGTACTGTCCTTCTGTAATGTATCCAGTGTTATCAGGAACCGGATGAGTAACATCATCACCAGGCATAGTTGTTACAGCAAGGATTGTTACAGAACCTGCGCTATCAAAGTCAACGGCTTTTTCATAGCGGGCAGCAAGCTGAGAATAAAGGTCTCCAGGGTAACCACGGTTTGAAGGAACCTGTTCCTGGGTAATGGCAATTTCCTTCATTGAGTCTGCAAAGTTTGTCATATCGGTAAGAAGAACAAGAACATCTTTACCTTTAAGGGCAAACTGTTCAGCAACTGCAAGTGAAAGATCAGGAATTTTCTGACATTCTACTGTAGGGTCAGCAGCTGTATGCATAAACATAACAGTTTTACTTAAAGCACCACCATCTTCAAGTGTCTTTTTGAAGTAAAGGTAGTCATCATATTTAAGACCCATACCTCCGAGAACAATTACATCAACTTCTGCCTGCATGGCAATGCGGGCAAGCAGCTGGTTGTAAGGTTCTCCTGAGATTGAGAAAATTGGAAGTTTCTGAGAAACAACCAGTGTATTAAACATATCAATCATTGGAATACCAGTACGAATCATACGACGTGCCATAATACGTTTTGAAGGGTTTACAGAAGGTCCTCCAATTGTTACGAGACAGTCTGAAAGGGCTGGTCCATTATCACGAGGCTGAGCAGAACCATTGAAAATTCTACCAAGCAGGTTATCAGAGAAAGAAACTTCCATCTGATGACCGAGGAATTTAATATGGTCTCCGGTAGAAATACCTCTACCACCTGCAAAAACCTGTAAAGAAACTACATCGCCGTCAATTTTATTAACTTCGGCAAGTGATTTTCCAAAACGGGTTTCAATTTCTGCAAGTTCTCCATAAGCAACATTATCAGCTTTTACTGTGATTACACTACCAACGATGGATTCAATTTTACTATAAACTTTGTTCATAATTATTCACCATCCTTTAACATAACTGCAACATCATCACGTACTTTTCCATTTGCTGAAAGGTAATGTGCTTCAATGTCATTTTCTGCAGCCTTAAATTTATCAGAATTCCATAAAGAGTAATTCCAGTCTATGAATTTTTGTCTCATCTGATTAAAGAAGTTTCTTGCACTTTCCTTATCATTAAGAGCAAAATCTGAACCTAAAATTTTAACAACCTTATTGAAGGTGTATTTCTGACGTTCAACACTTACAGCAGCATCAATTTCATCAAATGAGTTCTGCTGCATATAAACTGCGTCAAGGAATTCACTCTTAAGGTATTCAATATAATCTTCAGTAGTTGTACCTTCTTCACCTACTACCTTCATCATCTGATTTACTTCTACACCACTTAAGAAAAGTTTGCGTGCATAAGAAACCCATGCTTCTGGTAAAACTGATTTATATTTTGACCATGAAATAATAGGGTCAATAGCAGGATATTTACGTGCATCTGAACGTTCACGTGAAAGTCCGTGGAAGGCACCAACAACTTTAAGAGTTGCCTGAGTTACAGGCTCTTCAAAGTTACCGCCGGCAGGAGAAACTGTACCACCAATTGTTACAGAACCAACATTGCCGTCGCGGAGGCGTACAATACCAGCGCGCTCGTAGAATGCTGCAATATAAGACTCAAGATAAGCTGGGAAAGCTTCTTCTCCAGGAATCTCTTCAAGACGACCAGACATTTCGCGCAAAGCCTGTGCCCAGCGCGAGGTTGAGTCTGCAAGAAGAAGAACGTGAAGTCCCATCTGGCGATAGTATTCAGCAAGTGTAACAGATGTATAAACCGAAGCTTCGCGGGAAGCAACAGGCATTGATGATGTATTACAGATGATGATTGTTCTTTCCATTAAGGAACGTCCGGTTCTTGGATCTTTAAGTTCAGGGAACTCTTTAATTGTTTCTACAACTTCACCCGCACGTTCACCACAGGCAGCGATGATTACGATATCAACGTCGGCGTTACGGCTGGTTGTATGCTGAAGAACTGTTTTTCCTGCACCGAAAGGTCCTGGAATACAATATGTACCACCTTTAGAAACAGGATAGAAAGTATCGATAAGACGAACCTGAGTAACCATTGGCTCGCTTGGTGCAAGACGTTCTGCATAACAGTCAACAGCACGTTTTACAGGCCATTTGAAAGCCATCTTAAGTTCGTGGTCGTTTCCTTTTTCGTCTGTAACAACTGCCATAACGTCATCAATTGTATAAGATCCGGCTGGAGTTACCTTTTTTACTGTGTATAAACCAAGTAAATCAAAAGGAACAAGAATTTTATGTGTGAAAGGTCCTTCTGGAACGGAACCAATAGAATCTCCACGAAGAACTTTATCACCTTCTTTTACAGATGGAGTCCAGTCCCATTTTTTATCTCTTGGAAGAGAATCTACATAAACACCTCTTTCAAGGAAGAAGCCTGCTTTTTCTGCAACTAAAGGTAATGGATTTTGTAAACCATCAAAAGTCTGGCCCAGCAAACCTGGTCCTAATTCAGCACAAAGAAGATCTCCGGCCAGTTCAACAGTATCACCGGCTTTAATTCCCTGTGTCATTTCAAAAATCTGCATCTGGGCGTTATTTCCACGAATTCGAATAACTTCTCCCCGAAGCTTCTTTCCATCAACATTAACGTAGCCAACTTCATTCATAGAAACTGAACCATCAAATTCGATGGTAATCATATTTCCATTAATGCCGACTACTTTTGCTTTTGTATCGGTCATCTATTTTCTCCTAGAATGTTATCATATATTTCATGATAAGAAGCTTTACCATTTTCCATATCAAATTTACGCATTCTCTCTACCAGCATAAGTTTGATTCCATAAGCATAAACTGCATCAATTGAAAAAGCGTCTAAGGGACGAATTTCATCTAACAGTTTAGTTCTATATTCATAAAGAAACTGTTCTGCTGAATAAGGACTGTCCATTCCAACTGCAGTTCTGGCTACAGTAACGATATCTGCTGTACAGCCAGGTGGAAGTGGAAGTGCATCTTTCTTCATTTTTTGAGCTCGAATCTGGGCCAGTGCAAAACGTAGATTTCTTTCTTTTTCATACCAAGTATCTAAAAATACAGAATTTGTAGAAACCGGCTCTTTTGGTGGAACTAAAGAAAGCCCATTTAAAGTCAATTTTTCCTGATCAGAAATAAACCTGCAGGCTAATTCTCTAAAGGATGAAGAATTAAGCGGAAGGTTTGATTTTCCTTCTGTAAGTGAGATATTTGGTAATTGAGAAACCAAATAATAATATGCCACTATTAAAGTCCTTTTGCAGCATCATTCATTAATGCAGCAACTTTTGGATTTAAATATGTACTGAACATTTCTGCGAGTGATTCTGCTGAATAGTCATAGAATGCAGCACCATTATTAACTCCAATTCTGAAACCAGAAGAAAGTGATTTGTCAGCTTTTACTTCCATTCCTTTTGAAATCTGAGCTTTTAATTCATTTTTAAGTCCAGCTTCAAGAACCTTTAAGTCAGCTTCGCTTAATAATACAGAAAGTCCGCTGGCATCTGTATTTTTTGCCCACTCCTTAACTGTTTCTGGAATTACTTTAGCAAGTACATCTTTAGACATTGCTTTTGATGTATCTTCAAGTATAATTCCTTCAAATTCTTTGATTAAAGAATCCTTAAAAGAAAGAAGCATGTTTCTTGCAGCCTGTTTAATGGCTTCATCACTTGCTTTTTCAGTCTTTTCTGCTTCGATTTTTGCATTTTTTATAATTTCTGCTGCTTTTTCCTGAGCATCAGCAATTATCTTTTCTGCCTTCTTCTCCGATTCAGCAATAGTTTTAGCAGATTCTTTTTCTGCTGCAGCTACGCCGTCTTTTTTGATTTTGTCAATCAATTCTTGTAACTGTACATCCATTACAAACCTCTCTGTCTTATAGTTACTATATTAAATACAATTTTAATATACTAATTTTAGCGTTGTTTCTATGAGAATTCAAACATTTATTTGTTTTTTTGATACTTTTTGTTATATTTTTTGTTGAAAACTATATTTTGAAGGAATAAACGGTTTTTGCCTTCATAATTTGTCCAGGTTCCAGAATACAGGTTGGGAAATCAGGATGATTTGGAGTATCCGGGAAACACTGAGTTTCTAAACAGAAGGCCTCGTGATTATTATAGATTCTTCCGTTCTTACCCTGAATTCCTTTTATAAAGTTTGCAGAATAGAACTGACATCCAACCATATTTGTAAATACAGTCATTTCGTGTGAGCTCTCAGGTTCTGTTACAGTACAGAATTCAACAAGATCTTTATCATCAAGAGGCACACCTGTGCAGCTTTTATCATCACTATACATTTCTGTTGTATAACAGTGGTCGTAGCCAACTCCTACCTGAGCAATATCTTTTCCAATCTTCTTTTCTTTTGATGTAAAATCGAATGGAGTTCCACTTACATCAAGGATTTTTCCGGTTGGAATTAATTTTGAAGAAACTTCAAGGCGTCCCGAAGAATTCATTTTTAAGATATGTTCTCCAACATCTCCGTTTCCACGAAGGTTGAAATAAGCATGATTTGTAATATTTATAGGTGTTGCTTTATCTGTAGAAGCGTTATAAATACAACTTAAATTATTATTTTCATCAAGAAGATAAGTAACGCTGAGTTCTACGTTCCCAGGAAATCCCTGTTCACCATCTTTTGAAAGTCTTGTAAATTTAACACCGGCATAACCGTCTTTTTCTATTACTTTTGCTTTCCACAGCATTTTATCAAAGCCTGAAAAACCACCGTGTAAGGTATTTACACCGTCATTTTTATCAAGGCTGTATTTTTTGCCGTCAAGAGTAAAGGAAGCTTTTCCTATTCTGTTTGCGAATCTTCCTACAATTGCTCCAAAACAATAATTTGAATTAAGCCATCCTTCAAAAGTTGAATAGCCTAAAAGAACATCTGTTTTGCTTCCATCTTTATTATTTAATACAATACTTGTTATAGTACAGCCATATTCCATACAGGAAAATGACATATTATCATTCTTTACCGTATAAAGATTTACTTTTGTGCCGTCACATAGTATCCCGAATTTCTGCTTTTTTACTTTCATAAAAATCTCCTTATAAAATAAAAAATCTCTATTTTATCTATAACATATCTATTATTAGCTGAACCTCTGTAATTGAACAGGAAAGTTCATTTGCTATCTCTTCAACACCGTGTCCGGCATCATGCAACATCTGAACTTTTTGACTTAATGATTTTTGCTTTTGTTCCGGAGTCGCAATTTTTGTATCATCATATATCTTTGTAATAATTAATGGAACTTCTTTTAAAGCAGCTCCTTCTGGAGTAACAATGGTTTCGTCCTTTATAATCGAAGGACTTTCATCTTCATCAAAAAGAGAATTCTGCTGTTTTTTTACGGCATATGCCGCATTTGGATCTGGAAGCGGCTTATCGTTTGTCTTTTTTTTATTTTTTATAGCTGGAATATTCTCTACATATTTATTTGTCTGGTAAATTACAGGTTTACTTCCGCTGGCAGTTTTTTCTGCTTCGGCAATCATGTTTCTAAGGCGGTCGGTAGCCTGATTGAATTTTTCCATTTGATTTTCAGACTTTCTTAGTAAATCCTGAAGGCCGGTTTTTGAAGCATTAATTAACTCTAAATCGCGATTAGCCTGATTATTTAAGTCAGTAATCATTTTATTCATGTAATTCTGAGTTTTTTCAAGAATATGCTGTGTAGAAAATAATTTTTTAAATCTGATAAGAAGAATAACTAAAATGCTTATTGTCAGGAGATTTAAGAATATTGAAATATAAAAAGCCACAGTTACCTCGTAATATCAATAATTGAACCTAAGTAAGGATTATAAGATCTGTTCTTTCTTGGCAGTTTTTCGTTATCCTCATTTTTAGAAGCTTCAGAATTGTTTTGTCTTTTTCCATTTTGAGAAGCGGAGTTTGATCCATCTTCGTTTACGTTTGAAGACCTTGAATTCTGATTCGAAGTCTGGTTAACCTTTGAAGCATTCTCTAAATCTCTTTTAATGTTGTTCTGCTGCTGCATTTCCTGTGCAAGCTGGGCCTGCTGCTGAGTGTTAACACTTTTAGAGATATTAGATTGCTGCTGATATATGATCTGAAGATCAATCGGCTGAATACCCACTTGGCTGTCCCTCTTCTGCAGTTAAAGAAGGAGGTTCATAAGCACCTCGTTTACTAAAACTTTTTTCATAATAGAATGTAACTGCACTAGTATCCATTTTTACTTCATCTAATGCATCACGAATATAAATCTTAACACCAGAATATACAGTTCCTTCAACCTTAACCTTACCGATTGCCTTAAGCTTACGTAAGTGTTCCTGAATTGTTTCAATTTCATGGTTCATTTCTTCAAGCTCATCGGTAATCTGATTAAGTTTATTTTTATAATCCTTAAGTTTTTCTTCTTTTTCCTGAGGTAACTTCTTTCTGAGTTTTTTCTGCTGTTCGAGGTTCTGAACATCAAGCTCGAATTTTTCGTAATCTTTAGTTAAGTCACCCTGACGTTTCTGTAATTCTTCCAGACGTTTTTTAGCACGAGGGTCAATACCAACTTCAAGAATTGTTTCTGTTCCTCCACCCGGAGAACCAATATTCTTTGCACAAATCTCTTCTGTAGCTAAAAGATGTCCCCCCATAATCTGGGCTTTTTTACCGCGTACTACAATATTCTTCATTGCAGTTACGTTAGAGTTTACAATTGAGTCATTTACAATTACGTTTTCTTCAACTTCTACAGTGGTATCATTAATAAATTTAGCCCATAAAGATTTACCGGCTTTTACATAACCTTCACCTTTACCGTAAATACCCTGTCTTACAATAATGTCTCCGGTTGCTTCAAGAATAGATTTATCTACAATTCCGTTTACTTCAATATTTGTAGCTTCAACCTTATAGCCTTCTTCAACTCCACCCTTAATAATAACTGTTCCAACAAACTTAACATCACCAGTCTTAACATTAACGGCATCGAGGTATTTGATTGGTTCTACAGTTACTTTACCATTAACAAGCATAACTTCACCATCAATCTGGGCTTTAATTGTTACGCCGTCGCGGTCAAGTTTAACATTGGCACCAAGCTGAATTTGTATATCTTTTCCGTTTTTTGCTTCCAGGTAGCGGCCAAAAAGTGTTTTTCCACCCTTTCCTCTTTCTGCCGGTATTTTTACGGCAAGAGGCTGATCTGCAATAACGTTTTGAATCTGATTTAATTCCTTATAGTTAATATTTCCTGTATCAGAAACTTTTGCTTTAAGCTTTTTAGGATCTGTTTCAAAGTTATAAGAAATGTATGCATCTTTTCCATCAACAGGAAGTATTGCAGAGGCAACTTCAAAAGGAATATTATAAACAGGATTATCAACAAATTCTGAAATCTTATCTAAAAGGAAGCACTGGTCAATAACTCCCTGCTGTAAAAGGCTTCTTTTTATCATTTCATCAGAAGCTTCTGCACCGCTCATTGATGGAGGACTTACAACAATAGAAGCTTTAAGTTCATCTTTTGTTATATCTACGGAAATAAGAACATCACCAGCAGGAATATGCTTATACTGACCAACTACCAGATACTGGCCGTCTGTACCATTTTTAATATATTTATGAATTAAGCCCTCATCAAACTCAAGGGTGTCTTCACGTTTAATATCTTCAAAGATTTCTTTATCGTCAACAGGAAGTCCTTCTCCCCTTGGAAGAATAACCTTAAGCATAATATCTGAACCAAAACGACGTACATAATAAAGTCCGTCCTGATTCTGAACTTCTACTGTATCTGTTAAATCATCCTCATCGAATAAGCCGTCAGAGGCAAGTTTAACCTTCTTAACGATTGTGCTAGGATCCTGATATATCTTGATTTTCCATGGCTTTTTTCCCAGTCCAAGGAATCCGTCACTACCTTTTTCTACAACTTCGTAATGAAGGTTTGAAACTTTTGTATCAAGCTGGACTGCGGCATCAGACAAAGCTTCATCAATTGTATCCGCATTAACTTCAACCATATGAAGTTCTTTATCTTGAGAAAGATAAATTTTCATGTCTTCACGAAGCTTTTCTAATGTTACCATTTAGTTTTAAATGATTCCTTTTCTTAAATTTGTTAATTTGGCTCTTAAACGTAAGTTTGCTTTTGTATGCAGCTGAGAAATGCGTGATTCACTTACTTCAAGAACTTCTCCAATTTCTTTAAAAGTCAAATCTTCATGATAGTAAAGAACAATTACCATTTTTTCTTTTTCAGGTAATTCACTTATGGCCTGGGCAATAACTTTTTTGATTTCTTCGCGCTCGGCAATTACATCCGGATTCAGGCTTGAAGGAGCTTCAATATTATTTCCAATAGACATGTTGTCGTTGTCATCGCCGGTATACCATACATCATTTAAAGATAATACAGAGGTTCCGGAAACCTTCATGATAGTTCTGTGATATTCGTCTTCTGACATGTGAAGGGAATCTGCAATTTCCTGATCGCTGGCGGTTCTTCCAAGTCTTGATTCAAGAGTAACAATTGCATCTTCGATTTCGCGGGATTTTTGTCTTACTGAACGAGGTACCCAGTCTATCTGTCGAAGTTCATCAAAAATAGCACCACGAATACGTGTAACTGCATAAGTTTTGAATTTTACGTTCTTAGTAACATCATATTTATTTATAGCATCTAAAAGACCAAACTGACCAAAACCAACTAAATCATCAAATTCAACACTATTAGGCATACCTGTTGCAACTTTTCCTGCAACGTATTTTACCAGAGGCATATATTGACGAATAAATTTATCTCTTAAAGATGGCGATTTTGTTTTTTTATATTCTTCCCAAAGCTTATCTTCTTCTTCTAAATCGTTAATTGGCATTGATTAAATCCCCTCTTTTTATGATTCATCATCATTGGAAAGAGCCGAACTGATAGCTTTTGCCATAAGTGCAGCATCTTGAATTCCTACATCTTCAAGTGTCTTTTTGGAGCCAGAACTTGAAAATGAACCCGTAAAGTCCGAAGTATCAGAATCTGTTGAAGTATCTTCACCAGCAGATGATTCAGAACTCTTATTTCCAAAATCCAAATTTTCCATATCAGGAAGAACATCGATATCAGATTCAAGGTTTGTATCCTCTGGTGCAGCCTTTATAATTGTTTGAGGAGACTGCGCATCTGACGGAGAAACTGCTTCCTTACTTGATAAATTTGTTACTGTTTCAAAATTTCGTAATGGAACAAATCCATTATCCTGGGGAGGAGTATTTTCAACTTTATCATTTGATGAAATTGAAGGTTCCTTCTTCTGCATCGTGTCATTATTGTTCAACATTTGCCGGTTATCGTTTACAACAAAATGATTTGAACTGTCTCCACGAGGAAGCTCTTCATCTCTTATAGTAAAATCTACTATCTGACCTTTTTGAACTTCACTTTTTGGTGCAGAACTACTTAAATCGGAAGAATCGGATGAATTTTCGCCTGCTGAGTCATCAAGAAATTTGTCATAAATAAAAGATATGCAAAATCCCAGGACCGCAAAAATAACTGCAAAGATAAGGGCTTTTAGAAGCACAAATCCAAAAGCAGTATGTGAAAAAAGTCCAAATACGAAAGAAATTAAAAAACCACAGACAGCAAAAGCAATACTGGCTTTAACTTTTCGCATTTTTCCTCCCAATATAAATACCCATAAATATTATACATCACAATATAAAAAATTGATAGTAAATAATTATTCACTTATTAATTTTTTACTTTTTTTTATTTCCAAGGAATTTACGCAGGAAATTTGAAACTCCTTCGTTATATTCCGGCTCAGTTTTTTCTATTCTTCCAACAATATGCTTGAGGCAGACTGCAGGTTTTGAAGTAGGATTTACAACAATAAAAGGCTTTTGTCTGATTACAGAAGCCTGAACTACAGAATCTTCATATACAAAGCCAAGATACTCAACCTTATAACCTAAGAACTGTCCTACAATTGTAATAATTCTTTCGGAAATTCTTTTTCCTTCATCTGCAGAATGAACTCTGTTAACAATAAGTTTTATATCTACAGTGCGGTCAACAATTTCTGTTGTAATAATTTTTATAATACCGTAAGCATCTGTAATTGCTGTTGGCTCTGGAGTAGTAACAACAAATACTTCATCTGCAGCTGCAACAAACTGTAAAACATTGTTTGCAATACCGGCCCCCGTATCAATAATAATGATATCTGCATTTCCCAGTGTAGCAAACTGATTGGCAAAATACTCAAGCTCTTCTACAGAAAGATTTGCAATCTTTGAAAATCCGTTTGCACCGGCAATAAATTTAATGCCGAATTCAGTATCCATGATAATTTCTTTCATGGTCTTCTTTTTGTTAATTACGTGCATTAAATTATACTGGGGAACAATATTCAGAAGAACGTTTACATTAGCCATACCAAGGTCACCATCAATAAGAATGACCTTTTTTCCAAGCTGGGCATAGGCAATTGCCATATTTACGGCAAAGTTAGTTTTACCAACCCCACCCTTACCAGAGGTAATTGCAATAATTCTTGTATTATGATTTTTCTTAATCCCATTTGCAGAGTCTTTTACTGACTCAGAACTTTCGTCCTTCATTAATTCTCTTAATTCTTCTGCCTGTTCTTCCATTTATTCTTCTCCAAATTTATCTTCAATGTGAACTCGGTCAACATCAAAACCATTAAGATTTTTTATAAACTCTATTACATTGGCACGCATAATGTTCTTTGGAACCCCCTGGCCATTTGTAATATAAGATATACTTTTGTGTTTTTCGTACAAAACGCTTATTACATTTCCAAGCTGTTTTGTTTCGTCTGCTTTAGTAATTATGATGGATTCATAACCAAGCGGCTCATAATTTCTTAAAATGTTAGCAATATCGGATGCTTTTGTTGAAGCTGCAAAAGACAGATAAATATCTGCGTGAAGGCCGTCCACATTAAGAATATTTTTCATTTTGGCAATATTTGTTGAATCATTTGGACTATATCCTGAAGTATCTATAAAAATATAGTCAACATGGTCTTTATATTCTTCAAAATTCTTTAAAACATCATTTGAAGATTCTGCCTTCATTACATTTTTACCAAGAATTTCTCCAAATTTAGAAATCTGCTCCAGAGCTCCAACCCTCATTGTATCTGTAGTGATAAAACAGATTTCAGGTTTTGGTTTATTATTGGCCTTTGCATCAAGAATGGTGTTTGAAGCAAGCTTTGCCAGGGTTGTTGTTTTTCCAACTCCGGTTGGTCCAACAATAATTATAACGTGAGGGGGTCTGAAAGCTTTTTCTTTTGTAATTGAAATTGATTCCCCAATCCAGTCAATTACATAGCGCTGAACAAGATAATAATCATCAAGCTGAGGATTTGTAAAAGACTGAAGGATTTTTTCAGAAATCATCTGAATATAAGAATAGGTAAATTCATTTTCTGCAAGCAGTTCTTCAATTTTTCTTACGGTTTCATGTTTGTAGCTTGTAGCAGAGTTAAGACTGTCAAGTTTTGCGTTAACATTTGCTACCTGACTGTTAAGATTTTCAAGAGTCTTTTTAATTAAAATATCATTATTGTTCTTTAGGATTTCCTGTTTATTTTTTTCAAACTGCTCTGCTGCAGATAATACTGGTTCCTGCTTTTCCTGAGAACTGTAAATATTATGATCAATAACAGTATATGTGAGAACTTTCTGAAACTTTTTTTTAATACCCAGTAAACCGTATCTTACAGTTTCTGTTCTTATATCTTTAGGACGCCAGTTTTTTCCGTACATCTCCTGCAGTTTTCTCTTGCACTCATCAAGAGAATCGCCCCAGATTTCTGCATCTTTTTCTTCTTCCGTGTACATTTATGAATTATTCCTCAACTTTAATTTCATCTATTACTTCTACTTTTATTGTATGATTTTGTAATGCTTCAGATAATTCCATATCTGAAATTACAACAACTCCCGGCTGATCCTTTTCCAGAGAACTTCGAATCAGCTGCCTTACATCGGCAGGTGCAAGAATTATAGGCAGAATGCCGTTTGGCTCAAGCTTTGCAAGAGTTGCATTTACAGCCTTAATCCACTTTCTTGAATCTACAGGGTCAAAATTAACAGTAGGTTTTGAACCATCCTGTGGTATATAGGCATGATTACCAATTAATTCTACAAGGTCCTGTGAAATTCTACAAACCCTTAATATATTTGTTTCAGGTTCTGCATACTGGGAACAAATCTGTAAGCCCAGGGCTTCCCTTACCTTTTTTGTAAGCAGCCATACGTTATTAGTTACACTTGAATAATTTGCCATTGTTTCAAGTATTTTAACATAATTGCGGATGGATACCTGCTCTGAAAGAAGGTTTTGTAAAACAGATTGAATAACACCATAAGGGATATGAGCTGTTTCAAGAACTTCCTGAACTAGAACCTTATTATTTTCTTTAACTTTATCAATAATATTTGCAACTGCCTGTCGGTCCAGCATCTGGGCAGCATGAGATCTGATAATTTCTGTAATGTGGGTTGAAATAATGTTAGGTGGATCTACAACTATATAGCCAGCCTGTTCTGCTTCGCTTCTCTGTGATTCAGGAACCCAGATTGCATTAATTCCAAATGCAGGGTCCTTTGTTTTTTCACCTTCAAGAGGAGTAATTACAGAACCGGTATCCATACACATTAAATAACCGATTTTTATACTTGCCCGTCCTGCTTCAATGCCCTGAATTTTGAAAATATAATCATTTGGTTCAATAGTCATGTTATCAATAATTCTGATTGGAGGAATATCAAAACCCATATCGAGTCGGGCCGCATTTCTGATATTGTAAATTCGTTCTAGAAGTTCTGCACCCTTTTCCTTGTCTACCAGAGGAATTAAAGCATAACCCAGTTCAAGGGTAAGAGGATCAAGCATAATGATTTTTTCATCAGGCTGATTTTTTGTAGAACTTTCTTTTTTCTGAGCTTCCTGCTGTACTTTCTCTTCTTCTTTCTTTTTCTGGTCTTTTGTCATTCTAAAGCCAATATAGAAGAAGAGTACTCCAACAGGAATTAAGATAAATTGTGTATGATTTCTTAATACAATTCCGGCTACAACAAGAACAAGTCCTACAATTTCGTAAATACGGCCGTCTGTTGTAAATTCAGATTTAATCTGTTCTGTAATATTTTCATCAGATTTAGTTCCTGTAATAAGTAAACCGGTTGCAACAGAAATAATCAAAGATGGAAGCTGAGATGTAAGACCATCACCTATTGTAAGTTTAGAATAGGTTGAAAGGGCAGCCTGGAAATCCATATGATTAATAACCATTCCGATAATAAAACCACCAATAAGATTTATTACCGTAATAAAAATACCTGCCTTTACGTTACCGCTTACGAATTTTGTAGCACCATCCATTGAAGAATAGAAATCAATTTCTCTTTCTATAAGGGCTTTTTGTCTCTGTCCTTCTTCCGGAGTAATTTCGCCGCTCTGAACCCTGTCCTGAATTGCAAACATCTTATTGTTCATAGAATCAAGACTGAAGCGGGCAGCAACTTCTGCAACGCGGTCTGAACCTTTTGTAACAACAAGCACTTGTACAACTATGATAATTATAAAGATAACAAAACCAACAACAAGTTCATTTCCTGCAACAAGATCAGCAAAGGCTTGTACCATGGCACTCTGCTTTTGAAGCTGTCCACCGGAGAGTTTACCATTTAAAATTAATCTGGTTGAAGAAACGTTTATACCAAGACTAAAAAGAGTCTGGAACAAAACAACACGCGGATAAACCTGAAAATCTGCAGGACGAGAGTTAGACAATACAACCAGAAGAACAATTATAGACAAAGAGAGATTTAAAATCATACTTAAGTCTATAAACTGTTTTGGAATTGGAATGATTACAAGTAAAATTACAAGAACAAAACTGACTGAAACAAAATTGTTCTTTAAAATTGAGAAAAATCTTCCCCCTTTCTCGTTTGCCATTAGTCCCCACCCAGCAACAATTAAAGTTTACTATAGTTTTTAAATTTTTCTAAGTTTGAATATATTACGGCAATTGCGCGCATATAATCTTCTGGTATTATATCACCAATTTCCAGATTTGTATATAAAGCACGTGCAACAATTCGATTTTCAACAATCGGTACGTCATTATCACGTGCCAGCTGCTTAATGTACATTGCAGTCTGGTCAACGCCCTTTGCAGTTAGAAGCGGGGCATTTGAAACATTGTTATCCCACTTTAATGAAACAGCATAATGTGTAGGGTTGGTAATTACTACATCCGCTTCTGATACAGCTTTTGGAATATTTCTGGAAAGCAGTTCCCTCTGCATTTTTTCAAGTCTTGATTTTACCTGAGGATCTCCTTCCATCTCTTTATATTCTTCTTTTACTTCCTGAACTGTCATTTTCATTTCGTCAAGGAAGTCTTTTTTCTGCACAAAGAAGTCCGGGATTGATATAGCAACAAAGAAAACAGAAACTGTTATTAAAATCTGAGCGCACATTTTTGCAACTTTAGCTACAGCTCCGCTTATATCCCCGTTATCAATAATATCAATAAGAACAAAGATATCTTTTCTTATAAAAATATAGGCAATTACACAAATAACTGCTACCTTACCTATGGATTTTACAACATTAAAAAGCCCCTTTAATGAAAAAAGAGTTTTTTTAAGATACTGTCCTATATTCGGTACTATTCTTTTAAAATCCGGCTGAATTGGTTTAAGGCTGAAAATAAAACCTTTTGTCTGTAAAACATTTCCTAAAATTGCAGAAATTGCCCCTACAATTGCAACCGGAATTATGCATTTTAAATAATAATTCAAAAAGCCTTCAAAAAGTGCGGCATAGTTGATTTCTTTGCCATTACAGAGTGAAAAATAAAACCTGAAAGCACTGATTATTTGATTCAGAATAAATTTTGAAAAAACAATTATTGTTAATACTGTAAATAAAAGGATAAGCCCGCCGCTTAATTCAGCAGTTTTAGCAACACGTCCTTCTTTTCTTGCTTTTTCGAGTTTACTTTCAGATGCTTCCTCGGTTCTTCCTTCGTCTTCGGCAGCCAACTATACACCTCCTAAAACATGGAATAACTGCTCAATTTCAGAAAAAGCAGTCGAGAAAGCCCTTACGAAAAAGTCGATAAGAGACGGAATCATAAAAAGAATTAAAGTAAAGGCAACCAGAATCATTACAGGAAAACCTTCGCTCAAAAGATTCATTTGAGGTGCAGCTTTAGTTAAAAGTCCGGTGCAGACAGTTATTAAAAATAAAGTTCCCATAACCGGAAGGGCTATAACCAGAGCATCCATAAACATATGGGAAAGAGATTTTAACATAAAAGATATTAAATGATCTTTTGTATTTACTATTAATAAAGCATTCAGAGTATCAAAGGATGTGATAAGTCCGCCTAAAAATATTTTCTGAAACCATTTTGTCTGAAGAAAAACCAGCATTCCGCTTAAATTAAAAAACTGTCCCATAAGGGGGTTTTCAATCTGGGAAAGGGAATCGTAGGCACTGGCGGCTCCAAGTCCCATCTGGAAGGCAATAAACTGTCCTGCAGAACTTAATGATGAAAAAATAATCTGAATATAAAAACCTAAAACAAATCCGATTAGAACTTCACCGGCTAAAAGCAGGACAAACTCAAGAGAGGCAAAACCATCCTGGGCAAGAAAACTTTTATAGGAAGAAAGATTTGCAGAACCGGCAATAAAAAATGCAATATAGGCTGCCAGGGCAATTTTTGCGGTTCTTGGAGTTGACCGCATGGAAAAAAGAGGAAGCAGCATTAAAGTAGCAAATATTCTTGCAAAAACCAGCAGGTACAAAGGTGCATTTAATATGATTTTATCCAGCACTTATTTCTCCCCTATTTTGCAAATTCAGGAATCCTGCTGAAGAGTGCTATAGTATATTCTCCAAGCGAAGAAAAACCAATTCCGCCTAGAAGTCCTACAACAAGAAGAATAACTAATAATTTTGGTAAAAAAGTCAGAGTCTGTTCCTGAATACTTGTAGTTGCCTGAAAAATTGCAACAATAAGTCCTACTATAAGGGCCAGACCTAAAACAGGGAGAACCATTTTTATAACCTGCAGTACAGCGCCGGTCATTAAAGAATTAATAATTCCAGTTGACATGCTTCATCCCTCCTACTTTATTACAGATACAAAAAGCTGATTTGTTAAAAGTCCCCAGCCGTCTACAAGAATAAATAAAACCAGCTTAAAAGGCATGGAAATCTGGACCGGAGGCAGCATCATCATACCCATTGCCATTAAGATACTCGCTACAACCATATCTATGATGATAAAGGGAATATATAGCAGAATACCTATCTTAAAGGCTACTGTAAGTTCGTGCAGAATATAAGATGGAATTAAAATATAAGTTGGAACATCAGCAAGAGTTTTTGGCTTTTCAAGTTTAGCCATATTCATAAACTGCTTGATATATGTTGTGTCTTCTGCCATTTGAGAATACATAAACATTCTTATTGGTGTTTCAGCTTCTTTATATGCTTCTTCAATTGTAATCTGACCGCTGGAAAGTGGTTTATATGCTTTTTCATAAACATTGGAAAAAGTTGGCCACATAACGAATAAGGTCATAAAAAATGCAATTCCGTTCAATACAGAGGTTGGAGGAACCTGCTGCAGGGAAAGAGCACGTTTTATAAAATCGAGAACAATTGAAAAACGTAAAAAACAGGTTGTAAGAATTAAAATACTTGGTGCTAATGTAAGTATTGTAAGAAGCAGTAATAATCTTACAGAAAAGGCAACTTCTCTTCCAGATCTTGGTTCTGTAATCTGGATTGCTACATTAGGAATTTGAGTTGGTCTTAAGTCTCCGTCTGCCATTTCTGTTCTTCCGCTGCTCGATCCCTGAGGAAAATTAGAATTCTGGGCAAAAAGTGGAAGTGAAAAAGCAATTAAAAAGAGGATAAATACTACTTTTTTTAATTTATTCATATTTACCTCGAATTATTTCCTAAAAGATCATCAACTTTGCTTTCAGATTCAGTAAAGGCATTTACAGATTTTTTACCTTTTACAGTGAACATATCAAGTAATTCTGAAAAATTAACAGGTTTACTTGTTTTTTGATTTTTATCTGCCTGTAGGTTCATTGCCTGAATAAGTTCTTTGTCATTAATTTCTCCAAGCAGATTAATTTGAGAGTCTGTGACTCCAACAAGATATGCTTTATCTATTAATGTTACAACTTCCACTGATTTTCCAGGAGCAAGATTTATATATGCGACTCTTCTTAAAAAATCATCTTCTGTTTTTACTGCATTGCTTTTATGTTTGATAAACCAGAAAACGCCATAAATAAGACCAACCACTATTAATAAAACAAGAATCATCCTGAAAAAGACGCCAATTCCTAAAGAAGTATTGTTTCTTGCAACATTAACAGCAGTATCGCTTACTTCAGAGTCACCTAATAAAATATCGGATTCACTTTGTGCAAAGACTGTTAAATTTATTATAAATAAATTTAACAGCGAAATAAGATTTTTTTTTGTATTTACCAATTTCCCCACCCAAATAAAACTGGTTTTTAGCTTAATTCGTTTACCCTTTCCATAGGAGAAAGAATTTCAGTTACACGAACACCAAAGTTTTCGTCAATAACTACTACTTCTCCCTTTGCAATAGGTTTATGGTTTACAAGAATATCAACAGGTTCACCGGCAAGTTTATCCAGCTCAATAATTGTACCTTCACCCATTCCAAGAATGTCTTTTATGGATTTTTTTGTACGACCAAGTTCTACGGTCATTTCCATATTAACATCCATAATCAAGCTGATATTACCCTGCTCAGAAGCATTCATTCCAGTCTGAAGGTTTGGATACTGTAACTGCTGAATATTAGGAACATTCATTCCCATATTCATACCCATATTATTCTGCATTCCCATATTTGGCATCATTCCGCCCATGTTCATTCCCATGTTAGGCATCATTCCGCCCATATTCATTCCCATATTAGGCATGCCACCCATCTGCTGCTGGTTCATTCCCATCATCTGCTGGCCGTTATTAGGCATCTGTCCCATATTTGGAGCAGCCATTCCACCCATTCCAGCCATACCCATTGAAGGGTCACTTGCAGCCATATCAAGGGCAACAGGTTCCTCTGCTACGTTTGCTCCAAAGGCATTTGTAATACCTTCTGCAGTATCGCCACCCATAATTTCCCATAAAGTAAAATTCTCTGATTCGAGAGAAAGAGGATAACTTACAAGGGCGAAATCCTGCTGTGGGAACATAACCATAGCTTTAGATTCATTTATTGTTGTTGGAGTTTCATATGCAAGACCAGGAACTTTTCCTGTAGCATCAAGCTGTGTGATTTCTGAACTGATATGTGTAGAAATAAATTCAGAAACTACAGAAAGAACCATATCGTCAACTTCAGTGGTTTCTTCTCCACTTACCAGCTGATGAAGTTTTGTTGCAAATTCCGGAGAAATCAGATAAAAGTGATTTCCTTTAATTCCTGCGTTATAGTCTGCAATTACACCGATTACTACTTCAGGTAATTTTGAAAGTACGCGGTCTCTTGTTGTTTCTTCTACAACAGGATCTGCAACAGTAAAGCTTGCTCCTGTATATTTGTTAATATTTTCCTCTAACTTAGGCTTAAGATCATTTGCCAAGTTTTGAAGAGTGGAAACATCAAATTTATAAGTTGGCCCGTTACCAACGTGTCCAGATGAATTTAGTCCATCAATAGCAACGCCAGATAATAATGCGTCAATTTCATCTTGAGAGATAGCACCATCACTCATAAGTTTCATCTCCTTCTACAGAAAGCTCTTCAAAATCGTCATTTTCAACGTTTTCAATTTTTCCTGTAATTTGTACAGCCATTTTTTTACCGACAACACCTGGCTGACAGTAAAACTTTTTCTTATTTCCTACACTAAGGGTCAAAGGATCCCCTACTTTTATATTTGAAAGACGAACAACATCACCAGTTCTAAGTGAGAGTACATCTTTTATAGGCAAATTAACGGTTCCAATATCTGCTACAACATCCATATCAACGTCTGTTAACTGCTGTTTGATTGTGCCAAGATACTGGGTTGTAGAATTCTTTCTTACAGAAGAGAACCAGAATTGAGAAGACAATTTTGAAATGATTGGTTCAAGAACAAGGTAAGGAATACAGAAGTTCATCATTCCTTCTTCATCGCCGACTTTTGTTTCGAGTGTAACTAAAACGACCATTTCGGTAGGTGGAACAATCTGTGCAAACTGAGGATTTGTTTCAATCTGGGCAAAACGTGGACGCAAATCGATTACCTGAGTCCAGGCTTCGCGAATATTTGCAAGGATTCTTACAATAACACCTTCCATTACTTCCTGTTCAATATCTGTAAGATCTCGGTTTTTATTTCCTGTTGTAGCACCCCTACCACCAAAAAGACGGTCAATCATACAGAAGGTGATTGCAGGGTCAATTTCGAGTACGGCATTTCCCTTTAAAGGGTCCATATTAATTACCGCCAGGGTTGTTGGGGTCGGAATAGAACGGATAAATTCCTCATATGTAAGCTGGTCTACAGAAGCAACATGTACGTGTACCAGAGAACGCAGCTGGGCAGACAGAGAAGTTGTAGTTAAACGAGCAAAGGTCTCATGCATATTTGAGACCGTACGTAACTGTTCCTTAGAGAATTTATCAGGACGCTTAAAGTCATAAATTTTTATTTTTCTAGCACTATTAACCGGTTTAAAGTCATCAGCTTCAGTATCACCTGAACTGATGGCTGTGAGCAACTGGTCAATTTCGTCCTGTGAAAGAACTTCGTTCATTCAACTTCCACCTTTTTAATTCTGTTCTATAACGTCTTTCTGCTGAAATTCTACAGCTCTAATACGTGAACTACTTAAGATTTTATCATTAATACCATTTTTAATTTCGTTGAGAACTGCATCTTCATTTGCAGCCCTTAATTCGTAAGCAGTTTTGCTGTTAAAATATCTTCTTAAAAATGATTTTAATTCAACTGTACGCTGGGTAATTTCTGTAGATGTTGCTTTATCATCTTTTTTATAACCTAAAACGACATCAACTCTTACTGTTGCAGGAGGTTCATCGCAGGTTGTAGTCTGAATTACACCTAATGAAGTATACCAGTCATAAATTTCTCTCTGACCAGATACATATTCTTCTGAAGAAGGAATTGCTCCTGCTGAGGCTGTATTTCTACTTGTGATTTGAACGGTTACAACAACAACTACAACTACTACAATAATTGCTGCCAAACCAATGATAATCCATTTTAAAAGACCTGGCAAAAGACCGCCAAGTTTACCTTTCTTTGCTGGTGCAGCTCCTGCTGCTCCATCTTCAAGGTTAATTTCTTCATCATCTGCCATTTTCCCCTCCAGCAAATAACTTATTAAATAATATCATTAAAAATGTCCCTCGTCTAGAATAATAATATCCACACGCCGGTTATATGCCCTACCCTCCGGAGTTTCATTTGTAAACTTTGGCCGGGTATCTGCATATCCTGCAACCGAAAATTTATTTTCATCTACTCCATAATCGGCTAAATAATGTAAAACATTAACAGCACGGGTAGCAGAAAGTTCCCAGTTACTTGGAAACTTATCGCTGGAAACAGGAACATTATCTGTATGACCTTCAATTCTGAATCTTCTGTCCTTTAATTCATCTGAAGTAAAGAATTCAGACAGTCTCAGTAAAGTGTCACGAGTTTCATTTATATTTAATTCAGCACTGCCCTCTTCAAAGAAATTATCAGAAAGCAGAGTGATTATTAATCCGCGTTCATCACTTGTAATTGTGATTTTATTTGATTTTACATCTGGTGCAAAAAGACTGACAGACTTCTTTTTTGCAAGGCCGAGTGATTTTCCCTTTTCCAGAGAAGGAAGTGAGTTTATATTGTTTCCTAAATCTGAAAGTCTTCCTGCCGAAAGGGAAAGTCCACCTGAAACAGATTCAGTTTCGTTCATCTGTAAAGACTGAGTAATTGTAGCTAACTGGGTAACATCTACTTCTGAAGGGTTGTACAACATTACGAAGAAGCACAACATAAGAGTAATCATGTCACCATAGGTACCTTGCCAGGCTGCTGATGGTTTTTCAGGCTCTTTAGCTTTCTTTCCCATTTCCCTCTTCCTTAATTAGTCTTTAAGTACATCTGCTTCAATAGCTTTTCTTGTTACAGGATCAAGATAAGTAAGCAGTTTTTGAGCCATAATACGTGGGTTTTCACCTGCCTGAATAGCAAGTACACCTTCAATAATCATTTCCTTAGAACGCATTTCCTGTGAGTTATGTGCAAGAAGTTTTGTTGCAAAAGGAGTAATAAGCCAGTTGGCCATCATAGATCCGTAAAGTGTTGTAATAAGGGCAACGGCCATGTTAGGACCAAGAGATGATTTATCTTCAAGGTTGTTTAACATACCAATAAGTCCAAGTACGGTACCCATCATACCGAAACCAGGAGCGAAACCAGCCCAGGCGTTGATAAGTCCTACCCATTCCATATGACGGGCTTCAACCTGATTCATTTCATTTTCCATGATTGCACGAATAATATTTCCGTCAGTACCATCAACTACAAGACGAAGTCCCATTTTCATAAAAGGATCTTCCAGGTCATCAAGTCCGTCTTCAAGGGCAAGAATACCTTCACGACGGGCCTTTTCAGAAAGGGCCTGCATGTTTATTACGATATTCTTCTCTCCAAAATCAGGAACTTTAAAGGCTTTTCCCATAATCTTGAACATACCAAGAGCTTTTTTTAAGGGCGCTGCAATAAACATGGCGAAATAAGAACCGCCGATTGTCATGAAAACAGACGGAATATCGATAATTCCGCCCATTGTACCACCAGATGTCAATACAGACATGACAATCATGGCTGCACCACCGACAATACCAAGTATAGTAGCTATATCCATTACAAGACCTCTTGTCGTTCAATACCGATTTTATTACGGTATTCAATAATTTTTTTTATAATATCTTCAGGGGAATTACGAACAATGATTTTATTACCTGACAGCATTGTTAAAGTCAAATCAGGAGTACATTCCATACTTTCTATCATGTGCGGATTCACCCAATATTTTTTCCCATCTAACCGCATTACATCTATCATATGAAAAATTCCAGTTTCAAATACAATAATGTACTCTTATTATAAACTATTTTTTTAACATTTCAATTGTATTTTTTAAAAAATTAACTAAAATTAATTATCTTTGTATAAAAATATTCAAAAATATAATAAATCGTTATATAACAAGCATTTTTTGGGTAAAAAACTTCACTTGTTATATAATTATAAATGAACTAATATTTATGAAGATATAGGGAGTTTTTTTATATGACAGAAGCTAATAACCCGTTTATTTATGTAATTGAAGATGAAGAAGCAATCTCAAACTTAATCTGCATGTACCTGGAAAAATCTGACATAATTACATCTCCTTTTTACAATGCAGAAGATGCCCTTAAAAAAATAACAAATGACAGAAAACCAGACTTAATTATTCTTGACTTAAACCTGCCACAGATGAGCGGCTTTGAATTCCTTGAAGAAATTAAAAAAATCTTTAACAAGGATATGCCTTCGGTAATGATTCTTTCTGCAAGAGATTCTGATGAAGATATTATCAAAGGACTTGAAATTGGGGCTGAAGAATTCATAACAAAGCCTTTTTCTCCAAAAGTTTTAGTTGCCCGTGTTATGGCTAACTTAAGACGCCAGAACGATGCCGTTGCAAAGGCAGAAGAATCAATAAGATTTGATGATTTTTCTCTTCTTACCAACAGCTGTGTACTTAAAAAAGGAAATGTAAAAATTCCTTTATCATCAAAAGAATACGAAGTTCTTGAATATCTTGTAAAACACCCTGGTGAAGAGCTTTCTCCAGATGTTTTGTTCAAGGCTATCTGGAAGGTAGAATTCGGTGATTTAACTGCAGTTGCCGTTTACATCCAGCGTTTAAGAAAAAAGATTGAGAAAGACCCTTCAAATCCACAGTACATTCAGACTGCATTTGGTAAAGGTTATATTTTCAACAAGGATAAACTTATAAAATAATGAAAATCAAGCATCAGTTAGTTTTATTATCTTCTTTTCTTATTGCAACTCCGCTTTTGTGCTGTCTCTTTATGTGTTTTTTACACTACTGGCGTTCACCAGAAAGAGTTCTGATGAGCGGTTCTAAGGAAATCCGTTCCATAGAAAAACAGTCGCAAAAATATTCAAAATCTGAATGGAAGAATATAAAAGACACCATGCGCACCCTGCCCCCTGATGTTCAGGCCATTTTAATGGATGTAGATAAATTTGTTTTGTTTTCATCCATGCCGGAAATTCAAAAGGGCGTTCAGTGTTCAGAGGAAGATATCTGGAAACTGATTAATAAAACTTCTGATGTATATTTCTACCAGTTTACCATGCCCCGCCTTAAGGAACATAAAACCATATTAATTACCCGTGTTATAAGGCAGAAAGAAAACAAAAAAGGCAAAAAACCCATTGTTGCCCCTATGATTTTCTTTTTAATTTTCCTTGTTCTTATCTGTGTCTGCATTATTGCCTTTATATATAAAACCATCTTCCACTCTGTTGAGCAGGTAGAAAACACAACAAAAGACCTGGCAGACGGTAATTTAAAAACAATTATTCAGACTTCTGACCACAAAAACGAAATTACCTCCACCTTAAATAATCTGGAAATAATGCGTCAGTCTCTTATGGAGGCCCAGAACAAGAAAAATAAATTCATT
The DNA here is from genome assembly GCA_016286535.1 of Treponema sp. Taxonomy (GTDB): domain Bacteria; phylum Spirochaetota; class Spirochaetia; order Treponematales; family Treponemataceae; genus Treponema_D. Next base: position 149,647 of record JAEESZ010000002.1, on the reverse strand, counting down.
ATGGGTGTAAGTCATGATTTAAGAACTCCGGTTGCAGTAATCAAGGGCTATTCAGAAGCTATAAGAGACGGGGTTATAAGTTCTAAGGATGATATAAAAAAATCTGTAGGACTAATCGAACAAAAGGCAACACTTCTTGAAAACATGATCAATTCCCTGATTTCCTATACAAAAATGGAAACCAGCGAAATAAAACAGACGCTGCACCTGGAAGATTTTACACAGATAATCAACTCTTTTGCAAAAGAAGCCAAAATTACAGGAGCAATTTACAAAAGAAACATAATCACAGAAATAAACCTTACAAAGCCACACTTTATCCCTCTGGATAATCAGCTTGTAAACAGACTTTTTGAAAACCTTTACAGTAATGCCATAAGATACTCAAAAGAAAACGACACAATTACAATCCGTGCTGATGAATATTACACTAAAATTGTAATTCAGTTTGAAGATACAGGAAGCGGAATTGCAAGCGAAAATCTGGACAATATTTTTGATTTATTCTACCGGGAATCTTCATCGCGAAGAGAAGAAGGTATGGGTATTGGTCTTGCTGTAGTAAAGAATATTATAGATATTCACGGCTGGTCCATCAGTGTAAAATCTGAGTTAAATAAGGGAAGTTGCTTTACAATTGAAATTCCATTAGAAACTTCCTGCCAGCTGAAAAAATCAGAACAGTAAATCCTCAAGAAATTTATTCAAAAAAAGAATTCCTTGTGAGTTTAAAAAGAATCTGATATCATCCTCATTTTTTTCGCTTACTAAAAGGCCTTTATTTTCCCAGTCTTTAAATACCTCAATATATTTTTGGGGAAGAGTAATTTTAAACTTATTATAAAAATCTTTTGAAGATATTCCCGAAAGTTTTCTAAAGCCCATCATAAAATATTCATAAACAGAGGTTTCTATATCTATTTCTTCCCAATCTTCTACCAGTTCATAATCCTGACTTTGCTCTCCATATTTTTGCCAATAAAAGTTTATATAATTAGAAAGGTCGTTTTTATTGTTAAATCTTTTTGCAGATCCATCCTCATTATAAAGAGTCCCGCAGGCAGAAAGACCGCAGCCAATATAAGAAAGATGATTCCAGTAAACAAGATTGTGAAGGCTTTCTTTTCCTTTTTTAGAAAAGTTAGAAACTTCATACTGCTCATAGCCCTGCTCTTTTAATAAAGCTCTTGACTGCAGCCAGAGCTGGTCCATAAAATCATTATCAATTTTTATAAGCCCCTTATTAACCTCGTTAAAAAGCCTGGTACCTTCTTCAAGAGTTAAAGAATATAGAGAAATATGGGAAGGCTGATATTCAAAAATCTTTTTTAAACCGTCCGTAAAAGTCTGACTGCTTTCAAAAGGCAGGGCACAAATTAAATCAATTGAAAAATCCTTGTTCCATTTATTATGTAAAAGTTCCAGGGCATTTAAGTTTTCTTTGAGGCCTGCCCTTCTTTTTACACAGGAAAGACTTTCTTCATTAAGGCTCTGAATTCCGCAGGAAAGTCTTGTTACAGGAAGTGTATTCAAAAAAGAAATATAATCTTCGTTTAAATCATCCGGATTAACTTCCATGGAAATTTCTTTGCAGGAAGAAATATAAGGATTTAGAAAATCAAACAAATCTTTCAGCTGATTTTTTGAAAGTAAACTTGGGGTTCCACCGCCAATGTAAAGGGTCGTAAAGAAAGAAATATCAAATCTTTTTATTTTGTCACTTATTTCATTTTTAAGGGCCTGCAGGTAAGAAGAAGGAACCGAAGCATTACATACAGTACTGAAAAAATCACAGTAAGAACATTTTGAAAGACAAAAAGGAATATGTATATAAAGCGAAAGTTCTTTACCCATAAAAATTAATAGAGTTTAAGGTTTGTAAATGGAAAATATGTAAAAAGAGCCTTTGCCTTTATTGAAGAAAGCTTTACAGGCCCCCAGAGTCTTGAATCATCACAACTTTTGCGGTTATCTCCCAAAAGAAAGTATTCATCATCCTTTAATGTAAATTTTTCAAAACTTCCGCTTACGCCAATTGAGGTATCCCAGTTTGAAGGTGGTGTAAAAAAAGCTACAGAATATTTTTTAGGACTAACTTCAAATTCTGTTAAAAAATATTTTTCATTCTCAGGACAAATATAAAGGATATAATCCCTCATATAAATAGTATCTCCGGGAAGACCGACCACCCTTCTAAGTTCGTTTTTTACACAGGGAGAATCCTGCATTTCATTAAGGAAAATCTGCTGGGCAGTAAAAAATGCAATGGTTTTATTAAGAATCTTTTTAAAAAAGCCTTCTTTTGTCTGACTTCTGGCTTTTAAAAGAACAATATCGCCGCGGTCAGGAGTTTTTAAAAGGGGCGTAACCATAAGGCAGGAAGATTCCATAATATTTGGCTGCATGGAAGAGGAAAGCTGCCTTACAGGAAAAATTAAAAAAGTCAGGATAAAATTAATAATAAAAAAATATAATAAAATAAAAAAAATAACTTTTGTAACTGTTTTTTTATGTTGTTTTTTTAATGTATATGAAAAGTCTGTTACTTTTAGAGCCACGATTAACCTCGTTCTTTAAAGTAACACAAATTTGACTATCTTACAATTAGTTTATAATCTTGAAAGCAAATATACTATATTTTATAATGGACTAATATGGCAGACGGAAAAAAATTGATAGCAGAAAATAGAAAAGCTCGTTTTGATTACTTCATTGAGGACACATTCGAATGCGGTATTGCCCTTGAAGGTACAGAAGTAAAATCTGTAAAGAATGGAAATATTTCCTTTCCAGATTCCTTTGCAGAAATCATCAATAACGAAGTCTGGGTAAAAAACCTTCACATATCTGAATATTCATTTTCTTCTGTCTTTAATCACGATCCGGACAGACCTAAAAAGTTACTGCTTCATAAAGAAGAAATAAAGCGCCTTATTCGTAAGGTGGATACAAAGGGTTACACTTTAATTCCAATTGATTTTTACTTAAAGAATGGCCGTGTAAAAGTAAGTCTTGGCCTTTGTAAGGGTAAAAAACAGTTCGATAAGAGGGCATCAATTAAAGACAGGGATATAAAGCGTGATATAGCCAGGGAATTTTCAAAAGGACTCAGGGGATAATATTTGAATAAAGCGGATTTGAAAAAAACATTTCTATTTATTCTCACAATGATTTCAAATATTGCATTTCTTGCAGGCCAGGACTTTAACATTGATTATTACGGCATAGTTTCTACAGACATAGATACAAACATGTCTAAAATGACAAGTGATTTATACTATACCCAGCTTTCAGAAATTCAAAATTTTAATACAGATGATAAAAGAACAGAAATCTGTATGTCAAAAGAACCTGAACACTCTCTCTTTAATCAGGACAAACTTTCCTTTTATACACAAATTAACAAAAAAGAAGATAAATGGATTGTTACCTTCCATGTATTTGATAAATCCAGAAACAAGGAATTAACAAGTTCCAGAGAATATGATTCCTTTTATAAAATTTTAATGGAATCAAAATCCACCTTACAGGAATCAATTAAGAACTTAATTCAAAATAATGTAATTCAAAACGATTCACAAAGTTCTCCATCACTTAGTCAGCCATCAGCATCCTTTAACTCTGAAACAATTTCCGGCACCTGGACCGGAGAAGACTACATAGATAAAATTGTAATTTTACGAGGTGGCAGAGGCTTTGTTATTTTTAATAACGGGGCTTCAATGAACATTACCGTTGAAATTGAATCATCCAGTAAAGAGCAGCAGATTGTAATTACTCAAAAAGGAAGGGCAAATGCCTCATTCTACCCTGATCTGCCAAGAAATATAGCTTTGAATGCAGCTTTAAGTGCAGAACCAATTGTCTGGCATTTAAAAATGATAAACAGTGATACCTTAAAAGGTTCAAAAAAGACATTGATTTCTAATGGTGAAGATTTTAATTACAAAGATATAAATGTTACATGGTTCCGCGCGAACTAAGTTAACTTTGCCGCGCGAACTAAATCTGTTTTACTTCGTAGACAGGAATTCCCGCAACATGCAGGCTTTCTTTTTTTCCAAAACTTATATTACCCCTGTTAATATCATATAAAAACATAATAACAAAGGTCATTAAACCAAAAAACAGGCCCACAATTTTACAGTATTTTTCGCTGATATAATCACAGTCGGTATGACGTAATAATTTTCCGGTATTATATAAAGAGTTTTCTGCAGGTTTTAAGCCGGTTACTTTTACGAGTTTTTCGCCGTCGTTTACATAATCAAGCTTTCTGGCATAAGCCGCAATAACATCCTTATCATTTAACAAGGCTGAATATTCAAGAGAAAGTTCACTGTTAATGTTCTGTATCTCTTCTACCTGAACACTGAGCAGCTGTTTCTGCTCTTCCAGATTTTTTAATACTCTAAAACTGTTCTGACCGGCAGTAAGAGAAAACAACACATATGTCAAAGTTCCGACTAAAACTGAAAACAAATACTTGGTACGATTCATAACTTATTTTATTTATCGGAACTAAATTCTGTTTTCTTAAAATAAAAAACTATGATATAATAAACAAAAATATATAAAATAAAGTATATGTTTTTCGGCTACCCTTACCGATAATTAATTGAAGAATAGCCAAAAATTAGGGAGAAAAAATATGTTTGGTAAATCTAAAGAAAAAAAGAATAACGACAACGAATTGGAAAGCTACGGTGTTTGGGTAAAACATGGTAACACAGAAAATGATGGTGCTGCAGCAGATTCCGACAATGCAAGTATGGATTTTAATTCAGAATTAGATTTACCTGATTTTGATACTGAAGATACTTTTTCTGACTCAGACTTCTCGGATATGTTCAAAGATGACGGAGCAGATAATAATTCAAATGATTTAGATTTTGATACCGACACAACTCTTTCTGCTGATGAATTAGCAAACATAACAACCGGAGATATTGAAACAACAGAAATTGAAGAAAGCGGTTCATTTGATGACTTTACTTCATCTCTGGATGATGATGACATTAATTTAGAATCTGAATTTAATACAATTGACAATACAGAAGATACAATTACTGAAGAATCAAGTGATATTTTCAGCCAGGCAGATGCTGCTTCAGACCTGACAGCAGAAACAGAAGAAACTTCTGCAGAAAATGCCTTTACAGATGATTTCTCAATGGATGATCTTCCAGATTTTACTACAGAAGAAAGTGCAGCAGAAGAAACTTCAGTTGAAACTACTCCTGCAGAAGAAAATGCAGTTACAGATGATTTTTCTATGGATGATCTACCAGATTTTACTACAGAAGAAACAAACGGCGAAGAAGTATCTGCTGAAGTAAGTACAGAAGAAAGTCCTGCTGAAGAAACTTTTGCAGACTTCACAACCGAAGAAAGTCCTGCAGAAGAAACTTCTGCAGATTTTACAACAGAAGAAACAAGCGACGAAGAAGCCTCTGCTGAAGTAAGTACAGAAGAAAGTCCTGCAGAAGAAACTTTCGATATCTCTTCTGACGGCGAAGAAGAAATCTCCCTTGATGATTTTATGGAAGACGGTTTCTCAGATGAATCTGTTGCTTCAGGAAATAACGGCTTTGAACCAGGAGCAGAACCTGCTGCTTCCGGAGCAGATGAAGAAGTTTCACTTGACGACTTCTTTGACGGAGAATCCTTTGAAAGTTCTCCAGAAGCCCCTGCCCCACAGGAAGATACAATTACAGATGAACCTCCATTAGATATGGAAATTTCTTTTGATGATTCAGTTGATACAGTAGAAACAGAAGACAACATTGCTGCTACTCAAGTTGAACTTGAGGATGACTACGAAGAAGAAAGTGAAGAAGAAGTAACAGAAACTCCAGTTGAAGAAGAAGTTTCAATGGATTCTTTTGAAAGCAGCTCTTCTTCAGAAAACATTCAGACAGAAGAAGTTGATCTTTCTGATTTTGGTATTGACTCAGATGCAGAAGAAACTCCAATTACCCAGGATGTAGAGGAATCTAAATTAAAAGACACAGTAGTTGATTATGATTTAAGTGTTGGAAACGAAAACACATCTGCAGCTCCTGTTGTAAATATTATTCCTGAAAAAATTGACGAAGTTGAAGAAGTTGAAGAATTAAAACCGGAAGATTCAATTCCTGCAGAAAGTTCATCAAGTGTTTCAAATTCTTTACTTGAACAGATTGCTGCAGATTTGTCTGGCCTTAAAGCAGAAATTGATCAGCTTAAACATAATCTTGAAGAAATCAAGGAACAGAAAAACAACAATGTAGAAGCTGAAGAAAAAGACGAAGATAATATTTTTGCAGAAAATGATATTTCTGAAAACAGCGGCTTCTTTGCCGGAGATGATACTGACGATACTATTGCACTTTCTCAGGACGAATTAAACAACATTATGTACACAACAGATGTTGTAGATGAAAATGAAGCTCCTGCAGAAGAAAATGCACCTGCAGTTGAAGAAACTGCTGCCGAAGAAGATGCCTTTGCTGTAGAGGAAGAAGCAGATGCCGCAGACGAAACTTTCGTAGAGGAAGAAACAGCTCCTGCAGTTGAAGAGGAAACATTTGCAGTTGAAGAAGATGCACCTGCCACAGACGAAACTTTCGTAGAGGAAGAAGTTGCTCCAGCAGTTGAAGACGAAACTTTTACAGTTGAAGAAGAGTCACCTGCAACAGACGAAACTTTGGTAGAGGAAGAAGCTGCTCCAGCAGTTGAAGAAGAAACTTTTGCAGTTGAAGAAGATGCAGCTGCCACAGACGAGACTTTCGTAGAGGAAGAAGCTACTCCAGCAGTTGAAGAAGAGGCACCTGCCGCAGACGAAACTTTCGCAGTTGAAGAAGAGGCAGCTGCCACAGACGAAACTTTCGTAGAGGAAGAAACACCTGCCGAAGATACATTCGCATTTGAAGACCAGGCTGCACCTTCTGAAGATGATACTTTAGTAATTGGCCAAGAAAGTCCTGCAATTGAAGAAGAAACTTTTGACATTGAAGAAAATCCTTCTGCTGACGAAATTATAAATGACGACAGTAGCCTTGTAGTAGAAGATCCAGAAGAACCTGTATTTGAAGAAACTGAAGTTGAAATTGATGAATCTGAACCTGTAATTACAGAAGAAGAAATGTCAATTCCTGAATCTGATAACTTAAATACAAGTGCAGATGAAACTCTTGAATTCGATTATAAAAACGAAAATCTTGAAGAACCAGATATTAACAATATAGAAATTGAAGAAGACGACTTTAAGGAAGATGAACTTCCTGATGAAATTTCTATAGAAAAAGATGACAGTATCCTGGTTGAATCAGACACAAACAATTTTATGGATTCTGTTTCAGCTTCTGAAACAATCAGTCCAGAACTTTCAAGTGAAACAGAAGAAAGTCCTCTTGAAGAAGATGAAGTAGTACTTGATACCACAGATTCTATTTTTGATGACAATGAAGAAATCACAATTGAAGAAAATCCACTTCAGGAAGAAGTTCCTGAAGAAGAAGTAACAATCGAGGAAAGTCCTGTTGAAGAAGAAGTAACAATCGAGGAAAGTCCTCTTGAAGAAGAAGTTCCTGCAGAAGAAGAAATCACAATCGAAGAAGGCTCTGAACCTGCAGCAGAATCTGCTGCCTTTGCTGCAGCCTTTGGTCAGGAAGATGACATTATTGATGAAACTCCAGTTGAAGATAATTTTGATTCACTTGACGGTTCAGATAATACACTTTCTGAAAGTAACATAGATTACCTTACAGCAAAGAGCGACGAACAGAATGATGAAGAAACTTCAAACAATGATTTGAAGAAAGACATTAAATCAGTACTGCTTTACATGGATCAGCTTTTGGAAAATCTGCCTGAAGATAAAATTATTGAATTTGCTAAATCAGACGAGTTTGTAACTTATAAAAAGCTTTTCTCTGAATTAGGATTATCTTAATGCCTTCATATAACGGATTATTGCAGAAAGCAAGTTTTTTGTTAAATCAAAAGCTTGCTTTTTGTAATTTTGTTTTACGAAATAATATTTCTAACTGCGCCGTATTTTCTCTCTCTGACCAGGGTTGTTATATAATAAACTCCTTTGGCCTTGATGCCAAAACAATACTGCTGTCCCCTTCTACCCTTTCTTTCTGGAAGGGAACGATAGAGCAGGAAAATAAAATCTACAATTATTCTCAGGAAGATAATAACCTTACACAGTTCTTACAGTTTTTTTCCGGCGACCTAAAAGACAAAATTACAAGTCTTTCTATCTGCAAAAGTTCAGAGCAGAATATATTAATGCTTATAAACTCTGAAATTAATTATTCAATTCTACAGGATTATTCAAGTCTTGATCTTTCATATTTTCCACAAAATCAGTACTTATTAAAAAAAGCCGGCAAGCTAAATATGGATTTTGAGAAAATAGAAATAAATTATTCACAGATTCTTCAAAATCTGGAAGAGCAGGCTTCCTATAATAAAATTTTTGATAAGACTATACAAAATGAAATTAAAAACCGACTGAACTCTTTCTTTGGCGATTATTCATTAATAGAAATACATTCAAAAAGCATAATAAAAATCCTTTTTATTAAAACCTTAAACTTTCCTTTTAATCTTTTACAGGAATATCTGGAAAATATTTTCAAGGATTTTTTTAAGGACTTTTATTCAGATATAAAAATATCGATTGAAGAAATTGATAGCGAAGACTTAAATAATTTATAATAAAAACGATGAATGAAATTGAATTCTTTTTAAGTAAAAATCAGTCAGAAAATGTAAAAGTAAATAAAATCAATTTACATTCAAATTATAATCCCCAGGTAGAAGCAGAAAGATATGCAGATAACTTTACCCTTCCCTTTAAGGTTTTATCTATAGTCATTTGTGAACCGGCCTTAGCCTATATTCTTCCCCTTCTAAAAAACAAATATCCTCAAATTAAGATTGGCTGTATAAGATATACAAAAGAATTTTCTCCTTACAATAAAGATTTTGATTTTGTCATCAATTACTATGAACATAAGGAAAATTTTGACGAATATCTTTTTAATTATTTTGGAGAAGAAGATTTATTAAAAACTCATTTTCAGTTTTGGGATGCAAGTTCCAGGGCATTTTTAACTGAAACAGAAGCTACAAAAAAAGCAGTAATATCTGCAATACAGAAAGCAAAAACTCTTTTAGTTACAAGAGAATATTTTGAAAAAAAATGGATTATAAACAGCATCAATTTCTTAAAATATTTAAATAAGACAATTAAGATTTCCGGCATAAATAAAGATATTCTCATTCTTGCTTCAGGTCCAAGCTTAAAAGTTCTCTTAAAAAATTTAAACGAAATAAAAAATCACTTTTTTATAATCTGTCTTTCTTCTGCAATAAGTGTACTTAAATATAATAAAATTGAACCTGATTTATATCTTTCTACAGACGGAGGTTTCTGGGCTGGTCAGCACTTAAAAAGAATTGAAAAAAATATCCCCCTTGCAATAAGCAGTGAAGCCTACTGTCCTAAAAAACTAATTTCTGAATCTGTAATTCTTCCTTTAAATTATGAAGACGGAACTTCCAGTTTTTTACTTTCCGGCCAAAATATTTCTTTTATAAAAGCAGAAAGAAATGGTACTGTAAGCGGAACAGCCCTTGATCTGGCCCTTGAGCTTGGTAGTAAAGACATATATTTTGCAGGATTGGATTTATTCAGTAAGGCTGATTATTCACATGCAAATCCAAATCAAATAGAAATCAATTCTTCTATAAAGGAAAACCGTATTAATTCAAAAGAAAAACATGCATCCTCAAATTTAAGGGGAAGCTACAGTCTGGAAGTCTACAGAGACTGGTTTTCTTCTAAGCAGACAGGTTCCCGCAAGGTATACAGAATCATTGATGAAAAGCATAATGAACTTGGTCAAATCAAAGATATTAGCAGTAAAGAGTTTTTTAATATCTTTCTTTCTAAAAAAGAAAGTTCTCAAAATAATATTAAAAAAGAAAAGTCTGATTTCAGCCTTAATAAAGAAAAGCTTAATAAAAAAGTTCAGGAACTGTTTTCTGATCAGTCACATTTAAAAGAGATTTTCCCATTAACATATAATTCATTGTTTAGAAATCCTGATGAAAAAGAATTATTAGAAAGATTAAAAGATAATAAAGAAAAGCTTTACAAGAGGTTAATTAAAATTATAAATGACTGACCGATTTTATTATTCAAAAATTATAAGTAAAACCTCAATTGAAATACCGGCCTTTGAAAACGGGCAAACTTTTGAATCAAAATATAATCCACAAAGAGAAGCAGAAACTTTATTAACTACTATCGAAAAAGAATATAGTTTTTTTCTGGTATGCGGAATAGGAAGCGGAACTTTTATAAAAGAATTAAACCAGCGCTTTCCTAAAGCAAAAATCATTGCAGTTGAAAACTCTGTCTCTGATATTAATTTTATTTCGGAATTTTCCTCTTTTATCAGTATAAAAAATAATCCTCAAATTACCATTATTTCTAAAGAAGACTGTAAAAAGACCCTTATTCAAAATTACCTTCCGGCAATTTACCCAGATGCTAAAATCATTTTCCAGAGAAACTGGGCTTTGCATAATGAGGAAACCTTTAATTATCTTAAAGAAGAAATTACACAGGCTCTTGAAGAAATTAAATATGATTTCTCTGTACAGTCTCAATTTGGAAAGTTATGGCAGGATAATATAATTAAAAATCTATCAATACTTAATACTTTACCCTGCAGCCAAAAGCTTTCCCTGGACCTTACAAAAACCGCCCTTGTGGTTGCAGCAGGCCCTAGTCTGGACAAGTTTATTCAGCAAATTAATAAGAATCGGGAAAATTATTATATTATTGCAACAGACACGGCCAGCAGAAGTCTTACACAAAACAATATAGTTTCAGATCTGATAGTTTCTATAGACGGCCAGTTTCTTTCTTATAATCACTTTTTTAATAATGATTATAAAAATACCGCTTTTTTATTTGATTTATGTGCCAATTCTTCTATTGTTGAAAAGCTTAAAAATTATAGCGATAAAATCTTCTTTTTTAGTAACAGCCATCCTTTAAGTGAATATTTTAGAAACAGGATAAATGGTATTCAAAATATTTATACAGGTTCGGGAACAGTGACAATTGCTGCCCTGGATTTTGCCCTTAAAGCAGGTTTTAAAAATATAGAAGTTTGCGGAGCAGATTTTTCATATATAAATAATAAGGCCTACAGTAAAGGAACTTATCTGGATTTTCTTTATTATAAAAACTCATGTAAAATCCATAATGCAGAATATTCATTTAATAAACTTATGTTTAGAACTGAACTGGAAAAGATTTCTGACAAAGCCTGCACAAGTTCTGTATTAAAGGAATACAAAAAGTCTTTTGAAAATTATCTTGGTCTCTGTAATTGCACTTTTACTCACGATAAGGACCTATATATACTAAATAATAATATGCAAAAGCCAGAAAAAAGCGAAAATGAAAACTGCATTTCAATACAGGAAGCTTACAAAGATTTAATTGAAAATGCTCATAATTATGAAGCAGTATTCCTGCCCTACATTGCCTGGTTACGAAATCAAAAGGATTATAAAGAGCTTTCTTTTGATAAATTATTCTTTCTTGCACACAGTGCTTTTGTAAGTTATAATATATTAATATGAAAAATAAATTTACTACAATATATGCAATTTTTGCATCTGTTCTATTTATACTTACAATTTTTTATTTTGGTTTTAATTTATATTCAGAATATTCCAAAGGTTATTTAAGAACAAAAACAACTTTTGACCAGTTAATTTCTACAATAAAAAAAGAACCCTCAAATATCAGAATTCCAAATGTTTATGATTATTCTTTTATAAAAATGCAGCAAAATGGAGAAGTTTTTTATCAGTACCCTTCTTCAGAGTATGACAGCTCTTCTTCAAATCTTATTAAAAACTGGAATACATCCTTTACTATTGGCGAAGATAAATATTTTATAAATGCAGATATGTATTTATTAAGACCTTCTTCAATTCGTTTTTATGCAAGAAATTCTTTCCTTATTGTATTTTTAATTACAGTTATTACAATCATATTAATCATAACAATTACTCTTTCAGAAAAAAATGATTCTTATATTGAATCAAAAGATGAAGATATTCCGGATTACGACAGCTTTAATGCAGAAAGCAGCAATATTACCTCAAATCAGCCTGAAATTATTACAGATACAAAGGCTGAAGAGGAAGTTATAGAAGAAGAAAAGCTGGATTTTAATCAAATTGATAAGCAGAATGATGAAGAAAAAGAAGCTGCTGCCCAAATAAAACTTCCTAGTGAAGAAATTAAACCTCAGGAACTTGAGATTAATGATAATAATCCTTACGGCCTTTATTCACCAAAAAGCGGTATCGGCTGGGAATCTTATCTGCTTCCACGCCTTACAAATGAATTAAACAGAGCAATTTCTTCTGAACTTGATCTTGCCCTCTTTGTAATAAAAGTTGTTGATATTAATAAAAATGAAGAAGAATTAAAGAAAATCTGCGATTATCTTTCGGTAGAATTTCAGTTTAAAGATTTAATTTTTGAATATAAGGAAGATTGTATTGTTGCCATTAAGATAAACCTTAATCTTGATGATGCAGTAAACTTTGCAGATAAAATACATGGCCAGATTGAATCTAAATCAGGCTTAAAGTGCTTTATTGGTATTTCTACAAGAACAATTAGAATTATTGGTGCCGAAAGACTTTTACAGGAAGCAGAAGAAGCTTTAATTCACGCTCAGGAAGAAAAGGACACCCCAATTATTGCCTTCCGTGCAAATGCCCAGAAATATAAAGAATTTATTGAGCAGAACTAGTTTCTTCCTGATTTTCTTTATTTAGCTTTTGTAAATACTCTTCAATTTTTGAAATCTTTGTGCTTGAAGGAAAGTTTTCTTTTAAGACTGCAAGTTTTTCTTCTACCATGGAATTATCTTCTTTTGCTATGTAAACCGCAATAAGATTTTCAAGATATTCCATGTTTTCCGGATATTGACTGTAAAGTTCTTCATAAAGGCTGATTGCCTTTTCTTTATCATCCTTCATAAAATTTATGTAAGCTAAGGTTGATTTTAACGAAGCATTTTCAGCATCATTTTTATAAAGCTCAGAAAAGATTTGTAAGGCATCGTCCCATTTTTTTGTATAAATGTAACAAAGACCTGATTTATAATAAGCATTGTTATGAAGACTCTGGTTTTCCAGGCATAAATTATAATAAGTAAGGGCTTTACTATAATTTTTAAGATTAAAATATGCTTCTGCAATATTGTAATATTCAGAATAGATATTCTGCAGTTTTACCTTGTTTTGTCCGGGAATCAAGTTTCCCGAAGAAGCGCAGGAAAAAGAAAGCAGAGATGCAAAAATACAGACAATATACAGAAGCTTTTTCAATTTTATACCTTTTCCAAATTACTAGCCTAAAACAATTTTTTCAATTTCGAATAACTGTTTACGATAAAGACCACTGATATTATGACCATAATCAGCAATCAACTGAATCATATTTCTTGGAGCTTCTTTTGTATCACAGCCGTTAAGACGGTCACCAGCATCACCAAGACCTGGCATAATATAAGCTTTTTCGTTCATTACAGGGTCCATCCACAAAGTATAGCAGGTACAGTTATTTAAAGCTCTTGTAACACGAATTGAACCTTTAAGTGTTGAGATTGTATTAAAGAAAGCAATTGATTTTGGTTTTACGCCCTGTGACTGAAGATATTTTACAACAGTTACAAGAGAACCACCGGTTGCATTCATTGGATCAGCAAAAATTAAATCTTTTCCATCCAGCTGTTCCAGATTAAAGAAAGATTTATTAAGATCCATGATATATTCCATATCAGATTCGTTCTTTGTATCATTTCTGCTGATTTTGAAAAGAGCAAATGGTGTCTGATATTTGTGTGAAGAATAATCCTGAATTTCTTTAGACATAATCATACTTGGTAACAAGGCACCGCGTAACATAACACACATTACTGTATTTTCAATTTTTGCATCTACGTCCGGTATTTTATGAACAGCGTAGTTTTGAACCGGGAAGTTTACAGGAGTCTGAACGAAGATATGACTTTTTTTGTCTGAATGCTTGTCGGTATAAGCCATTCTAAAAAGCATTTCATAAGCTCTCTGAGAATAATACATGAATTCCTGATGATCTGTATTTATATCTCTTAATTTTGAAATTACATGAGAACATTCAGCATGAGCTCCCTCTTCTGTTTCAAAGGAATAAACTTTAATATTTGGGTGTTTAGCACAGATTTCCTGCATTTTTTTACCCATTTTATCGTAACCGTCAATAATCTTTTTTTCATCTACAGGTTCAAAAGATTTCATTGTATCCTTAAACATATTGTCTAAGGTTTTTAAATCATCCATATCTTCGCTTGTAAGATATCCGTCTAAATCTTCTGCCTTAAGGATAATTTTATTGTCTGTCATTTATTACTCCATATAAATTAAATTTTTATTAATCTGTAAAGACTGTCCTTATTAATTTTTATTCCTTTTATAATAAGCACATTATTATTATCTGTATAGGTTTGTGAATCTGTCAAGCCAAAAGCAAGGGAAAGCAGGGTTTTACCGGCCTTAAGAAATTTTTCGTTTTGAAAATTAAAGGTAAGATCAACAAGATACTGATTTTCTACTTTTGGATCGCTTACAAAAGTTCCTTTTACAGAGCTAAGCTTTAAGTTTAAGTTTGCTCCGGTAAGGATTGTTAAAAAGGATTGAGGTTTATTTGCAAAAAATCTGATTTCATCCTGAGCTTCATGTAAAAAATCATAAAGCTGTGGATTTAAATTTGAATACTGCAAATAAGAATAATCAGGTTCTGCAGAAGTAAAAATGTTATCATAGGACTGAAGAACATTATCAATATCTCTTCCCAGGGCAAGAACTTTTGCAGAAGGGAAAGTCAGTTCAAGATTTTTATTTGCATAAACAGTATATTCATTTGCGGATTTTTGAGCGGTAAAAAGTCTCTTACTAAAACCGTTATTTTTATTCAAAACTTTTGATACATATTTTTGTGGAATAGCTGCATCAAAACTTGCCTGAATACTTGTTTTATTTTTTGTATGATTTAATCCGCAGTAAACTTTATTAATTTTTCCTGCCAGAAGCCGGGCATTAGCTTCAGAAATTCCATTAACATTATTCTGAATGATTCTTGGAATTAAATCTGGATCAACATTTGACGGAATGGCTATATAAAAAGCCGATTCCGAATCCAGAATATCTAATGGATCAACTTCTACGGCAAGAGGAGTTGATTTACAGGAGGTGATTCCCATAAAGAGAATCAGAACCTGTAAAATAATAATTTGAAAAAGAAAAGTCTTATGCTTTAGCAATTACAAAACTCCATACTTTATCATCTGCTTCAATAGAAACAGCATTATTTAATGTGGTTTCCCATTTAATTGATGTAGCAAGTGTTTCGTTAGAGATAAAATCAGAGAACATATTAAATGCAGACTGAAGAACATCATCTCCAGAAAGGTTGATTGTAATTCTGTCTGTTACATTATAACCATTTTCTTTTCTCTGATTCTGAATACCTCTGATTAAATCACGAACATAACCTTCTTTCTTTAATTCATCAGTTACTTTTGAATCAAGACCTACTGTTAAAGTACCTTCGTTTAATACTTTAAGTCCGTCTTTTTCAAGTCTTTCAACAATAACCTTTTCTTCGTTCAGGTCAACATTTGTTCCTTCAACGTCGATTGAAAGAGGTCTTCCTTCCAGCACAGCCTGAATCTGTTCAGTAGTTAAAGCTGTAATAATTCCTGCAGCAGCCTTCATCTTTGGTCCAAGTTCTTTTCCTAAAACCTTAAAGTTGGCCTTTGCCTTGTATTCAACAAGCTCGTCTTCGCGGTCATGGAATTCAACCTTTTTTACATTAAGTTCTTCTGCAATTGTATCCTGCATAGATTCAAGAACTTTCTTTTCTTCCGGATTTCTTGTTACAAGAGCAACAGAAGCTAAAGGCTGACGGTTTTTAAGGTTGAACTGGTTTCTAAGACTGTGTCCCATAGAAACTGCTTTCTGTACTGTGGCCATCTTAAACTCGAGTTCTTCATTTACCCAGTTTTTGTTTACACAAGGATAGTCGCAAAGGTGAACTGATTCCTTGTCTTCAGAAGTTTTTAAGTTCTGATACATTTCTTCTGTAATAAAAGGAACAAAAGGAGCTGCAACAGTGGCAACAGTCTTTAAGGCAATGTAAAGAGCTTCGTAAGCTTCTGTTTTGTCTGAATCGTTTTCAGATTTCCAGAAACGACGGCGGCTTCTGCGAATATACCAGTTATTAAGCTGATCAATGAATTTAACAATAGGGTCAATTGCACTTGAAAGGTCATAATCATCCAGAGCTTTGGTAACATCAGAGATTAAAGACTGGGTAATAGAAAGTAACCAGGCGTCAAGTGGATTTGATGGAAGTTTATTGTCAAATAAATGTCCTGTTGGAGAAACCTTATCAATATTCGCATAAGTTACAAAGAATGAGTAAGAATTCCACCATGGAATAATAATTGATTTAAGAACATCTCTTACTCCTTCATCTGAGTAACGTAAGTCATCAGCTTTTACAACTGTTGAGTGAATAAGGAAGAGACGTAAGGCATCTGCACCAAATTTATTGATTGCTTCTACAGGGTCTGTATAGTTTCTCAGAGATTTAGACATTTTACGTCCGTCAGAAGCAAGTACCAGTCCGTTTACAACACAGTTCTGGAATGCTGGACGATCAAATAAAAGTGCAGAAAGTACAGTTAATGTGTAGAACCATCCGCGGGTCTGATCAAGTCCTTCAGAAATGAAGTTTGCTGGGAAGTGACTTTCAAAATATTCTTTATTTTCGAAAGGATAATGCTGCTGTGCGTAAGGCATACTTCCTGATTCGAACCAGCAGTCAAAAACTTCCGGAATACGGTGCATTGTAGCTCCGCATTTTTTACAAGGAATTGTAATTTTATCTACATACTGCTTGTGTAAATCGTCAGGGTATGTACCGCTTAAATCTTTTAATTCCTGTCGGCTTCCAACACAGAGGGTGTTTTTACATTCAGGATCATCACATTTCCAGATTGGAATTGGGTTACCCCAGTAACGGTTACGGCTTACAGCCCAGTCTCTTGAACCTGCCAGCCATTTACCAAAACGACCTTCCTTAATATGAGCAGGCTGCCATTTAATCTGGCTGTTTGCGCGAAGTAATTCATCATGATGGTCAGCAACCTTTACAAACCATGAACCGATTCCCCGGTAAATTAAAGGAGAGCCACAGCGCCAGCAGTGAGGATATGAGTGTAAGTGCTGTTCTTTTTTAATCAGCTTACCTTCTTCCTTAAGGCGGGCCATAATATCTTTATCACAATCTTTTACAAAGCGTCCTGTATAATCAGGAACTTCTTTTGTAAATTTACATTCTGCATCAATTGGTTCTACTTCTGGAACTCCGGAACCTGCAAATACTTTATGGTCATCTTCACCAAAAGCAGGAGCAATATGAACAATACCGGTACCGTCTTCTGTAGAAACGTAATCAGCATTGAACATTCTGAAGGCACCTTCAGTACAGGTAAGTTTTGAATCTTCCTGACAGGTTTTAGCATCTGCATATTTTGCAAAGTATGGAAATAATGGTTCATATCTTGTACCAAGGAATTCCTTTCCCTTTGCCTTGTAGATAATTTCGTAATCTTCAGGATTTTTATAGTAAGCAGGAACTCTTGCTTCTGCAAAGATGTAGTAATCTCCGGATTCTTTATCAAGGAGTTTTACATAATCAATATCTGGTCCCATACAAAGACCTAAGTTTGAAGGAAGAGTCCATGGAGTTGTTGTCCAGGCAATAAAATAAGTTTTACCGTTAGCAATGTCTTTGTCTTTAAAGTTTTCTGGTCCGCGGGTAATTTTGAAACGAACGGTAATTGTCATGTCGTTTACATCTTTGTAGCCCTGGGCAAGTTCGTGTGTAGACAAAACTGTAGAACAGCGTGGACAGTAAGGAAGAATATATTTTCCTTCGTAAATAAGTCCCTTATCCCATAAAGATTTTGCAACCCACCAGATAGATTCCATGTAATCAGGATTCATGGTTTTGTAATCATGATCAAAGTCTACCCAGCGGCCCATTCTTGTAATGGTCTGACGCCATTCTGCTGTATATTTTAAAACTGAAGCCTTACATTTTTCGTTGAAGTTAGCAACTCCGTATTCTTCAATTTCGTGTTTAGAGTTAATTCCTAATTCTTTTTCAATTAAGTTTTCAACAGGTAAGCCGTGGCAGTCCCAGCCAAAACGACGCTCTACCTTTTTTCCCTTCATTGTCTGATAGCGGGGAATAATATCTTTTATAGTTGATGGAATAAAATGTCCAAAGTGTGGGAGTCCGGTGGCAAAAGGTGGTCCGTCATAAAAAACAAAATCTTCTGCCCCTTCTCTCTGACTAACAGATTTGTTGAAAATATCATTTTCCTGCCAGAACTTTAATACTTCTTCTTCCTGTTTAGGAAAATCAACTTTAGGATCAACTGGTTTAAAACTCATTATTTTTTTCCTTTTTAATGCAAAATATAAATTAAAATATTTTATCACAAATAAAAAGTTTATTCCATAATGGTGTTTTACTAATGTTGTTTAGTAGCTGACATTCCTCTCTTCTTCGGCCTTCTTTTTATCTTTTCCAAATAAAGAATAACCTCTGTTATTCCAATACTCCAGCTCTGTGATATATGTGCTTGAAGGATAAATATTCTTTGCCTGCTGTAATAAAGAAGCCGCTTCTTCTTTATTTCCATTTTCAAAAATCATCTGTGAATAAAAAATTAAAGCATAAAAATTTTCCGCTTCTGTTTTTGCATAATCTACGGCTGCTTTAAAATTTGCAAGAGCCTTTTTCTTGCTTCCACCGTTAATTCCAGGTGCCCAGAAAAACCACTGTGCCAGGTGTGTAAGACCAAAAGAATTATCTTTTTCAAGCTCAATGGCATTTTCGTAGTATTTTCTTACTTTTAAGCCGTATTTCATAGCTCCTGCTACAGGATTATAAGACATGTAACATGAAAAACAGTCGGCTGTAAGAATATATAAAGTTGCAGAAACATTTCCCTTATTTTTTTCGATAAAGGCTTCATTTTTTTCTATCTGGCTTAAAAAAGCATTTTTTAAGAATTCATCATTAGCCTTATCATTCCAGGTATAGTTATAATATTCAGAAATATAAAAGCTTTCAAAAATTAAATTTTCTTCTTCATTTAAAGAAGTTAAATCTTCTTTGTTTTTATAGGCCTGCAGTAATTCAACAGCCTTTTCTTTATTATCCTGAAACTCTGTAAGTTCCATTCTTAACTGCTGAAAGTTATCAATCAGCTCTTTTCCAGCCTTTGAAATTGTAGTCTGTGCATTCATTGAAATAAAAAATAAAGTGAAAATTGAAAATAATAAAATACGCTTCATATTAAGAACAATAACTAATTTATAAAAATGTTACAAGGTTATAATTTATACGTAAATTTTCCTATATTGCCTATAAAATTATGCTGTGTTAGAATAAAAATTATGAACCCTAATACAAACATTGAAAAAAATCCGGAAAGAGTAGCAATTGTAAAAAAAATTGAAGAATTTGAAAGAGAAGGAAAATGGTCTATTGATGTAGAAAATGATCCTCCTACCATTCCGCTTGAACCAGACCAGGTTGATTACCTTAACAAAAAGCTTATAAACAAATTTCTAAGCTATGTAATTACAAAAAAAGCCTGGAAATTTATAAAAAATCTTGTAGAAACTAAAAAGATGATTATTAAAGATATAGTTGGTATGGAAAACTATGAAAAAATTAAAGATACCGGCTGTATGATTACCTGTAATCACTTTAATGCCTTTGATAATTTCTGTATTCATTATGCAATTATGCCGGACTTATTTAAAAGTCATAAAAATCTCTGGATTGTAATTCGCGAAGGAAACTACACAAACTTCCCTGGCTTTTACGGACTTTTATTCAGACACTGTCACACTCTTCCTTTAAGTCAGAATTTTTCTACAATGAAAAAATTCCGCGAAGCTATAAATGTTCTTTTAAATCGTGGAGAAAAAATCTTAATTTATCCTGAGCAGGCAATGTGGTGGAATTACAGAAAACCACGTCCAATGGTAAACGGAGCCTTCCGCTTCGCCGCAGAATGCAACTGCCCTATTCTTCCAATGTTCATCACAATGAAAGATTCAGATTTAATCGATTCTGACGGCTTCCCTGTTCAGGAATACACACTTAACATTCTTCCTGCAATTTATCCTGATCCTGCAAAAAGCAAAAAGGAAAATGCAGAAGATATGAAAAATAAGAATTATGAAGTATGGAAAAAAACATACGAAGAATATTATGGAATACCTTTAACTTACAGCACAATTGAAAAAGAAGAAGCCAAAAATGAGTAAAAAAGAAGAAAAGGTAATTTACTATTCTGATGAGCTTAATGATGAGTTTTCTCCTGATACCCTTACTCCAATTAAAATAGACGGGAACTATAAATACGGAGAAGACAAATTCTGGTGGAATGTAAAAAGATTTTTCTGGTACAGAATGGTTGCAACTCCCCTTTCCTGGCTCTTTTTAAAAATTAAGTATCATCATAAAATTGTAAATAAAGAGATTCTTAAGGATTTAAAGCATAAATCGTATTTTATGTATGGAAATCATACAAATCAGATGGGAGACCCTTTTATTCCGGCTTATGTATGCAATATGGATTATATTTATGCCATAGTTCATGCCAACAATGTTTCAATCCCATTCATTGGAAAAAGGATGCGCTACATTGGTGCAGTTCCCCTTCCGGACGATTTTGCAGCCACCAAGAACTTTATGAACTACATAAAAATGAGGGTTGAAGGAAATTATCCTATTGTAATTTATCCGGAAGCCCACATCTGGCCCTACTATACAAAAATCAGACCTTTTGTAGATTTGTCTTTCAGATATCCATTACAGTTTAAACTTCCAGTTTATTGTTTTACAAATACTTATCAGAAAAGACGTTTTTCTAAAAATCCTAAAATTGTAACCTATGTTGACGGTCCTTTCTGGCCGGAAGAAGGTTTAAGCCTGAAAGAACAGAAGGCAGACCTCAGAAATAAGGTTTACAATGCCATGGTAGAAAGAAGTAAGAATAATAATGTAGAATTGATTAAATATATTTATAAACCAAAAGAAGCAGAGGAAAAAAATGATTAATATTTTATTTTGCGGAAACAAGGGCGTTTTTGACGGAGTTTTAACAACAACCCTTTCAATTTTAAAAAGAACAAAAACTAATGAGCCTTTTAATATCTATCTTTTTACAATGGATGTTTCACACCTGGATCCAAAATACGTTCCAATTCCGGATGAACATGTAAATTTTCTTACATCTGTTGTAAAACAATATAATAAAGATAATCTTGTAACAAAAATTGATGTAACAGAATATTACAATAAAGAATTTGCAGCCTGCCCAAATGAAAGCGCTTATTGTTCACCATATACTTTAATCCGCCTCTTTGCAGACCAGATTCCAGATATTCCTGAAAAACTTTTGTATCTTGACTGCGACATTATGCTCAACCGCGATGTAACAGAACTTTATAACATTGATATTTCTGATTATGAATTTGCAGCAGCTCCCGATCACTATGGAAAATATTTAATCAGACCGGATTATATTAATGCAGGAGTTTTACTCTTTAATGTTACAAAATGCAAGGAAACAGATTTGTTCTTAAAGGCAAGAAACAACATTAAACGTAAGAAGTGGACTTTTGCAGACCAGGATGCTCTCTGGCATGCCGCAAGCAAAAAGAAAATGCTTCCACAAAAATTCAACGACCAGAAATTCCTGCATCCAAAAACAACTGTTATCCGCCATTTTTCAAAGCGTCTTTTCTGGCTGCCTTACCCTCATACCGCAAACATTAAACAGTGGCATGTAACAAAGGTTCACAAGATTTTTGGTTATGACCAGTTTGATGATATTTTGTATGAATATATTTATTTAAAAACTAAATTTGAACGCGAGGGATTAAACTAATAATTCCAAAGCTGTCTTTTTATTTTTATTAAAGATGTAATTTCATCTTCTACCAGGGAAATATCACTTTTTCTGATATTTTCCTGCATTTTTTTCCAGGAAGAATCAAAACTTTCGGGAGATGAAATTATAATCTTAATAATTTCATTTTTAACGTAGTCATCTAACCTGTCTACAATTTCCTGAGATTTTGAACTTATATTATACTGCCAGATTTGACCATGCTTAGAAACTCCAAGTTCTTCTGGCTGAGGAAATAAATCTGTCCATAATTCAGCGCCATAAGCTTTTAATGTCTCTTTTTCTGTAGAATTGTATAATGACATTACATTTTGTTTTGTGGTTCTTGAATAAGGATTTCCTGTTGAATCCAAAAAGCCTGAGCCCCCCTGTGGGAAAGGATATGTCCACCTTCCAATGCCGCTCGAAGGCTGATTATATACAGCTATTCTCTGCCCTTTTGAGTCGTAATAATAGTCTATTCCTTCAAAGCCCCAGTTTGTAAGAATCTGAGCTTCTTCTGAACACATATAATCAATAAACTCAAAGGCCCTTAAGGTATCTTTACAGGTAACAGAAATTGCAATTCCCCAGCCGCCGGAAAAACCATAATCTTTCATAGAAGGGTCTTTATACATTTTATCTGCAGTAACAGGTAAATAGGCATAAGTTCTGGACTCCATACCGCTTTCAATCAGTTCTTTTTGAATATCTTGTAAGCCCCATAAAGAATAAATAGTCGAAAGAACACAACCCGAAGTTAATTTATTTTTCCATACCTCTTCTGTCTGGGTAAAACTTTCCGGATCCAGAAGTCCTTCGTGGTAGATTTTGTTAAGCCACTTGTAAAAAAGATGCATTTTTGGATGCAGAAATTTATACTGAACATCAAAAGTTTCCTGATCGACTATCCACTGGCCGTCATCGGGTAAACCAATCATATAATTACCGGGATTTGAAAGGCCCATATACCAGAACCAGGAATCGGTTAAAAGACTTAAACCTATGGTTTTACAGCCGTTAATTTCGGGATACTTTTGTTTATAGGCAATAAGAATGTTTTCAATATCATCCAGGGTCTGGATTTTTGGATAACCAAACTCCCTTAAAACTGAATTTTGAAGCTGAAGGTTTCCGGAAACTTCCAGACTCTTTTTTCTTATATCATAAGTACCAAAGGTATATATTTTTGGATCTTCAATTGTATTTCTAAGGTGATCCAGATAATAGCCGTAAAGATGCCTTACATTTTTACCGTATTTTGCGATATAAGAATCGAGGGGAATTATTGCCCGGTTTTCTATAAGTTTTGAAATATCACTTTTGGCAAAAATAAAATCAGGATAATTGTGATTTGCAATCATAAGCTGAATATCCTGAGAGGCAGATTCTTTATGAGGGATAAATTCCAGTTTTACTCCGGTTTTTCTTGTAATTTCTTTTGCAATGTCATCGTCAAAATTTAAAGGATTTAAATTATCTGCAGAATAAAATGTAAAAGTTATATCAGTTTTTTCACTTTCCTCTTCTTTTTTATCTTCCTTATAGCAGGAGCTGACTTCTGCTATAAGAAAAAGGATAATAAAACTAGTTATTATTTTTTTCATCTTCGACCTGTTTTTTGAAATCTTTTGGAGTAAGTCCTGTGTTTTTCTTAAACTTCATAAAAAAATAATCGGTGTTAGAAAAACCAACAAGTTTAGAAATCTGATAAATCTTTAAGTCTGTATTTAAAAGTTTATCTTTTGCAATTTCCATTCTAAGATTGTCCAGATAAGTGTTGAACTGTACTCCGGTATATTTTTTAAATTTTTTACCAAGATAAGCGCTGTTGCAGTTAAAAAGTTCGCCTAAGTTTTCAAGCTTTAAGTCTGAAGCATAATTTGTTTTTATATAAGCAAGAACCTTTACGATGACTGAATCAGAAGTATTAAAATTAAAGTTTTCTATAAAGTCATCAAGGATTTTACAGAAGCATTCAAACATTCCTGTAAAATTATTGTAATTCATAAGTTTTTTTACAACATCATAAGTATTTCCGTCTGAAATTTCCCTTTCAGGATATTTTGAAACAAGGCGGAAACGTAATTCAACCAGACAATAAATAAAGGTTCTTTTTATATTTGTTTCGTTTTCCTTTATATTAAAGGTCAAATCTTTGATTTCTTTTTTGATTTTTTCCAGCTGATTTTTATCGTAGGTTTCAATGCAGAAAATCAGATTATTTATGATGTTGTCAAAATCATTTATGTTAGAATCTTTATGAACTGTATTAATTTCTTCATCACTTACATATGGAATATCAGAGAAGAAAAAGAGATATTTTTCGTTTTCAAGGGCATTTTTATAGGAATCAAGAAGACCTTTTAAGCCCTGGCCCATTTTTCCAATTGTAATAAAGGTTTTTTCTATCTGAAGTTTTGCAGTCCTTATAACCGCATTTTTTACGGCCATCTCGTTAGAAGTTTTTAAGATGATATAGTATCTTTCTGCCTGATTAATTAAAACCTTATTGAAAAAAGAAAAATAATTGTCTATGGAGTTTTCAAAATTAATCAAATTGATATTTTTTTTGTATTCAAAATTACAGATAATTACCTGATAAGAAGAAGTTTCTGCATTTTCAAAGAATTTAAGTCGGTTAATGTTTTCAAGATTTTCGTAATTATTTGTAAGGAAGATTTTAGAGATAATGTCTTTTGTTTCAAATAATTCATTATTTTTGGACGATTCCTGCTGTTTTTTCTGCAAAAGAATTTCTTCTGTAATCTCCTTTACTTTTTTTAAAAGTTCTTCTTCATCAACAGGTTTTAGTAAATAGGCTTTTGCACCGTTATTTATAGCCTTCTGGGCATAATCAAAATCTGAATAACCGCTTAAAATAATAAAGGCAGGAAAAGGAAGATTATTTTTTTTACAATGCTCTGCAGTCTGACTGATTACATCTATTCCGCTGCAGCCGGGCATCTTAATATCATGAATTATCAGGTCAGGATTTAAATCAAATATCTGCTGCAGGGAGTCTTTTCCGTTAGCAGCTTCTCCGCAAATTTTATAGCCGAGACTTTCCCAGTCAAGAATACACTTTAAACCTTCGCGAATATTTTTTTCATCATCTGCAATTAATAATTTCAGTTTATCCATTTTGCATCACTCTAAAAAATAATATTTATTTATCTAATATTAAGGTAATTTTTACTTCGGTACCTTTATCAAGCTGACTATTGATACTAAGACCGCTGCCCTTTTTATAAAAGAGCCTGATTCTTGAATTTACATTTCCAAGACCAATTGAATTTTCAGTTGATTCAAGAGAATCCTGCTCCAGTTTATCTTTTATAATTTTTAATTTATCCTCAGCAATTCCGCAACCATTATCACTGATTTTTATAAATAAAATTCTGTTATCGTCTTTAATCTCATCATTTATATCTATATTAATAATACCACCATTTTCTCTATCCTCAAGTCCATGATTAAAAGAATTTTCTACAAGCGGCTGAATTAAAAGAGGAAGAATTTCATAATCACTCAAATTTACATTTACGTTTATATTATACTTAATCCGGTCGGTAAACCTCATGTGCTGAATGCTAAGATAATTATTTACGGCTTCAAGTTCTTTTTCCAGAGGAACGGGACTTCCCTTTACAGAAAGGTTATAACGCAAAAGCTTTGCAAGAATCTGCAGCATTTTTGCAACATCCTTATCTCCGCTGCTAAAGGCTTTCATTCTGATTGTTTCAATTGAATTAAAAAAGAAATGAGGATTTATCTGCGAAGAAAGCATCTTAAAACTTATCTGGCTTTGCTTTGCCTTTATCTGTTCCTTTTCTATGTTCTGCTTATATACCTGGTCAATCAATTCCCTGAGATTTTCTGACATTTGATAAAGGTTTGAATAAATGCTCTGAAACTCATCATTTCCGCCAATGGATTTTTCTATTTCAAAGTTATTTTCTACTACTTTTTCAATTCCTGATTTTACTTTCTGTACCCTGTTATGCACATAGCGGTTATGAATAAAAAAGACGGTAAAGGCCAGAAGCACCATCATCAAAAGTAAAAAGATGGTAATCGTAATATTTTTTACTGTCTGTATCTGTAAAAGTTTTATAGGAATAAGGTATACAATTTTAAACTTTATACACATTGAGTTGTTGGGTAAAAAGTCCCTGGCAAAAATACCCCTGGTTTCTTTTCCAAGGTGGATTTTAGAATATACTTCGTTGAATTTCTGATTTTTTAAAAGCAGGGGGATATTTTTAATTTCTTCCTGACTAAGGCCCTGGGCTGAAGAATATAAAAAATCATCATCAAAATATACAAGGGTTTCGTAAAGCTGCTGGGAAAGCTGCTGCTGAATAACTTCCGGACTCATGTTGATTACAAGCACCCCGATGTACTGGCGGTAAGAAGGAGTCCAGAGGGAACGGACAAGGCTAAGATATGTTTTTTTAGTTATCTGATCATAGGTAAACTGCCAGAAGGCATGACCTTTCATAATTACTGCAGTTTTACACCAGGGCTCTTCGTATGTATCCTGGGAAGTTTTTATAATAAAAGAATTATCAAGAAGACTTTCATTTTTTACATAGATTCTGAAATTTGCTATGGAACGGTAGATTTTTAAATAATCTTCGAGAAAGTTTAATTCTGAATAGGCAGAATAAATGTCCTGAATGTTTTCGTATTCGGGGGTAAGAAGATTCTGAACTTTTTTATTAATATAAACCCTGTCTGAAAATTCCAGGGCTTCTGTAAGAGCTGAATTAAACTCTGCAGTTGTTTTTTCAAGGCTGGAATTAACCTTGTCCATTTCGAATTTCTGCATGGAGTTATATAAATACATGGTATAAAGAGTACAGATTATTATTACAGGAACTAAGAAGATATCAAAAAATAAAATTGCCAGGCTTTCTGACATGGGCTTTTTGTTCAATTTTGCTGTAAGCCAGGCTAAAAAAGTATTCATATATATAATTTTATCATAAAAAAGACAAAATTTCTAATTATTCATATCTTTTCCGCGAATTCCAAAAGCTTTCTGTCTTCTTCTTACCTGCTGGATTATTTCATTATTCTGTTCTATGTAATCAATTAAATCCCAGTGATAATCCAGATTCAAATCTTTAAAAAATGGCTGTATTGGAGGATGCCTGCGGCTGTTATTTTTTCTGATTATTTCTATAAGGTCATCAAAAGTTTCTTTGTCTATAAGCTTTGTAAGGTAAGGTTCTTTATCTAAAACAAAAACCCTGTGATTCTGGTCAAAAATATAATCGCTGCTCTTAAATTCTTTGGGAGGCATTGTATTTCTGACTTTTTTACTTCTTCCGTTTACACAGGTATAAATTAATTTTCCATGCTGAATGTGTTTTGGAATCATAAAAGAATCTTCCCCGTAAGTAAAATCAACATAATCAGGAGAGTATTCCATATCGGTAAGCCAGTATCTGATGTTATAAATTTTATTTCCGCTTATATAAAAACAGGCAATATTTTCGTTTTCTTTTTGATTTGCAATCTGAAGGCCTTTACTTACCTGGTTTCCCCGGTAAAAACCCTCATATGTATTTTTTGCATTTTCCATTTCTTCTTCGTTTGAAAAATCTAAATCTCTTGTATAGAAATTTAAAAAGAAATTATCGCCGATATTTACCATGGGTACTAAAAAAGAATCTCTTTTTGTATATTGTATATTAAAATACCAGCTCTGGTAATTTTCGTCTTTACTTACTGTATAGGGAATATGTTCAGCATTTTTTGGGGTAGCATCATTTCTTGCGCGATTTCCTTTATCTGAATAAGCCTCTGCTTCTGCAGCTCTGTCATAGTACCAGCCGTAAAAGTTTTTAAGAACAATAAATAAATCCTGTGAATCTTCATTTTCTTCAAAAAAGACAAGGCGGTCTTTTGCTTCCCAGATTCCGCTCAGCTCATTTTGAGCAAAAATATTTAAAGATGTTAAAAAAAATATACAGTAAAAAAAGATTTTTTTCATAATTAAATTTCGGCGTAAATATAGATGCTCTTCATAATTTTGTTAATTTATTCTATAATTCACTTATGACTTATTTAGCAAAACTTGGAGAACTTACACTTAAGGGTTCTAATTTACAGGAATTCGAAAATCTTTTAAGAAAAAATACAGCAAAAATGCTGGAAGGCTTAAAATGCAATATTGTATTAAGGGCCGGAAGACTTTATATAGACTGCAGTGATGAAGCTGCTTCTAAGGTTGAGTTTGTACTTAATCACCTTATTGGAATTACCGGCTGGGCAAAAGCCAGTGTATGCGAAAAAACAATCGAAAGTATTAATGAAAGTGTTTTTAACCTTGCAAAAAAGGAAGCAGAAAAAGGCTGCAAAACTTTTAAAATCAGTGCCCGCCGTTCAGATAAATCTTTTGAACTTAATTCTTATGAAATATGCTGTGAAGCAGCCGGTAAGGTTGAGTCAATTATGAAGGTTGATGTTCATAATCCTGACACAACAATTTACGTAGAAGTAAGGGAAAAATGCTTTGTTTATGTTGATTCAAATACAGGCTGCAGGGGACTTCCAGTTGGTTCAAGTTCAAAGGGCTTACTTCTTCTTTCCGGCGGTCTTGATTCCCCTGTTGCAGGCTACAGAATGCTGCGACGCGGAATGAAGATTGAATGCTGCTATTTTCATTCTTACCCATATACTTCAGAAGAAGCAAAACAGAAGGTTGTAACTCTTGCTCAAAAGCTTGCCTATTATGGAATTACCACTTATCTGAACATTATTCCTTTTACTGACGTTCAGATGAAAATTAAGGAAAAGGCACCCGAGGCCTGGTCTACCCTTATGCTCAGAGTCTGCATGATGAAGGTTGCAAATATTCTGGCAGGAAGATGTAAGGCAAAATGTATTGTTACGGGAGAAAGTCTTGGCCAGGTAGCAAGTCAGACAATAGAAAACATGTCAGTTACAGAACACTTTGCAGAATTTCCTCTGCTCCGTCCTCTTTGCGGTATGGACAAAGAAGAAATTATTAAAGATTCTTTATTCATTGATACCTACGAAACTTCAATTTTACCTTACGAGGACTGCTGCGTATTGTTCAGTCCAAGACATCCGGTTTTAAGAGGAAGTATAGAAGAAGCAGAAAAGATTTATAAAGAACTTGAAGTTGATGACCTTATTTATGAATCTTATAAAAAAAGAGAGATTGTAAAACTTACAAGCAGCGGTGAGCCTGTCTGGAAAACTGTATGACAAAAAACGATAAAGAATTAATTTTTGATTTATTAAAAACCTGCGATTCTCATATAAGGGGTTATACAGAAACTAGCTTTTTAACAAAACCTGACTTTTGCGACGACCCGGTAAAGGAAAGTAAAGTTGAAAGAGAAGACCTGCAGGCCGGGCAAGCTGTAGACCAACAGCCTGTACAAGCTGCAGACGTGCAGGCTGTGGCTCTTGAAACTGCCCCCCAGACCGACAGTAAAAAACTTACTCTTTCTGACCTTAAGGCTAAAATTGAACGCTGCACCCGCTGTTCCCTTGCCAGAACACGTAATAATGTTGTTATTGGCGAAGGTGTTGAAAATCCAAAAGTTCTTGTTGTTGGCGAAGGCCCCGGCGAGGAAGAGGATTTACAGGGCCGTCCATTTGTAGGCCGGGCCGGAATTCTTTTAGATAAGATGCTTAATGCCATCAACCTGGACAGAAAAAGCAACTGTTACATAGCGAATGTTGTAAAATGCAGACCACCTCAGAACCGTAATCCCTTTCCGGATGAACAATCAGCCTGCTTTGGCTTTTTACAAACCCAGATTCATCTTTTAAAACCTCAGTTTATTCTTTGTATGGGTAAAATTGCCGCAGAAAAATTACTGGATCAGAAATTTTCTGTAAATGAAAATCACGGAAATTTTTATGATTACAATGGCATTCCTTTAATGGTTACCTTCCACCCAAGCGCACTTCTTAGAAACGAAAGTTTAAAAAGACCTGCCTGGGAAGATTTAAAAAAACTTAAGGCAAGGCTGGATTCACAAAATTAAATATGTATGTAGAAGTAATTTTGAACCTGCCTGTTAATCAGGGATTTACCTACACTTTTTCGCCTTCTCAAGATTCAAAAAAAGAAGAAAATCTTCCTCAAATTGGAAAACGTGCCGAAATCATGTTTGGTAATAAAAAGACAACTGGTTTTATAATAGGAATTAGCGAAGAAAAACCCCAGTCCTGCCCTGTTGATGATTCAAAAATTAAAGCCGTCAGAAAAATCATAGATAAAGAGCCTTTATTTGGCCAGGAACTTATAAATCTTGCAAGGTGGATAAGTCACTACTATCTATGCACCTTAGGTGAAGCTATTTTTGCCATGCTTCCTTCCGGAAGAAGAGAAAGCGGTACTGCAGGTTTTTCTTTTGAAGGCGATATTGTAGCAAGTAAAAAAAATATCCTTTCTGAAGAACAGGAAAAGGCAGTAAATGATATTTTAAGTGATAAGGAAAATAACTATCATTATCTTTATGGACCAACTGGAAGCGGAAAAACTGAGGTATTTTTACAGCTGGCAGAAAAAACTCTCGAAGAAAATAAGGGGGTCATTTACCTTGTACCGGAAATCAGCCTTACAGAACAGGTAACCACTTCTCTTATAGAACGCTTTGGAAAAACAGTTGCCGTAATTCATTCCCAGTTGACCCCCTCACAAAAATTAAACCAGTGGAATAAAATAATGCATAAGGAATGCAGGGTTGTAATTGGAGCAAGAAGTGCAGTTTTTGCCCCCATGCCAGACCTTGGCCTTATCATAATTGACGAAGAACATGATGCTTCCTATAAATCCGGAAACAATCCCCGCTACCATGCAAGACAGGTTGCCATGCACAGGGCAAGTGAATTAAAAATCCCCCTGGTAATGGGAAGTGCAACGCCTTCGGTTGAAGCCTGGAAAGGCATGGAAGATAAAATCATTCACAGGCATTGCCTTACAAAGAGACTTGCCGGCGGTTCAATGCCACATATACACTGCATAAATCTGAATAATTATGATAACGAAAACTGCATTTCAAAACCGCTGGAAGACGAAATTAATAAAACCCTCAGGGAAAATAAACAGGTAATTTTATTTTTAAACAGAAGGGGTTTTACTCACTTTTTCAGATGCAATACCTGCGGCTATGAACTGGAATGCAAAAACTGTTCAATCCCCCTTACCTATCACAAAGTTCAGAACAGACTCCGCTGCCATTACTGCGGCTGGTCCATTACTCCGCCTCAAAGCTGTCCAAAATGCGGCTCTCTCGATATTGGTTCTTCAGGTTTTGGAACTGAATATATAGAAAGCGAAACAAAGGCAAAGTTTCCGAACGCAAGAATAATCAGAATAGATACCGACACCATTAAAAACAAGGATGAGCTTTTTACAAAACTTCAGGATTTTCGCCAGGGTAATTATGATATTATGCTTGGAACCCAGATGGTTGCAAAAGGTTTGAACTTTCCAAAACTTCAGCTGGTCGGTGTAATTATGGCAGATGCAGGTCTCCATATGCCTGACTTCAGGGCTTCAGAAAGGACCTTCAGTTTAATTACTCAGGTTTCCGGCCGGGCAGGCAGATATTTCCCGGACGGTAAGGTTTTTGTCCAGACTTACAATCCTACCCATAAGGCTGTTTTATGTGCCTGCAAAGCTTCGGTCGAAGCCTTTTATAACGGGGAACTTGAAGAAAGAAGTCTTATGGAATTTCCGCCTTTTTCAAGATTGTTGAGGCTGGTTTTTAGAAGTTATAACAGGGAACTTGCCATGCAGACTGCAAATGATGCAGCCCTCTTTTTAAGGCAGATGAAAGTAAAAGGGGCCGAATTAATAGGCCCTGCAGAATGCCCTATAGAAAGAATAAATTCTTCCTGGCGCTATCAGATTTTATTAAAGGGAAAATCAATAATTCCCCTCCAAAGCATGACAAAAAACTTTCAAAGTAATTTTAAATATAACCAGGCTGTGTATATTGAGTATGATGTAGACCCTATAAGTCTTTTATAAGGCAAAGCAGGCGTGTGGAACTTGGCGTGTGACAAACCAGGCGTGTAGCAAATTACACTTGTGGCAAACTATGCGTGCCGCCTTACCCCGTCAAACTTTATTTCGTATAAAAAAAGTCCGGTTGGAGGAGCCGTAACCCCGGCCTTAGTTCTGTCTCTTGCGGCAAGGATTTTTTCCATGGAATCTAAAGGAGCATTTGACTTATCCAGGTTGATTAAAGTTCCAGTTAAGGTTCTTACCATCTTCCATAAAAAGGCATTCGCCTCAATCTGAAAAACCAGAAGATCATTTCCAAAAATATCCTTTTGCATAAAAAAGAAGGCATCATCAATATAGCGGTTGGTAGAAAGAGAATTGTCCCCGCTTGCGGCAAAGCTTGCACAGTCAATTTCTCCCCTGAGGCATTCACAATAGTGATTAAGTCTTTCAATATTCGCAGTATAATTTTTTACAGTCCAGACAAAACGGCTGTTGTTGGCAGGGCTTGTATCAGAAGGATTTATAAAATATCTGTAAACCCTGCTTGTAGCACTAAAACGGGAATTAAAATCAAGGGGAACTTCCTTTACCTCAAGTATTCTTATATCCTGAGGCAAAAAGGTGTTTAGTGCCCTTAGATAATTTATACATGAGATTGACGGTATAGTAGAAATAAAATTTGCCGCCTGGCCCAGGGCATGAACACCACTGTCGGTTCTTCCTGACCCGTAAAGAGTTGTCTTTGCTTTGTGAAGTTTTTCCAGGGCCTTTTCAATTTCGCCCTGCACGGTTCTCTGGGCTTCGCTTCCCTTTTCGTCCTGACGCTGCCAGCCGCAAAAATCAGTTCCGTCATAAGAAACTTTTAAGAGGATATTTCTTTCATTTGAATTAGAATTCATCATCGTTTACAAGCTTGCTCAAATTATCATAAAGATTTCTGGCGTGTTCAAGAAGAGGACCTGGTTTATTTTTTGAAGATTTTCCAAGACCAAAGATTCTTGCAATTGCAGTTTTTGATTCAGAAAGTTTTTTAAGTCTAAGCTGAATATCCTGCTGCTGGCCATACTTATACTCAAGAAGTCCGCATAAATAAATTACGCCATCCCAGCCATAGTTTTTGTCCATATCTGGTCCAAAGTTTGGTAGGGTTGAACTTTTTTCTGTTCTGTTAGTTTCTGCAATTACAGCCTGCTCATAAAAGAATAAAGCTTTTCTGTAAAAAACCTGGGCAACATAATCGTAATTATGGTCTGCACACCTCTGGTTGATTTCGTCAGAAAGCCAGGCAAGTCTTAGGGAAATAATGGCTTTTTTCATGGTTGGCAGGGCGTAAGTGTCCATGCAGTCATAAGTCATTAAGGCAAGATAATACATGGCAGCCCCGTCAAAAAGGCTTCTTTCTTTTTTAAGATTAAAATATGGAAAGATTGCTTCAACGGCATTTTTTCTTTTCTGGGAATTATCATAAATTTTATCAAGATCTTCCGGTGTGATTTTTTCTTTAAAATCATTCCAGAAAAAGGCTGCATAACAGTTAGGACAGGCACCAATTTCGTAGATTAAAGGATAAACCCTTCCATATTTTGCAGAAGGTTCAAAGTTTCTGTGAAGCTCTTCAGTTAATCCTCCGGCAATCATACGGCCGTTACCGCTTCTCATAATTTCTCTTTCAAAAAACTTTTTACATACAGGACACTGACATTTATCCTTTGACCAGTAAGAGATTGCAGGTTTTTTGCCGTTTTCTTCAGTTTTTTGTGCCATTTTTATTCCTCAATTATAACAAAAGCAATTGCAGCGCTTTTTTCATGACTTAATGATAAATGAATATTAAAATTTTTACATCTTTTTTTTAGTAATTCCAGAGCCTTATTTTTAACATTCAATACAGGTTTACCTAAATTATCGTTAGTTACATAAATATCTTTTAATTCAAAATCAGAAAATCCTGTACCCAGGGCTTTTACAAAAGCTTCTTTTGCAGCAAAACGGGAAGCATAATGTTCTTTGAGCTGCTCTTCGCTAAGGTCTGAAATAATTTCCTGACTGTTAAAAAACCTTTGCAGCATGGAGGAATTGCCTATCCATTTTTCAAAACGGGAAGTTTCTACAATGTCAGTACCAATTCCATATATCATTATTCTTCCTGCACCTGAGTATTTTCTGTTTCTTCAAGGATTTCTTTTTCAGAAACCTTTATGTTTACTTTATCTAAAGAAAGATTTTCTAAAGTAAGGCCGGAAGGCAGATTTACGCTTATAGGAAGTTCATATTCTCCGCTTTCTGTTACCGAACTTAAATCCAGCTGCAGGACATTTTTTGACGGACTATAATCTTCCAGGAATAAAACATTTCCGTTGGCAGTAAGACTGATTGTTGGAATACTTGAATCAATTTGTAAATTTTCGCTTAAATTAATTACATTTACACTTAAATCGTTAAAGAGCTTATTGCTCTTCATCTGAGTTATTGCAACTGTAACTTTGTAAGGGCCCTTCTCCGGAACATAAATAATTTTATTCATAGGAAAATATTTTGTTTCGGTAGAAAAACTTACTTCTGCATTTGAAATTACAACTTTTTCTGTATAAAGCTTATCAATTTTTGAAACAATCGACTGAGGGCCTACAACCGCAACACTTGAAGGTTCAACAGAAACTTCTTCAAGCTTGTAACCGTAAGCAGGCTCTCCGGAAACAGAAACTTCAAGAGGAATATATTTTGTAATCTTTTTTTCGACTTTGACCATTAAGGTTGCAGAAGGCTTTATTTTTATTTCCAGGGTTTCAAACTGTTTTAAAGAGTCATTTGTATTTACCTGAATTGGAATTTCATATTCTCCTGATTCAGTAAGATAAGATAAATCTAAAATTGCAGAAAAATCCGAAACGTGAATATTAGACATATCCTCGGGCAGGGCTTTTACAGAAAGGGTGATGGAATCTGTAAGCTTTTGAACATGCATAACCTGTCCGTTTTCTACAATATTCAAAGGCACTACAAAGTTTTTATGGTCTACAAGAGAAGTCTGATGAAAGATATATAAAAAGATTGCCACTACAAGGCAGATAATTTTAATTGGCCAGTTGTGTAAAATCTGTTCGCTTATTTTATTAATGTTCATCTACTGTATCCTCCAGTATTTTCTGTTCAGGAGTAATTTCCAGAAGATTTTCAAGAATTTTTCTGATTTCGGAAGTTGTTAAATCGTAATTTAATTTGGAATCGTAAGCAAGGCTTAAGGCCCCTGTTTCTTCAGAAACAATAAGGATTACTGCATCTGTTACTTCAGAAAGGCCAAGTCCGGCCCTGTGACGGGTTCCAAAAGTCTTTTTAATTGTAAAGTTTTCGCTGGTTGGTAAGAAACAGCCGGCAGAAACAATTTTTCCGTTCTGGATAACTGCAGCTCCGTCGTGTAAGGTTGTATCTTTTCCAAAAATTGTTAAAAGAAGGCTGGAAGAAATATCTGCGTTCAAAAGGGTTCCCGTCTGAATAATATCATCAAGCTTTGTGTGACGCTTAAATACAACCAGCATACCTCTTTTTTGTTT
This sequence comes from Treponema sp., assembly GCA_016286535.1. Lineage (GTDB taxonomy): Bacteria > Spirochaetota > Spirochaetia > Treponematales > Treponemataceae > Treponema_D. The sequence continues at coordinate 113,957 of JAEESZ010000002.1, read as the reverse complement.
GGAAAGCATTTCTGCAGCAGTCAGTACGGCATCTACATAAGTATGTTTTGACCTGTTTCCAAAAGCAAACCAGTTATTCTGACCAAGCCTTAAAAAGAATTTTCTGATTTCCGGCTGGAAGATTACGGCAAAGGCAATAATTAAACCTGGTGCAATAGTATTTAAAAGCCATAACAAGGTAGAAAGGTGTAATAAGGCCGCAACACCATAAGCAATAAGTACAATGATAATGGCACGGATAATCTGAACACCATTAGTTTTGGCCATAAAATCGTAGGCCTTATAAATTAAAAATGTAAGGACAAAAATATCTAAAATTGGACTAATAATTTCATAAATATTTAAGAGCCTGTCAAAACCAACCATAAATAATATTTTACACTATTTTCTAAGATATTTCATCACATTTAACGCATCAACAGTTTCTTTTACATCATGAACCCGGACTATAGAAGCTCCGTTTTGAATACTCAGAATATTTGCAGTTAAAGAGCCGGACATACGGTTTTCTACAGTTTCACTGGTCATCTGTCCTATGCAGCGCTTACGTGAAAGGGCCATTAAAACAGGAAGATTTTTAGAAGTGATTTTGGAACATTGTTCTATGAGTTTTAAGTTTTCGTCAAAAGTTTTTCCAAAACCAATTCCAGGATCCACAATTATTTTGGAAAGTGGAAAATTCTTTTCTAAAAGTAAATCTACTTTTGAATCCAGATATTTTCTTACTTCGCTTACAATGGTATCTGCATTTCCAATGCGGTCTTTATCTTCGGGATAGCGGTGCATAAGAATTACCCCTGAAGAAATTTTGATTAAAGTTTCCATCATGGAAGGATCATCTTCAAAGCAGGAAACATCATTAAGAACATCAGCTCCTGCCCTTACAGCTTCCTTAAAAACCTTAGCCTTCCTTGTATCAATAGAAATTGGAATATCAGACTGGGACCTGATTTGCCTGATTAAAGGAATTACCCTTTCAAGTTCTTCTTCTTCGCTAACTTCTGTATAGCCCGGTCTTGTAGATTCTCCGCCAATATCAAGAATATCAGCGCCATCAGAAATAAGCTTCATTGCATAATCAATACCACCACGGCTTCCTTCAAAAAAAGAATCCGGGGTAGCATTTACAATTCCCATTACAAAAGCCGGGAGACTATTTGATAATTTACGGTTTCCAAAAATTAGTTCAGACATTTTAGCACAGCCTTTTTGATATCTTCAGAAGTCAGGTTTGTTAATTCAAGAACTTCACTTCTTGAACCATGAGAATAATACTTATCCTTAAAACCTAAAATCTGAATATCTTTAAAATTATTTTTTAATAATATATTTTCAATATCACCGCAGATTCCGCCTTCTATTACACCGTCTTCGACAATTACAAAAGAATCGTATTTTTTTGCAATAGAAAGGAAGTATTCGCTGTCAAAAGGTTTTATAAAACGAAGAAGATATACATCGCAATAACCGTTTTCAAGTAAAACAGCCCTTACGGCAACAGTTACTTCGCTGAACATTCCGCCTGTAGAAATAATCAAAACCTTCTTTTTTGCAGCTTCAAGTTCTGCATCACTAATATTTTCAATTACAAACTCGCTGCAGGGAAGTAAAATGCCTTTACCCTCTTCAACAGGAGCAGCAAACTGAGGATGCTCTGTCGGACAGGATAATTTTGGATAGCGGATTACTGCTGCTGTCGGATTTTTTTCTGCCCATTCAAAGCAGAGGCCTAAGTCGACCTCGCTTACAGGACTCATAATTACAAGATTTGGAATAGGCTTTAATAATGCAATATCGAAAATTCCCTGGTGGGTTACGCCGTCATTTGGAACAGCCCCTGCCCTGTCCAGCATAAATATTACATGAAGATTCTGTAAGGTTATATCGTGAATTATCTGGTCTATAGCCCTCTGGAAAAAAGTAGAATAAATGCAGACAACAGGAAGCATTCCCCCTTTGGCAAGTCCTCCGGCAAAAGTAACTGCGTGTTCTTCTGCAATTCCTACATCAAAGAAACGGTTAGGAAAATTGTGGGCAAAAGAAGCAAGACCTGTTCCCTTTGCCATTGCCGCTGTAATTGCAATAATTTTAGGATTTTCTGCAGCTCTTTTAGTAATCAGATTGCTGAAGGCTTCGGTAAAACTTGTAAGGTCAAATTTTTCTACGCTTCCATCCGAAATTTGAAAAGGTCCGATTCCGTGAAACTTTTCAGGATTATTTTCTGCAGGACTATAGCCCTTTCCCTTTTTTGTAACAACATGAACTACAACCGGTCTGTGGAGGGTTTTAATTCTTCTAAAGGCCTTTTCCAGTTCTTTTTCGTTGTGACCATCAAGAGGACCAGAATATTCAAAACCTAAATCAACAAAAAGATTATTTGTTAAAAACAAACCTTTTAGAGAACGCTTAAAGCGGAAAATTAATTTTTCGAGACCTTTACCAAGATATGGAATGTGATTTATGCACTTATCTACTATATTTCTGAAAGTCTGATAGCGGCTGGTAGTTGTAAGGCGGCTTAAATAGCGGGAAATTGCACCGGTATTATGGTCAATTGACATCTGATTATCGTTTAAAACAACAATAAGATTTTTGGAAAGCTGACCTGCGTTGCAAAGGCCTTCAAAGGCAAGGCCTCCGGTAAGGGCACCATCACCAATTACGGCAATAACCTTTCCTTTATTATGGGTAAACTCCCTGGCAGTTAAAAGACCAAGAGCCTGAGAGATTGATGTAGAAGAATGGCCGTTTTTAAAATAGTCCAGACTGTTTTCTTCAAAGTTTGTAAAACCAGATAAACCGTCCTTCTGGCGCAGAGTATCAAACTGCTTATAGCGTCCGGTTAAAAGCTTATGGGTATAACACTGATGGCTTACATCCCAGATAATTGCATCTTCAGGGCTGTTAAAAACTCTGTGCAGGGCGATTGTTAATTCAACAACACCAAGATTGCTTGCAAGATGACCTCCGTTTTTTCCGACAACATCAATAATTACTTTTCTGCATTCCTTGGCAAGCTCATTTATTTCTTTTTGAGAAAAGTTCTGTATGTCTTTAGGAGAATTAATTTTATCAAGTAACATAGCAATCCCTTTTTAAAAAAAAAGACCGCGTCGATTTAACGCGGCCTAAATGACATAAGCTTCGACTTAAAAACTACTTGCTCTTATGTCGATTACGTCTAAGCATCTTCTTTCGCTTATGTGTCGCCATCTTCTGGCGTTTTCTTTTCTTTCCACAAGGCATGAGGTGGCACTCCTACTTTATAAAGTCTATTTATTATTACAGAAATCAAAGTTTCCGTCAATATCAAGAGGAAAAATCCTTAATCAGATTAATAACTTTTTCCAAATCCTGACTGGGATTATTATACTGAATTTTATTTCCAATACCAATATCCCTTACATAAGTAAATTGTTTTTTTGCATATTTACAGGAATTATGCTTTATCATTTTCTTAATTTCTTCTATATCGTTACACTTAAAAAACTCTGCATAACCAATTGCCTTCATGCCGGGACTTTCTTTTGTATAGCCCATTTTTATAAGATTTTTTACTTCTTCTTCCAGGCCGGCTTCAAACATTAAGTCTACCCTTTTTCTAATGCGCTCAAATAACAGTTCCCTTTCCGGTTCAAGAATTATAAAAAGAAAATCATATTCTTCCCGCAATTTATTCTGCAAAAGAAAGGAGGAGCGGGTTTTTCCGGTTGTATAAAAAACTTCCAGGGCCCTGCAGATTCTGTATTCATCATTAATATGAATTTTTGAAGCAGATTCAGGATCTATTAGCTTTAATTCATTGTATAAAACTTCCTTTCCCTCATTTGCAAGTCTTTGCTGCAACTGGCTTCTAACCTGCAGGGATGATTCCGGGGTGGAAGGAAGGCCGTATAAAAAGTTTCTTATGTAAAAACCTGTCCCCCCGCATACTACAGGAATTTTATTTTTCTGCCATATTTCCTTACAGGCAGCATCAGCCCTGCTAACAAAATCGGCAACGGTAAACTGCTGGTCGGGACTTACAAGGTCAATTAAATGATGAGGAAGTACTTCTTGAAGTGATTTTTCTGCCTTGGCAGTTCCAATATCCATGTATTTATAAACGGACTGGGAATCTGCACTGATAATTTCTGCGTTTAAAATAAAATGACTGCCCCCTGGCGAAAATAATTCGCTTGTTAAGGCAGTCTTTCCAGATGCAGTTGGTGCAAAAATTACTATGACAGGAATTTTTGACTTAGCTGTTCTTTTCAATACGATAGTGAACCTTATTTGTAAAAAGCTGACGGGCTGCTAAACAAACAACTTTGTCATGATTTTTTTCAATTTCAGGATCATTTACTTTTGCAAGCTGATATGCACGTGTGCTTGCGGCAACTGTAATTTCGTAAATGTTATCGTTATATTGTACTAACTGTTCCAAAGGAAATACCATTATATACCTCTTTGTTAATAATATAATATTTTAACAATATTATAATATATTGTCTACAGGGGAAAAGGAAATAATATTAATATAACAAAAAAGCGATAGCAAGGTTCGTATTTTGCAGAGCGTTGAAGCCGATTGTGAAGATTCTTTCTGTAATGAAAACACAGAGTGAGCTTTGCGAACGTCGAGGCTTCTCGGCGGAGCATAAATACGGTTCTTGCGGAAGCTTTTTTGATTAAACGAAAATATATTACGTTTACCCCGATATTTTTTTCATAAAGAACTATTAATAATATTCTTTACCTTTCTTGTTACTTCCCAGGTTCCGGCCCCGGTTTTCTGCATAAGCATTACAATTACCAGCTTGTTTTTCAAATCTATAGAAAGATATGGACCAAGCCAGCCGTCCCAGCCGAATTCGCCTTTTTCTGTAAGATACTTACACTGGCCGGGTTCTATACAAACCCTCATTAAATTGCAGTAGGTATAACCCGAAAAATGTTCCATATTCTGATCAAATTTTTCCTGCAGGTTGCTTCTTAATTTTGCAGAAGCAAGATATTCTACAGTCTTTTTCTGTAAGATTCTGTTTCCGTTATATTCACCGCCGTTTGCAAGCATAAGGGCAAATTTTAAATAATCATCAAGGCTTGAACATAAGCCTGCTCCACCACTTTCAAAAGAAGGAGCATGATCCATTTTATTCTGGATTCCTAAGTGACAGCCGGTAAACTCTGTAACATCTTTCTGATTATCGCAGGTATAAACCTTAGAAAGACGTGAATAGTTTTCTGGTCTTACATAAAAATCAGTATCATTCATACCCAGAGGCTGGAAAATATATTTTTTAAGGAAGTCTGAATATTTCATTTTTGAAACAACTTCAATAACGGCTGCAAGAATATCGGCAGAAAGTCCGTAAGAATAATTTGTACCGGGTTCAAAAGAAACTGGTATTTTTGCAAGCCTTTTTGCAACCTCAAGGGTTGTTATTTTACAGTCTCCAGCACAATCTTTGTTTAATTCATTTAACAAATCACTTGTAAGATGCTCTCCATATAAAGCACCTTCCCACCAGGCACCGTAAGTATAACCAGAAGTCATGTTTAATAAATCCTGGATTGTTACATTTCTGTTTGCTTTCTGACTTTTTCCATTTCTGCCAGAATCATAAGAAATCTGAAGATTCCAGAATTCAGGAATATAGTTTCCTACCTCAGCTGCCAGATCAAGCATTCCCTTTTCTATTAAAATCCAGGCTGCAACTGATGTAACTGGCTTTGTCATAGAAAAAAGACGACAGATTGTATCTCTTGAAAAAGGCTCTTTGCTTTCTATATTTTTATAACCTGCCTGATAGTAGCCTATTTCTTTTCCATCTTTATAAATTACACAATTAAGGCCTGCAACTTTTTTATCTTCTACAGCCTGATTAAAAACATACTGAATATTACTTAAATTTTTATAATCCATAAGATAAATCTATCATTTTTTACTTTTATCTTCTATAATTTTTAATAAGTTATAATTAAAAATAATTTCCAGGGCAAAATTCTGCTCAGGGACAAAAAAAAAGGAGTGTTTATGAAAAAACATTTAAGAAAGCTTTTTTTATCAATGTTGATTTTTACACCGTTAATTTTCAGCGGCTGTAAACCAAACGCCTATTATGGCAACATAACTTCCATAAGCGCAATTGCCGGAGATGAAGAGGTTTTACTTTCGTGGACAAATACAGAACTTTACAATGGATATACTCTTAATGTAGATGTTCAAAAAGATGGCCAGTGGATTGAAGGTTTTAAAGAAATAGATGGAACATCCATTCTAATTACAAAAGCCACTATTGAAAATGCTCAGAGCCAGGGATATTTTCCTGACGGAGAATTAGAAAACGGAACAACTTACACCTTTATTGTATATACAAAAGACAAAAGCGGAAGCCTTGTACACTCAAAATCAACAACAGCTACACCATCTGCCAGTAACGAAATTGTAATAGATGCTGATGATATAGACGATGCTTTTACAGAAATTCCTAAGGATAAGGGGATTGTAAAGATTTCCGGTATTAATGGAAAGAGTGTTGCTTATGTAAACTATAACTCTTCTACAAGTAAAGAAATTGCAGCCGGTAATGAAAGATATTATTTAGGATATGCTGGAGGAAATTCTTCAGGAGCTACTACTAACATTGTTTCAACCAATACAAGTTCAAGAGCAGCCCTTTCTGAAGATGCAGGAATGACTATGCCAGAAATAAAAGAACCTTTGACAAGGCCTTTTATTGCACCTGAAAAAGTAACTGTCGTAAAATCTTCTGCACGTGCCGCAGAGACTGACGAAGAAAAAGAAACTTTTGATGTAACAGCTCCTGCAATCGGACAGACACATTATATCTGGGTAGATAACAATTATGCTATGAACCAGCTTGTAAAAGAAAAAATGACACTTTATGCAATTGGTAACCAGACAACAGAAGACGATACTTCAAAAATTAAAGCCCTGGTATGGGCAAACCCTGATAATGTTGCTGAAACAGCTTCCGAAAATAAGGTTTCCTTAGCCTTAATTCAGGATATTATTTCAAAATATACAAAATATTACGCACTGGAAGAAGATATTTTTGGAGAAACCAGAGATTTTATTATCAATTCCAGCGGTGAAGAAGATATGTCAGATTACCCAACCTCAACTTATATAAACATCGTTCTTACAGATATTGCCAAGGATTATACTTCAAGTAAAAAAACAGGTGTTGTAGGTTATTTCTGGGGTAAAGATTACTATAATAAAGAGCTTGTAAATTACTCAAATGAAGGTAAATATTTCTATATTGATATTCCTTACTGTAATTATAACAAAACTGATCAAAACTATAACGGAAACAGTAATACTGTAAGTGATATGGTTATTTCAACACTTTTCCATGAATACCAGCATATGATTCATTATAATAAAAAATATGGTCTTAAAAGTGATGAAGACACAACCTGGTATAACGAAATGCTTTCCATGCTTTGTGAAGACCTGATGTCAAATACCCTTGGAATTGTAAAAGGTGAAACAGTACAGGATGAAAGAATTCCAACCTTCAATGTTTATTATCCATTAAGTGGAATTTCAGAATATCTTGATTCTGAATCATGGATTTCTTACGGAACAGCATATGCCTTTGGAGCATGGCTCGCAAGAAACTATGGTGGGGTTAATCTTGTAGAAGAAATGAGTAAAAATGCTTATGTAGGCAAAGAAAGCGTTGTTAATGCAGTAAATTCAATTAACAGCACTAATCTTACCTGGGAAGACTTAGTAAAAGAATATCTTCAGGCTGTAGTATTCAGATCTGCATATTCAAAAGAAAATAATTTACCAACCTTTAATAAAACCCCTAAAGGCAGTGGCTGCACAAGAAGTTTTGATATAAAAACTCCAACTATTAAAATAGCAACTTCACTTGAAAACCCAAATGCATACGCTCTTACAACTGTATATGCAGGCACAATATCAGGTTCATTTGATGGTATAAACCTCTGGGCTGATGATTTTGCTTATGAAGAAGGTAATCACAAATTATATGGTCCATGGACTTTTAATAGCAACGCTCTTGATATACGTCCGGAAGGTTTTTTAATTCATAGTACAGGTTCAAACTGGAATGGTGGAGATTACGATTATGTAAAACTCTATTTTACCGGTACAGATTCAGATACATTAAAGCTTTACCTTTTTGTTCAGGACGGTTTTTCTTACTATACAGAAGATACAACTGCAGCTGAAGAAATTAACTAATCTGTTAATTATAAAGCCATTTCCGGCCCCGCTTTTAAGCTTTTTTATGTTTTATTAAGCGGGGCTTTTTTTTTATTTCAACTTTTTTTAATACATTTCAACTTTTTTTAATATATTTGCTCTTTTTTAATTGAAATTAGGTGTTAAACGATTTATAATTTGATTATTATGAATAACAAAGAAGTAATTGAAAGCGGTAATGCTTATTTAGGAATTGAATTTGGTTCAACCCGTATTAAAGCGGTCTTGATAAACGATAGCTTTGAGCCTCTTGCAAACGGCTCTTTTACCTGGGAAAACTCCTTTGAAAACGGAGTCTGGACATATCCCCTTGAACAGATAAAATGCGGCCTGCAGACAGCCTATGCAGACCTCAAAAAAGACGTTCAGAATAAATATGGAGTAAAGCTTACTTCCTTTAAGGCAGGCGGAATCTCTGCAATGATGCACGGCTACCTTGCTTTTGATAAGGAAGATAATTTACTGGTACCTTTTAGAACCTGGCGCAATACAATTACAGGACAGGCTTCAAAAGAGCTTTCTGAACTTTTTAATTTCCCTGTTCCAGAGCGCTGGTCAATTTCTCACCTTTACCAGGCAATCTTAAATAAAGAAGAACACGTTTCTAAAATTGCAAATGTTTATACCCTGGCAGCTTATATTCATTATCTGCTTACAGGAAAAAAAGTAATTGGTGCAGGAGATGCTTCGGGCATGTTCCCAATCAGACTTTCAAATGGAAAAGCAGAATATAATAAAGATTTCCTTACAAAAATGGAAAAGCTCCCTGCCTGGAAGGAAGCTGCTTCTAAAAATCAGGCCTTAAGCCTGCTCAACAATAATTTATTCCCACAGATTTTGCTTGCCGGAGAAATGGCCGGAAACCTTACAGAAGAAGGTGCAAAGTTCCTTGATCCTAGTGGCGAAACTAAATCAGGCATTCCATTCTGCCCTCCGGAAGGAGATGCAGGAACCGGTATGGTTGCAACAAATTCTGTAGAAGTTCAGACAGGAAATATTTCTGCCGGAACCTCAGTATTCAGTATGGTAGTCCTCGAAAAAGACTTACAGAAGGTATATCCTGGAATTATTGATGTTGTAACTACTCCAGACGGCGAAAGTGTTGCCATGGTTCACGCAAATAACTGTACCGGTGAACACAACTACTGGATTAATTTCTTTAAAGAAATTGTAGATACCCTATGTCCTGATAACAAAGTAGAAATCGGCCAATATTACGATAAATTAATTACAAAATCACTGGAAGCAGACAAGGACTGCGGTTCCCTCCTTGCCTACAACTATCTTTCAGGCGAAACAATTACAGGTTTAAATTCAGGTCGTCCTCTTTTTGTTCGCGGAGAAAATGCAAGCTTTACCCTGGCAAACTTTATGAGGGTTCAGATGTTTGCTTCTCTTGGTGCTTTACGCAAGGGAATGAATATTCTTTACGACGAAAAAGTTCCTGTAAAATCAATGACAGGTGCCGGAGGATACTTTAAAACTCAGGCCGGCTTAAAATACATGGCAGCAGCAATGAAAACAAAGGTAAGCGCTATGGAAACTGCCGGAGAAGGCGGTCCATGGGGTATGGCAATTCTTGCCTGCTATATGAATAAACTTTGCGAAAAGAAATCTTCAATGGCCTTAAAAGACTTCTTAAACAAAGAAGTATTTGCAAAAGCAAAAATCACTACAGCAAATGCAGAAGAAGAACTTGTTGAATCCTTTAACATCTTCTTTGACCGCTACATTAAGGGCCTGGATATAGAAAAAGCTGCTGTAAATTGTTTATAGTTGATAATAATTATAAAAGAAGGTTTAAATATGAATTACGAAAGTCTTAGAAATGAAGCTTACGAAGCAAATATGAAGATACCGGAAAATCATCTGGCTTTATACACCTGGGGCAATGTTTCTGCCTTTGATAAAGATAAGGGAGTTTTTGCAATTAAACCAAGTGGAGTTCCTTATCCTGAATTAAGTCCAGAATCTATGGTGATTGTTGACCTTGACGGAAAAAAAGTTGAAGGAAACTTAAATCCTTCCAGTGATACTCCAACTCATGCTGTTTTATATAAGGAATTCGGCATGAATCAGGGAGCAAAAATTGGTGGAATTATTCATACCCATTCAACTTTTGCAGTAAGCTGGGCTCAGGCTGTAAAATCTGTTCCTTTGTTTGGAACAACTCATGCAGACCATATTCAAAAAGCAGTTCCCTGCACTCCTTACCTTTCAAAGGAAGCAGTAGAATCTGATTACGAAAAAGAAACCGGCCTTTTAATTGTAAAACACTTTAAAGACCTTGGATTAAATCCAAATGAGATTAACATGGTACTTTGCGGTGGTCACGGACCTTTTGCCTGGGGCACAAATGCAGAAAAGGCAGTTTATAACGGAACTGTTCTGGAAGAAATCTGTAAAATGGCAGTAAATACCCTGCTTATTAATCCGGAGGCAAATCCCCTTCCAGATTACATTGTAAATAAACATTATTTACGCAAGCACGGTCCAAATGCTTATTACGGACAGGGCAAATAATTACCGGTCTTATGCAAAGAAGTTTTTCTACTCCCTGCCTTATTTTAGGAATTAAAAATACAGGCGAAAACAACAGTAAGATCAGTCTGCTTACTCCACAGAGAGGAATTCTTTATGCAGTTTTGTACGGTGGTCCTAAAAGCCGGATGAAATCCCTTGTTTCTCAATTTAACATAGGAAAAATCTGGCTTTATGAGAACCCCGAAAAAGATCAGATAAAAATTACAGACTTTGAAGTAAGCAGTTACCACAATTCCTTTTCGCAGTCCCTTTTTAAGATGTATGCCGCATCCCTGGTCTGCGAACTGGCCATAAAAACCCAGTGCGCAGGAAGTAACGAAAGCACCTTTAAGCTTTTAAGCGGCTTTCTGGACGGAATGGAATTGTGTAACGAAGAACAATCCCGACTTGGTTTACTGCGCTATTTATGGCGTTATATTGAACTTCTTGGCATTCAGCCCCAGACCCACGCCTGTTCAATGTGTGGAAAATCTTTTATTGATTCACAAATTGAAAAACAGGAGATTTCTTATTATAATTATATTGAAAATTGTTTTGTCTGCTCATCTTGTAACAGTCAGGAATCGGCCTTTAAAATTAATAACTCAGCCATCCAGTATCTTACAGGAATTACAGTACTTTCTCCTTCTGAAAGCCGTAAGTTAAAAATAGATAAAAACACCTACGAACAGATAAAACACATAGTTTTCTTTTTGATTCAAAATAATCTGGATCTTAAACTAAACTCTATAGAAACTGGGATGGGGATTTTATAGTGATTACCTGTATCAAAACTCCTGTATCAAAGGGTCAGGTTGAGCCTTTATGCACAAATTTTTTAGATAATAAATTTCAGGATTTATCTAAAATTCTTGCTTCAATTTTTGTAAGAAGAAATATTACAGAGGGAAAAGATATTTTATACTATCTGGAAGATGATTTAAGATTCCAGAATGAACCTTTTTTACTTCCCAACATGGAAGATGCCGTAGAAAGAATTTTACAGGCAAAAGAAGAAGGTGAAAAAGTCCTGATTTTTGGTGATTCTGATGTTGACGGGGTAACCTCTACTGCAATCCTTTATAAATACCTTAAATATATTGGCATAGATGTACAGTGGCGGCTTCCTATGGATGATGACGCTTACGGACTATCCATTGCTGCAGTTGATGATTTTGAAAAGGAAGGCGGCTCTTTAATAATTACAGTTGACTGCGGAATCTCTAATAATGCAGAAGTTGATTATGCCGCTTCAAAAGGAATTGATGTAATTGTTACAGACCATCATAATCCTCCTTCCGAACTTCCATCTGCCATTGTCGTTATAGACCCAAAACTTCCGGAATCAAAATACCCTTTCAAAGATATTTCCGGAGCGGCAGTTGCCTATAAACTTACCTCGGCTCTGCGCTATGCCGCAAGCGACTTTTACAATTCTGAACTTACAATTCTTGAATTAACTGAAGAAAAAGACAAAATCATTGTTGAATGTATAAAAATTAAAAACAATGTAAAGGTAAAAACTTTAAGGGAAGAAATTACACCAAACCTTACTTCAATATATGATTTAAAACTCCCCTACTTTTTACAGGGCCAGTTAATTTACAGCTGGGACGCAGCCTATACAAAAGCGCTTTTAAAAAATATTTTTGGTTCCGGAGTAGAATTTAATCTTTACGATTTAAAAAGCATGATCTGCTCAAAAATCCCATCCTTAAAAAACAAGTCTTCAAAGGAGCTTTCTGAACTTTCATCTATTGCAAAATATATTCCGGAAGAAAAATCTGCCATTAACAGCTTGTATAATCTTTACATCACTTTTTCAAAAAAACTGATAAACCAGCAGTTCCCGGATTATATAAAACTTGAAAAAACAGAAATTCAGCTGGCAGGTATTGCGGCTCTTGCAGATATCATGCCGATGAAAAACGAAAACAGAATTCTTGTAAAAAATGCCCTTTCAATAATAAAAAAAGAAAAGCCCTGCGAAGGTCTTGGAGAGCTTTTTGCAAACCTTAAAATAAACTACGAAAATATTTCTTCACAGGATTTATCCTGGTCTATAATTCCATGCTTAAATGCGGCAGGAAGACTTGGAAAACCGGATGTAGCCTTAAAGCTTTTAATAAGCGAAAATCCTTTGCAAAGAGATGAATATGCAAAAGAACTTCTTTCTTTAAATGAAGAAAGAAAAAATCTTGTTTCAAATACTTTATTTAATGTAAAAGACAAGGCCCTGCAAAGCGTAAAGGATTATCAGAATAAAATATGTCTTGTTGTTGACGAAAACATTCATCCCGGTCTTACAGGCCTTTTTGCAGCAAGACTTCTTTCAGATTTTTCTGTACCTTCAATTGCAGTAACCTTTAACAAAGATATATGTATTGGTTCCATAAGAAGTAATAAAAACTTTATTGCTACAAAATATCTGGACAGTTTTGGTGACTTTTTTATTAATCACGGGGGCCACAACGCTGCTGCCGGCTTCAGTTTTGAGAAAGCTAAACTCAATGATTTTTTAATAAAAATAAAGGAATCTTTACCGACAATTAATTTAGAAACGGAAGAAGAAGCAGTCAATATTGATGCGGAACTTCCACCACAATATCTTACACCAGAAATTTTCAAACTGCTTGAAATGTTTGAACCTTATGGTAATGAGAACGAAGAACTGATATTTTTAAGCCGGGGAATTAAAATTCTTGATGCTGTCACCGTCGGCAAAAAAGAGCCTATGCACTTAAAATTAACCTTTGATTGTGGAAAACACAAATTTGCAGGTATGTTCTGGTCTCAGGCAGAGCGCCTGGGTAAAGATATTATAAAAAATAATTCTTATGATGTTCTTTTCAGCTTAAGTAAAAATTATTTTAATGGTATTGCCAGTAACCAGCTTATTATTAAGGAAATATATTCATGAAAAAACTATTAAAAATCTTTTTAGCCGGTCTTTTGTTAATTAATTCTGCTGTAGCCTTTTGTGCAAACGCAAAATACGAAAGTGATTATTACACCTTAAATGTTACCTACAATGAAAGCATTGTTCCGGGCGATGCAGTTTTTGCAAGAATTAAAATCACAACAAATAAAAAGAAATCAAAAAACGAAACTGAAAAAAAGGCTTCCCTTATTTTAATTCAGGATAAAAAAACAATTGAAAGTTCACCCTTTTATCAGATTAATAAAAATAAAAAATCTACAGTAACAGAAATGCTTGCTGCTGTTCCGGTTTCTCCCTGGATTGAAGGCGGAAACTTTACACTCAAGGTTGTATTCAATTCTTTAAACGAAGAAGATTTTGAGTTTAAGCTGCCTGTTGAGTTCAAAAACCGTGAATGGAATAAAGAAACTATTGAACTTGATGCTAAAAATACTGCTATAAAAACCAACAACAGTCCCGAAAGAACTGCGCAGATAGAAAAACTTAACAATATCTTATTTACAACAATGACCAGTGATGTATTTACCCTAAAAAGATTTATAGTACCTAATCCAAGTACCCGCTATACTGCCTACTTTGGAGACAGACGTATTTATGCTTATTCAAACGGTAAATCTTCTACAAGCCTTCATTACGGTAACGACTATGGCATTCCAACCGGAAGCGAAGTTCATGCCTGCGCCGACGGAAAAGTTGTAATGGCAGAAGACAGAATCTCAACCGGCTGGAGCATTGTAATTGAACACCTTCCTGGTCTTTACAGCCTTTACTATCACTTAAATGAATTAAATGTAAGCGAAGGACAAATGGTTAAAGCCGGTGAATTAATTGGAAAGTCTGGTTCTACAGGACTTGCAACAGGTCCTCACCTTCACTGGGAAATAAGATTAAATGGAAGTGCCGTTCGTCCGGAATTCTTCCTTAATGATTTTACCTTTGATGAAGAATAGCCTTTCCGCTTTCGTTGTAAGAAATTACATAATAAAAATCATTCAGGCAGACAGATAAATCCAACGTATAGCTGTTAATATTAAAGGCAGGAACAAGATACTTTTTTTTGGAAAAGCAGCTTATAAAATATAAATCCTGCCTTTGTTTTTTAGAATAGTTTTTGTCTAAAAGAATACACTCTTTATTTTCATTATAATATTTATCGAGTTTTATACCGCTGTTTTTATTTTTCTTTTCAAAAATCCTGTTTCTGGAATAAATTGTCGAAGGAAAAGAAATTACTCTCTTATTAATTTCTATCTGGGTAAAATCAACTGTAAGATAGTTTCCGTTCCAGGAGCGTTCAATCTGGGTAATTTCGTTCTGACCTGAATCCAGAATGGAAAAACGGCCGCTTATTGTGTTTTCTTCTAGAGAAGAAGAGGAGCCATAAATAATAAAGGTTAAAATATCCTGATTTTTTAATTCCGTTATATTTTTTGCCGCCATAAATAAACGAAGATAAACAAGGCCACAGTAAATTATATATAGAGAAATAATTGTGGTAATTAATTTAAGAAATATTTTCTTCATCATTAATTAAACATTAATTAAGCATTCTTTATTTAAAAAGAGCAAGAAATTCATCTTCATTT
Source organism: Treponema sp. (assembly GCA_016286535.1). Taxonomy (GTDB): domain Bacteria; phylum Spirochaetota; class Spirochaetia; order Treponematales; family Treponemataceae; genus Treponema_D. The sequence continues at coordinate 98,659 of JAEESZ010000002.1, read as the reverse complement.
ATTACAGGAATTCCAAGTTCTTTTGCCCTTACATTTTTTGAAGAACCAGAAGAAGTATCATTTGTAACAAGATAACTTAAATCTTTTGTAACGGAAGATTTTATGCTTCCGCCGTTATCTTTTACTAATTTCTGGGCATCGGCCCTCTTCATTTTATTTAATTCACCTGTAAAGCAGAAAGATTTTCCTTCAAGAATTCCTCCGCCTTCAGCTTCTATGCTTATAATTCCTTCATTTACAAGAGAAAGCATTTCTTCTTTATTTTCTTTTAAACCTTCTACAATTGTAGCAGCCATAGTTTCGGCAAAACCGTAAACCTGTGCAATTTGATTTTCGTCTGCAGAAAGAAGTTTTTCAAGACTGTTAAAACCGGCATCGATTAATTTTTGAGCAGTAGTTTCTCCAAAATCCTGAATATCAAAGGCAGCTAAAAATACTGCAAGTTTCATATTCCTGTGAGACTGTATACTTTTATATACTTTTTCTGCCCCAAGTGATTTTTTTTCTGCTTCTATGCTTTCTTCGTTTAAGAAATATGGAATTAAATCTTCCTGACTAAGAGTGTAAATATCGCTTACAGACTTAAGTACTTTATCATTGAATAAAGAAGTTACCAGAGTTTCACCTAAATCTCTGATATCTACTGTCTGAACAAATTTTAAAAGCTGATGTAAAACTCTTTTGGCACAGCTTTTTTCAGGACAATAAAGGCGGCTTCCGTCATCTATAAGTTTTGAACCGCATACTTCGCATGTCTGGGGATATTCAACCGGGAAAGTTCTGAGATTTTTTTCTTCTACTACGGCTTCAATTTTTGGAATAATTTCTCCCCTTTTTACAACAACAACGTGGCTTCCTATTTCTACTTTGAGCTTGCGCATTGTGTCAGGGTTTGCAAGACTTGCCCGCTGAACCTTTGTTCCGTTTAATTCTACTTCGTCAAATACGGCTACCGGGGTGTAGGTTGAACCGCTTATGCTCCACTCAACTTTTCGTAAAGTAGTAACTGCTTCTTCCAGGCTGAACTTAAAGGCAATCTGACGGTCTGGGCGGGCTCTGCTTGCATCTTCAAGATTTATTGCCCTTTCCTTTATTACAAGCCCGTCAATATCGTATTCAAGATTTTTTCTTTCTTCCATTACCTTTGCCCGGTAAGCAATAACCCTCTGGGGATTTAAACAGATTACAAGAGGAACTACATTAAAACCGCAGTCCATAAGCCAGCGGATTTTTTCTTCTTCGTAATTAAAATAAGACTTTCCGTCCAGAGCAAGGGCATCGTAAGTAATAAGTTTTAAATATTCACTTCCACTGCCATCTTTTCTTTTCATTAAACCGTTTGCCGCATTACGGCAATTAGCTTTATCAGAAAAATATTTTTTATGAACTTCGTGAGTCATAATGACTTCGCCTCGAATTCCTCCGGTAAAAGGAACTAATTGTCCGTCTTTATAAATGGCAGGAAGAACGCCATTCATTTTTTTTGCATTGGCAGTAATATCGTCACCTATAGAACCGTCCCCTCTGGTTACGGCCCTTACCAGGTATCCGTTTTGATATTGCAGTTCAAGGGAAGCGCCGTCCAGCTTGTATTCAACAAGATACTTGTCGTAAGTATGTTTTGCGGCCCAGGCTAAAAACTGTTCCGGGTCTGCAGCCTTTTCCTGGCTTCCCATTGGCATAATATGCTGTATTTTAGAAAAATTACCGGAATCTGCTCCAACCCTCTGCAAAATAGCATTTTCAGGGTCTAAGGCTTTAAGCTCATCCCATAATTTATCGAATTCAGCATCTTCAATTTCTGCTTCGCCGTTATAGTATGAGTCCTGATATTTCTTAATTAATTTTTCTAATTCTGCAATTCTTGGATTTTTCATATTTATTCTTTAACAAAAAATAATTCGGTAATCTGTCTGTCTTTTTCGAGTCCCTTACGTTCAAATTTTGTTTGTTTTCTCCAGCTTTGAGCAGGAGCAAAACCATCATATTTGTTTTTAAGGTGATCTGTTAAATTTAATTCTTCAAGGGCAAATTCAGCATATTCTACTATGTCTGTTACAAAGTAAAGATAAGCACCGGGAGCAAGCTTTTGTGCCATTAAAGTTGTTCTTGGGCGCTGCAGCATTCTTCTTTTGTGATGACGTTTTTTTGGCCATGGATCAGGGAAGAAGATATGAAAGCCGTTTACGCTGTTATTGCCAATCATATATTCAAGCACTTCGAGTGCGTCATGTTCAATTATTAAAAGATTCTTTAAGTCGTTCTTTTTAATTTCGTTCAGAAGCTTTCCTACTCCGGGACGATGAACTTCAATACCAAGATAATTTATATCCGGATTTGCTTTTGCAATCTGCCAGGTGGCATCACCCATTCCAAATCCAATTTCTACAATTACAGGATTTGTATTTCCAAAAATATCGCAAAAGTTCAATATTTTTTTTTCAAAAGGTATGCAGTAATGTGGGGCAAGCTCATTATAGGCTTTTTCCTGAGCCTGGGTCATACGACCAATTCTTAAAACATAAGTCTTAATTTCTCTGTAAAAGTCCTTCTTTTCCGCCGCAGGCAAAGGTTCTGCTTCCTGATTTTCTTCTTTATTCATTTTCCATCCTTAAAAAATTTATATTTTTTCTACCGGCAAAAGACAATAAAAACTATTATCCTGTACACAGTAAACTTTTCTAAAAGAATCTGCACTTTTATATTTTTTTAATATTTTTTCGTTTGTGGTTAAATCATTTTTAATATCACCAAAATATATTAATGCCTGATTAATATCATATATAGCAATTTTTTTATTAAAAGTTAAGTTGTTACAAAGGCTTTGAAAATTTTCTGCATTCGATTCATAAAGTTTTTCTTCGTAATTAACAAGCACTTCAATGCTGTATTCTTTCTGGTCAGCTTCTATATAGTTAATTTCGTATTCGCCTTTTGGAATGTAAAAGCCATGGGGAACAACAAAATTTGTATAGCCGGCGTAAAGCTTATTTCCGTTCTGTACCTGAATAAAGTCTTTTGTTTCCCAGACAAAGTTTTCTTTTAAACTTTTAAGACAGAACTTTTCAAGCCGCCTTACGTTCCCGCTGGTTTCTGTAAAAACGCAGAGCCTTACTTCCGGGCTGGAACTATTATCAGCATAATCAAAAATTACGGTGGCTTCAGGGCCTCTTATTCCGCTTAATTCATTTGAACAGGCAGCAAGTAAGCTTAAAGTCAGGCATAAAAGAAAAAATAATGTTCTGCTTAAAGTTTTATTCATAGTCTAGAATTTGAAATTCAGGTTAATTACGGTTAAATCACTTGCTGTAAACTGATTAACAATTGATTCAAACTTAACATTAACTTTTTTACAGGCATCATCAAGGTAAGAAAGATAGTAGAGACCTAAGTCGGTACCTTCCTGACCTTCCGGTAATTCCCTGTAGAAGTCAATTAATGATTTTTTGTTATTATTTGCAGCCTTTGCAATTTCAATATTTTCCTTTACTTCCTGGAATTCATCATCCTTGTTGTAAAGGGTAATAGAAAGAGTTCCCTGTTTTCCAATTGATTTTGAACCGCCGCCTAATTTCCAGGAAAGGAATACAAGTTCATGTTTTCTCTGTAATTCCCTTACAATTTTGGCTCGGGTTTCTGCATCAAAAATGAGGGCGTCAATATCATCAACTCCATGGTAAATGTTTCTTGCTTCTTTACGAATGTTTGTATTTTCGTTATTAAGGGCAAGTTCCATTACCATAACCGAAATATATTCTGCAACCTTTGATTTTTCCATGTAAGAGCTTAAAAGGTTTCTTATGGCAATAAACATTTCGTTTACACCTTCGCTCTTATGGAACATTGTGATTATATACCAGTTCATTAAGCCCAGGCGGTTTAAGAACTTTTCTGTCATTAAAAGATAGATATTCTTTTCTTCTGAAGAATAATCCTTATTAGACATGATTGATTTCCAGATAGGGTCAAGAATCATTTTGCGGGTAGACTGTATGATAGATTCTTTATTCTGCAAAATGCTTCGTAACTGACGCTCTGTCATTTTAGTTCTTTCATCAATCAGATGAGAAGGATTAGATCTGTTATGCTTTCTTACACATTCACACTGAATAAGTTCTGCATAAACATCGCGGTCAAACTGTTTATATAAAATTGAAAAAACGATTACTTTAGAAAGATCCATTACTTCCTGACGGGAAGAAACGAATTCTGACATGGAAATTTCGATTTTTGAAATATAATCCAGGAGGATCATACTTTGAATTGACTGGGGAGAAAATTTATTTAGAGAGATTCCATACTCTTCAATATTATCTGCTAAACGGAAGCGGATAAGATTTTTTTTATGACTGATAAAATTAGAAGCCCCATCTTCTGTAAGTACAACCTTTAATGGAAGTTCCAATATAAATTTTTTATCACCTGAGCCCATTATTTCCTTCTTAAAAACACTCTCAACTCCATATAAATTATATAAGAAAGGTCTTGAATTGTAAACATTTAATTAATAAACTTATATGGTATGAAAAGAGCAAAAGTTATACTTACATTTTTATTTTTCCTGATAATTTCTACTCTTTTTATATATGGTCAGTCCATTACAGCATATAATCAGTCTTTTAATGGCCAGGAGCTTTCTAACAAAGTTTACAGTAAATTCTATCAAAAAGAGCTTGATATAAGGACTCAAAACCTTGTTACAGCCGGCGAAAATTCCCTTCCCTACAATATAATCATCAACTTTGAGCCTGCAGAAAAGAGCCGTTCTCTATCTTCCAAACAGTTACTTTTAGTTTTTGACCAGGAGCAGATATATAATAAGCCTGAGTTTTTAATAAATGTAATTAATTATGTAAAAGCCCAGAAATATGATTTCAGGCTGACAATTTTACTTTCCTATGGAGATTATCCTCATATTACAAAAAGAGGCATGGTGAACGGAAGCAGCGTCTATCTTAATAACTCAACCTCAAATGAAAATACAACTGCCCTTATTTTTGATCTGGACTCTCCTGCAAATAATATTCTTACAAGTTCATCTTCAACTGCATCCCCATCTTTTCTTGTAAAAACCGCATATAACTCTTTTCTTAAAAACAAGATTGATTCCCTTCTGCCCTATTACTACATCAGTCAGCAGAATAACTTTAAGTTTTTTAAAGACCGGCAGCTGGATTATTTTTTCAGCCAGGAAATACCGGCAATAAAAATAGGCTTTACAAAAGCTTCTCACTTCAGCCAGAACTTTCTTTTCTGTGTTGAGTTTATAAATCAGTATAATAAAAATCCCGATTTTTTATGGGACCAGCACTTTATTATTGTTAAAACCGTAAATCATTACATAAATATTACTGAACACAAAATCGTACAGTTAATCATCCTGCTTTTCTTTTTAATCATCCTTTTTATTTTCTTTTTAGCCTTTGTTAATACAAGCTTAAAAAATAATACCTGGAAAAAGATTCAGCAGATATGGATTTCTGTTCCAATTGTATTTGTTTTAATAAGCTTTTCCTTCTTTTTTGCAAGGCTTTTATTATCCCTTTTCTTTCCCCTGCTTTCTCCTGCACAGAAGGTAAGTTATCTTTATGCAAGTCAGATTATTACTGCAATCTTTTCTACATCAATTTATTTTATTTTTAAAATTAATATATCGCGCGAAAAACTGAATGAAAAATCCATAGACTTTCTGATTGTATTTTCTGCAGCCCTGAACCTTTTTATTTTCTCTTTTTTTGATATTTCCTTCTTCCCTTTGATGAGCCTTATTCTGACTATTTCTATTGTAATTTTAATTTTTAAGTTCAGATACATTCATATCGTTGCCCTTTTACTTTTGATTATTCCTTTTGTACCATATATCAGGGGTATTACACAAAATGCCCAGATTGATCTTTTGCAGGAATATTACTGTAAACCAAACTTTATCTGGCTGGAAGAAAGCCTTGTTTTAACAACCATCATTCTTACTTATTTTAGAATCCTTATTTCCTTTAAAAACAAACTTACAGGCTACAAGGAAACTATTATTTCAACAGCAAGCGGCTTTGTAATTGCCCTTTTTCTTTTGATTCTCAGCGCACATTCCTTTAATTCAACTTATAAAAAAAGAAAAGTTATAAGTCAGCCCCTTATAAAAGAGGCATACCGGAATGATTTTATAAAAACTTCCTGGACAGATAAAAAAGTATTTAATGACCACATCAGAAGTCTTAACATAGAACTTGCAGAAAATGTAAAGGATATTGAAGTTACCCTTTCTACAAATAAAGAATCTCCGGTATTATATGCCGATAACGATTTTGAAGTTATAAAAGCAAATCAGGCAGTTTTTGTAATTCCTGAAAATCCCCCTTCCAACTTAATTTTTACCTATGGTTTTGAGTCAGAGAATTGTATAATAGATATACTTGCTTATAAGGAAGCATCAACTCCCGGAGAGTATCTTTTATACAGTCAGAAAATTGAAATAGGAAATACTGATGAGTAATCAAAGTGCAAAATATTATGCACATGTAGATCTGGACGCTTTTTTTGCTTCGGTTGAACAGCTGGATCATCCGCAATGGAAGGGAAAACCCGTAATTGTTGGTGGTAAACCGGAAGACCGCAGGGGCGTTGTTTCTACAGCATCTTATGAAGCAAGAGCCTTTGGCGTCCATTCTGCCATGCCAACTTATCAGGCCTATAAACTCTGCCCCCAGGGAATCTTTGTACACGGAAATTATAAGCGCTACTGTGAACTTTCCTACAAGATTATGACCATTCTTGGAGATTTTTCTCCACAGATAACCCAAATGTCTATAGATGAAGCCTTTATAGACCTTACAGGAACCGAAAAATTATTCGGAGATCCAAAAGAAACAATTTTAAGAATAAAAGAAAAAATAAAACTTGAAACAGGCCTTACAGTCAGCATAGGCCTTGCCCCAACTCCATACCTTGCAAAAATTGCTTCGGGCATGAAGAAACCAGACGGCTTTTTTATAATTAACGAAGGAGAAGAATGCAATTTTATGCTTAAGCTGCCTCTGGAAAAAGTCTGGGGCATTGGCAGTAAAAGCCTCGAAAATCTTCATAGAAAAGGGATTTTTACCACCCGCGATATTTACGAAAAAGACCTGGATATGCTGGAATTTCTTTTTGGAAAAAGCCAGGGAAATTATCTGTATGATGTTGTAAGGGGCGGAAAAAATCAAAGTTTTGGAGAAAGTGCAAAGTCTCATTCCATAAGTAACGAAAGAACCTTTCCCTACGATTTGCAGGATTACTATCTTCTGGAAACTGAAATTCTTGAACTTGCCCAGGAAGTTTTTTTCAGATTATTAAAAGAAAAGGGCTTTTCAAAAACCATTTTTATAAAAATAAGATATGATGATTTTTCTACAGTTTCCATTCAGAGAACCTTTGACGAAAACATACTGGTTCTGGATGATTTTTATGAAAAATTAAAAATGCTCTTTGAAGAAAAATATCAGAAAGGACGTGGCATAAGATTATTAGGGGTTGGCTTTGAAAATATAGACAAAAAAGAAGAGCCTCTTCAGCAGTCTCTTTTTGAAGATAACAGGCAGAAAAAACAAAAGGTTCAGAAGGCAATTTTACAGCTGCAGGAAAAACATCCGGAAATAAAAGTTCAAAAAGCAAGAACCTTAAAACTTCTTTCTCTCTCTCTTATTTTTTTACTTTTTTCTTCTTTTTCTAATAAGGCCGTCTGTCAGAATATTACAAATAATCTTGGAGCAGCAAGTATTCTTTCTGACAGTCTGGAGAATAAAAATGATGTAAATCAGGCATCCGGCGGGGAAAATAAAAACAATTCTTCCTCAGCGCAAGATGACTACCTTGTAAAAACCGAAAAAATAAAATTCGATTTAAGCGGCTACTGGCTCCTTGATTTTTCTACCGGCCTCAACTTTTATTTTTCTCCTTTTTCAGCTTCTTTCAGCCTGCCCCTTTTTAAGCAGGAAGTTGAGTTTAATTCTTACCTTGAGATTAATGACCATTATTTTTTCGATGTCAGTTTTGCAGATGCTTTTACTAAAAACACCTATACTGTGGGATATAAAAACGAAGATTTTTTAAAATCTGCAGTAATTTCTAACCGCAACATCAGCATGGAAAATTCTTATTCGGCTGATTATTTTGGCTATGGACTTGGAAAAAGTTCTGCCCAGAGTCCGGGGCTTGCTTTTACTTTTGCAGATAAAGCTTCTGTCTGGAAGGGAGATTTAATTCTTCGTTTTGATTTTACCTCTTCTAAAAAGGCAGAATTTTATGGACTTAATTCGGTAACAGAAAAAACAATTGCGCTTGAAGATTTTGCATATGGCAAAGAATTCATTCTTCCGGAAAATGCCGAAACTTATCTTTCAAAAATAAAAAATATTTATGTAGAAAATACAAAAGGAAGCTATAAAGATTCAAATCATAAAAGTTATGTAAAACTTTCTGCTTCCGATTACAATATATCCCTGCAAAAAGGAAGCATTGAGTTTATAGCCTCTGCAAATACAGATAAGACGGATGGAAAAATTCCTACAATACTTGTTACCTTTGAAGACCAATCATACGTCAGCGATATTATAAGTTTGTGCGGAACTTATTCGGATTCTTCTTCATTTCTGGGCCAGATTCAGCAGTATTTTAATAAGTATAACAGTAAAAAAATCAGTCTTTCAAACTTTTCCTATAATCTGAATATTCAGATAAATAATGAAGAAGCCCTGGTTATACAGAATTCTTCAGGTTTTTCGCCCTTTTTAAATGCCGGAATCTATGATGCAGGAATTGTAAGCGAGGCAGAATTTTCTGTAATTAATGAATCGAGTGAGCAGACCTCTTCTCTTTATGAAATTTCTGAACTAGATCAAAGCTATTCTCTTTTAGAAGATTTTATTGAAGAAAATCATACCTATGCCCTTTTAGCTTTACAGGAAGGAAGCAGAGACTGTAAAAGTCCTGAATACAGATATCCTGCGGCAGCCTGGAATCCCCTGCTTTACCTTACCCGACAAAAAGATGATGACACTGTAATTTTATTAAAAAGCCTTGGAGAACTTTCTTCTTTAAATATTGGAAATAATGCTATAGAAAGCAGCATACAGGTTTATAAAAACGGAGTTCTGGATACCGGGGCAAAATACAACAGCACAAGCGGAGATGTAAGTCTTTCAAGTAAGATTGAAGATACTGACAGAATCATAATTTACTATCAGGAAGAAGATACTTCCCCTTCTTTAGCCTCTTTTGCAAGTGGAGCGGGAATTACTTATTCAAAAAGCCCGGTCTTTACCTTTGATGCCTCCCTTACTTCCCGATGGCCCCTGCTTTTTACAAAAAAGTATTCTACGGTAGATGAAGCTTCTGCAGGATTTACAGCCCTTACCTCTGGCATCAGCTATAAAAATAAATATTTTGAGTTTACAGACAAGGCTTCTCTTTCTGTAAATAATGCAAACGGCAGCAATAACCTTTTAGTTCTCTGCAATAATAATTATATAAACAAAAGCTATTACAATTCGCAGAATGCAGGCTACAGGGTTTTAAGCGAACCTTATGTAGATTCCGTATATTTAAAAAGCGAAAATAACTGTACCGTAAACTCAAGTTCCTTTACAGGCCAGACTTCTTCTGAAGTTTCTGGCTATTTAATTCCTTTAGCCTATGACTTTTCTGAAAGCTCCCTTTCCGGCGAAAGCCTCTGGGCAGGTCTTGACCTTAAACTTCCTTACGGAGAATTACTTGCAAAAGCCTCTTATTTTGAACTTGCCTTAAAAGGAGACCTTACAAGCCTTAATTCCTCTGATTATGACCTTTACCTTCAGCTTGGAGTTCAGGCATCTGATACTTTTTATGGAGAAGATTCACTTAATATTCCCTGCTGGAAAATAAGCGAAGAATCATACAAAACCCTGGCAGCCTTTGATTTTACGACCCCTTCCTGGCAGACTGTAAAAATTGCCCTTGACGATTATGACCGGAGTCTTTTAGCTTCTAATCATGATGCAAGAATCCTTCTTATAAAAAAATCTTCTTCTGCTGATAATATCAGCGGAAGGCTTTATATAGGTCCAAACGAGCCTTATGTTCAGGAGCTTTATACTTTAAATGATGAAAACATTCTGGTCTTAAACTCCACCCAGATAACAGAAGCTTCACCTTCCTCTAAAGTTCTTGGAATAAATACAAATTATTCAAGCCTTGTTCAATGGAAGATAGAAGATTATAGTCAGCCTGATTTTAATCCCCTTATAACTTTTGCCTCTTCTTTTTCTTCAGCAGATTTTTCTGATTACAAAAGCATTAATTTAGATTTTGCCCTGCAGGCAGAAGATGCTTCTTCTGTTTCTTATACAAGCGACCAGGCTTCCCTTTTCCTTCTTCTGGACTGCAACTCCCTTAATTTAGAAAGCGAGGGAGATATAGCCTTAAAGCTTGAATTATATAATTTAGCAGATTACATCAGCTTCAACAGTGAATATCACAGCCTTTCTTTTGATATAGAAAATAAGACCTTATATATTGACGGAAATCTTATTAATAAAAGTCATTACAGTCTTACCTTAAATAAAAAAATTATTCCCTGCAGAATTAAAATTGAGCTCAACACCTGCCAGAATAATAACCTTTACACCAGCGGAAGTTTTTATTTAAATAATCTTTACTATTCAGAAAGTCAAAGCTATTTTTCTGCCAGAAACTATATTCTTGCAAAGTACGAAAATAATGATGTAATTCTAAAAGCAGGTGATTTTGAAATTCTTAAAAATGTCCTTTTGCGGCTGGAAGGACAGGAATCTTATTCAAGTAAAGACAAGGCAAATATTGATACAACCTTAAGCGGCCAGATTACCTTTTGTAATGTAAACTTTTATTCCCTTGTAAATGCCCTTTATTCTTCTTCAGATAATGATTTTTATTTAAATAGCGCAGGTCATCAGATTCAAAGCGAAAAAGCCCTCTTTAATTTTTTGAATTTTTCTGAAATTTTCAACATTGAACCTTCTGCCTCCTCTTATTCAAAATCAAATTCCCTGAAACTGGACTTTAATAAAATTGGTACAAAGCTTTCATTTGAAAGCAAGGCCATCCAAAGGCTTTATATTCAGAATCAGACCTTTACAATTTCTGATGCTTTTTCAAAAGATATAAAAAATACAAAAATCACCTTTAATGCAAAAGTTGAAGGAAATCAGAAAATTAATTCTAAGGGAAGTGATGAACTTTGCGAAGATAAATATTTTGATTCCTGGTATAAGCTTTCTAAACTTGAATTTTCCTGCGGAGAAGAAAAAGCCTTATACAGAAGCTTAAACTACAATACGAATTTTAAAAGTGATTTTACTAAACTTTCTTTTAGTCCAAACCTGGATTTTTCTTTGAAATCTAATATTAATAATTCTTCGCTCAAGCATTATTTAACTCAGGATTTACTTCTGGACTTTCCTTTCAAAGTTAAAAAGGAAACTTTTTCAATAAGCTACCAGAAAACAGCTTATGATTTATTAAATAACTGCACTTCTCCATCCTATCTGGAGGATTCTTCCCTGCTCTTTTCAAACCTTGCAAAGAGCGGAAACTTTTATAAAGCCCTGCCTTTTGCAGATATTTTCTCAAAAGAACTAGGCCAGAGGCTTTTATACGAAAGTGAAAATCAGCTTTCTACCTACAGCTGCAGATACAGTTTCAGCTGGAAAAGACCTCTTTCTAATTCTGTAAAAGATATTTTTCTTCCAAACAATTCTTCTTTAATTTTCGAAAGGGATATAAAGGCAAACTCCACTTTAAGTGACCTTTATCAGATAAAAATTACAGCTTCAAGTACAGCCCTGAATAATTTTGGAAGTAAAAGCATTAAGCCGGTCTTTAAATTTTTTGAATCTGATGAATTATATTCAAGCCTGACTGCAGCCTTAAAACTTCCTTCCGATAATCTTTCGGAAACTTCTTTTTCTTTAAGTGCTTACAGCCAGCTCCTGCTTTATATAAACTCAAAAAGTTCTATTTCAACAGCCCTGAACCTGCAGCTTTCTACAGAGGGCATATGGAATGTAAAAACAACCTTTATTTATTCAAGACCTGCACAAAAAAGTATAGTTTTAGGCCTTGCAAATCTTTTGTCTAATAATTACTTTAAGGGCAAGTACGATATTACTCAGAAGGATATCTTTAATATCTCCATGGGAAAAACTTCCTCAGCCTTCTTCCAAAAGTATAATTATGAACACAATAACAGTGTAAAACTTTCAAAACACTATAGCCTTGGACTTACCTTTGGTGGAAACTTTTACTGGTATGAAGGTTCTTCTGCAAGCTTTGAACTGATTACAGATCTCAGCTGCAAAGTTACCTTCTAGTTTTCTTATTGAAGAGGTGCAAAATAACCGGCTTCATCCCTTCCGCTTCTGTTTAAGAGGTAAACTTCTGCTTCAACAAGAAGATAATTCTGGCCAAAATTTGTAGTTAAAGATGAGGTATAAGAGAACTGATATACTCCCTGTGGCATCTGTAAAATATCATTAACTACAGATCTTAAACCGGCCGGCCTGTATACGTAGTAGGAATCTCCAAAAGTATTTGAAAGAATAAAATCAAGTTTTTCGTCCGCAGCCTTTTGTTCCAGCTGGATCATAGAAAAAGAAATTGAATTATTATTCAAAAAGGCAGTTAATTCACTTAAATCATAATTTGAATAATCAATTGAATCTTCATTGCAGTCTGAAATAAAGAGAATTGAACGTTTTTTATTTCCCTTTATTAAATCGTTGGAAGCAAGTCTTAAAGCAAGATCCAGATTTATCTTTGAAGCAAAAGGATTCTTTAAGGCATCTAAAGAAAAATTATTCAATAAGGAAGGCTTTCCCTGATATTCCAGAACAGGGATTTCTCCGGCACTAATAATCCTTACAATAAAGGAATCGTCTAAGGTGGAAGTAATTTCCTTTATGCTGCTTTCAATTTCGTTTTTATAGGCTCTTGTTGTATTTGAACGGTCAATAATAAAGGTAATATCGGCATTTGTATTATTTGAAGAAGCACCAAGAAGCTTAAAATTATTTACAGGTCTTTTATTTTCTGTAAAGTAGAAATTAGATTCCTGAAGGCCAACAAGACTTTGTCTGTGGCGGTTTTCTACCTTTACTTCAACAACTACATTAGGAAACTTTGAGGCATCAACTGCTTCAATCTGAACAAACAAACCGCCTACAAGTTCCTGCAGTTTTGACATTATATATAATTCGTTCGAAGTATAATCACAAACAAGTACATTACCGTTAATATCACCAGAAGCACAGGTTACCCGGCTTGGGGCATTTCCGGTTCTGGCGTATTCAAAAATTGCTCCGGTATCATAATCTACAGAAATTAATTTATTTGAATCGCAGAGCAGCAGGGCTCCATTCCATAATTTTATGCTTTCAGGCTTGCTGAAAGTTCCTTTTTCTACCAGTGCCCTTACATAGTTTCCTGAGCGGTCAAATTCATAAATGCAGCCGTTCTGATCATCTGCAACAAAAACACTGTCATTTACAAGACAAATACCGGTAGGTCCCTTTAAGCCTGCAAAATCTGAACTTTTTCCACCAAAGAAAAAGAGGGCATTTCCGTCTTTGTCAAAAACATCTACACGGCGATTGCCATAATCTGTAACATAAATACGTTCAAATTCATCCTGAGCAAGATATAAAGGTCCAACCATCTGACCGGTCTTTCTGCCCTTTTCTCCGATATATTTTTCAAAAGAACCCTTTGAACTTAAAAGTGCAAGGCGGTCTCCGGCATTTTCGCTTACAAGCAGTTTATTATCTGCAAGCCTTATAATATCACTTGGACGGTCAAAACCGTTTATAGGACCTGTAACTCTTTGAAGTACAATTCCATTCTGATTCATTAATAAAAGCTGATTTAGATTATATGAAGCAAGCCATAAGGTTCCGTCAAAATTAGGCAGAACAGAAACCGGACCGCTGAAAACAAGGTTGTCATTGAAATTTCCGTCAAAGGAACCTGCTTCTGTAAGGCGAATCTGTGCTTCGTTTGATTCTCCTGTAACCCGTCTTTCCCTTACAACTTCAATTTTGTTCTCCAGTAAAAGGCCGCCGTAACCGTTGTTTTTTGCAGCCTGCCAGTAAGCAAGGGCAGAACCTTCCATTCCGGACTTATAGTAAGCCTTACCCAGCCATTCCAGAATTAAAGAATCGTTTGGTAAAAAAGAAAGGGCTTTTTCAAACTGCATTATAGCTTCGTTATAAGAGCCTTTATAATAAGCCTGAACCCCATGGCGGAATTCCTGGGAAGCAAAGCCCTGATTACTGTTTCTGATTCCGTCCTGAGGAACTTTTAAACCTGCATCTGAACTTGTTACCTGAGAATAGGCAAAGAGCAGGCAAAAAGAAAATATAAATAAAAAGGAAGTCTGCTTTTTCATTATTTGTTACCTTCTCCCTTAACAATTCTGATATGTTTTGCAATTTCCCTGTTTTCCGGAGCTAGTTTTTCTGCCTCTTCAAGATAATGCAGGGCATCTTCCATAAGGCCAAGCTTGTAATAAACCCAGCCAAGAGAATCATAGCAGGCATAGGAATCCGGAGAAACCTTAACAGCCTTTTTACATAAAGAAAGAGCCTTAGTTAAATCTTTATCCTGGCAGGCAAGAACATAGCCAAGACCATTGAGGGAAGTTACATTTTCGGGATCTTTTTCAAGAGATTTTTCGTAATATTCAATACATTTATCTGTATCCTGCTGTTCCCAGGAAACAAAGGCAATTGCCGCATAAACTGATGCAGTCATGTAACCGGTTTCCAGCAGTTTATTTAATTCAAAATTTGCAAGACGCTTACGGCCGGAAATTGCATAAATAACTGCAAGAAGAAAACGACACTGAAGGATTTTTTCTAACTGAGTTCCGGAGGTAACTACCTGTTCCAGAAACAAAAGGGAATCATCATATTTTTGTAATTTGGCATAACATAAGCCTAAAAAATATGCTACATCAATCTTATCAACAGGAGCTTCTTCGCTTAAACTTAAAAAATAAGCAAGGGCATCAGAATATTTGCCCTGATTATAGAGTTTTATACCGTCATTTAAATAATTATTATTCTGCAATTTTCCCACCCAAAATAATATCTTATTTTACAATTTAAAAGTTAAATCGTCTACCAAAAGATCAGAGACTGGTTCAACACAAATTCCAGAAATACAGACATTTCCCTGCCTTACATAAGTATAATCAGAAGCATCATCAGATAAAGTCTGTCCCTGCCCGGTCATAATAAACTTCGTTTTTAAAAGCCCCTTGTCTTCTTCAATTTTAATTTTGTCGGCATAGGTACGGACGCATAAATTTTTCGAAAATTTTACACCTGTATATTTATCAATAGAAGGAGCATTTACATTTACAAATCTTTTTCTTTCCTCAAGAGCCTGGCCGCAGCGGCATAATGAAATTAATTTTTCCAGGTTATTAAGGGCAAATTCTGCAAGAACTTCATATTTGAGTTCGTGTGGAAAAAACTGTTTGCTTACAGGATCCATACTTAAGGCAATGCCAGGAATACCAGAAAGTACTGCCTGTCTTGCCGCAGCACAGGTTCCCGAATATACAATATCTGTTCCAAGATTTGGTCCGCAGTTGATTCCTGAAATAACTGCATCGAATTTTACATCAAACAAATCACTTAAAAGGCCTACGCCTATACAGTCAGCAGGATAGCCCTGGCATTTATATTCTCTTTCTGCAATTTTTGTAAGGGAAAGACTGTTGAACATAGATATACAGTGAGAAACTGCACTCCTGTTTGTATCAGGAGCAATCAGATAAACATTGTGTTTTTTCTGCAGAACTTTTTTTAAGGTCTGAATTCCAGGGGCATCATAACCATCATCATTTGTAATCAGTAAATTCATTTTTCCCCCTTTTGCCTTTTATTTTTTTTCTGATTTAGTCTTTTACCAGGCAGGCACCATCTGAAGGCTCAACTTCATAACATTCCGGATGGAAGCCAAAAATCCTTTCAAACTCGTTTAATTTTGCCTTAAAGTTTTCTACATCGCTGGTACGCATAATTGCAAACATACAGCGGCCAAAACCTTTACCGGTAATTCGTCCGCAGGTTACAGGATTTGTAACCAGTTCTAGATTTGGTTCCAGTTCATTAACTCTTTTTAAAATCCAGTCAATTTCAGGGCAGCTTACATTAAACATATCCCTCATGGTTTCGTGACTGTGATTTATACTTCTTGCAAATTTAAAGAAGTCTCCGGTATCAAGGGCGGTTTTTGCATCAAGAAGATCCTTATGCTCCCTTATTACAGATTTTAATTTTCTCTGGGTATCTTCACTAAGATTTTCAAGAACTTCGTTAATATCTGTGATGTTGTTTATATATTGCCAGCCGCCGTACACGTTTGGCTTTTTTTCGCGCAAGTCTCCAAGTAAAAGGGCGTTTTCAGGTTCAAAGATTGAAGATTCATCCCAGATGGAAACGCGGGGAACCTTTGTATCAATAAGGAAAACCTTTTTATCAGGAAAATCAAAAGGTGCATAATCCCAGGTATTCTTTGAATAATCTGTAATTAAAAGATTTCCCTTTTTAGAATATAAAGCGGAATAATTATCTGAAAGATAGTTTTCTATATGGAGATTTTTCTTATTGCCCCTTTCAAGCACCTGAAGGAGTTCTGCGTCGCTGCATTCAATATTAAATAAGGATTTAAGGGCAAGTAAAGTTGCAACTTTTATGGCGGTTGTTATGCCAAAGCCTGCAGAAGGAAGGATATCGCTGTAGATTGTAAGGTCAAAACCTGTAAGCTGATAGCCTCCTGAAATATAGCCGAAGACTACCGATTTACAGGCATTAGCCCATCTGTCTTCTTTTTTATATTTTAAGGAACTTAACATTCCTTTTTTGTGTTCATTAATCTGCTTAAAATAAAATCTGAGATTATTATCATCTCTTTTGGAAAGAGCAACATAAACCGGTAAATTTACGGCCATAGACAGGGTTTTATTCTTAAAAAACCATGATTGTTCACCTATAAGATGAAATCTTCCGGGAGCTTTAGCTACTGCTTCCGGCTTTACTTTGTACTCCTCAAAATGAGCATCATTTATTAATTTCAACGCTGTATCCCCTCTACTTTTTCAATTGCTTTTTTAATTAATCATCATTATTATCAATATTAAGAATATATAAAAATGATTCTATAAATAATAATATTATAATGGATTTGATTTTACAAGTTTTTTATTCTGTTTTTTCAGCTATCATCCTCGCCCTTGCTCTTCCAAGTGAAATTACGCAGTTTGGCATACCATCTCTTACCCTTATTGCCTTAGTACCGCTTTATCTGGCCTTTACAAGAGTAAAAAACTATAAACAGGCTTTTTTAGCAGGTTTTATTCAAACCGGTCTGACCCATTTTTTATCAAGTTTCTGGCTTGCGAACTTTAAGGATTTTCCGATTCTGACTTTAGGGGCATCTACTTTTGGAACTGCTTTAATTGGCGGCGGAGTTCTGCTCTTTTTATATTACCCTTTTTCTATAAATAAAAATAAAGTGGATTCCTACTGTCTTAATTTAAGATTTTTAAAATCACCGGCCTTCAGAATCCTTTATTTTTCCGGAATTTATGTTCTTTATGAGTGGTTTAAATCTACAGGCTTTTTAGGTTACCCCTGGGCAACCCTTCCTGCAGCCATTTACAAGTGGCCTTTTTTAATGCAGATAGCGTCAATTACTGGAACTTATGGAATTACATTTCTTCTGGCATTTTTTAACGGCCTCTTAAGCGAAGCTCTAATTCAATATTATAAAAATCATACTAAAGATAACAGGCAGAATTTTACAAGTTTATGTATAGCCTTAAAACTCTTCCTTGTCTTATTCATTCTTTCTTCAGGCTACGGAGTTATAAAGTATAATTTTAAGCCAAAAGCACAAAAGTATCTGAATATAGTTATGGTTCAGCAGAACAGCGATCCATGGAAGGAAAGTTCAGACAATAAAAGCATTCTGCTTTCTCAAAAACTAACCCAGAAAGAGCTTGATGCCTTTGAAGAAGAAGGTAAAAAAGCCCATCTGGTTGCCTGGTCTGAAGGAGTCTTGAATTTTAAATTTCCTTCGGCCGTAAGTCATTATGAAAATTATCCTTCTAAAAAACCTCTGGCCCAGTTTGTAAGGGATATTGATACACCTTTAATCGCCGGGGGCTCTTATATAAGAGACAGATACAGGGAAATTTATTTTAATGCAGCCCTTATGTATGATAGGGAGGGAAATTTCAGGGGATATTACGGAAAAAATCATCTTGTTCCAATGGCAGAAGCCATTCCTTTCCTGGAGTTTCCAAAAGTTAAGAAGATTCTGTCCAGGGTAATAGGCATTTCTGCAGGCTGGTCACCCGGAGATCAGTATGTTTTCTTTGATATTCCCTGCGAATATTCAGAGTATAAGGAAATTGAAACCATAAAGAATTATGATTTATCTGAATCCTTTATGGAACAGCAATTACGCGAAAATAAAGCTCCCCTTGTAAAGATTGCAACTCCAATCTGTTATGATGATGCCTTCCCTGACATTATGGGGCCTCTTTTTAAAAATGGTGCCGAACTTTATATAAATTTAACCGATGATTCCTGGTCTTTAAAAAAATCCAGTGAATACCAGCATTTTGTTGTAAGCAGCTACAGGGCCATTGAATATAAAATTCCGCTCGTAAGGGCTACAAATGCAGGCGTATCTTCGATTATAGACATTAACGGAGAGTCTCTTGCCGATTTACCGGTCTTTAAAGAAGCCTCCCTACACTATTCAGTTCCGGTTTATAAAAGAACTTATACTACTTATGCAAGGTTTGGAAACTGGCTTCCTCACCTTATTTTCCTCCTTGTTTTTATGTATCTCTTGTATTCTAAGCTGACTTTCAGACGATTTGACTATATTCCAAGCGAAAGAAAAATTAAAAAATCTAAGAAGCATAAAAAAAATAAAAAATAGTCAAGAGCTTTTTATTTTTTTTTGACGGAAAGCACAAAATAAATTATTGTCAAGTAAAAAAGTTTTAAATTTTCTTCAAAAATTCTTCAAAATTCACTTGCTACTCCCATATATAGTGTTATAAGATAGACATACAGGTAAAAAATACACTAGCAATTTCAAAAAAGAAGGTAAAAATGCGTTGTCCTTATTGTGGAACCTTAGATGATAAGGTTTTGGAATCCAGAACGATGGTAAACGGAGAAAGTATTCGCCGCAGAAGAGAATGTCTTGCCTGTGGATACAGATTTACCAGCTACGAAAGAATTGACGAAAAGCCATTCATGGTAGTAAAAAGGGATGGACGCCGCCAGCCTTTTGACAGACAAAAACTTGAAAAAGGTATTGAACGTGCACTTGAAAAACGACCAGTTTCCACCAGTATGGTCGAACAAATTTCAAATGACATTGAAGATCTTGCTATTAAACTTGGAAAGGAAAACCGTGAAATTTCTACCTCAAGTCTTGGGGAGTTAGTTCTCGAAAAACTTTCTCAGATAGATGCTGTTGCCTATATCAGGTTTGCATCAGTTTACAGACATTTTGAAAACCTGGAAGAATTTATTACAGAAGTAAAAAATATAGAAAAAAAGGGACACTAAACGAGTGTAAGGGGAATTAAATGAGTGATCAGTCAATATTTCCAGAATGGAGAAGTTTCTTAGGAAAGAGTTCAGACGAAGAAACACAGGGTGTTTTGAAATCGGTTGTAAAACGTTCAGGCGAAATTGCCAGATATGACCGTTCAAAAATTGAAAAGGCTATTGGAAAAGCTATTGAAGCAACAAAGAAAATTAAGGATCCGGATAAAGCTTCCATGCTCACAGACTTAGTTGAAGAAAAACTAAGAATTGAAATGGCAGGAAACAGAGCCCACTCAATTCCCGCAATTGAAGAAATTCAGGATATAGTTGAAAGCGTACTTATTGAACAGAAAGAAGTAGAAGTTGCAAAAGCTTATATTCTTTACCGTGCAAGACACGAGGCCGTACGTGACGCTAAAAACCTCATGGTAGATATTAATAAAACCATGGACGGTTACCTTGGTCAGAGCGACTGGCGTGTAAACGAAAATGCCAACGTAAACTTCTCTCTTGGAGGACTTATCCTTCACAACTCGGGAACAATTACAGCCAACTACTGGCTTAACAATATTTATTCAAAAGAAGTTGCAGAAGCACACAAAACTGCAGCCTTCCATATTCATGACCTTTCAATGTTCTCAGGCTACTGCGCCGGCTGGTCTTTACGTCAGCTGATTGTAGAAGGTCTTGGTGGTGTTCCGGATAAAATTACATCAACACCTGCAACCCACCTTTCAACTCTGGTAAACCAGATTGTAAACTTCCTTGGAATCATGCAGAACGAATGGGCCGGAGCTCAGGCTTTCTCTTCTTTTGATACCTATCTTGCTCCATTTGTACGTTCTGACAAGCTTACAGAAAAACAGGTAAGACAGTGTATTCAGAGTTATATTTATGGTGTAAATACTCCAAGCCGCTGGGGTTCTCAGGCTCCATTTACAAACATCACAATGGATTTAGTTTGTCCTGATGACTTAAAGAATAAAAAAGCTATCGTTGGCGGTAAGGAACAGGATTACACTTACGGCGACTGCCAGAAGGAAATGGACTTAATCAATAAAGTTTTCATTGAACTTATGATTGAGGGTGATGCAAACGGACGTGGTTTTGCCTACCCTATTCCAACATACAATATTACAAGAGACTTCGACTGGGATTCTGAAATTTCAAAGCTTCTCTTTACAATGACAGCTCAGTACGGAACTCCAAACTTCCAGAACTTTGTTAATTCAGACCTTAATCCAAGCGATGTACGTTCTATGTGCTGTCGTCTTCAGCTGGACAAACGTGAATTACGCCGCCGTGGTGGTGGTCTCTTTGGTGCCGATGAATTTACCGGTTCTATTGGTGTTGTAACAATCAACATGCCTCAGATTGCATATCTTGCAAAAACAGAAGAAGAATTCTACAAGAGACTTGATTACCTTATGGATCTTGCTAAAGAAAGTCTCTGCGTAAAACGTAAGGTTATCCAGAAGCTTTACGACGGCGGATTATTCCCATATACAAGACGTTACTTAAAGACCCTTGTAAACCACTTTAATACAATCGGTCTTTGCGGTATGAACGAATGCTGCTTAAACTTCCTTGGAGTTGATATTACTACTGCCAAAGGTAAAAAATTTGCAGAAGAAGTTCTTACACATATGCGTGAAAGAATGCAGGACTACCAGGAAGAAACAGGAGATTTGTTCAACCTTGAAGCAACACCTGCAGAATCAACTTCTTATCGCCTTGCACGCCACGACAAGGAACAGTTCCCTGATATTATTACCAGCGGAACAAATGAACCATTCTATACAAACTCTTCACAGTTACCTGTTGATTATACAGCTGATGTATTTGAAGCTCTTGATTTACAGGAATCACTTCAGACTAAATACACTGGCGGAACTATGTTCCACGTATTTATGGGTGAAGCCTTAAAAGACTGGAAGGCTTGTGCAGACCTGGTAAGAACTATATCACACAAATATAGAATTCCTTTCTTTACAATTTCTCCAACATACTCAATCTGTAAGGTTCACGGATACTTAATCGGCCAGCAGTTTGAATGTCCAAAATGTAAGGCAGAAAGAGAAAAGGAATTAAAAGAAAAGCTTAAACAGCTTGAAGAGGAAAAAAAGGAATTAATTGCTAAAGAAAAATAAGCACAATTCCGAGAATTTTAGTGTTATAAACATTGACATAATATAAAATGTACACTATATTTAGTGTAGGTGGAAATAACACAAAATTGTAATTAATACAAAAATGTGTAAATTAAAAGGGGGATTAAAAAAAAATGGAAAGAACATTAGCACAAATCGAACAGGAAATTGCAGAAACAAAAGAAGCTTTGCAGAATGTTCACGGAACAGAAACAGAAGTTTATGCTCGTATTGTAGGCTATTACAGAGCTGTTAAGCACTGGAATAAAGGTAAACGTGATGAATTTGATCAGCGCAAAATGTTTACCCTTGAAGCCAGCAAAGAATATGATATTACAAAAGCAGATACAGAATGTGCCTTCTGTGATTCTGCAAAGAAAATTGAAAATCCTGTATTAAATACAGAAAGCGTAACATACGAAATGTATACACGCAAAACTTGTCCAAACTGCCCTCCTGTAAAAGGCTTTATGGAAGAGTTAGACATGGCAGGACGTTCTGTAGATGTTGATACAGATGCAGGTCTTGCTGAAGCTGCAAAAAAAGGTGTATTTGCAACACCAACAGTTATTTTCTATAACGCTCAGGGTGTAGAAACTGCACGCTGCCACAATGTAGAAGAACTGGAAGTTGTTTTTAATAAAGTTGCAGTAAAAGCATAAAATGACTGACTTACCACTTAATAAACCTGCTGGAATTCTGGTAAAAACTACCTGTGTAGACTATCCGGGAATTGTAGCAGGTTCTTTTTTTCTAAAAGGTTGTAATCTTCGCTGTCCCTACTGCTATAATATTGGACTTGTACTTCCTTCCAGAGATGAAGAATTAAACACTATAGAAGAACTGTTTAATCATCTGGAAAAAAGACAGGGCATATTGAAAGGCCTTGTTATAAGCGGCGGAGAGCCTTTAATTAACCCCTACACTCCTATTATCATAAAAAAAGCAAGGGAATTAGGTTATAAAATTAAACTTGATACAAACAGTACTCTTCCTGACGAGCTTTCTTACTTTGTAAACAATGAAGAATTAAAACCTGATTTTATTGCCATGGATATTAAAACTTCTCCTGAAAGATATGCAGATACTATCTGCAATAAAGTTTCAAATGTATGGGGTAACAGTGACTTCTTTGTAAAAATGGTAAGTAAATGTGCTCAGATTGTTTCTGAATATCCGCAAGATCAGAGAGAATTCAGGACAGTACTTGTGCCGGGTTTAGTTACAAAAGAAGATATAAAGAAAATGGCAGAAATTTTACCAGCCGATGCAAGCTGGCAGTTTGCCCAGTTTAAGAACGAAAACTGCCTTGACCCGTCCTATAATTCAATAAGTCCATATACCGACAAAGAAATTAATGAACTGCTTGCTTATGCAAAAAGCCTGATTCCAGGGACTGCTTTAAGATAACTTATTACTCTGCCGCTTTAAGATAACTTACCAGGCGGCAACTTACATTATCTTTGAAAATTCTTTTACAATCTGAGGAATAAGAGTTTCAACCTTACCGTTACAGCTCATGCCGGCAGCATTTTTATGACCGCCGCCACCAAATTTTGCAGCTACAGAGGAAACATCAATTTTATCCTGAGAGCGGAAGCCTCCGGTACAGGTAGCGCTTGTATCCTGTCTTAAAAAGACAACAGCTTCTACATTCTGGCTGGAAAGCAGGAGTGAATAAAGGGCATCACTGTCGCGGCCTTCAAGCCCGTATTTTTTAGTGTCTTCTAAACTTTCATAGGTAATAACAAGCCTTCCGTCCAGATATCTTTCTGCCTTTTCTAAAAGAAGGCCCAGTAATTTTCTGGTTGAATAAGGTTTTCCTGAATTTATCTGATTATAAATGTTTCTTGGATCTGCACCGTATTCTACAAGGCGGGCTGCTGCATTAAATACATCTGAACTGTCACTACCTAAAAAGCGGAAAAAGCCGGTATCGGTAGAAAGTCCAAAAAAGATAGTTTTTGCAAGATTTTCCGGTAAAGGTCCAATTAATTTTTCATAAAATAACTGAATAAGATATGCACAGGCAGGAGCTTTAGGATTAATATATCCTTTTGCATTTTCCGGTAATTCCCCGGTTTTATGATGATCAATAATATAAGTATCCAGGCCTTTTAAATCACCATCCAGTTCTCCAAGTCTTACAACTTCTGAACAGTCAACAATAATAAGACCTGTTTTCTTTCTGTCAGTATCATCTAAAAAAGGGATTTTATCTGTAAAAAATTCTTCAAAAGCTTTTACTTCAGATCTTTTAAAAGGACCTGAAGAAAGAAGAAGGTATTCTTTTTTGAAATGTTTAAGAATACCTTCTACTCCAAGACACGAGGCCATACAGTCACCATCCGGTTCCTTATGACCTGCAATCAGAAAAAATGAATGATTTTCAATAAAATCTTTAAAATCTAAAACCTGAGCATCACTTAATAAGCACATAATATTTTCTAAAGTTCAATTTCTTCCAGAACGTCTTTATCGCAGCCATCAAGTTCGCCTTTGCCTTTTACAACGCCCCAGATTGTGTTCTGTTTATTCATAGGTAAGTTTAAAACTACCTTTTTGAACTCACCGTCTTTTTTCTGAATAGTCATATAACAGTCCATAGATCTTCTTACCTTTCTAAAAGTAAGTTTTCTGGGATTTTCCTGAGAGCCCTTAGCCCAGTCTTTAGGAATTACAACTGTACCAGTTCCAACCTTATTTTTCTGATAGATAATAACATAACCGTTTTTACCTTCCAGAACCTTAAGAATCGGGATATTAGTGTAAGATAAAGTAGTCCATTTTGATTCATCCTTTTCTGCATTTGCATTATTATTTGCAGCAAAAAGAGAAAGATTAAAAATTGTTAACAAAGACAAAATAAGCATTAATTTTTTCATAATAAATCTCCTGGTTTATCTCCCACTTCCCTAATATATTCATTATAGACAGAAAATCACTTTTTAACAACTATTTTATTTACCATTTAATTTCCTGGCAGATTTCGTATTCAAAAGTAATCTGCTTAAGATTACAAAGATTTCCATCTGTAAAATCAGGCTTTTCTTCAAGGTAAATCTGGTCTTTTTCATTAAGATTATTAATCTCAAGTTCCAGCGATGAAAAATCAAGAGCTTCGTTTATAAAGCGTTTAAGACCAATTTCCCAGCAAATATCCGGGCTGCTGAATAAATTATCTGCAAGCAAAATCCTTTTTCCTTCTTTTTTTGTATACAAAGAGGCAGATTCTCCAAGGTAGAAAAGTTTTACAAATAGATCTGATACCTTTTTCTCTTCCTTTTTCTTTTTAAAGTCCTCAAATATGAGGGATAAATCAAGTCTGTAAACTTTTTTCCTGTCAGATTCTTCAATTAATTCCTGCTTAAGTAAAGATCTGTCTACAGAAGGTGGCTCTATCAGTGATTGATAAAAAGAAAAATTATAAGGCTTAAAGTTTTTGCTCTGATTCATATTTTTTTCTTCGCAGTATTTAAAGCCTTCTATTTCTTTCTTTACAGGTGGATAAATTGCAAAAGAGGAAGCTTTTCTTGAATACAAAAAGGCTGAGCTTTTATCTTTATCCTGAATTATAAGACTGTCACAAAGTATCAGGTGGGAATCCAGAGACTTCCAGCAATTAAGGGCAGTTTCTTTTGAAAGAAGGAGGAAGTTACAGTCTTTTTGCTCTTTATCTAATTCAAAATATGGCTCTTTATTTGAAAAATTAGAATAAAAGACAAGGCTACCGTCGTCCAGCTTACATAAAGGACTGCAGTTTGTTTTAATTACTTTTGTTCCGTTAAAATCAAGATTAAATGGAATAAAGAAATAATCCTTTGAAAGAACATTTAATTTAATTAAGGACTCTTTACCGTCTGGCATTTTTACTTCTACATTTTTATGGTCGCAGGTCTGGTAAAGACGGACGTAATTATTAAAGAATACATAGCCCTTTTTTCCATCGCTTCTGTAAGAATAACGTAAATCTTTTAGATTATCAGGTTTAAGAGGATTGTTCTCCGGAATCAGGGCCGGCAGACTGCAAAGCTCACTTCCAAAATCCCTTACAAAATAAAAAATCAGTTTTAATTCATTAAAGGTTTCGTAAATCTGACCATATTCTTTTACAGGGGCGTTAAAATCATAAGAAGAAATTGGTAAATCGTTTAGAGAACCGCTTGCCTTAGATTCTTCAAGGCTGGTAAGTTTTCCCTGCGGATTAGTTCCTCCGTGATACATATAGTAACCAAGCAGATTTACTCCACTGCCAAGTTTTACAATTGAGACTGCCCCAATATCTCCTGCTCTGGCAATAGTTCTGCGGTGTTTTGTCATCTGTAAACCGCCGCCAAGTTCTGCTGTCAGATAAGGAAAGGCTTTTGAATCAAAAGTGATGCCTTCTCCAAGTCCAAAATCACTTCCAATGTTGTGGTCATTTCTTTCGTAGGTAAAAATATAGTTACCGCTTGCTTCTATTTTACAGGTTCTCTGATCCCAGGGAGCATCACAGTAGCCTCCCATAACAGGAAGCATGCCGCCGGTTCTTGCCCCCCCCCATCCTGTAGCAGTATAAAAAGGAACCTTAAAACCAATATTAATGGCCATTTCCTGTAAACGCTTCATATGAACTTCGCCGCTTTCGTCGTACAGACCTCCGCAGTGACCAAATTCATTTTCAATCTGAAGGCCGATTATAGGATTATCCTTTTTATCTTCTGAATAAAGAAAATCTTTTACTTCTTCAAATATTCTTTTATACCAGATTTCTACACAATCAAAATATCTTTCATCATTTGTACGGGCCTGAAAATCTTTTTTTAAAAGCCAGTCCGGAAAGCCCCCGTTACGAACTTCTGCATGAACCCAGGGCCCAATTCTAAGCCAGAGCTTCATTCCACATTCTTTGCATTCTTTTACAAAGGCATGTAAATCCCGCTGGCCAGAAAAATCATACTGACCTTCTATTTCTTCATGATGAATCCAGATAACATAGGTTGAAGCAATTGTAACTCCACCGGCCTTCATTTTAAGAAGACTTTCCTTCCACAGTTCTTTTGGATATCTTGAATAGTGAATTTCTCCCATTACGGGAAAGATTCTTTTTTCATTTTCTAAAATGCTTGTACTGTCAAACGAATAACTCATTCCTTAACTCCTGCACTACCAAAGCTAGTAATTAATGTTTTTTGTGTGAGTAAAAAGAAAATTACAAAAGGAATTGCAACAATCAAAGCTCCGGCAGAAAAAGTTGTAAACTCATTCTTTTTATCAGAGACAAAGCTGAAAAGTCCCAGGGCCAGAGTCTGTTTGTCTAAAGAACGCAATACCATTTTTGGGAAGATATAATCCATCCAAGGAGCGGTAAAGCTTGTGATTCCTAAAAAGGTAATAATTGGTCGGGCTACCGGCAGAGTAATTGTTGTAAATACCCTGAAATGGCCTGCACCGTCAATTCTTGCCGCTTCATCAAGATTCTTACTGATAGTATCCATATAGTTTTTTACCATCCAGGTGTTATATGGAATATTACCGGCAGTATAAACCAGAACCAGGCCCCATAAAGTATCAAGGCCGCCTATACGGTAAAGTATTACATAAATTGCAACCATACCTACAAAAGAAGGGAAAATCTGCAGAATCAAAAGAGACATAAGCATAGACTTCTTAAAGGTAAAGCTGAAGCGGGAAAAAACATAAGCACTCAACGAAGAAGTGATGATTGTTAATATGGAAGTACCCGCTGCAATTTTTAAGGTATTCATAAACCAGAGGCCGTAATTTGTATTCTTAAAAAGATGTACAAAATGTTTTATTGTAAAATCATCTGCAAAAGGCATGATGTTTAAAGATGCAATAGAGTTTCCCGGGCTGAAGGCTGCACTTACTACATAAACCAGAGGATATATTACAAAAAAGGATATAATTATAAATAAGATATAAATTACATAAACATTTAATTTTTCTGAAAGACTTGTATGTTTCATACTTCCCCCTCCTTGTATGCTTTAGTCTGTCTGAACTGGAAGATTGCAAAAGGCGCAAGAACTATAAAAATCATTACCGCAATTACAGATGCATAATTGTATTTCATAAGGGTAATTGTAAGTTTATAAATCCAGGTAACAAGAATATCTGTGCTGCCGGCCAGAGTTGTAGTAGAATCTGCAACAGTAGGAGCCCCTCCTGTAAGGAAGTAGATGGCACCAAAATTATTAACATTATGAGCAAAAGACATAATGATTAAAGGCATTGTCTGGTAAAGTACCAGAGGCAGGGTGATTTTATTTAAAATCTGAAGCTTTCCGGCTCCATCAATTTTTGCAGCCTCATACATATCCTGAGGAATTGCGGTCATTGTTCCCATTGTCAAAAGCATAAAATAACCGAATCCAGCCCAGAGATTAATTAAAACACAGACTACCTGTGCCAGAAGAGGATCAGAAAGCCAGGGAATAGGATTTTGTATAAAACCCAGGGTCATTAAAGTCCGGTTAATAATTCCAAAACTTCCGTTTAAAAGATTTTTCCATACCAGCATGGTTACAACAGATGGAACTGCATAAGGAAGAATAAAAATAAAACGGAAAAAAGAAGCAAGTTTTACGTTTATTTCTCTAAGCTGTACGGCTACAATAAGGCCACCGAAATAACAGGTAAAGGTAGATAAAACAGCCCAGATTAAGGTCCACACTGCAACTCTTATAAAGCCCTGAGACCAGCTTCTCTGCCCTCCCATAAGTTCCTTAAAATTCTGAAAACCTACCCAGTCTACAGTGTTGTTAGGAGGAATATGGCTTGGATCTGAGTAATTTGTAAATGCTACACAAACAGAAAAAATAAGGGGAACTACAACAAATATGATTACTATAATAAAACCTGGTGCTAGTCCAAAAATTGGAAATGATTTACCAAGTGCTGTATTCAAATGTTCTTTTTGAGTACCAAAAGTGCCTTTACGGCAATAATCAAGATACTCTTTTTTTGCACTTTTTACGGAAAGTACATAAACAATAATAAAGATAACAAGCAGAGCAAGAATAAGAATACCATCAATCAGCATAAAAATTGAATTATCACGCTGTTTGATTGGAAGCTCCGGATGTGGTGAACCTAAAGTTACCATATTAATTATTTTTTTTACAATTGCAGGCGAAAAAGCAAGGAAAATAACTTCGCATAAGGCAAAGAAAATACCTTTTACAAAGTCATGCAGATAAAGAATATGAGAAAGGCCCATAAAACACGAGGCCGTTATATGTATTTTTTTAACTGCACTTTTATCTGCAGGAAGTGTTTTCATACAAAACTCCTTTTTTAAGTTCAAGAGTCAGGGACAGTTTTATAACTGCCCCTTAAAAATTTACAATTTATTTTCCAAGAATAGCAGCGTTGCAGGCATCAAGTTCAGCTTTTACATCTGCACCATCCCAGATATTTTTAGAAGCATTATTCATAGCTTCCCAGTACATACCCATTTCAGGAATAGATGGCATTGGGAAAGCATAATTAAGCTGAGCCATAAAGCCGCCTAAGTAAGGAGAAGATACTTCTACATTAATAGATGGAACAGTACCTGTAAGGTCGAATCTTAATTTCTGCATTTCTTCAGAAAGAAGGAAGGCTGCAAAATCATTTGCTTCGGCAGGATGATCTGTATAAGCAGAAACAAACATTGCACGGGTACCAGAGAATGATGCACAAGGATTTGAATCTCCTGGTAATGCAGGAAGTGTTGTTACACCGAAATCAATGCCGGCATTTTCAAAAGGAACAACATTCCATAAGCCGGTAATATGCATTGCTGCAGTTCCAGCCTGGAAAGCGGCATCAGCTGTTGATGTATCAAGGTCTGCGGCAGGAACATCCAGGGCTGAACGCAATGACTGATAGAATTTCATTCCTTTGATAGAAGCAGCTGAGTTAATGTTTGTATTATTTGTATCTGTACCATCAGGTCCAAAAAGTCTGTTTCCTTCTGCAGTTGTAAATACAATTGTGTAATAAGAACTTCCAACATCCATTACAAAACCGTATTTTCCTGGATTTTTTGCATTAAAGGCTTTTGACCAGTCAGCAAGTTCTTCCCAGGTTTTAGGAAGTTCCTCTTCTGAAATTAAATCTTTATTGTAAAAAAGTGCATAAGTTTCAGCAGATACAGGATAACCATACATTTTTCCGTCGTAAGTTAAAGCTTTTGCACAAGAAGAAAGAACTTCATTTTTGATTGTGTCAGCATTTGCTGTAGGTAAAACGTGTCCTCCAGTTACTAAAGAACCAAGTCTGTCATGAGGAGCGGCAAATAAATCAGGACCTACTCCGGCAGGACCATCAAGGGCAATCTGAGTAACAGCATCACCAAGTTCTACATTTACATATTTAATTTCTACATTTGGATGACTCTTTGTATAAGCCTCGCCTGCCTGTTTAATAAATTCATCAGGACCATTTGTAGATTCCCAGACTGTAAGGACGACTTTTCCACTTTCAGTTTTTTTGCTGCATGAAAAAGACAACATAACTGCACCTGCAAGTACAGCAGCTAAAATTTTTCTGTTCATTTTATTACCTCCTGATGAACATAAAACTATGATGATTTTCTCTTTATAATTTCTGTAGGCAGATTAATACACAAAGCATCCCCGCCCTGACCTACTGAACCATTTATAATCATTTCTACAGCCTTATAGCCCATAGATTTTTTCTGGACATTTAAGGTTGTTAATGGCGGATTTGTATAGGCAGCAAGCTCAATATTATCAATACTGATTATTGCTACCTCTGAAGGTATTTTTATCCCTTTTTCATTAAGGAAACACATGGCACCAACCGCAACTTCATCGGAACCACATACAATGGCAGAAGGAAATTTTCCGTTATTTTTATCAGAAATTGATTTCATACCTTCGTAACCGGTACGCATATCAAAACCTTCTGCAAGATAAAAATACTTCTGAACGGCATTCAGATTATGCTGCAGTAAAGCCTGCTGAACACCAAAAACACGTTCATCATGCTCACCAATATATGCAATCTCTGTATAGCCTTCATGGATTAAATATTCGGTTACCTTTTTACTGGCTTCCTGACGGTCAAACAAAACACTTGTAAATCCGTCTTTTTTCCATTCAACCAGAACAATCTTTTTTATAAGCTGACTGATTTTTTCAAGAATTTTATTATCATGGTCAGTTTTAATTGCCTGGTCCACAGCAAGAAGAATTAAAGACCCGATTGATTCAGGATGAATAAGTTCATTGAATAAAACAGGATCATTTAATTCATCAAAAAATCTAATAAACTTTATGTTGTAATTATTTTCGTGGGCCGCTGTAAAAATACCTTCGAGTATTTCTGTATAAAAAGGACGAAGAAATATATCTGAATTTGGTAAAACTATGCCAATATTTTTTGATGCAAAAGCAACATCTCCTAACTGCAGGGCCTGTGCAGCCTTATTTGGCCGGTAACCAAGTTCTTCTATTACTTTTAGAATTCTTTCTCTTGTTTCTGGAGCAACAGAACGTTCAGAAGTTCCACTGATTACATAACTTACCATACTTCTTGTAACGCCGGCTGCTTTAGCAACATCATTTTGAGTAACAGTCTTTTTTCTGGATTCTAAAGCTCTCATCTCTTTTTCCATTTTTCTATCTCCTGATTTTTAAAACCTTGGAGATATTATACAACATAAATCAACAATTTATTTACACGCGTTGATATTTTTATAAAAAAAATTGTTTTTTTTTCTTCCTAACTTTATCTGCCCTTCAGGCCGCCAGAGGCGGCCAGAGAAGCATGATTACTTTGCAATGTAATCTACAGTTACAGTTCCTGCACTTCCAGCAGAAGTTGCAACATAAAGGCCGTTTGTAGAAAGGGCTGATATGAAGTCTTCACTTGTAATAATAACTTCATGAGCATTTGCATCAGCACTCCATGTAGTTTCTGCATAAGTTTCATTAGCCCACGCATCTGCACTCGAAGCATTAGCCCAGGAACCTGTTGAAATAGTAATACGAACTCTCAGTGTGGAAATGTTCAAAGAAGTAAAAGCAGAGGCATCAAGAACAGAAATAAATACATCTCCTGAACCAGAGTCAGAATTACTCCATGCCTGAGCATTGCAAATATTTACATACTCACCGCTTACATGTGTAAGAGTATTAGACCATACATCACCACTATAGCTGTACCATTTGTTTGCTTCTGTATTTCCTGCAGAAATAGAAATTGTATTTCCTTCAGAATCTTTTACAAGAGGCATTGTCCAGTCAATATAGAATTCATCTGTCTGCTCAACCTCAAAGCTGGCAGAAGTACCGTCAGCAGCAACAGTTACAGTTGGAGTTACAGTTGTAGCATCTTCCCATGAAGCAGATGAATTAAACCATTTTGTTGAATACTTAAGACCACTTACAGAACCGCCAGGAATTGTAAAGCCTTCAAAATTGATTGTAAAAGTTTTTGAAGCAACAGCGGCTGTAACTTTTATGCCGTCTTCGCCAAGGAATCCGTCTCCACTTGTTGCACTGTAGCAGAAATATACAGGGTTTGTTTCAACATCAATCTCATTACCGTCAGCATCTTTTACTGTAATATCGATATTATTAAACCAGTCGTAAGAATTTGCTTTTTCTTTTTCAAGCTTTGCAATGGCTGTACTTTCACCTGCAGTATAAATTGCTTCTACAGTCTGATATTTAGCTGCAGTGCTTTCGCCGTCTTCTTTTCCTTCTGCGTAAACAGTAATGCTATTTGCCTTTTGTGCAACAGCATCATCAAGAGTGATTTTCAAATTGTAGTAAGGATCATAAACCCAAACAGTAATATCAATACCTTCATCTTCATCACTGCCATCGTAAAGGTTTACGTTTACACTTGCATCGCTCATAGTAGAAGCAGCAGAAATTTCAAAAATGCCATCTCCCTTATGAGTAATAGAAAGGCCATCCAGGCTGTATTCTGCACTGGTTTTTCCTTCTGCCTTAATTTTTATGGTCTGGCCAACATTTACAGTTACTTCATCACCGGCAGCTACAAGAGTATAATCAACAGGGTCTTCAACTGGATCCGATGTAACATCCTTATTACATCCTGCAAAAATTAATGCACTTGCAATTAAGAGGGTCTGGAATAATCCCATCACCTTCCACACTTTTTTCATATTTCCTCCTGATTTTTTAATCAACTTATGTTATTTACACGTGTTGATTATATATTTATATTAAATCCCTTTTTTTCTCCTGTCAAATTTTATTTTGGAGAAAAAGGGATTTATTAACCTATTGAACCGAATAGACTGCAAGACTTGGAAGGGGCTGACCAGATGAAGCAAACATAGAATTCCATGCTCCTAAATATTCTCCACCCCATTCAAAAACTCCAAGAGCCCCATTCTTATTTGCAACATCAATTACAGAGTGAATAATATTTGCCTGATTCTGGATTGAAGCAATAACATTTCCATCTGCATCAGAAAGAATTCCTTCATAGAGATTTCCTTCCGCATCGCTAAGGTTAGTCTTGTATTGACTGCTGAGTATTCCAGCTTCTGTAGTGTGATGAACATTTGTTTCTGCAATCAAAACATCTTTATTAAAGCTTTCTTTTATACCGGAAATGAGCTCTCCAAGTTCTGTAATTGAACCGTGACTGGCCCATTCTGAATACCAGGAAAGACCTGCAATGTCATAATCCAGGGCAGAAAAAGATGCCAGATAATTACGAGGAGAGTTTCTCTTTACATCAGTAAAATGCAGCATTATTTTTGCAGAAGGACAAACTTCCCTTGCCGCAGCAATGCCGGCAGTCAGGTACTTAAAATAGTTTTCCGAAAGAAAATCGCCCCGGACTGCATCATCAGCATTTGTTGCACTTTCATTTGCATCAAGAGCCTTGTGTTTTAAAAGTCCGCTGCTAATTTCGTTTCCAATCTGAATCATATTTGGACTGCAGCCGGCCTCCTTCATGGCAGTAAGCACTTCTTTTGTATAAGCACTTACATAGAGGGCAAGCTGGTCGGAAGTTGAAGCATCCAGCCAGGCCTCAGGAATCAGCTGTTTACCGGGATCTGCCCAGTAATCTGAATAATGAAAATCAAGGAGTACCTTAAGCCCCGCAGACTTAGCTGTCTTTGCCTGACTTACCACCAGTTCCTTATTTGATTTTCCAGGAACTGAAGGATTTTTATCTGAATATGGATTATTCCATACCCTTAAACGCACCCAGTTAACTCCAAAATCTGAAAGAGTTTTATAAAGACTGCAATCATTACCTGCAGTGTTTTTATAAGTTACAGCACCTTCTGAATCTGCAGAAGAATCAAAACCTCTTATAAAATCAGAAGGAATTTCTTCACTTAAAGGCTCAATAACTACACTTTCGTCGCCAACCGTACATTTTATACTTCCTCCCCCGGCGACATTTTCGTCTGAAGGATAAGAAGGAATATCATTACAAGATAAAAGCAGCATGGAAATAAGCATTAAACTGCCTGATATTTTTAATATTTTCATTTCTAACCTCCACTACTTTACACTATAGGCAAGAGCCTTCTGGAAATTAATAATAATACTGTTATGCTTTTCAGATATAGACGAAGCGGCGCTGTCAGGTACTACATCTGAAGCAAAATTACCGGCTCCCCAGTGGGCAGAGAAAAAGGCTGCAATATAAATTGTTTGAGAACTTTCTATTCCGGCCTTTTCAAGCTCGCTTAAAGGAAGGGCATATTCTATAAAGGTATCTGAGGAATCTGCAGCAGAAAGTACACTTGAAGAAATATCATCTGCAGAATCTCCATTTTCTACCCAGGCTCCAAGAAGAGAATCCTGAGGTTTATGATAGAGATAAATATCTGGTTTTCCATGGGCCAGAGAATCTCTTCCAAAGTTAACAGTATCACATAAATCAAAGTAATTCTTACCTGCTGTATATGCAGCGTCAGAAGAATGATCTTTTGAAATCATAATTACAAAACCATCACTCCAGGTAGAAGTAAGGGAACCCTTAATTGAAAGGTAAAGATACTGATCATCATTTGCTACAGAAAGATTTGTAATATCGGCAGAAGTTGAATACATAACTCCGTCATCACCGCAGGCCACAGAATCGGAAGAAGAATCTGCTACACCCACAACTGAAGATGACTGCCATGCAGCATCTTCTATACCGTCTATAACAAGCAGATTTTTCCTAAAGGTAACTGTAAAATCTTTTGTATAGGCATCCTGGCTTCCCGGAGCAAGAATATTATTAAGAGTAAGTATAAGGCTTGTTCCGTCTGCAGGTTCTGTTGTAAAAAGCGGATTAAGGTAAAGCTGGCTTTCCCCCGCAGAGACTGTAAAGGTGTATTCATTTAAAGAAGTATCTTTTGCGGTAAGTTCATAGCTTCCGTTTTTGATTGTGACTGGGGCGCGAAGAGGGATGCTGAAGGTGGTGGCGGGGCTGAAGTTCGCGGTGGAAAAATCATAGCTGTAAGAATTATACAAAGGTCTTACCTGCAGGCCTGAATATTCAAAAGCTGTAATTGCACGTCCTTTCTGCTCTCCCTGGGCACAAACAAATCCACTCATTTTAATGTCTACGGCAGCTGAACTTGTCTGTCCATCTATAAGTTTTACTACAGGACTCATATCCAGATAGTAAGAAGTAAAATCAGAAGAAAATCTTCCCCTGAGCTCTGTAATGCTTTTACTTATAGAATAACCTTCGCTGTCTGTATAATTTACAGTCATCTTTCCCGAAGGATTAAGTGACTGCAGAGCTGCTTTCTGGCCAAAATTTATGCACATTGTCTGGGCATAATATTCATCACTTGAAGAATCTGCGCTTGAAGTCATATCTTCTCCGCTCTGTCCGTTATAATACCATGTTTTATAAGCATAAGAAGGATAACCTGTTTCTTCCTTCAGGGCTTTATTCTGGCTTGAACCTAAAGTTCCCTGTAAGAACTGACAGCCCGAAAATAAAAGAGGAATAAATAATGTAAAAAGTGATTTTTGTAATATTTTTGTCTTTTTCATAATCATCTCCCTAACTTACTGAACAAGAGGCACTGCAGTAACATCTGAACCATCTATTACCAGAGTTATTTCACCGGCATTTAAGTCCAGTCCGTCAATGTAAAAGTTCTGATAAGGACTACCGGCAGTTCCCCTGTCTACACCATTACCTTCAAGGCTTCCTGCACTATACCAGAGTCTTAACCAGGATGAATCTCCTGTTAAAATAAGGGTAAACTCTATATTTGATTTAGATATAGTTATAGGAGAAGATGTACCATTTCCGTTTTTCATGGTAATCAGGCTTTTTGAATAATCCCAGTCATTAAAATTACCAGGAATAGTATAATCTCCGCTTATATCTGCAAAGTTTTTGAATACAAAGGTTACGTCTGCGGCTGTCTGATTGTGAAGTCCATTTGCATTTGCACAGGAAAGAAAAAGTCCTGAGAGCAAAAGTGACAACATAAAAAATAATTTATTTTTTCTTATCTTCAGTATTTTACCTGTCATACTAAGCTTCCTCCTTTACTGTAAGTTCCAGATTAAACCAAGAGAAATCTGACTTGTTGTATAATCTTCATATAAATCATTAAGCAGATATGTTCTGTGCGGAGCCTTATTCATCCAGTTATCAGCTCTGTAAAGACTGTAATTATTTTCTGAATAAGGGTTCATTGCATAGGCAAAATGAATCCAGAAATCAGGATTTCCAGGGATAAAGGAAATTGCATTTCGTTTAAGGCCTAAAGCAAAGCCAAAAGGAACAAAACTTGCATCCTCTTCTTTTTTACTTCTAATAAGGGCTCCTGCATGAATATTAAGCGTATCTGTAATATCTGCTGTGAACATAAAAGAATTATAGGTAACTGATCTTTCATAAGAGTTTCCTGAAGTCCAGTCCTTATATTCAAAAGATAAAGCATAGTCAAAAGTAAAGTTCTTAAAGTTTCTTGCGATATCCTTTCCCTTAATTTCAATTCCGCCTTCGGTAAAGCTTGGAATTATTTCGCGGCCGGCACTTGTAGAAAGAGCCAGACGGTCAAGGTTTATAACTCCATACATTCCAAAAGTTAGATTGATGCCTGCAAGTGGAGAAAGGTCAAAATCCAGAAGCGGCTGACTTCTAAGGTTCATAAGCCCTTCTGATAAGGCTTTTGAATTATTTATTGTAAAAGTTTCATCAAGACCAATATTTATAAAATCCTTGATTTGCCATGAAAAATCCACCTTACTTGTAAGAGTGTCCGCATTTATATCATCATAAAGCTGACCGTCAGACCCCCATACCGAATGAACCTGGCTTCCGGCATAGCTTTCTTTCATAACAAAATTGATTTTTTCGTTTGTATAAGAAAACCTTAACGCGGCGGCAAGGCTGTCAAGGCCTTCGTCAACATCTGTTCCAAAGCTTGCCAGTGCATGAGACTCAATTTTTAAGGCATCCAGAGGATTTGCCATAAAATAAAGGGAAGCTGCATTTATGTTATCTGTATTATAATAAAAGAGTTCTTCTGCAGAAGTTTTGCTTCCAAAGGTAAGGGCTGCCCTGTAATTTTCTCCGAATTTTAAATCCAGAAAATCATACATGCCATAAGTTCCCCTCATTTGAGAAAAAGCTGCAAGGGCATTTATTTTTACATTTCCAATTTTTGAAAGCTTTCTTCCGTTAGAGATTTCTGTAAAGCCTTTTCCAACATCCAGCCACTGGTCCAGAACATTGTAAATTCCCGTAAAAGAAGCCATTCCGTTTTCTTTCAGGTTTCCGTAGCCGAATTTTACGTTTACATAAGGTGTCTGAATCGTAAAACCAAGTTTATTTAAAGCACCAATGCTGTTATCGTTCATATTGTAAATAGGACTAAAGAGCATGGCAGCCAGAGACTGAAAACCATCCCCCCAGGTAACAAGAGGAATATTTGCCCCAAAACTGTCTGCCTGGTACATGGTATTATCAAAATTCCAGAGGCCTATTTCTGCATCAAGATGAAAATCCTTTGTTATATCCCCCCAGAACCACCAGTTTGCATTAGATACAAAATGATTATTATCTACTTCGTAACCTTTTTTTTCTCCGCTGGCAATATCCCTGATAATTGCATTGGTATGACCGCTTGCTTCAATCCACAGTCCCTGCAGAACATTTGCCATTTTTCCGTTTCCGCCCTGACCAGAGATTTCTTCAGAAATTGCCTCGCTCAAATCCAGATCAAGGTCAATGGAAAAACCATCATCCCATTGGCTGTCTGCATCCTGGGCAAACAAAGCCAGAGAAAACATAAATACTGCCAGTATGGACACTACTTTTTTCATACTTTTACCCCGTAATTATTTTTTGACTAATTATCTTTAAGATAAAGTTCTACATCGTCAAAGTTACCCCAGTTTCCTGCATTGGTATCAAGATAAATTCCAATTGTTATCTGATTGTTTGTTACAGGAACTTCCACCTTATACTGTTTCCAGTTAAGCCAGCCTGTATTTACAATTTTTGCTGAAAGCTGTTTTTTACTTCCGTCAAAATTTGCTGCAAAGAAGCGGATTTCTTTTTCTCCGCCACCACCCATTGCCCAGATAGACATTACATAGGTTCCGTTTTCTATTCCGGTAAAATCCTGACTGAGAATTGACTTAAAGCCCTGTCCAAGCCAGTATTTATAAGTCCACTTTCCGGTATGAGAGTTACTCTTATTGTTTTCTACAAAACATGCAGTATCGGAACCGTTTAACTTCCATTTTCCAAGTTTGCCGCTTTCCCAGGAATTATCTTCTACAAGATTTACCCTTGAACTGATTTCAATTTCTGCATTTACCTTATAGCTTGATCCTGAAAGACTTGCAGAAAGATTCATAAAGCGTGGAGTTTTTTCACTGGCCCAGTCGTGTTTTTCCCAGGAAACTATTACATTATTTTCCTTATCATTTGTGTAAACGACCTTTACCATTTTTGGAAGGACAGGATCCTGGCCAGGCATGGTTGTGATTTTTAAAGGATCTGCCATATCGTATGGAGTAAAGCCGCTGCCATTTTTAGCAGAACCACCCCATTTATTATTTACAGCTCCACGGTCTTTTCCATAAACAAGATTCCATACAGCAAGGGATGGTAAAGCACGTCCTTCAAAATCGAACATAGCCTGATTTTCCCAGGTGTCTCCTTCGCTTTTAGAAAGGCCGGCTCCCTTTACAGGTATCCAGGCAGGCTCCCAGTAAAATACTCCAATACCGCCCTTTACTCCGGCTACAGTTGCAATTACATCCCGGACGGCAGTTGCCTGTCCCTGAACAGAAGGAATATATCCGTCATTGTCTCCCGAATAAACCATAAAGACATTGCCCTGTTCATCACCATCCTCCTTTGTAAAGGCATAAGCTGTTTCCATTACGGCAAGTTCTTTTCCATATCTTTTTGATAAATCTGTAAGATTTCTTTTTAAGTCTGTGCATGAACCATGCCAGTAGGTATAAAAAGAAAGACCAATAATGTCATAATCAATTTTTGCCTGACTTATAGGATCAAAAACTGCTTTATATAAGTCATTATTTCCGCCGTCTGCAAGATGAATGATTATTTTTATTTTTTCACCGTTTGCCTGTGCCGCTCTTACTCCATTAGAAGCAGATTTTAAAAGGCTTGTAAAAGCCTTAAAGCCACCAACTTTTTCACCGGCATCCGGCCAGATTTTTCCTATTGGCCACATAAAACCATTGTTAAGTTCATTACCAATCTGAACTGCATCCGGTCTTGCCCCGGCCTTTATTAAAGTTTCAAGAGATTCTTTTGTAAATTTTTCTACTGCGGCATTTAACTGTTTTTCGTTAAGATTTTTCCAGGCTGCAGGAAGAGGCTGTTTTCCCGGATCTGCCCAGGTATCTGAATAATGAAAATCTATAAGCAGCTTTAAGCCTGCTTTTTTTGCCCTTAGGGCAAGTTTTGTATCAACATCTATATTATTTGAACCGCCGCCATTTACAGGATTATTCCACACACGGAGGCGAACCCAGTTAACACCGTTATCGCAAAGTATTTTAAATAAATCTTCTTCCTGGCCCTGTGCGTTATAAAACTTTCCGCCATTTGCTTCAATTTCATAAAGAGAGGAAACATCAACTCCCCTCATAAAATCTTCTGAAAGACCTTCTACCGGCTCAACCAGGATATTCTGTAAAACGCCTTCCTTTGCTGAGTGACTCTTTGCTGACAAAGAAGGTAAAGCAAGCAGTAAAAAAATTGCCAATGAAAATAATACTTTTCTACTCATAAAAAATACTCCTGAAATTATAAATATTCGTGTAATCAACTCGTGTTGATACATTAATCATAACATCAAATTTTTTACTGTCAAATTTATTTTTCTTTATTGTGTAACAAAAAGGCTTTTTCCGTTATTATATAAATGATAATACAACAGGAGATTACCATGATTAAAAAAATAATTACAAAAACTATTATTACTTTTGCAGCAGTTTTTTGTCTTTTTGCAGAAGATGCAGTAACTCAACTTCCAGTCCAGATTCAGGCCGACACTTATTCAGATACTGAAGAAGAAGTAAAATCCGAAGAAGCTGATGAATACACAGAAAAAGAAATGGTTACCATTCCAAAAAAGAAAAAGAACTTTTTTGAAGATTTATTTACCTTTGGAAACAGCGGTAAATTTATTACCACAGATTCTGCAAGCGTATTCGTAAAAGGAAACTTTAGCGGTTTAAAACAGGTAGCTGCTCAGATTACTATTTTCCCAGAAACTGCAGAAACAGGAATTGGTTCAAAATATCAGGGACTTTATTACATCACCCTTCTGGATCAGTCTTCAAGAGCTCAGCTTAAAAAAGCAATGCAGTCATATTTTAATGATTTTGAAAATAAAAAACTTATCAGAAAAACAAAGAAAACAAGCAAGATTTACGGAAAAGGAAAGGCTTTGATTTTCTGGGGCACCTTAAGAACTTCTACTCCAAATAACGGTAGAGGAGATGCTTTTTACGGATATGAATTTATTGAAGGTTCGCCATATTTTAAAATTACAATTCCAGAAGTTGAAAACCAGTACTACAAAGTAACACAGACTGTAACAAGAGGTTCAAAACAGCTTCAATACTATTTCACAAAAGCACAGCTTGCTACCCTGCTTGATTTAATCACTGATGATAAGATTAATCAGTCAATTACAGATTATGTAATTTCTGAATATGGTCTTCCAGAGGATGATGACCAGTATTAACTTCCCTTTTTGAAATACAAAAGAATATTTTGCTAAAGCTGCTAATTTTTTTAGTTATCCGCTAAATTTTTAGCAGCTTTATTTATTTAACCGCTTATAATAGTCAAAAAAGTCCATCAGGGCAAAAAAAAACTTCCAGAAAATTCTGGAAGTTTTTTCATTTAGGGACCATAGGACTCGGACCTATGACCGCTCGGATATGAGCCGAGTGCTCTACCAACTGAGCTAGATCCCCGTAACGAGACAAATAATACTATTTAATGGCTTAAAATGTCAATAAGTTTTGCAATTTTATTTTTACTTTTTCTTTTTATTTTATGTTTCACGCAAGTTTCACAAAAGACCTGGCACGAAATTTGCTGTTAATAATATATAGGGTTTTGAATGTCATTCAAAGTCTTATAAATCATGGAAAAGGAAAAAAAATCCACACATGTGGTAAAAGAGGAGCAAAAATGAAAAGTAATGATGTAAACACGTACTACGAAAAACTTCAGAAAAAAATGTATTCCCGGGAAGAATGTATCCTGGAACTTGCAGAATTTATCAGTCAGAATTACCCGGTATTTGGCACTTCCCTTTTTGACGAAGATTTAAGGTCAGAAGTAATTCTTATGTTTCTGGAAAAGGGCAAAAACTTTCTAAGCCGTTATAATCCCCTTCTTGGCGACTTCTTTACTTATTTCTACGGTTATATAATGAATACAATTTTCTTAATTAAAAAAAATAATGCGAAAAAACTCATAACAAAATCAATAGTAGAAAAAGAACTTGAAAAACTTTGCCAGATATCTCAAAGTCAGATATCTCAAGGTCCTGCCTTA
Source organism: Treponema sp. (assembly GCA_016286535.1). Classification (GTDB taxonomy): domain Bacteria; phylum Spirochaetota; class Spirochaetia; order Treponematales; family Treponemataceae; genus Treponema_D. Next base: position 56,841 of record JAEESZ010000002.1, on the reverse strand, counting down.
ATACCGGTAAATTCTTTTGCAAGCCCCCGTGTTCCCTACAGGGCAAGAAAAATCACCTTCGAAGAACTTAGGAAAGGCTTACAGCTTTCGGATGATTGCAGAACTAAAAAGGCAATTCTTTCCCTTACATTAAAAGCAAGTTTCTATATAACAGAAGAACTTGTTTATAAAATCTCAGACTTTCTTGAGCTGAAGGCAGAAATTCTTATTGAAGCCATAGAATTAATTAAAAAAGACCTGGAAAATAAAAGACTTAAAAAAGAAAAGTTCGACAAATCGCGGAACAATGCCTACACCTCTCACCTTAAGCTTGAAAAAGAGATTCAGCTTCTAAAAGATGAAATAAAAGTGGAACATAACAGCAATCAGCTTTATACCTACGAGGCAAAAATAGAAAAGCTGGACAGAGATAATCACAGGCAGATTGATAAGCTTTCCGCCCTTAACGAAAAATACATAAATGGAATAATAGCCTTAAAACCTTCAAATGCCATAATTTCTGATATTACGGGAATTTGTGAAAGGCAGATAAGTTATTATCTTTTTTGTGCAAGAAAAGGAAAACTGAATCTTACAGATTTATCGGGAGATATTGATTCAAATAAAGAAGATTGAGCAGAAGCAGGATTTTTATTAAAATAATTCCATGAAAATTTATTTAGCAACTGGAAATCTTAATAAAAAACGCGAAATGCAGGACCTTCTTGCAGAACATGAGATTTTAATTCCATCTGATGAAGGAATTAATTTTAATCCTGACGAAACCGGCAGCACCTTTTATGAAAACAGTCTTATAAAGGCAAAAGCCCTTTATGATATTGTAAAGCATCCCGTAATTGCAGACGATTCTGGAATCTGCGTTGATGCTCTTTCAGGTGTACCGGGCATCTACTCTTCCCGCTATGCCGGAGAAGCTTTTCCACAGGGAAGACCGGATGGAAAAAAAATCTCTCAGGAAGAACAAAATATCAGCCTTATTGATCAGCTTAATAAGGCTTTAAAAAATAACAGGCTTCCTTCTGCAGCCTATTTAAATGGCCCAAGATCCTGTCATTACACCTGTGCTATGGTTTTGTATGCAGGAAATGACAGACTTTTTGTGGCCCAGGAAACTTTTGAAGGCACTCTGATTGAAAAAATAGAAGATCAGGCAGGAAATGGCGGCTTTGGTTATGACCCTATTGTTTTCTTACCGGAATTTAACAAAACCGTTGCCCAGCTTACAGCCGATGAAAAAAACGCAATTTCTCACCGGGGAAAGGCTGTCCGTGCCCTCAAAAAACTGATTGATTTAATTTAAAAAAAAATTAATTTTTTTTAAATTTTTATTAAAGATTTTTTTTACTTATGCCGATAGATTACTAGAAGTGTTATGATTGTCACTACTTCGATGAAGCAAACATTCAGGCAGTTCCAGCAAAAATGTGTGGATGTAGCCTTGTAAACAACATTTGCGCATTTTTGCGTCTTTTTTACCGAAGAAAGGATTTTTCGGTCACATATTCCAAGGAGGAATACTATGGTTATCAATCACAACATGTCGGCAATGTTTGCCAATCGTCAACTCGGTGTAACTGGAAATTATCTTACAAAAGATATGGAAAAGTTATCATCAGGTGAAAGAATTAATCGTGCAGGAGATGATGCTTCTGGACTCGCAGTTTCTGAAAAAATGCGCAGCCAGATCAGAGGTTTAAACCAGGCATCAGAAAACGCTTCTAACGGTATCAGTTTTATCCAGACAACCGAAGGTTATCTTCAGGAAACAACAGATATCATGCAGCGTATTCGTGAATTAGCAGTTCAGTCTTCTAACGGTATCTACTCTGATGAAGACCGTATGCAGATTCAGGTAGAAATTTCTGCCTTAGTTTCAGAAGTTGACCGCGTTGCAAGTGCAGCTCAGTTCAACGGTATGAATATGCTGACAGGACGCTTTGCTCGTGCTACTGGTGAAAACGTAGTAACTGCTTCTATGTGGTTCCACATTGGTTCTAACATGGATCAGAGAGTACAAGTTTTCATTGGAACAATGTCTGCTGAAGCTCTTGGAGTTCGCGAACTTGGTACTGGAGACAAAATCTCCCTTGCTACACCAGAAGATGCTAACCGTGCAATCGGCGTAGTTGATGAAGCCCTCAAAAAGATCAACAAACAGCGTGCAGATCTTGGTGCATACCAGAACCGCTTAGAAATGACTATCAAAGGACTTGATATTGGAGCTGAAAACTTACAGGCTTCTGAATCTCGTATCCGCGATACAGACATGGCTAGCCAGATGGTTGAATTCACTAAGAACTCAGTATTACAGCAGGCTGGTACAGCAATGCTTGCCCAGGCTAATTCACAGTCTCAGAATGTTCTTAGCCTTTTGAGATAGAATTATAAAGTCTGAAGACAGGCTTGTACTTAGTTTGTTAAAATAAACTGAAAAGCAATATCTTGTTTTTAGCAGGATAGTGTATTATAATTAGTAAAACGTCTTCACAGGCGTTTTACTAATTAGCACGGTGTTTAAGATCCCTACTCTCTTTTTTTTACAGCAACACCTTAGTTATGAAGTTAGACAGTGTACTTTCGGATACACTATGTTCTTTGAAATAGTGCTCTTTATGCTGCAGGTAACAGCAAGAACAGTTGGATTAAAGCTTTTAATCTAACTATTCCTGCTGGACAGGTCTGAAACTAATTCTGGGGGCGCAAAACCAGATTAGCCTTTACCTGCCAGTCTCATAAGCAAGATGCTAATGAGTATAGTAAACATGGAGGGCACAAATATGATTATTAATCACAATATGAGTTCACTTTATGCTGACCGCGTATTGAACATTTCTAATGATTCAATCCAGAAAAGCATGGAGAAACTCTCTTCTGGTGAACGCATCAATCGCGCAGGCGACGATGCTTCTGGACTCGCAGTTTCTGAAAAAATGCGCAGCCAGATTCGTGGACTTAACCAGGCTTCTAAGAACATTCAGAATGGAGTATCTTTCATTCAGACTACAGAAGGTTATCTGCAGGAAACTACAGATATTCTTCAGCGTGTTCGTGAATTAGCCGTTCAGTCTGCAAATGGTATCTACAGCGATGAAGATCGTATGCAGATTCAGGTTGAAGTTTCACAACTCGTAGCTGAAGTTGACCGCATTGCAAGTCAGGCTCAGTTTAACGGTATGAATATGTTAACAGGCCGCTTTGCTGCCGGAACTGACAATGTAATGCAGTTCCAGATTGGTGCTAATATGGACCAGAATGCTCGCGTTTATATTGGAACTATGTCTGCAACAGCTCTCGGTCTTAAAGGAGCCCAGGGAGGAGAAGATCAGATTTCTATTTCTTCTCCAGAATTGGCAAATGCAGTATTAGGTTCTGTAGATGCTGCTCTTACAACAGTATCAAAACAGAGAGCTGATCTTGGTGCATACCAGAACAGATTTGAAATGGCTGCAAGAGGTGTAGATGTTGCTGCTGAAAATACTCAGGCTGCAGAAAGTCGTATCCGTGACACTGATATGGCTTCTGAAATGGTTGAGTTTACTAAGAACCAGATTCTCACACAAGCTGGTACAGCAATGCTCGCTCAGGCAAACTCACAGTCTCAGACTGTACTTGGTTTATTGCAGTAAACTTTCAGGTTTGCAAAACAAACTTTAAAAAATTAAAGAGATTTCTGGATGTTATCTTTTTGATTTTTACATTACAGGGAGGGGTGCGCCCCCCTTCCTTTTTGTTTTTTCAAGAGGAAATAATTTAATTTATATAAATTATTTATATAAGGAGGTGAACTATGAACACTATAAATACAAGTTCCATGGTTCATGTGGCAATGGATGGCCAGTCTCTTTACTCATCAAATAATGTAAGAAATACAGGACTTGAAACAAAGGCACAGAATGTTTCACAATCCATTACGCCAACAGGAGCCCAGGTAGCTCAGAATATAGAGCAGAATATAGCAGAAATAAAAGCTGATACACAAGAGCTTGAAAAAATGTCTGAAATGATTACCGGCAGAAAATTACAATTCTCTGTAAACAAGGAGTTAAACAGTGTAATTGTAACTATAGTTGATCCACAGACAAATCAGGTTTTAAAGGAGATTCCATCAAAAGATATACAGCAGTTAAAACTTCGAATACGAAAAGCTATCGGCAATTTATTTGATGAAGTTGTTTAATATCTTTGATAAATAAATATGGCTGGAATTAATATACCCGGCGTTACAGATCAGTATAATACAAATGATACTATAGAAAAACTGATGAAAGTTGAAAGAATCCCCCTTACAAGGGAACAAAATCAACTTGAAACGTATAAAGCTGAACGTGACGCCTGGCGTGAAATCAATACAAAACTTTCTTCTCTAAGAGACAGTGTAAAAACACTTTATTCTTACGACAATCCTTTTAACAATAAAATAGTCAATTCCACTCAGGAAGATGCCATTACTGCAGAAGCAACAAGAAGCGCTCCCCTGCAATCATTTAAAATTGATGTAATACAGCCGGCAACTGCAGACCGCTTTTTAACAGACGAATTAGATAACGACTATAAGGTTCCACAGGGGGTATACACCTTTAAAGTTGGAGATAAACAGCTTACCCTAAACTGGAAAGGCGGAAGCCTTAAAGATTTTTCTGCCGCAATCAATAAACGCGGAAACGGAATAATCAATACAATGATAATTGGTGCAAGCCAGGGTAAAAAAACTTTATTAATAGAATCCCTTACAACAGGAAAAGAAAACCGCCTTATATTTGAAGGCGATGCAAAAACCTTTGCCCAGAACAGCGGAATGATAACTCCAAAAAGTGCTGAAACTTTTTCTTTTGGTAACAATTCTTCGGAAATTTCGGCAAGCAGAATTACCTCTTCAGACAACGAACAGAAAAACATGCCAAAACTTTCCCTTACAAACACAAAATTCAACGACCAGAAAGTTTATGTTTCTCCAAGGGGAGCCTACCAGGTAGCACTTCCTTCCCAGGTAAAGTCAAATCTTTCCAATCACATTTCTTTTACTATTAAAACTAGCCGTGAGGCAGAAGATATCACATATGCTTTAAACGAAAGAGGTTCAGCCCCTGTTTTACCAGACTCAGGTTACGCAGAATTCGGTGGAATTGTTATTAAAAACGCCCAGTCTGACACAACCATTAAAGAAAGCAGAAATGACTTTACTCCCCTGCTTCCTGTCGAAAGTAAAAATATTGTTTTTGCAATAATGTCAGATGGCAGCGAAAAATTAATAGAAACCCCATCAATTCTTACAAATGAAGAAAGTAAAATTGACCTTCCGCTTTCCGAATATCCTGACCTTAAGGCAATTGCCATAAGAAACTATAACACAGGCTACTCTTTTGAAGTTTCAAGTTTTTCTACCTACGATTCTTCAGCCGCAACCGGATACGAAGCAAATCACGCAATTACTCAGGCTGATGATGCAATCATAAAATATGAAGGAATAAAAATTACAAGACCTTCAAATAAAATTGATGATGTAATTCCTGAAGTTACCTTAAATCTTTATGAAAAGACAGAAAAAACAGCAACTATAAGCGTAAAACCGGACAGCGAAGCTGCAAAAGATGCCCTTATAGAGTTTGTAGGAAAATATAATCAGACAATTGCAAAAATCAACATTCTTTCTCAAACAAAAAATGAAATCATAGATGAACTTTCCTATTATACAGATGATGAAAAAGCAGCTGCCCGGGAACAGCTTGGTATGTTCCAGACAGATTTTTCTCTTACAAATATGAAATCAAACATGTCTACAATCATTTCCGGAAGATATGATTTTGATGAAGAAGCTCAGGTAACCATGCTAAGCCAGCTGGGAATTGCAACAAATGCAAGCGGTTTTGGAGGGGGATACCAGTCTTCCAAACTCAGAGGCTATCTTGAAATTGACGAAAAGAAACTGGACGAAGCCCTTAAACAGAATCTGGACGATATTAAAGCAATTTTTGGCTATGACACAGACGGCGACTTAATTATAGACTCAGGCATTGCCTATAAATTAGACAAGCAGATTGGAGCCTATACTCAGACAGGTGGAATTCTTGCATTAAAAACTTCTACCCTCGATTCAAAAATCAAAAGTTCTGAAAGTAAAATTTCAAAGCTGGAAGACCAGTTGGAACAGAAGGAAGCTGAATACAGAAATCAGTTCAGTACAATGACAGGAACCTTAAACAGTCTTGAAAGTCAGTCGAATACAATTTCGAACTTTACAAAACAAAATCAAAAACAAAATTAGGTGGAATAAATGATAGATTTTTTTATAAACAACGAAAAAATAGATGTTCAGTTAGAAAGTGAAAAAACAATCGGCGATGTACTTACCTCTTTTGAACAGACCTGCGAAGAAAACGAAGCTGCCGTAATCGGTATTTTTGTAAACGGCAGACAGATTACTTCAGAAACATTTGATGAAGAATCAGAAAAAAGCCTGGACCAGGTAAAACGCTTTGACTTTAGCATAATTACAAAAGACGCAATTGCAAATTCCTTTGTAGAACTTGCCTCTTTATTTAATGAACTTTCTTTAAAAATGCAGGAAATTCCACTGGAGTTGCAAAAAGGCAACAATAAAGAAGCCAGTGCTTCGATTAAAAAACTTGCAGACAGTGTAGATCAGTTCTGTCACATTGCTGCCCTTGCCTCTTTATTTCCTGAAACTTTCACTCAGGAAAAACTTGGAAATCTTAATATCAAAGATTTCCTTGAAGACTTCTCTCCTATCTTAAAAGATTTTGAAGAAGCCTTAAAAAATAATGATACAGTCATGGTGGGAGATTTATCTGAATACGAAATCTGTCCAAGACTTCAGACAATTTCGAAAGCCCTTTTAAGTATTAATAAATAGTAAAAAAGTAAGGAGAGAGTTTTATGGATATTTTATTTTTGACCTCAGGTTCGCCGCTTAGTGCAAGAAGTTCTTTTCCTGTCTTCCCTTTTTTACTGCTTATTTTTTCAATTGCCTTAATCATAATCATGATCTGGTTTACCCACAAAAAAATTGAACTTTATCACAAATCAGAAAAATACATAGAAAAAGAAAAGAACCGAATTACTTCAAGAAAAGACGTTGCAAACATTGCAAAATATTACCACATTCCAAAAGAACAGGAAGCAATTTTATGGGAAATCTGTTCTCTTACTGCCTGTAAAAATATAGCCTTCACCCTTAAGGATTCTGCCGAATGCCAGCTTTTATTCAGACAGGCATACGAGCTTATGAAGGGCACAAATATTTCGGATCAGAAACTCAATAACTTTTTTAATCTTTTGTACAAGGTTGAAACAATTGGAGCCCAGGGAAAAGGAATTTTATCTACAAAATTCTTAAAAATCGGTTCCATAGTTTTTTATCACAATTATAAAAATGAACAGTTTCCTCTTTACATTACCTGGAACACTAATGACTTTTTTATGGTTGAAATACCAGAGTTTTTATACAACACAGACAGAAGACCAAAGATTCTTGAAAAACAGAGATTTTCAATTAAAACAGATTCAGGAATTTCCTTTAATTTTATTTCCCGCATTATCAGATACGAACAGACTCCACAAAAACAGTGTCTGATGGCAATTGCCCATACAGACAAACTTGAATCTACAATTCAAAGACATTACAGACGAGAATATTATTCAGAAAAAGTCGGTTTTTCTGCAGTCAAATTTAATCCAAATAACAAAAAAAATGATGACCTCTTTATCTATTCACCAAAACGCTACGAAGGACAGCTCAATAATATTTCTGCCGGCGGCTGCTGTATAGAAGCGGCTCTTCCTATAAAAGAAAACCAGCACATCTGTGTACATTTAGAAAACATCGGTATTACAGAAAAGGTTATTGGAGTTATAAAAAGAACAAGAAAACTTCCAAACCAGGGTTTTGCCCTTCATATTCAGTTTGTAAAAATCTCCCTTGAATCAAAAAACAAACTCTATGCTTTAGTTTATAAATATGAACTTTAAAGTATTGCTAAGTAAGAAAAATTATTATATTCTATATAGATATGAGAGTAATCGAACTAAAAAACTTGCAGCGAGAAGAAGGACAGATTTTTTATCTTAGAAAATATAACTGCAATGCAGTTTTAGAACTTCCGATTGAAACAGCAGAAGTACCTATATATTTCTCAATAGAAACAGACCCTTTTGGAAGAAAAAACATTGAACTCTCCTTTTTAAAACAGATAAATTACCCGCTTTTACCAATAAAAAAGGCAATTCTTGATTTTATTCTTTCAGAAGATTACGAAGGAAAATTACCTTGTTAACTTTTATTACAAAATCCCCGGAAGAAACCATTGAACTTGGCTTCAAAATTGGAAAATTATTAAAGAAAGGCGATATTATTGCCATGCAGGGCACTTTAGCGGCAGGCAAAACTACAATTACAAAGGGAATTGCCCAGGCCTTAGACATAAGTGACACGATTACAAGTCCAACCTTTTGTTTAATCAGTGAATATTACGGAAAAATGCCTCTTTACCATATGGATGTTTACCGTCTTGATGGAAATGAAGATTTTGAAAATCTTGGCACCGATGATATGTTATATGGAGACGGAGTTTCAATTATAGAATGGAGTGAAAAAATAATGGATCTGCTTCCAAAAAACACGATCGTATTAAAAATTACTCCACAGGAAGATTCAACCAGAAAAATTGAAATAGAAAACTGGCATAATGGGGAAATAAAATGAAAGCTTTAGTTGTTGACAGTGCCGTTACAAAACTTATTATTTCTGCAAAAAATGATGATAAATCTGCTTCTCTTGTTCTTGATATTGGAATGAAGCAGTCTCAGACTCTGCTTGGAGCCATAGATTATGTTCTTGAAAAACTAGAGCTTACAGCTGCAGATTTAGACTACCTTGCCCTAACCTCAGGTCCAGGCTCATTTACAGGACTCAGACTTTCATACTCTGCCTTAAAAGCAATTTCCCTTGCTTTTGGAACTCCTATTTACGGACTTTCGGCTCTAAAATGCTACAGTAATGCATATATAAAATTTGATTTACCAGTTTTAAGCTGCATAGATGCTAACAAAGAAAGATTTTACTGTGGAATCTACAAGGCTGATGAAGTTTTACTTGCAGACGGGGATTATACTACAGAAGAGCTTTTAAAACAGGTAGCAAAATACGAAAACCTTATTATTTCAGGTCCTGACGCCCTTAAGTTTTCAAATATAATTAAGGAAAAAATTCCCCAGCAGAAATTTATCTGCCCGGAACTACAGCCTTTGAGCACAGAAAGTCTTTTTATTCTGGCAGAAGAAAAAATCAATAAGGGAGAAAAACCTTTAGAAGATTATGATGGCCCAGTTTATTTAAGAGCCAGCGAGGCAGAAATTCTTCACAATCAGAAAGCAGAATAAAAAACTTTCTGCTATTTAAAGAGTTTTGCAAGAGCACTAACCGATTCGAAGGTCTGATTATTCTTGCTTTCTTCAAGAACAGCTGCTTTATTCTCGTTTTGAATTGCTTCAAAAACTTCCTGGCGGAAAACTTTTACATTTTTTGGAGCTTCAACACCAATTTTAACCTGATCTCCATGAACTTCAATCAGGGTAATAGTAATGTCATCTCCGATTTTTATTTTCTGATCAATTTTTCTGGAAAGGATTAACATTACTTTTCTCCTTTAGCTTTTAAAGCTTCAATAATATTTACCTTGGTTGTCCAGCGGTTATCTGCAAGAACAACCTGTAAACATTTATGGTTCTTTTTATTAATAACAATTGGTCCCTGAAAATTTGCAGTAATTGGAGAACCGTCAGAAGGAACTGTTACAATTGTCATGATGATGATATCTTCCGGCTTTTCAATTCCGATTTTTGCAAGAGTATCATCATCAATATCTGTTTCGTAATTAGAGCTGATTAAAAATGGATCAACAATTAAAAAAGCAAGGTTTGGATTTTCTGTTGACTGCAGCCAGATAAAAGGCTCGTAATCAGAGTTAACAAGTGCAAATTTTGTAAAGTCTTCAAATCCAAAAAGACCTTCAGGAATTGTAAGCAGATTTTCTTCAGAGATTTCAATTTTTCCTTTAGCTTTAGTCATTATTTCCATTGTTATAAACTCCTATAATTAACGCATGTAATTTAATAAAGTAGAACTGTACATTTTTCCAGCCTGACTCAATGTTGCCTGATTTGTATAATCTAACATTTTTAAATCTGTAATGGCTTTAGTAAAATCCAGATCCCCTTCCCTGCTTATCTGATTTGTAACATCAAGGGCAAGTTTTGAAGAACGGGTAGCATTAAGAGATGCTCTTTCATATTCTGCACCACTTTTTGCAATACGGGTAACAAGATTATTAATACCCTGATCCAGACTTCCAAGAACTCTGCCTCCAATTGATTCCTGGTCTCCGGCAAGTAAAGCATTTCTGAAGGCAATTACTGTATCGAACATAGAACCACCGGAAACTCTAACTCCGTCGCCAATATTATAAGGAGGTTGTTGAGTTGAATCTTTAATTATACCAAGTTCATTTAATGCAGAGCCCTCTACGTCTTCTATCCATAACTGACGGGCATCTGTTGTTGAAATATTTAAAGCATTTCTTACAGGGTCAATACTTGCTTTTACGGCTGCGCCAGAATCATTTATTTTAGAAATGACTGAGTAAATATTGTCACCTTCTGTAAGTTTAATTTTTACACCATCAATGGCAATAACAGAATCACTGCTTGCCTGCCAGCTTGTGGCATCTCTTGCACCAAAAAGCTGCTGATTTTCTGCCCAGAAAGTTTTATTTCCGGCATTATCGTTAATTAAATATTTATTTTCATCAATTTCTACTTTGTTGGCATCAATATTTCCGTTGTAGCGGACTGTCTGAATTAATGGAATGCCGGAACCTTCAACATTTCCCATTTCAACATCAAAGGCGGTTGTTTTTGTATTTGTTCCGGCAAAAATTGAATTTCCGTCAGAAGAAATTGCATTGGCATTCTGAACAAGGGCTTTTAAAAGCTCGTCTACTTCAACTGCCATATTTTTAAGGTCATCTTTATTGTAAATGCCGTTAGCTCCGGTTACAGCTAATTCGCGAACGCGCTGCATAATATCCAGAGAATCGGTCATGTAGCCTTCGCGGAGGGAAAATTCATCAGTTAAAGTAAGGGCATTTTTTTCAAAAGCATTTACCCTTTTTAAATAAGACTGATATCTAACCAGATGCCCTGCAGCAATAGGATCATCACGTAACTGCTGGATTTTCTGCTGGCTTCCAATCTGATTATTAGCTTTATTTAATTTTGACTCCTGAAGTCTTAAATTACTCTGAGTATTGTTATTATTCATCTGTGAACTGATTCTCTGCATATTGCTTTATCCTCCGTTCCTTCTTTTTTATACACCAAGTCTGTTAATTACAGTATCAAGCAGGCTGTCCCAAACTGTAATAAATTTTGCAGCAGCATTATATCCGTGCTGGAATTTCATAATATCTGCCAGTTCTTCATCAATATTTACACCACTTATAGAGTCTCTGAGATTTTTCAAATCATCCATAATGGAATTCTGACTAAGAAGATTTGTTTCTGCCTGTTCACCTTTTAAACCAACATTTGTAACTGATTCGGCAAAATAATCATCAAAGGTTTTCATCTGTCCAACCATTACATTTGTATTGCGGATAGAGGCAATTTCTACAGCAGCCCTTCCGTCTCCAATATTCACACTTCCACTTGATTCAATATAACCTGCAGCAACGCTCATTACATCATTCATAATTACCGGGTTTACTTCAATGTAAGCAGAAGGATTATAAACCGGAGATACGGCAAACTGAGCCTGGGCACTTAAAGCATTAACTGCATCTGCCTGGGCGAAATCGTAGGCATTTTCGCTGCCGTTTCCACGTAAAATTCCAGAATATCCCGAAAGGAAATATCCTGAATCTTCAACATGACGAATTACGAAATCAGGATTTTCATATTCATGGGCAGCAGTTCCCTTTAATACCAGATGATTATTTTTATCAAGATAAGCCTTTACTTCACTGGTAGAATCATTGATTCTTTGAATTACTGTTTCAACAGTATCTGTATGATGATAAGTAATTTCTACATCTCCAGATTTACCGCTTAATTTAATTGTACCTTCAATACCAACCTGCTGCTGTAAGTCTAATTCATTATTTCCTGTAAATCTGAAAATATATGATGTATCAAGCTGTCCGTCTCCGTTACGGTCGTAGTTTCCGTTGGCATTTTCTACAAAAGAATGCTGAACAAAAAAGTTAAGACCTGTAGTTCTGTTTGCACCAACAGCATTTCTATGAACATCATTTACTAAATCTGCAAAATTCATTGTCATTGTATTTAAATTCTGCATTTCATTTCTTACATCAACATCCCTTAATTCAACAAGGGCACCAAGTTTACCGCCCTTAAAAAAGGCATCATTTCCTGTATCACTCCAGATTAATTTATTGTAACTGGTCTGATCATAACGTGGTGCAAGGCCAATTTCTCTGGAAAGAGAGCCCTGAACAATTACCTGACCACCAACATGTACCATAAATTCATCTGAATCTCGGAAATCTGTATTTATATTGATTAATTCTGAAAGCTTATCTACAAGTAAATCTCTTCTGTCAAGAAGATCATTTGGATTATCGCCCATAGCTTTTGAACGGACAATTTCTCCGTTTACATCTGCAATCTGTTTTGCAAGAGAGTTTACCTGTTTTACAGTTGCTTCAATATCACCATTTAATAAATCTGCAACTCCACTTAAACTGTCCCATCTCTGCTGGATAGAATCAGTTAAAGTCTGACCTCTTGTTACGACAGACTGTCTTGCAGCCTGGCTTTCAGGATTTACAGAAAGTTCCTGCCAGCCTTCCCAGAATTTATCCATATTCGAACGGATTGAAACATCATAAGGTTCATTATAGATTTGTTCCAGCATTGTGTAATAATCAGATCTTGTCTTCCAGTAAGATTCAAGATTCTGCTGTCCGACAATTCTTTTATCTAAAAGTTCATCTCTTATTCTATTAATTGCCTGAACATCTATACCCTGTCCAATCATTCCAGGGCGTTCAGCTCTTTCCAAGTCGGGTTTATATAGAGGATCAAATTCCTTTAATTGTACACGCTGTCTTGAATATCCTTCTGTATTTGCATTTGAAATATTATGACCTGCAGTAGTGATAGCATCTGTATGAGCGATTATACTTCTTTTACCAAGTTCAATTCCTGAAAATGTTGATCCCATATTTTACCTTCTTTAATTAGAATAACTGATTTACTACAACACTAACCGGCTGTGGCTGAACAATTTTTCCTGTTCTGGAATAACTCTTATTTCTTGTCTGAGGAAGAGCCTTATCGACTACATCCTTTATAAAATCTCTTGCGATATTTACGTAATCTGTTAATACCCGGTTCTGTACCTTGCATTTTAATAAAAGTGATCTTAAGGCTGCTAATTTAGTGTAAAAAACCTTAACTTCATCTTCAGAAAACGCTTTCTGTACATCATCTCTTTTAGAATCTAAAGTTCTGAACTTTTCTGTAAGACTATTTACATCTGCCAGTAAAGGAACTAGAAGATCCCAGTTTCTATCTATAACAGACTGCTTTACAGCTTCCTGCTTTTCATAAAGTTCAGAAAGAACTTTATCTTCATCTTGTAAAATTGCTTCAAAATCTGATTTAGATATCTCCATAAGTATTTACATCCTTTTTATTACGGTCTTTCACTTACTTATCGGATTTGTAAAAATTAACTTTAGGATATTTTTTTAATAAAAAATAAAGGCTCTTGACTAAAAAGTCCCTTTTCAGATATATTATCTCTACTTACGGTGCCTATAGTTCAGCGGTAGAGCGCCAGATTGTGGATCTGGTTGTCGTGGGTTCGATCCCCACTAGGCACCCAAAGGTGCAAGATTTTCTTGCACCTTTTTTTTGTGCGTTTGTAGCTCATCTGGATAGAGCAACGGACTTCGAATCCGTAGGTAGCACGTTCGAATCGTGTCAGACGCAGTTGCCAAAAAAAATATAAAAATTTCTGTATAAACATCTTGATACAAAATACGAAATCATGTATATTAATTGGCACGTAGTTATTTAATTGGGCGACTAGCTCAGCTGGTAGAGCAACAGACTCTTAATCTGTGGGTCCGGGGTTCGATCCCCCGGTCGCTCATATTTTAATAACGCGAGAGTGGTGGAATTGGCAGACACGCTAGACTTAGGATCTAGTGCTTCGGCGTGAGGGTTCAAGTCCCTCCCCTCGCAATCCACCATAAGATATTTTGCGGAAATAGCTCAGTGGTAGAGCGCCACCTTGCCAAGGTGGATGTCGCGGGTCCGACTCCCGTTTTCCGCTCTAGTTTATTAAAACTGAAAACGCAGATTTGCGGAAATAGCTCAGTGGTAGAGCGCCACCTTGCCAAGGTGGATGTCGCGGGTCCGACTCCCGTTTTCCGCTCTAAATATAAAAAAGCGATTCAGAAAAATTCTGAACCGCTTTTTTTTTAATTTTATCTTATTCAGAGGTCTTATCGTGGAACTTAAAAAGGAATTCACAAAATTAGAAAAATCAGCTGTAAAATTAACTGTAACAGTTGCAAAAGCCGATGTTGAACAGTCATATAATTCAACTATTTCAAAATATGTAAAAAATGCACAAATCCCAGGCTTTAGAAAAGGTCACGTTCCTGCTTCTGTTCTTGAAAGAAAATACGGCGATTCATTAAAAGCAGACACAATCAGCGAACTTATTGATAAATCTCTTGGTGAAATTTTTGAAAAGGAAACTGATAATAGACCACTCCCATACTCACAGCCAGTACTTGAAAAAATGCCTGAATTTGATACAAGCAAAGATTTAGTTTTTACTATTACTTATGATGTTTATCCAAAAGTAGAAGTAAAAAACTTCTCTGGAATTACAGTAAAAGAAGCACAGGTAACTATTGCAGATTCTGATATCGATGCAGAAGTAAAAGCAATGCAGGAAAGAAATGCTACTGTAACAGATAAAAAAGACGGAACAGTAGAAAAAGATAACATTGTAACAATCAACTACTGCGAAGTTGGCGAAGACGGAAAAGAAATTGAATCAACAAAACGCCAGGACTACGTATTTACAGTAGGAACAGGCGAAAACCTCTACAAGATTGACGATGACATTCTTGGCATGAAGAAAGATGAAACTAAAGAAATCACAAAGAAATATAAGAAAGATTACGAAGATTCTGATTTAGCAGGAAAAACAGTTAAATTAAACGTAACTGTAACTGCAATTAAGATTCGTGACCTTCCAGAATTAAACGACGATTTTGCCCAGGATTGTAACGAAAAATACAAGACAATGGCAGACATGAAAGATGATATTCGCCGCAATATGGAAACTGCAAAAAATAGAAGAGTTTCAGAAATGAAAAACAACTCTTTACTCGAGCAGTTAGTTGAAAAGAACGATTTCGAATTACCAGAATCATTAATCAATGCTGAATTAAATTACCGCTGGGAAATGATGGCTAATCAGTTCCAGACAAGCACAGAACAGCTTGAAAAAATGATTACAGCTTCTGGCCAGACAAAAGAAACAATGTTAAAAGAATGGACAGGCGATACAGAAAAAATGTTAAAATCACGCATTATCGTTGATACTTTAATTCGCGAAAGAAACATTTCAGTAACTCCAGAAGAAGTTGAAGCTGAATATGCAAAAATTGCTGAAGAAGGCGGAATGACTGTAGAAGAAGTAAAAGAACACTACAAAGATCCACGTTCAAAAGAATATCTTATTGATGAAACAAAATCTAACAAGCTTTACGATGAACTTTACAAAGAAGTTAAAGTTTCTAAAGGTGATAAAATGACATTTACCGAGCTTTTTGCACAACGCTAATAAAAAGTTCGTAAACTTCATAAGTGGCTGTCCTCTTAGACAGCCATTTTTTTTCTAAAAAAGAATATCCTTTTTTCTTTTTTTTTACTATATTTAATCTATAAGGAATTTTAAAACTATGGAAAATATGTCTTACAATATCCCTAATGTCTGGGAAAGAACAGGAAACGGAGAAAAAGGTTACGATCTTTTTTCTAGACTTTTAAAAGATAGAATTATTTTTATAGACGGAGAAATAAACGATGCTTCTGCTGATATTGTAGTTGCAGAAATTCTCTTTTTGGAATCTGAAAATCCAGACAAAGATATTAGTATCTACATTAATTCACCTGGTGGTTCTGTAACTGCAGGTCTTGCAATTTACGATACAATGAAATATGTAAAATGCGATATTCAGACTATCTGTATGGGACAGGCTGCAAGTATGGCCGCAATTTTACTTGCTGGCGGAACAAAGGGTAAACGTTATGCCCTCCCTTCTTCACGAGTAATGATTCACCAGCCAAGAGGCGGAGTTGAAGGCCAGGAAAGTGATATTTCTATTCTTGCAAAAGAAATTATCAGATTAAAGAAATTATCCATTGAATATTTGGCAAGTGACACAAACAAAAAAGTTGAAGAAGTTGCTGCTGATATTGAAAGAGACTTCTTTATGACTGCGCAGGACGCATTAAACTATGGCATTGTTGATCACGTAATGCCTTCTAAAAAAGCAAAATAAGGATTTGATATGAAACGCTTTAATCAAACAGATTATTATTGTTTTTTCTGCGGTAACACTGCAGGAAGAGACCGCAGATTAATTACAGGTCCAGGCGGAAATGTTTTTATCTGCGATAAATGTGTAAATAACTGTATGCATCTTTTAGAGCAGGAAGCTGCAGAAGTTCTTCCAATTGAATTAAAAGATGTACCTACTCCAAAAGAATTTAAAGCATATCTTGACGAATATATTGTTGGACAGGAAGATGCAAAAAAAGTTCTTTCTGTAGCTGTATACAACCACTACAAGAGAATGTCTATTGATCCATTAAAGCAGTATGATGAAAACTCAGTAAAAATTGAAAAATCTAACGTTCTTTTAATTGGACCAACAGGTTCCGGAAAAACTTTACTTGCAAGAACTCTTGCTCAGAGATTAAAGGTACCATTTGCAATTGCAGATGCTACAACTTTAACAGAAGCAGGATATGTAGGTGAAGACGTTGAAAACGTACTTTTAAAGCTTATCAATGCTGCAGACGGAAACATTGAAGCAGCACAGCGCGGAATTATCTTTATTGATGAAATTGATAAGATTGCAAGAAAATCTGAAAACACCTCAATCACCCGTGATGTAAGTGGTGAAGGTGTTCAGCAGGCTTTGTTAAAGATTATCGAAGGTACAGTTGCTTCTGTTCCTCCACAGGGTGGAAGAAAACATCCAAATCAGGAAATGCTTCAGATTGATACTTCAAACATCCTCTTTATTTTGGGTGGAGCCTTTGTTGGACTTGATAAAATTGTTGAGCAGAGAATTTCTTCTCATGCAATGGGCTTTGGTTCAAACATTGGTAATATGGCTGCTGAAGAAAAACAGAATCTCTTAAATCAGACAAGTCCTGATGATCTTGTAAAATTCGGTCTTATTCCTGAATTAATTGGACGTATGCCAATTACATGCGCCCTTAAAGAATTAACAAGAGATGATTTAGTAAGAATCCTAACTGAACCTAAAAATGCAATTACAAAACAGTTCCAGTCATCTTTCAGCATTGATGATGTTGAACTTGAATTTGAAAAACCTGCAATTGAAGAAATTGCTGATGAAGCAATCAGACAGAAAACAGGAGCCCGCGGTTTAAGAACCATAGTTGAAAAAATGCTTATGGATATTATGTACGAAGCTCCAGATATCAAGGGTTCAAAGAAGGTTACTGTTACAAAAGATGTTGTAAAACAGAAGATTAAAGATGTAACAAAAATTATTAAACTTCAGGAAAACCAGAACAGAATAGAAGCCGTATAAAAGACTTCTAATATAAATACAGACTTTTGATAATTTCAAAGGTCTGCAAAACTGTATTACTCCAGTTGTAGGGAGCGGATTTTTTTAGTCCGCTCTCTATCATTTTTAAACGCAAATCATTATCTTCAATAATTTTTTGCATGCAATAGGCAATTTCAGAGACATCATCAGAATTAAAATACATGGCAACATCTCCTGCAACCTCTTCCAGAGCCCCTTCTTTTGAACATAAAACAGGAATTCCACAGGCCATTGCTTCTAAAACTGGAAGCCCTACCCCTTCACTTACAGAAGGAAAGAGACAGGCTTCTGCACCTGCATAAAGGGTTGCAAAACTTTCGTGAGGAAAGTAGCCGGTAATAAAAATATCAGAAGAAAAATCACTGTTTCTTACCGCATTTAATACCTGCGAAACATAATCATCAGTTGAATCAAGATTTTCGTTTGCACCGGCAAGAACAAGTCTGTGAGGAGAAAGAGTATTTTTCTTAAAAATTTCAAAGGCCTTAATTAATTCAAGATGTTTTTTACTCTTATCTCTTATTGAAGAGCCATAAACAAAATAAGGCTTTTTAATGGCAAAAGGATTTATATTTATATATTCTTCATTTGTATTTACAAAAGGAGAAAAGAGTTTGTGATCTATACCATTTGGAATTATATTTATTTTCTTTTCCTGAATTCCGTATTTAAGTAAATCATTTTTTATAAAATGTGTACCCGCTATAATCAGAGATGCTTTTTTTAAGGCTTTAATTATTCTTCTGTTATAGGATTTTTTATGAGTCTGCAGTATTTTTGTAAGATAAGAATTCATTATGGCAACAGCCTTAATTTTTTTATTTACATGCAGAGGTAAAACATGTTCAAAGCCGGGATAAATAACTAAATCATATTTATTTTTTGTAATAAAGGAGTTTAAATTTATTTTGTGCCATTTTCTGATTGAAGGAAGATTATCCTTAATATTAACAGAGGCATAAGAAGCCTGGGCATTTTTTATATAAGTAAAACGGTCAATTTCAAAACCAAATAATTCAAGCTCAATATCTTTCTGTTCAGAATAGTTAGAAATAAAATTCAACAAATAGGAACCATTTCCTGACTGGGAATGATTACATCCAAAAGTATCAATACCGATTTTCATAGTAAAATTATATCATTTTTATGAACAGTATGCTATAAATATAGTGTTATGGATACAAAGAACTCATTCAATTTACTTTCAGATACAATTAAAGACAGATTAGCTGCAATAAATATAAGAGAGGCAACAGAGGTTCAAAATCAGATTATTCCTGTAATCAATCAGGGAAAAAATATTCTTTTTGAATCAGAAACGGGAACCGGAAAAACCTATGCCTACCTTCTGCCCCTTATAAACCGCCTTGAAGAAGATGAAAACAAAGACAAAGTAAAAATTCTTGTTCTGGCCCCAACTTTCGAACTTGCTTCCCAGATAAACAGCCAGGCAAAACTTATAACCGACAGAAAAACCGCCCTCTTTATTGGAGGAGCTCCAATTAAAAGACAGATTGAAATGCTTAAGGAAAAGCCACAGATTGTAATTGGAACCTGTGCAAGACTTGTTGAATTAATCCACCTTAAGAAATTAAAAATCTCTGATTTACAGGCGGTAGTTTTTGATGAATGTGACCGCCTGGTAAAAAAAGAAAGTTTTGAAGATACCCAGGCCCTTCAGGAATGTCTTCCAAAAGAAGTTCAGACAATCGCCTGCAGTGCAACAGTAAACAAGGCATCCCGCATCTTTTTTGCAGGAATGGATAATATAATTATTCCAAAAGAAAACATCCTGAAAGAAAAAATAAGTCACTGGGCCTTTTATGCAGAAACAAGGGATAAAATTGACTTACTAAGAAAGTTCATCAATGCAGAAAAACCTGAAAAAGCCTTGATTTTTACTTCCCGTTCAGACCAGGTAGAAAATATTTATAATAAACTCACCTATAAAAAAATTGAATGCGCCTGCCTGCACGCAAAAGCCGACAAAGTTGCAAGAAAAGCTGCCTTTGACAGATTCAGATCTGGAAAAATCAAAATCTTAATTACCAGCGATCTTGCGGCAAGAGGACTTGATATTCCCGATGTAAGCCATATTATACAGATGGATCTTCCTTCCGACGATGACTTTTTTATTCACAGATGCGGAAGAACTGCAAGAGCCGGTAAAAAAGGAATAAATGTAGTAATTGGCGATGCATTTGAAATGAGACACTTTGCCGCACTTGAAAAAAAACTTGGCATAATAGTCTATCCTAAACAGATAATTAACGGAAAAGTTCAGAAGCCGGTGATTGAGGAAGAAGAGTAAATTTTTATCCCATTGTAGAAAGGCGTTTTTTTTTATATAATGATAAGACTATATAAAATGAGGTAAAAAGTGTTCTTAAAAAGTCTGGACATTCACGGATTCAAATCTTTTGCAGATAAAACTCATATTCAATTCGCAGATGGTATTACTGCCCTCTTAGGACCAAATGGTTGTGGAAAAAGTAACGTTGTAGATGCAATCAAATGGGTACTGGCAGAAAACCGTTCTAAAAATTTACGTGCCGAAAAAATGGAAGACGTAATTTTTAACGGTACAGAAAACAGACCTGCTTTAAATACCGCAGAAGTAACACTGACTCTTTGTAACGACAAGGGACTTCTTCCCTTAGACGATGAAGAAATTGCAATTACCCGTCGTCTTTACCGTTCAGGCGACCAGGAATTTTTTATTAATAAAAGACCGGCTGGTCCAACAGAGATTCGCCGTCTCTTTATGGACACTGGAGTTGGAAAAGCTGCCTATTCTGTAATGGAACAGGGAAAAATCGACCAGATTCTTTCGAGCAAACCGGAAGACCGCCGCTATCTTTTTGAAGAAGCTGCCGGAATTTCGCGAAGTAAGGCAGAATGTGCAGAAGCAGAACGCGAACTTGAACGTACCCGCCAGAACATGACTCAGATTGAAATTTCTCTTTCAGAAATTAAAAAGCAGTATGATACTTTAAAGGTTCAGTCTGAAAAAACAATCAAATACAGAAAATTTAAGGAAGAAATTTATAATTATGAATTAGACCTTACCCTCCTTCGCTTAAAGAACTTTGTTCAGGATAAGGCCCGCCACGAAGAAGAATTAAAAAACATTCAGCTTAAACGTGACAAGATTCGTAAAGATATTGAAGAAATTAACAATACCATTTCTGAAAACACAGATAAAATTAACGAAATGAACGAAGAGCTTTATAAAAAGCAGGCAGAAATCATTGGTATTGGAAAAGAAAAAAACGGAAAGCTTGAACTTATAAAGCAGTTTAATTCACGCGCAAGTGAAATTAAAGAAAAAATCAAAAATCTTAATGTCAGAAAAGATGCTATTGAAGAGCGCATTGAATCTATTCAGGAAGAAATTGATGAACAGAATGCCCAGCTTCACGAAAAAGAAAAACAATTAAATGACATTAAAAAGAACATTGTTTCTTTTAACAATAATATTGAAAACAGCAGTAACTTAATTACTGACAACGAAAGAAAAGTTGATTCTCTTAGAGTTCAGATTGGAAAAGAGGAAGAAGAAAGAGGTCAGCTGCAAAAACAGCTTGCAGAAATTACAGAAGATATTGTTGCAAAGTTAGATGAAAAATTAAAGGATGCAGGCTTTTCTGAATCTGCAATGAGAATTGCAAAGGAAGAACTTGATACTAATTTTGCAAAACTTAAGATTTTTGTATCAGGAAGAAAAAATATTCTGGAAGATTATTCTAAGCAGAATCTTAAAGGTGAAGACTGCTCAAAAATCATCACCGAAGCAAAAGAAGCCTTTGAAGAAAGTTTAAAATCTATAGAAACTGTTGAAGCCTCTTTACAAAAATATCTTAATGCGTCACCTGCCTTTATTACAGAATTCCTGTCTCCGGAAGGAATTATGACTAAAAAAAGAGCAATTGATTCAAAGATTCTCGAAAACAACAATAAGGTTTCAAAACTTAATGAGGATATTTCAAAAATCAGAACAGAAAACTCAAACCTTACAGTTAAGATTACTGAATATAAAGAAACCCTCAACAAGCTTAAGATTAATGAAACTCAGATGCAGGAACAGATTACAGCCTCAAAAAATCAGACTGTAGTTCTCGAAAGAAACCTTACAACTGAACAGAACACCTTAAAAAATATTGAAGACGAGCTTTATTCAGAAAATAATCGTCAGGACGAAATTAACGAACAGATTAATGAAGTCCAGGATGAACTTGCCGAAATTGAATACCGCGGAACAAAACTTGCAGACGAATTAAAGAAGCTTGATGAAGAAATTGCAAAATGTAATAAATCTGTGAGCGGTAAAAGTGACACGCTTAAACGAAAAACAGAAGAACAGAACCGTTATCAGGAACAATATGAAAGATTGACCTTAAGCGTAAACTCTGCAGATAACGACATTAAAAATGTTAAGCAAAATTTCCAGGACCAGTATTCACGGGACCTTATGGAATTTGAAGAGAGAATGTATAAAATTACAACTCCTGCTGCAGAATTAAGGGATAAACTTTCAACTGCAAAGAAAGATTTCCAGGCATTAGGCTCTGTAAACCTTATGGCTCCGGAAGAATTTACCGAAGTAAAGGACCGCTACGAAAGACAGAGAACAAACTACGAAGATACACAAAAATCTCTTGAGAACCTGGTTCGCGTAAGTGAAGAAATTAAATCTAAATCTGCAGAAATGTTCCTTGAAACCTACAATCAGATTAAGAAAAATTTCCACAATATGTTCAGAAGGCTTTTCAACGGCGGACGTGCAGAATTAAAACTTGCAGATCCTCAGAATATCCTTACTTCCGGTATTGATATTTATGCCCAGCCACCTGGAAAAAAACTGGAAAACATTGCCCTTCTTTCGGGTGGTGAAAAAACAATGACTGCAGTTGCCCTGCTCTTTGCTACCTATCAGGTTCGCCCAAGTCCATTCTGTCTTCTGGACGAAATTGATGCCGCCCTTGACGACAAGAACGTTTCTTCATTTGTAACTGCGCTTGAAAGTTTTGCAAGTGTCAGTCAGTACATTGTAATTACTCA
The DNA here is from genome assembly GCA_016286535.1 of Treponema sp. Classification (GTDB taxonomy): domain Bacteria; phylum Spirochaetota; class Spirochaetia; order Treponematales; family Treponemataceae; genus Treponema_D. Next base: position 33,844 of record JAEESZ010000002.1, on the reverse strand, counting down.
TAACAAAAAAACCGTAATGGGTGCCGGCACAATGCTTGGAATTACCATGGAGGAATCTGGCGTAAGTAAAATTATTGCCCTGCGCCTTGATGAAGAAATTCAAAGGGGAAGACCAGAAACTCCAAACGAAACATTTGAAGATGAAGATGTACCGGATGAAGAAGGGGTTGTTTTACCACCTCGTCCTCCAAAAAGAGATCATAAAGAATAAAATATGCAGATAAGAGAATTACTGGATTCAATAAAAGAAAAGACCTCTCTTTTAGCTCAAAAAATCAAGGAATATTATGAGCTGAATAAAGTAATATCTCTGGTAATTGTCTCTTTAATTTTTGTAATATTTATCTGCATTATTCTTTTAACCTGCAGTGTAAAAAAAGATAAAAATAAGGAAGCAGAAATAAAGGAAGAAATTGTACTTACACAAACACCTGTAATTCCTCAAAATCCTTCCCTTTCAAAAGATTACAATATTGCAAGAAAAACAGAGAGAGAATGGTCAGAAGAAGAGATTGAAGAATGGTTTACAATCCCTTCTCAAAAAGAAATTGATTCCCTTTCCAGGACAAATGAAAATATAATAAATGAAATAACAGGAGCAGCTCCTTGAAAAAGTTTTTTTATTTAATTGTATTAATCTTTTCTACATTCATAATTTTCTCTTGTGCAAGTACGGAAGTTGAATATACGCAAAGTTCACAGAATATAGAAAAGGCAGAAAATGAGACTATCCCTGAAGCTTCGGAAACTTCTGATGAAGGTTCTGAAGATTTAACAGAGGCTTCAGAACCTGACTCCGACACAAACAACACTTTTATAGAAGAAAATCCTCTTATTTCTGAAACCTTCCCTGAGCTTGAAAATATAGAAGAGCCTGAAATTACAGATTTAGAATGGATTGAAGAAGAAGTAACAGAAAAAGAAGAAAAAGCTTTTGAACCTGTACCAGAAGAAGAAGTTCTTGAAGATAAAAATATAATTGAGGAAGTTACAAACAAAGAAGAAAGTGATACAGCAGAAAATACAGATGTATCTATAGGTGCAAACACTGAAATTAATACAAGTGTAAAGGAAAACGAAAATTCCTCTTCTGCAGTACAAACAATCAGTAAGAAAGAAAAAACAGAAAAGAAAAACAACTTCGAAGACGACGAAATTATTGATTTAACAGAAAATCAGTCTTCTGATGATATTCTTGAAATCATTGATGAAGATACAGAAGAAGCCCAGGCAATAATTATTGTTCCTTCAAGAAAGGTTTCCATTAAAATTAATCAGACACTTGAAATTATGTACCCCGGTTCCGGCTGGATTTATATGGGAAGCACAGATAATCTTAATGATTTTACCTTCCTTGGAAAAAAACTTGGAACCCAGAACACAAAATTTACCTTCAGGGCAAAAGAAGAAGGAAACAAGATTCTTCACTTTTATAAGTTTGACAAACTTACAGATAAATATATTGATGATTATATAGAAGTTGAAATTTCTGCTCAAAAAGATTCTGAAAAAGCTACAGTTAAGGCACCAGAATATAAACAGCCTGTAATAAAAAAAGAAAAGGCAGTAGAAGCTGAGATGGCATCAGCACAGTCTTCGGCTCCGGCTCAGGTCAAAACACCGGCTGCGACCTCAACACAGGCTCAGACATCAGCTCCAGTATCTACTCCAGTATCTACTCCGGCTCAGGTTCCAGTTGCCTCTAACACTAATACATCAATACCTGCAGCAAAAAGCTCCCCTGCCCCTGCAAAAAATGACGATGCTAAAACAAGTTCACAGCAAGCTTTGAGCACAGCAGAAGAAAACCTTGATACAGAAAAACTTCTTTCTGAAGCAGAGGAATTATACAATAATAAATCATATAAAGAAGCCCTGAATAAGCTTTCAAACTTTTTTGAATATGCTTCAAATAAAAGAGACCAGGCTTTATTTTTGCAGGGCAAGATTTACGAAGCAGACAGTGAATTAAAGAATATAAAAAAGGCAATTGATTCCTATAAAACATTAATCAATAATTATCCGGCAAGTATTTACTGGGATGATTCAAATAAAAGAATAATTTATTTAACTAAGTTTTATCTTGAAGGAAGATAAATGGAGGAAAAAATATGTTAAACAAAATTACTAAATGTATATTATTAGTATCTATTTCTGCAGCTTTTCTTTCCTGTACTGTAGAAAGACCAGCAGCACCAGAAAGAAGCATTACAGTTTCTGCAAATGCCTCGGTTAGTATTAAGGCAGATTTAGTTTCCTTAAGATTTATGGTAAGAACCCAGGACTGGAATGTAAACAAGGCATCAGACAAAAATGCAGAAATTACAAATAAAGTTTTAGAAGCAATTAAAAATGCCGGTGTAGATCCACAGGATATAACAACTGCAGATTACAGCATTTATCAGGATTTATCTAAATCTTATCCTGGTCAGTATACAGTTCAGAATTCAATTAAAGTTCTTATAAGAAACACAGAATTAACCGGAAAGGTTATTGATTCAGCTGTAGTTTCCGGAGCAAACGGCCTTACATCTTTTACTTATCTTGCAGAAGATAAGAGCACAGCTTTACGTCAGGCAAGAACTCAGGCTATTCAGAATGCTCAGGATGCAGCAAATCTTCTTGCAGGTGCAAGCGGAGCCAAAGTTGGAAATGTTATGGAAATTACAGAAACTTACGCTTCAAATGCAAATGCAGCTCCATCATCAGCTTTAATGCTGAAATCTAATTCAACTCCAATCCAGGAAGGCTATGTTGAAGTTGAATCTCATGTTACAGTAAAATATTCATTAGAATAGAATATAAAGGGGAAAAATATGTTAGATTATAAATTTATTAAAGATAATCTTGATGCAGTAAAACAAAACATCATTAACAGAAATATGACAGCAGATGCAGACAAGGTTGTAGAACTTTACGACAAACGTACTGCATTAGTTACAAAACTTCAGGCTTTACAGCAGAAGCGTAATGAAAATGCCCAGGCTATGAAGCAGAAACTTGAAAATGACAAGCGTCAGGAACTTATTGCTGCCGGTAAGGCAATTAAAGACGAAATTACTTCTGTAGAAGCTGAAACAAAAGAAACAGAAGCTGCCCTCGAAGAAGCAGCAAGACAGATTCCAAACATGGTACATCCTGATGCTCCTGTTGGAAAACTTGATACAGAAAATCTTGAGGTTAAAAAGGTTGGAACTCCAAGACAGTTCGACTTTGAACCAAAAGATCACGTTCAGCTTGGCGAAGAATTAGACATCATCGATTTTGACCGTGGAACAAAAGTTTCTGGTCCAAAATTTTATTATCTTAAAAACGAAGCTGTATTCCTTGAACAGGCCCTGATCATGTATGCCCTCAATACTCTCCGTAAGCACAATTTCGAGATGTTTATTACACCGGATGTTGCAAAAGAAGAAGTTCTTAAGGGAATTGGATTTAATCCACGCGGAAATGAATCTAACGTTTACTCAATTGAAGAAGAAGGTACCTGCCTTGTAGCTACTGCAGAAATCACACTCGGCGGTTACCACCAGGATGAAATCCTTGATAAAGCAAGCCTTCCTCGTTTCTATGGCGGACTTTCACACTGTTTCCGCCGCGAAGCAGGAGCCGCAGGTCAGTTCTCAAAAGGACTTTACCGCGTTCATCAGTTTGATAAAGTTGAAATGTTTGCTTATGCAACACCAGAACAGTCAGATGAAATTCATGAAAAACTTCGTCAGATTGAGGAAGAAATCTTTACAGGTCTTGGACTTCCTTTCCATGTAGTTGATACCTGTACAGGTGACCTTGGTGCCCCTGCCTACCGCAAGTGGGACCTTGAAGCATGGATGCCTGGCCGTAATGGCGGAGAATACGGAGAAGTAACTTCTACTTCAAACTGTACAGATTACCAGGCCCGCCGCCTTAACATCAAATACAAGGATGACGACGGAAAAAACAAGTATGTTCATACATTAAACGGAACTGCTATTGCTGTAGGACGTGCTATGCTTGCAATTCTTGAAAACTATCAGAATGCAGACGGCTCTGTAACAATTCCTGAAGTACTTGTTCCATACTGTGGTTTTGACGTTATCAAACCTAAAAAACACTAGGAGCCAAAATGGAAGATAACAATTATTTACATAAAATTTATTTAGTATTACTTTTTGTTGCAATATTAATATTTGGTTTTATTTGTAAAATGTTATCTTCTGTATTATTACCGGTAATTTTTGCAATTGTTTTTTCTTTTGTACTTTTACCGGTAATAAAATTTCTAAAAAACAAATGTAAGATTCCCTGGACAGTTTCCAGCATTTTTCTTGTAATCGTAACCTTTTTTATACTTTTTATTATCACCTCCCTTCTTGTAAGCAGTTTATCTACAATCGCAGTTGAATACCCTAAATATGAAAGTAAATTTATGTCAGTATACAAGGCAATTGCCCCTGCCCTTCACCTGGAGGTAAATGAAGGCGAATCTTTTATAAATAATGTATGGCAATATTTTAAAGTAAGGGAATATGTTCAAAGTGCTGCCATTTCCTTATCAAACGGAGTAATTTCCTTTGGAAAAACAATAGTAACGGTTTTACTTTTAATGGTATTCCTGCTCCTTGAAATGAAATTTGCAAGTTCAAAACTTAATTTAATGCTGAGCGGTGAAGCAAATATTAAGGCTAAAAAGGTAATTAACAGAATAATTGAAGATGTAATCCGCTTTATGTCCATTAAATTTATAGTTTCCTTTGCCACAGCCCTTCTTGTTTATTTTGTTTCTTTGATATTTGGAATGGACTTTCCTATTGTCTGGGCCTTTATTGCCTTTGTAATGAATTTTATACCGATTTTCGGCTCAATCATTTCCTGCGGCCTTACAACTTTATTTGCAATCCTTCAGTTTTACCCATACAGTTATGGAAAAATCATCGCCATTTTCTTACTGGTAGTTTTGATTAATTTTTCAATCGGAAACATCATAGAACCAAGGATTGAAGGAAATCATCTGGGACTTTCTCCTTTTATCATTCTTTTCAGTCTTTCTATATGGGGTTATATCTGGGGCTTCGCAGGCATGGTTATGGCAGTTCCTATAATGGTAATCATTAAGATTATCTGTGAAAACATAGATTATTTAAAGCCTTTTGCCGTTATACTGGGAAATACAAAACAAAAAGAAGATTAAATTATACAAAGAGATTCTTTGTAGCCTTTTCGTAGAGGAATCTTAAATCTTCTTCCTGAAGTGAAGTATATACAAAATCAACACATAATTTTTTCTCATCAGCAGATTTATAGATTTTATTTACTCTGGCAGTTACAAAAATATTTCTTGAAGCAATTGGGCCTTTTTTAAGAAGGAATTCAAGCTTTATACCGTATTCATCATTCAAAACGAAATTCCAGGTTGTATAATCATAACCAAGGACAATTCTTTCATGGTCTACAAAAAGAACATAAAGGGGGCGCTGACGGTTTTGCATTGCTTCTGTTTTGTTTATATATGCTTCCGTAAGAAATTTACAGACAGGAATAAGCTGCAGTCCGTTTCCAATATTTTTTTCAATTTTTGCTTCATTAACATACTGTTCAAGTAAATCCTTAGCCCTCTTTTGATTTTCAAGCGGGATAATTCTCCAGACAGGACGTTCAAAAAGAGGGATATTTTCATCGGGAATACATTTTAAGGATATATCTTTAACAGTTTTACATTCAAAATAAATAATTCCGGAAAAATCATAATTCTGATCTTCAACAATATCCTGGATTCTTTCGATTTTTTCAGGAATTTTTAAAAGCAGTGTACCTTTTTTTTCTTTAACTTTAGAGGTAAAAGAAAGCCCAACCCTGTTATAATAAAATTCTACTTTAACATTTTTTCCGGCAAAATCTTTTACCGAGGAAGGGGGATTTTCCAGAACAATATCGCCGTTCTTTTTAACATTTACCATTTCTGGTTTTAAGGCAACAGGAAAAACCTGAGATGAAAGTGAATGAATTCTTTCTTCTGCATATGTATTTTTGTTATTGTCGACTACAGTCAGGGTAACCGGAATATTACCGTCGATTAAATACTGGAGTACGAGTTCTCTTTCAATACCTGATAATTCCCTATTCATTCGCTCCTCCCTCCCACATATAAATATAGGCTTCGTAAATAGGATTACTTTCTTTTAAATTTATAAGAAGTTTTACATAAAGCTTTTTTGAATCACTTGTAAATAATACCGGGATTTGTGCAAAGGCATCTTCCTGGAAAAAATAAGGACTTCCTATATACCAGGAATCAAATAGTTTTACACCCTGGCCTTCTTCAGCCTGAGGAAAATCCTCTTTATAATTTTCTGCCCAGCCCTTTTCCAGATCGTTCATAAAAAATACACAGTTATAGATATATGTATAATTAAAGTATTTACTTATATTTTTTGAATAATCTGTAGAAAAATTTTTGCAAAAATTATTAAGTCTTGTAAGGGTATCAGAATCTAAAGAAGAGGTATCAAGGCTTCCAAGATTTTCAATACCCGGGTAAAGGGGGCTTTTATAATTTATTAAAAAGTTGTAAACCTCTGTTCCGGAATTTACATTTCTGGCCATAAACTCATTATCTGCTGCAATTTTTTTTGTAAGGCGGTCTTTTTCAAGCTCATCAATCCAGTTTTGTTCCTGGGCCTTGTTCTGTATTGTAGATTTTATTGTTTGAGGAAGACTTGCATTTTCCTGTACGGTCTGATTATTGGAACAGGAAATAAGCAGAGTAATAAGAAGTGTTGTAAATGCAAAACTTTTTAACTTCATTATTAAAAATATAACATAGAAAAAGGATAAAATAAAGTATGATAAATAATAAAAAAAACGAAGTGACTGAACTGAAGAAATTATGATTTATATTTTGTATTTTGTAATTTGAAAAATATAATGTACAATAATATAGAGAGGTGCTTATAATTATGAATAATGCAAAAATTAAATTTCCAAAAAGAACATTTGTAATGTTAATACTTACTTACTTAATTCCTTCTTTGTTATATGGTTTTATTGCAAGAGGTATGGGGGCAATAACTCAGAATGAGTTTAATATAACATTAGCAGATCCTGTAATTTATATTTTACTTCTGTTTCAGGCAGCAACTCCAATTATTACATATAAAGTTTTTACAAAGAGAATGTATTCTTTTGATAATTCTCCTGAATCAATAAAAGCTGCAAACAAAATGGTAAATGTTTTTGAAAAAATTTCAATCGTTTTCCCTGTTTTATTTTCTATCATTGCTCCATTTATGTATGGTATAAGATATTTTCAGCGCGGTCTGGAATATGTAGCTTTTCAGGGACAAAATCCTCTGTTATACGAAGTAACTTTGATGATGGGTATATGTTTCTGCTTTTCATTATTTACTTATATAAATTTCCTAATAAGCATAGAAGGAAGCCTTGATAATCTACCATATGGAAAAGAACATCAGACAATGGGGTTAAATCAAAGAATTATTGTTACAGCAATTTTCGGATTGATTGGACTTGCATGTATTGTAGAAAGCATGTTGTTTATTCCTGCAAATAGAGATCATTCTAATCTTGAACTTATGCTAAGAATTTTGCCTTTTGCTTTAATGGCAGTTGTAATGGATACTATAGACTTTTATTTAACTGTTAAAAATATAAAAGATAATATTGATCATGTAAGAAAGCTTACTAAAGCTCTTTCTGACAGAGATTATCAGGTTGCTCATATTCCTGTTACAATGAGATGTGAATTAGGAGAACTTGTAAACGAATTAAACTCTTTTTCAAGTACAACTAATGAGGTTCTGGTAAGTTTTAAGGATGTTATCGGAACAACAAAAGAAACGGCAAATGTTCTTACAAAGAATCTTGAATCAGCTGCTAAAAGTGTAAACGACATTACAAGTGGAATAGATGTAATAGATCAGGAAATTACAACTCAAGCTGCAGGTGTAGAGGAGGCTCATGCTTCTGCAAATCATATTATGGAAACTATCAGACAGCTAAATAAGAGCGTTGAAAATCAGTCAGAAAGCGTTAATTCTTCTTCTGCAGCGGTAGACGAGATGGTTGCAAATATCAGCAGTATGACAACAATTCTTGAAAAAAATACAATGGCAGTAAATTCTCTTAGTTCTGCATCTGATGAAGGTAGAAACAGTGTTCAGAGTGCAGTTACAATGGCAGACGAAATTTTAAATCAGTCAGTTGCTTTAATGGAAGCCAGTTCTATTATTCAGACAATTGCAAGCCAGACTAACCTTTTAGCCATGAATGCCGCAATCGAGTCTGCTCATGCGGGAGAAGCCGGAAAAGGTTTTGCTGTCGTAGCAGATGAAATCAGAAAACTTGCCGAACAGTCTAGCAATCAGGGAAAAGTAATTGCTACCAACCTTAAAGCATTGTCTTCTTCTATTCAGCAGGTATCTGAAAATACAAAAGATGTACAGAAAAAATTTGATGTAATTTACAATATGGCTCAGACGGTGCGTGACCAGGAAAATGTTATTATGAACGCAATGAAAGAGCAGTCAGAAGGAAATCAGCAGGTACTTGATGCAATGAATCAGATTAACGAAACTACTAGAACTGTTAAAGATGGTTCAAGTGAAATGCTTGCGGGTGGTGAACAGATTGTAAGAGAAATGCAGATTCTGAACGAGTCAACCACAAAGATTAAAGATAAGATGAGAGGAATTACAGAGAATATTAATTCCATCTCTCATGCAATGGAAGAAGTCGTTCAGAATACTGATAAGAACTTTGAAGATACAAATGAACTCGGTGATATCATCGATTCATTTGAACTGTAGTTTATTTAAAAACCTTGGCGGGCCATTTTAGGATTTTCCAACAAAAATGGCTCGGTACGAGTCTATGCGAGTATCGCCGACCTTTATTTAATTTTCCAGAATAAAGGAGCGAAGCGACTGAACTTAAAGAGAATGTCGGGAGTTCGAGAATTGAAAAAGTTTTAAAGCAAAAAAAAGACACCTCGTATTTAAGGTGTCTTAAAGTGGGCAGTGAGAGGATCGAACTTGCCGATAATCGGAAATCCGTTAAAAAATGGGCTGCCCAGGCGGGCCATTTTAGGATTTTCCTCATAATCGGCTGAGGCGAGATTTATCGAGCCGGTTCGATCCACAACATACATTTTGCTTTAAACAAAAAAAAGACTTGATTTATCATCAAGTCTTTTAAGTGGGCAGTGAGAGGATCGAACTCCCGACATTCTGGGTGTAAACCAGACGCTCGTACCAGCTGAGCTAACTGCCCAATCAATGATTAATTTATACCAAAAATACCAATTTGTGTCAATATATGAAGCTTATCTTTTTCCTTATTTTTGCATTAAAGTAAATACCCCGTTTTCCGGATTATAAATAACACCTTCGTTATCAGAATCAAGAGGATACTTTCCCTTAATAAAATATTTTTCTATCAATCTTATATAATACCTGCATACCCTGTCATCTTCTCTTTCTTTATTAAGCTCTGTAAAAATATTCAGGGCAGAAGTAAAATCTTTCTTTTCGAATAAATCCAAGGCCTGGTCCCATTTTTCTAAATAAAAAACTAATTTTTCATCTTTATTTTGTGCAATATCGATAAGCTCATATAATCTTACAGGAGTATTTACATTTACAACCTGAACCCGGTCCAGTTTTCTAAGCAGAAAATCCTCATCCAGCAGCTTTCTTGTCTGCTCACTTATTAAAATTCCGCCGGTTGAATACTGTTTGTTCACCCCTTCAAGACGAGAAGCAAGATTTACATTATTTCCCATCATTGTATAATTCTTTTTCATTTTGGAACCAAAATAACCGGCAATCATTTCTCCACTGTTTATACCAATGCGTGTAAAGAGTTTTTTCTTATTTGCTGCCATAATCTTAAAAGCTTCATATAAATCCTCATCTGTTTTTTCATTTTTATTATTTTTTACAATCTCCAGAATTTCCTGATTCATTATTATTTCGGCTTTTTTCATTTCTATAGCGGCAGCACAGGCTCTTTTTGCATGATCAGGCATTTCTACAGGAGCTCCGCAAAAGGCAACAATTGCATCGCCTTCATATTTATCAACAGTTCCTTTATGAGAAATAATTATGTCAGACATGAAGGTAAGATAATAATTAAGAAGAGCACCTAATTGTCTTGCAGTTAATAATTCACTGAAAGAAGAAAATTTTTCTATATCAGTAAAGATGGCTGTCATATTGTATGTTTTTCCGCCAAGGGTAAAAGAAGAAGGATCATTCATTATTTGATTTACAACTTCTTTTGAAAGACACTGACTGAAGGCAGATTTTATAAATCTTTTTTGTTTTCCTTCCATTGCAAAGCTTAAAGATGTAGAAACTATAAAAGAAAGCAGGAAGGCAAATAAACTTATAGCAAGCTGTAACCAGATTCCATAAATAAACAATAAATAAGGAAGAGCAAGAGATAATATTATCCCTGTAAAGAAGGTAAGAATCATCACAATAATGCTTTGTCTTTGTGATGGTCTTAAGGATGCAAAAGAAACGCCAAGTGAGGCAATAAATGAAAGAAGTATAAAAAATAAAACTTCAAGAAGAGCTGGAGTTTTTTTAATAAAGGAATCTGAAAGATAATTATCCAGTGTTGTTATATGAACACCAACTCCGGGGTAAACCTGCGAAACCGGAACAGAACAGATATCAAAAAGGCCAGGTGCATAATATGCTATAAAAACATAGGCATCTTCAAAATCTTCCGGAAGAAAGATTCCTTCCTCCCCTTTTTTCCAGCTGTCATAACTGCTTAAAATATCCTTAATTGAATATGGAATATAGGAATTAAGATTTTTCTGATATCGTAATAAAACTGTATCATCCTTTAATAATGGAAGATCAAGAAAATTCTCTTTTCCCTGTAAAAATAAAGGAGCTGTTCCAAGTGTAGGATAAGTTTTTCCTTCAAACTCGTAGGATAACCTTCCCCTTCTTATAATATCATCCTTATCCATGCAGGAGGTAATATTTCCAAGAATTGCAGCATTGTTCATTATAGATGACAGAGGAAAAAGTCCTTTTTTACTGTCTCCGTCTTCAGAAACAAAAAGAGTTTGAACAACTTTTCCACTCTCTTTTTCTGCCCTGCATAATGCCTGATCATCTTCTTCACCATAAACAGAAGGCTCTGTAAAAAGTATATCAAACATTATGGAAGAGGGATTTCCCTGACTTAAAAAATCTATTACATGAGCATAGGCTTCTCTTGGCCAGGGCCAGGAATAACCGTATGTTTCACCAGCCCAGTCTATGGACTGCTGGTCTACCGTTATTAAAACAATATTGTCATTGGGAGAAATGAATCTTGAAGAAAAGAGCATTCTCTGGTCATAAGTTTTATTTTCAAAAGCTGTAAAAAGACCTGTAAGGTAGATAAAAAGAGTCAGCAGGGCACAAATTAAAGCAGAAATTACAGCTCTTTTCCAGATTTTGATATTTTTGTTTTTCATAGGCTCTACATTATATCTGAAGTCATTTTCTCAAAACGAGACTGCCTTACATTTTTATCAGAAGCTTTTCTGTTTATTGTTTTGAGAACTTTTTGAGCTTCCTTAATTCTTTTTTCTGCTTTAGGATGTGTCTGATTCCATCCTCCCTTAGTATGATTGTCTTCAATTTTGTGAAGCATTTCCAGCATCTGGGAAGGATCATAACCTGCTCTGGACATTAATCTTATAGCATAAGCATCTGCCTGATATTCCTGTTCTTTAGAAAAACCCGAAGATACCAGTGCATTTACAATTTCTTCCTGGGAAGAAAGCAATTCATTTGCAGACTTCTTTAAGTCTTCATAAAGATCATTATCTAAACTGGAATTTTCAGAAAAATGTTTGTCTGCAGCAATTAAAACAGAAGCTTTTGTTGTACTTGTTATGGCACTTGTAACCCTGCTGTTCTTAATTGCAGAAACACTGTGCTTAAGCTGTATATGGGCAATTTCATGGGCAATTACGGCTGCAAGAGCATCTTCTGATTCTGTTGACTGAATCAGACCACGGCTTATAAAAATGTGACCACCAGGTGTAGACATGGCATTTATTTCATCGCTGTCCATAATTGCTACATAGTAGCCCTTGTATATATAAGGAACATCAGAATTAAGGACCAGGGCACTGCAAATGTCATTCAGATATTTCTGGGTCAATTTTGCATTTTTATAAAGCGGATAGGCTGCTGTAATTGAAGCAGCAACAGAACGTCCAATATAATATTCATTTTCTGGTGTTATGGATTCAGAAGCCTTACTTATAGATTTCAGGCTGTTACCTACTGCTGCAACGGTAGGATCTGATTCCTGCCCTAATAAATCGCCGATTAAAGAAAGAGTTTCGCAGGAAGTAAAAGTCAGTAAAATTACAGAAAAAAAGGAAATTAAAAACTTCTTCATAATACTTTTATTCATTGTCTTCTCCTGAATTGAGCTGGCCTTCCACAATAAAGCTCTGCAATTCCTTATCTGAAACGCTCTGACTTTCAACATAGTCAACATCACTGTAATCTACATTAAATTCTTTTGCATAGGTTGATTCAATTGAAGAAGAAAAGCCTTTTCCGGCAAGAGCAATTTCATTGGCATCTGCTGTTGTTGAACTTGAAGCTAATACTTTCTTTTTAGAAAGGGCCGATGAAGGAATCCAGCCTTTTTTTGTTTCATCATTTGAATCACAAATAAAGTACCAGTCCCCTTTTTCATCAATTACAATTGCGGCTGTTCCATATTCAAGAATAGCACTTTCTTTTGCAAATTTAGAGGCTTTTACTTTTAAAGATGCAGAGTTTACTGCAACATACATAATATTTTTTGCTTTTGCATAAAGGGAAAGGGACAAAAGAAAAACTGACATTAATAATATAATCTTTTTATTGATAAACTTCATAAATTAATTATAGCATATGATTGTTATTTAGTAAGGATTTAAAATCCCAAAATAATTAATTAATTACAAAACCGTAGCGGATTTTTCCATTTTCGTCTTTATTTAAAAGGCCGTAAAAATCATCTTTATAAAAAACAGAAATCTGTGACTGGCAGGGCAGCTTAAAAAGGTCCTGAATAAACATTTTATTTTTTATTGCCTGCCCATTTTTAAATGCAGCAAGGGCTTCGTCGTCTGTTAAATCAATGTTTATAAAACCGCACTCCTCTGCAAGACTTTTTGTAAGGGGTTTTATATTCTGTCTTATTTTGTTTTTTAATTCTTCATCAGAAAGTTTATTTTTTTTATCTACGGGATTACAGGCATTTTTTATATTAAAATCACAAAGATTTTCAAATCCACAGGCATCTTCTATATTAAAGTTTCCAACCTTGCTTCGAAACAAAGCCTTTAAATGGGCAGCAGAATTTAATTTCTGTCCAATATCCCTTGCAAGAGACCTTATATAGGTTCCCTTTGAAACAGAAAATTCTATAAGGCAGGCTTTTACACAGTCATTAGAATCAGTATCCATTTCAAGGATTTTTGCATCAAATACTTCAACAGGTCTTGCTTCAAGCTTTACTTCTTTTCCCTGTCTTGCAAGATCACTTGCCCTCTGGCCGCTTACATGCAGGGCACTAAAAAGAGGCGGAAGCTGCAGCTGTTTACCAATAAATTGTGGAATGATTTTTAATACTTGATCTTTTTTTGGAAGGGGGGCTTCTTTTATTACCTTACCCGTACATTCAAGGGTATCTGTTTCCCTTCCAAACTCAAGAACAGCCTTGTAAGTTTTATTAAACTCTGTGATTTTACCACTTAAACGTGTAAGACGTCCTGTACAGACAACTAAAAGGCCCTGGGCAAAGGAATCTAAAGTTCCGGTATGACCGACTTTAGATGTTTGCAGGGCTTTTTTTACAACATTAAGTGAAGAAAAGGAGGTTAATCCAGGTTCTTTTGCTAATAATACAATGCCGTCCATGGATTATTCTGTTTTACTCTGTTCAAGTTTGCTTTCTTCAAGCTTCTTAGATTCTTTTTCAAGTTCATTTAATTTCTGAACCATCATAAAACCTTCTTTCATACCTGAATCAACATGGAAAAGAAGTTTTGGAAACTGACGGATTCTTAATTTTTTAGCAATTTCCCGCTGAATAAAGCCGGCTGCTGCATTAAGACCGTCAACTCCAATCTTTAACTGACCATCAGGTAAGAAAGTTGAAACATATACTTTTGCATAGCTTAAATCAGATGTTACTTCAACTCTGTTAATACTTAAAAAAGTATTTACACGAGGATCTTTTACTTCCCCGCGTAAAATTAACTGGGAAATTTCATCACGGAGCTGATCATTCAATCTCTGTAATCTGTATTGTCCCATTATTGAGCTCCTTCAGAACCTGCTGCGGTTACATTTCTTTTTGCAGCTTCGGCTTCTTCTTCGGCAATTGTCTTACCAAGTTTTTTTGCAACTTCAACAATTTCGAATATTTCAAGTTTATCGCCAACCTGAATATCCTGCCAGTTTTCTAAGCCTATACCACATTCATAACCTACAGAAACTTCTTTTGCATCATCCTTAAAGCGCTTCAAAGAAGAAATCTTTCCTGTAAAGATAACAATACCATCGCGTACAAGGTTTACATTTGAAGATCTTCTTACGATACCTTCTGATACAGAACATCCAGCAATAATACCAACTTTTGGTACCTTGAAGGTATTTCTAACTTCAACCATACCGATAACTTCTTCTTTTGTATCAGGCTGTAACATACCTTCCATAGCCTGTTGAATTTCTTCAACACACTTGTAGATGATATTATATTTACGGATTTCTACCTGTTCCTGTTCTGCAAGAATCTTTGCTTTTGGAGTTGGACGAACATTAAAGCCAACAATGATTGCATTTGAGTCTGCAGCGGCAAGTGTAACATCAGATTCATTGATTGCACCGGCACTTGAATGAATTACGTTCAGGCGGATTTCTCTTGTAGACAGTTTTTCAAGAGAAGATTTAAGGGCTTCGGCAGATCCCTGAAGGTCTGCTTTAATGATAACCTTAAGTTCTTTAACTTCACTGTCTTTAATATCGCTGAAGAGAGTATCAAGAGTTGTTTTCTTAACAGCCTTTGCAGCTTCAAAGCGTTTGAGTTCCTGACGTTTTGCAGAAATTGCACGTGCATCTTTTTCGCTTTCTGTTACCTGGAATGGATCACCTGCATTTGGCATTTCTTCCATACCAAGAACTTCAACTGGAGTTGAAGGACCTGCTTCTGTAATTCTGCGGCCTCTGTCATCAAACATGGCACGAACACGGCCTGAATAAATACCTGCAACAAAAGGATCTCCCTGATGCAATGTACCACGCTGAATAATAACAGTAGAAACAACACCTCTACCCTGATCAACACGGCTTTCAAGAATCTTTCCTTCTGCACGACACTGATCGTTTGCCTTTAATTCAAGCATTTCTGCCTGTAACAAAATTGCATCAAGAAGTTCATCAATACCAAGTTTCTGCTTTGCAGAAATATTTACATACTGGGTATCTCCACCCCATTCTTCAGGAGTAAGGCCCTGTTCAGACAACTGAGTTTTTACTCTGTCTGGATTTGCTTCAGGTTTATCAATCTTGTTTACAGCAACAATAATTGGAACCTTTGCATCTTTTGCATGGGCAATAGCTTCAAGAGTCTGAGGCATTACACCATCATCAGCGGCAACTACGAGAACAACAACGTCTGTTACCTGAGCACCGCGGGCACGCATCATTGTAAAGGCTTCGTGACCAGGTGTATCAAGGAAGGTGATTTTTCCTTTTGGAGTTGTAACTGAGTAAGCACCAATAGCCTGGGTAATTCCACCGGCTTCTCCTTCCGCAACGTGAGAAGATCTGATTGCATCAAGAGTCTTGGTTTTACCATGGTCTACGTGTCCCATTACTGTAACAATTGGTGGACGAGGTTTTAATTCAACTCCGTCATCTTTATCACTTTCAATAACAGTTTCATCATAAAGAGAAACAAGATGTACTTCACAACCATATTCTGCTGCAAGTAAAGTTGCTGTATCTGAATCGATTGGCTGTGTAATGGTAATCATCATTCCCATTCCCATTAACTTAGCAATTACTTCACTTGCCTTTAAGTTCATTTTCTTTGCTAAGTCTGAAACAGAAATTGATTCCATAATATCAATTGATTTTGGAACAACTGTTGCAGGTGTTTCTGTCTTCTTTTTAGTTTCAAAAAGATTGTCTGCGTACTGTTCTTCGTCCTTACGGTTGTAAACCTGTTTCTTACCCTTGAAAGCAGCTTTCTTAGAAGACTGCTGGCGTGACTGGTCTACTGGTAAAGGAGCTGGTGCAGAAGACATTCCTCCTCTTGGTCTGAAACCACCCTGTGAACCAAAACGGTTTCCGTTCTGTCCAGGATTTCCGTTTCTATTGAATCCGCCCTGTCCGTTTTTATTAAAGTTTGGACGGTTCTGATTACCATTCTGTCTGTAACCATTATTCTGATTATCACGGTCTCTGTTCTGCTGATAACTCTGTCTTGCCTGAGCACCATTAAAGCCTGAACCTTCGCGGTTGTAATTTCTCTGACCTCCGTTCTGGTTATTTCTATAATAACCATTCTGGCGGTTAGGATTTACTCTTGCCTTATCAGAAAGATTTCCAGCCTTTACATTTGGTCTTGAAGGATTAACTTCAAAAGTCTTAGGTCTGTTCTGCTCAGTTCTTACCGGAGCAGCAGGTTTAGACTGTGTATTAGCATTCTCTTTTGGCTGTGATTTTTCAGCAGCAGCTTCTTCTTTTACTTCTGCAGAAGGTTCTGCTTTTTTAACAACAACATGTTTCTGAGAATCTGTAGAATTTTTTACATTAGCTGTGTTTGCAGTTCCATTTCCCTGCTGATTTACTACAACCTTCTTTTTTACTACAACAACACGTTTCTTTTCTGTTGTAGAAGGTGAATTATCAGACTGTTTCTTGTGAACAACAAATTCGGGCTTTTTTTCTAATTCTTCTGCCATTTAATTCCTATTCCTCATCCTCTGTAAATTCGAATTCAACACCGCACTGTGGACAACATGTCATATCAAGAGTGATTTTTGCTCCACATTCAGGACAGAAATATTCTTCTTCCTGTTCTGCTGCTTCCTGCTGAACTTCAGTTTGTTTTTCAGGTTCTTCCTGGGCATCTTCTTCAACAAACTCTACATTTTCATTAATCAATTTATTAATCTGATCAAGATCTTCTTTTGAAATATTTTCAATATTGATTGAATCAGATTCATAAGCATCTACAAAGTCCTGAATCTGTTCAATTCCATTTTCTTTAAGTAATGCTGCAACAGCTTCATTTACACCAGGAAGCTCAGCAACAGTTGTGATTTCGTCGTATGACTGTTCTGCATTGAAGAGGTTACGTGCATTAACAACAGTTGTAACATTTGAAAGGTCCATATCCTGAGCCTGTTCAACAGTCTTAACATCAATATTCCAGTCACAAAGACGATTTGCAAGTCTTACGTTCTGACCTGTTCTACCGATTGCTAAAGAGAACTGACTTTCTTCTACGATTGCAAGAGCCTGTCTCTTATCTGCATCAAGAATTACAACTTTTTCTACCTGGGCAGGAGAAAGTGCATTCTTAATGAATTCAACAGGATCATCATCATAACGAAGAACATCAATTTTTTCGTTAGAAAGTTCACGAATTACGTTCTGAATACGAACACCTTTTAATCCTACACAGGCACCTACAGGATCAACTTCTTCGCGTTTTGTTGTAACGGCAATTTTTGTTCTGTAACCTGCATCGCGGACACTTCTTACGATTTCTACAGTTCCGTCAGAAAGTTCTGGAACTTCTTTTTCAAGAATCTGGCAAACAAGTTTTGCATCGCTTCTTGAAAGAACCAGCTGGATTCCTGAGTTTGTCTTTTTGATATCTACGATAAGAGCCTTAATTCTGTCGTTCTTTTCGTAGAATTCAAGTTTAGACTGATATTTAACAGGTAAAACACCTTCAAGTCTTCCGGCATTTCCTAAATCAACATAAATGTTTCCGTTGCGTTCTCTCTGATAATATCCGATGATTAATTCACCAATCTTGTCTTTATAATCATTGTAAAGAGAATCTTTATAAGTTTCGTTTAAGCCCTGGTGAGCTGTCTGTTTTCCAGTGGCAACAGCAGTACGTTTGAAAGATTTAGGATCTTCAAGAATATCAATCTCATCACCTTCTTCAACATCATCACCTGCCAGCTGTTTTGCTTCTTCAAGTTCGATTTCTTTTACAGGGTCCCAGACTCCGTCAATAACTGTTTTACGAGAATAAATGCTTACATCTGACATATCGTCATTGAATTTAACGATAGCGTTTTCATCTGTTCCATAAGTACGTTTGTAAGCTGCTTTTAAAGCTTTTTCAATTGTCTGTCGTACAGAATCTTCAGAATATCCTTTATCCTGAATCAACTGACGGATTGCATCTGCCATTTCTGACATATTATGACTCCTTTCCTTCATTAGGGTTATAAATAAATTTTGCTTTTGCTATATTTTCATAAAGAATGTTTACTGATTCTCCATTCTCTTGTTCCAGTGTTACAGATTTTGTATCGGCAGCTGTGATTTTACCGCCTACCCAGTCTGTTTTAATTTTGTCCCAAACCCTTACATTTCTTCCTGTAAAAACAGTGAACTCTGCAGCATTTTTAATATTATGCTCAATTCCAGGGCTGGTTAATTCCATTGAAGTTTCTTCTGTTCCCAGAAGTGCTTCAAGACGGGGAAGTAAAACTCTGTGAACTTTTGCACAGTCATTAACTCCCATGTTTGCAGCAGGATCAAGTGGTGTTACAATTGCAGAAATTTTTGTGATTGTTTTTGAAGGAACAATCTTTAAGTCTACAAGCCTGTAACCCAGACCTTCTACGAGTGGCGCACACTCATCGTAATATTTAATGTCTTTATATGATGTATATTCCATAATTCCCATGTAAAATAAAAAGACCCGAGCGGGAACTCGAGTCTTTTTAATTCTAAATTAAACTGACTATAATAATATATAGTTTATTTAAATATGTGTCAATTATTTTACAAATAATTCACCGTCTTTATAACCGGCGAATTTTGTATAGCCCTGTTTTTCAAGCATATCAAACTGAGGACCTGCCTTCTTTGCCTTTTTAATTACAGAAACTATATAATCTTTCTGCAGGTCTTTTGCATCTTTTAAAACCTTTACAAAATCAATTGAGTCATCATAAAGTAAGGCACAGCGTTCTTTTTCGCCCGGAATCTGAAAGTTCTGGTCTAAGAGTATGTTACAGATTCTTTCAAAACCAATACTGAAGCCTACGGCAGGAATATCCTGGCCGATAAATTTTCCAATAAGATTGTCATAGCGGCCGCCACCACCAACAGCTCCGCTAAAGCCTTCGCAGGCAATTTCGAATACAGCACCAGTATAATAGCCCTGACCGCGAACAAGACTTGGACAGTATTTAATTTTATATCTTCCTTCAGAAATCTGACCGGCTGTTTTAATGATATATTTTAAGCTGTCTGCAATTGAAGGATCTGAACATTTATTTGCAACACTTTCAAGGGTAATTTCGTCAGAAGAATTAATAAAATCTACCAGAGCAGAAATTGCTGACTGAGGAAAGCCCTTTTCTTCGAGTTCTTTTTTAACACCTTCTGAGCCAATTTTGTCCATTTTGTCAAAACTGATGCAAACTGAATCCAGACTTTCTTTTGCAAAGCCCATTGTCTCCAGCATATTTCTAAGGATTCTTCTGTCGTTTACATTGATTGTAAAATCTTTAAAACCGATATTAATCATGGCCTGGGCGGTAACTTCAATAAGTTCTACCTCGGCATTGCTGGAAGCATCCCCTAAAATATCAATATCACACTGAACAAATTCTCTTAATCTTCCTTTTTGTGGTCTTTCGGCCCTGTAAACTCTGTCTGTCTGAATTACTTTAAAAGGAAACTGCAGGTTGTTTCTGTTTTCTGAATAAAAGCGGGTTAATGGAAGGGTCAAATCATAACGAAGGCCCATATCTGTAAGAGTTTTTTCGCTGACTTCCTGGCCTGCAAGGGCTGCGGTAAGTTTTTCGCCTCTTTTAAGGATTTTAAAAATAAGATTGAGGTTGTCTCCGCCGTCCGATTTATCAAGATTTTCAGAATCCTCTACAATTGGTGTGGAGATTCTTTCAAATCCATTCTGTCTATATGTCATAAGTATTTTCTGCTGAACATAATCTCTCATTCTTTGTTCTGCAGGTAAAATATCTTTCATTCCCTTTAATGCATTTGTCTTCATATATCTGTTTTTCCTTATTTTTGCTCTAGTTTATATATTATTAATTTATTTTTCAATAAAATCTGATAAAGAAAGCCCCTGCCCGTTACTTACATCTTTTTGTAATACGGCACCGGTAACTTCTTCAAGAAAAGCAGGACTAAGCCCCGGACTTAATTCTTTTTCAGTTCTAAGAACGGCTATGTCTTCTTCCTTAATTACATGGCCTTTTTTAAAGGACTTCATGTAATGCAAACTGCGGTTTGTCCTTCCATAATTTGCTTGCTCTGAAGCTGCAAGTTTTTTTACCCCGCTTCCAAGCACCTGCATAACCTTATCTTTTCCAAACTGTTCCGAAAGCTGTTCTATGGCTCTTTCAAAGGCAAGGCTTTCTCCATAATGTCGCAGGCTTGCTTCGCTCTGGTGTATACAATGAACCATAAGGGCAAACTCTTCCGGCTCAAGGGCAACAGGATCGTCCAGGCCGGAAGTTTCCTTACTCAGGGTAAAATGCTTTTCTATGATTTTTCCGCCAAGAATGGTATTTAATACAGGAACAAGAACCGGACTTAAAGAATGATCAGAGACGCCGCATTCAATTCCAAATATTCCTGAAAGATTTTTTATTACATTAAGGTTGTATTCACTTTCCGGAGCGGGATAACTTGTAATACAGTGTAAAAGAGAAACATTCTCATGACCAAGAATTTCCAGTGCCTTTTCAATATCACTTAATTTTGAAACTCCTGAAGAAATAATAACTGAAACGGGCTTCTCCCCTTTTTCTGACTGTCTGCGGCGGTAAGCGGCAAGCTCCTTAAGTAAAGGATAGTGATTTACTTCCGGAGAGGCAATTTTTACAATATCAGGATTCAATTCCAAAAGCTCATGCAGACTTCTTATTCCAAAAGGAGAACAGCAGAACTTACAGCCAAGACTATGTACATAATCCAGACATTTTTTATAAAAGTCTTTACTGCATTCAAGCTGCTTAAAACGGTCATAGAGTCTTATATTCCCTGTAGGAAGCTTTACATAACCTGTATCGGGATGCAAAATCTCATCAGCATAAACCCATTGAAACTTAATGGCATCGGCACCACTTTCCTTTGCTTTTTTACACATTTCCAGGGCTTTTTCAATAGAACCTTCATGACTGGTTCCTATTTCTGCTATTATTAAACTCATTTGTTTTCCTTAATTGTTATCTTTTAACGAATCTGATACAGACTGAGCTTTATAGCGGTTTGAATAGACTGTCAGACAAGACGAATGCAGCCAGCCGTCTAAAAACCTGTACCAGATTTCTCCATTATCATCACTTGCATTTCCAAGAATCTGTAGAACATCACCTTTTCTGCAGTGTCCTTCAATTGGAGAATCCCAGCCTATATTCTGTTTATAAGTTGCATAGGGTTCTGTAATTACTGCCCACTGAACATCAGGGGCCAGGGCCAGAGGATAGGTGTTATCAAACTCAATTATTTCAACCTTATTTTTTTTACAGGCAGCTAAGGATATTACACATAAAGACAAAAAAAGAATAAAAAAGAACTTTAACTTCATAAACCTAAACCTTTTATTTTATTTACTATTTTTTCATAAATACTTAAATCAGAATCTACAAAATCAAGAGAAGGAATATTTTCAAGTAATTCCCAGCGGTAGTCAGTATGTTCAGTCAGGGAAAATCTTCTTTTTATACCGTCTTCTTCAAAATGAACAAAATATGCATCCAGGTAACAAAGTTTATCCTTATGCATAAAAGTGCTTTCGCAGATTTTTTCTCCAACACTTACATTTACACCAAACTCTTCCTTCATTTCTCTTTTTATAGCTTCCTGGTCATTTTCGCCTTGGTCCAGCTTTCCCCCGGGAAATTCCCAGCGGTTGGCCATATCTCCCTTATTCTGTCTTTTAGCTATAAAAACTTTTCCATCTCTATAATCTATACAGGCAATTGATCTGCTCATAATTCACCATCTTCTATCGTTTTACTCTTGTACTTAATTCTTTTTCGCTGCCATCTATATTAACTATAATATCACAGCGGATAATATCAAAATCAGAATTCTTAAATCTTATATATTTACTTTCGCTGTCTTCTGCAAGAATTGTAATTTCTCCGCTGTCTACATTTACAATCTGTAAATCAGCATCAATAAGCTTAAAATTCACCTTAATATTTCTGTCTGCCTTATCTTTTGCAGCAGCCTTAGGATTCCATTTAAAACTTACACTTGTATAAATGACGTCTTCAAAACTGTAGCAGGTAAGTTCACAGTCTACATTCTGGATTTTTGCATAATTTCTGCTTTTATTAAAACCGTTATAAATCCAGACAAAACCTACAAAGAAGATTAAGGCAAAAAGAATATACTTGTTTGACCCGGTAAAGAGAACCCTTATTCCCCTTACAGGCTTCATTTCGCCCCGGTAGTATTTTTTAACAATTTCCGGAGCTTTAGCAATTCTTTCTTCCCGATTATAATAAAACTTTACCGGTTTTTCCTTGTCGGGGTAGCCTTCTTCAACATTTTCAAACATTTATTTTTCCAGGAAAGCATCAATAAGATTATCTGTTCTATACCAGACAACCCTTGCCTTATCTTTTTCTATATATAAGACAGTTATAATTCCATTATCAGAAAGGGAGATTTTATCAAACAAAATATTTGAATGATCTGCATTCAAGTGTCTTCTGATAATACGCTGAGATTCATTCTGTATCATTTCTATATCAAAACCGCTTTCTGTCTTTAAGATAAAGAACTTCCAGCCGTTTTTTGTGATGCCTAAAAAGTCGTAAGGAATTTTGTAAACAAGGCGGCTGTAATCAACTACTACAGATTCTTCGTAAGGCGGAATAGAAACAGAATCTTCATAAACTTCGCTTTCTATATCAAGCGGATAAAGATGACTTGCAACATAATTTATTCCGGACTGAACTTTTGAACCTTCATCTATGTAAGGGGTGTAATAATCAATATTTACGTAAAGTTTGTAGTCATATAAATCAGGAACAACATTCTTTATGGAATAATAGCAGTTATCTTCCAGTTCCTTAAGTTTTGGAACATTTTTATTTAAGATTGGAATTTCATATTTTAAGTATCCGTCTGTTCCAAACCAGTAAACAATAAAGCCTGAAGAGGAAGTACTTACTACAACAAGCTCATTATTATTTGTAGTGTAGATATTATTTATATATGGAAACGGAGTTCCGCCGGGACCTTCCTGGCCAATAAATTCTACAAGAGATGCATCCCGGTTAAAACGAAGTACTGTCTGACTGTAAAGAGTAGAACCATCCTTACTATGTTCCTGACTGTCTTTAGGAATGGTACATACTGTATAAATTGTTTTGTTTGAATCTACTGCAATAATTCCAGGATAATCAAAAGGATAAGAAATTTCGTGATGAACGCTTTTGTCCGGACGGTTTGATTTTGAAATTAAACGCTGGATTGGAGAATCTTCATTATAAAAAAGTGTAAGCAAATCTCCATAGGAATTAAACTCCATAATTTTCTGAGATTCCCCGTTTACTACATAAAAAAAACCATCCCGCATAAAAATACCATATCTTACACTTCCTACGGTATTTAAATCTGTTACGCTTATCTGCTCTTCAAAGTTTCCATATGGAATTGTAAAAAGTTCGTTTTCGCTTATGGATTTTACTGTACCATTTTTAGAACAGGCTGAAAGGAATATAGAAATGAAAATTATTAAAGATAGTTTTATTTTTCTGCTCATAATTAACCTACAGTTTAAATGTTCAATTTTCCCTTGTCAATTAATATGGAAATTTTATAGATTTTATATTATTATATATTTATAAGGAAAAAAAGATGATTATTGACAAAATTTTAACTGCAATTTTTGGCACACAAAATGACCGCGATGTAAAAGCATTAAAACCCATTTTAGCTAAAGTAAACGAAAAAGAAGCCTGGGCAAAATCCTTAAAAGCAGAAGAATTCCCGGAACAGACAAAAATATTTAAAGAGAGACTTTCAAAAGGCGAAAGCTTAGATGATATTCTCCCGGAGGCCTTTGCGCTTTGTAGAGAAGCAGCTTTCCGTGTAAGAGGCGAAAGAGCTTATGATGTTCAGGTTATGGGTTCTATAAACCTGCATCAGGGTAAAATTACAGAAATGAAAACCGGTGAAGGTAAAACTCTGGTTGCTGTAGCCCCTTCATATTTGAACTCCCTTACAGGTAAAGGTGTTCATGTTGTAACTGTAAACGACTACCTGGCAGAACGTGACGCAAACACAATGCGCCCTGTTTTTGAATATCTGGGCTGTACAGTTGGCGCAATTCTTTCCAGCATGGATAACGAAGCCAGAAAGGCTGCCTATAACTGTGATATTACTTACGGTACAAATAACGAATTTGGTTTTGACTATCTTCGCGATAACATGAAAATTGACCTTAAAGACAAGGTTCAGAGAGGTTTCAATTATTGTATTGTCGACGAAATTGACTCTATCTTAATTGATGAAGCAAGAACTCCTCTTATTATTTCCGGTGCCGGAGAAGATGATACTTATAAATATCATGAAGTTGACAAATATGTTGATGAATTAAAGGAAGTTGAAAAAGATCCTAAAACCGGCGAATATCCAGATGAATCTTTTATGACTCCGGAAGAAAGAGCCGCAATCGAAGGAGATTATACTGTTGATGAAAAATCAAAGAGAATTTCCTTTACAGATAAGGGTATGAATCATATTGATGCAATCCTTAAAAAGCATAATCTTATCCGAGGAAATCTTGTTGATGAAGAAAACTTTGAATATGCACATTATTTTACACAGGCTTTAAGAGCTCACCTCCTTTTCCACAATGATGTTGATTACCTTGTAAGAGACGGAAAAGTAGAAATTATTGATGAGTTTACAGGTCGTGTACTTGAAGGCCGCCGTTATTCAGATGGTTTACATCAGGCTATTGAAGCAAAAGAGCACATCAGAATTGCCCAAAGAAACCGTACAATGGCAACAATCACCTTCCAGAACTTCTTCAGAATGTATAATAAACTTTCAGGTATGACTGGTACAGCCGCAACCGAAGCTGTCGAATTCAATAAGATTTACGGCCTCGACGTTGTTGCTATTCCAACAAATCTTCCTGTTGCCCGAAAAGATGAAAATGATGAAGTTTATCTGAACGAAAAAGACAAATGGGAAGCCATTGCAAAAGAAATTCAGGCTGCACACGAAAAAGGACAGCCTGTTCTTGTTGGTACAATTTCGGTTGAAAAATCAGAATTACTTTCAAACCTTTTGACAAGAAAAGGAATCAGACACGAAGTATTAAATGCCAAAAACCATGCAAGAGAAGCTTTAATTATTGCAGAAGCCGGTAGTAAAGGCGCTGTAACAATTGCTACAAACATGGCTGGTCGTGGTACCGATATTAAACTTGGCGGTTCTCCAGAATTCAGGGCATTAAAACGCTGCGGAACAAATGCAAGTCCGGAACAGTATAAAGAAGCCCTTGCAATTGAAAAGGAAAACTGGAAGAAAGATTACGAAGAAGTTAAAAATGCCGGTGGTCTTTATGTAATTGGTACAGAACGACACGAATCAAGACGAATTGACAATCAGTTAAGAGGACGTTCCGGTCGTCAGGGAGACCCTGGAAGATCTAAATTCTACATCTCTATGGATGATGACTTAATGCGCTTATTCGGTGGCGACAGAATGAAGCAGATGATGCAGCGCATTGGTATGCAGCCAGGCGAACCAATTGATCACCCATGGCTTAACAAGGGTATAGAAAAAGCTCAGCAGAAAGTTGAAGACAGAAACTTTGAGATTCGTAAACATCTGCTTGATTATGATGATGTATTAAACGAACAGAGAACTGTAATTTACGAACAGCGAGACCAGATTCTTGCTGATGAAAACTTAAGCACACGTGTTCTTAATAATGCAATTGAAACTGTAGAAGATATTTTTGCAGAATATGAACAGAATGCAAAACATAGAAAAGATAATTCTGCCCTTATTCAGCTGGAAGAAGAAATTAAAAACAATTTTGGTTTTATGCTTCCAAAAGAACAGCTTACAAAAGACGGCGTTATCGCAGCCCTGCAGAATGATATTACTCAGAAAGAAGCTCTTGCAGGAAAAGAACAGTTAAATATGTTCATCCGCTATCAGTACATTCAGATTATTGATAGAAAATGGCTTGACCAGCTTGAAACTCTTGAAGGTTTAAGAGAAGCAGTTGCCCTCCGTTCTTATGGTTCAAAGAATCCTCTTACAGAATACAAGATTGAAGGCTTTAATATCTTTGATGAAATGCTTGGAACAATCAGAAATACTGTAATGAGCAGAGTATTTAAGGTAAGAATCCAGCTTTCTCCGGAAGCAGCAGAACAGAGAAGAAAAATGCTTGAAGCCCAGCAGCAGAATATGAATGCACAGCACAACGAGGCACAGTCAATTTCTTCTCAGGTTGCACAGAACGAAGCTCAAAGATCAGCTCAGTCTTCTTTCAATGCAAACGCTGCAAGAAGAACTGCAATGAACAGTGCAACAAATCAGCGCTCACAGGGTGACAACATTACAGTAAGAAGAACACTTCCTAAGGTTGGAAGAAATGATCCATGCCCTTGCGGAAGTGGTAAAAAGTATAAAAACTGTTGTGGAAGATAAGATTTAAGTTATCTTATTCGAGCCATTCTAGAGGCAGGCCAGAATCTGAAAACTGGCTTGCCTATTATATATTTCTTGTTTATATACTGAGGATTCATAATAGACATATAAGTAAAGCTGTTTGAATCCTGTCCTGTCAAAGTCTTAAGAAAATAATCATTACTGTGTCTTAAATCAAGAGAATTAAAACGATTATCTCCCATCATAAAATATGAATCAGATGGTATATATTGTGGATTTCCATTGCTGTCACAGGCTGGGAAAACCGGCATATTTCTGCTGTCAAGAATCATCTGAACATACCATACAAGTTTTTGAGCAAGTTTAATATTTTCTGAAAGGATTGAATCGCTTGCCCAGTTTGCAGCAGAAACATTATCACGAATTAACTGTGCATAACGGCAGCTTAAATTAGCAAAGCAGATTTTAGCCATTGCGTTTAATTTATAATTTGATTCAGTATAAATATCTTTGCTGCTGTTTAAGTTATCGAAGGCAGAGTTTACAAATTCTTCAAACCATTCAATTCCACCCTTCTGTGTCATAATTCTTCTAGTAAGATCCTGAATATTATTTAAATCAAAGAATTCGTACATTAACAAAGATGGAGGAGTAAAAAGGCTG
Source organism: Treponema sp. (assembly GCA_016286535.1). Taxonomy (GTDB): domain Bacteria; phylum Spirochaetota; class Spirochaetia; order Treponematales; family Treponemataceae; genus Treponema_D. Next base: position 6,272 of record JAEESZ010000002.1, on the reverse strand, counting down.
CTCTTATCGTTTGCAGAGACAAAAGTTTTCATTTTATCTGTTAATAATTTTGCCTGAACTTTAGCAGCAGGTAAATCATAGTTTCTTCTTTCCTCTTCAAATGAAAGTAAAGTCTGATAATCATCCTGACTTAATGGAATACGCTGAACCTTTGACTTAATATTCTGATTTAAGGTATTAAGATTCCAGCTTGCATACTTCTCATCCATTTGAGAAGGGGTCCATTCATCAGAAGAAGCTGTACGTGTATATAAAACGCCGTCCTGCATTACAAGCTGCTCACCCGGAAGGCCGCAGATGCGTTTTACAAGAGGATCTGCCTTAGGCTGGCCATCTTCATCGCGATTAATGTTTACCTGCATAAGGGTAAGCATATAAATTAACTGGGAAGTAACGCTTTTTACTTCCGATTTTCTGTCTATTGTGTAGTGGGGATTTCTTAAAACAATGGTATCTCCCCTTTTATACTTTCTGAAGTCTGGAAGTCCAATATCTGTAAGAGGGAATTTTGGACCGCAGTCAAACTTAGAAACGGCAACCTTGTCTTTAATAAGGAAGGTTGGAACCATAGATTCAGAAGGAATTGTATAAAGCTGGAAAATAAAAATCTGAACCAGCATTACTGTAAACAAAGCCCAGACAATAGCATCAAGCCAGTCAAAAATTTCCCATATAACACGGAATTTTCCTTTTGGTTTTTTGAAAGAAGGTTTTACAGCCCAGTTTTCTGTCAGTGCATCAGCCTTTTTTTCGTTCTGGGTTCTTGTAAGAATGATGGTGGTAACAAAGACAATAATCCATAAGAATACGGTTATTAAATCGTAGGCAAAGATTGTACCATTATCCCCTGCTCTTCTGATAATAAAGGCAACTAAAAACAAATATGGTAAATAGGAATTTAATTTTTCAACAGTTATAAAATATTTACCGTTTGTTTCTTTTACTAGCTTTATAATTGTAAAATATACATATATTCCTGTGTAGACAAGGCAAAGAGGAAAAGCAAGAAGTGAAATATCTGCATGAAAACTTACAGAAAATAAGGTAAAAAGTATTGCTGCGCAAACCTGAATATAGGCAGTAATTTTAAATGTCTTAAATAAATTATTAGTTTTTGTATTCATAATTTTAATATACTAAAAAAAAGAGAAAGTGCCTATAAAATATTTGAAATATTAAGTAATTTGCAATAATTCATAAAAAGCTGCCTGTATATTTTATATTCATCCTCTTTCCTCTCTTGTATAAACATTTTATATACATCTTCTATACTGGAAGGAAAAGTAAGGCTTTCGTTTTTAAGGTATTGAAAGGGAGCATCCGTTTCGCATAAGAGATTTTCAAGGGGCAGATTTTTTACACAGTCTATAACCTTTTTATTATTATTTGCTATTTGTTTTCCAAAAGAAAAGAAAGCCTGGGGCAGCTTTTTTAAGAATTTCCCAGCCTCAATCGAATTTCCCATAAAAGAATGAAATAAAAGTTCAGGAAGAAGCTTAAACTGATTCATATAATTAAATAAATAATCATTTGCTTTACGGCAGTGTATTATCAGGGGTAAGTGATACTTTACAGCAAGTTCCAGCTGACTTTCAAAGACTTCTTTTTGCAGCCCTTCATTTACTCTTTCTTCTTTATTAAAAAAATCAAAGCCTGCCTCACCAATTGCTGCTATTTCATTATTGGAGCAAAGCTTTTCTAAATACAATAGTTCTTCTTTATAATTTAGTCTGCTTATATATAAAGGATGAATACCAAAGGAAGTTTTGATTTTCTTATCAATTTTTAAATTCGAAATTATTGCCTTTTGACTTTCCCATTGACTATGCCCGATTGCTGTAGAAAGTGAATAATAAGAAATATCAGCTGAAGATAAAAATGGATCTTCAATTCCTTTTTGAAAAAAATCGTAGAGATGAAAATGTGCATCGCAAAAAATTTTAGATTTTTTTTCTAACATATTTTTAATTATATCCGAAAATTAAATTAGAGTAACATTAATTTTAATGGGGGTAAAAATTATGAAAAGTTACACACTTAAAAGCATAGGAAAGAATACTGATTATATGACTATACTTCGCGAACTTGAGGACGGTTTTGTAGTAAAAATTGTTCGCGACATGGATGGTTATAACGATATTAAAACAGATTATATCAGCAAAGAACTTTTCGACAGCTGTTTAAGAACCGGCTATTTGACCGAAATTAAAGAAAAAGTTGCTATTGGTGCATAATTAAATTTTTATTTATAAAATATCATAAAAGTGCTTCGTGGGAGGAGCACTTTTTTTTTTATTTGCAGGAATCAATTAAAGAAATTGCTTCTTCTATTCGTTCTTTTTTATCTGTTGTTTTTTTAAGCCAGTGAATTTCTACGCCATTCTTTTCCATAAAACGAAACCAGGTTTCCTGACGTTTTGCAAACTGCCTTATTGCAATAAAAAGTTTTTCAAAAAGTACATCTTTACTTTCTATTTTATTCTGCAAATACAGAGAGCAGAAGCGGTATTCAAGACCTAATTTTTCGAGTCTTTCCCAGGAGATTCCGCTTTCATGAACCTGCTGAACTTCATCAAGCATACCTTCATCAAGCCTTTCTTTTAATCTTCTTGAAATATTATCCCACAAAACATGCCGGTCAAGGGTAGTTCCAATGATAAAAGGTCTTATATCAGGTCTTTTTAGATTCGTACAGTTTAAGCCGCGTTTTTTTGCTTCTATAATTTCAATTGCCTTAATTACCCTATCCTTTTCAAGTAAATCTGATTTCTGATGGATTTCGGGCTGGAGCTTTAATAATCTTTCAACAAGTTCTTCTAAAGAAGAAGCTTCCAGTTCCTCGTGAAGTTCCCGGTTTTCTTCAAGCATTACAAAATCATAATTACGGACAATAGAATCCAGATACATTCCGGTTCCACCTACCACAAGAGGAAGTTTTTTTCGCCCGCTTATGTCTTCAAAAGCTTTATAAAAATCCAGCTGATACTGGTAAACATTATACTCTTCAGGTAAATCTACCACATCAATCAGATGATATGGGATTTGCCTTCCATCTATAATATAATCCTTTAAATCTTTACCAGTTCCAATATCAAGATGCCTGTAGGTTTGTCTTGAATCTGCAGAGATAATTTCACCATCATAATGAGCAGCAAGAGCTACTCCAATTGCAGTTTTTCCCACCGCAGTAGGTCCCAAAACTACCAGACAATTGTATTTTTTTTCTTCCATATACTAATTTACTTTACAAATAATACATTTTAAGTATTCAGATTTAGGGTATCCGAGTAATACCGGATGATCTGGTCCTGCCCCTCTTTTTTCAAGAATCTGAACCTGTTTATGACTGTCCATTGCTGCATGCATAATCATATCACAGAACATATTTGTTTCCATAAAATATGAACAGGAACAGGTAATCAAAATTCCACCTTTATTTAACAATCGCATTGCCCTAAGGTTGATTTCTTTATAACCGCCATAGGCTTTTTGAATCATTTTGGCAGATTTTGTAAAGGCTGGAGGATCAAGGATGATGACATCAAATTTTTCTTCTTTCTGCTCATATTCCTTTAGCAGGTCAAAAACATCGGCACAAACAGCCTTCATTACTTTTTCGGCTTTGTTTGATTTAATGTTTTTATTTACCATTTCTACAGCTTCAGAAGAAATATCAACTGAAGTTACTTCTTTAGCTCCTGCTTTAAAAGCATTAAGACCAAAGGCTCCTGTATGAGTAAAGGTATCCAGAACCTTCTTTCCCTTACAGAAAGCTGCTGCCGCAAGTCTGTTAAACTTCTGATCAAGGAAGTAACCGGTTTTCTGACCGTTAATTAAATCGACATTTAATTTAATTCCATTTTCTACAATTGTTATAAGACCTGAGTCCTTAGAATTTTCGTTTATAGAAAAATCCTGACTGTATAAATCAAGCCAGCCGTCAACTGCAGGAAGTCCTTCCTTTTCTCTTGCAGAAGAATCTGATCGTTCATAAATCTGATAAGGTTTGCATATTTTTATAAGAGACTCGAGGATTTCTTTTCTAAATACATTACAGCTCATAGAAAGGAACTGGATAATCAGATAGACATGTTTTTCCTGGTCACAAAAACGTTCACAAATAAGACCTGGAATCAAATCTGCTTCACCAAAAATCAGTCTGTAAGAATCATCTGCAGAATAATAAAGCGCCCTTAAATCACAGGCATTTTGAATTTTTTCTTCAATAATCTGATTTTTATTCTGTTCAAACTGGTCAGCATGCATTCTTTCAATAATTCGAACTGTGATTTTTGAATTTTTATTTAAAATTCCACAACCTAAATAACCGCCGGCTTTTGTATAAACTTCAACAAGTGAACCGTTTTCAACAGCGGCATCTTTTAAGGAATCAGTTTTCCATTCACCGCCTTCTTCGTTTCTATACTTTAAATGTGAAATTTCGTTATCAAATACCCAGGGAAATCCCTGCAGTACTTCTTTTTCTTCATTTTTATTTAAAAATACTCTTGGAAAATTATTTGAACTCATATGTAAATCTTATCAAAATTTTAAAATTTAATCATTAACAATATTTATGCCAGAGGGTATACAAATCTTCTGCACTTGTAAATTGAACAGCATTAATTCCCAGAGCCCTGGCACTTTCAATATTTTCTATTTTATCATCTGTAAAAAAAGTATCAGAAGCTTCATATCCTTCGGCTTTCATAATAGCCTTATAAAAATCAGGATCAGGTTTTGAAATACCAATTTTATTAGAAGCATAGGTCTGATCAAAATAAGAATAATCTCCCCTTTCCAGATGATTTTCCCAATGGCTTTGATTTGTATTTGTTCCGCATACTACTCTGTGTTTCTTTCTAAGCTCTTTTATTAAAGCAACAGTATTTTCATTTAAGACAGGATGAAAGAAAAGCCGGAAGAGATTATACCGGGCAGGAATGATATTATATTTTTTTCCTCTTTTATTAAAAAGCTTCCAGAAAGTTGCAGCATCAATATTTTCTTTTTCTAAAGCATCCCATAAATCTTTTTTTGCAGCCTTACACTTATGATTACAGATTTTAAAGAAGGTTTCCTTATCAATTCCTAATTCCTTATAAATCAAGTCCATTTTAAAAGTAGAGGTTACAACACCTCCCATATCAAAAATAAATAACATATTAACTCCTGTTTAATTTTTCAGACAAAGTTCTTCAAGATGGGAAATATTTTCACAAATATAATCAGCCTTACTTTCTATAAACTCAGACCTTTTTCCGTATCCGTATAAAACTCCGCAGGCTTTTATATTGTTTGCATGAGCTCCAAGAATATCATATTTTCTGTCTCCAATCATTAAGACCTTTCTTAAATCTGTAATGGAGGAAGAGGAAATTGCATAAGAAATAACTTCTTCTTTTTTTGAGCGGCTTTCATCCATAAGGCTTCCGCAGATTAAATCAAAATATGATGCAAGGTCAAAATGTTCAAGGATTTTTTTAGAGTATTCTTCCGGCTTGGAAGTTGCAACAATTAAAGTTTTTCCTTCTTCCTTTAATTTTTCAAGAAGGCTTTTTATTCCCGGGTAAATTTTATTTTCGAATAAACCTTTTTGCGAAAAATATTCCCTGTATTTTTGTACTGCGAGATTAGTTTCTTCGTCATTAAAATGAAATTCATTTTTGAAAGTATCTGGTAAGGGCGGACCAATAAAAGTACATAAAGTTTGATAATCCGGAAGAGGCAGCCCAAAATACTTTAATGCATAGATAAAGGAATTTGTAATGCCTTCTGCAGGATCAGTTAGCGTGCCATCCAGATCGAAAAAAAAATAATCAAACATGAAGTGATTATACATTTTATTAAAAAAAAAGACACCCCATATTGAGGTGTCTTTGAGTGGGCAGTGAGAGGATCGAACTTGCCGATAATCGGAAATCCGTTAAAAAATGGGCTGCCCTGGCGGGCCATTTTAGGATTTTCCTCATAATCGGCTGAGGCGAGATTTATCGAGCCGGTTCGATCCACAACATACATTTTGCTTTAAACAAAAAAAAAGACTTGATTTATCATCAAGTCTTTTGAGTGGGCAGTGAGAGGATCGAACTCCCGACATTCTGGGTGTAAACCAGACGCTCGTACCAGCTGAGCTAACTGCCCGAAAAATGCCAGCAGCTTCCTACTTTCCCGCTAAAGAGCAGTATCATCGGCGTAAGAGAGCTTGACTTCCGTGTTCGGAATGGGAACGGGTATTACCTCTCCACTATGGCCACTGGCAATTATAAACA
>JAEESZ010000001.1 GCA_016286535.1 Treponema sp. | reverse complement strand
GCTTAAGACGCGCCGCCAGCGTTCGTTCTGAGCCAGGATCAAACTCTCCATGATTATTTCAAAACCCCGAAGGGTTATGATTTCATTTTCAGTTTAATCCAGCTTTTTATTTATTTGCTGAATTGATTTTTTGGTCTTTTCAAGTTTAGAACTAAACTTGCGACATATTTGTTTGCTACATACTTTGCTGTATGTTCAATTGTTTCCTTCCCTGAACTGTCAAACAACTGTTTCACCGTTGCTCTGTGTTGCGACGGTGAAAACTAATATATACTTCCGTCGAAAAAGTGTCAATACAAAATCATCTCTTTTTGCACTTTTTTTTAACTTTTTTCAGAAGTTTTTTCTACAAAACCTTAAGCTTCGGCGCGAGCCATTGCTTCGTCAAAGTCTTTTGTTCCCTTCCAGATCTCTTTTGTATAAGGATTTGTTTTTGTTGCAAAAGCCTTCTTACAGATTGCAGCAAGCACAAGAACATTGATTACAAGAGCAAGAACAGCGATAACTCCCTGTGCTTTTGGATCTGCAGTAATTCCCATAGCTTCAATAGCCTTCTGAACTTCAGGACCATTATTTGCGACAGCAGGATTGTTGTAGATAGCCATAGAAGCATCATATAAAGTCTGGGCACCACTTCCGTCCTGAGGAGCTCCGGCATACAATGAAGGAAGTACAGAGAATGGTTTTGTAAGCTGGAATGGTACAACCTGAGCAAACATACACCAGATAGAAAGTGTAAAGGCACGGTTCTGAATCCAACCACCCTTATTCCAGAAGGTAGCTGCAAAGGTTGGAGCAAGAAGAAGTGCAAGACCGCAGTACCATGCGTGTGTAGGAAGATTCAGATATGTATATTCAAAATTCCATACATCATAAGCGAGGATAAACATCCAGGTCATATCCGGCCAGAGCATATCCTGTTTTCCAAGCTTTCCTTTCTTTGATGAGTAAATTCCCCACCAGCCGGTCATACAGGCAATATTGATGATTCCGGCAAGACCGTTAAGAAGGTTCCACCATCCACCATAAAGGAATACTCCTTCGTTAGAAACCCACCAGCCGCCTGTGATTCCACCTTTGATGGCAGATTCAAAATCAGATGCAACGGCAATAAGAATATTAATTCCTACAATAATGAAAGGCCAGCATTTGAACCATTCTGATTTTCCAAGTGCAGTCCATTTTCTTGCAAGAAAAATAAAACCAATACAACCGATAGTTGCAGCATACAATTTAGCATAATGGAACCAGCCGTCCATATACTTAATTACATACCATTCAGAAGCAAAAGAATTCTTACCGGCAGCAGCAACAATAAAGTAAACAGTCAAGGCTGCAGGAACGATGAAGAATACAAATACTCCACCAAACTTTGTTCGTCCAAGTTCATTCAAAAGAACAAGACCAAGAAAAACTAAACACCAGCCAAGCAGCTGGGTTGCTACAGTTGATCCATAAAGTTGAAACAACATTAAATTTCCTCCTGTGTAAGCGCACTGGTGCGCGGTGTTCTATAGCAAACCGTTAAAAAAATTGCGAAGGCAATTTTTAGGTTTACCACCTTTCATCAGCACGCTTCAATTTCCTTTATATTCATTTCATTGCCCGCCTGCAAAACCGTATTTTCGCTTTTACAATGCGGACAAATTTTCCCAAAATCAAGGGTGCGGTAAGTTTTGCCGCAGGCGTTACAGATTGTTGTTGCAGGCAAATTTTCAATTTTCAAAACCGCTCCTTCCATAACGGGCGATTTTTTTACTGCCCACTTCCAGCCGTTCTGCAGAAATTCCGGCACTACCCCACTAACTTCTCCAAGTTCCAGAGTCACACTTTGAATCTGTTTCAGCTTCTGTTCCTGAGCAAGATTTTCGAGACGTTTAATAATGTGAAAGACAAGACCTAGTTCGTGAATTTTCGAACTCCTCTATATCAACGCCCCGCTATTTCTCTAACGATTCTCTGTTCGGATTCAAAAGAATCTTCACGCCACGCTTAACCATGTTTGGCAAAATAGCCTTGAGTTTATCTTCACTCTTAGTCATTCGGCTGGCCTTTGGATGTTCGCGGTGAAGCTTAATTGCGTCAAAGGCACACTTAGTGGTACAAACGCCACAACCAATACACTTGTTTTCATCAACAATACTCTGACCACAGCTGAGACAGCGGGCAGTTTCCTTTTTAATCTGCTCTTCTGTAAAGCAAAGCTTTGTTTCTTCAAACTTACTGTCTGTAGTACGTTTTCCAGGAACCTGACGAGGTGTATTATCATATCCTTCAACCTTAATATCTTCTTTATTAAGTTCAATGAATTCGCGCTTGTCACGACCGATTGTCAAAGTTGAATGTGGCTGAACGAATCTGTGGATAGAAATCGCGGCTTTTTTACCGGCAGCAATTGCATCGATTGCAAATTTTGGTCCTGTGTATACATCTCCACCTGCAAAAATATCAACTTCTGCAGTCTGATAAGTTACAGGATCAGCTATCACTCCGTTTCCGCGGCCAAGTTCTACCTTACTGCCAGCAAGCATATCGCCCCAGACAATTGCCTGACCAATAGAAAGGAATACATTTTCGCATTCTACAGTGATTGTATCATTTTCATCATATTTTGGATTAAAGCGGCCGGTCTCATCTTTTACAGATACGCATTTTTTGAATACAATGCCTTTTACCTTACCGTTTTCTGTCAAAATCTCTTTTGGCCCCCAGCCGCAGTTAATCTTAATTCCTTCTTCTTCGGCTTCTTCAATTTCTTCTACTGTTGCAGGCATTTCGGCTCTCTGCTCAAGACAGAACTGCTGGATATCTGTTCCGCCACAGCGCCAGGCTGTACGGCTTACATCAATGGCAACGTTACCGCCACCAACAACTACAGTCTTGCCGCTAACATTAAAACTCTTGTCATCAGCAACTGTGCGCAGGAAGTCTACAGCAGTCATAACGCCTTCTGCATCCTCGCCAGGAATACCAGCCTTGCGGCCACCCTGACATCCGATTGCAATATAGAAGGCCTTATAACCCTGCTCGCGAAGCTGGGCTATAGTTACATCTTTTCCAACTTCTACGCCGGTTTTAATTTCAACGCCCATTTCTTTCATTACGTCAATTTCTGCCGCAACTACATCTTTTTCGAGCTTAAAGCTTGGAATACCATACACGAGCATACCACCAGCAAGCTTATTCTTTTCAAATACAGTCGGGCGGTAACCTTTTTCTGCAAGATAGAAGGCGCAGGAAAGACCTGCAGGGCCTCCACCAATTATTGCAATTTTCTGGCTGAACTCGCCGCGGTTTGAAGGGATTACCTTCTTTGGAATAAAGCGGACTTTTGAATCCAGATCTTTCTGAGCGATAAATTTCTTTACTTCATCAATTGCAATTGCTTCATCTATTGTGCCGCGGGTACAGGCAGCTTCGCAGCGCTTGTTACAGATACGGCCGCAGACTGCAGGGAAAGGGTTTTCCTTTTTAATAAGTTCAAGAGCCTCTGTATAACGGCCTTGGCTTGCCATTTTAAGATAACCCTGAATACCAATGTGGGCAGGACAGGCAGTTTTACAAGGAGCGGTACCGGTTGAATAGCAGTTGATTCGCGCTGTATCGCGGTAGTTCTCGTCCCAGTTAGCCTTACTCCACTTATGATTATCCGGCAGAATGTGTTTTGGATACTCTACTTTACTTCCATCCTTTTTACAAAGCTTCTGACCAAGTTTTACAGCCCCTGCAGGACAGTATTCAACACAACGGCCGCAGGCAACACACTTGTCACTTTCTGTACGGGCAACATAGGCAGAACGGCTCATATTCGGCGTATTAAACAACTGCGAAGTTCGCAAAGCATAACAGACATTAATATTACAGTTACAAATCGCAAAAATCTTATTCTCACCGTCAATATTTGTAATCTGATGAACAAAGCCGTTGTCTTCTGCCCGCTGTAAAATCTCATAAACCTGCTCGCGGGTAATATAGTGGCCGCGTTTTGTTTCTACAAGGTAATCTGCCATATCACCTACACCGATACACCAGTCTTCGGGATCGTCGGCACAGCCTTCTTCGTAAGTACGGCGGCTAAGGCGGCAGGAACAAGGAGATGCGGCATATTTTCCGTCATATTTATCGAGCCAGTGAGAAATATGTTCTACGCTGACACTGGTATTTTCTGCTTCAATTGCCTTTTCAACCGGAATTACGTGCATACCAATTCCCGCTCCCCCCTCCGGAACCATTGGAGTTACCTTTTCCAGAGGCTCGAAGGTCATGCGGTCAAAAAAGCGGCCCAGTTTTGGATGTTCTTCCAGCTGTTTCTGGTTCATGTTTGTGAATTCAGCAGAGCCAGGAACAAACATTGGCAGAATATACTGCTTTTCGTGTTTTGGATTTTCCCAGTTATATTCAATAAGGCCGGCAATTGCCATATCCATTAAAGTTTTTTCAAGATAGGCAGAATCTTTACCGGTAATTTTTACAAGTTCTGGCAGAGTGACCGGTTTACGCACTTCCATTTTAAGGGCAACTTCTGCCATCTCGTCTGTTACAATTTCGTTTAAACCCCAATACTCAGGGTCGTTTTCGTTGATTTTTCTGCCGAGACGGTCTGTAATTTTCTGACCAAGCTCCAAAATTAAAGGTCTTACTTCTGCCATAGCGGTTTTATCCTCCATATAAAAAACCGATAAAGGGACATGTCAAGGCTTTAAGCGAAGCGTGCCTTGACGTGGCCGTATGTCCCGGTAAATGTTTTTACTTGTTGTGAGTCTCAACCTCAGCAAGTAACCAGTCACACCACTCTTTTACCCCTTCCCCAGATTTTGCCGAAATCGGGAAGATTTTTACATTCTTATTGATTTTTCCAACGTACTCTCTTACTTTTTCCATATCAAAATCAAAATAAGGAAGTACATCAATCTTATTGATAATTAAAGCATCAACCTTACTGAACATAAGAGGATACTTCAAAGGCTTATCATGACCTTCCGGAACAGAAAGAATCATTACATTTTTTGCAGCCCCTGTATCAAATTCTGCAGGACAAATCAGATTTCCAACATTTTCCAGTACTACAAGATCAAGTCCGTCAAAGCCAAGCTCATTTAACCCCTGCTCTGTCATGGCGGCATCCAGATGGCACATTCCGCCCGTATGCAGCTGAATAGATTTTACGCCGGCATTTGCCATGGTAATGGCATCTACATCAGAATCAATATCAGCTTCCATAATTCCAATTTTAATTTTATCTTTTAAAGCTTCTATTGTTCGCAAAAGAGTTGTAGTTTTTCCGCTGCCCGGCGAGGACATTAAATTCATAAGAAAAGTTTTTTTAGACTTAAGCCTGTCCCTTAAAATCTGAGCTTCTTTATCGTTATCTGCAAGTATATTTTCTTTAACCTCGATAACTCTGACCTGATCCATATTACCTCCGCAATATTTATGATAGTAACACTATCACCTCATTATAACACACATTCATACATTTTGCAAAAGATAAGAATTCTCTTACTTTTATCTTATTTTTTTTGACTTGTAAGCACCCCCTATTTGTACTAAAATAACAGCATTGGAGTTTTATCATGCGAAAACTAAAGATTACATTAAGCCTTTTGCTGCTTTTTACTATATTAACTATCAACGCTGCAGCAGAAGAACTTGTTATTAAAATAGAAATAGATCAGTCATCTCTCTCCTCTTTAGATACAAATGCAAAAACATATCTTTCCTCTGCTTACAGCCGCTTTTTGCAGGATATACTCAGCCTGCCACAAATAAGCGTAAGAAACTCTTCTGTAGATGAAAACCTTCAGGCTATTCAGTTAAAATCACAGATTGAAGCTGCAACCGGAATGGGAAGCGAAGAAGCTGCCTATGCAACAGATAAAGGAAGCCGGGCAGAACTTTCCCTCCTTATGAAGATGAATAAAATCACATCTTCTTCATGGCAGGTTACCGTCCAGCTTTCTGAAATTGAAACAAAAAAACTTGTTGCAACAATACTTACAGACCGACTCCCCCTTACAAGCGTAACCTCTGACCTTACAATAGATAAACTCGCTTACGACACACTTCTTGCCATGCAGAACCGTTCCTACATTTCTTCAATTCCTTCCAGCCTGATTACCCAGCTTCAGCACCAGGAAAGTTCCGCAGAAGCCTATGCAAAATATCTTCAGGATTACACCAATCAAATAGAAGAAATTGAAAAAGAAAAGGCTCTTCTTGAAAAAAATGCAAAAACAAAGGAAGAAAAAGCAGAAGCAGAAAGACAGGCTCTTGCCCTCCAGTTAAAAATTGACATGCTGGAAAAATCAAGACAGCAGGCAGAAGCAGCCTTAAAGCGTCAGCAGGAAATTGAAGCCAACGAAGCTAAGAAAAAGCAGCAGATGGAAGAATTGAGCCAGGCTCAGCAGGATCAGATTAATAAAGAAATAAAAGAGCTTGAAAAAAAACGTGCAGAATTAAGAGACTCTGTAATTCAGCAGATGTCCCTTAAAAAACGAATTGAACTCATAGAAAACGATAAAACTAATCTTTATCAGCTTGAAAAATTACTTTCTCAGAGCATAACAAAAATTCAGAACGAATATGATTCTGCCTGCGAAGAAAAAGTTCGTGCAAAAAACAATGAACCATGGAGCAAGGGAGAAACCGATGCTAACGGAAATCCAACAGCAATGGCAAAAAAATTCCGCGCCCAGGACATTGATGAAATTAAAAAGAACTATCAGAAATTAAAGACAAATGCCGTAAATGAACTCAAAAAGAGTGCTGAAGGCGAACTGATTTCTTACAAAAAACAGATTGAATTGAATGTTTCAGAACTTCAGAAAACAACTTACGTTTTCAGATCTATAGACCTTTCTGATGATTACCTTACTTTAAACGTTGATGATTATGACGGAAACAACTGCTCATGGACAGTTCATTCCAGATTCACCGTAAGAGATATAGAAAAGCTTGATACATCAAAATTAAAATATCTTCCAGATTCTGAAATTTCTTATTCTGTTATGACAGGTAAAAAACCTGCAACTTTTGATTCTACTAAAGAAGAATATCTTGATTATCTTGCCATGGTAGAAAGAGCAGACTTATACTTCAGGGTTTCTGTTCCGTATCTTTATTCCCAGCTGGCAATAAAAGTTACTTACAATCCTGTAAAAGATAAATATGAAGCAGTTCCTGAATATTTCCACATATATAAAATGGAAAACAACACAAAAGCTCTTGTAGACTTCAGGGGTGCTTACTTTACAAATGCACAAAAGCAGATGCAGAATGAAGCCGAAGCTGCTCAGAAAAAGGAAGAAGAGGAAGAAAAGGCTGAACAGAAGAAAAAAGCAGCTGAAGAAAGAGCAAAAATAAAGGCTGCTGCAGAAGAAAGAAAAAAGCAGATTGCTAAAAAGAACAGGGAAGATCTTGAAAACTTTGGCAGAACTGTTTATCTGACTTCGGAAATTGCCTATAACAAATATACAAATGATTTAACCTTTACTGTTGGTTTTACCCAGCCGGTAATAGGACCTTTTTATGCAGGTGCAGAACTTTTTGCGGGCCAGGATTTACAGCATAAAGACAGTTATGGTGAAGAAATATTTACACTTGGTGCCGTAGGATATTTAGGCTTCAACTGTCTCTTAGACAAATCTGAAGACTTAGGCTGGTATATCAGATCCGGAGTTGGAGGAGCTTTGGACTATGCCTGTGGTTCCGGACTCCTGTACCGTACAGAAATTGGAATACGCTGCAGCATTTTTGGACTGGCCTACTCTATAGATCATATTCAAAATCAGGATTCGGCAGGAAGACTTTCAGTCTCAATGATTATTCCTTTTTAATTAATCAGGATTTAAGTGCCATGGGCATTATATGCCCTGGGCACTATAATATAAAATACATGGAGGATTTTATGAAAAAAACATTAAGCGCACTTATTGCACTTTCACTCGCTTTATTACTTACAAGCTGTAAAACAACAAGCGTATCAAGTTCAAAAATAAAAGGCGGAAACAAAGCAAAAGCCGGAAGCAGAACTTATACTGTTGTAGACTATCAGGGAGCTTCTTTAGGAAAAACTGTTCCAAGATGGGTTGAATTAATTTACGAAGGACAGTACAGCCGCGCTATTTTACAGAAGGAAATGCCAGGCCTTGAAGGACAGAAAGTATTCGTTGTTCAGGGACGAGGTGATAATCTTGATTTTGTAAAAAGCTGGGTAACTCTCGTTGATGTAGAAACAGAAGTATCTGGAGCAATGGAACGTGTTACAGGTAAAGTTGTAACTTCAAAAATGGAAGCTTCTGCAAGTTCAGAAGGCAAGGTTGTAAATCCATCTGAAGTTTCAAAACAGCTCGAAGATTTCCGCATGGCAGTTCAGGATGTAAGAATTTCAGGACTTGAACGCGTAGCTGAATACTGGGTTGAAATTCAGGTTTCAGAAAAGAAAAAGGTTCTTGATGACTACTATGAATATTTCTCTGTATGGGTTGTAGATCAGAAGAGTTTCAACAAACAGCTTGAAACCTCTTTAAAGAATATTGATAAAACAACACCTCAGACACAGGAACTTGCTGAACTTGTAAGAGCAAAACTTGCTGACGAAATTTCAGTTTCATCAAACGATGAAGAAGTTCTTGAAAACGCTGATGACTATATTGTTTATGCAGAGTAAGTTATTAAAAACTATTCTCCTTACTGCAGTCCTGCTGGCCTTACCGCTGCTGGCTGCAGCCTGTGCATCTTCTCCAAAGGAAGATGCACCATTATGGAGTGATGAGAACACCCTCGAACAGGTCTACCCTTCTTCCTCTTACATTGCCCGCATTGGCAGGGCTTCTTCTGCCCAGGCAGCAGAAAGCTTTGCAGATTCGGAACTTACAAGACATTTTGAACATTCTGTTCAGTCTGTTACCAGTGCAAGTCAGGTTATGGTAAACAATGCTTCGGGTACAAGCAAAGAAGAAAAATCTCTTGAAAGAAAGGTTTTTGTAGACTCCTCAATGAAGCTCTTTGCCCTTCATCACACCCAGGCCTGGTTCGATAAAAAGACTAAAACTTATGTAGTCTGCTCATATCTGGACCGGGAAGAAGCTTTTAGTATTTACGAAAATCAGATTAAAATTTCAAGGCAGAATTTTGAAGCTTTTTATAATAAAGCCCGGGACGAAAATAATTACCTTACAAAAAT
The DNA here is from genome assembly GCA_016286535.1 of Treponema sp. GTDB lineage: Bacteria > Spirochaetota > Spirochaetia > Treponematales > Treponemataceae > Treponema_D. The sequence continues at coordinate 300,458 of JAEESZ010000001.1, read as the reverse complement.
CTCTGCCCTTAAAGACTGCATACCGGCAGCAGACTCCTATCTTTCGGTTTTAAGTTTTGCCCACACCCTCTACCCAAAGAGCGACGCAAATTACGAAAAAGACAAGGAAACTCTTACTTCCATAGATTCTCAGATTGCCCAATTAAAAAAATCAATTTTATTTTATATGGATATTAAAGGCGATTCTAACAATCAGATAAAAGACAGCCTTACAAATATCTTTACAAAAAGCGGCTTTACAATTACAGAAAGCAAAAGCCCTTACATAATTAAAGTTTTAGTAGAGCCTGATAAAACTTATCATGAAGAAACCATAACGGCAAATCCTAAGGTTAGCCTTCAGATTCTTGGACAAAATACACCATTTTATTCCATTACAATCACAGGTTCCCGGGTTTCCGGCTTTAAACAGGCAGAAGCCTTTGTTAATAAGAAAATATTCGATTCTCTTGTAAGTGAATTAAAAACTCAGCTTCCTTCAGAATTGGAAAATAAATTATTTTAATAAAAATAACAGGAAACAATAATATGAATGACTCTCTTAAAGAAAAACTATTGGAACGTTTTGTTAAATATGTTCAGATATGGTCAGAAAGCGACAGCGAAGCTGCTGACAGGGGAATTTTTCCTTCAAGCAGCAGACAGTGGGATATGGCAAAATGCCTTGAAGAAGAATTAAAGGCCCTTGGACTAAAGGTTACTGTTACAGAAAACTGCTATGTTTACGCTTTTCTGGAAGGAAATTGCAGCGACAAAGAAAGCCTGCTTTTTCTTGCCCACATGGATACAGTTGATGAAGTTACAGGAAAAAATGTAAAGCCTGTAATTACAAAAGAAGGTGATGATACAATCATTCATTCTGACGGCACAACTCTTCTTGGCGGCGATGACAAGGCCGGTATTGCTGCAATTATGACTTGTCTTGAATTTCTTACAGAAAATCCTGATTTTAAGCATAAACCTGTAGAAGTAATTTTCAGCCCTGATGAAGAGACTGGTCACGGAATGGACAGGGTTCCATTAGAACTGATTAAGTCTAAATATGCATTTACAGTGGACGGCGGCAGCGAGGGAGAAATGGAAGCTGAATGCTTTAATGCCTGGAGTGCGAAAGTGGAGCTGGTAGGGAAAGCCTGTCACACAGGAGATGCAAAAGCCGGCGGCATGATAAATGCAGGTCTTATGGCAGCAGATTTTGTTTCTGCCCTTCCAAAAAAAATGAGACCGGAAACAACAGAAGGCTACCAGGGCTTTATTGCAGTTATGAATACAAATGCTACAATTGAAAAAGCCGTCATTGACCTTCTTTTAAGAAGTTTTAGTCCTGAAGAAATCAATAAAGAAAAAAAGATTATAGAAAAATGTGCAGAAAAAACTACAAAAAAATTTGGAGGCCAGTATCAGCTTGCTTTTAAACAGCAGTACCTGAACATGAAGGAAAAGATTGATGAAAATCCTCTTGTAATGCAGAGACTCATAAAAGCTTACCAGGAAGCAGGAGTAAAGATTAATCAGAAACCAATCAGAGGGGGAACTGATGGTTCTACCCTTACCCAGAAAGGCATTCCCACACCAAATATTTTTACAGGCGCCCACGAATTTCATTCAAGAAATGAATGGGTTTCTTTAAACCAGATGGCAAAAGCATCCGATATTGTAATTAATTTGACAAAAGAGGATGGGGAAAACTAATGCATGAATATTTAATTGAGGGTGGATATCCAATTCAGGGGACAATTACAGCAAGCGGAAACAAAAACGCAGCCCTCCCCTGCCTGGCCGCAACCCTGCTTACAGACGAGCCTGTTATTTTACACAATATTCCGGAAATTCAAGACACAAATGTAATGATTGAAATTCTGAAATTTTTAGGCGCAAAAGTAGAAAAACTTAGCAAACATAACTGGAAAATTCAGTGCGATAAAATTAATTCTGTAGAATTACCTGCAGATCTTACAAAAAAAGTCCGCGGTTCTATTGTTTTTGCAGGACCTTTACTTGGAAGAACAGGTAAATGCGAAATGATGCCTCCTGGAGGCGACGTAATTGGCCGCCGCAGGGTCGACACCCACTTCCTGGCTCTTGAACAGCTGGGAGCAAACATCAGTGTAAACGGACACTTTTCATTTACAGCAAACAAACTTGTAGGAGCTGACATCTTCCTGGACGAAGCTTCGGTTACAGCAACAGAAAATGCAGTTATGGCCGCAGTTTTGGCAGAAGGCCAGACAATTATTCAGAATGCAGCCAGTGAACCACATATTCAGGATATTTGTAAAATGCTCAATTCCATGGGAGCAGACATTAGCGGCATTGGAAGTAACATCATTAAAATTAACGGTGTAAAAAAACTTCATTCCTGCGAATTTACAATCGGACCTGATTATATTGAAATTGGTTCTTACATTGGAATGGCAGCTGCAACAAAAGGTAAAATCACAATTAAAGGAATAAGACCCGAAGAAATGAGACCTTTACGCTATTCCTTCAGCAAGCTTGGAATTACCTGGCAGATTAACGGAGATGAACTTACTGTTCCAAACACTCAGAGCCTGAAGGTTAATACAGATATTGGAAATGCTATTCCAAAAATTGATGATATGCCATGGCCGGGATTCCCTGCAGACCTTACTTCCATTATGACTGTAGTTGCAACCCAGGTTGAAGGTACGGTTTTAATTTTTGAAAAAATGTTCGAAAGCCGAATGTTCTTTGTAGATAAATTAATTTCTATGGGAGCAAAAATCACACTTTGCGACCCCCACAGAGCTGTCGTAAGCGGACCATGCATGCTTCACCACGATCACCTGGTAAGCCCGGATATAAGAGCCGGAATGGCCATGGTAATTGCAGCCCTTTGTGCCCACGGAGAAAGCCGCATAAGCAATGTTTACCAGATTGAACGCGGTTATGAAGACCTTGTTGCAAGACTCCAGAAACTTGGAGCCCACATAAAGGTTGTAGAAGCCTAAAGATACTATAAAATAACAAGACCTTTTTGATGAAGTTTTTTAAGCAGATTCAAATAAGGTCTTTTTTCTTTTAAGAGAGCAAGGGCTTCGTTATAAAGAGAATCTGAAGACTGGGGTCTTAACTTCCATAATAAATCAGCTAAGTCCTGTGGAATATTTTTTTCTACAAACTCTTCCTGCAGATAAAACCAGTGCAGCTGATTTTTATGTAAAAGAGGTTTTGTTCCAAGCCAGTATACTTCCCATTTTTTTTCATCAGAAAAATCACATTTTGCATTTATTCTTTCATAAACTTCTATCTGTTTTTCTACAAAATCCAAAGGAATTTTTGGAGATGGAAGAGAAAAATCAAACCACTTTGTAACCTTAGTCTGTAGTTTTTTTGAATGCATCCAGCTTTCAAGCGCCGCATCAAGTCCCGGTCCATACCTGTAAAATTCCTTTCCTCCGTCCCAGGAGTCTTTAAGCTGATCATAAAGAGTGGAATTTTTTGTAAGCATAAACTTATGCCAGAAGGAAGAATCCAGAAGGCCTGCTTCAAAAAGCTGACGAAGAGTTTCCATTGAATCAATTATTGTCTGAGCAGTATCATTCCAGAAACCATAAATCATATAGGCATGAACAAGAATTCCGGCCTCTTTAAAAGCGGCACAGGCATTAATAATTGAAGCAATATCTGTTCCCTTGTTGATATTTTCAAGTCCGCTTCCGGTAGCAGATTCAATTCCGGCAGAAACACCGCCAAGCCCGCAGTAACTTAAAAAGGCTGCAAGATCTTTAGTAAAGGCTTTTTCGAATCTGATATTACCCCAGTAATACAAAAGGTTTCCATTTTGTGCGTTTAATTTTGCAAACTGTTTTAGTAAAGATGGAGGCAGAGCTTCATCTACAAAGTGAATGCCATAAACGCCCTTCTCTTTTGCAGTTTTTAAGAGGCTGTAAAATAATTCCTTTACATTTGTAGTTTTGTAGGCGCAAACATAATCAAGCTTTGTATCGCAGAAGGCACATTTATGCCAGTAGCATCCATGGGCCAGATAAACTTTAAGCCAGGCTCCATCTGACCATAAACGATGCATAGGATTTTTATCATCACAAACTCTGGGGTAAAGAGAAAAATCTATATCTGAAAAATCAGGAATATTATTTTTAGTAACTTCATCTTCGTAATTCTGAACAGCCTTATTTTCCCAGAGGGCATCCCTTACAAAATCACTGGAAAACTGCCTTAATTTATAAAGAGATTTATTAAGGGGAAAGTTACCTTCCAGTTCCGGAAGAGAGTCAAAAAGCTCTTTGTAAGAACCATAGCCTCTGTCAAAAGAAAGAACATCAGCATATTTATAAAAATCTTTTGAATTAAAATCGCGGAGTTCTGTATTTACATAGCCTCCGCCAAGACTTACAAAAACTTTATCTCCATAAGTCTGCTTAAAAAACCTTGCTATAAGCAGGGCAGAAACAAAAGTTCCGGCAAAGGGAACAGAAATACAGATCAGAGTTTTTTCTGTGATTTTTTCTTCTTCAAAGAACTTTTTATGCAAAAGAGGAAGAAGATATTCCTTCATTACAGGAGAGTCCAGGCATTTTTCAACCTGAGAAAAATTGATGTTTTCAAAACAGACTTCTTCTGCATAACGAATCAGACTGAAATTTCTGTCAAAAACCGCAGTAATATAATCTGCAAGATCTGCCAGGGCATAGGAAGCAAGCATTCTTACATCATCACAATCAGGTTCGCTTTCCAGCGAGGAAAGAAAATTTTCCATGCGGCTTCCCCGCGGCACAAAAGGCGAATACAAAAACTGGTGCTGCTTTTCGCGCGTAGAGAATTCGGCGTCCCCGCGTAAGACCTGGGTAATAAAATCTATCCAGTCACACCAGTAATCCCGGCAGGAAATATATCTTCGTAAATTAAATGCCGTAGCCTGGTCCCCGCTCTTTTCTGCCTCGTCAGCCATTTTTAAGGCCTTTTGCCAGGAAAGGTCAAAAAGCTTTTCAAGACCATTTCTACTGAAGATGGAATAAAACAAATCTATATTTAAGTCGTACCATTTTGAAGAAAATTTCAGGCCCTTAAAAAAAGCTGTAAGGTAAGCCCCGGAAGGATAAGGGGTATTTAACTGAACCAGAGGCGGATTTATTACAATAACATTCATATTTTTATTTAGTATAGCATATAGTTGGAATAAAAATAATTCCAAAAGGTGTCTTTTTGTTCTATAATAGAAACATTATGAGAGCAAAAACATTTAAAGGTGGAATTCACCCTAAAGAGCATAAGGAGATGAGTAATTCCTGTCCTATTACTCAGGCCTTTCCTTCATCAAAAATGGTTACAATTCCAGTTACCATGGGAGGAGCCCCAAACACTCCTTTAGTAAAAGTCGGAGATATTGTAAAAAAGGGACAAAAAATAGCAGACGGGACTGGCTTTATGAATTGTCCGGTTCATGCCTCTGTTGCAGGAACCGTTAAAAAAATTCAAAACTGTCTTGTTACAGCCAACATGGAAGTTCCCTGCATAGTTATTGCAGCAGATGAAAATGGCGAAAGCGAGTTCATGGAAGCGCTGGATCCTTTTACCTGCGAAAGAGAAGCAGCCTTAGAAAGAATCAGAGAGGCCGGAATTGTTGGTATGGGAGGCGCAAGCTTTCCAGCTCACGTAAAACTGAATCCTCCAAAAGATAAAGAAATTCTTTACACTCTTATAAATGCCGCAGAATGCGAACCTTACCTTACCTGCGACGAAAGAACCTTACAGGAAAAAACAGAAAAGGTAATTGATGGACTTGCAATCATTCTGCACCTTACAGGCTCATACGGAATCATAGCTCTGGAAGATAACAAGGCCTACATAAAGCCTTTACTTGACCAAGAAATAAACAAAAAAGGCTACAGTGATGATATGAGAGTCTGCCTTGTAAAAACAAAATATCCTCAGGGATCAGAAAAATTCATAGTAAAGTCCTGTCTTGGTGTTGAGATTCCAAGTGCAAAGCTTCCTGCCGATGCCGGCTGTCTTATCAGCAATGTAGGAACAGTCTGTGCCATAAGCGATGCCTTCCGTCTTGGACTCCCCCTTATAGAAAGAGCCTTTACCATTAGTGGCGGCGCCGTAGAAAAGCCCTGCAACTTATCTGCCCCAATTGGAACTCTGGTAAGCGATTTAATGCCGGAATACTTTACAATAAAGGAAGATCAGACTGCAAAGATTATTTCCGGCGGTCCTATGATGGGCTTTGCCATGGTTAGCGCAGACTTTCCTATTGCAAAAGGTTCTTCCGGCGTAGTTTTCCTTACCGCGCAGGAAACCTCGCTTTACGAAGAAGACCAGTGTATTAATTGCGGAAGATGTGTTGCTACCTGTGCCATGAAACTGAGTCCGGTTTTAATTACAAAAGAACTTGAAAGCGAAAACTTAAATAAAGCAAAAGATTTTGGTCTTATGGACTGTATAGAATGCGGCTGCTGTTCTTACGTATGCCCTTCTCACATTAAAATTGTTCAGAGAATCAGATTAGGAAAAGCCCGGATGAGGGCAAAAATGGCAGAAGACAGAGCCAAAGCCGAAGAAAAGGCCAAAGCCGAAGATAAGTCTAAAGCCGCAAACGGAGGTACTAAGTAATGAGCAGTTTAAAATTAAACGTTTCTTCAAGTCCTCATTTTTCAAAAGGATTAAACACAACTAAAATAATGGCCAGCGTGATTTTTGCACTCCTTCCAGAATGCATTGCCGCTGTAGTATTTTTCGGTCTCCCTGCCCTCTTTAAGATTCTTATTTCTACAATCTGTGCAGTAGGCTTCGAAGCTGCTTTTCAGGCTATCTGCAAACAGAAGATTGTAGTAAAAAACCTTAGTGCAGCAGTAACAGGTATTTTACTTGCCCTTGTACTTCCTTCTACCATTCCTTACTGGATGTTAATTTTAGGAGACTTTGTTGCCATTGTTATTGCAAAAGGCCTCTTTGGCGGAATTGGCAGCAACACCTTTAACCCTGCCTTAAGCGGACGAGCTGTTTTAGTAATCAGTTTCCCTGCAATGGTAGGCGCTTCCTGGGCAGAAGCCGGCTGGTCAAAGCTTGATGCTATTTCTTCTGCAACTATTTTAAGCGGATTAAAAAACGGTTCGGTTTCTCCTGCAGATTTTGATTATCTTCAGTACTTTATTGGAAACAGAAGCGGATGTATGGGAGAAACTTCAATTCTCTTAATTTTAATTTCTTTCCTTATTCTTCTTGTAACAAGAATTATTGACTGGAGAGCTCCTCTTGCCATGGTTGCAACCGTATGTGCAGGAACCTTTATTTCTTCTTTGTGCTCAGATTTTAATTTTATGCTGGCCCTACAGAATGTTGCCATTGCCCTTCTTACAGGAGGTCTTCTTTTTGGTGCAACCTTTATGGTTACCGATTACGCTACAGCGCCGGTTACAAAACCCGGAAGGTGGATTTTCGGATTCGGCTGCGGCTTAATCACCTTCCTTATAAGAAGATTCGGCGGTTATCCTGAAGGAGTAATGTTCAGTATTCTTATTATGAATGGTGCAGCTCCACTTTTAAACAATATCACCGTAAGAAAATATGGTTACGGAAAAAAAGGAAATAAAAAACCTGAAGCCCCAAAAATGATTCAGGAATTTGACATTCAGAATGCAAAGGAGGTAACTCCAAATGAGTAAGAATGACGGATTTTTATCTATATTCAAACTGGGACTTATTCTTTCTCTTTACGCAGCCATTTCCTGCGCAGTTTTAGCCCTGGTAAATAATGTAACTGCTCCAAAAATTGAAGCAAATCAAAAAGAAAAAATAGATTCTTCAATGAAAGAATTTTTCCCATCTCAGGGACTTACTTTTGAAAGTATTTCTGACTACCCTGCCAGCTCAGACACTTCAATTAAAATTGAAAGTGTAATTCTTGCAAAAAAAGACGGCAAAATCACAGGCGGTGCAGCCCAGGTTTCTGGTCCAACCTACGACCGGGGAACCATCTTCGTAGGTCTTAATGCAGACGGAAGTGTAGCCGGCCTTAAATTCCTTAAACTCAGCGATTCTCCAGGCTTCGGTCTTAAAGCAAATGATCCTACTTTTAAACTTGCCAGCGGAAAAACTTTTGCCCAGCAGTTCGAAGGTAAAAATGCAGCAGAAGGCTTTATTACAAACGAAACCTTTGACGCCATTTCCGGAGCAACCATAACAAGTAACGGAATTGCAAATCTCTTAACAGAAGGATCAAATTCACTTCTTAAGATTTTTAAGGAGAATGCAGATGAATAATAAGCTTAAAATATTTACAAACGGATTTATCAGGGAAAATCCCCTTTTAGTTTTGAACATTGGCTTGTGTTCTTCTTTAGGAGTTACCACAAGTATTTTTAACGGACTTGGAATGGGTCTTGGAATGACCTTTGTTTTATTGATGAGTGAAATTGTAATCAGTATCTTCAGAAAACTTATTCCATCTGCCATAAGACTTCCTGTATTTATTATCATCATTGCGGCTTTTACTACTATTGTTCAGCTTGTTTTAAATGCCTATGTAGAAAGCCTTTATGAGGCTCTGGGAGTTTTTCTTCCCCTCATAGTTGTAAACTGTATTATTATGGGACGTGTAGAAGCTTTTGCTTCAAAAAACACAATTGGAGATTCAATTCTTGATGCTCTTGGAATGGGCATTGGTTATACAATTGTTCTTATTCTTATTTCTTTTTTCCGCGAACTTTTAGGGGGCGGAACCTTATTTGCCGGTACAAACCTTAAAATGGAATTAATTCCAGAAGCCTACAGAATTGGACTTTTCAATTCAGCACCAGGCGGCTTCCTTGTATTCGGTTTTCTTGCCGCTCTTGTTCAGGGCATTAAGATTTCTATAGCTCAGAAGAAGGGTAAAAAAGTAGAAATTGAAGATCCTGACTGTCAAAGCTGTTCAAGTTCTGCTTCCTGCAAAGATAAGACAACTTGTCCTGTAGCAGAAAAAACTATTGAAAAAGCTATAAGCAGTGCAAATGCGGCTAAGGCAGCAAAGGAGGAAGAATAATGGCAGACCTTTTTAAGATTTTAATTTCATCGGCTATTGTAGATAACGTAGTTTTCATTCAGTATCTGGCCATTTGTCCTTTTATTGGTATGACCAGCGAAACAGACAAGGCAACCGGAATGGGAATTGCAACTTCTTTTGTAATCATCCTTGCAACTGCAGTTACCTGGCCTATCTACAAATTGATTATGATTCCTCTTCATCTGGAATTCCTTCAGACCCTGATTTTTATTTTAGTCATTGCCTCTTTAGTTCAGCTTGTTGAATTCTTTCTTAAGAAATCAATTCCCGGCCTTTATAAAAGCATGGGTGTTTACCTTGCCTTAATTACTACAAACTGTGCCGTATTAGGCGTAACAATCAACTGTATCAGTAAAAACTATAATTACGGCGAAAGTCTTGTTTACGCAATTGGCTCTGCACTTGGTTTTATAATCAGTATGGTAATTATGAGTGGTGTAAGAAGCAAGCTTAAGACTGCAAAAGTTCCATTAGCTTTTAAGGGAACTCCAATTCTTTATGTTGCAGCAAGCTTCCTTTCTCTGGCCTTTTTAGGATTTAAAGGCTTAATTTAGCTGTGGATTAATTCCACTTTGAGGGTAAAAAAATGACGACAGTATTATTAACTATATTAGTTGCTTTAGTAATCGGCTTTCTTCTGGGGCTTTTACTTGGCATTTTTAAGAAGATTTTCGCTGTAAAGGTAGATCCAAAAATTACTGCTGTACGCGAAGCCTTAAGCGGTGCAAACTGCGGTGGCTGTGGTTATGCAGGCTGTGATGCCTTTGCAGAAGCTCTTGTCGCAGGAGATGCCCCTGTTACCGGCTGTGTAGCAGGAGGAAGCAGTGTTTCAAATGCAATTGCCCAGATTCTTGGTGTAAATGCCGGCTCTGTAGAATCAAAAGTTGCCTTTCTTGCCTGTAACGGCAGTAAGGAATGTACTCAAAACCGAGCTGAATACCAGGGCATAAAAAGCTGTGCCGCAGTAAAGCTCTCCATGAACGGCTTAAAAAAATGTTCCTTCGGTTGTATTGGTTTTGGAGACTGTGTACAGGCCTGCCCTTTTGAAGCAATTTCAATCGGTAAGGAAGGACTTCCTGTAATCAACCTTAATAAATGTGTAGGCTGCGGAAAATGTGTAAAGGCTTGTCCAAAAGCCCTTTTACACCTTATAAATAAAGACACTAAGGGTGCTATTGCAAAATGTTCAAACAGAAGCGATAACAAACCTCAAATCAGAAAAGACTGTACTGCCGGCTGTTTTAAGTGCGGCATGTGTACAAGAAAGTGTCCTGAACAGGCAATTACCCTGCAGAACGGTATTCCGCTTGTAGATTACAGTAAATGTACAAGCTGCGGTGAATGTGTAAAAGCCTGCGTAGATAAAGTATTACATTTGATATAAAAAGATATAAAAAATTGTGAGGTATTTATGAATACTATTGGTACATTTTGGGCAATGATTCCGGCATTAGTAGCCATTGTTCTGGCTTTATGCACAAAGGAAGTTTATTCTTCTTTGTTCATTGGAATTATTTCTGGTGCAATTCTTTTTGTTCTTGATGCAGGGACAATTGCTGCAGGGGCAGGAGGATTTTCAGGCTTCCTCAATCACCTTTTTTCAGACGGTTTAATCGGTAATATTGCAGATGCCACAAACATAGGTATTCTGATTTTTATGGTTATCCTTGGAACTATGGTTGCCTTAATTAATAAAACCGGAGGTTCAGCTGCTTTTGGCCGCTGGGCAAGCACACATATTAAAACTAAAGTGGGTGCACAGATAACTACAATTATTCTGGGACTTTTAATCTTCGTAGACGACTACTTTAACTGTCTTACAGTAGGCTCTGTTATGAAACCCGTTACAGACAAGCACGGAGTTTCAAAAGAAAAGCTTGCCTACCTCATAGACTCCACTGCCGCCCCTGTATGTATTATTGCCCCAATCTCTTCCTGGGCTGCCGCAGTTGCAGGCTTTGTATCGGAAGGAGAAAACGGAATTGAATTATTCTGCAAGGCCATTCCTTTTAACTATTATGCAATTTTGACCATCATCATGATGTTTATTCTTGTAATCATGAAGTTTGATTATGGTCCTATGGCAAAAAGTCAGGCAGAAGAAGTTTCTAAAGCAGCAGATTCCTTTGAAAATGCAAATCCAAAGGGAAAGATTCTTGATTTAGTATTACCAATTGTAGTTTTAATTATTCTTTGTGTAGTCGGAATGATTTATACCGGCGGCTTCTTTACAAAAGGCGAAGAAGGATTCTTAAACTTTATAATTGCCTTCTCTAATTCAGATAACTCTGTCGGCTTAGTTATAGGCTCAATTGCAACAGTTGTAATTTCTGTTATTTATTATCTTTGCAGAAAAGTTCTTTCATTTAAGGAATGTATGGAATGTTTACCAGAAGGCTTTAAAGCTATGGTACCTGCAATCTTAATTCTTTGTCTTGCATGGACTTTAAAGGGAACAACAGATTCTTTACAGGCAAAACAGTTTGTTTCATCTGTAGTTGACGGTTCTGCCCAGGGCTTCAAGATTTTCCTTCCTGCAATAATCTTTATCATTGCAGTTGTACTTTCTTTTGCAACAGGAACTTCATGGGGAACCTTCTCAATCTTAATTCCAATTTGTATTGCAGCCTTCCCTGAAGGAGCTATCAGAATTGTCTCTATTTCTGCATGTATGGCAGGTGCAGTTTGCGGTGACCACTGCTCCCCTATTTCGGATACAACAATTATGGCCAGTGCAGGAGCCCAGTGCAAACACATTGCCCACGTTTCTACCCAGTTACCTTACGCAATGACAGTTGCCGTAATTTCTTTCGTAGCTTACGCTATACAGGGAATTACCCTGGGACTCGGTCTTGTCCCATCATTAATAATTACCTGGATTTTTGCCATAGCCTTACTTGGCGGAACTCTTTTTGTAATTAAAAAGTTCTTTGTAAAGGAATAGATCTTTTACGCTTTCCCGTTCCCGCAAATTCATAAAAAAAGCAGCCCCATACGGGACTGCTCTTGAAGTACTCTTTTTTTGCTTAAAACTAATCCGGTATAACTAATCCAGTATAGCGCCCTTGTCTGCAGAACTTACAAGCTTTGCATAGCGGGCAAGGTATCCTGTCTTTACCTTAGGCTCAGGACAAACCCACTTTGCCTTTCTTTTTGCAAGCTCTTCGTCGCTAACCTTAAGGGTAATTTTATAATTGTTTATATCAAGTTCAATTAAATCACCTTCCTGAACAAGAGCAATAGGTCCCCCTACCGCAGCCTCAGGCGAACAGTGACCAAGAGAAGCACCCCTTGTTGCGCCGGAAAAACGTCCGTCGGTTATAAGGGCAACCTGCCTGTCTAAGCCCTGACCTGCAAGAGCAGCGGTAACTGCCAGCATTTCCCTCATACCAGGGCCACCCTTTGGTCCTTCATAACGAATTACAACAACATCACCGGCCTTAATCTGCTGTTTTTGAACTGCTTCCATTGCTTCGCTCTCGTCATTAAATACGCGGGCAGGACCTGTGTGATGCATAAGTTCCTTTGCACAGGCAGAACGTTTTACAACGGTTCCGTCCGGAGCAAGATTTCCAAAAAGGATTGCAAGACCGCCGTTATCGCTGAAAGGATTTTCAATTGGTCTTAAAATTTCAGGATTTCTGTTGCTTACATTCTTAATATTTTCTGCAATTGTTTTTCCTGTTGCAGTAATCAAATCTGTTTTAATAAGATTCTTTTTTGCAAGCTCCATTAATACAGCCTGAACCCCACCCGCATCATCAAATTCACACATAAAGGTATGACCTGCAGGAGCAAGGTGGACCAGGTTTGGAGTCTTGTTCGAAATTTCATTTACTTCATGTAAATCAATTGTAAGGCCTGCTTCGTGAGCAATGGCAGGAACATGAAGCATTGTATTTGAAGAACAGCCCATGGCCATATCTGCGGCAAGTGCATTTCTAAAGGAATCTTGAGTCATCATTGCACGGGCAGTAATATTCTTATTAAAAAGCTCCATTACCTTCATGCCGGCATGTTTTGCAAGGGCAATTCTGCGGCCGCTTACGGCAGGTATGGTTCCGTTTCCAGGAAGACCAAGTCCAATTACCTCTGTAAGACAGTTCATAGAGTTTGCTGTAAACATTCCTGAACAGGCACCGCAGCCCGGGCAGGCAACCTTTTCCATTTCGCAAAGCTGCTCTTCTGTAATTTTATTTGAAGAAAGGGCACCTACTGCTTCAAACATATCTGTTAAAGAAAGATTTTTATCGGAATAAGGATTTCCTTCTTCGTGGCTTGGAAGATGACCAGGCATCATTGGACCACCGGAACAGAATACTGTTGGTAAATCAAGTCTGGCAGCAGCCATAAGCATACCCGGAACAATCTTATCGCAGTTAGGAATCATTACAAGGGCATCAAACTGATGAGCCTTTGCCATACATTCAATGGAATCTGCAATTAATTCTCTTGTAACCAGGGAATATTTCATTCCTTCGTGGCCCATTGCAATACCATCGCATACACCAATTGCAGGGAATTCTACAGGAGTACCACCTGCCATTCTGATGCCGGCCTTTACAGCCTCTGCAATTCTGTCTAATTCTATGTGTCCCGGAATAATTTCATTCTTAGCACAGCATACACCAACTAATGGACGTTCCAGTTCCTCGTCGGTATAGCCCATAGCATAAAAGAGAGAACGGTGAGGAGCGCGTCCTGCACCTTTTTTTACGTTGTCGCTTTTCATTTTAGTATTAAACCTCGAAGTATAATATAGTTCTAAATATCACGAATAACAAGTTTAATAAGCATATCACTCTTTATAGAAATGAATTTTCTCTGCTCATTTAATTCTTCCTTGTCCAGGCTGATTCTTGATTCGTCACAGATTTTTTTGCTGTAATCAGAAAGCTGGGAAGCTACGGCTGCTGAACAGGCAAGAAGAACATTCTTTTTATTTATAAAGTGATGGTAGAACTGGGTAAATTCTTCGTTATCTAAAGGAAGTTTACTAAGCATGATGATTTTTCTGAATTCATGGATTCTGCCGATTTTTCTTGCACAATTTATAAGTTTCTCGGAGAAATCTTCGTTTCCGTTTTCGTCTGTTACAGTATTTTCTGCAATTACAAAAAGTTCTGTTTCTTCTTTTTCCGGATTTCCTTCAGGATTAATAATCACCTTGCTAAAGCCTACACTGTCAATTAAGATTTGAGTCTTTGAATCTAAGGCATCTGGATCTGTTTCTTCAGGCTGCTGTTCTTCGATTGTCTTTTCTTCATGATTAGCAAAAAGATTTGCAAGTTCATCATCTGTTACAGCAGGTCCCTTTGGAGCATCTTTCATAACATCCATTACTTCAGAAAGTACCTGAGTTTCCTGCTGACTTACTGCAACACTGGAAGCATCAATCTGATTTCGCTCTTTTTCTTCTCCCATGATATCTGCAAATAAATCATCAATATGATTATTACTTTCTTCCATAACAGTCTCCTTTTGTAAATCACTTTCTTCTTCAACCGAAGCTTCAATTATACAGTTTTCGTCAGAATCATCATTCTGCTCATCTGTAAAGAAAGATTCCAGTTCATTAGTAGAAAGATTTTTTTCTTCTTCGAATAAATCCACCTTACTTGGTTCAGGGAGATTTACCTTAAGGCGTAACTTATCCTCGCCTTCAATAGATTTTTCGTAAAGGCAGCCGTCATCTTCATTTACATAAAAAAGATGATTTTCACCGTCCACCCTGATATTGCGGATTTTATCACAGCCTTCAAAAGCATCCTCTGCCAGTTCGTAAAGTTTGGCAGGCAAAACTACAGTTTCAAGGCTTGTACAGTCTGCAAAAGCCCTTTTTCCAATGGTAGTAACTGAGGAAGGTATAACTATAGATTTGATTGAAGTACAGCCTTCTATACAGCTTTCCGGAATTTCCTGAATTCCTGCTCTAAAAGGAATATCGAGCATGGAAACACAGCCTTTAAAAAGCCCTTCAGGAAAAGCCGTAACCACATTTGGCATATGAACCTTTTGTAATGATGTACAGCCAGAAAATAAATAAGGGGCTAAAGTTGAATGAGAGGAAGGCAGTTTTACCTCTTTTAAAGCCTCTGAATTTTCAAAAAGGCAGGCTCCAAGCTCTTTTACCGAATCAGGTATGGTGATTTCTTCATAAGGACAGGCAGAGAAAACCCCGTCATCAATGGTCTCTGCCCCGTAAGGAATAGTACCCGAAAACTCTCCTGAAGCCTCATCAACTCCAACAACATTTAATAAATCTTCTGAATAAATAAGTCCATCTTTTCTAATATATGCCATATGAACTATTTTACTCTATTTTTCGACTATTCGCAATTTTTCTTTGCTATTAATTGTCTTTTTTATAGATGGCAGCCATAGCTTCATCAATAAAGCCCATTGGTTCAGTCTTTTTAAAGAAACCATTTGTTTCCCAGAGCATTGGAACATAATTATACTTTTCACAATTATCTACAACACTCTGCATCCAGGCTGCAGTTCCTTCCTTAATTGTCTGGTCAGAATTTCTTGAAACACCATATTCTCCAATAATTACGCCATAACCTGCATCTGTAAATTTCTTCATTTTGGCAAAATCTGCTTCCATAGCCGCATATTCCTTTTCGCTTCCCCAGCTGCGTTTTACCTTACCCCAGGAAGCATCCTTATCGAGAATACAATAAGTTGAAGGAGTATAATAATGTACAGAAACAAAAAGTCTGTTTTTTACCTTATCTACAGGCATTTTATAGCTTACTTCGCAGGTTGCATCAATATCGGTGTTGTAGCCGGCAATTAAAAGGAAGCGGTATTTGTTGTTTCCGCCGGTTGAACGTACTAAATCTACAAAGCACTGATTAATCTTATTTGTACAGTCATAGCATTCATACTGAGAAAGATTTCCCTTTAAGCCTTTAGAAAGGGCTGTATCGTCATTCAGGCGGGAACCAAGCTCTTCGTTGGCACTTTCAAAAATAAGGTGATCGCCGTAGTTCTTAAAGCGATTTGCAATCTGAGTCCACATTGACTTATAAATTACCCCTGCCTGATATCTCTGTTCAGTTTTTAAGGAACCAAACATTCCCCACCACTGACCGTCCCAGTGATCATTAATAATTACATAAAGGCCTGCATTTAATGCCCAGTTTACAATAAGTTCAACACGGTTCAAAAGTTTTTCGCTTATTACATAATCCCCGTCTTCATAATTCATCATATTTGTCCAGGCTACAGGAATACGAACGCTGTCAAAACCTGCTTCTTTCATAGCTTTAAACATTTCTTCTTTTGTTACAGGCTGACCCCAGAGCTGTTCATAAAAGGTAACTTCTTTGTTTTTATACTGATTCCAGCCTCTGTAGGCTTCCATTGTATTTCCAAGGTTAATACCATTTCCCATCAGTTTGCTAACTTCCAGAGCGGTAATGTTTTTATCCATTGGCTGAGCTGTCTTTAAAAATTTACTTGAAGTATCCGGCACTTTTACTTTTACAGAAAAATCTGCTCCCACATAACCTGTTGCTAAATTACCGTTTACCTTGCGGCTTTTTTTGCAGGAAGTAAGGCTCAAAGAAAGCAAAAGTGTAACTGCAAGTACAGTAATTCCAATACCAATTTTTTTCATAATTTTCCATCCTTTATTTTTTTTCAATTTAATTATTTATGATTTGTGAAACTAAATCGCCCATCTCTTTTGTGCCGATAAGTTTTCCCTCTCTTTTTACAGTCTCAAGGTCTCCTGCAATATCTGCTGTTCGCCAGCCCTCGTCTAAAACCCGGTTCACAGCCTTTTCTATACAAAGTGCTTCATCTTCCATCTTAAAGTCGTAACGCAAAAGCATTGCGGCAGAAAGAATTGTTGCAAGGGGATTTGCAAGATTTTTACCGCTTATATCTGGAGCAGAACCATGAATTGGCTCATAAAGACCGGGACCTGAACCGTCGCCTATAGAGGCAGAAGGAAGCATACCAATAGAACCGGTAATCTGACTTGCTTCATCAGAAAGAATATCGCCGAACATATTTGAAGTTACAATTACATCAAACTGACCAGGATTACGGACCAGCTGCATGGCGGCATTATCAACATAAAGATAATTTAATTCTACAGAAGGATATGCTTTAGAAAGTTCTGCTGCTACCTTACGCCATAATCTTGAAGAAGTCAGGATATTTGCCTTGTCTACCAGTGTAACCTTTTTGTTCCTTAATAAAGCCGCTTCAAAGGCAAGCTTTACAATGCGCTCAATTTCTTTACGGGAATACTTTTCTTCATCGCTGGCCCAGTCGCCCTCATCACTTAAAAAATGCTTTCCAAAATAGATTCCGCCGGTTAATTCCCTTACAATTAAAATATCAAGGCCGTCGCCTATAATTTCTTCTTTTAATGGGCAGGCTTTTTTAAGCTGGGGAAAAATTACTGCGGGCCTTAAGTTTGCAAAAACCTTTAAGCCCTTTCTAAGGCCAAGAAGGGCATCTTCCGGGCGGAAGGCTGAATCGGGATTATCCCATTTAGGGCCGCCTACTGCACCCAGTAAAACGGAGTCTGCCTTAAGACAAAGGTCCAGCTGGCTTTGAGGAAGGGGGTCTCCAAACTTGTCAATGGCAGCACCTCCCGCAACCACGGCCCTATACTCAAAGCGATGGCCGAACTTCTTTGCGACGGAATCTAAAACCTTAACCGCCTCATTAACTACATCAGGACCAATTCCGTCTCCGGGAATTAAAGCAATAGTTTTTTCCATTTTTTACCACTTATAAAGACTTAATCAGCTTATATTCAAAAGAATCCTGCAGGGCAATCCATGAAGCTTCAATAACGTCGCAGGAAACCCCAATAGTTGTCCAGCTTTCATTACCATCGGTACTTTCAATAATTACACGAACCTTAGCCGCTGTTGCAGATTTTCCGTCAAGAACACGTACCTTATAGTCCACCAGCCTGATTTTTGAAACCATAGGATAAAATCTCTGCAGGGCATTTCTTAAGGCAATATCAAGGGCGTTTACAGGTCCATCTCCTTCTCCTGCTGTAATTTCAAAATTACCGTCTACCTCTACCTTAATTTGAGCGCAGGAACAAACCCCCGGCTCCGGTCTTGGATTAGATCCGTTTGTCTGGTAATAGTGAAGTTTGAAGAAAGGTTTATACTGACCCATCAGTTTTAAAACAAGAAGTTCAAAAGAGCCGTCGGCCCCTTCAAACTGATAGCCTTCGAATTCAAGGTCTTTAATCTTCTTTATAATTTCATTTACAATTTTGTCGGTTTTCTTAAGGCCAGGAACAAGTTTTTGGATCTTATCTATAATTGTTGCCCTGCCCGCTACCTCGCTCATAAGGAACTTGCGGGAATTTCCAACAACTTCGGGCTCAATATGTTCGTAAGCAAAAGGATTTTTTAAAACTGCATCAATGTGCATGCCGGCCTTGTGGGCAAAGGCAGAAGCCCCTACATAAGGGCTCTGAGGATGCAGGCTGATATTTGTAATTTCTGCAATTTTTTTACAGATGGAAGTAAGCTTTTCCATATTTTCCTGAGGAATGCAGGAATAGCCCATCTTCAGCTGAAGGTTTGGAATAATTGTGCTTAAATTGGCGTTTCCGGTTCTTTCTCCAAAGCCCAGTAAAACTCCCTGAACCTGAAGAGCCCCTTCCTCTACAGCAACAAGAGAATTGGCAACTGCAAGTCCGCAGTCATTATGAGTATGAATTCCAATTTTAACTTTAGAACCGTATTTTTTTACTACTTCCTTTACTGCGGCCCGGCATTCGTCAATCATAAAGCCGCCCTTAGTTTCGCAAAGGCAGACGGTTTCTGCCCCACCCCTTACTGCTGCTTCTATAGTCTGCAGGGCATAATCCTTATCTTCTTTCCAGGCTGTAAAAAAGTGTTCTGCATCATAAAAAACATGCCGCCCATTTTCTTTAAGATAGGCGCAGGTTTCTTCTATCATTCTGAGGTTTTCTTCAAGACTGGTTTTAATGATTTCTGTTACCTGGAAGGTCCAGCTTTTTCCAAAAATGACTACGTAATCAGTCTGAGCCTCTAAAAGGCAGGAAAGATTTTCGTCCTTCTGACAACTGATATTTTTTCGCCGGGTTGCACCAAAGGCACAGACTTTTGCATAAGGAAGGGGATTTTTTTTGATTTCCATAAAAAATTCCATATCCTTAGGATTTGAACCTGGATTTCCGGCTTCAATATATTGAATTCCCAATTCATCCAGAGCCTGACAAATATGAATTTTATCCTGTACCGAAAAATTCACTCCCTCGCCCTGGGCACCGTCTCTTAATGTCGAATCAAGAATCTCAATTTTTTTCATAAGAATAATTATATTCTAAATGTATGGTAAAGAAAACACAAATTCGGCATAAAACACTATCAAATTGTGCAAATCTGAAAATCTTTACAACCCTTGGAAAAAAATATAAATTATAAAAAGGCAATCGGGAGTTTAATTGATTCAGTTAAAAAAACTTTTTTCATTTCTTTTTATCTCATCATTATGTCTTTTAAGGCTTCTGGCCCAGGAAGATTATTCTTATACTTCTGCGGGCACTCAAACTATGTCCGGAGCACAGCCTGTATCCGGAGCACAGACTCTGGAAGATAATCAGGACCTTTATTCCGTTTATGCCTGGAACGAAGACAGCAGCCTTTTTGCCTACGCAAAACAAAATGCGGTAAGCATTGTAAGTACAAAAGATTCACAAATTATTAGTAAGCTTGAAACAGAAAGTGCGGTAAAACAACTGCAATTCCAGCCCGCAGGCGAAAAACTGGAAAACAGGATATTTATTGTAACCGAAGAAGGAAGCATAATTTATTATGATTATAATCTGGATGAACTTATCTGGTCTGCAAACGATTATCCGGAGCTTTCCTTAAATAAGGCTGCATTTAATGCATCAGCAACTTCCATTGCGGCAGGTTATTCAAACGGAACAATTGTAATCTACACACAAATGAATGAATCTGATGTTTTTAATCAGATGGTTTTGAATCAATATGAAGAACTTGGATCTTCTGCAATTAATTTTTTAAACTTCAGCAGAGACAGCAGATACATTCTTTACGGAGATGCAGACGGTAACCTTATTATCTGGGATATTCTTTACAACATGGAAACCTGCCGCTTCCAGTATAATACCCAGTATGCAAACGACGCATTTTTTACCGGCGACGACAAACATATTCTTCTTTTAATTGACAGCCTTACCGCAGGAATTTTTGACTTTGAAGGTCAGCTGGTGCATAAAATCCATCTGGAATATGCAATTAAAAAAATTGAGGTAAGTGCAAACGGAAAAACCATCATCCTTGTAAGTAACAATAATACAAGAAAATATTATAACTACCAGCAGGGCTCCATACAGGAATTAAGTAATGTAACAGGTCTTGAAAACATGGCAAACATGCCGCAAAGACCACAGGAAGAAGGCCAGGCTCAAGGTAACATTCAAAGTCAAGGTCCAGATGCGGCTCCCGGGCAGGAAGGAAGTCAGGCAAAAGCTTCTTCAGAAGACAATAAAAAAGATGATGCTCGCAACAAAGCTGAAGAAAACTCAGAAGAAAAAAGACCTCCGGAAAATGAATATCACCTTGTAACGATTAACGAAGAAGAAGAAACTGTTCAGATTGAAAAAATTGTTACAGAACCTCCTGTAGAAATTGTAGAAGGTAAGGTAGAAACCGTTCTGCGCTATAAAAATGCAGATAACATTGACCTTGGCTTAAAGGCCGGAATCTCTCCGGATCCTTACTGTATTAACATAGATTTAAATGCAGGCTATATAACTTATAAATATCTTCAGCCTTTTTATTTTGGCGGCTTTCTTGATCTGGGACTTTCCTTCCCTCAAAAAGATTTTCCTTACAATTATCAGGCAGGAAGTTCAACCCTGCCTAAACCAAAAATCTTCATGCTAAGTCTTTACGGCAGCGCAGGCCTCTGTATTTACCCTTTTAAGATCCCGGTGGAAGTTTTTGCAGACCTGTCCTTAGGCTATTCCGGCAGCATCTTATGGAATGGCAAGATGGGACTCTTTAACGCCTACTCTTCCTGGTATTCAAGTCTTTATTCTGCATTAAGAGTAGGCGGCGGCTATAGGGGAATAAAGGGATATATGGAGTTTGTTTATACCCCTGTTTTTGGCCTGAACATCAATATTGGCATAGCATATGAAATTAAATTAAATATCTGATTATTTCTGTAATTCTTTCTGCAGTTCAAGAACTCTTTCTACCGGCAGGGAAATGGCCTGGGCAATCTGCTCAGGGGTAGCCAGATTCATTTTCAAGAGATTACTAGCGTCTTCTATGGCTTTTTGAGAAGCCCCTTGCTCAAGGCCCTTTTCTCTTCCTGCTTCAAAATCATAAACTCTTTGTCTTTCCCATTCCATATACTGCCTCTTCCACTGCAAATTTGATTTGGCTTCTTCCGCAAGTTTTTCTATCTGTTTTGTAAAACTGTCTGTTCCCTTTTTATTGATAACTAACTGCAGAAATGCCTTCTGTTCTTCATTCAGTATTTTATCACTATTTTTTGCTATGAAAAAGTATTTATACGCCCTGTCGTTTAATTTTATTTCTGGACTCTCCAGACAAGAATTTTCAAATGTATATTTTGCAAGCCCCTTTTTAAAGATATCTTCAATACAAATAAAAATGATATATGAATTCTTCAGTTCTTTATAGGTCTGCCCACTTCTAAGAATATCCACATCAATTACCCCCTGATAATAGCGGGCTCTTTCAGGCAGTTCATTTGTATCTGTGGCTTGCATTTCTACATTGAAGCATTCCTTCTGATTTTTAGCATACACATCCATGCGGATTCCTTTACTCTGGAAATCTATATTGATTTCTTCTTCAGAAGACATTTCGATATAATCAATTTCCATTTCTAGAAGAATTTCCAAAAGCCGTTTACATACATCTGTGTTGTTACGCATTACTTTATAGAAAATAAAATTGTTGGCTATGGTAGCCCTTTCCCATTTTTCTTCAGGCGTGAGTTTTTCTTCTAAGTCCATATTATCCTCCTTCCTTCAAAGCGATTTACTTAAAAATGCTCCCGCAGGAACCGGCTTTATGCTCCGCCGAGAAGAGCCAGCTTCGCTGCGTCTTCTTTACAGAAAGAACGGGCCTTATACTCTTCAACGCTCCGCAAAAGCCGAACCCTGCTCGCGCATTTTTTCAAACTATACCTTCATTCATAATATAGACGTAAAAATTCACTTTTGACAAAAAGACAAAAAAAATCCGGCAGAAATTATTTCTACCGGATCTAAAAAAGTAATAAACTTTAGTTTATTCTATTACAAAGCTGTGTTTGTAGCTGTAACTTTGTAAACAGTAATATCAACACCGTCTACAGTTCCCCAGTTTGTTGTTTCCTGAATATAAAGCTGAATAGAACCTAACTCATTGTCAGTAATAGTCTTTTTTACAGCTGAACCAGTAGACCAATCATCATATTGACCATAATTTGTTCCAAATTTAGTCTGGAAAGTTCCTTTTGCAACTGCTCCACCCTGAAGAATATTTCCCTGTGGATGTCCACCACCATTCTGTGCACTCATTGGCTGAACAATTACATTCTGGCCAGATACATTGCCTGTTGCAGAAAATTCTACATTGAGATATTTGTAACCAGTCAAATCTAAAACTTCATCTAATGATAAAGCTGTGTTATATGCATCACTTGTAAAAGTTTCTCCAGCATCAGAAGACCAGATTACTTTGTCTTCAAGAGCTTCAGTAGGATCACTTGTCTGGGTGCTGTTTGGACAGCCCATAAAGATCATTGACATTGCAGCGAGTGCACCTAAAATTAATAAAGATTTTTTCATTTTTTTTGTTCCTCCACTTTGAACATATTTTTTTAAATCCACCATAAAAAACGGTGGTTTAATTTGACAGATTGCTGAACCGGCGGGAAGCTGAAGATTTAACTCGCTTGTATTAATTCATTATTTTTGTTATATTTTATTCACTTTAGAGATATAAGGAGCTTTAAGAATGAGTAAAATGACAATCAATGCCAAGACTCGTACAGTAGCTGGTAAAACAGCTGCTAAAAAACTTCGCGAAGCAGGTAGTATCCCAGCAGTTATGTACAATGACAAGGGTGAAGCTACAATGCTTGAAGTAAACGAAGTTGAATTCAACAAAGTTTGGAGAACTATTACTCCAACTACTTCTATCAGCCTTGTTGTAGATGGAAAAGAAAATCTTGCTTTAATCAAAGATGCTGAATACAACATCCGCACAGATAAAGTATTACACGCAGACTTCTTTGTACCAGCCGCAGATCAGAAATTAGTAATGACAATTAAAGTTCATTACAAGGGAACTCCAGCCGGTGTTCTTAAGGGTGGTTTCAAGAAAGAACGCAACAACAAAATTAAAATCAAGGCTGCAATTGCAGATCTTCCAGAAGAAATTACAGCAGACATTTCTAAAATCAATGTCAGCGAAGCTCTTCGCGTAAAAGATCTTTCTATCGGTGATAAGGTAGAAATCCTTACAGATGCTAATCTTCCATTAGTAACTGTATCTCCAGCACGCTAATTGATTTTATCTTTTGGTAAAGTTTCCTAATACTTAAAATTAGTGTATAATAAAGACTGTCTTATATTGAAGATTTCTTCAAAAGGCAGTCTTTTTTTTATGGAATTAAATATATTTGAACAAAAAGTTTTTAATGGTCTGCAAAACTGCGGACTAAATATTTCTCCTTCTGACTCAAATCTTACTCTGGGAGCAGCCGTTTCCGGAGGAGCAGATTCTATAGCAATGCTTACAGCTCTTGTGGCCCTGGGCTTTAGGGTTGAAGTTATTACGGTAAATCATTACATAAGACCTGATAAAGAAACCTGTGCTGATGTTGATTTTGTTCTTTCTTACTGCAGGGAACTTGCAAATAAAGGTTATAAAGTAAACTGTACTGTAAAAGAACTGAAAAGAGGGCAGGTTGCCTCTCTTAGCGAAAAAAGAGAGTGTGGTATTGAAGAAGCGGCCCGCTTTTTACGTTATGAAGCTTTTGATGCCTTTATAAAAGAAAAAAATCTTGAATATTTATGTCTTGCCCATAATCAGAATGATCAGATAGAAACTCTTGTGATGAGGTTTTTACAGGGTAGCAGCGGTAATGCTGTTCTTGGAATTTTAAACAGAAGGGAAGAGTATATAAGGCCTCTGCTGGAAATTAATCGTTCCCAGATAGAAGAATACTTAAAAGAAAAAAATCTTAGATGGCAGACGGATTCAAGCAATTTTGATACTAAATATTTAAGAAATAAAATCCGTCACAAGGTTATTCCTTTACTGGATGAGGAGTTTCCGGGCTGGCAGAAGGCTGTTTTAAGCGGGGCCGAAAAACAGGTTGAAGATAAGATCTTTATTCAAAAGCTTCTTGACGGCATTAATATAGAAAAAACTTCGGACGGAAATTCGGTAACGGTAAAGGATTTTTTCAGTCTGCCTATGGGAATGCAGGTTCAGCTGCTGCTTCGTATGTGTAATCTTTGCAGCGAAGAAAACAGAATCCCCTATAAATTCTTAAAGGATACTGTCTTTGCCTTTAATCATAATGAAGACTGTTTTAAAATTTATGCAGATTTGGAAATCATCAGAAAAAAAGACTATATAATTGTAAAAAAATACAGCAAAAGCCAAACTGATTTATGTTTTTTTGATATAATAGAAAAAGAAGGAAGATACGAGTTTCCTTTTGGAAATATCTCCTTTATGAAAAAGGAAAAACTGAATCAGGTTTTTGTAAATGACCAGCCTTACGATTTTTATGTAAATTTTCCTGTCTGTGTAAGAAATGCACAGGCTGGGGATGTCGTTCTTGATAAGGAAGGGCATTTTAGAAAGGTTTCGGATGTGTACACTGCCTGGAAGGTTCCCAAAACAAAAAAAGATTATATTCCTATAATACAAGGTTTAGATAAAAATCAAAAAATATTGTGTATCCTTGGGGGCGCAATAGGGTTTGATAATTGGATTGTAAAAGAGTAGTTAAAATGAAAAAAAATTGTTTACTGATTGTTTTGTTAGGTATTTTTACCTTAAATCCTGTTTTTGCCCAGAATTCTGCAAATGCAGCTAACCGTAATACAGCCCTGCGCTGCTTAAAGCTTGCAGAAAATTATCTTACCCGGGGCGATTTTCAGTCAGCCTTAAAACAGGCAGAACTGGGCCTTTCTTATGATGATTCAGTTTCTGATTTGATTTATGTAAAAGCTGCCGCCTTAAGCTCTGCTTCAAAAAGTAAGGCCGAAGTTCTTGCTGTAATTTCGGAAGCATTTAAGAAAAATAACTGGCTTGGCTACAGTAAAAACGGAGCCCGCCTTTTATATGCAGATTTACTCAGTGATACAGGCGACTATGACTTATCTCTTCAATATTTGAATTCAGAGCCTTTTATTTATTCTGCCGATGCAGAATTTGTCCGCATAAAAAACTATTACCGCATGGGAAGTGAAGAAGCTCTGGAAGAGGCCCGCTTAAAAGTAAATTCTGCAAGAAGAATTTATCCTTCTGATGTAAGGTTTCCAAAAATCTTCTTTATGTTTGAGCAGTTATATCTTTCTTTAGATTCTATTTTTAACAGGGAAGCTGCAATTCAGACAAATACTCTGGTTCAGACAATTGCAGAATCATACATTGCAAAACTTCCTGATTATTCAGATAAAGATTTTGAACTTGAAATACTTGCTGCTTTTTTTACAGAGGGGGAGACCCAGCAGAGGCTTGTAAAGGCTCTTTTTGCTAAAACAAAAAAAACTCATCCTCTGCTTGCAATTCTTGGCTTAAAAACTTCTTATTTTGATGCTCAGCAGGCATTTGATTATTTTATTAATGCCAGTAAGGGAGAGATTTCTTTAATCTCTTTTGAATATTTTATGCAGAACCTTCAGTCTGAAGAAATTTTTAATTCAATTTCTGAATACTTTACCAATTTTGAAGGCACTTTTTATGTAGATGTAAATTACGATTTACAGAATGAAATGCTTGTTACTTACGAAGTTGGCCGTCCAAAATATATTACCTACGATATTAATAATGATGGTGAAAGCGAGTTATTCTGCGAATGTGATTTTGGCCTTCCAAAGTCAGTTTATCTTTTGAACAATTCAGTTCAGTTTCTTTATGATACCTATCCTGCCGTTTCTAAAGTTTATTATCCGGAAAGTAAGGAGACTATAAATTATCTTTATTCGGATTATCTTTACTATCCTTTTGAAATGGCAAAGGAACCTTTCTTACAGATTATAGGCCTTGATTTTTATATGCCGGTTGCCCTTTCTTTTACTTATCCAGAGTTTAATGACCTTGATAAGGCCGGAAGCCTTGAAGTACCTGGTACAGAAAGAGAAAACTGCAGAATTGTTTATACTTTGAACCAGGGAATTCCTGTTTCTGCAAATTTTTACGAAAATGACAGACAGTATGCTTATTGTGATTTTCAGACCGGCTTTCCGATTGTAAGGTATGCAGATTACGATAATGATGATATTTTTGAAACCTCTGAAGTTTTTGATTTGTATGAGCAGGGAAAAACCTTTGGCGAAGAGGATTCGCTTTTAATCAAAAACATATTCAGGATTTTCCCGGAAGATTACAGAATCTATCTTAGAAAAATCTCTATCGACAGAAATATGAATACCTTTGCCGAATATTCAGAAGAATTTCTTGAAAACGAGGGAAGAATTTCTACCTGGGATAATGATGATAACGGAATTCCTGACTATCAGTTTATAAAATATCCTGTTACTGATGAAAATAATGTAAAAGAAGAAACGCTTTTTTATAATGAAAAGGGAGATGAAAAGATCCGCCTTACAAGTGTAAATTCCCTTCCATATAGTCTTAAAGAAAACCAGAAAGAAATCCTTATTTTTGCCGGACTTAACAATAATATCTACTGGCTGGAAGAAAAAGGACCCGCTGACCTTGAAACACAGCTGCTTCCTTACCTTGAAAAGCTTTCTGTTCAGGGCTCTATGGAACTTTATGAAATTCTTCTTACAAGAGTTTCTGTAATTAAAATTGGAGATTTGTTTTTCTGTAAAATACAGCCTGATACTTTGAAGGATGAATAATGAAAAAACTTTTGCTGCCCCTTGTTTTTGTTTTATGTTTTACCGGATGTTCCACTTTAAAAAATCCTGTAAATGTTGCTCAAGCAATTGATTACACAAATGATGATGTTGTAGAAAATGAGATTAATCGAATAAGACGGTTTATACAGGAAGATGGAGATACTGTAAAGGCCTTGTGGCGCTCGCTTTTACTGGGGAAGGAAGAGCTTATTTCTGAATGTCAGGAAATTGTTTATGAACAGTATAAAGAAGCCCTGGAAAGCAAAGAATATTTTGATGCAAATAATCTTTATATCTCTTTAAAAAACTCAGGCTACAGCTTTTCTGAAGCCGAAGAAAATAAAATTAAGGAATTGTATTCAAAGGATATTCCAGGTCTTGCAGGTGATAAATCAAAAAGTCCAAAGACAATAGAAGACTGTTTAAATGCAAGCCTTACAATCTGGGTTGACCGTGGAGTTACAATTAAAAATGGCGGCGGCTATCCTGATATAATTCTTGGTTCCGGCTTCTTCATTGATAAAAGAGGATACCTTGTTACAAATTATCATGTAATTGAATCTATGGTGGACCCTTCCTATGAAGGTTATTCCCGCCTTTATATAAAACTGCTTTCTGATATGGATACCAAAATACCGGCAAAGGTAATCGGTTATGATTCTCTGCTGGATCTTGCACTTTTAAAGGTTGAAATTGAACCGGAATTTGTTCTGTCTCTTGGTTCTTCTAAAGATTTGCATATAGGAGATAAGGTTAGTGCAATTGGTACTCCTCTTGGTCTGGAAGGAACTTTAACTTCCGGAATTATTTCTGCAACAGACAGAAAACTTCTTAGTTTAGGAAATGTATTTCAAATAGATGCAGCCGTAAACTCCGGAAATTCAGGTGGTCCCTTAATAGACCAGAAACTTAATGTTCAGGCAATCGTTTTTGCAGGAGTTCCAAACTTTCAGGGACTGAACTTTGCTATTCCTGTTGAATACTTAAGACAGGAACTGCCGCTTTTATATAAAGGTAATAAGGTTTTACATGCCTGGACCGGTGCCTACGGACATACAAAAAAAGAGGGCGGTAAAAAGAAGGGGCTCGAAGTTCAGTATGTAATGCCGGGGTCTTCTGCATTTTTAAGCGGACTTCGTCCTGGTGATGTAATTACAGGCATTCAGGGAAATAGTGTTACCTGCCTTGAAGACATGCAGCTTGCCTACATGGCTATGCAGCCTGGAACAATGGTCAGCCTTGACTATTTAAAAAATGGTGGGGAAGAATGCAGAATCTTTGTTTATCTTGAAGAAAGACCGGAGGATCCTTCCATTCAAATTTATAAATCTGATTTAATCTCTAATTCCTTTGAGCCTTTGTTCGGCATGAAGCTGGTAAATGCAAGCAGTATTTATCATAAAGAATATGTAATTTCTAATATCATTCCCGGCAGTATTGCAGATCAGTCTTCTTTTTCTAATGGAGACAAGGTTTTGCTTAAGGGCATTGTATTTGATAAGGAAAATTCTGCAATATATGCACAGATTTATTCAAAACGTAAGAAAAAAGGTTTCCTGGATATAACTATGATTCTTGAAACATCTTACGATTCATCATATTATTTCTAGGTTACTTTGAGGTTATAAAATGACAGAAATGAAATATAAGCGCAACTTTTGTATTGTTGCCCACATTGATCACGGAAAATCTACATTAAGCGACCGTCTTATTCAAAAAGCAAAAATCATCGATGACCGCAAAATGGTAAATCAGATTCTTGATAATATGGATATTGAAAGGGAAAGGGGAATCACCATTAAGAGTCAGGCGGTTACAATCCCTTACCACGCAAAAGACGGCCATGATTATGAACTTAATTTCGTTGATACTCCGGGCCATGTTGACTTTAGTTATGAAGTAAGCCGTGCAATTGCTTCCTGCGAAGGTGCCCTGCTTTTAATTGACGCTACCCAGGGGGTAGAGAGCCAGACGGTTTCCAATATGTATATGGCCCTTGAACAGGACCTGACTATGGTTCCTGTCATTAATAAAATAGACCTTGCTTCTGCAGATATAGAAAGCTGTAAAAAACAGATCGATAACGAACTTGGCCTTGATTCATCAGATGCCATGTGTGTTTCTGCAAAAACAGGAGAGGGAATTGATGATTTGATGGAAGCCATCGTTACAAAATTTCCTGCTCCTCAGGGAGATCCTGAAGGAAAGCCTGCTGCCCTAATTTTTGACTGTCATTATGACCCTTACCGCGGTGTAATTGTTCATGTTAGAATTAAGGAAGGAAGATTTAAAACCGGAGACCAGATAAAAATGATGTCTACCGGACGTGAATACAAGGTTGAACAGTGCGGTATTTTTAAGATTAATTATGAAGAAACCGGAGTTCTTGAAGCAGGTGATGTAGGTTATATTATTTCCGGCTTAAAAACTGTAAGCGATGTAAAAGTTGGTGATACCATCACTTCTGTTGCAAATCCTGTAGATGCAGCTCTGCCAGGTTTTAAGGAAGTTAAGCCTGTTGTTTATTCTTCAATCTATCCTATGGATTCAAATGATTATGAAGAATTAAAAGACAGCATGGAAAAACTTAAGTTAAATGATGCTTCCTTAGTTTACGAAAAAGATAATTCCCTTGCCCTTGGTAACGGTTTTAGATGCGGCTTTTTAGGTCTTTTGCATCTGGAAATTATTCAGGAGCGCCTTGAAAGAGACTTTGATCAGGCAGTAATTTTTACAGCACCTTCTGTACGTTATAAATTACATCTTACAAGTGGCGAAGAAGTTTATATAGATAATCCATCTGAATACCCTCAGGGAAGAATTAAAGATGCAGAAGAGCCTTACATTAAGGCTTCAATCATCACTCCAGCTGAATATCTTGGTGCCATAATGAATCTTTGTACCGAAAAGCGTGGTGCCCAGACAAATATGCAGTACCTGGACGAAAAGCGCGTTGAACTTACTTACGAAATGCCGCTCGCCGAAGTTCTTTTTGATTTTTATGATAAACTCAAGTCTTACAGCCGTGGTTATGCTTCTTTTGATTATGAAATAATCGGTTACAGACCTACAGACCTTGTAAAAGTTGATATTCTTTTGAACGGAAAAATGGTTGATGCTCTTTCTCAGCTTACCTTTAAGGCAAATGCTTCTGACAGGGCTCACAAGGTTTGCGAACGCTTAAAGGACGAAATAAGCAGACAGCAGTTTAAGGTTGCAATTCAGGGGGCCATTGGCGGCCAGATTATTGCCCGCGAAACTGTAAATCCTGTAAGAAAGGACGTTCTTGCAAAATGTTACGGCGGTGATATTACCCGTAAACGAAAGCTTCTTGAAAAACAGAAGGAAGGTAAAAAACGAATGAAGATGGTTGGAGATGTTGAACTTTCTCAGAGCGCCTTCCTTGCCGTATTAAAAGAAAAGAATGAATAAGCAGAAAGGTTTTCTTAAAGGCTGAAAATCTTTAAAAAGAATTCCAGTTCAATTCTGATTCTGTTTAGAAAGCTCTGCGAGTATTTAAAAGTGTTACCGTCTGCAAAATGAAGGTAAAGGTATTCGCGGGGCTTTGCTATTTGTGTGATTTTTTCCTGCAGGTCGGAGGCAGAAAGCCCGCAGTCACTGGTAAGAAGCTTTTTAAGTTCCTGTAAAGAAGCAGTTTCGCAGGTAAAATAATCTTTAATTGCATTTGAATAGCTGGAATCGAATACAAGGGCTTTGTTCTCTTCCGGAGCAGGACTTGTACCTGTGACTGTACCTGCGTCCCTTCCTGCAACTGCTATTGTGCCTGTACTTGCGCCGGGTCCCAGACTTGACGGGCTCTTTTCTTCCAGTTCCAGTTGGAGGCCAAAATTAGAAGCCTTATATAAGTTTTTCTGATTATAAAAAAGTCCGTTAAAAAGTTCTGCATAAGAAGCAAGGCTTGGACTTGTGAATAATCTTCTATTCTGAGCGTTGATAAAGGCCTTTGTGTAAGGATTATAGGCTGAACGGTAATTTTCTATGCTTTTTATTTTTGATGAATTAATAAGGCTTTGTAAGTGGGCCATGCTTCCTTTTGCATGGGTTTTACCGCTCTGGTAGGCAAAGTCCAGTCCATAAATAAAGACCGGAACAGAAGAGTCTTTTCGGAATTTTAAGGCGTAATAGACGGTGGTAAGGCCGACTGAACCAAAAGGATTATTGCTTGGAGGAAGGAGATTTTTTTTCTGCAGTTTTTTTATAAAACTTGTCTGACTGTAGAGCGTTGTAAAAAAAGAAATCTTTTCCGGAGCAAAGTTTTTTGCAATAAGTGGAAGAGAAGAAAGGCCTGCAAAAATCTGAAAATCATTGTTTTTTGTGCCGATAAAAGCTTTTAGAATTACATTCTGAGCTTCTTCTATAAAGACTCCGTCAGCTTTTATACCGCTTTGTAATAAGGCCTGCAGGGCTGTATCAACACATAAAATAAAGTAATTTCCTGCATTGTTTTTTATTTCTTTTATGCCTTCTTCAAGGCTTTCTCCTGCACCAAAAACTATGACTGGCTTAGAAACGGAAGCAAAATAGCTTGTAAGAGGCTTTGTTTTATCTATAAACTTTAAGTTTGTAAAAAAGTTTTTTGAATAGGTTCGTCCAAAACGGGTAAGGGTGATTCTGTTTGCCCAGAAGGTTTTTAATGCATTTACACAGGCCTGGCAGAAGTTCTGGTAAAATGTTTCGTTAAATGTGCTTCCTGCCGAAAAATCTATTCTGATAATTCTTCTAAAAAGTCCTGCCTGTGGCAGAATGTGACCGTTAGCTAAAGATACTTCCGGGCCTGCAAGAAGGGAAGGAAAAGAATAAAGTTCTTCGTGAGGTATAAGAATAAAGTTTTTAGAAAAGCCGTACTCTTCTTTATGTTCATTAATAAAATCAAAAAGCTCTTTATCTTCTTCGACTGCTATAACAAGACAGTTTTCCGGAAGTTTTTGCAGCAGTTCCTTAATTCCATAGGTAAGGACGGGAGAGACTGCAAGAATGATGCTTTCCGCCTGCAAGGCAAGATTTTCAATTGTAGAAAGAATTGTCTTAGAAGGATTGTATTTTGAATAGAGAAACTTATTTTTGTAGGAAACAGAAAAGCCCTGCGGTGTAGATACAAGGCAGGGCTTTTGTTGATTATTGTTATTCAATTTCTACTGACTTAAAAAGTTCTTGAAATAAACTGTTGCAAAATTGTTTTCAAGTTTAGAACTGTTCATAACAGCCTGTCTTGAAGTATCAGAATCAAAGTTTTCTAATTCGCTTAAAACAGGAGTTTCTTCTGAAGAAGCAGTTTCTTCTGAAGCAAGCTGAAGAACAACAATATTGTCGTTCATTACGATTGGAGAAGAAAGTTCATTCATCTTTAATGAGAAAGCTGTTTTTAAGAAGTTTTCATTCTGATCTGCACCAGAAAGTCCCATAAGGGAAGTATCAACAGAAGATGCAATTGAAACACTTCCGAAGTTTAATGGGAATGGAGCAACTTCAATATTGTTTACACTTAATTTTGCACATGCTGTATCAAAATCTGAATTAAGTACCTGACTTGTAAAATCTTTTGCTTTTGCAGTGAAGTAATCTTCAATCATTGTTGATTCATAGTTTGTAATGTATGAAGAAACATTTGAAAGAGTTTCTGCATTTGTAAAGTCAGGTTCTGTTACGCTGCCATCAGCCTTGAATAAAGAAAAACCTGTACTTGTTTCAATAACTTCTGAAACTGCATCTTTTTCAAGATCTGTAATTTTTGCAAGGTCTTCTTTGTTTACAAGAATGTTTTCAATCTGATACTGAAGTTTATTTGTGATTTTTCCTTCTGTATTTGTGAATGATTTTTCTGAATATTCTGTGATTGCATCTGCAAATGTGATTTCTCCGTTTGCAATTCTCTTTGCAACTTTGTTAGCAGTAGCTTTGTCTTCTACTGTAATTACAGATAAATCATATGAATTAAATTTTGCAGCATTCTGTTTAGCATATTTTAATTTTTCTTCTTCAGGATAATCTTTAAGAGGGAAGACTGCCATGTGGAAGCCGCGTTTTTTAGCATTGTAAGCGTTTAAGAAATCAAGTTCTGCATTTGATTCTTTAAGTCCATAGAGTGACTGACCGCCAAAGGTAGCATCCTGACTTCCGAAGTTATCATCAAAGTAGCGCTGAGAAATAAGGCCTGATTCAATCTGAGATTTAATTTTAAGTTTGTCAGAATCTGATGCCTGTTTGTAAAGTTTGTCTGAATATTTTCCGTTTTCGTCTGTAAAGTAAGGAATCATGTTGCGGTTAATTTCTGCCTGTGAAACCTTGTAGCCGCTCTTATTTACAAAATCACTGTATGCGTATTTTAAAACTGTTGAATCGAATGCATAAGAGAAAATGTAATAATTTGTAGATGAATCTATCTGCTGTCCATAGCGCTGGAACATCTGGGCATATTGCTGAACAAAATCAACAAAATCAGAACCTTGTTCATAACGAATTTCTTTTCCGTTATATTTACCAAAAACAGGAGCATCATTTCCGTTAGCTCCTGCACCGCCTGTAAATACAGGTAAAATTACAAAAACAAAAGCACAAATCAAAAGGATGATAAGTGAGCCAATTGTATAAGCAGTATTTTTTTTCATTTTTGAAAAATCCTTTTTTAAAGTTTTAAATATAATAATATGATTTTAACATACTGACTTTTTGGTGTCAACGTTGAGAAAATAATCAATATATTTTGATTTTTTACCAGACAGTAATCAGATTTCCGTTAGAATCTTTGAACTGACCGCAGACAATAAGAATGAAGTCTACAATAAGGCCTATTCCAAAAAGTCCTGCTGTTAAAAGCCACAGAATTCCAGTACCAATTTTTCCTACATAGAAACGATGAATTCCAAGTTCTCCAAGGAATAAACATAAGAGTGTTGCAGCAAGCCTGCTTTTAGATGATGTACTCATAAAGTCCTCTTTTTGAATTTTTATTAAGTTTATAATTATTTATATTATAGCACAATAGTAAAAATAAATTTTGTTTTTTTAAAATTCTGTGTGTATAATGTTATTAATATAACATAAAAGGAGTTTTTATATGGCTAAAAAAGGTAAGGATTATTTTGGATTACCAAGAATCATTAGTATCATTCTTTGTTTCTTCTTAGGACCAATCTTAGGAATTATTCAGAGAATTATGGATGGAAACATCCTGGCTGCAATTCTGCGCCTCTTATTCGGATGGAACCTTGTTTGGTTAATCGACTTTATTCTTATGATTGTAAAAGGCTCAATTCTTAGACTTTTCTAATTTGAATAAATTAAGAAATCCCCCCTGAGTTTGATTACTTCATTTTCAGGGGGGATTTTTTTTAACGGGACTTAGTATTTTTAAGGTCCTGAATTAATTTTCTAACGGCTTGTGCTTAATTTTTGTTTTGAATTATAACGGCTTACGGCTTCTTCTATAAGGAGGGCAATAAGCTCTTCAAAAGAAAGACCTGCAGCTTCGCACATTTTTGGGAACATGCTTATAGAAGTAAAGCCAGGAAGAGTGTTTATTTCGTTCAGGTATAATTCTTTTGTGTTTTTATCAATAAAGAAATCTACGCGGGAAAGACCTGTTGCATCAAGAACCTTGTAGGCTGCACAGGCAGTTTTTCTGATTTTTTCAATATCATTTTCTGAAAGTTCAGCAGGAATTAATAACTGGGCTCCATCAGGATCATTATATTTTGCATCAAAATCATAGAAAATGTGGCTTGGTGCAATTTCGCCCGGAATATATGCAACAACATTGTCAAAATCATATTCAGAAGAGAAGGTAACTGAGTTTCCTGTAACAGAACATTCAATCTCCCTTGCACTTATAGCTTTTTCTATAAGGATTTTATCATCCCAGAGGAAGGCTTCCATAATGGCAAAGTTGAGTTCCTTTCTGTTTCTTGCCTTGCTTGCTCCGTTAGAAGAACCGGCGCAGCATGGTTTTACGAACATAGGATACCCAAGTTCTTTTTCTGTATCTTCAATAACAGCATCATAAACTGCAGAATTAACAACAACAAAACGCTTCATGCAGACATATGGAACAACCGGAAGACCTGCTGCCTGCCATATCATCTTTGTTTTTTCTTTATCCATAGTGATTGCAGAAGAAAGGGTGGTACAGCCGACGTATGGAAGATCTGCCATATCTAATAAGCCCTGGATAGTACCGTCTTCTCCATAAGTTCCGTGAAGGGCAGGGAAGACAAGGTCTACATTCAGAGATTTACCATTTACGGTAAAGGAATTCTGCTTTGCTCCCGGAACAATGTTTATGCAGGAGTTTTCGTCTTCAATAATCTTAAAAGTTTCAGATTTATTATTTAAAATTCTTTCAAGTTCAGATTCTGGCTGTAAAAACCATCTTCCGCTTTTGTTAATTCCAATAAGAATTATTTTGTGTTCTTTAGAAAAGCCTCTTGCAATTGAAGATGCAGAAATCAAACTGATTTCGTGTTCTCCGCTTCGTCCACCGTAAATTAATGCTATGTTCATATTTGCCCCTTTTTATTTATTAAATCCCATTTCTGCCAAAGCTTTTTTTGCTTCGGAAATTTCGTCATATGGCATTGTATAATCTTTATAAATGATACTGTTTTCATGAGATTTACCAAGCAGAAGTACAATATCATTTATGCCTGCAATTTTAAAAGCCTGTCTTATGGCTTTTGGTCTGTCGTGAATTATAAAAAGATTTTGGCCTTCTTTTTTGCCTTCTTTTACTGCTCCCTCTGCAATCATCTTTAAAAGTTCAACAGGATCTTCTCCTCTTGGGTCTTCGTCGCAGAGTATGATTGTGTCGCAGTATTTTGCGGCAATTTGTCCCTGTAAAGGTCTTTTTGTAAGGTCTCTTTCTCCGCCGCTTCCAAAAAGTGCTATCATTTTGCCCTGGCAACGCTTGCGGATTGGAGGGAAGATAGTTTCAAAGCTTGAAGGTGTGTGTGCATAATCAATAATCAGTTCAAAAGGCTGACCCATATCTATTTCTGTCATGCGGCCTTTAATTGGTTTAAGTTCCCTGATGTGGGCTGCTGTTTCCTGTAAAGAAAGCTTTGTAAGGTGACTTACTGCAATAACTGATGCCATAAGATTGTAGGCATTAAAGCTTCCTGGAAGATATGAATCAATTTTTGTGCTGAAGGAAGAATCATTTGCTTCCATTGTAAAAGATAAGGCTGTCTGGCTTGAAAGAATATCTTTTGCACAATAGTAGTTTTTGATTTTTGAAGGAATTTCAGGCAGCTGGATTGTTTCTTCTATAACAGCAGCTTTTCCGGCCTTTCCAAAAGAGGTAAAGCCTGTTACCGGAGCTTTTGTACATTTTGCAAAGAAATCTGCCGAAGGATCTTCAAGATTTACAATTCCAAGAGGATTGATTGTGACTCTTTCTCCTTCAATTGATTTTATGTGGTTATGTGCATCTAATGCCCTGAAAAGATTTGCCTTATCATTTCTGTAGGTTTCAAAATTCTTGTGGAATTCAAGATGCTCAAGGGTTACATTCATAAAAATGCCGCAGTCAAAGAGGATGTTTCCGCAGCGGTTCAGTTTTTCAGATAAACCGTGTGATGAAGTTTCTACAACTGCATACTTACAGCCGTTTATAAGCATCTGGTTTAAGTGATGCTGAATGATTGGGGCTTCCGGAGTTGTCTGATGCTGAGGATTTGGAATGGCTTCTCCGCCAAAGGAATATTCAACGGTAGAAATAAAACCTGCTTTTTGACCGCAGGCCCGTAAAAGCTGCCAGATAAAGCTGACTGTACTTGATTTTCCTTCTGTACCGGTTACGCCAATAACTATCATTTTAGAAGATGGATTATCGTAAAAACAGGCAGAAAGGGGGGCCATTGCAAAGCGGGAATTTTCAACCTTAATTAAGGCTGGTGCAAATTTAGGACTTTCTGAAGAAATGGCATTGTCGAAAGTTCGTTTTACAATTGCTTCTGCAATATCTTTTTTTTGTGAAGGAGAAAATTCCCCCTGGAAAACGACAGCATTTGCTCCGGCCAGAATTGCCTGGGCTATATAATTGTTGCCGTCTGTATGAGTTCCCGGCAGGGCAAAGAAGAGAGAATCTTTTACTACCTCGCGGGAATCGAAAACAATATTTGTTACTGGTATGTCGTTTATTTCTGATAAATCGGTAATTTTTGAACCGTCTGCTGCTACAACAGTATTTGTAAATGAAGGTAAAAGCTGTGAAAGTATTTTTTTCATTATTATAGAATAGTATTATTAACTATTTTTTTCAACTTAAAAAGGGGGAGACATTCCTGGTCAAAGGTATAATGAAAATTATTAATAAAGCGGAAGCAAGGTTCGTGTTTTGCGGAGCGTTGAAGCCGATAATGAAGATTCTTTCTGTAATGAAAACACAGAGTGAGCTTTGCGAACGTCGAGGCTTCTCGGCGGAGCATAAATACGGTTCTTGCTGGAAGCTTTTTAATTAGGATTAAGTATTATACCTTTGACCTGTGACTGATTTTCCCTCTTGGTGAGGTCTCTTTATCTTGTTATAATGCACATATGTTTGAAGTTAGAGTAGAAGCTGATTTTGCTGCAGCTCATTTTTTAAGAGATTACAATGGAAAGTGCGAAAATCTGCACGGTCATAATTATAAAGTTTATGCTCATGTTCGCGGGCCTAAGTTAAATGAAGGGGGAATGCTTCTGGATTTTTCTAAATTAAAAGCTGCCCTGCGCTCAGTTTGCAAAAAGCTAGATCACACAAATCTTAATGATTTTGACCTTTTTGAACAGAATCCCAGTGCCGAAAGAATTGCCATGTATATTTATGATGGAATTATTGACGAGTTAAAAAAAGAAGGACTGGATTTAAGCTTCTCTAAAGAAAAAGAAAGTCCAGTCCTTTTTGCCGTTGACGTTTTTGAAACAGAAACATCAAGGGCAAGATATAGGGTTGATTAAGCTTATTTTACGCTGTTCACAACAGAATAAAAACATTCTTTTGGAATATATGAGCTTCCTGATTTAGTAAATAGCAAAGGATACTGAGTTCCGTTTTTACTAATCCATGAATTTTCATCATTTATGCCCCAGATTGTAAAGCCTGTGATATGGTGACCATTGTATTTTGAAATTTCAGAACCTTTTTTACTGTATTTCAGGAACATATTAAAGTAAGCTTCCCAGTTATCTGTATCATCTTCTATAGTAGTTGCTATATCAAATTCTGTAACCTGAACATCAAGGTCTAAGGCCAGGAATGTTTTTAGAGCTCCTTCATATGAAGAAACTGACATCCATGAAGGTTCAACGTGTGACTGCATTCCCATTGCATCAATTCGTGGCTCTGTAGATTTTCCGTTTACAGTTTGTGCTTCTCCATTTTTTACGGCATTCAAAAGTCTTACAATACCCTTAGTTTTCCATGCTCCTGCGTTATTTTCTCCACTATAGTTTAAGTATTCATTATAATCGTTGTAACAGAGAGTTACATCACTTGGAGCATATGCATTTGCAAAGCGGAAGGCATTGATAATAAATTCCTCATCTTCGTAAATCTGATACCAGCGTGAGCCGCCCTTAGTATTTGTTGTTGAACCTCGTAAGTAATTTGTGTCTGAATCTTGAGCGTCATCTGCAACAGCCTCGTTTACAACATCCCATGAATAAATTAAATGATTTCCTTCTCCATATCCGTTTGCAGCTTCCCATTCTGCAACGTGTTCAAGAACTGATTTAATATACCATTCGTGACGGGCTGTCATGGTTTCTTCATCTACAAGATTTGTAGGATTTCCATCTGAATCTGTTGTAACATCATAAGCATAGTCTTCTGTAAAGAACCAGTCTGGTGTTTGAGAGTGCCAGGTTAAAACATGACCGCGAATCTGTATCCCTGCAGCTTTTGCGGCTTCTAGATATGGATCCATTTTTATAGAAAAGTTAATTGTGTCTGGAACATAAATTGTTTTTCCATTAGAGGCTGTGAATGTTGCTGTGTGTGAAGGACTTGAGTATTGCCAGAAGATAAACTGAGGTTTTAATTCATTTCCTGGAGTTGTAGTATTTGCATGGTATAAAAGTCCTTCTGCAGTTGTCTTAACTCCAAGTTCAGAAACTTCACATGCAAGGCCAAAGCGATCAAAATAACCTCCATCAACAAAGGTTTCTTTTAGAGAAGCTACGTCAAGCCATGTTGTTGAGTCAGTTATGGTTCCTGTTGTAATTGCATTTTCATCTCCTGTCAGATCTGAAACTTTATATGAAACAGCATCTTCATCAGCAGGGGTAATAACAAGAGAGAAAAATTTCAGATAAATAACAAGATTTGCAGGGGTTAAGTTATATGTGCTTAAGTAAAAATAAGGATTAGAACCTAATTCAATTGCATTATCTCCGGTTTTAGAACCTGAAACGCTCGTGTAAGCTGTAGTTCCGTTTTCAAAAGTTTTGCTTGCAATTATTGGATATTTTGAGTTCCCTGTGTTGATTTGCCACATGAGGTTAGCACTATCACCTGAATTTTCTACACACATTGTTGTTGATAAATCAACTTCTACAGTTTTTCCTGCAAAATCTGATAAATCAATTTTTACAAACTCATTTGAACTTTCAGCAAGTGAACTTCCATTAATTTTAATTGCATAAGTAATCTCGTTCTTTTTTACCTCCGGCTTACAGGCTGTAAAAGTGAAGAGGCCTGCTAAGAGTAGTCCGGAAAGGATTCTGTATATTTTTTTCATATAACCTCCGTTTAATTAGCAAATGCTTTAGTTTTCTAAGGCTGCATTAATTACAGAGTAGAAAGCATCGTTGGGATAATAATCTGTTTCTTTTCTGTCAAAAAGGAGAGGGTACTGGCTGCCGTTATTGCCAATCCATG
This sequence comes from Treponema sp., assembly GCA_016286535.1. Taxonomy (GTDB): domain Bacteria; phylum Spirochaetota; class Spirochaetia; order Treponematales; family Treponemataceae; genus Treponema_D. The sequence goes on along the minus strand of JAEESZ010000001.1, from coordinate 260,429 downwards.
ATTCCTGATTGCTTATGCCCCATACTGTTACGTTTGTAATGTGATGGTCGCCGCTGTATTTTTTGCCGTAATTTTTAAGCATGTTAAAGTATTCGCCGTAAAGTTTTGCGGCTTCTGAAGGGCTTTTTGCGGCAATGTCAATTTCTGTTACATGAACATCATAGCCAGCCTGTAAAAAGCGTTTTAAGGCGTTTTCATAACCTTTTACTCCGGGCCAGGTGTTACCAACATGAGATTGCATTCCAATTACATCAAGTCTTGGTTTTACCTCGCGTCCATCAACTTTTTGAGCAGGAGCGTCTCTTAAAACTTCTGTAAGATGAAGGATGGCCGAAGTTTTCCAGCCGTTACCATAATCCATATATTCGTTGTAATCATTGTAGCAGAGTTTTACGTCTGCTGGGGCATAGGCATTTGCAAAACGGAAGGCATTTACAATAAATTCTTCGCTGCCGTAAATCTGATACCAGCGTGAACCCCCTTCCGAAGGTTTTTTGTCTTTTGTACCGCCGGTTGAACCTCTGAGCCAGTTCTGCTTATCACCGGTATAAACTCTCTGGGCATCATCTGCCATGGCTTCGTTTACAACATCCCAGGCCCATACAAGGTGATTGCCGGGACCATAGCCGTTTGCTGCTTCCCATTCGGCAACCGCTTCCAGAACGCTTTTAATGTACCATTCGTGGCGGGCAGTCATTGTTTCTTTGTCTACAAGAGGTTTATTTGCATCAAAATTCTCTCTGAAAAAGGCTTCCGGAGTCTGAGAATGCCAGGTAAGAACGTGGCCTCTCATTTTTAAGCCGGCAGAAGAAGCGTCCTTAAGAATTGTCTGCATTCTGCTTAAACCTTTAAGGGATGGAACATCTATTGTAAGTCCGTTGCTGGCGGTAAATTTTTTACCTGATAAAACAGCCTTTGTCTGTCCCCATGGAATACCAATAATAGAATCCGGTTTGAATTCGTTGCCCATGGTAATGGAATCTGCATGTTTTGAAAGGCCTTCCCTTACCTTAGGAGACTGAAGCTCTCCAAAGTTTCTGTTCCAGGGCTTGTACTCGCAGGCAATACCAAAAGAATCAAAAATGTCTTTATAACTTTCTTTAATAGAGGGAACTTTTTCATCTGTCCATAAAAGTGTTTTCTTGTCTTTTTTTGAAGCAGAGAAAACTGATGAAAAAATAAGGAAAAAGCATAAAAATGCTGTAAAAAGTTTAAAATTCCTGTTCATTTAATTTACTCCTGTAAAATTGAATAGGAACATTTTAACACGGAAACCTTGAGAAAAGGATAGGGGATTTATCTTTTTTAAACTTTAAAAAATAGAGCCTTAAAATGGAAAATCTAGAGTCTTACAGGAATGCCTGCCCGGCTCAAATCTTCTTTTATGCCGCCTACAGTATATTTTCCGCTGTGAACCATGGTTGCAATAAGGGCTGCATCAGCTTTTCCTTCTGTAAGAACATCGGCAAGATGCTGAGGAGTTCCGCCGCCACCAGAGGCAATTACAGGAACCGGCACATTTTCTGCAATCATTTTTGTGAGTTCAATATCATAGCCATTTTTTGTTCCATCTGCATCCATAGAATTAAGGACAATTTCTCCGGCGCCAAGCTCAACACCTTTTTTCGCCCATTCAAGTGCATCTAATCCTGTGTCTATTCTTCCGCCGTGGATTGTGGTTCCGTAGCCACTTGGTTTTGTAGGATCTTTGCGGACATCCATTCCCAGAACAATACACTGATTTCCAAAAATGCGGGCTCCTTCTGTAATTAAGGAAGGATTTTTTACAGCTTGACTGTTGAGACTTACTTTTTCTGCGCCTGCAAGAATTGTAGAACGAATATCATCTATGCTGCCGATTCCACCGCCGACACAAAAGGGAATAAATACCTGGGAAGCAACTCTTGAAATTAAATCAAGAATTGGGCCTCTGCCTCTTGCCGAAGCAATAATATCGTAAAAAACAAGTTCATCAACGCCCTGTCTGTAATACTCTGCTGCCATTTCTACCGGGTCGCCAATATCAATATTATTCTGAAACTTTACACCTTTTGTTGTACGGCCGTCTTTTACATCTAAACAAACAATAATTCTTTTTTTAAGCATTGCAGTAGTTCTCCAGAATTTTTAAGCCGTCTTTTCCTGATTTTTCGGGATGAAACTGGCAGGCATAGAGATTTCCCTTTTGAATTACAGAGGGAACTTTTATTCCGTAATCTGCACTTGCCTTTATTACAGCTGAATCTTTTGGGCAGATAACATAAGAATGTACAAAGTAAAAATTTGCGTCTTTTCGAATATCTTTTAAGATAGGGCAGGCCGGGTCAAAATCCAGGTTATTCCAGCCCATATGTGGAACTTTGATTTCTTTTTCTTTGAGGGAAGGATCTATAGTATAAAAATGTTTGATTGAACCTTCTACAAGTCCAAGGCAGGGAGTGTTTCCTTCTTCTGAAAGTTCAAAAATAATCTGAGAGCCAAGGCAGATGCCTAAAATGCCCTTGTTTTCTTTATTCCAGTCTTTAAGAAAAGTGTCGAAGCCGGAAGCTTTGAGCTCCTTCATTGCGTATGCGGCGTCTCCAACTCCGGGAAAAATCAGTTTTGAACATTTTTCTAATTCACAAGGATTTTTAGAAAGAATATTTTCTATGCCTAAGAAGTTTAAGGCCCTCTGTACGCTGGTTATGTTTCCGGCGTTGTAATCAACAATTCCAATCATGGTTAGTAATTTTAAGGAATTTTTGATTTTTTTACAATCCGGAAAAAAGCTAATCCATTAAGGTGATTTCTACACGGCGGTTTTTTGCCCTGCCGGCTTCTGTTGCATTGCTTGCTATAGGCTGTCGGGAACCCTTGCCTTCTGTAAAAATATGATATTCATCCCTTATTCCAAGATGCTTGAGATACTCAGCAACACTTACAGCTCTTTCTACGCTAAGGGCTTCTCTTGCCTTTACGCTTCCTCTTTCTGCGCAGTGGCCGGTAATTAAAAGATCATTGGAATATTCTTTTAAGATTTCGCCGATTTTCTGCAGTTTAATTTTCTCTGATTCCAGAAGGACGTTTGAATCTGGTTCAAACTGGATGTTATCAAGACTGATTGTTAAACCTTTTTCTCCTTTTTTTACAGAAACATTGTTCAAATCGAGTTCTTTTACGGTGTCGTTAATTTTTTTCAGGTTGTAATCATCATTTAAAGATTTATATTCTGTAACTTCGCCGTTTGCACTTCCGTGGAAAGTGTATCGAAAGCCCCTTATATCATACATGGTGATTTCGAATTCCTCTGTATAAAAGGCAAGGTCGCCCCTTTCGTTATCCCAGTAGATTTTTTCTTTTGCATAGCCGGTAGTGCCTGCATAATAAGTGCCCTGGTAAAGACCTTCTTTTTCTGCATCCTGGTAAAGTTCATAGTAAACATTGATTATAAAAACTTCGCTGTCATTATAAGTTTCTTTACCGGAAAAAGTATATTTTGCAGTAAAGGGGATTTCTATTGCACAATCCATGGAAAATAAATCTTTGCAGTCGTGAACTTCTCTTCCTTCTGCTTCCCAGGAATCACCGGGTTTTACTTTATAAGAGGGGAAGGATGGTACAGACTGAACGGTAGGCAAAAAAGCATTGTTTGAGTCATATAATTTACCATCTGCACTTCTTGAAATTTCTACAGAATCTTCTTCTCCCCAGCTTAAAAAAGCGCCGCTGGAATTGAGCAGACTGTTCTGGGTAATCATGTATTTGGTTAAAAGTCTTGCATCTTTGTTATCAAGAATATCTTTTATGGTGGTAGAAGTTCTGTTTATAAACTGAGTACGGTTATTTAAATAACCGTTCATATAGGCTTCTTCTTCCACAGTGGCAACGTGGCTTACAGAATCTCCCTTGTGCTGCTTAAATTCCAGTAAATAAGCTTCTTCGCTTTCCTGACAAAAAACAGAAGAAAATAAAGATAAGCATAAAAGAGAAAATCCAAGCTTTTTAAGATTTTTCATAAATCCATCCTTTTTAGTTCTTTAACAAGGCCTTTGTGTCGCCCGCAAGGAAAGAGTCGCACATATCAAAGGGCATAGGTTTTCCCTGTAAAAAGCCCTGTATAACATTGCAGTGGAATTTACTCAGAAGCTCAAACTGATTAATGTCTTCAACTCCTTCTGCAATTGTTTCAAGTCCCATTCGGGCAACCATGGTGATTATTGAACTGGTTATGTTTGCCTGAATTCCGTCAGAGGAACAGATATCCTGAATAAAAGATTTATCTATTTTTAAGGTATTTAATGGAAGTGCCTGCAGATAACTTAATGAAGAGTAGCCTGTTCCAAAGTCATCAAGAGAAACCCGCACTCCCATATCCTGAATGGCCTTAAGTTTTTCTATGGCTTCTTCCATATTATGAAGCATTACGCCTTCTGTAATTTCAATTTCTACAAGATTTGGATTTATTCCGTTTGAGCGGATTAAAGACTGCAGTTCATAAATAAATTCTTCCTGGGCAAGCTGGATTGGAGAAACGTTTACAGAAATAATTCCGTTAAAATTATATTTTTTCTGCCAGTTTTTAAGGGTAGAAAGGGCAGTCTGCAAAACCCAGCGGCCAATTGGAATAATAAGGTTTGATTCTTCTGCAAGAGGAATAAAAACTGATGGTGGAATTTCTCCAAGTTCATCGTCGGTCCAGCGGATTAAGGCTTCAAAACCCCGTAATTTTCCGCTGCTTACATCAAACTGGGGCTGGTAATACTGTTCAAAATTGCATTCTGTAATGGCGGCGGCCATTTTACTCTGTATGGTAAGCTTTTGAATGAATCTTCTCTGCATTTCCGGTTCAAAAATGCTTATGCAGTTTTTGCCGTTTTGTTTAGAGTAATGAACTGCCATGTTCGAAAAGCGGATTAATTCTTCCTTTTGTTCTGTATTAAAAGGAAAAATTGAAATACCGCCGGAAATCTGGATTTTTTCCATCTGGAAGCAGTCAAAAATTGAATCGCTGATGGTCAAAATTGCATCCAGATAATTCTGGTTTGAAATTAAAACTGCAAACTCATCATCTCCGTAGCGGTAAGAATGAATTGTGTCTCTTTCAAAGCGTTTCAGGATTTCTGCAACGCTGATTATGGCCTGGTCTCCGGCCTTTGAACCTGAAGATTCGTTTATGTTTTTAAGATTATCTATATCAAGAATAAAGACGCCTGCATATTTTTGCTGAAAGCGGCAGTTTTCAATGCAGATATCAAGATCGTCAGAAAAGCCGGTTCTGTTTGGAAGGCCGGTTAAAGGATCTTTTGAAATTGCTTCCTTTAATTTTCTGGCATAAGTCATTTCTGCCGTAATGTTGGTAAATAGTATGGAAATATTCTGGTCTGGAAGGAGGGAAAAATCAACCTTGTACCAGGCATTATTCCTTGCAGAAAAAAAAGTGTAATTCTGAGGAATCTGATTTCTGGCAGTCTGAATAAGAAGTTTATACCAGGGCAGCTGCACGGGGACTTTATCTTCTATATCTGACCAGCTTTTACCTTTTGTGTAAGAGTTTTCGCTCAATTCATCCATAGCCCGGTTTGTGTAGGCTATTACAAAACTTGTGATTTCCTCTTTTTCGTTTTTAACTGGTTCTGCTACTAAAACTGGTGTTGTAATATTGTCTAAAGTTTTCTGTGCATCAGTCATCATTCTTTACTGCCTTATTAATTTTTTTTTTATGTTAGTTGCAGATTAGTCCACAACTATAACATTTGCACTCCTTCCGTCCATTGTGTAAGCCTTCTTCGGATTTGAATCATCCAGAATTGGGGTAAGGCCTATAAAGTAATTGTAATAGTAAGTCCCCCTTGTAAGCGGGAGATTTAACTCATAGAATCCCGGTGCGGTTTCCTTTAAGGTGTAAATCCATGGATCCCAGGAAGTAAAGTTTCCTGCAAGTCTTATAGTCTGACCCGACTGGCCCTTATAAATAAAATGCACGGAATCGTCATTAGTTACCTGTGTATAGATTTTTATGCTGCCGGGATCTTCAACTTTTGAAAAATAAAGGTTTATATCTTCATCATATTCTTTGTTTGGATTAAGAGGGTCTGCTGTCCAAAGCCCGTCAAAAACCAGGCGGTACTTAAGGGAGGCAATTTTATGTTCCCTTTTATAGCAGTAGAACATGTATCTTCTGGAAGTTACGCCCTCATCATCTGTATGAGTCATAATCTCAAAAGGGTGGATGATTTTGTAATTTTCAAAATCGAAGGCAATGCCAACAAAGCGGTTGTGCATGTCTGCGGTAAAAATAATGTAATCGTCGGTTAGAATTGGAGCGCAGGGCTTTTCTATGTTGTGCAAAAGAGTATCCAGTTCAAAATTCTGATAATTTGTGCTTTCTGCGGCATTAAGACCTGATACTGCAAGCCCTAAAAAGAGTGCGGCAGATAAGAGAATTTTTGTCTTTTTCATATTTTAGTTATCGGCAGCAGGGCAAAAATATTAATTAAAAAATCAAATTTTATACTATATATAATAAAGTACTAAAGTGACTTTGTTTTTTTTCCGTTTATTAAATGAGGGGTTCCTTTTAAAAATAACTTCTACTTGTTTTTTAGAAGTATTGTGGGGTAAAATTATAATATGCCAGGCTTAAGTCAGCTAAAACAGTTCAATAGTGATATTCTTTCTCTAGGTGATGAGGTTACAGTTCGTGCCAGCAGAGGCGAAAGCCCTGTAAAAGTTCCTATTCCAAAGGAGATTCAGGATGTAAACGATTCTGAAGATTTCGTTCTTGGAATGCCATTAAAAGAAGCACCGGAAGATTTGTCGAATGTTGAGGAAGATTTATCTGACCTGGTTGGACTTGCTTCTCCTTCTGCTAAAAAAGATACAAATACCGAAGCCGCACCTGCTTTTGAAGCCCCTGATTTATCTGCACTTTTGAACCCTGTTGCCCAGTCTGATGATTCTGATGCTTCCATGCCGGACCTTTCCATGTTTATGGACGAAGAAGAAGAGGCTCCCGTTGAGGAAGAAGAACCTGAGGAAGTTTCTGTTGCAGATTTAGGTCTTGATGCCCTGCTTGCAGGAGCAGGTTTTGATGCTCCTCAGGAAGATGAAGAAGAGAATGAGGACGAGGACGAAATAGAAGATGCCGGGGAAGATATTCCGTCTTTAGAAGAGGATTTACCTTCTTTTGATGATGATTTTTCTTTGCCTGGGGATGATTTTGCTTTACCTGGCGAAGATTTACCTTTACCTGGCGATAGTGAGCCATCTACAAAAACAGCTTCTGCCTCTGGTGCGGACGATTTTTCTTTACCTGATGATATTGTTTCTTCCGGGGCTGATTCCGCTTCTTCTGGCGACGACTTTGCTTTACCGGAAGAAGATTTACCTTCCTTAGACGAAGACTTACCTTCGCTTGATGAAGAGCTTCCTTCCCTTGATGATGATTTAGCCTCTGCGGCAGATGAACTTTCTGCAGCTGATGAAGAGCCTTCCGCAGTCGAAGAACTTTCTTTAGACGATAATCTTCCTTCCGCCGATGAACTGCCTGCTGCAGACGAAGAACTTTCTTTAGACGACAATCTTTCTTCCGCCGATGAAGCCCTGCCTGGCCTTGATGAAGAGTTACCTTCCTTAGATGAAGACCTCCCATCCCTTGATGAAGATTCAGCATCTGCCGCAGATGAACTTCCTGCTGCTGATGAAGAGCTTTCTGCGGGCGAAGAACTTCCTTCTGCAGACGAAGAGCTTTCTGCGGGCGAAGAACTTCCTTCTGTAGACGAAGATTTTTCTTTACCGGATGATGCCCTTCCTTCGATGGACGGCATGGACGGCGATTTTGCCTCAGGCGATTTAGATTTCGGAGCCGAAGATACAGACACAGCTCCTGCCGATGAGAATTCACTTCCTTCCGGAGAAGAAGAGGCTCCTGCCGGAGAAGATACAACTGCCGCCGACGAAGACGTGGCTCCTGCCGACGAAGATTCAGCTTCCGACGACGATTTTTCTTTACCGGACGATGAACTTCCTTCCATGGACGGCATGGACGATGATTTTGCCTCAGGCGATTTAGATTCCGGCGATGCCCTTCCTTCGATGGACGACGCAGACTTTTCTACGCCAGACGGCCTTTACGAAGCTTCTGATGTAGAACTCCCGGACGATCAGGAAAGTCCGGACTCGCAGGACAGCTTTGATGGCCAGGACAGTTTTGACAATGCGGACAATCAGATAGAAGAAAGCGATTCTCAGGATGATTTTGGCGAAGTTCCTGAAGAAGATTTTGATACTTCAGAAATGGAAGGCCTTGATTTTAATCTTCCTGATACAGACTCTCAGTTGAAAGGCGAGGGGCCTGATTTTGAGCTTGGTAACGGTGATGATTTTGGAATGGAAGGGGATTTTGAAATTCCTGGCTTCTCAGATGTTGATACTGCAAAGGAAGAAAAATCAACTCCGGCAATTGTAAAAACTACAAAAGGAAAATCAAAGGGCAGACGTTCTAAAAAAGGTAAGAACGATGTTGATGAAGCAGATTTTTCTAATGCATTGGAAAGCGAAGAACTTCCACCAAATACCTTATCTGATGAGCAGTATAAAACCTTCCTTAAAAACTTTAATGAGTATCCTCTTAATGTAAGACTTGCCTTCGAAGATTTTATTGTTCAGGATGAATTTACAGATGATGCAGAATTTGAAATCATCGAAAAAATCCTTAATAAGGCTCCAGCCCGTCAGGTTGCAAGCTTCCTTGAAAAAATGCTTGATATTTCCATTCCGGTTCCTCGTGATTATGAACACAGAACTGCAGAAGAATATGAAGCATACAAAAAATCCCTTTCTTATCAGCTCAGAAATAAAATCATTCCTGGCTTACTGGTAGGTCTTGTTTCTCTCTTTGTTTTCTGGGGACTTTTTAATTTCTCAAGATACTGCATTTATAATCCTTTAAGGGCAAATCATTTTTACAAGCAGGGTTATGCCTTACTTGAACAGGATGAATATCCTCAGGCAGAAATTAATTTTGAAAGAGCTATTGAATACAGGTACAATAAAAACTGGTTCTTTAAATATGCCCGGGGTTACAGGGAACACAAACAGTATCAGCGTTCAGAAAAGATGTATGAAAATATCTTAATCTGCTTTAAGCATGATAAAGAGGCCGGTCTTGAATATGCAGATATGGAACTTGAAGATCTGGCAAATTATGAAAAGGCAGAAGAAATAGTAAAACGAGAAGTTCTTGATTATCATATAAATGATGCTGATGGAATATTAAAATTAGGTGACATTTACCTTGAATGGGGTACAGAAAAAGATCCTCAGAAGTTTGAACTGGCCCGCCAGCAGTATGCAACTTTAATTCAGCTTTACAAGTCTAATGATTTGTATGAATCAAGAATGATGCGTTACTTTATCCGTACAGATAATCTGCGTCAGGTAATCGGCTTACAGAAACGCTTTGAACCTAAAGAAAAATCTTTGTGCGGTCAGGACTGGACTGAATTAAGCGGCTATTTACTCGATAAAGCCTTTGGAGAACTGTCTCCATCTGAAGAATATTTAAGATATCAGATTGAAGGTCTCAGAAGCCTTTTGTTAAGGGCTGTAAAAGTTGATAAGGATAATCCTGTTGCCCTCTATAATCTTGGCCGCTATTATGTTGTTTCTAACGAAACTTCTGCTGTAGAGCCAACCTTTACAAAAACAATCGATACTTTTAATAAGGCAAAGTCCCTTAAAAAACGCGATATCTATAAATATATTGATTCTTACCGCCTTCTTGGCGAGCATTATATCTTTACTTCTGATTACTTAAAGGCTCAGGAGCAGCTTGCAGACGGCATCACCCTTTATACTACCGAGCGGGATAATGCAGGTTTTGAAGGTACTCCTCAGATTGGTAAACTCTTCGAAGATCTTGCAAACCTTAAGTACTTTATTTCGGGCGACTATGATGAAGCTCTAAATAACTATAAGAATTCCATTGAGCTTGATAACGATTCTCCTTCTATAAGATATAAGATTGGTTATATCCAGTATAAAAAATCAAATTATGCAGAAGCTCTTGGTTCCTTTATGAAAGCCGGAGATGGTAATGTAAAAGAGCAGAATCTTATGCAGGCCATGGCAAATACCCTTTCTATAAGGGGAGACTATTACGCTGCCCAGGGCTACTATGAACAGCTTTTACAGAAACTGGACGAAAAGGTTGCAGAAAGCGGAGCAATTTATCCTCAGACAAATAATAAGGATTATGACCTGGTAAATACCTATCTTACTGTTTCAAACAACTACGGAGTTACCCTCTATAAACTTGCAAAGAGAACCGGAAACAGTAATATGAATGCCCAGGCTATTGTTCAGTTCTCTCAGTCAGTACGTGCCTGGGATGCCTTGACAAGAAATCAGCAGACTATGGAAAGATTGCCGGGAAGTAACCTTGCTGAGCAGAATATAAAATACATTACAAACAGAGTTCCTGAATTTGAACCTGCAATTTATCTTGATATTAAGAAAACTATTAGTGATAAAGAAAAGTTCTAAGTATGAAAGAAGATGCACAGTATAATATTATTTCTGGTATTATAAGCAGACAGAGAATCAACAGTCTTAAAAAGGAGATTTTTAGAAAATCCATCCATATCTGTTCTGCTTTTGTGCCTCTTGCCTTAAAATATTTTTACCGGCCTGTTATCTTTCTTTTGCTTTTTGCCCTGGTTTTTTATTCTGTAAGTGAACTTTTAAGAATTAAAAATCATCCTATCCCTTTAATTTCAAAAATTACAGAAACTGCCGCCAGAAAAAGAGATGAAAATAAATTTGTTTTAGGTCCTGTTACTCTGGTTATTGGCATTCTGCTGGCTGTTTTTACCCTGCCTCTGCCTTCTGCAACGGTAGGAATTTTTGCCCTTTCTTTTGGAGACGGGCTTGCAAGTCTTGGCGGAAAATTAATGGGTAAAGTTCAGATTCCCGGCTGTCACGGAAAAACTGTTGCCGGAAGCCTTACCTGTTTTTTTGCAGTTTATATTGCATCATTCTGTTACTGCAGAAATACCTTTGTAAGCCTTATTTTAGCAGTCGTTGCAATGTTTTTAGAAATGCTTCCTTTAAATGATTTTGATAATGTACTTATTCCGATTTCTATAGGTTCTGTTTATTTTTACATATCAAACATGTAGCCTTTGTGCAGGGAACCAAGATAGAGAATTGTACCGGTTGTTGTAAGAATAATTCCCGCTGTAAGGGTAAGCAGATTCCAGGTATTGAATAGAATAATATAGCCAAAACTAATCATGGCATAGCCGAAGGTTAAAATCTGACTTGATTTTGCATTAAACTGCCTGAGGAACATAATAAAAATTGTAAGAATATTTATTGTTATCTGGGTAATAAAAATTGTTTTATCAAAGCTGTAGGAAATTGCGAAATTTTTATAAACGGTTCCTGTATTAAGAGGAATGTAAACTGCAAAAATTGTCGCACAAACTAAAATCATAAGTAAGTTTCTTTCTACATTCTGCCTTTCATCTTCTGTTGTAAAAACATTAAGACTTAGTAAAGAAAGAGGTGCTAGAATTCTTGAAAGAATGATAAAGTTTCCCAGGGTAAAAATAAAAGTGGAGTAGGGTCCCTTTGTATAATAAAAAGGAATAAGAAGTCTTGCTGAATCAAAAATAAAAGAAGCAAGAAAAAGTAAAATAAAAACAACTTCGGAAGACTGAGTTTTTTCAAAACCCAGCCAGAGATAAAAGCTGGTTGCAATTGTATAAAGCATTAAAAAGATGATGCTTGCAAAGACATAATAGATTCTGTAGCGTAAAAAAAAGGACTGGGAAGAAGAGCCTGCAGTAAAATCTGGCAGAGTGTAATTTCCGGCAATAAGACTGTGTATAAAGAAAGAAATACTAACTAAAAAAATAAAAATCGAAAAACAAATAAAGCCGATATTCAATCTGTTACGAAATTTTATTGTCATATTTAAAAGGTATCGTGAATCCAAATAATAGTAAAGACTTTTTAAATTAATCCGAAAATTAAATAAATGTCATCGTTTTAATCGGGAGGACAAAATGAAAAAAATATTAAATCTGGCATTAATTTTTGCTTTAAGTATAACTTCTTTATTTGCAGGGGATGTTGCAAGTTTTGTTGACTGCGGCTTTACAGCAGACGGGAAGTATTATGTCTTTGGTCAGTACGGAAAAATAGATAAGAAATTCCAGGGCTGGGCAGAAATTTACCAGGTAGATATTGCTGCAAATGATTATGTTGATGCAGGTGTCTTTAAGACAAAGCCTTCCAGCGTTACTGCAGATAAATCTGGAAAAGAAGTTTATGAAGCTCTTGAAGCAAAAAGCTATTATTATATGAAGGATTTTAAAACAAGTCCTGCAAATGCCGATCATGTTCTTTACATTCTTGAAGATATAAACAAAAAGGGAACTGACGAAATTAAATTTACAGATTTCCGCGGTTCAGATATTGAAAATCCTGATACTTATACAATCAATCTTGTTCCTACAATTACAGGCAAGGGAAAGAATGTAAAATCATCTTTCTATATTAATGTTGTAAAAACAGATGCCAAAGGAAATGTTTTAATGACAAAAAAAGTTGGTTCACCTGATATTGTTAGAAAAGGTGTAAGCAATTATAAAATTGAAAGAATCTTCTGTGACAAATCAGAAAAAAATCTTATTTTTGTTGTTGAAAAAATGTTTGAAGATGATGCAGGTATTTCTATCCGCTATATGGTAGAAGCAGCCCAGTTCTAAAAAAAAATATAAAAAAATGTAGAATTTTTGTTAAAAACGAATTTTCCTGTCAATAATATCTGTACAGGGGGATTTATGAACAAAAGTTTTACTAAAATACTCTTAATTATTTTACAAACCGCAATGATTACCTCTCTGGTACTTCTTGCGGTTTTGCCTTTTTCATGCAGGGTTACGACTCATGGTATTCAGATTCTGGGAGGCAATTACTCCTGCCCAAAAATTATGGATTACTATGTGGTAGACGAAAATACTCTGGCCATGCAGTTTTCTCAAAGCGTTACCTTAAAAGATCTGGTGCTGTCACCTTTTATAGAGGGCGTCTCTGACAGCCTGGAAGCGGGAACTGGCTTTGATGCGGGAACTTACTCTGGCGTGGAATCTTACGCTGTCGGGGAAAATTACACTGGCGGGGAAAATTACGTTGGCGGCGGGGGAGCCGGCCTTGAAAGCGAAGATTCTCTTTTCTCGGGATATGAAGCCTTCCTTCCTCCTGCCTTACAAAGTGCTTCCGGGCTTTTTGGAAAAATTGAATGCAGTGCCGTCTATGACCAAGCAGATAATCAGAACTTTGTTTATGTTCATTTTGATCAGAATACCCGGGTTGGACAAAAGTATCAGCTATATGGAATTGCCCTTGATAAGAGTGGAAATTCACTTTCTTTTCTTTTACCTTTTATGGCTTATAACAATCGTCTGCCAGCGCTTTTGATTACAGAAATTCATACCAATCTGGTCACAGCCAACAAAAGCGAAAAGGAAGCCGGAATTAGAAGGCTTGAGTATGTAGAATGCCTTGCCTTGTCAGGGGGAAACCTGGCAGGACTTGCTTTGTGCAGCGGGTACGAAGGCTTGCAGAATTGCTATGAGTTGCCGGCGGTGGAAGTTTCTGAAGGAGAAATCTTTTTAATTCATCCAAGAAGTAAAGAAAACGGCTGCATCAGCGAAGAAGGGGATGATTTAAATCTTGCTTTTTCAGGTTATTGTGGAAGTTACAGGGATTTATGGAATACCAGTGAAAGTAAACCTATGGGCGATAAAAATGATATTCTTGTAATCAAAAATCTTATAAATGGAAAAATTGTAGAAGCCGTTATGTACAGTAATTATTCAATAGAAAAATGGAGCGATTATTTAAAGACTGATTTTTCTGTGGAAGAAGGCTTTGCAGATTTTTATGAAGATGCCTCTGTAAGCTCTGCCATTAATTCAGAAAGCCTGACCGCAAGTAAGGTTCTTATTAGAAATATAGAAAGTGGTGAATGGAGTGTAGGAAATTCTAGTCCCGGTTCGCTTTAATAATCATCATAATTATGCTATATTTTTTTTATGATTGAATTATTAGCTCCGGCAGGAAATATAGAGTCTCTGGAAGCTGCAATTGGCGAAGGTGCAGATGCAGTTTATTTAGGATTAAAGAGTTTTAACGCAAGACTGCGTACTACAAACTTTGCCTGGAATCAGTTTGAAGCAGCTGTTGACAGTTTGCATAAACAGAACAAAAAAATTTATGTAACTGTAAATACTGTTTGCGAAGAACGGGAAACAGAACGTTTGTACAGGTTTCTTTCTTATTTGAATGAAGTTGGCCCTGATGCGCTTATTGTACAGGATTATGCAATAATGCGTATGTGTCAGGAATTCTTTCCAAATCTGGAATTACACGCTTCAACTCAAATGAATGTAGAAAGTTCAAATGCTGTCAGACTGCTGCAAAAATGCGGTGTAAAACGTATGGTCCTTGCACGTGAACTTGGTCTTGAAGAAATTAAGAAAATAAAACAGGAAACTAATGCAGACCTGGAAACTTTTGTTCATGGTGCCCTCTGTGTAAGTGAATCCGGCCTTTGTTTATTCTCAAGCTTCCTTGGTGGAAAATCTGCAAACCGTGGTATGTGTGCCCAGGCTTGCCGAAGATTCTATACAGCCGAAGTTCCTGGTGGAGAAAGACAGGGCTATTATTTTTCTCCATGCGATTTACAGCTTATTGACCAGATTCCAGCCTTAATTGAAGCTGGCGTTAATTCCTTTAAAATTGAAGGAAGAATGAAGAGTGCAGAATATGTTGGAAGCGTTGTTTCTGCTTACCGTTATGTAATTGACCATTACAAGGAAGACAGAAAAGGTTCTATTGCCGCAGCAAAACGTATGCTGGCTTCTGATTTTGCCCGCTCAAAAACAACATACTGGTATGGTTTTAATTCTCTGGAAGAGGGCGTCGAAAATGCCGCTTCTAAAATCCTTAATCCTGAGCAGGCCGGCGGAACCGGTATCTACCTGGGTAAAATTGCAGGTACAAAACCCGCTCCAAAAGAACTCATTCAGGCATTAAAAAATACCCTGTCTACACAGGACTCAAGTCAGATAAATATTCAGATGGCTTATTTAAAGGGTGGCAGTTATGATCCTGATCCTGGTGATTCAATCCGCCTTCATAAAAGCGATGACACCGGTCGTGTAAGTCATAAAATCAGAACTGTAGAAGTTGAAGAAAATTCAGAAAAACGCTGGATAGATATTCCACAGGGCTTTACAAAAGATGATGACGTTTACTTACTTCAGATGAAGTCCAGCTCAAAGCGTTACAACAGAGTTCTGCCTTCTGACATTGGAAAATACCGTAAACAGCCAAAAGATGAAATTCTTCCAATCCTTGATATTACTCCTGTAAAGGCAAAAGAACTGGACTATTTCCCGGACGGAATTTATGTTCAGGTTTCTTCAATTGCAGATGTATTTGCAATTCAGGCTCTTAATCCGGTAAGGGTAATTATAGAATACAATTCAGAAACTTCTTATGATCTTTTGAATCATAAAACTGTTATTCCTTTTTCTAAAAAACAGCTTTACATTTCTCTGGATCCATTCTGTTCTGCGGCCCAGGAAGATAAGCTCCAGGAAGAATTAATGCTTTTGATAAAGGACGGTTATTCAAACTTTGTCGTTAATAATATTGCCCATATTCAGATGCTTAAAGACCAGAAAGTAAAGCTTATTGCAGGTCCTTATCTTTATACCTTTAACCGCTGGGCTGTAAGCTGGCTTGAAAATCAGGATATTGGTGCATTTATTATGCCTTATGAAAATTCCAGAAGAAATCTTGAAGCAACCTTTGATCAGAATGTACGTTCAAGAGTTCTTGTTCCTGTTTTTGCCTATCCTGCTTTATTCAGAATGAGATTCAAACTTCCTGCTGATTATGACTTTACTTATTTTGAAGATAAGGAAGAAAAAGTCTTTAAGGTAAACTCAACAAAAGACGGCTCTTTTGTTATGCCTGAAGAACCTTTTGCCATAACAGACAAGGTAAGTTTTATTAAACAGGCCGGTTTTAATAAAATCCTTATTGATTTTTCTAAAACAAAAGTTAATAGAAATCAGATAAAGACAATAGCTTACTCCATGGCCAAAGGTCAGCCTTTACCGGATTCTTCCCGTTTTAACTGGAAGGATGGATTTTATTCTCCTCAGCAGATTGAGGAATATAAAGCTGCAAATGAAAGAGCGGCTTTGAATAAAATGAATGGTAAAAAGGGACAGCCAGGCGGCCGTTCAAAACCTTTTAATACCAAAAAAGGAAAAGGAAGAAGATAGCCTTTGCCTCAAAAAGGGGAGAAAAGAAAATCTTTTCTCCCCGGAATACCAGCAATCAGGTTAGAAGACAGCTTCTTCGCCGGCTGCTACTGTTTCTTCTTGAGACTCAGTAACCTGGTTTTCATCAGAAGCAGTCTGCATCTTAGGTTTGTACTCCAGATGCTCGGCCACAACATAAATCTTAGACTGACTTTTGTTCTCACTATCTTTCCAGCGATCTTGTTTTAACCTTCCGACAACACGCACACTTCTGCCCTTGCAGGCTTGTTTCGCACAAATTTCAGCCATTTTTCCATAAGTTTCAACATCAAAAAAAGAAACTTCCGTCACACCTTCACCGTCTTTGTTCTTGTACCAACGGTTCACAGCCAGAGGAAACTTGCAAACTTTGAATCCTGCAGCAGGTTCAAGTAATTCAGCTTGCTTAACAACATTTCCCTCAATAATCAAAGAATTCAACTGGTTCATAACCCAACCTCATAAAATAGATTTTGCCGGCACTCAAATACCTGCACTGATATTATTGTCAAAGAAATTCATTTTTGACAAAAATTCAGCAGAAAATGTGAAAAAAAAAGGCAAAATCGCAGGGGAAATTTACAAATAAAGGCAAAATGCAGGGAAAATTGCTGAAAAAGGAGGATAAGGTGGTAAAAATCAATAAAAAATGAACTACTGGTTTGACAGAAGCCTTAACATGTATAAGGTAACGTATTCTGTAAGACTCTTTTCTTCGTGAATCTTCTGCATGTTTGGTGTTTTGACCAGGGCAGCAGAAAGGTTTTCAATTCTTTCACGGGAAAAGGTTTGTGCAGATATGGTGTTTACAACCCGTCTTGTATAATCTCTGATAAGGGCATTTACATCTTCTGTAAGGTTCTGCTGACCTTCTTTGGTAATCATCTTGTTCCACTGTTTTTCAAGGTAATCCAGTTCGCGGTCAACGGTAGAACCTTCCGGAATAAGTTCCTGGGCAATGGATTTTGCTTTAGAGGCAATGATTTCCTGTTTGCTTTTAGGTTTTCCTTTCTTTGAGCTGTTTTCTTCCTGATTTTCGGAAGCATTTTCAATTACAGGATTCTTTCTTGCTTTTTTATTTTTTCTGTTTGTATTAATAAAGCTTATAATCCAGGAAATTAAAGGAATTGTATAAATAAAAGGTAATCTTGCTTTTGCATTTGCAAGAATCTGATGATTTCTGAGCATTAAAAGATCAGAGTAATCAAGAAGTTTTCCGTCTGTAAAGAGATGGAAGCCTTCCATAGTTTCATCATCCTCTTTTTCAAGGCCCAGAACTGTCATAAAGTTTGCGGTCAAAAGAGAGTGAAGGACAGGAGATTTCTGCTCAACCAGTTTTTTTAATAATTCTTCAAAGGCTTTGGCGTCGGTCATTTCGCGAAGCTTTTCATAATTTAAAAGGCAGTTATACCATTTATCTTCTATGTATTTTCCAATAGAACCGTTAGCTTCGTTACAAAGTCTGACAACAACCTGAATAATCTTATTTTTATAAACATAGTAGCGGGTTCCTGAATCAACCTTAAATATAAGCAGGGCCGGAAGTTTATTTGATTCAGCTTCCTGAGTCATCCTCTGCATGAACTGCTTCAAATCCTCTTCTGTGTAACAGCCGTAAAGGAGTCGGCCGTTTTTATCCTGAAATTTAAGAATCTGATTCATTGAATAAAAGAAAGGAGGCTTTGCAAGGGATGCTTCAAGTTCTCTCAAGGCTTCCTGCCTTTTTTGTGTATTCTGGAACTTTTGTTTTAAGTAGGTTGAATAAATCTCGCTTATCTTAATTGACTGAAGAATATTGATATCTTCAATGGTTTTATCCTGAACCTTTTCTATATCCTGGCGAAGATAGTATAGTGTCTGGTTCCACAGGTAATAATCATCACCCTGTTCAAAATCTATATCTCTTGTATTTTCTGCGTCGATATAGTGGGAAAAGAAACTCTTTATGGTAATTTCTTTTGTCGGATTTGTTCCCCTTAATTTTTTTATGATGTAATCATGGAACTCTTCTTTTTTTAGAATCTTTTTGATTTTTGTCTGGGCTGAATCTACAAGAACTTTTACCGGAACTGCCTGTGGAAAAAGCAGGGATGGAATTTCTTTTGAAAAATCCAGAATATAAAGGGCAGAAGATTTTAACTGCTGTTCATTAAGATTATCTGTAATGAAGGATGATGCCTGCTTTATTTCGATTGCATTCAGCGGAAACTTCTTTGGTAAATCTGAGCTAATTGGAAAAGGAATTGATTCATTGCTGCTGATTTCCTTGTAGCGCTGGGCCAGGGTTTGCGAAATGTAAGCAATGCAGATAACAGTTTTTTTGTTTCCATTTTCCATCAGGTGGACAATGTGCTTGCTGGTAAGGCCTGCAAGTTCTGCAATAACAGTTTGAGTCGGATCTCCTAAATATTTTACGAGAGCAGCTTCCTCTTCTACATGATGTTCGGCGTATTTTTTTACATAAGCGCAAAACTCCCTTACATCAATAAAAGCTGATTTTTGTTTCTCCGCGTAATGTTTCAGAATTGAACTGAGATTTGATACAACTGCCATAAATATTATTATAGAATAAAATCAAATTTTTTAATAGTAAAATCTAATGCGGCCGGTAAAAGCTTTTGTTATATTTTGGCTGGAATTGAATTTTATGTATATTAGCAATAAAATATTGATATGTTAGTATCTAATCGTATGAAGGGCCTTCATCCTTATGTTCCGGGTGAACAGCCAAAAGACCGTGTTTATATCAAACTGAATGCAAATGAAAATCCTTATGCACCAAGTAAGGCGGTGCAGAAGGCTGTCTTAAATTTCGTTAAAAAATATCCGGAAAAACTGGGGCTTTATCCTGATCCTGATTCTAATGAGCTGCACGCAGCCATTGCAAGAATGCTTAATCAGACTGGCGGAGTATTGTGCCGGGCTAAAGTTTCTTCTAAAGAGGTAAGTCCTGCAGAAGAAGATAAGATTCCTTTTACCGTTACTCCGGATATGATTTATACCGGAAACGGAAGTGACGAAGTTCTTTCCTTTGTTTTTTATGCCTTCTTTGATTCTGGAAAGAAATTTGTTCTTCCACAGTTTACATACAGCTTTTATCCTGTTTATGCAGGTTTTTATGATATTCCTATGGATCAGGTTCCTTTAAAAGATGACTGGTCTTTAGATAAGGAAGAGATGTTAAAAAGAGCAAAACAGAATGACAGCGGACTGATTTTTGCAAATCCAAACGCACCTACCGGCCTGGGCCTTAGCCGCGAAGAAGTAAGGCAGATGCTTTTGAACTCAAGTCCTGATCAGATTTTTATTGTAGACGAAGCTTATGTAGATTTTGGCGGGGAATCCTGTATTCCTCTCTTAAAGGATTTTAAGAATCTTGTTATTGTAAGAACCTTCTCAAAAAGCCTTTGCGGAGCAGGTCAGAGACTCGGCTATATAGTTGCTTCTCCTGAACTTGTAAATGTTGTTACAACCGTAAAAAACAGTGTAAATCACTTTCCTCTGGATGCACTTGCCCAGGTTTCCGGAACTGCCGCCTGCAAAGATATTTCTTATTATGTAAATACTTCTAAAAAAGTTGCAGAAGAAAGGGATGCTTTTTATAACTTTTTACAGGAAAAAGGGTTTTATGTAATAAAGAGTCAGACAAACTTCCTCTTTGCAAAAAAGAATGGAATTAAGGGCGAAGATTTATATAAATCAATAAAAGAGCGCGGTATTTTGATTCGTCATTTTAATACACCGGGAATTGAAGATTTTGTAAGAATTACAATTGGAACAAAAGAGCAGATGCAGAAATTAAAGGCTGCATTTGAAGATACATTAGATACATTAAAATAGGGGCGTAAATATGAAGTTTTTAGTTTTGAGTGATTTACATGCACATAATGATATGCTTGATAAACTTGATAATGTTTTTTCTGAGGTTGACGGAGTTTTATTCGCAGGAGACTTTGCAGAATGTTTTAAGCCTGAAACCGGAAAAGGCGCTCTTGAAAAACTTTGTACAAAGCATGAATCAATTTATGCAGTTTTAGGAAACTGTGATAACGAAGATTTTCTTGAAGACCTTGATGAAAAAGACGTTTGCGTAGAAAAGGCAATTGTTTTTCATGACGGAGTAGGAATCAGCGGAAGCGGCGGCGGTTCAAAGTTTACCGGAAAAACCGAATTTGAAAGAACAGAAGAAGAAATTCTTTCTGATTTTGATATTGTAAAAAATACAGTTGAACAGACAGGGGACGAATCTTTGTGGAAGAATATGATTTTAATCTGTCATAATCCTCCAAAGGGACAGACTGTTGATGCTGTAAACGAAAACCTTCATGCCGGAAGCCAGCTCTTCACAGACTTTATTAAAGAAAAAGGACCTCTTGTTGTAGTATGCGGCCATATTCACGAAGGCACTGGAATTGAAAAAATCGGACAGACCCTTGTAATTAATCCTGGCAGCATAGGCGAAAAAGGCTCTTATGCCCTGCTCGAAGTTACAAAGAAGGCTGACGGTTCTTTTAGCGCAGAGGCAAAAATAATTCAGTAGGTAATTTATGAAAAAATCACTTTTACTTTTTTGTTTTTTACAAATCTCTCTTTTTCTTTTTGCAGATAATTTTAAAAATCTTTCCTTTATCACTTTTAAAAATTCTTTAACTTATAAAATTGGTGATAATTCAGTTTCTTATCCGGCAGAAAGAAATCTGCAGCCTTTTGCAATTAACAAATATGAAACCACCTACCAGCTCTGGTACCAGGTAAGGGTAAAAGCAGAAAAACTCGGTTATTATTTTGAAAATCCGGGAATGGGCGGAACCTTTGGAAAAAGGGGAGCTGAGCCTGGAGAAGAAAATCAGTATATGCCGGTTACCACCATCAGCTGGTATGATGCTATAGTCTGGCTGAATGCTTTAAGCGAAATTTACGGAAGAAGACCCTGCTATACCTTTAAGGGAGAAGTCATCCGCGATTCCTCAAATACAGCTGTCTGCGATTTATGTGAATGCAATTTTGAATGTAACGGCTTCAGGCTTCCAAGCGAAGGGGAATGGGAATATGCTGCCAGAAAAACTAAAAATGGTTTTCAGTCGAGTGCCTGCATAAGCGGTGCAAAAAGAGCTGACAATGAGGAAGGGCTCTTTTTTGCCTGGACCAGCGAAAATGCAAACCGATTAAGGGTTGTCGGTACTGCCGGCATTCCTTTTGATCCTGATACAATTGCCCAGGCCGGAAGCGGAAATGCAAATTTTTCCGGCATTTATGATATGAGCGGAAACGTAATAGAATACTGCTGGGACTGGTTTAATGAAGTTTATAAGGATGATGAACCTTATGGTCCTGCAAGCGGTTATGAAAGGGTAAGCAGGGGAGGCAGTGTTTCCCGCTTTACACCTTACTGCTATGCCGGTGACCGCTATTCTTATGATCCTAACGAATATTATAATTTCTTTGGTTTTAGAATAGCTTACACCTGCACTGAATAGACTTACTTAAGTCTTTCTTCCTGTTTTCTAAGCTTTTTAGTTTCTGCCTTAATTCTGGCCCGCTGCTTGCGGGTCATTTTTTTTGCCTTACGGCGGGCAGCCAGAGTTTCTTTATTAATGTTGAGAAGTCCCCAGCTTAAGAATACAGAAATAATACAGATTACGGTTGCAAGAATTACCGGTATGTAGCCTCCCATGGTTTCGAAAGGAAGCTTAAAGTTCATACCAAAGAAGCTTGTAACAAAGGTTGGTGCCATCATAACCAGGTTGATGACGGCAAGCTTTTTCATAACTATGTTCAGGTTGTTTGAAGTTACGGAAGAGAAGGCATCCATTACTCCAAAAATAATGTTTGAATAGGTTTCGGCCATTTCTATAGCCTGGCGGTTATCAATCATAACGCCTTCAACAAAATCAATATCTTCTTCATCGAATTTAATTAATTTTGTTACCTTCATTTTTTGTAAAAGAAGGGCGTTGCTTCGTAAGGAAGTGCTGAAGTAAACCAGAGATTTTTCCAGTCCCAGCATGAGCATAATTTCCTGGTTTTGAATTTCCTGGCGCATTTCATTTTGAATGCTGGTAGACCTTCGGTTAATTTCCTTTAAGTATCTTAAGAAATTCAGATTTGCCCGGTTCATTATCTGTACAATGAAGGATGGAAAATCTGTAAGTCTGATATTTTTAATTCTGTTATTGCCAAAATCTTTAAGAATTTCACAGTCTGTCTGGCAAAGTGTGATGATGGTTTTTCCCTTAATGATAATGCCGACTGGAACTGCAAGGTAAGGTGTTTCTGCCTGAGGGTCATAAACCGGAACCCTGACAATGGTAAGAATGTAGCCTTCACCTTCTTCAATACGTGAAAGTTCATCCGGGTCCAGAATATCCATAAGGTGATCCTGTTCAATATCATATTCATCTTTTAATTCAACAGTTTCATCTCTTGTAATATTTCTTGCATCAACCCAGACAGGTTTGCGTGAATCAATATCTTCTTTTTTTATTTTTGTAAACTGACTGTCAATCTGCTGCCAAAATGTAATCATAATTAATCCTCTGTAGGCGTGATATTTTATTTATAAAACGTAAGGGATAACTCGACCCGCTGTCCATAATCGCCTCCTTAGGATTTTGTCTGTGCAGACAATAAAATGATTAAGTCAAACTGACAAAAAATATATTAGCATTTTTTTTAATTTTTTTAAAGATTTTTGCCTGAATTTTGTCAAAAGTGAATTTCCGTGGATATATTACATACGAAACCTTCTGGTTTTGAGTTTTTCTACAGTCTGGGGGAATAAGTGAAAAAGTCTCTGATTATATTTTTTGTCATGCTCTCTTTAAAAAATTTAGTCTTTAGCGAAGATTATTATTCCTGGGATTTCGCTGCCTGTGAACTCAAAGATATTATCTTTGCGGTTTCGGTGGATACGGGTTTTTCAATCACTTCTGATGATACTGTAATGGGTCACGGCAGCTTCAGATATGTTGGAAAAGACTTTAAATCTGCCTTTGACAGTTTTGCCCTGGAAAACAGACTTTACGTAAGTAAGGGGGACTCAGCCTGGACTGTAAGTAAATATAGTTTTACACAGACAGAGAAAGGTCTTTCTTTTGACGTCTTCGATCTTTCTCCCCTGCAGATTGTAGAAAAACTCTCCCTTGAAATTAACGAAGTTATCACCTTTGACAGTCTTCCTTCTTCGCAGCTTTCCCTGCATTTTAGAAATCTTAGTAAGGATGAACTTTTACAGAGCCTTGCAAGAAGATTCGGTTCATATGAAGTAAGGAAGGAAGGCCGGGGCTACCATATAGCAAGAAAAAATGAAATTAAAAATCTTGCTGCAGAAGACAGCCGTGTCAAAATAATTAAAAACGAAGATGCTTCTTTCCAGGTGGATATAAAAAACTCAGGCGTTATTGCAGCTCTGGAAGAAGTGATGAAAGTGGAAGAAGAAAAAGAATACTGTCTTTCTCTGGCTTCAGACAGCAGGATTGTAAGAACCTCTTTCAGGGCCCGGGACTTTTCTGATCTGCTTGAAAAACTTTGCGGTCAGAGCGGGGTTGAATATCTTTTACAGAATAATATTTATTATTTTATTTCTGCTTCAGGCCCCAGGGAGGATTTTATATATGGAAAAAGGGAGTGGAAAAAGTACTGCCTTAAATACAGTAAGGTAAATAATCTTTTGAATATTCTTACTAAGACTTTTCCACAGGCAGACTTTATTGTGATGGTAGAAGCAAACGGCTTTTTGTGTAAGGCGGAAGAAAAGCTTCAAAGTCAGATAGAAGTCTTTCTTAAAGAAAATGACCTTGAAAAAAAGACTTATGAAATCAGCTTAAAATACGCAAAAGCCGAAAGTCTTATAAAAAATCTTTCTGCCTTATTTGAAAAAGCTCAGATTAGCCTTAGCGATAATAACAGGAGCCTTTATTTTACAGGAACTGCAGAAGAATACGAAAAGTTTACAGCTCAGGTGGAATTAATGGATAAGGCAGATATCTGTCTTTCTTACGATTTACTTATTCTGCAATATGATGAAAGTCTGCAGAATAACTGGTATTCATCCTTTAGCACAAACCGGCTTTCTTTAGGAGACAGAAACAGTCTTGGAGCCCAGCTTGGATCTGTTATGAATTTTAATCTTAATGTGATCAGTGCCTTTGGACTCAGCTTTGCGGCAAATGTTCAGTCTTCTATTGAGGAAAACTCTACAAAGGTTTATGCAGATACTGTCTTACATGGAATAAGCGGAAGTCCCATCAGTTTTCAAAATACCAGCACCTATCGTTACAGAGATAATAATCTGGATCCCGAAACCGGAAAGCCGGTTTACTCCGGTGTAACAAGAGAAATTACTTCAGGTATTAAGCTGGATATCTGCGGCTGGGTAAACGGAGAAGGGCTTATTACAAGCAATGTAACTGCAAGTCTTAGCCGGCAGGGAAGTGATACTTCAGCCTTAACGGGTAATCCTCCTCCTACTACCGAAAAAATTGTTACAACACAGGTAAGGGGAAAAAGCGGGCAGGCAATTGTTTTGAGCGGCCTTACCCAGTCTTCTGCCAGCCAGGAAAATTCGCGAAGTCCATTTTTGTCAAAACTTCCTTTTGTAGGAAAACTTTTTAGAAAGGATAAAGTGATTGAAGAAAAAAGTCAGATGGTAATTTTTCTGGTGCCACATACCGGTGGTGAGGTCAAAAAAGAAGAAAAACTTTTTGATCAGAAGTGGGCAGAAAAAAGAATTGCTGCTTTAAGAGAGCTGGAGGTCTTATATGAATAATTATGACTTTAAGCTTAATCCTGCCTATTGTCTTTTTAATGGAGTTGCAATTGTTTATCAGAGCGGGACTTCCATAATTTTTATGATTGAAAATATGCAGAATGAAATACTTATTCAAAGATTAAAGAAAGCTTTTGTGAATCATCTGCATTATGTACAGAATCAAAGTGATTGTCCTAAAGAATATAAATGCCTTGAAAAAATTGAATTCCGGAAGGGAAGCAGAAATGAATTAAAAAAGTATGTTTCCAGCCTTTACGAAGATCAGAATAATCCGAACAGCGGGACAGAAAAGAAGGAAGAAAACCCGGAAGAAAAGCTGGCCTTTGATAAAGATAAAGAGGAAGCCGCTGCTGTTATTCTTCTGGATGATATTTTGAGTGAGGCAAGGGAACTAAAGTGCAGCGATATTCATATAGAAAGTTCTTCTGTGCGCTACCGGGTTCAGGGCAAACTTTCAAAGGTACGCAGGTTTGAAAGCCAGAAATGCCGGGAACTGATTCAAAGAATTAAGCTCCTTTCCGGTATGAATGTCCTTAAGAAAAACGAGAGTCAGGACGGGAGCTTTGCTTATGGAAGGGAAAAGCCTCTTTTTGTAAGGGTTTCTGCAATGCCCCTTCATAGTTCTGACAAGGATTTTCAAAATGAATCTGTTGTCTTAAGAATTTTAGATACCTCGCGGATCCCGCTGACTCTGCCGCTTTTAGGTTTTAACGAAAATCAACTTGAAGGAATTGAAAGGCTTTTAGAAGAAAAAAACGGACTGATTTTAATCTGCGGGCCAACCGGAAGCGGAAAATCGACAAGTGCGGCTTCCATGCTGCTGGAATTAAGCAGTAAAAACTGTAATCAGTTAAAAATCATAAGTCTGGAAAATCCTCCTGAATATGTAATTCCCTATGTGTCTCAGATAAAAACTGATGAAGGAAATTTCAATCATATTCTATCCCATGTTTTCAGACAGGATCCGGATGTTTTAATGATAGGAGAAATTAGAGATAAGGAGACTTGTGAAGCGGCTGTAAGGGCCAGCCTTACGGGGCATCTTGTAATTGCAACAATGCACAGTTCCAGCGTAAGGGATGCAATTTACAGATTAAAGGATCTGGGCTCCGATCTGAATGTAATTTCTTCTGTGCTGAGGGGAATAATTGTTCAGGAAATTAATTACTGTAATTCAAAAGCCAGTCTGCTGGCTGACCTTGCTCTTCCAAAAGAAAACTTTTATGAGCTTATCAGCAGGCGGGAAGATGAGGATCTGGAAGTTTTTTTTGAACATAAGACAAATGCCCTTGAGGTGCTTGTAAAAACTCTGGGTAAAGAAAATATGAGGCCTAAACAATATAGGGCGGATAAACCTGTTAAGAGAAAAAAGACTGGCGGTGGAAGGAAGATTCAGCTTAAGCTTCCTTCTTCCCTTGCTGAAAATGAGGCCTAGGAGAGAATTATGAATAATAAAAATGTATTAACTTTTACAAGACTTTTACATGACCTTTATGTTATTCAAAAACTGAATCTTTATGACTCTTTTGAAATTATGAAGAACAGTCCCTGCTGCCGTAAAAATAAAAGACTCAGGCTTTCTGCAAAAGATATAAGTCAGAGCCTGAGAGAGGGAAGTCTGCTTTCTACCTCATTAAAAAAATGCAGGTATATAAAGTTTGATAATACTTACATCAGTTTTATTGAGTTTTCCCAGGTCAGCGGAAATTTGAGCGAAAGTATAAGTTATCTTAAAGACAGGGAAGAAAGAAGTCAGGAGGTTTTTAATAATCTTTTGTCTGCCCTTATTTATCCTGTTTTTGTTTTTATACTTGCTATAGCAGTTTTGTTTCTCTTCTTCTTTTATGGCAGTTTTTTGAATTCTACAGATTTTTTTACCGTGGACTTTATTAAGAAAATTGCCCTGGATTTTCTTGTAATTTTCTTTATGGCTCTCTTTTTTCTTTATCTTCTTATAAAAAATCTTAAGGAAAATAAAGTTTATGAAGCCTTTCTTGCTTCCGGCTTTCTGATTAAGTCCGGGGTAAACGTGTCTAACTCTCTTGATTATGCACTTTTGATTCTGGGACCTGCTTCAAAGCTTGGACAGATTTTTAAAAGAATAAAGGAGAAGCTGGAGTTTGGAATGGATTTTCCTACGGCTTTCAGGGAGCTGACTCTTATACCGGCCTTTTCTGCTATAGAGAATCTATTCTTCCTTTGCGGTCAGGGGAGGGGAAGAGCTGATCTTTTTATTAAGGCCGCCGAATTGCTGAAAATCCAGGATGATAAAAAAAGGAATTTTTGTCTTCTTTTAGTTGAACCGGTTTTTATTGGCTTAACAGGTGTTTTTTTACTAACCCTTGTTATGAATTTCTTTATGCCCGTGTTTATGAATACCGGGCTTTTACAGGCTTTTTAAGTTTTTTTAGGGAGGTAAAAAGTGAAGGAGTTAAAAAATGTCAGGGAGAAAGAAAAAACTTCAGAAGGATTTTCCTTTGTGGAAACAATGGCCGTTATGGCAATTTTTGCAGTCCTTGCAATGGGGACAAGCGTTTCCGGTGCAAAAATCATTGCAAAAGCAAAACAAATCTCGGCAAGAAACCAGATTCAGCAATACTATTCAGCCCTGCAATCATACTTTCTTGACTGCGGCTGCTACCCCACAAGTCAGCAGGGATTACAGGCCCTGTGGGAAGAACCAGTTAGCTTTCCAGTACCGGAAAACTGGAACGGACCATACCTTGAGCATAAACCCACCCCAGATCCTTGGGGAACCGATTTTGAGTATATCAGCGCTGAAAGTTCAACCCTGCCGCCAGAGGTTCCTGCGAATCTGCCCTTTGTACTTATGTCATTCGGAGCAGATAAAAAAGAAGGAGGAGATGGAAATGCAAAAGACATCCTTTCCTGGCAATAAAACGGGGGCTGCAGGCCTTTTAATTTCATTTATGTTTGTCCTTTCCTTATTAACTTATTCATTTCTGGAAGCAAAAAATGCCCGGATTCAAAAACTTGTAAGGGAAGAAAAAATCCTGCTTGAAAAAATGGAAGAATTAAACAGCAGTCAGATTAAGGGGCTGTAAATGAAACTAACAGATGCTCTGATAATTCTTTCTCTGCTGCTTGTCTTTGCAGGTGGTTTTTCCTGGTCCTGTAAGTTTTTTTATGATCTGGACAGTAAGTATTACAAGCTGCAGAAAAAAGTTGATTCTGCAAACTTTGTAAGGGAAAGCTTTATAAAAACCTGTAATGGAGATGGATATAAAGATTTGGATGAATGGCAGAAAAACTGCAGAAAAATATGGCAGCTTGACTATATTGCCTGGTGCAATGCAGAAGATTTTATGGATGTTTCTTATGAGAATTCTCCCTCGGCCCTCTTTTATGGCTGCTGGGAAAATGAAAACGGATTTTACGAAGTTTATTGCAGAAAAAAGGGAGTTGTAAATGATTAATGGAAAAGTTGTAGTTGCGGAAGAGGATTATGATACTTACCTGCTTCATCTGCCCTGGTCAGTCATCAGAAAAAATAAAAGGGAAGAATATATTCTTGGTGAACTTGAAAAAGTGCATCCCTGCTTTTCGCCCAGGTTTGATTTTAAGTCTGAGTTTGTTTTAGGAAAAAATGGCAAAAACTGTAAGGTGCTTGTTATGGACAAACTGAAAATCTCTGATTACAAAAGCCGCTTTCCCGGAAAGAAGATGTGGATTAAACGCTTCAGGGTTTCTTATGAGGATTTTGGAAAGAGAAAAAAGTTCTTCTTTCTTTCCGCTCTTTTTTTTGGCTTGATATTGCTTTTCTTTCTGGGCTTGTGGCAAAAGGGGGAGACCCTTCAAAAGGTGGAAACTTTGCCAAAGCAAAATAGTGAGTGGCCGGAGGTGCTTGAACTTCCGGCTGCTTTTGACGGGGATACAGGGCAAAAAACAATAGAAGATTTACTTACACTTGTTTCAGAAAATGAGGGAAAAATCACAGCTTTTGACCTTCAGTCTTCCCTGAATGAAGAAAAGATATCAGCATCGCTAATAAATATTTATCCTGAAAAACTGGAAGCTTTTCTTTCCTGTGCAAGTACTTCTAATGTAACTTTTGTAAATGAAAATCCGCGGCTGGAACTTGAAATGAAGGTAAAGAAAAAAAAGGGAAATTCTTCTCTTTTTATGCCTTTAGAAGTTATCCCCCTGGTAAGGCAGAGAGCTATTAAGTGGAATGGAAAAATTCTTAGGGAAGACTGGAAGAAGGCCTGCCTTAATTTTGAATTTGAAAAGCAGTCTGACTATGCGAACTTTATCAGGGAGGCGGGTGGACTTATGGAGGTAAAGGGGCCTTTTGTAAAAAGATTGAAGGTCTCCGGCGGAAAGAAGCTTTCTGTGGAAGTCTTTTTGACCCAGGGGGAAGATGGCCTTGATAAAAGTCTTATAGAAAAAGCCTCTCTTCTTTTGCAGGAAGAAATTATTAAGGAAGAAAAAGTTCCTGTAAAGGCCGTGGCTCAGGGCCTTAAAAAAAATGAAAAAAGTGCAGAGGAAAGTGGCCTAGAGCTTGGAAGAATCAGCAGAAGCAGCGGTGAAGAAATAATTTTTTACAGAAATGCTGATGGAAAAATAAAGAAAAAAATCCTGGAGGTAAAAAATGAAAGAAAATCAGATTAAAAAGTTTTTTTTGAAAGTCAGCCTTTTCTTTTTTTGTATGACATCCCTTATCTGCCTGTCCTGTAAAAGTTTACCGCAGACTGCAGCTGAAGGAGATTTACCCGGCCTGGTTATTGATGAAAATAATCAGCCGCTTGAAAACTTTGTGCTTAAACTTGAAAAGCTTGGACAGGAAGAAAAAGAAGTTATTTCCAATGAAAGAGGCTTATTTATAGTTTCGGACATGAGCTTTGGTAAATGGAAGCTATATGGGGTAAAGGAAGGTTATTCTGTTTACAGGGAGGAGGATTTTATGTTTTTAGATAAATCAAAGATTTTATGCATACAGGTTAATTCTGCAGATTTAATTCTTGATAAGGTAGAAAAACAGATTATTGCAGAAAATCCTTCTGAGGCAGAAAGTCTTCTTTCTGAAATCTATCTTGCCAGATCGAAAGTCCTTAAGGAACTTGTAAGCCGTTACAGGAACTTAATAATGAAAATAAAAGTCAGCTAAAAGGAGGAAAATATGCGTAAAATATCTGGTTTTATCTTTTTATATTTTATTCTTTCTGCCTTGTCATGCCGCGTCTTCAGTCTGGATTCTGCTCCCTATCTGATTGACGGAGAAATGACTCTTGAAACTTCTTCAAAATATGAAATTGCAGGTTTTAATTTTTATTTTTTGAATAAGGCAGATAAGGCTGTTAAGGATTTTACCCTGGTTTTTTATCTTTTTGATGAAGACGGAAATCCACTTTCCTTTGGAAAAAACAACATTGTTGCAAAGGTAAATGTTCCCCTGGCGGCAGGCGAGGGAATAAACGGCTGCATCAGTCTGGACCCCTTCCTCTTCGAAATTCCCGACTACGAGTATGAGGTGGACTATCTTTATGTAAGTCTGATTACTTATGAAGACGACAGCGTCTGGTCTGATCCCTTTGGCCTTTGTAAACTTTAGGAGGGCGTATGAAAAAGCTTCATTTTATTAAAAATGTAATATTTTCTGCCGGGCTTTTTATAATCATCTCTCTCTTTTTTGCCTGTGAATTATTTACCGGAACTACATCTCTTAGCTATGGAGGGAAAACTTTTATAGAAGCAGATAATGAAGAGCTTCCTTCTTCAAAAGAAAGGCTTTGGACAATTTTTGTTTATATGTGCGCAGATAACAATCTTGAAAGTGCTGCTATAAATGATATTTACGAAATGGAAGCTTCCACTTTAGATACAGAGCTGGTAGAGGTAATAATTCTTCTGGACAGAAGTCCTGCCTACAATAATTCAAACTCCAACTGGAGCGGAACAAAAATGTTCAGATTAAAAAGCGGCAGGGGGGAGGCAGATACAGCAATTATTTCTGAAGAAATTGCCTGCCGGGAACTGGGCCTTACCTTACAAAATGAAGCCGAACTTGATATGGCAGATGCGGACACTCTTTCAAACGGTCTTTCCTTTTGTATAAAGCACTTTCCGGCCAGCCACTATGGACTTATTATGTGGGGGCATGGCAGCGGCTGGAAAAGCAGCCAGACAGGGGACCTTTCATCGGCGGGTGAAGCAGAATCCGGCCAAGCAGACCTTTACAAAGGTTTTGCCTATGACGAAAGTTCTTCAGACTACCTTACCCTCAAACAGTTTGCCTCAGCACTTAAAAGCGGCCTTGACTCTCTAAAGCTGGACTTTATTGCTTTTGACACCTGCTATGGAGCAGAACTTGAAGTCCTTTATGAAATAAAAGATTACGCCCTTTTAGCCCTTGGAAGCGAAGGCCTTATTTCTTCAAAGGGCTGGAACTATCAGCTCTTGTTTTCTGATTTCAATGCTTCGCCTTTAAAAAGCCTGCAGGACTTTTCTGACCTTGCCTTACTGCAGTTTAAAAAAGAATACAGCATAACTTCCAGAAGTTCTTTTGCAGTATGTGATTTAAGTAAATGCTCAGACTATTTTACAGCCTTCGATTCTTTTATGAAGGCCTCTGCTGATGAAATTAAGACTGTCGAAATACGGGATTCCGTATTAGAATGTATTTACAGCGGACAAAATTGTAACACAGAAATTTACTCCTATGGTAAAGAAGGTTACGATGTTTATCTTGATACCTGCTCTCTCTGCGAAAATCTAAACACCTTTTTTAACAATTCAAACCTTTCTATTTTATATGAAGCTTTTATGAAAAGTAAAAGCTCTTTTATTATCAGTTCCTGGGCCTCTGATCGGGATGAAGGAGGCCTGGGAGTTTATTTTCAGACTTTAACTACAGGAGGATTATTAAAAACAAGCTTTGATTCAAATTACGTAAAGGACAAAACTTATAACCAGATTCTGTTTGTAAGTGAAAGTGACGGATATGTTCCCGGAAGCAAAAAGGGGGACAGTTTTTTAGACAAATTGTTTAATTGTGAATTCTAAGGAGAAAGTATGAATAAAAGAAAAAAAGTTCTGATTGTTTGCCTCATATGTTTCTTTAATATCTTTACAATTTTTGCCGGAGATGCGGAAGGAGCAGCAATTACTCAGGCTGCAGGAAGCGGGCAACCGCTTGGGGAATGTTCAACAGAATCCCTTTCTGAAGCATATAGTTATGCATCGTCTCACGGCTACGATTCGGAGGCAGGGGTAATTTATGCTGAGTTACAGGCAAGAGAACATAGACTTGCAATGGAAGCCCTGATTGCAGAAAGCGAGGCTGCCGAGGCCATAGAAGCATCTGAAAAAGTCAGGGAAGAACTTGCGGCTGCAGAAAAGGAGCTTGCAGCGGTAAAAGAAGAATATGGCCTTTTTAGTGATGAATACAAAAGTATGAAAGAAACCGTGCAGGATTTAAAGACCGCGGTAAAAGAGGCCAAAGCTGTTGTAGAAGAAAAATCCAAGGCAATGGTTGAAGCCTATTCTAAGCTTGCAGAGCATTACAGGGAAACTCAGGGAATCGGGGATCCTGTAAGAGCTTCCAGCGGCGAGTTTATGGCTTCTTACTGTGATTTTATTGCCCAGGATTACCAGGAAAAATTTACGGTTGTAAGACATTTGAATAATACAAGGTGTGATGAAGGTTTTGGTTACGGCTGGACCTGCTCTTTGAGTTCAAGAATTATTCACTGTGTAAACAATACAATTGATAAAACTTATCTGGTTTTAAAGGAAAATCTTTCCAAAATAGAAAACATGCTTGAGCGGCTGAATGCCTATAATGAGCATCATCCTAACTTTCCAAGACAGGAAATTGATGATCTTATTGCTTTTTATAATGGCAGGCTTGAAGATTATACTTATTTAATTGCTTTATGCGAAGAAGAAATTGAAAGAAATAATCAGAATAAAGAGCTTAATAAGTACGTTACTTACGGAAGATTTTCTAAAGAAGAAAACTATTTTGATATTAATGAAAGTATTATTTATGTTGATGCTGACGGCTGTTCAAGTATTTTCTATTACGAGGGAGATGGTGAATGGAAGGCCTTAAGTAAAATTATTGCGGCAGATATTACTATCCGGGGCCTGAACGCTAAGGGAAAATATTCAAAGGATGCTTCTGTGGAAGGGGGCTTTGAAGTCCGCTACAGAAATGGAAGTGTAAAATATTATTCAAAATATGGGGTGTTGGAAAAAGAAAGAGACAGATACAAAAATACAACAACTTACACAAACCTTGACGGAAGAATTAATCAGATTACCCTTAAAACCGGAGAAAAAATTACCGTAGAAAGAAACTCTGCAAATCAGATTACAAAAATTGAAGGACCTGTTTCCGGCGCTGCTAGCTATGCCTACAAAAATGGAAAACTTATGTTTGCCTTTGGAAACAGAATGTTCTCTCAAAAGTACGATTATGATTCTGAAAGTTATCTTACAAAAATTACCAAGGCTGATGATACTTTTGTACAGATTAATTATAGGGCAGATCTGGATAAAAAATATGTTTCTTCAGTTACTAATGAAAATGGAGATAATGAAAGCTTTCTTTATGATTTTTCTGACCGGGAACTTTTGCATTCAACATTTGACGGTAAAAGCGAAAAAGTTGCCTGGAATGATTTAGGAAACATAATCTATAAAATGGACGATACCGGCAGTGAGTTTATTTTTGAAAACAACAGGGAAGGGCTTATAACTTCTCAGACCGTCAATTCGGTAAAATACGATTATAGCTACAATGATTATTATGACTTTATAAAAAGCGAAAACTCAGATGCGGTTATGTACACTGATTATAATGAAGGGGGCTTTGTAACGCGGCAGGTGGATGCTGACGGTTTTTATTATAAATATGAATATGATGAAAACAATAATCTTACAGCCCTTTATTACTGCGACAATCTGATTTCTACCTGCACTTATTATGATAACGGACTTTTAAAGAGCCTGTACGAAAACGACTGCATCTACAATTATGAATACAACACTTACGGAAGCCTGACTCGTAAAACTAAAATCGAAAGAAAAAATAATGAGGAAAAAATCTATTGTCAGCAATGGCAGTATGATGAAAAGAACCGGCCCTCTTTATACCTTGCTCCTGATGGAGAAGAATGTCTAATATCTTATGGGGATTATTACCGTTGTGAAATAGAAGCGGGTAAAAAAAAAGGGAACATTTTTATAACAGGCGTCTTCTTGAGATAAAGACTGTAGAGACAGATTTACAGACAGGCCTTACATATACTAAAGAGACTCAATACGATGGCACGGGAAATGCGCTGAAGATTTTTATGAACGGTCAGCTTTTCCTGGAATACGAATATCTGCCTTCAGGCCGTCTTAAGTCTTATACTGTCTGGAACTACACAGACCAGGATTCTCTTCTTGCAAAGCATGGTCTTATCACATCTTTTTTATATGATGCTTCCGGAATTAAAATTGAAGAAAGAAAAAGTCTTATAATAAAAGAAGAAGATAAAGATAAAATCTGTCCTCTGGATTCTGTGTCTCTTATCTCTTACAGGGCTGTCTGCCAGAAAAATACTGATTCTACTCAAATATCAAAAGCCTCTTATTCCTCTCTTCCACGGCAGTTTTTCTATAATAAAAAAGGGAAACTGGTCTGTTTAAAAAATCCTGATTCATCTGAAAGATTCTATGCTTATAGTAAAGCCGGACGAATTATAAGGGAATGGGATAATAAAGGAAGAATAATCGAGTATTCTTACTCTGCCGACGGTGGCTGTAAAAAAATCCTGAAAATTAATGGAAACCGAATGGCTTTTTATGAATATGATGAGTGCGGAAATCTTATTCTTTTTAAGGATTTTGCAGGCAATTGTATAAAATGGAAATACGATTCTTCCGGAAAAATGATTCTTGAAGAAAGTCCTGACAGATTGGTGGAATACTTTTATGATTTAGCAGGGAGACTGGTCAAAAATCAGATAAGGGACAAAAACGGTAAAAAGAACTTTTTTACGCAGATAATAAATAAGGATGGGGAGATTATAAAATACAGGGGAGACTATATTGCAGAAAGCTATAAGTGTGACTGCTGGGACAGAATCCTTGAGTATAAGTCTGCGGTCTGCCAGGAAAAATATTTTTATAATCCTCTTGGCCAGCTTATCAAAAAAGAAGATGGAAATGGTCTGGTTATTACCTATGAATACAATGCCCTTGGAAAGGCTTCTCTTATTAAAGACAATGAAAATAATATTCTTCAAATAAATTACAGGCTTGATAATCAAAAATCAAAAATGACAAGAAACGGGGAAGCTTTAATTGAATATGAGTACGAAAAGGACAGGCTGTCTGCTTGTTGTTTACAAAATGGCCTTGAAAGAAATTATACTTTTGATGATTTGGGAATAATCAGCGAACTTTCAAGAAGCGAATGTGGAAAGCGAAGATATTCTTATAATCATAACTCTTATACTATTGAAGATGAAAATCATAAGAGCTGGAAAAGAATCTATAACTCGAATTTTGAACTCGAAAAAGAAATCAATCCTCTGGGAAAAGAAAGAAAGTTTTTTTATGACGAAAATGGAAATTTAAAAAGAGAAATCTCTTTTGGTGGAAAAAATATATTTTATGATTATGATTCAGGCGAAAATAGTCTTTTAATAAGTGATGACAGCGGAGCAAAAAGTCTTATTCAAAAAAATGAACTTGGAAATATTAAGAGACTTGAAAATCCTTTTACAGCACTTTCTTATAAATATAACAGTGCGGGGCTTATAGAAGAGCAGAGGGATTTGAAGGCCGATTTTAAACTTTTATATTCTTATGATACTTTTGGACGTTTAATAAAAAAAGAGAGTGAATTATTTTCCTTTCTATATCAATACGACAATCAGGGAAATATAAAGGAAATCAGGGAAGAGCTTTCGGCTTCATGGGTAAAAATTACAAGAGATAAATATGGCAGGGAAGGTCTTTTAGAATATTCCAATGGAATTAAAATTCAAAAAAATTATTCTTCTTCCGGCCTTATAAACTACATTCTGGTAAAAGACAAAATCAATCAGCTGCTATGGGCAGATTATCTTTTATATGACAATAACAATCGGGTAAAAGTCCGTTGCAACCATCTTGGAGAATTAAAAAAATATTTTTATGACCAGCAGAGCCGCTTTATCTCCTGTCTTGAAAACTACAGTCAGCCTCTTTATGATTCCGCCCTTACCGAACTCAAGTTTTGCGGTGGTTTTGAAAGCACTGACCTGCCGCCAGAAGAAAACCTTACTCTGTCTGATGCAGAATATTCTGCCCTGCAAAATCTTGTAAAATATTCCGGCCAGAAGCTTTTTATACCCCAGTTTCAGCCTTCCTGGAAACGGGAATTTTCCTATACCAGTACGGGTTCTGTCAGGGAAGAAAAAAATCCTCTTGGAACAATAGTATATGAATACGACGACTTAAACAGACTTCTTCAAAAGCATTCTTCAAAAACTAAAAGCAAAGGTATTTTTTATAAATGGAGCGATGACAATTATCTTGAAGAAGAAGTTTGTGATTATTACAAAAAAACTTATAAGTATAAGAATAATCCAAGACCTGAAGAAATACTCTTTGAAAACTATGAAGATGGCAGCCTGGAAAAAATTGAATATGAATACGATGCTCTTGGAAGGCGTTATAAAGAAAAAATTAATGGAGAAAATCAATTTATTTATCTTTATGAAGGCCTGAGCCTGAACCTTCTTGCAAAAATTCCGGTATTTAAAAGCGGCAGAAAAAATACTTACTTTTCAATCTCCTCAGACTCCTCAGAAGAGGACTCTGAACTTTACAGGCTTATGAAGCTGCCTGATCAGGAGATTACTTCCTGCCATGTCTTTCTTTGCGAAGGAAAAAATATTTTTGCCTCCATCCGGCCGGACGAAAGAGGCAATTTGTCTTCCGCGCAGGGCAATCAGAATATCACATCGCAGGGCAATCAGAATATCACTTCGCAGGCCAATCAGAACATCACTTTTTATGCCCATAACTACAAAAAAGATCTCCTTGTCAGCCTGAATAATTCCGGTGAAATTATAGAATATTTTGATGACTCTTTATGGGGGGCTTCTCAAGACTTTGGCTACAGGGATTATTCAGAAGAAATGAAAGCCTTTACTTCTATGGACCCTTCTTATGACGGAGGAAACTATTTTTCCTACTGCCTCTGCGACCCTGTAAATAATATAGATGAAGGGGGCTTAAAAAAAACGACTTTAACCCAGGCAGAATTAAGTGATTTTTATTCCCATCTTGGAGAATATCTTACCTTTGACCAGGGAGAGTTTAAAGAAAACGGAGGTTATCATGGTCTTCCAGAATCCTTTGACTGCGCAGATGTTTCCGCCTATTTGAATTTTATGTGTATGAAGGAAGCCGGAGTTGATTTTGGAACGATGTCCTCTTTACTTGCCCAGTTCGGAAAATTATTTCTGGAAGGAAAATATCAGGAAGCTAAAAATTTAATAAACTCTGCAAACTTTTTTAATGAAAGTTACAGGGACTTTGTCACCTTACTTTTTTATGGTTATGACAGAGATTTACTTACTTATCATGATGAACTGAAGGGAAGTGATGAATATACAAGTAATCAGATGAAGAGGGAATTTGCAAAATCATTTTTAGAAAATCCAAATTTTATAACTCCGGGAACAGTCCTTGTCTGGAAAAAATCTGAATACCAGAAAAGTGATACAAACTGGGTAGGGCATACCCTTACCGTTATGGCAAGAAAAATTGATTTTTCTACGGGAAAGATTCTGGGCTTTGCATATCTGGAAGGACATCAGAATAAGGATACAGAAATTGGTTATATGAATCTTGAAAGTATGGAGTTTAATGACTGGATAGGAGAGTTTATGGGGGCTTTCGAAATGGAAGCTACAGAAGAACATTGCAGCAACCTCCCCAAAGAGGGAGGCTGTCTGCTTTAGTTATTAGTCTTCCATTTTTTTGTATTCGTCAAATTTTGCCATTATTTCTTCATCTTTCTTTGTGAAAGCAGAAACAATGATTGTAACAATAAGACATACAAGGAAGGCTGGAACAATTTCGTAAAGACCAAATACTGGTGAAACTGTTGATGGAATATAGTGCCATACAACATCTGTAACTCCACCAGCGATTAAGCCTGCAACTGCACCTGTGGCTGTGGTCTTTTTAGAATAGAGGGCCAGTAATACTAAAGGTCCAAAGGTTCCTCCGAAGCCTGACCATGCAAAAGAAACCAGCTTAAAAATAGAAGAAGAAGGATTGAGAGAAAGGAAGAGGGCAACCAGGGCAATAAGGAAAACTGTAAGACGACTGATTGTCAAAACTTCTTTTTCGCTTGCATCTTTCTTAATTAAACCTTTGAAGAGGTCCTGACTAACTGCAGATGAAGCGGCTAAAAGCTGTGAGTCTGCAGTTGACATTGAAGCGGCAAGAATTGCACAAAGGAAGATTCCTGCAATGAAGGCAGGGTACATGTGCTGCATTGTTGCACTGAATACGGTTTCTGCATCACCAAAGTTAAAGATTCCCGAAATATCAGTAAAATTGCCGGTTCCAAGAATTGTTCCGTGATTAAAGAGATAAGCAGTTCCCAGTGTACCAATAATAAAGGTTCCAATGTAAGAAATAATCATCCAGGAAATACCGATTCTTCTTGCTTTTTTAATTTCAGAATTAGATCTGATTCCCATAAATCTTACGATGATGTGTGGCATACCAAAGTAGCCCAGTCCCCAGGCAAGGGCAGAAATTATGCTCAGTCCCTTATAGCTTGAGTTTGCCACAAAGGATTCTTTAAGGCTTTCTCCAAAGCCGCCGGAAATTGCTGTTTCTTTAAATGTATTTACCTGAGCAACTGCGTCTGAAAGTCCACCAAGAGAGAATACAGCAATAATAGAAGAAACTACAAAGGCAACAAAAATTAAGGTTCCCTGTACGAAGTCTGTTGTACAAACTGCAGTGTATCCGCCTGTAATTGTATAGCAGAGGATTACAATCAGTCCGATTGCAAGGCCTGCGTGGTAAGGAAGTCCGAATACAGAATTGAAAAGTTTTGCACAGGCTACAAAGCCCGAAGCTGTATAAATAGTAAAGAATAATACGATGAAAATTACAGAAACCAGAGAGAGCATGTGTGATTTATCGTTGAAGCGGTTAGAAAGGAATTCCGGAATTGTAATTGAATCACCAAAAGTGATTGAACATTTGCGAAGAGGTTTTGCAATAAAGAGCCAGCTTAAATATGTACCGGCAATTAAACCTAATGCAGTCCAGAAGGTTTCCTGAACACCACCAAGATAACATAATCCTGGAAGTCCCATCAAAAGCCATGCAGATGAATCTGATGCTTCTGCAGAAAGAGCTGTAATCCATGGACCGGATTTGCGTCCGCCAAGGAAGAAGTCTGCAGACGAATTATTTTTACTGGCATTTTTAAGACCAATAAAAATCATAACGCCAAGATAAAGAACAAATGCAATAATCTTAGCTGCAATTTGTGCTGTCATAAGCAACCACCTTTTTTCTAATTTGAATAATTATACACCTAAATTGCATATTGATACAGTCCCTGTATTTTCTATGTTTGTGATTATTTCATTTTTATTTCGCTTTTAATTGATGGCTGAACTTTTTTTTATTATATTTAAAGTATATTTTTCCTGGAGGATTGTATGGCAGATTGTAATCACAATTGTGGTTCTTGTTCTCAAGATTGTTCTGAACGAGATTTTAAAGCTTATCTTAGAAAAGACAGCAGCGTAAAAAAAGTTATTGGAATTGTCAGTGGAAAGGGGGGTGTTGGAAAATCACTTGTAACATCGCTTCTGGCTTCCAAAGTAAATAAGGATGGGTTTCGTTCGGCAATTCTTGATGCTGATATTACAGGCCCTTCAATTCCAGAAAGTTTTGGAGTTGGTCAGGAGAGGGCAGCCGCTTTAGATAACGAAGATGCTCTTGTTCCTGTTGTAACTGAATCTGGTATTCAGATTATGTCTATGAACTTCCTGCTTCAGAATGAAACTGATCCTGTTATCTGGCGTGGTCCTGTAATTGCAGGTGCGGTAAAACAGTTCTGGACAGATGTTGTATGGAAGGATGTAGATTTTATGTTTGTAGATATGCCACCTGGAACCGGTGATGTACCTCTTACAGTTTTCCAGTCTTTACCTGTAGACGGTCTTATTATTGTATCTTCTCCTCAGCAGCTGGTTCGTGTAATTGTAGAAAAAGCCGTTAATATGGCAAATATGATGAAGATTCCAATTCTGGGTCTTGTTGAAAATATGAGCTATGTAAAGTGTCCGGACTGCGGCAAAGAGATTACTATTTTTGGAAAATCAAATATTGATGAAATTGCAAAGTCTTTCAATATTCCTGTTTTAGCCCGCCTTCCAATGGAAGAATCTACCAGCCGTGCCGTTGATGCAGGTGATGTAGAAAGCATTGATATGCCTGAAATTGAAGAAGCCGCTAAAGCCGTAGAAGCTCTGCTTAAATAATTTGTCTAATTTTCGTTTTTAGTGTATACTCGTTTCTATGAATAATAACGAAAATCCCCCTTACGTTGATGAAACTATCAGGGAACTCTGCCATTTGCTTAAAATGGCAGATAACGAAGACTTTACCTACGAATTTTTCTCAAATTTGTTTACAAAGCCCGAGTTAAAAGATTTTGCAAACCGCTGGCTTCTGGTAAAAGAAATTGACAAGGGTACTACACAGCGGGAAATTGCCAGACGTTTTAATATGTCTTTGTGCAAAATTACCCGCGGTGCTAAGGTTCTGCATGATCCTGACAGTGCTTTTGTAAAAATGCTTCAAATGCTTAAGTCAGAAGAATAAATTCCATTAAAATCCTAAACTCCCCCCGGAATATTACCGATTTAAAATTATAAAAACGTTTTTCTGAGGGGAAAATATGAACAAAAAAACACTTCTTTTATTGTCTGCTCTAACAGTCTTTTTTATTTCATGCCAGTCAACTAAAGAGACTCAGCCATTAACTCCACACCAGATGTTAAAACAAAACTTAATCGACGAAGCAAAGGGCCAGTTTATGATGCCCAGCGATATTAATGGGGTTGATGAAGATGGAAATACCGTTTTACACCTTGCCGCAAAATTAAACGATGCAGATTTATGTACCTTCTTTATTATTAAAGGCGCCGATACAGAACTTAAAAATTATGACAGCGATACCCCTCTGCATATTGCAATTAAACATGGCTGTATGGATGCCGCAAAAGCTATTGTAGACTTAGACTGCAAAAGCCTTCTTTCCTATGATGCAGACGGCATTTCTGCCTTAGACCTTGGCCTTGATACCGATTCCTACTATTACAATATTTTTATTACCCAAAAGGCTGGCGAACTGGTAGATGATCAGGGACAGAATATTGTTCATCATTTTGTAAAAAGCAAAAATCTTAAGGCTATAAATGCCTGTATAAAAAACAAAATAAATATATCCCTGCAGGATAATAACGGAAAAAGTCCTCTTGATATTGCCTTTGAAAATCTTGGAGATGATGATTCTGTAAAAATTGCCGCAGCCCTTATTCTGGGTGGAGCCGAAGAAGTTGATACAATCTTCTCTTATTTCCAGGATACAGTAGTTTCAAGAAATTATTCAGTTCGCTTTGACGACGGTCAGACCCCTCTCCATATTGCCGCAATCAATAATCATGTGGCAATTGCAAAATTTCTGCTCGAAAATGACGCTTCAACTTCTGCCCAGGACAGCACTGGTGCAACTCCTTTACACGAGGCAGTCCGCTATGGAAACACAGAAATTGCCCGCCTTTTACTTTCGGCCGGTGCAAATGTAAATGCCACAGATAATCTTGGAAAAACTCCAATTATGATTATTATGCCAAAGGATAAGGTTCACGAACTTTATACAACCTTAATTAGTTACAGGGCAGATTTAAGTCAGAAGGATATGTATGGTGATACAATACTTCATATTGCAACCATGATGAAAAATGATGTTCCTGAACTCAGCCTGCTTACCAATAACGGAGCAGACGTAAATGCCAGAAACAAGGAAGGTGTAACTCCTTTACAGATTGCAGTTCAGAACGGAGACCTTAAAATAGTAAAACTTCTTACCGCAAACGGCGCAAACATCCATACAAAAGATACTTATGGCAATTCTCCTTTAAGCATGGCCTTTGCCGGTTCTACAGAATTATTTGAATCTGTTGTAAATGCCGCAAATGCAACTTCTCAGGATTCAGACGGAAACACCCCTTTACATATTGCCCTTTTGAATTTTGCCCCACTTGCAAAAACAAAATATATCATCAGTCTTACTTCAGATGTAAATATCAGAAATATGGACGGTGATTCAGCCCTTTACATTGCTGCAAAAAATGATATGCGCGAAGTAGGGGAGTTACTGCTTGCAAAGAATGCAGATATTTTTGCTACAAATAAATCAAATGATTCTCCTTTACGTGTTGCCTTAAGAACCAATTCAGTTCAGGACTGGCTTATAACTTCTAACACAATTCATGCTTCTGATGGTTCGGGAAATACAGTTTTACACTATGCCGCTGAATGGAAATATTCAAAAGCTATCAATTCCCTGCTTGTAAAGGGAGCTGATATTAATGCCCGCAATGCAAACGGAGAAACACCACTCTTTAATGCTGCAAAATCAAATACGCCTGCCGTTATTCAGGTTATTGTTGACGGCGGCGGAGAAATTCAGGCCCGCGATAATCTTGGTTCTACAGCCATTCATTCAGCTGTAAGATGGGATGCCGTTAAATCAATAGATAAACTTGTTTCTCTTGGAATTAATGTAAATGCCCAGAACACCTCCGGAAAATCTGCCCTTGCAGAAGCTGTAGGTTCAGGAAAATACGAAATTGCAAAAAAATTACTGGATCTTGGAGCAGATCCAAACTCCTGCGATACAGAAGGCGTAACAATTCTTATGGATTCTATCCGCGGTATGAATGTTGATAACGTAAAACTTCTGCTTGCCAACGGTGCTAATCCAAATATGCAGGATATTAATGGAAAAAATGCTTACCATGTCGCAGCCCAGATGCAGAACAGGGAAATTATTTCTTTAATCAGAAATGCAGGCGGAAATCCACTTTCCAGAGATAAAAATGGAAATACTCCATTCTCTTTAGTTCTCTTTACAGACAAAAAAATCATTAAAGAGGTGCTGGGTACTTCAACTACAATTACAGACTCAGATGGAAATACTCCGGTCCACATTGTTGTAAAGGCAAATGCTTCTGATGATTTACTCCGTTACCTTATCAGCCTTGGTTATCCTGTAGATACAAGAAATGCTGACGGTTACACAGCCTTAAACTGGGCAATTGAACAGAATGATGTAAAAACCGCCCTTGTTCTTCTTGAAAATGGAGCAAATCCATTCCAGGCAATCGATAAAAAAGGAAATAACGGGGTTACAATTGCCTTACAGAATAAGAACAAGCAGATGCTTTCTAATATTGTAAAATTTGCCGGAAAATTAAGCGATGTTCAGGGAAATACAATTTTACATTACGCAGCAAAGAATTCCACAGCTGCAATTGTTAAAACCCTTATTTCTTATGGACTTGATAAAAATGTAAAGAATGTTGCCGGCGATACTCCATACGATATTGCAGTCCGCTGGAAACATTCTGATATTGCTGCTCTCTTAAAATAAGATAGTTTATTAAGAGCAGGATGGACAAACTCCCCAGACATAAGTCTGAGCTTTATTAATAGTAAAGCCGGATGGAAGTTCAAGGGGAGTTTTTTTATTTTCTTCTATATCAATAACCTTTCCACATTTCAGACACTTAAAGTGAATGTGCTGAGAAGTATCAGCATCAAAACGAAGTTTATCATCTTCAATTTTTACAGACTGAACAATGTTTTTTTCTTCAAAAAGTTTAAGCGTGTTATAGACAGTAGTTTTAGAAAGAGTTGCATACAAAGGAGATAAAGCGTTGTAGATGGTTTCAATATCGGGATGAGTTGGATGTTCATAAAGATAAGAGTATACGGCGACTCTTTGAACAGAAGGCCTGATGCCGGCTGTTTCCAATACTTTAGAATAATTAACTGGTTCCAATTTTGTTTCCTATTTAAAAGTGTAATTATTACAATTTTATAAAAGTTGTCTTAAAAAATCAAGAGTGCTATAATTATGGTAGAGGTGGAGTTTATGTAGGGGGAAAAATGAAAGATAAAATTAATTTTAAAAATCGACTTACTGTACGTTTTGGTTCGATTATGATTTTTGGAATCTTAATTTTATGTTTAAGTATGGTTGTAGTTGTCAGCAGACTGGTAAAAAAACAGGTTGAAAATACTACATATAATTTGCTTCAAAACATTGTAGCCGGACGTGCAGACGAAATTTCTAACTGGACAG
Source organism: Treponema sp. (assembly GCA_016286535.1). Taxonomy (GTDB): domain Bacteria; phylum Spirochaetota; class Spirochaetia; order Treponematales; family Treponemataceae; genus Treponema_D. The sequence goes on along the minus strand of JAEESZ010000001.1, from coordinate 215,869 downwards.
AAATCTATCTTAATGATTTAAGAATCTACTCACAGAATGACATTAATCTTAGCGGAGAAGACCAGACTGTAATTAACTGGCTTCAAAATCATACAGAACTTAGAAATCCTGATTATGATTATATGTTTTATTGTACTTCAGAAGGTACTTCCTACCGCGACACCGGCCTGGTCGGCGCAAAGGGAGCTCTGCTTGAGCGCGACTATTACAAGGCTATGATGAAAGAAAATAAATCAGCCTTTATTGGCGATATGGTTCTTTCAAAAACTTCGGGCCAGTATGTAGTACCTGTTGCCCGTCCTGCAAAAAATGCAAATGGTAAAACTTTTGGTTTTTATGTTGGAATGATTGGTTTTAAGTCTCTGCAGGAAAAACTATCTTCCTTCAAAATTGGAAAAAGCGGTTACTTCTTCATGCTCGATAAAAACTGCAGGGTTATAGCCCATCCCGATTCAGAAAAATTTCTTTATTCCTATTCACAGGATGAAAAAATCTCTTCTGCCGTAAAAAGTAAAAAAATCACAGATTTTGAATACCGTTCAGATAATAAAAAATATCATATGACCTTCTGTCCTATAAGTGGAACCGAATGGACAATTGCAATGAATATAGAAGATTCAGAAATTCAGCTGCCGGTACGCCGTTCGCAGTCTTCTCTGGTTCTTTTTAGCATCCTTCTTGGCCTTTTAATCTTCGTTCTTTTTGCCCTGATTATGTCTTATATCATAGGCCGAATACAAAATGTTACCAGCCTTGTTGATAATCTTTCTTCCGGAGATGCCGATTTAACTTTACAGTTCGAAGTTCGCAGAAAGAATGAAATCGGCCTTTTATTAATTTCTGTTAATAATTTCTTAAATAAATTCCATTCAATCATGACAACCGTAAAGGATTCTGAAGACAACCTTGCAAAAGCCGGCTCAACTCTTTCTTCAGAAATTGTTTCTACAACATCTGTAATGCAGAAAATGTCAGACAGCCTCTTACAGGTAAATGGAGAAGTTATGGCTCAGTCTGTAACAGTCGACGGAACTTCTGCCGCCATTGAACAGATTACAAAAAATATTTCTTCTCTTGATGAACAGATTCAGAATCAGTCTTCTGCTGTTGTAGAAGCTTCGGCTGCTGTAGAAGAAATGATTGGTAATATTAATTCGGTAGATAAATCTGTTGTAAAAATGTCTGATGAATTCAGAATTCTTGAAGAAGATACAAATAATGGAATTCAGAAAAACGGAACCGTTAACAATCTTATTCAGCGCATAGCCCAGCAGTCAACTTCCATGTTTGATGCCAACTCTATAATTCAGAGTATTGCCGAACAGACAAACCTTCTTGCCATGAATGCGGCAATTGAAGCTGCCCACGCAGGCGAGGCCGGAAAGGGCTTCTCTGTAGTTGCAGACGAAATCAGAAAACTTGCAGAAACCTCTTCAGAACAGTCTGCAAAAATTGGGCAGGAACTTACAAGCATTCAGGAAGGTATTGGTCAGGCGGTTGCTGCTTCCGAAGATTCAGAAAAATCCTTTGAATCTGTTTCTAACCGCATTACTTCTACCGGTATTCTTGTTTCTCAGATTAAGGCAGCTATGGAAGAACAGCAGTCTGGTTCCCAGCAGATTCTTGAAGCCTTGCAGGAAATGAATAATACTACAGAACTTGTAAAAACTTCAGCCCGCGAAATGAACGAAGGCGGCAAGGTTATTGTAAGCGATGTTCAGAATCTTAAGCTTTCTATGGAAAACATCACAAATTCTATGCATGAAATTACTGAAGGTACAGGTTTGATAAATTCAAGCACAGAGAATTTGAAGAATATTACTGATACAATTGAAGAAGCTATTACCGATATTGGAAATGATGTAAATATGTTTAAATTATAAAGGATGAGATTATGGCTGATTTACTTGATTATTTAGACTGGAGGGGAGATTTAGATTTTAAAGCATCTTCTTTTAATAAAGTAGATGCCCTGATGCTTTCTCTCATTTCCTATAATATTTTTGACGGTTTTCTGGATGACTCTTTTGCCGGCAGAAAATCAATGCAGGAAATTCTGGAAGCCTTTTATAAAGCTCCTGATTTTGAAGAAAGAAAAGATATTGGTGCCATGATTAACGAAAAGACTTTTGATGTCTTTGAAAAGATGGTCACTGTAGCCCGCTTTAAAGATCTTCAGCTTACAGCCTATAAATCTGTTATCAACCTTGGAAGCACAGAACAGTTTGCAGCAATAACTTTTATCTGGGGTAAAACAAATATTGTAGTTTTCAGGGGAACTGATGATTCCATTGTCGGCTGGAAGGAGGATTTTAATATTTCCTGGCAAAATCCTATTCCATCTCAAATTCATGCTCTTGATTATTTTGATAAGGCTGCTTCCTGCCTTAAAGGTGATTTTATTTTAATAGGACATTCAAAAGGCGGTAATCTTGTTGTAAATACCGCAGCAAAAACATCTGCAAAAAATCAGAAAAGAATTCTTTCTGTTTATAATTTTGATGGTCCAGGCTTTGAAAATGATTATTACCTGCAGCCAGGTTTTCTTAATGTCAAAAATAAAATCAAATCTTTTTATCCGGCTTTTTCAATTGTAGGAATGATTTTTAAGCATCCTGAAAATTTTGAAATTGTCCAGAGCAATGGTTCTGCAATTATGCAGCATGACCCTTTAACCTGGCAAATTTCCGGCCCGGATTTTATTCACGAAGAGGATTTTACCTCTGAAAGTAAGTTTTTCTACACAACCTTTAATGAATGGGTAAAAAAAATCTCTACAGATCAGAGAAAAATTATTGTAGAAACACTTTTTGATATTATAGAAGCTTCGGGCTGTACTTCAAACAAAGAACTTGTAAAAAACAGAATCCATGCTTCGGCAAAGATGATTGAGGCTTATGCAAAACTTAACCGCGAAAGAAAAAATGAGATTCATAAAATTGTAAGGGTACTCCGTCAGGCCGTTCATGACAGTCTGCCAATGTTAAGTTTAATTAATGTAAATCAAAAATAATTTGCACTAAAATCAGGTGAGGAATATAATTAGGTTATGAATAACACAACTATAGTAACAGACAGTCCTGTAGGACATCACTTGGACGCAATTGGGGAATCTAAGCCGGCTTCTTATCTTATGATAAATAATAAGAAGGTAGATTTGGTTGCAAAAATCACAATTGGCCGCGATTCAGATAATGATGTTGTTGTTGATAATAAACTTGCAAGCAGACATCATGCAATGATTCAGAAAATAAAGAATGTTTACTTTTTAAAGGATGTAGGAAGTACAAACGGAACCTTCCTTAACGGAACAAAACTCCCTTCCGATAAATATGTAAAACTTCAAAGCGGCGACAGAATCACAATTGGAAATATGACTCTGGTAATTTCTTAGTTTGATGCAGTCACAGTTAAAACAAATAGAAGAAATATTAAATAAAACCTCACTTCCTCTCTATGATGACCTTTTTAATCTGACTAACAGCGTTTCAACAATTCTTGAAAACGAAAAGACAGAATACAGGCCTCAGGCAAAAAGTGGGGAAGCAGGTTCTCTTTTAAATTTTTTACAGGATGATTTACCTCTGGTAATTGTACCGGATATTCATGCAAGACCTTTTTTTATAGGAAAAATCCTGAATTACACCTTACCGGAAGATTTTATTCCTCTTGCAAGAAAAGAATACACTGTTTTTGAAGCCCTTAAGCATAAAAAAATCAGATTAATCTGTCTTGGAGATGCCCTTCATACCGAGTATCAGACTAAGGAAAGGTGGCAGGCCGCCATGGCAGAGTTTTCTATTGGTCTTTATACCGGTCCTTTTATGAGCGAAGAAATGCTTCTTGGCATGAATACAATCTGTGCCCTTATGAAGCTTAAAGAGTTTTTTCCCGGAAATTTTCATTTTTTAAAGGGAAACCATGAAAATATAATGAATAAGAATACCGGCGGAGACTTCAGCTTTCTAAAGTTTGCTCAGGAAGGAGCAATGGTAAGGGAATTTATCCATGACTATTATGGAGATGATATTCTTTATCTTTTAAGCTGTGTAGAAAATGCCATGCCTCTTGCTGTAATAACAAAATGGGTAGCCCTTTCCCATGCAGAACCCGAAGATTCTTACAGTCTGGAAGAAATAATTAATGCCAGAGCTTATCCTTCGGTTATTTCAGGTCTTACCTGGACTGCAAATGACACTGCCCGGGAAACTTCCTGTTCAGAAATCATTAAGAATCTAAATCCACAGGCAGATATTAAGGACTATGCCTATATTGCAGGCCACAGACCTGTAAAGGGAAATTATAATTTAAGGCAGAAGGGCCTTTTTATTCAGATTCACAATCCGGCTAAAGAAAATGTAGCCCTGGTTTATAATAACAGAAAATTTAATCCCCAGAGTGATATAGTAAACGTTTCTAATGAGGTTATATATGAATGAAAACTTTCCACCAGCAATTGGTAAATACAAAATTATGGGAGTTATTGCCCAGGGAGGAATGGGCGTAGTTTACAAGGCTATTCATCCTTCGTTAAAACGTGGTGTTGTTATAAAACAGATGAAGGGTTCTAATAAAGGCCAGAATGCAGAACGTTTTGAAAAAGAAGCTAAAATCCTTCTGGATTTAAATAGCCCCTATATTGTTCATCTTTTTGACTATTTTAGAGAAGGAAATTACCGTTTTATGGTAGAGGAACTTGTTGATGGTTTTTCTCTCGATAACCTTATTAACAGACAGTATTCCCTGCCGGTTCCCCTTGCCATGCTCATCACTTCAGATGCCTGCAATGCCCTTAAAACAGCTCACAATAAAAATATAATTCACCGCGACATAAAGCCCGGAAATATTTTGATTTCTAAAACAGGTCAGGTAAAACTGGCAGATTTTGGAATTGCAACCGAAACTCAGGCTGACGACAATATTACTTCAAGCGGGGTAGCCCTGGGAACTCCAGCCTACATGCCTCCTGAACAGTACGAAGATTCTGCCAGGGTAGATAAGAGGGCAGATATTTATGCCCTTGGAATTATGCTTTACGAAATGGTAACAGGCACAAAACCTTATCCAGGTTCTTATACAATAGAAACCTTAAAGGCTGTAAAAAAAGGAAAGTACATAAAGCCTAGAAAAATTGATAAGACAATCCCAAAAGAGGTTCAGAAAATCATTGTAAAAATGATTAAGCCAAAGGCTAAGAACCGCTATCAGACTATTGAACAGGTAAGCCGTCAGATAAAAAAATATCTTAAGCATTATGATACTCACGAAATAAGGGTTCAGCTTTCAAATCTTGTACGCTATCCAAAACAGTATAAGTTTCCGCCTTTTGTTCAAAAAGACCGAAAAATCAGAATTATAAGACGCTCCCTGTTTTCTGTCTTTTTGATTTCTGCCCTGGGAATCTTCAGCTGGAAGAGTGGTCTTATTCATGAGTTTATTCTGCGCCCCTGGTATAAGAGCGTAAACTTTGAAATTGTTATGCCTAATTCTCTCTTTGCCCAGATGGATCTTCCTCTAAAAATAACATTCTTCGAGAACGACAATGATACAATTCCTCTGATTAAAGGTTCTTCAAGAAAATTCAGCATTAAGGGGTCCCGCCTCTACGAAAAGCTTTACACAAGGGGAAGCAAACTGGAGGTTGTAAGGCCTGCTTCAAAAAATAAAACTTATACCATGTATCCTGTCTGGCTTAAAAAGGGAGACTACAGGGCAAAAATTGTAGTAGGCCCTTATGTATGGTGGAAGAGCTTTACGGTTTCTGATCAGCCTTTTGTTTATACCTGCGATTTCTTAAAGAACATGAAAAGGCCTCTGCATATTCAGCCTTATGCCTTTGATAAAAATACAATGGAAAATATAAGCGAAAGAGCAAGCTTTAAGATGAACTATAAAAACCGCTGGGTTGATATTTCTGAAGTTCCCCTTGAAGAAATTACTTCTGCTACCGTATGGAAAATCAAGGTTTCCTGTCCTGATTATGAAGATGAAGTTTTCTCTCTTTTAATAGACTGGTACCAGGATGAATTAATTCTTTCGGCCGCATTAAAGCCTCTGAATTAAAGCCTCAGAATTAACGATTTTAATTGAATTTCGCCGCTCATATTATTATTTTAATAATATGAGTTCAATTGATGATGATATTATTAATACAATAGTTCCCGGCGACCAGATGCTGCCAGAAAAACTTACAATTATTCCATTGCAGGGACGACCAATCTTTCCCGGAATTTTCAGTCCTCTTATCATTAATTCAGAAGAAGATGTAAAGGCTGTAGAAGAAGCCTACAATAAAGAAGGCTTTATTGGTATTTCCATGGTTAAAAACGAAAAGGAAAATACCAGTCTTTCAGATTTATATACAGTAGGTACAGCTGCAAGAATCCTGAAAAAAATCAACCTTCCGGACGGCGGAATCAACATTTTTATTTCTACCGTCAAGAGATTCAAAGTTAGTAAAATCATAAATCTTTCCGCTCCTATGGTAGCCGCCGTTGAGTATCTTGAGGAAGAAGAAAACAATACCTTCGAAGTAAGAGCCCTTACCCGTGCCCTCATAAGCGAGATGAAGGAAGTCAGCGAAAATAATCCTTTGTTCACCGAAGAAATGCGCATGAATATGGTGAATATTGATAATCCTGGAAAAATTGCAGACTTCATTGCTTCCATTTTGAACGTAGACAAAAAAGAACAGCAGAAAATTCTTGAAACTGTAAACGTTCGCTCCAGAATGGAACAGGTTCTTGTTTTTATAAAAAAAGAGCAGGAGCTTTTAAGAGTTCAAAAAAAGATTCAGTCAGAAATAAATGATAAGGTTCAGAAGAATCAGAGGGAATTCTTTTTAAGAGAAGAATTAAAGGCAATTCAGGAAGAGCTTGGCGAAAATATTGACGGAAGCGCAACTGATTATCAGAAATTTAAGGCAAAAATAGAAGAACTTAATTTTGAAGGCGAAATAAAAGAAAGCCTGGATAGTGAACTTTCAAAGTTCTCTTTAATGGATCCAAATTACAGTGAATATATTGTAACAAGAAACTTCCTAGAACTTGTTACAAGTCTGCCCTGGAAAAAAAGCGAAGAAGAGCCTTTAGAGCTTAATAAGGCAAAGACAATTCTTGAAAACGAACATTTTGGCCTTGAAGAAGTAAAAAAACGAATCATAGAATATCTTGCTGTCAGGAAAATGAAAAAAGATTCCAAGGGTTCTATTTTAATTCTGGTGGGACCTCCTGGAGTTGGTAAAACTTCAATTGGAAAATCTATAGCAAAGGCCATGAATAAACCTTTCTATCGTTTTAGCGTAGGCGGTATGCATGACGAAAGCGAAATTAAAGGTCACCGCAGAACTTATATTGGTTCTATGCCTGGAAAAATTATTCAGGGCTTAAAGATTACAAAATCAAACTCGCCGGTATTCTTAATTGACGAAGTCGATAAGATGTCTGCCTCTGCCCAGGGGGATCCTTCTGCTGCCCTGCTCGAAGTTCTGGACCCTGAGCAGAATGTAAGCTTTCGCGATAATTACCTGGATTTACCATTTGATATTTCCAATGTTTTCTTTATCTTAACCGCAAATACTCTTGATACTATTCCTTCTCCTCTTTTAGACAGGGCAGAAATAATTCAGCTCAGCGGTTATATTGATCAGGAAAAGGTTGAAATTGCAAAAAAATATCTGATTCCAAAAAATCTTGAAAAAAACGGTTTAAAAAAGAATCAGGTAAAATACACAAAAGCTGCACTCTTAAAAATTGCAGAAGAATATGCAAGGGAATCCGGAGTGCGCCATTATGAAAAGCAGATTGATAAGATTCACCGTAAAATTGTAACCGATTTAATCACTCAGAGCGAAGATGGTAAAGAAGCTGTAAAAGCAGAGACAATTACCATAGACCAGGAAGATTTATACAAATATCTTGGAAAGCCTGACTTTGACGAAAGCCAGATTAAAACTGCAGACCAGAGTGGAACAGCAATCGGTCTTGCCTGGACAAGTATGGGTGGAGATACTCTGCTTATAGAAGCTGTAAGCTTCAGCGGAAAGTCAGGTCTTCTTTTGACAGGTCAGATGGGCGATGTAATGAAGGAATCTTCACAGATTGCCTTTAACTGGGCCAGAAAATATGTAATAGAGAAGGGAATAAAAGAAGCTTCCTGGTTTGAAGAAAATACAGTTCATCTTCATATTCCTGAAGGGGCAACTCCAAAGGATGGTCCAAGTGCCGGAATTACCATGGCTACAACCTTCCTGTCTTTATTCCTTAATAAGACAATCAAGCCTCACCTTGCCATGACAGGAGAACTTTCTTTAACCGGTCAGGTTCTTCCAATCGGCGGTTTAAGGGAAAAAACTGTAGCTGCAAAAAGAAATAAAATTAAGACCATAATTATTCCAAAAGCAAATCTGCATGACCTTGAAGAAATTCCGGAAAATGTAAAAAAAGGAATTAACTTTATGCCGGTTTCTAATGTAATGGAAGTTATGAAAATAGCCCTGGGAATATAATATGGACTTAAATTTAAAAGCTGTAATATTTGATATGGATGGCGTTCTTCTGGATTCTGAAAGCATCTGCGACAGAACCTGGGCCATGGCCTTTGAAGAAACGGGACTTAAATACAATCCAAATATTATAAATCTATGCAGGGGCTGCAATAAAAATGATACACTGCAGATTCTTAAAAAAGAGTTTGGAGAAGATTTTGATGCCCTAAAATATACAGAAAGAACCAGTCAGCTTTTTTTTCAGATAGAAAAAGAAGAAGGCATTCCCTTAATGCCTTATGTAAAAGAATGTCTGGAATATCTTAGTAAAAAATATACCCTTGCCCTTGCATCTTCTACCGGCGAAGTTCACGTAAAAAGACAGCTGGCAAAGGCCGGAATCATAGATTACTTTAAAACTTTGACCTGCGGTAACATGGTGGAGCACAGTAAGCCTGAACCTGATATTTATCTTAAGGCCTGTGCTTCAATTGGAATTAAGCCTTCTGAATGTGCCGGAATAGAAGACAGTCCTAACGGAATAAAAAGTTCTTTTAGAGCAGGCCTTAAAACTATTATGGTTCCCGATAAAATTCAGCCCGATTCCGAAATAAAAAAACTCTGCTTTAAGGTTTGTAAATCTTTAAAAGAGGTTATGGAGCTTTTATAATTTACAGAAGGATTTTACCGTTCGAAAGGTTTTTGATTTTTTCTGCAAATTCATCAAAAGCGTTTACGGCTATTTCTCCGCTTATAGAAATCTGACTTTCAAAACTTTCCTTAAGGCCGTAAATTTGAAAGTCAGAAAAAAGATTTTTAATTAGTTTATAAAGATTATATTCTGTACAAAAAGAAAAGGCCTTTTTTTCTATAAGTTCTTCAAAGGCATTTTCGCTGTCTGCTTTTTCAAGAACTTTTTTTGCGCCCCCGCCATAGGCTTTAACAAGCCCTCCGGTTCCAAGTAAAGTTCCTCCGAACCACCTGGTAATGGTAATCAGAATATTTGTACACTGATGCCCTTTTAAAACATCTAAAACAGGGCGGCCTGCAGTACCGGAGGGTTCTCCATCATCACTCATACCCATAATTTCGCAGTTTTTTCCAATAATAAAGGCATGAACTACATGAGTGGAGTCTGAATATTTTTCTTTCTGTTCTTTTATAATCTCTTTAGCCTGAGCCTGACTCTGGCAGGGAAAAAGTTCTGAGTAAAATCTGGAGCCTTTAATGCTTTCTTCAAAAGAAACCTGATTAATTAAAGTCTTCATATTATTCTGCTACAGTAATATCCTGAACTTCTTTTGCTGCAAGTCTGACTCCCTTTGCTTTTAAAGATTTTTCTTCAAAGGCAGAGGCCTTGAACTTTTCTGTAAGGTTCTTAAGTCTTGGCTTCTTTACATAATTAAGGGTAAAGGTAAAATCTTTACGGGTATCTATATGTAAAACTTCCATGCCGTCTGGAGCAAAGAAGTAGTCTCTGTTCATAATATAGCCGGCAATTTTACAGCGTTTGATGTATACATATTGAGTTTCCGGATCCCTGTAAAGGATTGTAAATAATACCTTAGAAAGACTTTCTTTGTCTGCAAGGCCACAGTGGGCAAGCTTTGGTCCAACGAAAATCTTCTTAGGACATTCAGAAACAGAATAAATTCCTGATTTTCTTACATAAATTACTTTGTCGTAAGGAGTTACCTTAAAGAGTTCTTCTCCACCTGAAACTTCAATTCCAAGGTTTCCGGATTTTTCATCATATTTAAGAGGAGTGTCTCTCTTTACAACCGTTCTTACATCAACAGTATTAATGTTTGTAATTGTTGTTTTTCTCTTAATGGCATCCTTATCAAGTTTCTTTTCAATACCTTCAAGATAACCGATTGCATATTCAACAAGATGTTTTAAGGTTCTGTTGATTTCTTTAATACGGTCATTAATAGCCTGAACTTCCTGACGGTTCTTATTAATATCGTACAAAGAAATTCTTCTGATTGGAATCTTTAATAAGTGGTCTACATCATCATCGTTAATAGGTCTGAGAAGTTCTGCAGTAAAAGGCTTAAAACCATCTTTTACGGCTTTAATAACGCCTTCTTCTGTTTTTTGAGCTTCAATCTTTTTATAGATTCTTTCTTCTACGAAAATGCGTTCAATAGTTCTTAAGTGGAGTTTTTCCATCAGCTGGCGTTTTTCGTATTCCAGTTCATCCTTTAAAATACCAACCAGCTGCTTTGCGTGGTGCTCAATTACCTGAGTACAGGTCATCTGAACCGGCATGTTGTCTTTTATAACAAGCAGATTACAGTAGATAGTCTGTTCACATTCTGTAAAGGCATAAAGGGAATCTATTACATCTTTTGAATAAACACCGCGTGGAAGTTTAATTTCAATGTTTACAGAATCAGAAGTGTAGTCCTGAATTGAAGAAATCTTTACCTTACCGTTTTTTGCGGCCTTTTCTACTGAATCACAAAGGCTTTCTGTTGTAGAACCGTATGGAAGTTCTGTAATTACGATTTTCTTTTCGTCAGAAGTGTCCATCTTTGCACGGGTTACAATTTTTCCTAGCCCATCCTGATAGTCAGAAACATCAATCAGACCGCCTGTAGGAAAGTCCGGGTATAATTGAAATTTTTCGCCCCTGAGACATTTTTTTTCTGCGTCAATAACTTCGTGAATGTTATGTCTTAAAATGCTGGTACTCATACCAACGGCAATACCTTCGGCTCCCATAATTAAAACTAAAGGAAGCTTTGCCTTAAAAGCTACAGGTTCCACATCGCGGCTGTCATAAGTTTCTACATACTGGGTAATTTCAGGATTTGTGTTTAAAATATCCTTTGTAATTGGTCTGAGCCGGCATTCAATGTAACGGGGAGCAGATGCACCGTCTCCTGTGTACATGTTACCGAAGTTTCCCTGTTTATCTATAAAAAGTTCTTTGTTTGCAAGGTTTACAAGTGCTGTATAGATTGAGGCATCTCCATGAGGATGATAAGCCATTACCTTACCAACAACATTTGCAACCTTGGTAAAACGTCCGTCATCATTCTTAATTAAAGTGTGGATAATTCTTCGCTGAACAGGTTTTAATCCGTCTGTAATTTCCGGAATCGCACGGTCACGAATAACGTAACTGGCATATTGAATAAAATTCTGATCGAAGAGATTTTTTACGTAAGCCATATTTTCCCCATTGCAAGTTTTTTTTTGCTAACCCAAATATAATTATAAAGGAAAAATCAAAATTTAGAAAGGGCAGGGAAGATTAAATTCCATTTTTTCATTTGTGACCGGATGTATAAAGCTTAAGTAATGGCAGTGGAGCATAAGTCTTTCTCCTTCCTCGCATTTTCCGTAAAGGCTGTCTCCTACAATAGGAAGCTTAAAACCGTGAGAATCTGAAGAAATAAGCCTCAGCTGATGGGTACGGCCGGTAAGGGGTCTGTAAAGCATGCGGCTTACAGTTTTCTCTTTTTTGCTGATGGGATTTGTATATTTTTCTATATTCAATAACTGCCATTCTGTTATGCCAAGCTTTCCATTTTCTTCATCATAAATCTGATGAGGGCGGTTGTTTATATCAAGGCGGAACTTTAATTCAATTCTTCCGCTTTTTTCTCCGCCATGGGGCGAAAGTTCCCCGCTTGATTTTGGCAGGGCTCCGTCCAGTAAGGCAGTATAAGCTTTTTCTACAAGTTTTTTTTCAAACTGAAGGTTCAGATTTTTGTGGGCTTCTTTTGTAAAGGCCAGCACCATAAGACCTGAAGTTTCCATGTCCAGGCGGTGAACCGAAGGCTGTTCAATGCAGAAGGGGTAAAGTTTTTTTACCCTGTTTACAATACAGTCCTGTTTGTCCGGAGTGCGGCCGGGAACAGAAAGCAGCATGGAAGGTTTGTTTACAACAATTATGTAGTCGTCCCGGTAAATAATATCAAGACCTAAAATATCCGGCAGAATATAATCGCAGCGTTCAGGGCAGGGAGGATAGCTTTGCAAATTGATTTTATTCTTTGTGTTTTTTCCGTAAAAGACTTCGTCCATGCTTAGGGGAGTGTAATTGTGCTCATAAGCGTAGGAAAGAAGTTTCGGCGCGCAGCAGTCGCCCGTTCCAGTTGGAGGGAGTTTTCCTCCGTGTCTAAGAATTATATTATCAAGAGTGATATTTGTATTGTCTGATTTGTAAAAGTTATAGAGCGAAAAAACTTTTTGCAGGGACTGGTCTGTAAGTTTTTTTCTTTCTTCCGTAAGATTTGTAGAGCCCGCATTTATTTTGTCTGTAAGCTCGTGAATTTTCCTGTCATTTTGTTCAAGGGCTTTGCTTATAGCCTGGTTATCTGCCAGAGGGGGCACAATTACAAAATCAAAATCAAAGGGATTATTTATAACCTGCAGCTGGCGGTGAATTCCGCTTACGCAAAAAAGCACCTTTTCCTTGCAGATTAAGGTACCCAGCATAAGGCCGTTATCTTTACGTTCTTTGGAATCCTGAGTGATTTGTTTTAAAATAATATTGCCCGCTTCTATCTGAGAAATTAGTTTAAGGCAGTAGCTGCGGGCATCTTTTGTTTCAAAGGGTGGGAACATACTAGTTACGGCGTTCTACACTTCCATCTTCTTTTGCAATAAAGACAATAGGCTTATTTTTGGTGAAGAGACCGCATTCAACAACTCCGGCAATGGAATTAATTTTGTCTTCCATGGCAGGAACATCAATAGGCTCTTTCCAGGTACAGTCAAGAATCTGGTTTCCGTTATCTGTAATAACAGGACCGCATTTTCTTACCCCTTCGCGAAGTATGCAGCTGGCACCCATTTCGCTTAATTTATTTGTAACAGGAATTCTTGCTTCGCCAATTACTTCAACAGGAACAGGGAATTTTGTTCCGATTGTATTTACAACTTTAGAAGAGTCTGCAATTACAACAAAGATTTTTGCATTGTATTCAACAATCTTTTCTCTAACGTGGGCTGCTCCGCCACCTTTAATGCAGTTGCAGTCAGGATCTACTTCATCAGCTCCGTCAATTGCTAAATCAAGCTGTCCGCCAATAATTCTGTCGTTTAAGGAATAAACAGGAATGCCGTAATCCTGGCAGGCATTCTGTGTCTGAAAGCTTGTAACTACGGCTTTAATATCCTTTAAATCTCCCTTGTTAATGTGTTCAGCAAGTCTTTTTACGGCTGGCATTGCAGTTGAACCTGTTCCAAGTCCAATCTTCATTCCGGAAAAGATTTTGCCTTCCTTAATTAAAGTGTCTATTGCGGTGTTTGCAACTAAGATTTTTTGTTCAGCTTGTGTCATTTTAATTCCTCTTAAAATATTATGAAATATAACTGTCGCCAGTAAATAATTTAAATTGTTCTTTAATTGAATACTCCAGCATTCTTTTTCCGTTTGCAGTTCTGCAGCCCGCAAGGGAAGCTCTTTTCATAAGTGGAGTAATGGATGGAGTGTAGATTAAATCCAGTAAGAGCTCGTTGCCCGTAAAGTTATAAAAACTGATAGGGTCTGCAAACTTTGCTTCTTCAGAAGTGTTGTCGGAACCGGCAGGAGTAGTCTGAATAATAAGGGTTGAATATTCACGCAAAAGTTCTGCAGAAGGGGCGTCCAGGCCTGCATACTGGAAATTGTAACGTTCAGCGAGCAGCTGGGCATGCTCTAAGGTTCTGTTAAAAATACAGACTTTAGCTCCCATAAGGTAGAGAATGTAGGCAACTGTTTTTGCAGTTCCTCCGGCTCCTATGATTGCAACCTTTTTTCTTTTGATTTTTGTATCACCAAGAAATTCCTTTAAGGCCAGACGGAAGCCTTCAATGTTTGTATTAAAGCCTGCAAATTTATTGTTTCTTCTTACTACAGTGTTACAGGTTCCGGTTTCATCAACTTCTGGTGAACGTTCAGAAAGATAGAATAAAATTGCCTCTGTTAATGGCTCTGTTATTGAAAGTCCGCTAAAGCCAAGCTGATCTGTAAAATACAAAATATCAGAAATAATAGGGGAGCGGAGGGGAATTGAAACTGCATTATGATTTCTGTTTCGAAAGCCCAGATTCAGCATTTCTATTGTCTGAGTTTTTTGTAAAGGCCAGCCGCTCACGCCAAAAAGTTTTGTGTCTTTGGCAAGATTTCTGAAGCTGTAAACGTTTAAAAGAGATTCCAGATCCAGAAGACCTAAATCTGCAGAAAGGGGAGCAAGCTCTGTTGAACTTACATAAGTAAGATAATTACCTGCCTTTTGAGATAATATTCTTGAAGGCTGGCCCTGCAGTCCTATTGCAGAAATAATGTGATTGTATTTTGTAATGCTTTCGCCTTCCTTAAAAACATTTGCAACATCTGTAAGGTTTCCCGGCAAAAAGGCAACTTTTGGAATTTCGTAACCGGTTCGTCTTAAAGAATCACATTTTTCTTTAAGATTGCTGATATTTTCATTAATGCTGTAATAGCTTCTGATCATCTGTACACCAAAAGCAATTGCCGCATCCTGAATACTTGAAACGTGATAGTCGTCTTCAAACTCTACGTAAGAAAAGTTTTTTCTTTTGTCCGGATTTGCAAAAGCAAGGGCCCTCGCAAAAAGATTTGTTCTTGAAAATTCTCCGCCGTTAAAAAATCCGCCGTCAATATTTCTGCGGATTGTTAAAATACTTGGTAAATGGCAGAGGCTTGGAAAGCGTTTTATATAAAGCTGTTCGTCTTCATTTAAGCAGTCTGCACGCAGTTCAACTAAGTCAACCTGTTTATGATACTTTTGAATTAATCTCAGGTCTTCATCAAGAGTCTTACCTGTTAATGTCATGCAGACTAAAGGTTCAGCCATTTTTTAGTTTATTACCTTCTTTGCCTGAATTTTATCTCCAACATACAGAACTAAAGTTGTTCCATGTGCTACAGAATAAGGAATTGTAAGGTTTCCACCAGGATGTGTAAAGCTTACGATTGTATAAGAATTTCCTTCAGCTGGTACAGCATCAAGGTGCATTGCAGTTGGGAAAGGATAATTTGCAAGCTGAGCTTTGAAGATTCCCGCTTCGGTGTCTGAGCCATCGTTGTGTGGCATAGCCATTTCTACAGGGATTCTTGTATAGTTTGGAACAAATTCAGCATCCGGTGCTTCAACGGCAGTAACAGTTCCTGGTTTTTCATCAGCAGCAGCGTTGTGAGTTGTGATATCGAAAACTACCTTACTCCAGCTCATGGTCTGTAAAAGATCGTTGATAGATTGTCCTAAAATATATGGTACCTTAGTGTTTTCGTAGGTTGGTCCACGGCTTACAATAAGCTGAACTGTAACCGGCTCGGAGATTGAAGTTCCGGCAGGTGGATCCTGTTCAAGAATTGTACCTGCTGCACTCTGGTCAGGAATGTATTCAGGACTTGCAAGTATAATTAAAGGTTTTGTCTGACCTGCAAAAAGGGTCTGAATGTTCATGGAAACTTCATCATAAGTTTTTCCAATATAGTCGCCCACAGAATCTACAATTACACCACGGCTGACAACAAGATTTACCCTGCTGTAACCTTTTACGATTGCGCCTGCTTTTGGAGACTGTTCCATAATGCAGCCTTCATCGCCCGGAAGGTCAGAATATCTTAAGCTGATTTTTGGATAAAGCTCTTTTACCTGAAGTTCCAGCAAAGCATCTTCAAGTTTTTTTCCTTCAACATTTGGAACCAGAACTTTTTCGCTGCCTTTTACATTTGCAAAAAATACTGCACAGGCAGCAAGAATCATAATGATGAAGGTAGTTACGCTGGTAAATACCAGGGCAGGGATGTTTGACTGTAATTTTTCATAAGATGAAGAAACATTAATTCTTTTATTTTTAAGATTTTTTAAGCCATCCATAAATTTTTGATTTTTAGACATAAATATCCTCTTTTTTTATTGTAAAACAGTTCCTGTAAAATTACGGGCTCCATTCATAAAGTCTTTATAATTCATAGCAGCTTTTCCCTGCTTCTGAAGCTTTGTAACGCAGAGTATACATTCTGCAGTTTTAATGTAGATGCCTTCATTTTTTACAAAATCAAGGACAGTTCCCTTTTCTTTTTCCTGCCAGGCAGGATTATCTGCAGCGATAACTTTTGCTTCTATAATTTTCAAAGGCTGATTTTCGTAAAGACACCAGGCTCCCGGATTCTGCCAGTAGGCCCTGATTTTTGCTTCTATGATTTCTGCCTTTTCATTCCAGTTAATTTTAGCATCTTCTTTAGTAATTATGCCAGTATAACTTGCCTGTCCGCTCTGGGCTTTCCCTTCCGGCAGCCTCTTTTCTTCTGCAGTTTGTTTAAGCAGCTTACAGATTAGCTCTGCACCGGTAAGGGCACAGTCATTAAGTAAAGATTCACTTGTTTCTGTAAAATTCAGGGGAACTTTCTGGCAGGCAAGAATATCACCTTCATCCATTTTTAAAGAAAGAGTCTGAATGGAAACTGCAGTTTCTTTATCGCGGTTTATAATTGCGGCAGGAACCGGAGTGCAGCCTCTGTATTTAGGAAGAAGGGAAGGGTGCAGGTTGATTCCTCCGAACTTAAACATTTCAAGAAATTTTGGTCCAAAAATATGACCATAGGCAAAGCAGACAAGAATATCAGCTCCTAATGGAAGAATTGCCTGCCTGCATTCAGAGTCCAGATGTTCAGGTTCAAAGCATGGAAGATTGTTTTCTCTTGCAAAAAGACCTGTGGCGGTTGGTGTAAGGTCCTTTTTACGGCCCTTTGCACTAGGAGGATTTGTTAAAACCCCGGCAATTTCAAAGCCGTATTCCTTTTGATTTTTGTAGAGATATTCCAGTGTCTTTGCAGAAGCTTCCGGGCTTCCAGCATATAAAATCTTTAATGCCATTTTATTTATTTTTCTTTGCTTCCTTTGCGGCAAGCTTTGCATTTAATCTTGCTTTTTTTGCAGCCTTTTCCTGAGCCTTTTTAGCAGCTCTTTCTGCTCTTTTCTGGAAGGCCTGCTCTGTTTTTTCTGCAAAAGCCTTGTCTCCACGGTCAATAAAAACAATACCTTCCAGGTGGTCGTATTCATGCTGAATGACTCTTGCAAGCAAACCGTCAGCATCGAGGGTAAAAGGTTTTCCGTTTTCGTTTAAGGCCTGAACGGTAACTTTCAGAGGGCGGATGATTGATTCATATACCTGAGGAATACTCAGACAGCCTTCATCGTAAGGTCCAACTTCTTCAGAAGTTTTAATAATCTGTGGATTAATAAAAACCCTGCGGATATCATCATCTGCAATAATTACAAACATGCGGATGTTTTTTCCAATCTGAGGAGCTGCAAGACCAACGCCGTCAGCTTCAATCATTGTTTCAAACATGTCATTTGCAAGCTGTTTGATTTCGTCATTTACTTCTTCTACGGCTACTGATTTTTCGCGTAAACTTTCTTCGCCAAGTTTTACAATATCAAGAATCATTCTTATTCCTTATTTTATTTTTCAAGTCTTATTCTGGCTGCTCTTGCATGACCTGCAAGTCCTTCTGCATCTCCAAGATATCCTGCAGCTGCAGAACTTCTTAAAGTTCCGGGTTTGTTTTCCAGTGCACGTAAGGTTGTTACTGTTTTAAGGAACATTCTTACGCTTAAGCCGCCGGTAAAGCGGGCAGAACCGGAAGTTGGAAGGGTGTGGTTCAAACCTGCAGCATAGTCTCCAAGAACTTCTGCAGAGTAGTGACCAATAAAGAGAGAACCGTAGTTGTGTACAAGTTTTTCAATTTTAGCTCTGTCTTTAGAATCTTCCATTGCAAGCTCAAGATGTTCCGGAGCCTTTTTGTTTGCAATTTCTGCAAGGTCTTCCAGTTTGTCTGCAATAATAATTGTACCGTAAGTATCTATAGATTTGCGGGCTGTTTCTTTTGTTGTTAAAGTTTCCAGCTGATTTTCAATTTCCTGGCTAACCTTTGCGGCTAAATCTCTGCTGCGGGTAAGTAAAATTGGCTGGGCAACAACATCGTGTTCAGCCTGGGCAAGAAGATCTGCAGCAACCCATGCAGGATTTGCACTTTCGTCAGCTATGATTAAAACTTCTGTAGGACCTGCAATCATATCAATTCCTACATTTCCAAACACTTCTTTTTTAGCTCCTGCAACAAATTTGTTTCCAGGACCAACAATAACATCAACCTTAGGAATGCTGTCTGTTCCAAAAGCCATGGCACCAATTGCCTGGGCTCCCCCTACCGCATATAAGTGGTTTACACCGCAGATGTAAGCTGCAGCCATAATTCCTTCATCGGCATATGGTTTTCCGCCTACATAGGCCTTGCCCGGTACTCCCTTTCCCTTTGTTGAGGCAATGGCGGCGTCGTCAGGGTGAACTCTTGGAGGAGTACACATAATTACATTTTTAACACCGGCTGCAACGGCAGGTGTTACAGTCATAATAACTGTAGAAACCAGAGGAAATCTTCCGGCAGGAACATAACAGCCAGCTGTATCAACAGGAATTGTTTTCTGACCTGTGAACAAACCTGGTTCCAGTTCTTCTTCAAAATCCTTAAAAGATTTTCTCTGTAATTTTGCAAAACGAAGGGCTAAGTCATGAGAATAGACAATAGCATCGTAAACATCTCTTTTTTGAATCTTTAATTTTTCTGCTGCAGCCTGTAATTCTTCCATAGGAACTTCAAAATCCTTTGGAACTGATACATCAAATTTTGTTCCATAAATACGAAGTGCTGCATCTTTTTTAGACTGTACTTCTTCAAGAACAGACTTTACAGTTTCGTCTGTTTTATTTCCAAATGAACGACCTTCAAAAAACTCGCCCGGTAAATCCTTGTAGTCAATTACTTTTATCATCTGATTATTTCTCCTTGTGTCGTCGGTCTAATTCATCGTAAACATCTTTCCAGGTAACACCTTCTTTATACATCAAAACATTTACAAAATAGATTAAATCTGCAGCTTCCCAGATAACTTCATCTTTTCCTTCTGCTTCGCATAATTCTTCTGCTTCTTCTTCAACCTTTTCTCTTACGCGTTTAGCATCAAGAGTTGCAGTGTATGAACCTGGTTTAGGATTTGCAAAGCGGTCAGCAATTATGTTGTAGAGTCTTCCCATTGAAGAAGTTTCTGTAGGCGCTGTTGTATAACAGGTCCAGGAACCGGTATGGCAGGAAGGTCCTGAAGGTAAAACTGTTGCAAGAATACTGTCTCTGTCGCAGTCAGCCCTCATTTTTATAAGATTAAGGAAGTTTCCGCTGGTTTCGCCCTTGGTCCAGAGCTGATTTCTTGAACGGCTCCAGAAGGTAAGTTTCTGGCTTTCAAAGGATTTTTTTACAGCCTCTGCGTTTGCAAAGCCCTGCATTAAAACTTCTCCGTTTATGCTCTGTGCAATAACCGGAATTAATGGAGATTTTTCAAAATCCATACAGGCTGTAAAGGCGTCTTTTAAGTCCACCTTACCAGTGTATAAGGCCATTCCAAGCTGAACGTCGCAGTGAAGTTTTTCAAGCTTAGCAATTTCTTCTACCGAAGAAACTCCGCCGGCTACAACGACGCGGCATTTTACGGCTTTACGCAATTCTTCTACGTAAGTCATATCAGTGCCCTGCATGCAGCCTTCTTTTTCTACACAGGTAAATAATAATTCAGAGCAGTATTTTTCTGCTTCTTTAGCACCTTCAATTAAGGAAATATCTACAGTTTCGGTCCAGCCTTTTACGGCAATTTTTCCATTTATGGCATCTACACTAATGATTATGCGGTCTTTACCAATTGCTGCGGCAAGTTCATTTAAGAAATCCAGATTAAGAACAGATTCTCCTTCCTTTGGATTTGCATTCCAGGCTGCAGAACCAATAATTACTTTTTCTGCACCAAGACTTACTAATTCTCTTGCACGTTTTACGCTGCGAATTCCACCGCCGGTTCTTACGTTTCCCTGATGTAATAATTTTTTTAACAGCGGTGTGTTTTTAGTGTTTCCCTTTGCATCTATGTTTCCAAGAGCTGCATCAAGATCAATTACAGCTACTTCTCCATACATATTAAACTGGCTGATAAGTGCATCTGCATCATCTCTCTGAAGTACCAGTTCTTTACCGTTTTTTAACTGAACTACGTGTCCGTCTTTTAAATCAATTGAAGATATTACCATATATCCATTTTATCAAATTTCTAAGACTTATACAAATTTTGTATTTTAAGGAAAATATATGAAGAAATTAAAAAAAATCTGTAACCTTTGGCCCCTGCTTTTGTTGTTTTAGTGTAACTTGATTACAAATACTAGTGATTTTTTTTTATATATGTAGTTATGTTTCAAAACTGCCGTTTCCTCCTTTCGGCAGTTTTTTTTTGTCTTTTTTATAATCTGCAGTTTTTTTATTACAAATAGGGGAGTAAAAAATCATTTTCTTCAATAAAGTCTTTTTGAGGAAAGTTCTTTAAAAGTTCCCTGATTTTTTCTTCGTCCGCGCAGGATTTTTTTATGCTCTTAATAAAATCATTTTTTTCTTTTTCAATAAGGGGCAGGCTAAGGGCTTTTTCTATTGAAGCAACTTCAATTCCGGGAATCTTTAAGCCTTTAGGGCAGAGGGTATAGGTTTTTACCTGAGGACAGGCTGCAAGACGGCTTTCAAACCACCAGGCAAACATCTTCATTCTTGAATCTGTAAGAACCGGCATTCCCCTGTAGTCTGTTCCTTTTTGGGCATTTGCACTAAAAAGACTTCTTAAGCCCATTTTTTCTGAGCTGTTTCTTTTTTCTGATATTTTATGAAAAGTCTGTTCAGCAGAAGAACCTCTTATGTGGGTTTCTTTTTCAGGGAAGGCCAGATCAAGTCCTGCGGTATAAATTATTTCTGAGCCTGCAAAATGAGCAAAATTCCATGCAGAAGAAGCAACAGAGCCTCCAGTCCCTAGGTCGCCTAGATTAATGGCAAGCTTTTTTTCAAAATATTTTCCGACTGGAAATTGTGAAGCGCAAAGAAGAATCTGAGAGCAGTCAAAGGTAAAGCAGCTGGGGTAGGCGGTAATTTCTGTAATCAGGATACTTTTTTTTGCATGCAGTCCTGCAATGTGTTTGTAGGCCCAGTACTGGGGATCCAGCAGAATAATAAAATCCGGCTGAAAATCATTTTTTAATAATACGCCAAGAGCGGTTTCTACGCTGATGGTTATAAAATGCCTGTTCAGTTCCTTAAGGTAGGGAAGAACTTCTTCTAAGGAAGGGCCTGCTCCAAGAAGCAAAAAAGGAGCCTTTGTTTTATTTTCTAAAGAAGAGATTCCCGAAAGTCTTGAAAGCTGCAGGGCATTTTTTAAGGAGTTTTTGCACCAGAGCTTTCCGAACTTTTTAAGGGTTGCTTCATTAATTTTATTTTTCTGAATATTTCTGTCTATGATGGTTTTTACAGTATTAAAATAATTCTGGGCATGGGCTGTAAAGGGTGGCAGATTAAAAATAAAGGAATCAGAAACTCCCGTGTTTCCAATGTTTACTTTATTCTGGTCTTCTATAAGGCTTAAAATATTTTCTTCCTGACAGTTTAAGGCAATAACCAGCTGCTGGACTTTAAAAACTTCCTTCCAGTCCAGAAGACTTAAGGCTGCAAAAAAATGAGCAATGTCCGGTTCAATTATGATGAGTTTTTTATTTGTATTTTTGTATTCTTTTGCCCATTCAATAAGGTGATAGCCAAGACCAAAACCAAAGAAGATTGTGATGGATTTTTCTGCAACTTCCTTTTGTTTTACGGCATTGCCTGCTTCCCTTACCGGATTGTAAGCGGAGTGCAGGGAAAGTCCCCCTTCCACCGCGCTTATCTCCCCAGATTTTGCGCTTTTAATTTCCCAGAAGGGCGGCAGGTCCCCCTCCTTCAATGCTTTTCCAAGCTGCACAATAGTATCTTCGTACATCTTCGAAAGCTGAGGAAACCTTTGCCTGAAAGCTTCTATGTTATTATTCCAGATTGAGTTCAATTACCATGTTCTCCGTAATTGGTGTGCCTGGGGCTGGATCCTGAGAAACAACCCAGCCGCTTCCGTTAATGTGGAGCTGAACAGACTTGTTTTCTATCAGAGGTAAAAGTTCCCTCTTTGATTTTCCTGTAAAGTCCGGAACGGTAGAGCCAATCTTAATTGAATTGGTATTGGAAATTGTTATTCTTCCGTTATGCTCTAAAGAGGCGGCGCTGCCACGGCTCATTCCCAGGTGGTCAATAATTACATCTGCAGCTTCTGCAATAACAGGGGCTACAATTCGTCCGGCGTAGTTTTCGCCCTTAGCTTTTTCTACAACAATATAAAGTACAATCTGAGGGTCTTCTACGGGGAAAATAGCCATACAGTTAGAAAGGAAGTCTGTCTGGCTGTAGCCTCCGTTTTCTTTATCTGCCATCTGGGCAGTACCGGTTTTTACACCAATGGAAATATCATTTAAGTTTGCCCGGCTTCCGGTTCCAGCTGTTGCAACAGTTTCCATACAGCTCAAAATATAATCTGCAGTCTGTTTACTGAAAACTCTCTGCTTGTAAGAAGGTTCATGACTGTAATAAATAGAACCGTCTTTATTTGTAATCTGTTTTATAACTGTAAGCTGAACCGGAAGTCCGCCGTTTGCAATTGCAGTTGTTGCCTGAACCATCTGCAGGGCAGAAACAGAAATTTCCTGACCAATTGCAATTGTTGCCTGAGATCTTGCAGACCAGAGACGGCTTGTTGTGTCCTTTACAGAGCCAGTTGTTTCGCTTGGAAGTTCAACTCCGGTTTTTTCACCAAAGCCCAGAAGTCTGATTCTTTCTATAAATACATCTTCGTCCACCCGGGCAGCAATCTGGCCCAGAACATCATTGCAGGAATAACGCAGTCCGTCTCTTGGAGTACACCAGCCGTGGTGTTCCAGACATTTAATGCGGACAGTTTCTCCTTTTGTTTTCTGCTCATATATACCGTCGCAGAAAAAACTGTCGTTAGGAGAAATTTTATGTTCATCGTAGGCAATTCCTACCGTAAAAATTTTAAAAACTGAACCCGGTTCATAGGCATACATGGCAGGACGGTCAACACGGCTTTCCTGACTGGAAGCTCCGTATTCATTTAAGTCTGAATTTGGAAGACTTATATAGGAAAGAATCTCTCCGTTTCTGGAATCTGCCGCAATAAGCATCATACTTTCAGCCTGGGTTTCTTTCATTGTTTTGTAAGAAATCTGTTCCAGCTTGTACTGAAGGTTTTCATCTATAGTAAGGTAAATGTTTTTTCCGTGAACTTCTTCGCTGCTGTCTTCTGTAATTTCCGGCTGCAGAATATTTTGCTGTGAAAACTCTATTCCTGCCAGGCCCTTTCCGTCGTCTCCCATAAAACCAATCAGCTGGGAAGACAGGGCGTGATTAGGATAGTTTCGTCCCGGAATTTTTTCATAGCTTACAAAATTGTAATTGTATTTATCTGTTACAGCTTTGACTCCTTCATATTCTGTCTGAGTCATTTTCTTTTTAAGGTAAACAAAGCTTTTTGAGGTGTTGAGTATTTTAAGAACATCTTCCACGCTAAGGCTGAGTGGTTCTGCTATGTTCTGGGCAAACTGTTCCTTTGATTTTGTACTGTCCCTGAGATTTTTTACAGAAACTCCCATGTGGTAGAAATTCGTCTGAACTGCAAGAGGATAACCGTAGCGGTCTACAATGGAACCTCTTTCTACCGCAGGCTTCTTTTTTGCAATTGGAGTAACCGGCGCAAAAGCAAGTTTTGCATAAGTTACAATCAGTGCAATAATAAAAAGTGCGCAAACTGTAAAAAAGAATATTAATCTTCTAGGCTTAAAATACTTGTTCATAAATATATTTTAACTATACTCCGTAACTCGTAAAAAATCCATAAGTAAGAGAAAAAGCTCTCTTATAAAAAGACTAAACTAACTTTTAAAAAAACCGAAAATTGACGTATGGAAATAATTAGTTACGTACAGAATAGTCCAAAAGTTAGAAAAAATAATAACTGGTTTTTTGAACATAAATCACGCAAGTCTTCTGCTGCCAGCATCACTTATTCTGAATTCAATACAGAATTAAGAAGTTTTGGTGCCCAGAGAATCAGGCCAAAAATCTCTTTGAATGCTTTCTTTTTGTTCACAGGAAGATGTCTTTCTGTAACGGGAGAAGCTTTCAAAAACAATATTAAGAAAATAGGCCTTTCTTTTCTGGCCCTTTTCCTGCTTACTTCTGCATTTCTTGGCATTCACACTTTTGCAGCCTGGAGACAGAACTTTACCGGAGCAATTAAGCTCCCTTCCACCGACAGTTCGGACCTGGAAGCCTTAAACAAGCTTATGGCCGCTTTTGCCCTCGAAGGCCGGGTTGATTATGATGATGCCGGAAACCTTCTTGACGTAACTGCAGTCAACGTTTCTTACAGTCAGCCGGTAAGCTATCAGACTTACAAGGTAAAGAATGGAGATACAATCAGCGGAATTACAAAAAAATTCGGCTTAAGAAATATTTCTACTTTAATTTCTGTAAATGATATTGGAAATGTAAGACAGCTTGGTGCCGGTCAAAAATTAAAAATCCCTTCAATCGACGGAATTGTTTACGTTGTAAAGCAGGGAGATAATCTTGATTCAATCGTAAAAAAATATAATGTAAAACTTGAAACCCTGCTTGATGTAAATGAACTTTCATCAGAAGTGCTTGCAAAAGGCCAGCAGCTTTTTATTCCTGGTGCTGCAATGGATCAGAAATCTTTAAAAGAGGCTATGGGTGAATTATTTACCATGCCAATTAAGGCAAAATTCCGCTGGTCATCTCCTTACGGTTACCGCATTGACCCAATTGCAAATGTAAAATCTTTCCATACAGGTACAGATTTGGCCTGTCCTACAGGAACTCCAATTTATGCTGCAATGAGTGGAACTATTGCTACAGCCGGAGTAAGCAGGGTTTATGGAAACTATGTGATTATTGATCATGGAAACGGTTATCAGACTTTGTATGCCCATATGTCAAAAATAATTGGAAGTAAAGGTCAGTGGGTTAGCCAGGGAACAAAAATAGGACTTGTTGGAAGTACAGGCTATTCTACAGGACCACATCTTCATTTTACCGTTTACAAAAATGGAAAAATGATGGATCCAATGACTGTGTTAAATAAATAAGCTTTAGATAGGAAGGGGAAAGCAAATGTGTATTTGTCAAGGTTGTGGAAAAATTATACAGAAAGAGTTTTTTTATTGTCCCTGGTGCGGTTATTCAAAAATCAATCAGGAAAATAATGAATCTCAAAGACTGCATCTGGAAATGAATGAAGAAAAGATGCGTCAGAATAAGCTTAATCAGATTGAAAAATTAGAAGAAGAACTGGATAATCTTGAAAGAGAACTTTCAGTTTTAGTATTAAGTGCGGAGATGCATAAATGAGAAAAATCCTCTTATCTTTAATTTTATTTTTTGCTTCCATAATTCCTCTTTCTGCAAAAATATCTTTTGGAAATCCCTCAATAAATAAAAATGATGAAGTACTTTTTACCATAAATCAGCAGATGCCTGGGGTATATCCTTATAACACTCTTTTTTATGTAAAGCTTAAGGATGGCTCGGCAGAAAAAAATCCTGCTCCATTAACAGTTTTTCCTGAACAGATGGAACTTCTTGATAACGGAACTGTATTGCAGATTCGTAACCGTTATGGTACTGCCCGTTATTCTTCCATAACAGAAAAACTTGAATGGATTAATTTTTCGGAAAAACTTCCTGTTAATGCCCTTCCTACCAGTCCTTACAGCGCCAGTCCTGACGGAAAATACATTTGTAAAATAGAAAAAAACGGTATTTGTTCAGGTTCCCTGGTAATTCAGAATATCAACAGTAATAAAAGCGTTATTGTCTGCGATTCTGTTTTAAACTCTTACGAAGATGTACCTGTAAAGTGGTCTGCAGACAGCAGTGTGCTGCTCTACGAAAATAATGGGGTGGTCTATTTCTGTAATCCGGAGGCCGTGCTCAGGGGTGTTGAAGTAGATGAAAAATACAGAAAGATAGGCCGGGGTACAATTAATTCTGTCTGCTGGACAAGTTCAAAATATCTGGCCTATGTTGATGACTGTATTCTCTATAAAATCAATTCCAAGGAACTTTATACCCTTGGTTTATATTCTGGCATAATAGGGCAGGGAACAGCCATGGGCCGTCTTCCTTTCCGCTTTAATTCTCAGACCGACCGTTTTTATACAAATGATGCAGTAAATGCTATTGTTGTTGTTCAGAATGATAAAATCTTTTCATATTTAAAGAGTCAGTCTACAAATTTAGATTATCTTGATGTAATTTATTCCCGCCCATATACAGATTCCCAGGCTTCTCTGGTAGATACTTATGTATTCTGGAACAATGCGGGCCAGCCGGTTTTATGGCAGAGAAAACTTCCTTACAACGGTGCAAACGAACAGGGAGCTGTCTATCGTTTTGATGTAAAGGCAACCAGAGTTCTTGATATTCAGGAAGCCGGAAAACCTTATCTTTCTCCTGATGGTTCAAAGGTTGCATTTTTCGCAAATAAATCCTGCTGGGTTTATGATATTAACAACTGGCAGAAGATTGCAGAGCTTAACGGCGAAAAAGTATCTTCTCTCTGCTGGATAAACAGAAATGCCCTTTATGTTGGAGGCGAAAACACCATTAAAAAATGGAGCCTTCTTACAAATACTTACGAAATTGTAACTCTTTCTTCTGCCCTTAAAGGCTGCTGGGATGATGATGAAAAAGAAATTGTTGCCCAGGTTTCTGATAATCTTTTTTATAAATACAATCAGGAAAAAGCTACCTGGAAAACTCAGTCTGCCCAGCCCCTTTCTAAAGGAATTACCCAGAATGGAAGATACAGGGTTTTTACCGCATCAACTTCAAACAATTCTTTTGAAAATGCCCTTTATGTGCGCATGCTGAGTAAAAAAGCCGTTACAAAAGCTCTTTTTGCCCAGAGCGTAGCAAAAAGTACAAATACAAAAAAAGCAGCCCTTGTTTTTGATGCTTATGATAATACAGACGGACTTGCCCGTATCATATCATCTTTAAAAGAGTACAATGTTCCTGCAACCTTCTTTATAAACGGAGAGTTTATCCGCCGCTTCCCTCAGGAAACCAGGCAGATTGTCTTAAACGGTTATAACTGCGGTTCCATGTTCTTTTCTTCTGCAAATCTTATGGACGATTCCTTTGTAATTGATGAAGATTTTATAAGAAGGGGACTTGCAAGAAATGAAGATGAATTTTATGTAACTACAAATAATGAACTTTGTCTTTACTGGCATGCGCCTTATTACAGCGTAAGTTCTCAGTTAATTGATTATGCCGCTAAGGCCGGTTATTCTTATGTTAATTCCTTTCATTCAATTAACGACGGGGACTTAAATAAAGATTTGAACGCAGACCAGCTTATTCAGGAATACTGCAATACCCTTAAGAAAACCGGAAGCGGAATTGTACCTGTGTCTTTGGGCAGCTCTCTTGTAAAAAATGCCCGCCCTTTGTATGATTATTTAGATTTATTAATTTGTGCCTTACTTGATAACGGCTTCGAATTGGTAAAAGTGGAGGATTTATGAAAAAATTATTAACAGGCCTTCTTTCGGCTTTTCTTCTTTTGGGTTCTGCTTATGCAGTAGATTTATCTTTTGATGCAAACTTTGCCCTTCCTCTTGATTTTACAAAATCAAGCTGGTCAGAAACAGTTTTTGGGGTAAAAACTTCTTATGTTGCTCATAATACAGAACTTGGCCTTGGTGGAGATATCGGGGTTCAGGCAATGTTTACAAAGCAGTTTGGTGTAAGAGCAGATTTAGGACTTTACTTCCCTCAGTCAGTTTCTACCAAAACTACTACAACCGTTGGTAATACAGTAACTACAGGAAGTTCAAAAACAAATTACTCAGATTTGTATGATTCTTTTACTTCCTTTAATCTTTTTGTGGGTCCTGCAATTAACATCTCTTCAAGCAAGACTTATACCCTTTATGTAGTACCAGGCATGTCTTTTGACTGGAGAGCTGCAAAATCCGGAGATTCTGTAAGTAAAGTTACTTACCTTGGAGCTGGTGCTGCTATAAATGCACAGTTTAAAGTAAATAAGAAATTATATTTAAATGCAAACTGTCCTGTAATCTTCCAGTTTAAGACAATCTATTCAGACGGAACAGAAAAAGATACAAAAGGGCTTTATGTAGTTCCTTCTGTTGGTTTAGGTTATCATTTATAATTAATTATTATTGCCTGCAGAAGGGGAAAAATCCTTTCTGTAGGTGAAATCTCCTAAGAGTTTATGCCCGAAAAATTTTAACTTGACGTAATGGCCTCTATATGTCATTCTTTGTTAAATAACAATTAGTTATTCGGGTAAACTTAAAAAAAGGAGATATTTATGAAAAAGTTAGTTTTAGCCCTTCTTATGTGTTTTTCTGTAAGCTTATTTGCTCAGGAAAAAGATATGTCTATCAATTTTAGCACACCTACAATCATTAATCTTGGAAATGATGCTAAAATTCCTGCAATTGCCTTTGGTATTGCCGGAAACAACTGGCTTTCTGAAAAGCTTTCATTTTATTCAAGTGTAGATTTTGGTTTTATTCGTGGTGGTGGAATGAATATGGATACAAATATTGGAGTTTCCATTCGTCCTATAAATCTTGATAAATTTTCTTTATTAATTTCGCCTGTAGCAAACGTAGATTTCCTTCTTGCTGATTCTGTGATGATTTTAGATTTTGGAGCAGGTCTTGATGTAACTGCTAATTATAAAGTTTCTGATACATTCTATGTTTCTGGTGGCTTAAATTCTGGTTTTGACTTCTATCAGATGTTATTAGCTTCTGGTGGTACAGGTTCTGGTGCCTGCAAATTACTTAAATTTACACCTCATTTAGGTATTACATTTCAGATGTAAAAAATAAACAAAAGGAGATTGAAAATGAAAAAATTTGCTGTTTTGGCACTTTTAATGACATTAACTTTTGGTGCTTTTGCTACAGAAAAAGATTTTTCTATCCAGATTGATGTTCCTACATTCATGGGATTAAACAACGGCGGAGCAAAAGCTACAATGTTTGGTGTTGGTATTACTGGAGATAACTACTTTACAGAAAGTGTAGGTCTTTATTCTGCTGCTTATTTTAATAAGGCAAATGGTGGTATTTCTATTGATACAAAAATAGGTGTAGCAATTCGTCCTTTAAATACAGAAAAATTCTCTCTGGTATTAGCACCAGTAGCAGATATTAATTTTATTTTTGGCGGTGGACTTGCAATGTTCATTGGAGCAGGTCTTGATGTAACTGCAAACTATAAAATTAATGAACAGTTCTATATTACTGCCGGTACAGATGTAGATTACTATCTCTTTGGTCTTGTTGATTCAAGTTCTGGAACTGGATTTGGTTCTGCAAGTGCTTTACTTATTAATCCACATGCCGGTATTACAATCAAAATGTAAGTCCTGACTTCAGGCTCTTTACACCCCTGTACTTAATTGTGCAGGGGATTTTTTTTATCTTCCTTAACTTTTCTATCTTGTGTATCTCTCTTCTTTTTTTATATAATAATCAAATCATTTTCTTTAGAGGTTTTATAAAATGGCAGCTAACAGTTTAGACAAAATGCGTAATATTGGTATTATGGCTCACATTGATGCCGGAAAAACTACAACAACAGAACGTATCTTATATTATACAGGAAAGATTCATAAGATAGGCGAAATTGATGACGGCCAGGCAACAATGGACTGGATGGCTCAGGAGCAGGAAAGAGGTATTACCATTTGTTCTGCTGCAACAACCACTTACTGGAAAGATCATCAGATTAATATTATAGACACTCCGGGCCATGTAGATTTTACAGCCGAAGTAGAACGTTCTCTGCGTGTTCTGGACGGAGCTGTTGCTGTAATTTGTGCCGTAGATGGCGTACAGCCTCAGACAGAAACTGTATGGAAGCAGGCTGATGAGTTTAATGTACCACGTTTATGTTTTATGAATAAAATGGACAGAATTGGTGCAGACTTTTTTGGCTCTATGGAAGATGTAAAAGAAAAATTCGGGGTGGAAACACTCGCCCTGCAGATTCCTATTGGTCAGGGACCGGATTTTGAAGGTGTAATTGACCTTTTACAGATGAAAGAAATCCGCTGGCACGAAGAAGATGAAGGTGAAACTTTTGATGTTACAGACGTAAGTTCTGAACGCCTTGCAGAGGCCCAGAGCTGGCGCGAAAAACTTATTGAAACTGTTGCCGGCTGCGATGATGCCTTAATGGAAATCTACCTTGAAGGCGGCGAAATCTCTGTAGAGCAGCTTAAAAAAGCAATCAGAAGCGGCACCATAAACCGTTCTTATGTTCCATTTGTAATGGGTAGTGCAAGACATAATCAGGGAGTTCAGCCTTTAATCGATGCAGTTATAGATTATCTTCCTTGTCCTACAGATATTCCTGCAGCAAAGGGAATCAGGGTAAAAAAAGACCAGGAAGAAGCTGTTGAAATTCCATGTGATGTTTCAAAAATGCCTCTTGGCCTTGTATTTAAAATTCAGTATGACCGCGAAATGGGACCACTCTGCTATGTAAGAATGTACAGCGGTAAAATCCAGACAGGAAGTCAGATTTTCAATATCAATAAAAAGAAAAGAGAGCGTGTAAACAGAATTTTACGTATGCACGCAAATAAATCAGAACCTTGCGATTCAATCAGTGCCGGTGATATTGGCGTATTTATCGGCTTAAAACTTGCTCAGACTGGCGATACAATCGGAACAGAAGCCTTTACAGTATTACTTGAGCAGCCAAAGTTCCCTCAGCCTGTAATTTCTGTCGCTCTTGAACCGGAAAGCATGAGCGAAAAAGATAAAATGAACGAAACTCTTGAAATTTTAAGCCGGGAAGATCCAACCTTTACCAGTCACGAAGATGCAGAAACTGGTCAGTTAATCATCAGTGGAATGGGTGAACTTCATCTTGATGTTCTTGTTACCCGTATGCGTGATGATTTTGGCGTAAAATGCAATGTTGGTGCTCCTCAGGTAACTTACAGGGAATCTGTAAGCTCTTCTGCCCAGGCCAGCGAAGAATTTAATAAGGTTCTTGCAGGAAAAGAAAATGTTGCAGGGCTTACAATTTCTGTTGAACAGAGAGAAACCGGTTCAGGAAATTCTTACGAAGTTACCTGCAAGCATGCAGAAGTTCCACAGGAAATTATGGATGCCATCCAGAGTGGAATTATGTCTTCTTTATCTTCGGGTATTAAATATGGTTATCCTTGTACAGATATTGCCGTAAAGGTAACTCAGATTGATTACAATGAACTTACTGCTTCAACCTTTGCTTTTGAAGCCTGTGCAGCCCAGGTTTTTGATAAAGCCTGCAATGCCGCAAATCCTGTAATTTTAGAGCCTGTAATGAATGTAGATATTTCCTGTCCAAAAGAGTTTGTTGGACCTGCTTCAAGTCAGCTTTCACAGCGCGGTGGAAATATTATGGGCCAGGACAGTAAAGCTTCAGGAGAAATTATTCATGCCCAGGCACCAATGGCAAATATGTTCGGATTTACAACTAACTTACGTTCTGCAACACAGGGAAGGGCAAGTTTCAGTATGGAATTCAGTCATTTCCAGCTAAAAGCCGGCGGATTAAATACTTACTAGTTTTTTTTTGTAAGGGATTTTTCCTAATTTCTTAAAATTAAGTAACTTTTTCTTTATCTAATTGCTTTTTGGATTTAGAATTAAATTATTAAGAAATATAGGAGAACCCAATGAAAAAAACAAGTATTATTCTTGCAACATTATTGTTGATTTCTGGTGCACTTTCTGCTGCACCAAAAAAAGCTGCTGCACCTGTAGAGATTAAACCTATTACAGTTAAACTTACAGAAGCAAATCTTGCAGAAAATCAGGGAACAATGCAGAATCAGGTATTCAATGCTGACGGCTCTGTTACTTATGATGCAATGATGCGTTATGGTGGTGGCGGAATTTCTTTCTTTATTAATGGACCAAAAGAAGGAATTAACTTAAAAAACTATTCTACTGTTCATGTTGTTTTTGATTATAAAACAGTTGATGGATGGAAAAATTCAGCTAAAGCACCAAAATTCAAGATTGTAACCTGGGGACCAGGAACAACTTATTATAACGGTGGTGTAGACCGCTGCTATTTTGATGCAGATGAATTATCTGGAACTTATGAATATGATTTAGATGTTTCTGCAATGTCTGGAAAAATCATTAAGATTGCAGTTCCATTAAATGCCTGGAAATGGGTAGAAGATGGTGGTTCAGATGAAGACCTTGTAAAAATGACAATCAAAGAAATTACTTTCCTTCCATAGGGAAAAGTATTCTGCTCAGTAAAAGGAACTGTCTTTTTAAGGCAGTTCCTTTTTTTTTATGCTTCGCAAAATCCGAACCTTGCTCGCGCATTTTATAAAAAAAAACTATGCTGCATTTGCGTAGTTCCCGCATGTAATTTTCGCCAGAAAATTACACATGCAGCTGGCAGCGTAATCGTCTTTTATTTGAATCTCTGTAAAATGCTCCCGCAGGAACCGTCTTTATGCTCCGCCGAGAAGCCTTTATGTTCGCAAGGCTCACTCTGTGTTTCAATTACAGAAAGAATCTGCTTTATCGGCTTCAACGCTCCGCAAAAGCCGAACCCTGCTCGCGCATTTTATAAAAAAAAACGCATGCTGCATTTGCGTAGTTCCCGCATGTAATTTTCGCCAGAAAATTACACATGCAGCTGGTGTAGATAAAAATTTTTAAAAAAAACGCATGCTGCATTTGCGTAGTTTCCGCATGTAATTTTCGCCAGAAAATTACACATGCAGCTGGTGTGGATAAAAATTTTTAAAAAAAAACGTATGCTGCATATTGACACAAATTCATAAAATCTATATATTTAATATCACATTCCGCGGGGGTGGTGGAATTGGTAGACACGCAAGCTTGAGGTGCTTGTGGCGTAAGTCGTGGCCGTTCAAGTCGGCTCCTCCGCAAAAGGCTTCCTTTCAGGAAGCCTTTTTTCTTTTAAACGAAAAAAATCCACTTTTAAGAAATTTCTCTGTTGATTTATGCCTCCAATATGTTATAATGGATTTAATAATATAACCCAGAGGTAGCAGGCTTTAAGTCTGTTATCAAAAAACTCAGGAGGCCAAAAAAATGGCAAAAGTAGAACTTAAAGGTATTGGAAAAGTTTACGACGGCGGTGTTCGTGCTGTAACTAATTCTAATATCACTGTTGAAGACAAGGAATTCTGCGTATTCGTAGGTCCATCTGGTTGTGGAAAATCAACAACATTACGTATGATTGCTGGTTTGGAAGATATTACAGAAGGTAAACTTTACATTGATGGAATCGAAATGAACGATGTTCCACCAAAAGACCGTGATATCGCCATGGTATTCCAGAACTACGCTCTTTATCCTCATATGACTGTTTATGATAACATGGCATTCGGATTAAAGATTCGTAAAATGGATAAAGCAGAAATCGATCGCCGTGTTCGCGATGCTGCTAAACAGCTTGATCTTACACAGTATCTTGATAGAAAACCAAAGGCACTTTCTGGTGGACAGAGACAGCGTGTTGCTGTAGGTCGTGCTATCGTTCGTAATCCTAAAGTATTCTTGTTTGATGAACCTCTTTCAAACCTTGATGCTAAACTTCGTGTAACAATGCGTTCTGAATTAGCTGCTCTTCATAACAGACTTCAGGCTACAATGATCTACGTAACTCATGACCAGATTGAAGCTATGACATTAGGAACAAAAATCGTTGTAATGAAAGACGGTTTCATTCAGCAGATTGGTGCTCCATTATTCCTTTACAACAACCCAATCAACAAATTCGTTGCAGGCTTCATTGGTACACCTCCAATGAACTTCTTAACTGTAAAAGTTCTTGAAAAAGACGGAAAGATTGTTTGTGATGAAGGATCATTCGAAATCAATCCAACAGAAGAACAGGCTAAATACTTAAAAGCTTACGTAAACAAAGAAGTTTCTTTTGGTATCCGTCCAGAAGACTTAACATACGTAGAAAAGCCAGCTGCTAAAGATGATATGCAGATGAAGATTGTAAACAAAGAACCACTTGGTGCTTCTACACATCTTTACCTTGTATCTAACAAAGGTCAGCAGATCATCGTTAATACAAACGCTAATGCAGACTTCCGCTTAGGAGATTCTGTAAACGTTGTACCTAACATGGCAAAAGCTAAATTCTTCTCTCTTGAAGAAGGCGAACCAAACATCTGTGATCAGATTGAAAAGAAATGGTAAGCTAAAAAACATAGCTTAAGCGGCCAGACTTGTGAGCCGTAAATACGTCGAGTCAAGGCACGCTCACGCTTAAAGCCTTGACTTCGCCGTTTTGAGGGTTTTGTAATAAACCCTCAATAAAAGCATCGTTCTTAGGAACGGTGCTTTTTTTTTACCCGTTTTTCTGCTAGAATAACTTTATGACTAAGAATTCCCTGGTTTTATATAGAAGTTTTCTTGCCATAATTGAAGACAGAGATGGCGATAAATATCAGATAAAATTCTGCACCCAGATGGCAAGTGCAGGCGGAAAAAAGGCCCAGTATGGTAGTCAGAAAGTCCGCGAAAAAGACATAGTTCTTTTACACGAAGGTCCATGTAGCTCTTTAGATAAGGCCCTTTTATTTTCTGACGATGCAATTAAAAATCAGATAAACGAAGCTTACGAACTTTTGCAAAGTGATGAGTCTACCGCGACCGCGCCTCTCCCTCTTTCGGAGCTGGCCGAATATTCGCGCGGAGAATTCAGGGCGGACGAAGCCTGGGCTTTTTATAACGAACTTTGCAAAGATTCTCATTTTGCACTAAGTCAGGAAGAACTTAAAAACGGAAAAATCATCTTTATTCCCCGCACTCAGGAAGAAATCAATCTTCTTAATCAAAAACAGTACGAAAAAGAACACGAAGAAGAAATAAGAAATGCCTTTATTCAGCGCTTAAAAAACAAAAAACTGGATTTACCTTCCGACTCAAAATTTATGGGAGAGGTAGAAGCCTTTGCCCTTTGTAAAACAGATAAATCAAAAATCATGAAAGAAGCGGGCATAAGTCAGACAATTGAAAAAGCCCATAAACTTTTAATTGAATGCGGAATCTGGGATGTAACAAAAAATCCTTATCCAACAAGATTAGGTTTTTCTTTTGAATCTGCAAAAGAAGGGCTTGGCGCTATGCCTGAAGAAGAAAGGGTAGAAGTGCCTGCTCTGGCCTATGCCATAGACAGTGAACATTCTACAGACCCTGATGATGCCGTTGCCTTCGACGGAGAATATCTGTGGGTTCATATTGCAGACCCTGCCTCATCAGTTTTACCCGATTCTTCAATTGATATTGCCGCAAGAAACAGGGGTACAACCTTATATATTCCCGAAGGAGCATCTCGAATGCTTGCAGAAAGCTGTCTTGAAGATTATGCCCTTGGCTTAAAGGAAATAAGTTCTGCCCTGTCTTTTAAAATCAAGCTTGACGAAAAAAGTCAGATTGAAGACTGTCAGGTTTTAAAAACAAGAGTAAAGGTAAAAAGACTCACCTATAAAGAGGCAGAAGAATTAAAGGAAAGCCCGGAATTAAAACCTTTGTTTGAACTTGCAAGAAAAAATAAAAGCAGAAGGGAAGCCAATAATGCCGTTTCAATTCAAATGCCTGAAGTAAGCATTATAGTTGATAAGGAAAGTAAAAAGGTTTCCATTGAAGAAGACATCAAATACGAAAGTAACGATATGATTGCCGAATGTATGATTCTTGCAGGGGAAGGAGCAGCCCGCTTTGCATTTAAAAATCAGATTCCTTTTCCTTTTGTAAGTCAGGAAGCTCCGGAATTTCCGGCCAGTCTTCCGGAGGGCTGGGCAGGTCAGTTTGCCCAGATTAAATGCATGAGAAAGCGTTCAGTTGGAATTACACCGGCTCCTCACGCAGGCCTGGGCCTTTCCTTCTACAGTCAGGTAACTTCGCCCCTGCGCCGTTACGGAGACCTGGTTGCCCACCAGCAGTTACGGGCCTTTATAGACGGCCGCCGCCTTTTAGGAAAGGACGAAATGCTTGAACGCATTGCCGCCGGTGATGCTGCCAGTCTTGCTGCAAAAAAAGCCAGCCGCCAGAGCGATACTCACTGGAAATTAATTTATCTTTTGCAGAATCCTGACAATGTTTACCAGGCATTCTGTATTGACCGCCGTGGAAGCGATGCTTTATTCTTAATTCCTGCTTTAGATATGCAGACAACCTTACACAATGCAGGCGAGGTTCAGCTTAATGATGAAGTCAGCCTTAAAATGAAAGCGGTTGATGTTACAGAGCAGAAACAGGAATTTGTAAGGGTGTAGATGACTAATAGCCTTCATTTTATTATAATAAGGCTATGATAGTAATGAAATTTGGCGGCTCATCAGTCGCAAATGCAGAAAGAATTAAACATGTAGCTTCAATTATTAAAGCGTATCAGAACAAGCGTCCGGCAGTTGTATTATCAGCTATGGGAGATACAACCGATCATCTTTTAGAAGCAGCTGACAAGGCAGTAGAAGGAATTGTAGATGTTGCAGGTGTTGCAAAACTTCACGAAGACACTGCAGCAGAACTTGGAATCAATATAGATACAATCCGTGCCCTTCTTGATGAATTAAAACAGCTCTTAACCGGAATTTCAATGTTAAAAGAAATCAGTAAACGTTCAAGAGACTATCTTGTAAGTTTTGGTGAACGTATGAGTGTCCGCATGATGTCTGCATACCTTAATAAAGAAGGCATACCTGCCCAGTTCTATGATGCCTGGGACATAGGCTTCG
The DNA here is from genome assembly GCA_016286535.1 of Treponema sp. Classification (GTDB taxonomy): domain Bacteria; phylum Spirochaetota; class Spirochaetia; order Treponematales; family Treponemataceae; genus Treponema_D. Next base: position 178,570 of record JAEESZ010000001.1, on the reverse strand, counting down.
TTTCTGACAGTAATTACATGTCTGCCGAACTTCTTGATCAGGTTTGGGAAAATATTCCCCAGCATCTTAATAACTATAAAAACGGAATTGAAAACAGAATACCTATTGTTACCGGCTTTATTGCAAAGGACGCAAAAGGTAATATTACAACTCTTGGAAGAGGTGGTTCTGACCTTACAGCAACAATGATTGGTGCTGCCATGAGGGCAGATGAAGTTCAGACCTGGAAGGATGTTGACGGTATTTTAACTACAGATCCTCGCCTGGTAAAAGAAGCAAAGCCTGTTCCTGAAGTAACTTATGAAGAAGCACAGGAGCTTGCAATGTTTGGTGCTCAGGTATTGCATCCGCGATCGATGCTGCCTGTACGTAAAACGGGGACTCCGGTTCGCGTGAAGAACTCTTACAATATTACAAGTCCTGGTTCAATTATCGTAGAAAAACACGCAGGAAAAGTTCCACCTGTATGTGCAATTACAACTGTAAAGCACATCACCTTAATTGATATTGTTTCTTCCCGCATGCTTGGTGCCGCAGGTTTCCTTGCTCATATTTTTAATAATTTCTTAAAATGGAATATCAGTATTGATGTTATTGCAACTTCAGAAGTTTCTGTATCTCTTACAGTAAATACAAAAGCAGATTTGACCGGCCTTATTTCAGATCTTGAACAGGCAAGTCAGGTTTCTGTTAGAAAAAACAAGGCTATCGTTACAATTATTTGTGATGCAGCTCATTCTTCTGCAATTCTTGCAAGTGGTTTTGATGCCCTTGCCGACGAAGGAATCAACGTTCAGATGATTTCTCAGGGGGCAAGTAAAGTAAACATCAGTATGATTGTTGACGATGAAGAAGCTGACCGTACAGTTCAGATTCTTCATAATGCATATTTTTCTTAATATTCTTATTCCCAGGGGTATTTCATCTTCCAGTCTTTTCTAAGACTGTCCATGGTTTCAATCAGATTTTCGGACTTTTCAAAAGTGTGAATGTCTGATTGATAAAGCCCCTTGAGAATACAGTCGTTTGAGTGGGCCAGCTCATATTCATAGCCGTTAATTGCAAAGGGAAGATTTATTTCTTCTATAAGGTCACTTTCGCCGCCCCAGATATTTTTATATAAATAAACCTTTGCCTTCTGGGCCATAAAAAAGTTTTCTACTGTAATATAACCTTTGCTGCCCCATATTACTGCATTGTGGCTTCCGCTTTCGGTTGGAAGATCCATGGCACTCTGGAAAGAACTTTGAATGCCGTTTTCAAAAGTCAGATTAACCCCGTTCCAGGCATCAATTCCCTTAAGCATTCTTACTGCAGAAGAGATTTTTTTTACAGGAGAAAAATCTGCAATCATCATTGAAAAATAGATATTGTAGATTCCTAAATCAAGAAGGGCTCCTCCTGCAAGTTCCGGCGCGTAATTTCTATCGTTAGGATCATAAGGATTTCTGTTACAAAAGCGGGAATCAATATTAATAATGTCTCCAATTAATCCTGATTTTATAACCGAGCGGATTTTTGCAATACAGGGATTAAAGGCTGTCCACATTGCTTCCATAAAAAAGAGGCCTTTTTCCTGTGCAAGGCTGATCATCTCGTCCAGCTGTTTTTTTGAACAGCCGGCAGGTTTTTCGCAAAGTACATGTTTTCCTTTTTTTAAGGCCTTTATGACCCATTCGTGGTGAAAGGCGTGGGGATTTGCAATATAAACTGCATCTACATCCTGATCATTCAGCAGTTCTTCATATGAGCCGTATGATTTCTGGAAATTCCATTTTTTTGCAAAAGCCTCAGCTTTTTCCTTGTTTCTGCTTGCTACTGCATAAAGCTTTATTTTTTTTCCGTCAAAATCTGGAAGTTTTCCATCTTTTACACCGTTCATGGCAGTGGCCATACTGTTTGCAATGCGACCAGGGGCTAAAATTGCCCAATTAACATATCTATTCATACTTAAATTATAAAGGATATTCTTTCAAAAAGATGTATGTTTCTCTATTTTGATTGTAGAAGATAAGGTTATTTTTTGTTATTATAGGATATCAAAAAGAAAGTCTGGAGGATAATTATGAAGATTGCTCTTGTTGGTTATGGAAAAATGGGACATATGATTGAGCAGGCTGCAAAAAAGGCTGGTCATGAAGTTGTAACCACTATTGATGTTGTAGCAGAAGACGCAAAAGTAAAAGTTGCTGGCGGAGATACAGATTCTATTGTTCGTGCAGTTAAAGCAAGCGGTGCAGAGGGAATTATTGAATTTACTCATCCTTCAGTTGTAATTGCAAATATTAAAGCGCTTCTTCCACTTGGACTTCCATTAGTTGTTGGAACTACCGGCTGGAATGATAAACATGCAGAAATTGCTGCCTATGCAAAAGAAGTTGGCGGTACAATCATGACTGCAGGAAACTTTTCTATTGGTGTAAATATGTTCTACAGAATTGTGGAAGAGGCTGCAAAAATCATGTCTCAGTATAAAGATTATGATGTTGCGACCTGGGAAATGCATCACAATCAGAAAGCAGACAGCCCAAGTGGTACTGCCTTAGAAATTGCCCGCAGGGTTCAGGCCGGATATAAAAATAAAACAGAAATTGTTACAGATGCATTCCACGAGCGTCCTCTTGAAAATCAGCTTCATGTAAGTTCAACCCGTTGTGGAAATGTTCCTGGTACCCACAAGGTCTTCTTTGACGGAACTGCAGACACAATTGAATTAACCCATACAGCAAGAAGCCGCGAAGGTTTTGCTGTAGGGGCTGTAGATTCTCTTGTTAAACTTGATTCTGCTTTAAAGACCGGAAAAATTACAAAAGGAAATCTTTACGGCTGGGATGATTTATACTAATTTAGAATAATTCATTAAAACACAGGCGCTTGCCAGTAAAAGCTGGGCAAGAAGAAAAAAGATATAAAATACCACTTTAGAATGTCTAAAGTGGTATTTTTTTTCGTCCAGAATGTAGTAAACAAGGGTAGAAAGCTGAATTCCTGCTCCTGCAAATAAAAAGACAGAATATAATCTGTGGGAATAGCAGAGGCTTATGAGTGTAAGGTAATGAAAAAATCCCCCTGCCATAAGGGTAATTAAAATCCAGATATAAGAGGTCACTTTTTGTTTACCAATAAAAAAGCAGCTGCTTACAGCCAGGGCCAGATAAAAAATTATAGAAAATACTGTAAGCGGAAGGGGAATGTGGTAAAGAAAAAATACCGGAAAATGCAGATTTATAAAGGCGATTATTGCCAGAATTGTAAAAACTCTGGTGCAGTAGCGGAACTTTGTATTTTTATCAAATATAAAGAAAGCTATTGCAAGGCTTGTAAAGAAAAAACTGATGTCGCTCAGGGCAAGAACTCTGCGGGAATCGGGCAGAAATCTTGTAAGCAAATAAGTTGAAATACCTGCAATCAGGGGTAAAAGCAAGGTTGAAAGAATTTTTAAAATTAATCTTGAGGTTTTCATTTATTTTTGTTTTTCCTTTGTTTAGTTCAAAGCTTTAAGAGAATCTCTAAGAATAAGAGAACCGCTTACAAGATGTCTTCCATGAATGTAAGGCTCATTGTTCAGCTTTTTAATAATCAAATCTGCCGCTACATTAGCAACGTCCTGAGGTTTTATATAGACGGTTGTTAAAGGAATGGAAGTTCTGTTTGGCGAAAGGTAATTATCAAAGCCGGTTACAGAAATATCTTCTGGTACCTTGTAGCCAAGCGATGTCAGCTTATCAATAAGGTTTGCCGCAGTAAGGTCACAGTTGCAGATAAAGGCTGTAGGCATATCATCTAAAGGAAGCTTAAATTCAATGGCATTTCCATTGCTGTCTCTGTCATCAATAATATCTTTTAAGCCTGTTTCAAAGTTGTTTTCCAGCATGGCCTTTTGAAAGCCCATATAACGGTCGCGGATAGAGGTTGTTGCGTTAAAGTTTCCTACAAAGCGAAGCTTTTTGTGTCCCTGACTGATTACATGACTTGTAAGCATATAAGAGCAGTAGTAGTCATCATTAGAAACGCAGTCTAAGTCCATTTCGTTTGTGTAAAAGTCCAGCAAAATAAAGTTGTTGAAATTTGCATGAATAGTCTTTATGTATTCTGCTGAAGTCTGTCCAAGAATTATAAGGCCGTCAATTTTTTTGTCATTTATTGTTCTTGGTAAAACAAGGTTTGCTTCATCTTCATTAGAAAGAAGCTCCATTATGGTATAATAATCTCTGTTTAAAAGTTCTGTAGAAAGGTGATTGAATAAATACCAGTAAAAGGAAATATCTTTTGAAAAGAATTTATTTGGAATTAAAACTCCAATGTTACCTGTAATTTTTCCGTTTTTTACGTTTGGACCTGTTTTCTTTACTTTATAGCCCATTTCTTCGGCTATGTCTTTAATCTGTTTTCTAAGATCATCGCCAACTCCTTCTTTATTTGAAAGAGCCTTAGATACGGTAACTGTACTGATCTTAAGTTTTTCAGCTATGTCCGAAAGTCTTACTTTTTTCTTCTGTTGCATAATGTAAAAGTATATCATAGATTTACTTAAAAAAAAACTAAAAAAAAGTAAAAATAAGAAAAAAATGAAGCGCTAAAGATAAATATTTATTAATATGATTTTTCCTTAAAAAATGCTAGACTAAACTTATGGGACGAGAAATTGAAATAAAAATACCTTTATCTGCAGAAGAATATCAGAAGCTTTTTGATTTGATTTTTAACAAAGAAAATGCAATTGATGGAGTTACCGTAAAGAGGGGAGGGAATACAGGCGGATTTCCCCGGCTGATTACAAAAAGGGACGAGTACTGGTCTAAGTATAATAGCAGGGAAGAAAGACTTGCAAATAATGAACCTCAGGTCATAAGGCTTAGAAGCGAAGATGACGGAAAAACATGCAGAAGTTTTTTTACCATAAAATATAAGAAAAAGGAAAACGGAATTGAATTTAACCGGGAAGATGAAACTTTTGTAGAAGATGCCGAAGTTTTACGGGAATTTTTTGCAGAAGCTGGCTATCACAAATGGTTTGATAAAGTTAAAAAATCTTCTGGAGCTTACTGCCTTTCTACTGTATTGCCCGGAGTTGAATTTCACCTGGAAATGGAAAAAGTAAATGATTTACCCTATGTTGAAATTGAAGTAACAGATGATCAAATGGATGCAGAAAGTGTAAGAAAAGGGCTGGAGGACTTTGTATTGCAGTTGGGCTTAAATCCACAAAAGAGGGACAGCCGCAGCTGGGTTGAGATACTTAATCAAAAATAAAAAAAAACAATTCGCATTATCGCTCTTTTTGCTGTATAATTAATCATTATGTCTGATGATTTGTTAGCAATTATTAAAAAAAGTAAGGCAGAAAATACTGAAAAAAAAGGGGCAGATAAAAAAGATATCTGGCTTATTTTTACTATGGGAAATAAGGCTGATGGTAATAATTCCTATGCTATTCCTGCCGATTGTGTAAAAGAAATTCTGCGTGACGCAACAGTATTTCCCCTTCCTTTTGTTCCTGCTTATGTAAATGGCGTTCTCAACCGTTATGGAGATCCCTACGTAGTTATTGATACATCTGTGCTTGAAGGCAAAGATGCTCAGCATTCTTTTCTTTTTATTGTTTTAAATGATGAAAGTCATACCTGCCTTCGTATTACAGATGTAAAAGACTTTTTTTCTGCTTCTGAAAAAGATATTGTCCATTTTACCGAAGCAGAAATGTCTGATTATTATGAAGGAACTCTGAAAATTAATGGTGAAGAGGTTTTTGTTTTAAAAGTTCAGGCCATAATTGAAAAAGTAGGAAAAGAAATTGCAGCAGCTTGATCAATTTGTTTGTATTGAATATCCGCAAATAGATTTTTTAATTCCTCAAAAAGACGTTCTTTCGTGCGTCGGAGTTAAGGATGTTGAAACTTCCCTGCTGCAGAATCAGCATTCCGGTATTGTAGATTTTGATGAAATTGCAAAAAAGTTTAATCAGAGTCCGCGGGAATCAGATATAAAAACAATGATTGTGCTCAAAGGGGAGGAGAAGCAACTTTCTGTTATTACAACTCAGGAATGCCGGGTATTTACAATGAATTACAAAGATTTCGGATTATTCTCAGATTTATATTCAAAGGGCTTTGAACATTTTGGCATTTTTGCCTGCTCTTTTGATGGCAGCAGAATGAGGCTTTTAATTAATGCAAAGCAGACTATAAAATTTATGAATAATTACTTACTGGAGGAGTTATGATTAATGTACTTGTGGCAGATTCTTCTGCTGTAATCCGCTCTCTTCTTAAGGAAATTATTCAAAAAACAAAAAAACTAAGCTGGGTAGGAGAAGCGTCTTCTTATTCTCAGTTTACAGAGCTTTGTGCTCAAATAAAACCAAACGTCATTATTGCTGATAAATCTCTTTTTGATTCAGACAGAAACTCAACCCTTTCTGATTACTGCAGCCATTCTCAAATACCAACTATTATTTATTATACTGCAAATGATAAAGCAGATTATTCTTCTAAAAATATAAGATTCATAGAAAAGCCGGCCTTTATCAATTTTTCTTCAGAAAAAATTGCAGAATATGCTTCTTTTCTTGAACAGCAGGTTTACGATATAAAATGCAATCTGCTTTTTGAAAATCATCCTTCCTCTCTTGCATCAACTGTGAATGAAGATGGTAGCTTAGTCTCTGAATTACCCTCCCTTTCTTCTGATTATTCCATGCGCAACTTTAAGGCAGTTCTTGTAGGTGTTTCTACAGGAGGACCTGGAGCTCTGCTTGATTTTCTTAAGGGGATTGGAGCTAACTTTCCTCTGCCAATTTTTATTACCCAGCATATAGATTCATTTTTTGATAAAAATCTGATTGAATGGCTTTCTGCCGAGGCTCTGCTTCCGGTGGAACTTGCTCAGAATAATACAAAGCCGCTTGCCGGACACGTGTATTTTGCACCTTCTGATGAACATTTGACTTTTGTTCCATATCCTAATGATGATTATCACATTGTTTTAAATCACGATGCTCCAGTAAATTTCCTGCGGCCTGCTGTAGACAAAATGTTTGAAAGTGCAGCAAAAGTTTTTGGAAAAAACTGCATTGCTGTTGTGCTTACCGGAATGGGGGCTGACGGGGCTAAGGAATGTCTTCACTTAAAGCAGCTGGGCGCCTACACAATTACTCAGGACGAAGCAAGCTGTGTTATTTATGGAATGCCTAAGGCTGCCTTCGAAATGGGCGCTTCCTGTGAAGTTTTACCTTTAAAACAAATTCCAAAAAGGCTGTGGAGCCTTATAAAGAAAGATGAGGATTAATGTGGATAAGCAGACAGAAGTTTTAATTGAAGGGCTTAACTCTAAGATTCTCGCTTTTTCCGGTATTTATGTTGCAAAATCACAATATGAAAGCCTTGCTAATTACATAAAAAAAAGGGCAGAGGTAAAAGAAGTTTCAGTCTCTGATTATTGTAATTCTCTTTCAGCAGATACCTTAGAATTTGACAGGATTATAAATCAGGTAACAGTCAATGAAACTTATTTTTTTAGAGAAGTAAAGCAGTTTGAATTTCTTGAAAAAGAAGTTTTTCCGCAGTTTATAGGAAAAAATCTTACTATATGGACTTGCTGTTGTTCTACAGGAGAAGAGCCTCTCTCACTTCTGGCTCTTGCCTTATCCATGAATATCAACATTACAATTTATGCCTCCGATATTGACGATAATGCCCTTAAGATTTTTTCCAGAGGACAGTATTCTACTTACTCTTTACGCTCAGACGGGCAAAAATATCATAAGCTTTTAGATTCTTATTCTCAAAAAACAGAAAGTCAGATTATATTCAGACCGGAATTTTTAAATAGAATTCACAGCTTCAAGTTTAATCTTATCCAGGATGAAATCTCTTCGCTTCCTTTTGCAGAAGAAGTAGACATTATTTTTATGAGGAATGTCTTTATTTATTTTGATAAGGAAACAAGAAAGATGGTTACAAATAAAGTCTGCCAGCGTCTCAAGAAAAATGGAATCCTCTTCTTTTCTATGAATGAAATTGGTTCAATAGACAAGAATATCATACCGGATACTTTGCATAAAAAGAATAACGCTCAGGTTTATTATTTTGAAAAAGGTGAAGCTGATAAAAAGACTGCTTCGCAAATTATTGCTTCTACTGAGTTAAAGAGAAAAGAAAAAGAGAGCCAAATTGCCAGGGAAAAAGTGCGGCGGGAAGTTGAAAAAATAAAGCAGCAGAAACTCGAACAGGAAAAACTCGAGCAGGAAAAGTTTGTGCAGGAAAAACTTGAACAGGAAAAAGTGCTGAGCGAGAAATTAAAAAAGGAAAACTCAAAAAAATTTGATGCAAAGCAGACTTACGAAATGGTTTGCATGGAAATAAACCGCGGAGATTTTGAAAAAGCAAGGCTGATTGCCCGGGGAATAAATGGCCCAGATGAAAAAAAATATTCTTTCTTTATGCTTGGCTATATTGAGTATCATGCAGATAACAGAGCCGAAGCAGAAAATTTCTTTGCCTCTGCAGAAAGTCTTTCTCCTGGCTTCTGGCCGGCAGTTTTCTATCATGGAATGGTACTTCGTGATTTAGGTAAAACTGAATCTGCCCTAAAATGCTTTTCTAAATGTAAAAATCTCATTAATAATTTTGGAAAAGACCTTCCTTACGATTTTGCACTGGATTCTTTTAGTCCGGCATATATATCTTCGCTTTGCGAAATTTTTTCAAATGGAGGCAGAATGTAAATGAATATTGATAAAAATCTTTATATTGCAGATTACATTTCTGAAGCTCGTGAAATTCTTGATTCTTTAGACGACATCGCAATTGAAGCTTCTAAGAAAAAGCGTAATACAGGATGTTTGAACGAAATTTTAAGACTTTTGCATACTTTAAAAGGTTCTTCCAGAATGATGGAGTATGTCCAGATTGAAAAGGTTGTAAATCATCTGGAAACAGTTTTTAAAAATATACAGAGCAATCAGACTGAAATTTCTAAAAAAATAGTTCAGCTTCTTATGGGCGTTACAGATCTGCTTCATAAAGTAATTAACAGAATTGAAGACGGAGCAGATGGCAGCTTCAGCGAATTTGAAGATGTTATTATAAATATTGATAATGCAATCGAAGATGAAAACTTTAGAACTGATTTTTCCGGCGAAAAAAAGGAAAAGAAGGAAGTTGAAAGCGAAGCAAAAACGGAACTTGAAAATGAAGATTTTTTTCACGATTCTCAAACCATAAAGATTCAGGTTTCTCAAATAGATTCAATCCTGCAGTCATTGGACAAACTGATTATGCGTCAGATAAAATTAAAGAATGTAATAGACGACTTAAAGCAGCAGCCTGAACGTACAGAGTTTCAGTCCTTCCAGGAGCTTTCTGAAAATATTTCGGTACTAGAAAATCAGAGTGTAGAAATTCAAAAAAATATCATTGCCCTTAGAATGCTGCCTTTTGATATGATTTTAAGACCAATCAAGCGTTCTATTGTTGCAGAGGCCTTAAAAGCAGAAAAAAACATCGATTTTGATATTCCTCAGTCAGAAATTACAATCGATAAATTTATTCTTGAAAAACTTCCCGCCATTTTAATCCATCTGGTACGTAATGCAATTGATCATGGAATTGAAACTAAAGAAGAGCGTGTAAAACTTGGCAAGACCGAAACTGGAAAAATCTCTGTTACTGTAAGCCAGGTTTCTAACCGTATTTTTGTAAACGTAAAAGATGATGGTCACGGAATTGATTATGAAAAAATAAAGGAAAAGGCCTTAAGGCTCTATCCTGAAAGGGAAGCTGAAATTCAAACTGCAGATAAAACCGAATTATTGCAGTATATTTTTGTCCCCGGATTTTCTACAAAAAATGAACAGTCTGAACTTTCCGGGCGTGGAATCGGCCTTGATGTAGTAAGAACAGAAATGGATAAACTTAAGGGAAAGATTTCCGTTTATTCAGAGCTTAACAAGGGAACAAATTTTGAACTATCGCTACCGGCCTCGCTGGCAACTCAGGACGGACTTTTTGTAAGTGTTTCTAACAGTTCTTATCTTATTCTTTCTCATTATATAAAAGAGATTTTAACCGTAAATAAAGATGAATTTTTACAGATGCAGCATGGACCTGTAATAAATGTTCATAATGAACTTATTCCGATTTTTGACTTTGATATTATAAATTCAAATTCAAAAAAACAGACAAATACTAAAAAAGAACTTTCTGTAGTTGTACTTGAATACCTGAATCGTAAAATTGGAGTTATTGTAGATAAAATCCTTCATTATGGAACTGTCGTTATAAAACCTGTTCCACCTTTATTAAAGGATTTTAATGCCCTGCAGGGTGTCGTTTTTGACGAAAATTACCGCATTATTCCGGTTCTTAATATTCCGGATACAATGCGCAGGTTCAAGGTCGTAAATGTTTATGATATAAAAAATCTTGAAGTAAGAAAAATGCCGAAAATGCACTCGGTTCTTGTCGTTGATGATTCTCATACAACACGCCATATTGAACAGATTATTCTTGAAGCTGAAAACTATAATGTTTCTACAGCTGTAGATGGAATTGATGCACTTGAAAAAATGAAGCAGTATAAATTCGATCTTGTTGTAACTGATGTCAAAATGCCTCGAATGGACGGCTTTGTTCTTTTACATAATATGCGTCATAAAGAAGAACTTAAAAATATTCCGGTAATAATTGTTTCTTCCGTATTTGAAAGTGATACTCTGGAAAAGGCGAAAAATCTTGGAGCTCAGGGCTATATTGTAAAATCTGATTTTGAGCGTGAAAGTCTTGCGGCTAAGGTAAAGGAGCTTTTAAATGACTAAAAATGAAAAGACTCTGATTTACGTTGCAGAACCTTCAAAAATACTTTGCAAGATGATTTGTAATGAACTGGAAAAGCTTGGTTTTCTTGTTGAAGCTTTTACAGAAGGTTTTTCGCTCTTAAGAAAAATAGTAAGAGAAAGTCCCTCTCTTATAATTGCTTCTAAAGAACTTGAACAGATAAACGGCGTGGAGCTTTGTAATATAATAAAAAACGGCTCACCAAAACAGGGAATCCCTTTTATTTTGATTACAACAGATGATAAAATACAGGATTTCTGGAATGATACATCTCTTGTGAGTAAGGCGCTTTCTGTTTCCGGCCAGAATATAGAAGCTTTAATTCAGTCAGTTCAGGATTTGCTAAACTGCAAATATATAGCTGCAGATACTTTTTTTGAATCCGATGAAGATAACTATAGTAAAAAGGAACTTTCTCCTGATGAACAGATTTCTTCCTGGATATTAAATTCTATGTCTAAAAGTGAATTCTTTTTGACTATGTCTAAGAATGTAATCGGGCTTTATAACGATGTAAGGGATCTGGACACTCTTGTTGGTAATCTTTTTAGAATACTCTATAGAGCCTGCGATTACGATATTATCACTTTAATTCTTGATGCTCAGAATGCCCGTGTTTATAAAACCGGAATTGAGTTTTTTAATCAGGATACTATTGATGAATTCTGGAATATTTGTAAAACAGAATATGAACAGCAGGCCAGAAAAAATCATACTGTAAAATATGAAGAAAAGAAATTCATTCAAATTGTAAATCCTGTTGATGATTTATCTTTTTATTTTTTGCCAAAAACCGGGCCCGATAAAAAACTTGAATCATACAGAGCTTATACAATTAAAAATGGAAATGAATTTGTCGGCACTCTTCATTTAGCTTCCTGCCGTAAAAAAATCTTTAATTATAAAGTTCAGTCATCTATAGATTTTATATTGCCTTCTCTTGCAAATATTTTACAGGAATCTGTCAGTCATTCCATTCTTGTGGATAAGGAATATAAAATCAGAACAGCATTTTCTAAGTTTGTTCCAAAACAGGTAATTAATGATTTATTAATTTCTGATGGAAGCAAGGAACTTAATAATAATAACGAAAAACGAAACGTTGTTATTTTGATGAGTGATATAAGAAGTTTTACATCTATAAGTGAGATTAACCGGCCGGAAGATGTTGTAAACTTCCTTAATAACTACTTTACCCATATGGTAGATATTGTAAAAAAATATGGCGGCACAGTAGATAAGTTTATTGGTGATGCAATTATGGTTTTGTTTGGTGCTCCTATCAGTTATAACGATAATGCAAAACGTGCGGTAAGTGCAGCACTGGAAATGTATGCCCAGCTTGAATCTATTCCCTGTGACCAGCTTAAGTTTCCCGATGGAATGAAGCTTGATATAGGAATTGGAATTCACTATGGCGATGTTATTGTCGGGCAGATAGGTAGTGCAGATAAAACTAACTATACTGTAATTGGTGATGCCGTAAACCTTGCTTCCCGTCTTGAAGGTCTTACAAAACTGTATGGTGCAAAAATAATTGTTTCCGGGGCGGTAAGCGACGAACTTGATGAATCTATGAATCTTTTGCTCTTAGATTCTGTAAAAGTAAAAGGTAAAAAAGAGAGTGTATTTATTTATCGTGTAGATGAAAAGCCTTTGCCAAAAGACTTTTCAGATGCATATGAAAAGGGATTTAAAGCTTATAACGAAGGGGCCTTTAATCTTGCTGTTCCATATTTTGAAAAAGCTGTGGAGCTTATTCCTAATAATAAAGCTGCAAAATTAATGCTTGAGCGTTGTAATGAATTTTTAATTAATAAACCAGAAAACTGGGATGGTGCAATTGCACTTACATCTAAATAATAGATTTACCATGCGGAGGTAAAAATGAGTCTAAAAGAAAAATTTAAAAAAACTAAAAATTTAGAACAAGACGTAAACTTTGGAAAAGAAACTTTTTACAAACTGCTTCTACCTGTGATAGGTTTTGAAATTCTTACCATGGCTTTGAGTATTGTTCTGGGCGATGTGCCGTTGGCAAAACTGCCGGGAGTAATAAGCGCAGGGGTAATAATCTGTCTTATTTTAAACATAGTAATTCTTTCAATCTCGGTTACATTTTCAGCTCAATCTATTACAGAAGATCTGGTTTCATTTTACGGAGAAGAAACAACTGTAAAAGAGCGGACAAAACTTATGAAGCAGTTAATGGCCATGCCTCCAAAAGTTGGTATTATTGTACTGATTTCATTCATAGTTACAGGTACAATCTGGGAAATTATCTCTACAAACCTGGCAAGATTAAATAAGGATTCTTACATTCTTTTTGGCCTGGGAATTGTAATAGGTACCTATTATGCAACGGTCTACGCTATTACAGGCGTAACACAGAAAATCTGTTCTCATTATGCAGCTATAATTGTAGAAAAAGGGGTTTCAAAAGCCGAGGTTGATAAAAATCATACCTTTGGAACAAAATCAACTTTAATTACAGTTTTACATATCTTCCTGCCAATTATTATTTCAAGTCTTTCCTTTTTAATTCTTTCATGGCGGGTATATGTTTCATACCTTTCTTTAAGAATTATAATTAAAAATCTTATTACTCTTGGACTTGTAAATTCTATTTTCTATTTTATTTTCTCAACTTCTTTGTTCAAGCGAATGATGCGTTCTATAAACAATATGAAAGATATTCTTGGTGGAATTAATAAAGACAATCTTCATAAGGTAAAGTCAGAACCAACAGACCTTTCAAATGAGTTTATGTATAATCTCTATCTTATTAATACAATCATAAGCATTTTACAGAATATTTTAAGAGAAAGTCAGAGAATCAGTCTTGATGTAATTGAGTCAAGTAATGAACTTTCTGTAATTTCCCGCGAAACCGCCGTAACTTCGCTGGAGCAGAATTCTGGAGTAAAGGAACTGCTTTCCGCAATGGAAGAATCTGATGCTCTTTCTAAAAATATTGCAGAAAAAATAGGTGAGGTATCTATTGTTGCCCGCAGAACTACAGATAATATCACCGAAGGTTTTGATATTCTAAAAGAAAATATGCACAAACTTGATGAAATTAAATCTGCCAATAACGTAACAGTTGAAGGAATCAAGGAACTTACAGAAAAAGTTTCCGGTATTTCAGATATTGCAAGAATTATTAATTCCATTGCCGATCAGACAAATATCATAGCATTTAATGCAGAACTTGAAGCATCCAGTGCCGGCGATGTAGGGGATAATTTCTCTCTAGTAGCAAACGAGATTCGTCGTCTTACAAACAACATCATTCAATCTACAGAAGAAATCAGAAAAAGAATTATAGAAATCCAGCATTCATCAGATGAACTGCTTTCTTCTTCTCAAAACGGAAGCGAAAAAATTATGGATGGTAATCAGATTATTACAGATTTGAATCATCGTTTTGAAGAACTTAAAGCTTCTTCTGAGTCTATGGATTATGCATCAGAAGATATCAAGCAGATTATTGAACAGCAGACCGCTTCTTTTGCCCAGATTGTAATCACTCTTCGTCAAATTGCCGAAGCCGCAGAAACCTTCTCTGGTTCAACTCAGAAAATCAGCGATTCAGCACAAAATCTCTGCACAATTTCTGACAACTTGAAGAGTTTACAGCCGGAAAAAGAAGTTGAAGACAAGGCTGAAGTTAATAATAGTGAGGTAGAATAATGAAAGATAATTTATCACTGGAAAGAAAAATTTTAAGGGCAAGCCATCTTCCTGATGTTGCAAGTGGTATTGTTATTCTTTTGTATACTGTTTTAATTTTAAACTTAAATATCAGAACCCATTATCTTCATATTCTGGTAGTTCTTGCACTTATCTTTGTTGCTCAGTTCTGTCTTTCTCCAATTACAAATCATTTGTTTATGGGCAGAGTTTCCAGGAGAATAAAAAAATGGGAAACAGAAGAAAGTACACAGGAAGAAAGAACAAAACTCCTCTTAGATTTACATAAATTGCCTGCCAGAAAGCAGCTGGAAGCCTTCTCTTACTTTTTTATTTGTACCTTTTTACTTGCCGCTTCATATCACATTCTTCTTGATATGAATATTGCCTTAAATATTGTAAGTATATTCAGCTGTCTTTTAGGGGCTTATGTTGCAAGTCTTCTTGCTCTGGCTAATACAAGGGCAATTTGTAATGACTATGCCTGCCGGATTGTTGAAGAAGGTGTAGATGAAAAGTTATTGAGTAATAAAACTCATCTTGGTACTTCGTATCAGAAAACTTTTACCCTTTATTGTACTATTCCTGTAATATGGGGAGTTATTCTTGCTGTAATGCTATTTTATGTTTATTACTTTAATAATATTCCTTCCGATGCAGGCTTCCTTCCTGCTGATTTAACAGGCCCTGGCTTACGGGGCGTTCAGCTTTCCCGAATCTGTATTGTTTTAGGAATAAATGTAATTATTGGCATTGTATCTGTTTATTCCTTCCTGCACAGTATTTTAGTTTCATCCGGTAAACTTCAGTCTTCAATGCATCATATTATTAAGAATGATATTTTTACTGTAAAACTTGTTTCTACAGATTTTGAAACAGAGGTTTCTTATAACTTACATCTTGTAAATGAGGTTGTTTTACTTTTCCGTTCTATTTTGGATGAGATTCGGGCTATTGGTAATACAATGATTGTTCCTATAAATGAACTTTCTGTAATTTCTCAAAATACTGCCTCTACCTCTCTGGAGCAGTCTACCGGTGTAAAAGAAATCCTTGCCACAATGGAAGATACCGACCGTCAGACCAGAACTATTGTAGACAAAATTGCAGATGTAACTACCATTGCCGAAGGAACAGAAAACAACGTAACCGCAGGTTTTGATATTCTTCAGTCAAATCTTGATAAAATGACAGAAATTACCGAAGCAAACGTTTCTACCATTTCGGGAATACGTGAATTGGGCGAAAAAATCGGAAGTATTTGGGAAATAGTAAAAATCATTAATGATATTGCAGACCAGACCCGTATTATTGCTTTTAATGCGGAACTGGAAGCTTCCAGTGCCGGTGCAAGCGGAAAGAATTTCCATATTGTAGCAAACGAAGTTCGCCGTCTTGCAGCGGGAATTACAAATTCCGTAGAGCAGATTAAGGACCGCATTACCGAAATTCAGCATTCTTCAGATAATTTGATTATTACTTCGGAAAGTGGAACTGAAAAGATTCGTGAAGGTCTGGAACTGTCAGAAAAATTAAAGGAAAAATTTAATGATATTCAAAGTTCTTCAGAAATTACTGTAGAGTCTGCAAATCAGATTAAAGAGATTATTAATCAGCAGTCAACCGCATTTGATCAGATTGTTGCCACTGTTCGTCAGATTTCTTCTGGAATTGAAAATTTTTCTACTTCTACTGGTACTGTAAATAATACTGCACAACGCTTAAAGGATGCTGCAAATCAGCTGGAAAATCTTCATACAAAAATTATTACACAGGACTAATTAAAGGTATAAATATGAAAAATACATTTTTAGATTATGGATATTCAAAAGAAGAAATTGATAATCGTGTTAATGACAGCTTTTATGCGATTTTTGAAGGTATGAACAGATTCTTCTTTGACGGCTTAAATGATACTTCATATTTTATGGATACAGGAAACTGCGATGCCCGTACCGAAGGAATGTCGTACGGAATGCTTATGTGTGTTCTGATGAACAGAAAAGATTTCTTTGACCGCATGTGGAAATTCGCTGTAGATTTTATGTATATGAATGAAGGCTATATGAAAGGTTATTTTGCATGGTCTGTAGCCCCTGACGGAAAGAAAAATGCCTTTGGTCCTGCTCCAGATGGAGAAGAATTCTTTGCCATGGCTTTGTTCCTTGCAGGAAAAAAATGGGGTGATGGAGAAGGCATTTATAATTACACATCTTGGGCAAAAAAGATTTTGAGAACCTGCCTGCATCATGAAATTCCTATGTGGGATAAGAAATCAGCCCTTATAAAGTTTGTTCCGGGCTGTGCTTTTTCAGATCCTTCTTATCATCTTATGCATTTTTATGAATATTTTGCAAAAAATACTGATGAATCTGAAAGCGCTTTCTGGAGCAGGGCAGCAGAAGCAAGCCGCAGGTATTTAATAAAGGCCTGTCATCCGGAAACTGGAATGAGTCCGGAATATGCAAATTTTGACGGAAGTCCTAATTCTTATGGTCCTCCTGAAGGTCATGGAGATTTTTATTCAGATGCTTACCGTACAGGCGCAAATATTGGCCTTGATGTTTTGTGGCATTCAGGAGCCTTACAGTATGATGAATACAGAAATGCCTTTGGAAAAATTGCAGATAACTTAATTAACTTTTTTGCAGATATTCCTGCAGAAGCTTTTAAGAAATATAAGATTGACGGAAGCCCTGTAAAACTTGCAGATGGCAGCGAAGAAAAAGCTTTGCATCCGGTAGGCCTTCTTGCAACTCTTGCTCAAACAAGCCTTGCCTGTACCCCTGCTGCAGCAAAAAATGCAGAAAAAATAGTCCGCCGCTTCTGGGAAACTCCACTCCGCACCGGCGAACGCCGCTACTACGACAACTGCCTTTATATGTTTGCAATGCTGGCCTTGAGCGGAAAATATGAGCCTTATAATGTGTAAAATTTCAAAATAAAAAAAAGGATGAAAAGCATAAGTAGATTTTCCTTATCCTTTTCATCCTGTTTATCTTTGTTATAAATTTCTAGAAAAAATAGGTAGACACTAAAAGAATGCTGGCGCATTCTTTTTTAACGTGTCTTCTAGAAACGGCCTTCGTCCTTGTCCCAATATCCTAATTCATTGTGAGCAAGGGTGAAGTTTACTACTTCGTCTACAGTTGTAAAGCAGAGACCTACTACTGTGTCTGCGCAGCCGTAGTAGATTGCGATTTTTCCGTCTTTTTCGTCTGTAAGAGCTGCTACAGGGAAACATACATTATCAACGAAACCTGTTGTTTCATAAGGCATTTCTGGAGTAAGCATGTAATCACCACAGCGGTAGCGAACGATAGAAGGTTTTTCGTGATCAAGAATAGCTGCAGAGAATGAGTATACAAATCCGTTACAGGTTGTTGCAACTCCATGATAGAACATGAGCCAGCCTTTTTCGTTTTTTCCTTCTGGAGTTTTGTATTCAATTTCGATTGGTGCAGGTCCGCAACCAATTTTTACTCCCTGCCACCAGCCCTGTCCGCCTTTCTGCATAACAAGTCTGTGTTCTCCCCAGTATTTCATATCTGGAGACTGAGAAAGAAGAATATCACCAAATGGTGTGTGTCCTGAATCAGATGGGCGTGAAAGCATTACATATTTTCCGTCAATCTTTTTTGGGAATAAAACAGCGTTTCTATTAAAAGGCAAAAATGGATTTTCAAGACGGGTAAAATCTTTGAAATCTTTAGTTGTAGCAACACCAATAGAAGCTCCGTCAAAATCACCACACCAGAGGATATAATAGGTATCTTCAACTTTTACACAGCGTGGGTCATAAGCATAGAATGGGTCATGTGGAGTTCCGTCTGGATCGTGCATGTGAATCTTTTCTTTCTGGAATTCCCAGTGAATACCATCTTCTGAGTCTCCAATATAAAGGAATGGGCGGGCAGAAGTGTCTTCTGAACGGAATACTCCCTTGAATTTTCCTTCCCAAGGAATAACTGCCGAGTTGTAAATACGACCCATGCCTTTGAATGGGTTGCGTCCAATTACAGGATTTTCGTCATAACGCCAGATTGGAAGCCAGCAGTCAGCAGGTTTGTCCTGCCAAGGAATATTTGGTAAATTACCGCCACTAATGATTTTTGCCATAATTTTCTCCTATTTGAATAAATAACTATGCTTATAGATTAATGCCCGGATTATTAATTGTCAAGTTTTTTTAAGTAAAAAAGCTGATAAAAATTAAGTAAAAATAAACTAAATAAAAACGTTTAACTGTCAAAAATTTCTATTTTATCTTATAAAAGAGTGCTATAATTCACTTATGAAAACTTTTAAAATTAATAAAATTGAATACAAACGTATTTTAGGTAGAAATGTAAAGGATGCAGAAAAGCAGGAAAGACTTGCCTTGTTCTGGGGAGCATCTGCCCTCGAAGTATGTGTACATGCAAAAGATGTATGGGTAAATCTTTCTTCTGATTATTCCACTTCTGAATGCTGGCTTGCAGTTGAAATTAACGGAGTTCAGGTTTCAAGATTTATTGTTCCAAAAGAAGAAGGCTGGATTTGCCTTGCAAGAAATCTTAATCCACAGAAAGATAATCTTATAAGCCTTATAAAAGATACCCAGGCTATGAGCGGGGATGAAAAACATTCCCTTTTTATAAATGGAATCGGCCTTGATGACCAGGGAAGCTTCACTTCGCTTAAAGAAAGAAAACTTATGATAGAGTTTATTGGAGATTCCATTACCAGTGGAGAAGGCCTCTGCGGCTCTCCTGACGAAATGGAGTGGATTCCCCAGTGGTTCTGTGCAAGTAAAACTTATGCAAGGCAGACTGCCAGAGCCCTTGATGCCGACTGGAGCGTTTTAAGTCAGTGCGGCTGGGGCATTAAATGGGGCTGGGACGGAAACACAAACTCTTCCATGCTTCGTCATTATGAAAACGTCTGTTCCTTAATGTTTGGTGACTATCAGAAAGCTCTGGGGGCTCAGGATTCTTATGATTTTAAAAGACCTGCAGACCTTGTAGTTGTAAATCTTGGTACAAACGATAACGGGGCCTTTTTTCAGCCTGCCTGGAAAGATTCTGACGGAAAAGAAAATCTGCTTTTTAAAGATGAAAAGGAGATTGCCCTGCCAGAAAGCGGCAACAGAGTCAAAGAGGGGGTAAAAGAATTTCTTGCCCTTATAAGAAAACATAATCCTTCTGCAAAAATTATCTGGGTCTGGGGAATGATTAAATTAAAGACCCTTCCTCCTTACATTCTTAAGGGAATTGATGAGTTCAAAAATGAAAATTCTGATTCTAATGTTTTTGCCCTTGAACTTGATGCAATGGAAGATGTAGAAAAAAACAATGAGGATAAGGGAAGCCGCGGTCATCCCGGTCCAAAAACTCATAAACTTGCAGCAGAAAAACTTACTGCCTTCTTAAAGTAAAAAAAGGCTGTCCTTTTGTAAAGGGCAGCCTTAATTTTTAAGCAAACTTACTATTCAAATAAGCGGAAGTTATCAAAATATACTAAAGTTGCTTCTGTTTCGATATCAATAGACTGAATCATGAAGCAGAAAACGTTTGCAAGGTGTGCATCTGGGAAAGCTGAAAGATCAAATAAAACAGTTTTTGCACCTGGTTCAACTAAAATTGCAGGGCTCTGATCCCATGCCCAGTCATCACCATTCTGAACGGCAATTGAAAGGTTGTAGTTATCAGTTCCAGGATTGTATACGTCAACAGCACACCAGTTGTAAGCAGAAAGATCTGTTTCTATAGGTGAGTTACAGCACCAGGTTGCCTGTTTTGAAGTGTTAGCTCCGGCAGGTTCATTTGTACATTTCAAAGAAGTAGGGCCGTCTGTACCCCAGTCTGATGAAGTTGTTGCTGTTAATGAAAGGTTGTGAGATCCCCACTGATCCCATGAGTTTCCAACACCGTACCAGTAGTTTCCGTCTTCAAAATTGTCAAGAAGAAGCATGTTTGTTTTTGGAAGGTCAATTGTTACAAGTTTTGGAGCCTTTACCTTTTTAGGTTTTGCAAACATAACGCTTGTTGAAAGTAATGCAATTAAAGCAATTGAAATAAGTTTTTTCATTTTTTTCCTCACTATGATTTTTTATAAAATAATTTATTTGATGATGCGGTAGTTGTCTAAGTAGAAGCTTCCGCTTGGAGATGTATCGCCTTCCCAGTTTACGCAGCAGATAAACAACTGATCGATGATTTCAAGATTAGGGAAGTTTGAAATATCAAATACAAGAGAGTGGATTCCGGCAGGGCAGCGGATTGGGTCTGTCTGTGTCCAGATCCAGGTTTCACCTGTCTGAAGTACTACAACTAAATCAACAGGGGCATTGCTTGCATTTCCAATGTCTAATACAACATATTTAGCTCCGGTCCAGTCTGTTTCTAATGGAGATGTACAGGTAATTGTTCCCTTGTCTCCGCCAGGCTGTTCTGAATAGGTAACTTTTAAAGAATTTGGTCCGTTTGAACCCCAGTCTGATGAAAGTGTAACTCCCGCTACAAAATCATTTGGCCAGCCTGTCTTGTCCCAGTACAAACCGTCTTCAAAGTCATCCATAACGATAACTTCACCTTCTGGAATTGTCATTTCTACATAATCTGCAGGAACTTTAATACCTTTGAAAGCTTTTGGTAATTTTGGACCCTTTGCAACAAGGGCTGGTAAAACCATAGCTGTTAAAACTAAAACAGCAAGTGCTTTTTTCATCTTATCCTCCTGAATACTTTATTCTTCATTAACATTGTATATTCGTAAAAATAATAGTCAAGAAAAAAAGTTACAATTTTAATTTATTAGTTAATAAAACAGATTAAAAAAATGTTAAAAATTACTTAAAAATGCTTAAATTAAGGCAGAATTTTCTTGCGATTTTTTAAGTTTGGATATATCCTAAAAAGTGGTAAGGGATTATTCAAAACTACAGGATGGATAAAAATGTTTAAAAGAAAAAGTGCAGGAATCCTTCTTGCAACAGGTCTGTCTTTGTTGCTTTCGCCTCTTTTTGCTCAGGCCGGAACAGAAAAACAGGTTCTCCGCTGGTCTTCTGGTAATTCAATCAATGATTATCAACAAAAATATGGCAAAGCAGATTTTCCAATAAATGACATAAGTGTAAAGGCAACTTCTTTTGTTTCTTCAAAAGAGGCAGAACTTGCTGTCCTTGAATCTTATGAAGGAAAAGATGATGTACTTTCCTGGACAGGAGAAAAGGGAAGTGTGGACTGGGTGGTAAATATTCCTCAGGAAGGTTTTTATCACCTTGCAATAGACTACATCCCCCTCAGATACAAGGGGATGAATATTGAATTCGGTGTTAAAGTTGATGGAGATTATCCTTATGATGATTTCCGCAGTGTACGCTTTAACAGAATCTGGAAGGATTCTTATGATATCCGCCAGGACGAAAATGGAAATGATATTGTTCCTGAACAGGAAGAAATATTTGAGTGGACAAAGGCTGCTTTTTTAGACACTCAGGGTTTTTATAATAAAAATCTTCCGGTTTATTTTACTAAGGGACAGCATAAACTTACGCTCGAACTTCACAGAGAAGCTCTGGTTTTAGATTCAATTCATATTTATAACCAGGAAGATTTGCCTTCTTACGAAGAAATATCAACTTCTTATAACTATAAAAAAGAAAATAACCCTGTAAAAACTTATGTAAAAGTGCAGGCAGAAAAAGCTTACAGAAAATCTGATTCAACACTGGTTCCAACTTCTGACCGTTCTGATGCGGCAAGTGAACCTGCAAGTCCTTCAAAAATCAGACTTAATACAATTGGTGGTTCCTGGACCTGGAAATTCCCGGGCCAGTGGATTGAATGGCAGATAGAAGCGCCTGAATCCGGTTATTACAATATTTACATTAAGGCAAGACAGAATTTCCAGAGAGGTTCTGCTGCTACAAGAAAGCTTTATATAGACGGAAAGATTCCTTGTAAGGAATTTGAGGGTCTTGAAATTGATTATTCCTTGAACTGGGGACAGTACACTCCAAAAGATTCAAAAGGAAAGCCTTGTCTTGTTTACCTTGAAAAAGGCCTTCACACAGTAAAACTTGAATCTTCCTTAGGAAAATTAACTCCAATTCTTACAGCAGTTGATGATCTTACTGCAGAACTTAATGCAGTACGCAGACGCTTTATTATGATTATGGGTAGCGAACCAGACTTATACCGCGACTATAATCTCGATAAAGAAATTCCAGGCCTTATGCCAAAGCTTAGTGAATATGCAGACCGCTTTGAAAAAGTTGCCGATGATTTTGAAGCAATTACCGGTCAGTCTGGTTCAGAAGCAGCAACCCTAAGAATCGTAGTAAATCAGCTCAGAAGCTTTGTAAAGCAGCCTGAATATATTCCTAATAAACTCAGTAATTTCAGCGACAACATTGTAAGTCTTTCTTCATGGATTTTGTACCGAAAGGAAATTCCAATCGAAGTTGATTATATTTCTCTTGTTAGTCCTGACCAGAAGGCTCAGAGGGCAAAGGCTAATATCTTCCAGAAAATATGGATGAATATTGCTTCCTTCTTTGCTTCCTTTGTAGAAGATTATGACAGCATTGGTAAACAGGAAAAAGAAGCTGTAACCGTTTGGATTGCAGCTGGTCGTGAACAGGCAAATATCGTTCGTAACATGATTATTAACGATTTTACTCCTAAAACCGGAATAAAAATTAATCTCAGCCTTGTACAGGGTAGTATTATCGAAGCAACCATGGCCGGAAGAGGTCCTGAAATTGCAATTAATACTTCAAGAGGTCAGCCGGTAAATCTTGCCAGCCGAAATGCTCTTTATGATCTTTCAACTTTTGAAGATTTTGATTCTGTAAGAAGCTGGTATAATCCAACTGCCTTAATTCCTTATGAATTCCAGGGTGGGGTATATGCTCTTCCTATGACCCAGGATTTCCACATGATGTTCTATCGTACAGATATCCTTAAGGAACTTGGCCTTGAGCCTCCTCAGACCTGGGAAGATTTATATAAGATTATTCCAATTTTACAGCGTAACAATATGCAGGTAGGTTTACCTTACCAGTCTGTAGACGCAATCGATTTGATTGATGCCGGAATGGGTTCACGAAACCTCTTCCCAACATTGCTCAGTCAGAACGGCGGTTCTTTCTACAAAAATAACAATACTCAGACCGCCCTTACAGATCCTGAAGCCTATAAAGCCTTTAAGCAGTGGGTAGATTTTTATGCAGCTTACGGTTTTACCCTTAAATATGATTTTAATACCCGCTTCCGTTCCGGAGAAATGCCAATTGCCATTGTTTCTTATGGTAACTACAACCTTCTTTCGGTTGCTGCTCCGGAAATCCGTAACCAGTGGGCTATGAGTCCAATTCCTGGTACAAGAATGGAAGATGGCAGTATAAATCGCAGCGAGGCCGGTTCTGGTTCTGCTGTAGTTATGTTCAAAAAAATCAAAAATCCTCAGGCCGGATGGGAATTCTTAAAATGGTGGATGAGTGCTGATGTTCAGCTCAAATATGCTAATCAGATTGAAACCATAATGGGAACTTCTGCCCGTCTTGGAACAGCAAATCTTGAAACCTTCGAAAGAATGGGCTGGTCACTTTCTGAACAGGAAATTCTTAAAGCCCAGTGGAAAGAAGTAAAAGAAATTCAGGAAGTACCTGGAGGCTACTATACAATCCGTATGCTCGATACAGCCTTTACAGATGCTTATTACAATAATGAAAATGCTCGCGCAACCCTTAATAAATACTGCGACATGATTAATGAAGAAATTACACGAAAACGTAAGGAGTTAGGAATTGAAGATTAATAGAGATATTGATTTAGAAAATGCTCCTATTGAGATTTCTAAAACTATAGACAAACGTGACTGGCAGACCCGTTCTGCATATGGTATGCTGGCTCCTTTTTTAATTTTATTTACTGTTTTTACAGTTTTACCGATTTTGTGCTCAATTTACTTTAGTTTTACAAGTTTTGATATGCTTCAAAAGCCAAAGTTTGTAGGCTTCAGTAATTATATCCGCCTTATGCTGGATGATAAAATATTTCTTAAGGTTCTTAAAAATACAATGGTTTTTGCCTTTATTACAGGACCTTTAAGTTATGTTCTTTCCTTCCTTCTGGCCTGGATGATTAATGAATATAAGCCGGTAGTTCGTTCTATCTGGACTTTAATTTTCTATGCTCCATCACTTGCAGGAAATATCTTCTATGCCTGGACTATTGTTTTCTCAGGCGATTACTACGGCTACTTAAACGGCTGGCTTATGAAGCTTGCAATTATTCAGGAGCCAATCGACTGGATTGGTAATACCGATTACGTTCTTAAAGTTGTTCTTTTAGTTCAGGTATGGCTTTCTTTTGGTGCGGGCTTCCTTTCCTTTATTGCAGGTCTTCAGGGAATTGATAAAAGTATGTACGAAGCAGGTCGTATTGACGGTATAAAAAACCGCTGGCAGGAACTCTGGTACATTACAATTCCTTCCATGAAACCTCAGCTTTTATTTGGTGCCGTAATGCAGATTGCCGCTTCTTTTGGTGTTTCCGAAGTTGTTAAATCTGTTGCAGGTTTCCCTTCCCGTGGTTACGCGGCCGATACCATCGGTACTTACATTATTGACTATGGTACAGTCCGCTTTGAAATGGGCTATGCCTGTACCTTATCTGTAGTGCTTTTTATCATCATGCTTCTTATGAATAAGATAATCACAAAATTCTTGAGGAGTGGCGCAAATGACTAAAAGAGAAAAAGCAAAAAAGATATTCACACGAATCTTCAAATACAGGGGAGCCGCTAAAGCAAACCGCTCAAGAACTGTAGACTTTCTTTTATTTTTGTGGCTGGGCCTTCTTGCAATTTTTATGATTTTCCCAATCTGGATTATCATTATTAACTCCTTCAAACCAATTGGAGAAATGTTCGTAATGCCTCCAAAATTATTTACAAGGCATCCAACATTAAATAACTTTACCCAGCTTTCTCAAATAATTGCCAACATGTGGGTTCCTTTTTCCCGCTATATGTTCAACTCAATTATTGTTACTTTCTGTGCAACAGCAGGAAATATCATAGTTTCAAGTATGGCAGCATATCCTCTAGCCTTACATAACTTTAAGGGTAAAAAAATCATCAACGAAATAATTGTAGATGCCCTGCTTTTTACCCCTCAGGTTTTGTATATTCCTCAGTATATTATTATTGCAAAACTGGGCCTGGTAAATAATCACCTTGCTTTAATTCTGCCAACCGTACAGATGACACTTGGAACCTTCCTTATGCGTCAGTTTATGACCCAGCTTCCACAGTCTTTACTGGAAGCAGCCAGAATTGACGGTGCAAAAGAAATGTACATCTGGTGGAAGATTGTAATGCCAACTGTAAAACCAGCCTGGCTTACCCTTATGATTTTCGCCTTCCAGAATATCTGGGCAAACAACGGAAACCTTTATCTTTATAAAGAAAATCTGAAAGTATTGCCTTCAATAATTCCTCAGATTCAGGCAAGTGGTCTGGTATATGCAGGTGCTTCATCTGCAGTTATGCTGGTTCTTTTAATTCCGCCTGTTGTAATGTTCTCTTTATGTCAGCGGTCTGTAATTGAAACCATGGCAACATCTGGTATTAAGGATTAGGGGGCAAAATGAAAAAGTTTTTTATTAGTTTTTTAATATTGATTTCAGTTTTTACTTCATGGCTTTTTGCATCTGCTCCGGAAGCAGCTCCTGTTCCATGGCTTTCTTATAACTATGGTGTATGGGATACTTCTATTCCGGCTCCTGCAGCTTACGAAGTTCAGAAATTTATTACAGCATCAGATTATGGAATAGGTGATTTTTTAAATCCTATGGATATGTCTACAGATGCTGATGGAAATATTTATGTTCTTGATTCAGGTAACAAGCGCATTGTTGTTTTTGATTCAGACTTAAATCTTCTTCGTTTAATTGATTTACAGAAAGATAATCAGCAGATAAAAGATTGCCGGGGAATGTACCTTGCAGACAATGGAAAAATCTATGTTTGTGACCGCGGTAATAAAAGGGTTTTAATATTTGATAATGATGGAAATTATCTGCGTTCAATCATAAAACCTGTTACAGATCTTATTGATGAACAGACAGAATTTATTCCCGATAAGGTTCTTGTTGACCACCTTGGAGTAATTTATGTTCTTTCCATGGGCTGCTATGAAGGTGCCTATACCTTTGACGAAAACGGCGACTTCCTCGGCTTCTTTGGTTCAAATAAGGTAAACGTAACAAGCAAGCTCCGTTCAGACCGTATCTGGCGAAAATTTACTACAAAGGAACAGAGGGACCGAATGTACCGTTATGTTCCTGTTGAATATGTAAATTTTGATATAGACAGTGAAGGTTTTATTTACACAGTTTCTAACTATGGAGATAACTATCAGAAAGGTCAGATAAGAAAATTAAATCCTCTTTCTCAGAATATTCTCTTTAAGGGTAAAAAGCCGGAGTTAGCTTTCTTTGGAGATCTTGAAAACACCTATACAAACAGGGTAGAAAAAACAAATCTTGTTGCAGTTGATGTAGATAAGGATAATTTTATTTCCTGTCTGGACAGTGAACGCGGCCGTATCTTTGTTTACGACCAGTCTTGTAACCTGCTTACAATTTTTGGTGGAACCGGAAACCAGGAAGGTTCCTTTAAAAATCCTGTTGATATTGTAAGTTCAAACGGAAAACTTTTTGTTTTAGACAATGTGCGTAATTCTATTACCTGTTTTAAAACTACAAGATTTGGTGCCGCTTTAATAGAAGCAACAAATCTTTACGAGCAGGGCTATTTTGAAGATGCCCTTGAACCATGGTTCGAAGCCCTTAAGATGGACAGAAATAATTTTATTGTTTTAAGGGGAATTGGCCGGGCTTACGAAAGACTTAAAGAATACGACAAGGCAATGGATTATTATAAACAGGCTGAATATCATGCAGCTTATTCAGATTCTTTCCATGAATACAGAACAGCCTTTTTACGTAAATACTTTGTCGGCTTAATGCTTATTCTTCTTGCAATCCTCCTTGCAATTTTTGTTCTGCCTCCATTAAAGGCAAAATACGGTAAAAAGAAGGAAATTCAGCACGTATACGAAATAAGTAAATGGTATTATCCATTCTATCTTGTTTTGCATCCTTTCAAGGGCTGGGAAGAATTTAAACTTGAACATAAAACAAAAGGTTCTGTAATGATTGCAAACATAATTATTCTTTTATGGCTCATAGCAGAAGTTTTTGAATACCAGTGCAAAGGTTTTATTTTTAATAAAAACCGCCTTGATAATATGAATATCTTTATTATTATGGCTTCAACCTGGGGACTTGCAATTTTGTGGAGTGTTACAAACTGGGCTTTGTGTACTTTACAGGATGGAAAGGGAACTTTCCGCGAAATCTGGATTAACTTTGCCTATACAAGAATGACATATCTTATAACCATCATTCCTGTAATTATTATAAGCAATGTTATTACTGCAGATGAAGCTTTCTTTATGAATATTATAGTTGCTTTTGTTCAAATCTGGGGCCTTGTACAGCTGCTTCTGGCAACAAAATCTGCCCATCAGTACACAATGAATAAAACTGTCGGTTCCATGTTATTAACTTTGCTTGGTGCATTCCTTGTAATTTTAATTGGTATGCTTTTTGTTTCGCTCTTTGCGCAGTTATGGTCCTTTATTGCAACCATTGCGCAGGAAATTATGATGAGAATGTAGGGGGCAGCAGGATGAAAATTAAGAAAGCATTAATACTTATATCTGGTTTGTTTTTACTTTGTTCGGGTCTTTTTGCTCTTACAGACTCAGCATACTGGACCCCTGATACTCTGGAAAGTCAGGGCTTCCAGTTTTATAACTCAAGTAAAAGTCTTGAATTATACTTAAATAAAGAAAGGGCAGTTTTTGCCGTAAGAGTAAAGGCTTCCGGTTATGTATGGTATTCATCTCCTTTAGACTGGGAATCTGATGATTTTGCTTCAGGTTATAATAAAAATGCCCTTGCTTCTCTTATGCAGGTTAATACAAAAGACAGTAAGGGATCTTTTTATCCTGCCAACTCTTATATGAATGCAGTTGTAAGGGGCGGTTTCAGGGTAGAAAGAGAAGATGATGGTTTTGTATTAAATCACAACTTCAAAAGAGACGGCTTTTTTATTCCTTTGCATGTAAGTCTCGAAGATGACAGTCTGGTTGTAAAATTCTATTTTGATGAAATTGAAGAAGAGGAAGAAGATCCTGAAAGTACTTTAGGAGTTTTACGTCTTCTGGATATTACACTCCTTCCATATTTTGGTGCTGCTCCTAAGGGAGAGAAGGGCTTTATTTTTGTTCCGGACGGTAGCGGAGCCATCATTAATTTTGATAATAATAAATCTTCAAGTCTTTATTCACAGTATGTTTATGGAAGAGATAAATCTATTGTCCCTGCCATGAAAAAAACTGTCGTAGAAGATGTATATCTTCCGGTCTTTGGCCTTAGCCGCGAAAATGCAGGCTTTATTGCAGTTGTAGAAGAAAACAGGTCTAACTCAATTGTGTCGGCTTCAACTTCCGGCCAGATGACTTCTTACAATAATGTAAACTCAAAGTGTATTATCCGCGATGTAGATACCTTTACCTTCCGCGAAAGAACCGGAACTCCAAGAAACATCAGTATTTTCCAGAAAAGAGATATGCCAAACTGCAAGGATTATTATTCTGTACGATATATCTTTCTCGATAAGAACGAAAATGATTATGTCGGCATGGCTAATAAATATAGAAAATACTTACAGGATAAGGATCTCTTCCCTGTAGAAAAAACTGACAAAGATTTTTCTATGAACCTTAATTTTATTGGCGCCGGTACAAAAAAGAAGGCAGTTTTTGGACTCCCTTCCAGAGTAAATATTCCTTTTACCCCTTTTGAAGATGTAACAAAAATTGTAACAGAACTGGAAGACCAGGGGGTAGAAAACTTTGTTGTAAAATATGACGGCTGGATTAACGGCGGATTATTTGGAAAATATCCTTCAAAACCTGTTCCTGCAAAAAGTCTTGGTGGTAAAAGAGGCTTAAAATCTTTAATCAGCTTCCTTAAAGAAAAGACAGCAGATTTTTATCTTGGTGCAGATTTTGTAAATGTTTATAAGACAGACTTAAAACATATTAAAGAGCTTTCTGCTAACCGCCAGATAAATAAGTCTCCGGTTACAATCCCTGATTACCGCATGTCTACCTTTGACGAAAAAACAGGTTCAGATAATTATTCTTACTGGATGCTCCGACTTCCTTTTGTAAAGAAGTTTTACGAGAAGTTCCTTAAGAAGTTCTCTAAAAAATACGAAGGAAACGGCCTTGCTTTAGACTCCCTTGGAAATAATGTCGGCTCAGATTTTGGAAACAATGGTTCTTCCCGAGATCAGACTGCTGCAGGCTTCGAAGAGCTTTTGTCTTCTACAGCAAATACAAATCCTTTGCTTTTAAGCCGTCCTTTTTATTATGCCTTTTCGTCAGTATCTTACATTACAGATGCTCCGGTAAGATCAAGTGATTTTGAAATTGAAAACTATTCTGTACCTTTCTATCAGATTGTAATTAAGGGATATATTCCTTTCTCAAATCTTAGTGCAAACCAGTCACTGGATAATGAAACTTATTTACTCAAGCTTCTGGAAACAGGTTCAGATATTTCTTATTTGTGGATTACAAAAAATCAGGACGAATTAAGAGATTCCCGTCTTCAGTCTTATTCCTTTGCCTATGCAGAGGACTGGCTGGAAGAATCGGTAGAAAACTATAAGGCTGTAAAAGATATTCTTGAAAAGCTTAGTGGAAAAACAATAACCGGTCACAAGGTTTTTGAAAACGGGGCCAGAATTACTATTTACGAAGATGGTACAAAAATCCTTACCAATTATTCTGATAAGGAAGTTACTGAAGAAGGACTTACAGCCGCCCCATATTCGTTTGCGGTAGGAAGGAACTAGTTATGGAAAAAAATAAGAAAATAAAGAAAGAAAGTAAAAAAGCTGGACTTATTGAAAGACAGTCACGCTGGGGATACGTATTTATTGCTCCCTGGCTGTTAGGTTTTATCTGTTTCTTTGCAGTGCCTCTTATTACAGCTTTTACCTATACCTTTAATGAAATGAACATTACAAGTGCCGGTTTAAGAATGGATTTCTGCGGTCTGGACAACTATGTAAGAGCCTTTACCGTAGACCCTGATTTTACCCGTGCAATTGTAGATTCAACCTTAAATATTTTGTATCAGGTTCCAATCATTGTTTTCTTCAGCCTTTTTATTGCACTTTTACTGCGCAATGACTTCAGGGGAAGAACAATGATGCGTTCAATCTTCTTCTTACCGGTAATTATTTCTTCCGGAGTTGTAATTACAATTTTAAGGGAAAATGTTCTTTCCGGAACAAACGGACAGGCCGGAACCCTCTTTCAGACTGGTCTTATAAATGAAGTTTTAATTAAATCTGGTTTGAATGCCCAGGTGGTAAAAATTATTACTTCAACCGTAGGAGCCGTATTTGACCTTACCTGGAAAAGTGGTGTACAGATTCTTCTATTATTATCTGCTTTACACTCAATTCCGGATTCTATGTACGAAGCTGCAAGAATTGAAGGTGCTACAGAATGGGAAACCTTCTGGAAAATTACATTCATTATGATTTCTCCAACAATCGTAACAACTGTAATTTATTCCATCATTGATTACTTTACGGATTATTCCAATAAGGTAATGCGTATGATTGTAACCTATGTAGGGCAGGGAAATTACGCTTATTCTACAACAATTTCTATAGTATATTTCGTGATTGTTTTGGCAATTATTGGTCTTGTTAATGTGTTACTTACTAAAAATGTAAACAAGGCTTTGAACTAGGGCAGGTGGACTATGACAAAAGGTTTTAAATTCAAAAATAAATCACTGGCAGATAAATCGCTTAGTATAATAGTAAAGATTTTCAGATTTCTCTTTCTTCTGGGAATGTCATATGTTTTGCTCTATCCTGTACTCTTTTTGCTTTCAAATGCGTTCAGAGCACCTGTAGACAGACTTGACCCAACCATCATCTGGATTCCAAAAACTCTTACCATGAGTAACTTTGCTTTCGCAGATGAATTAATCGGTTTTAAAGATTCCATATTAAAAACAATCGGAATTCTTGTGCCATCTGTAATCGTGCAGGTTTTTGTCTGCCTTATGGTTGCATATGGTTTTTCCCGCTTTAATTTTAAGGGTAAGAACCTTCTTTTTGCCTGCCTTATTTTTACAATTATTGTTCCATCTTCTACAATAATTATTCCTTTATATGTAAAGTTCCACTTCTTTGATTTCTTCTATCTTGGTCAGCTTTTAAGACCCTTTAATCATGGAGATGCGGTAAGTATTAACTTATTAAATACAAACTGGCCTTTCTATATTATGTCTGCAACTGGGGTAGGAATCCGTTCCGGACTTTACATTTACATGATCCGTCAGTTCTTCTCAGGTATGCCAAAGGAACTTGAGGAAGCCGCTTATGTTGACGGCTGTAATCCTTTTTCTACCTTTATAAGAATTATGGTTCCAAATGTAGGAAGCATTATTATTGTAATCTTATTGTTTTCTATTGTATGGCACTGGAACGACTATTACCTTGCAGTTATGTTCTATGTAGATAATTATCCTTTGTCGGTAGGTGTAACTGTTTTGCAGGATCGTTTGTCTTTACTGGCAGAGTCAATGAATGCAGAAAATATGGCACTGGCTGAAAGTTCAATTCTTGAAGCAGCCTGTTTTGTTGTCATTATGCCGCTTTTATTACTCTATATTTTCGCTCAAAAATACTTTACAGAAAGTATTACAAGATCTGGTCTTGTAGGCTAGAAAAAAAATTATGGTATAATAATCTGTTCTGTCAGATTTGTTATAGAATTGTTTTTATAAAATGTTATAAAAAGTCAGGAGGAAAAAATGAAAAAAACTAGAATTGTAGCAGCAATTTTTGGTTTGATGGTTGCAGGTTTATTTGCAAAAGAGAGTCCTAATATCACTGTATTCAGACCGGGTACAAACCCACGCAGTAAAAAAGATATTATGGTTCAGGCTGCAGAAAAATATACTGCAAAAACAGGTGGAAAGGTTACTTTTGTAATGGGTGACTGGGGTTCTCTGGAATCTAAACTTCTTACTTATATGGCAGCAGGAACTCCTATTGATGTTTGTTTTGCAAGAAATGCTGACTTCCCAAAATTCTTTACAAAACACTATTTTGAACCAATCAATCAGTATGTAAACTTAGATGCAAAATATTTAAGTAAAGATGCTATGGACGGCTGTTTTAAATATGAAGGCAGCTATTATGTTGCATCTGCAAAAACTTCTGATCACTACTGGATTATTTTATACAACAAGTCATTAATGGATGAACAGGGTATCGCAGAAAAAGATCAGCCTTTAGCTTTGTGGAAGGCTGGAAAATGGGACTGGGATCACCTTCGTTCTTTAGCATTAAAACTTACAAAAGATACAACAGGTTCTGGTACAATTGACCGCTGGGGTTTTGGTAACTGGTATACAGAAGGTTTACTCTATGCAAACGGTGTTACACTTACAAACATCGACTCAAAGGGTAAAATCACTTTAAACATGGAAGATCAGAGAGTAACAGAAGCTTTAGTATATCTTCAGAATGCTAAAAATGACGGCTGGTATCAGCAGGATAACTCTATTATTACAGATGGTCTTGCAAGCAGAACTGTAGCTATGGTAATGGGACGTGAATACGATCCTCCTGCCGTATTAAAGAATACCCGTGATGAAATTATTTATGTTCCTGTTCCTTTTGGACCAAGCAACAAAGAACACAAAAATATTTACGAATGTGACGGTTACGGAATTGGTGCAGGTTCACAGAACAAAAAATATGCAGGTATTTACATTGACTGTGTTGTTGAAGCAACTTACGAAAATGATACAAAAGACCGTGCAAAAGTATGGCCGGAAGAAATCTTTGCTCTTGGTGAACAGATGGAAAAGAGCCGCTGGTATCCTTCTTATACAACATCTCCAATCGAAAGCATTGTAAACAGCTTCCTTGGCGAAATTGTATGGTCAGGAAACTCTCCTGCTACAGCTATTGCTTCATGGGAACCAAAGGCAGTTGCTTTAGTACAGGATGCAAACAAACCTGTTGGAAAACTTGAACGTCTTCCTTTCAAGGCTGTAAACGAAGTTTTCAAAAACAACAAGATGCTTGCTGCCTTTAAGCCAATGCCAGATACAGAATATTCTTCTGTACAGATTTCATTTGAACCAAAAGGAATTGAAGCCGGTTCTTTGAAGATTGCCTGCGATTATGAAGTTGACGGCGAAGATGTAGCTTACTGTTTAACAGATCCTGCTTTACTTGGTATTGTTGGCTGGAGAAGCTACGAAGTTGAATTCGATATTAAGGCATTAAAAGAACCTGGAGAAGAAGCTTATGTTTCTGTACAGGCTTATGATAATGACCTTCATAAATATGGCTGGACACGTAAAACTATTGAATCAAAAGATGAAGTATACCATATGAAAGCAACTATTATGGATGTTTTACAGAATGGTAGAATTGGTCTTCAGATTAGTGGCCATAACATGAAAGACTTCTTAATCGATAACATTAAGATTGTTGAAAAAATTGACTAAAAATATTTAAGCTTACGAGGCCTATTATGATGAAAAAACTTTTCTGTCTGGGAGTTATCTTTTTTGTTACATTAATGCCTTTGATTTCTAAATCAAAGAATAAAACAGGCAATGGAGTTGAAGTTATGAAAGAAAATGAAAATACAAGACTTTACAATGTAATGGCTAAGATCAGGAGAGGAGAAAGCGTTCAGGTTGTAGCTGTTGGCGGTTCAATAACTACAGGCTTTAATGCATCTCCTGCCAGACAGAAAGGCTGGGCTGGAGTATTTTCAAGCTGGCTTTCAGATTTTGCAGATGAATATGATTCTAACCTTCGCTTTGCAAATGCCGGTGTAAGCGGAACCGATTCTGCTTTTGCGGTAGCAAGACTTGAAGACCATGTTTTAAAATATAATCCTGATTTAGTAATTGTTGAATTTGCAATGAATGATCAGTGGCTTCAGCCTCAGGTAAGACAGAGAACTTACGAAGGAATTATGCGAAAACTCCTTAGTAATCCTCAGACTGCCGTTATGGCACTCTTTGTAAACGAAAGAAATGCCCCATATAACAGTAATCAGGCCGAGCAGCAGAAAATCTGTGAGTATTATCATATTCCTTATGTAAGCTGGAAAGACTGCCTTTTTAATGAAGATAAAAATGCAGATTTTAACCAGTTCTTTGACGGAGAAGAAAATGTTCATCCGAATAATAAGGGACATGATAATATTTCAAAATTCCTTGAAGCAAAATGGGAAGAAGTGTGGAAGACTCTGCCGGAAGAGGAGGCAAAAATCCCTTCTGTACAGGCTCTTCCTCCAGCCTTAAATAAAGACTGTATAGAAAATGTTCTTTATTATACTTCTTCAGACCTTAAGGCAAAATCAAATTCCGGCTGGACTGAAGGCAGTCCTGTTCACAGCGAATGGGTTGCCCATGGAAACGCAAAAAAAGGCTGGGAAACAAATGTCAGTGGTGCAGAAATCACCTTTACAATAGAAGCTTCTTCAATTGGCCTTACTTACAGCGAAAGTGATCAGTTCCGAGATGCTATTGCCTGGGTAGAATCCCCTGACGGAAAAGAAGGTCCAAAGGTTCCTTTAAACTGTTATGTTTCTTACAGAAAGGGTTACCTGGGCTGGGCTTATAAAGAACTTGTTAACGAAGAAAAAGCCAAAAAGTTTACGGTTCACATCCAGTGCTCAAAAAGAGCTCCTAAGAGTGCAGAAGGAAAGTTCTGTAACATTACAGGAATTTTAGCCGTAAAATAGCTTTTGTTATAAAAAACTAACATACTTTTATAAAACACTGTTTTTTATTGTAAAATCTCCATATTTTTATAAATTTAATAGGAGTGGGGGGATTTTCTGATTGAAAAGCAGTGTTTTTTTTATTTATAATAGCACAAACAGAATTTTTGTTTATGGGAGATTTTTATGACAATTATAGAAATGCTTGGACAAAGTGGTTTGCTTACTTTGCTTGGTATGTGTGTCGTTTTTGGATTTATTATAATTCTTATTATCTGTATGAAACTTTTACAGGTGGTTATTCATGCATTAAAACTTGATAAGGAAGAGCCAGCAGCTCCTGCAAATAAAGCTGCAGCCCCGGATAACAATGCTGTTGTTGCAGCAATTGCCGCAGCAGTTCACGATAAGGTATTAAAATCATAATTATATAGATAGTAATTTAAGGAGAATATATATGGCTAAAGTTGGAATTACAGAACTTGCAATCCGTGATGCTCATCAGAGTCTTCACGCAACACGTATGACTACAGCAGATATGCTGCCAATCTGCGATAAACTTGATAAGGTTGGTTATAAATATATAGAAGGCTGGGGTGGAGCAACTTATGACTCTTGTATCCGCTTTTTGAACGAAGATCCATGGGATCGCTTACGCAAACTTCATGCAGCCCTTCCAAACAACAAAATTATGATGCTTCTTCGTGCCCAGAACCTTCTTGGTTACAAGCACTATGCTGATGATGTAGTAGAAAAATTCGTTGCTACTGCTGCAAAAAACGGTATCGGATGTTTCCGTATTTTCGATGCATGTAACGACCCACGCAATATGGAATGTGCTACAAAGGCAGCTAAAAAATCTGGAGTTGATGTTCAGATGGCTATTTCTTATGCCGTAACTCCATTCCACACAAACGAAAAATATGCAGAACTTGCTAAGACTTATGCAGACTTTGGCGCAGATTCTATCTGTATTAAAGATATGTCTGGTCTTTTAAAACCATATGATGCTTATGACCTCGTACAGAAAATTAAGGCAAAGGTAGATCTTCCTGTAGAAATCCACTCACACGCTACAACAGGTCTTTCTGTTGCAACACTTTTGAAAGCTGCTGAAGCTGGTGCTGACTGGCTTGATACAGCAATTTCTTCTATGTCTATGGGTACTTCTCACTCTCCAACAGAAACTGTTGTAGAAATGCTCAAGAGTACCGATATGGATACCGGCCTTGATACAAAGCTTCTTCTTGAAATTGCAGCTTACTTCCGCGAAGTTCGCAAACATTATTCAGCACTTGAATCTGCCTTCCTTGGTGCAGATACCCGTATTCTTCTTTCACAGGTTCCTGGCGGAATGCTTTCTAACCTCGAAAGTCAGCTTAAACAGCAGAATGCCGGCGACAAGATGGATGCTGTTCTTGCAGAACTTCCAAAAGTTCACAAGGCTGCAGGTTACGTTCCACTTGTAACTCCAACTTCTCAGATTGTTGGTACACAGGCAGTTATGAACGTTCTTATGGGACCATATAAAGTAATGACTCAGGACTTCCGTAACCTTATTACAGGTAAATTCGGTAAACTCCCTACAGATGCAGATCCAGAACTTGTAAAAGAAGCTCTTAAACAGAACGGAATGGAAAAGGTTATGACCTGTCGTCCTGCAGATGAAATTCCTCCAGAGTGGGACAAAATGGTTGAAGAAGCTAAGAAAGCTGGTGGTGACGGTTCTGATGAAGACGTTCTCACATACGCTATGTTCCCTAATGTTGCTCCTAAGTTCTTTGCTGAGCGCTCTAAGGGACCAGTTGATGCTGCAAGCACCTTTGCTAAAAAAGAAGCTGCCCCTGCCGGCGAAAACAAAGGTTCATCATATACAATCAGCGTAAACGGATCTTCATACAATGTTACAACAGGCCCTGCCGGCGACTCTATGAAAGTTACTGTAAACGGAACTTCTTATGACGTAAGTTTCGGTGCTGCCGGTTCAACTTCAGCAGCTGCCGCTGCAAGCCCTGCCGCTCCTTCTGCCGGTGCTAAAGATGTTCCAGCTCCTGTTGCAGGTACTTTACTCCGCTACGCAGTTGACGAAGGTGCTGCCGTTCAGCCTGATACAACAATTATCATAATTGAATCAATGAAAATGGAACTTGAAATTAAAGCTGGTGCTGCCGGAAAAGTACATTTCCTTGCCGCAACAGGAAGTCAGATTGCTCAGGGACAGGCTGTAGCTCAGATTCAGTAGGATAAAATATGGAAACAGAATTAAATAAAACAAACGATAAATACAAGGCATTCAAAGTTACAGCCATTATCTGTGGCTTAGCTATGCTTTTGTCTTTTGCCGGCTGTGGAGTTTCAAAAAATTCTACAGCTCAGAAAAGCTCTTATGCCTCAAGTACAATAGTAAAAGGTTCAGAAAATATTAAACCTATTTCGGTTTCTTCTTTCTTTAAGAACGTTGGAAAAAATACCGGAATCTACAAAATGATTCACACTCCAACTCAGGAAGAAATTGCCGAAGAAGCTGCTTCAAAAGAAGCTATGGAAAAAGCCAAGGAAGAACAGATGCTTGCTGCAGAAAAAGATCTTGCAGAACATCCTGTTGCAGGCTGGAAGCGTCTTGTAATGCTGGCTATTGGTTTCCTAATTGTTTATCTTGGTGCTGCAAAAGGTTTTGAACCTCTTCTTCTTATTCCAATCGGATTTGGTACAATCCTTGTAAATATTCCTGGAGCCGGTATGGGTCAGGGACCTGACGGTATGCTTCACATTATTTACACAGCCGGTGTTGGAAACGAATTCTTCCCAATGCTCATCTTTATGGGAATTGGTGCCATGACCGACTTTGGTCCTCTTATTGCAAATCCTAAAACAGCCCTGCTCGGTGGTGCTGCCCAGCTTGGTGTATTTGCTACACTTTTTGGTGTTGCAGCCATGAACTTTATTCCGGGTATTGATTACACAATGAAACAGGCCTGTGCTATTGCTATTATTGGTGGTGCTGATGGTCCAACATCAATCTATGTTTCCGGAAAACTTGCTCCGGAAATGATGGCCGTAATTGCCGTAGCCGCTTATTCTTATATGGCTCTCGTTCCAATGATTCAGCCTCCAATCATGAAGCTTCTTACATCAAAGAAAGAACGCTTAATCAAAATGAAGCAGCTTAGACCGGTTTCTAAAACAGAAAAGATTTTGTTCCCATTGCTTCTGCTTGTTGTAACAATTCTTCTTCTTCCTCCTGCAGCTCCTCTTATCGGTATGCTTGCTTTCGGAAACTTTATTAAAGAAATTGGTGTAGTTCAGAGACTTTCAAAGACCGTAGAAAATGAAATGATGAATATTGTTTCTATTCTTCTTTCTCTTGGTGTTGGTTCTCAGATGACTCCGGAAAAGATTATGCACCTTAATTCTCTTGGTATTATTGTTTTAGGTCTTATTGCCTTCTGTGTAGCTACAATGGGTGGACTTATTATGGCTAAGATTATGAATCTTTTCTTAAAGGAAAAAATCAATCCTCTTATCGGTTCGGCTGGTGTATCAGCAGTTCCAATGGCTGCCCGTGTTGCTAATAAAGTAGGTATGTCTGAAGATCCTTCAAACTTCCTTTTGATGCACGCAATGGGTCCTAACGTTTCCGGTGTAATTGGAACAGCAATTGCTGCAGGTGTATTTATTTCAACTTACGGTATGTAATAAATACATCCACTTTTAGAGAGTATGAAAATGACAAGGGCAACGTATTTAAGAAAATTAAAGAAAGAACTTTCGGGCCTTTCTGACTCAGATATTAATGATACTATAACTTATTATGCTTCTTTTTTTGAAGAAACAAATGATGACGAAAAGGTCATTAATGAGCTGGGATCGCCTGAAGAGCTTGCAGAAAGAGTAAAGGAAAAACACAATAAAAATCTTATTGCTTCTCAAAAAGAAGAGAAAGATAATAATTCAGATGATTGTGTTAATGCCCTTTATTATGAGTTTGAGCCAAATCGTATACAGTCCATGCAGCTGCATTTCAGCGCTGCAGAGATTGTTGTTATAGAAGGCAATAAAATCTCTTTTGAAACCCGCGGGATTGAAAAATCAGATTTTGTTTGTAATTTAAGTTCAAACGGAATACTTTCTGTTAATAATCAAAAAAGAATCAACCTTGAATTTTTTAATCACAACAGAAAATACAGGGTGGTTCCAAGAATCTTAATTACCTTGCCCAAAGCTTTAAGCCTTGATTATTTTAACTTAAAAATAGAAGCCGGTTCCTTCACATCAGAAAAGGTTGATATCACTTCCTTTAAATCTGAATTTATTGTAGGAGCCGGAAACCTGGTTCTTAAAAATATCCAGTCTTCTGCCTCGAATATACGCTGCGGTATGGGTAATCTTGAACTTAAGGGTAAGCTTACCGGAAATATAAACCTTGATTGCGGAATGGGAAATCTTAAAATGGATTTAGCCGCTTCTGCAGAGGATTATTCTTTTGATGCCAAAATTGGTCTTGGCGACCTGAACTTTAACGGCGAAAAGAAGAGTAGTGTAGCAGGTCATATTGACTGCAATCAGAAAAAAGCAAATCACATTTCGGTAAATGTCGGAATGGGAAGTGTAAATATACGTTTTCAGTCTTAAAAGTTAGGAGAGTTAATTATGAGCGACAAAAAGTTATATAAATCAAATAAAAAACGCATGATTGCCGGTGTTTGCGGTGGATTTGCTGAATTTTTTAATATTGATGTTACAGTTGTAAGGTTGATTTTTATTGCCCTCGTAGTTTTAAAGGGGGTAGGCCTGCTTGGATATCTTATTTGTGCCCTGGTAATGCCTTCTTCTCCTCTTGCTGACTTTACCGATGAAGAAATTGATAATTTAAAAGATGCAAAAGTGTCTTCTGAGTCTGAAACTTCTTCTGAAAGTGGCTCTGAAAATAGTGTAAAATCAGTTCCTCATACAGACGAAGAGTTTGATTCTTATTTTTCTAAAAAATAAATTATAATTTGGTTTTATGTAAAATTATTTAATAAAAAAGGTATAAATTAAGAAAAAAAACCTATGTAAAACATACTGATTTATGTTACAATATTAAATTATGGTAGGATTTAAAATCAGTAAAAAGTTGCGAAACACTGTTATTGTTATTGCTGCAATAATCTTGGTATTCGTAATCGTGAGCCTTATTCCTGAAAAGAACTTCAGCAAGAAATACGAAGGTTTTGATTTATCAACTTCTATCGGTACTACATCTGCAACAAGAACTTATGCAGAATATTTGAATGAGCATAAAAATGCAAAAAATCCTTCAAAATCAGTATCAGTAGACATCTTCAATTTTGATTCATCAAAATCAACCGGTACAAAAGTTGAATCTTCTTATCACGGAAAAGATGTTGTTGTTACACAAGATCGTTCTTCTGTAACTTGGTATGTGGATGTTCCAGAAGCTGGTTTCTATAATATTTCAATGGAATACATAGCAATTCCATCCCGAAATGTAACCATGGAACGAATCCTTTATATTAATGACGAAATGCCTTTTAACGGAGCCGATACACTTTCGTTCTATCGTTTGTGGAAAGATGGTGGACCTGTTAAATTCGATAACCAGGGAAACAGTATTCGTCCTTCTCAAGTTGAATTCTTTGAGTATCAGACTGTTTCTTTTAAGAGTGACCTTGGTTACGAAGTTGATCCGTATAAATTCTATTTCAATAAAGGTGTGAACTCTATTAAACTGGTTTCTACAAACGAACCAATTGCAATAAGTTCTTTAAGCTTAGTGCCTGTTTATAAAAATATTAATTATGAACAGTATCTTGCCAAGCAGCCTTTCTCTCCAGAAAATAATAAGGTAAAAGATGTTTATATTAAGATTCAGGGTGAAGAGTCATCTTCTCGTTCTGATCCTTCTTTATTCGGCCGCTATGACCGTGCATCTGCAATTACCGAACCTTATTCTGTAAAAAATACAGTATTAAACTATACTGGTGGTGATTCATGGAAGTCTCCTGGTCAGTGGATTCAGTGGCAGGCAGATATTCCTGAAGACGGCTGGTATACAATTTCTTTCCAGGCAAGACAGCTTTATTCCCGTGGAAGTGTAAGTACCCGTTCTTTATACATTGACGGCGAAATTCCAATGGAAGAAGTAAAAGATGTCGGCTTTGCCTACAGTTCAGACTGGAAATATGTAACTTTAAGCGATAAGAATAAAGATCCATATAAATTCTATCTTTCAAAGGGTAAACATGATATCCGCCTTGAAGTATCTCTTGGTCAGCTTGGTACTGTAATCAGTGGTCTTCAGGATAGTATTTACAGAATGAATATCATTTATCGTACAATTCTTGTATTAACAGGTACTTATCCTGATCAGTTCCGCGATTACGAAATTGACAAGGTATATCCTGAACAGGTTGAAGCAATGAACGTTGAAAGTAAACGTCTGTATAAACTTGTTGATGATTATATTAGAATTGCCGGCGGTAAATCAGAAAACATTGCAATGGCAGAAAAAATTGCCGTTCAGCTTGAACAGTTCTATGCCCGCCCTGAAAAAATTACAAAGACTTTCAGTAACTTTAAAGATAATATTACAGCTTTAGGTACATCAATGCTTGCTATGACAGAGTCAAAGCTTGATATAGATTATCTTGTTATCCAGGCAGCTGGTGACAAAATTAAGCCTAAAAAATCAAATTTCTTTAAGAATGCTAAACATGAAATTGTATCATTCTTTACTTCTTTCTTTGTAGATTCAACCAATCTTGGTAACGTTTATGACAAAGATGACGAAGGTCATTTAATTCAGGCCTGGATTGTAACAGGTGGACGTGACCAGAGCCAGATCTTAAAGAATATGATTGATGATTCCTTTACAGTAAAAACCGGAATCAACGTAAACGTAAAACTTATTGATATTTCATCTTTGTTAAATGCCGTTGTAGCAGGTAATGGTCCTGATGTAGTAATTTCTACAGATACTTCTAAACCTGTAAACTACGCTTTGCGTGGTGCAGACGTAAACTTAATGCGCTTTGATGATTGTGAAGAAGTTCTTAAACAGTTCTATCCTAGTGCATACGAAGCATACAAATACAATGGTGGTATTTACGCTTTACCAGAAACTCAGTCATTCAACCTGCTTTTCTATCGTAAAGATATTTTTGAGCAGCTTGATCTTGAAGTTCCAGATACCTGGGATGAATTAATTGAAATTCTTCCTACATTACAGGGTAACAACCTTAACGTTGGTATTCCTTACCCAACATTACAGGCCCCTGATATGACAACCCTGTATTCTCTTGTATTCCAGAATGACGGTGATATTTACAATCCTGCAGGAACAAAATCTGCAATGGATTCTGAAGCCGCAATTGCTGCTTTCAAGACTTATACAAGTTTGTACAACAGTTACGGACTTCCTTCTTACTTTGACTTTGTGAGCCGCTTCCGTTCTGCAGAAATGCCTCTTGGTATTGCTAACTACGTAACTTACAATACATTAACTGTATCTGCTCCAGAAATCAGAGGATTATGGGATTTTACTTATCTCCCTGGTACAGAAAAAGTTGATGAAAACGGTAATACTTACATTGACCGAAGAACTACTTCTGGTGGTGTGGGCTGTATGATGATTAAAAAAGGCCTTGACCTTTCAGATGTAACTTATACTGATTCTTCTAACATTTCTTATGATTCAATTTTTGCTACAAAGCTCTCTGATGCAAGTATGCCAAATGTTGATGAAAAAACCTTAAAAGAAATTATGAAGAATGAAACCAGAATGCATGATTCATGGGAATTCATGAAGTGGTGGGTTTCTGCAGAAACTCAGCTTCGTTTTGGACGTGAACTTGAAGCCTTACTCGGTTCTTCTGCACGTTATGCCACAGCAAATATTGAGGCTCTGAAACAGCTTCCATGGAGTTCTGCACAGCTTGAAATCTTGTTAAATTCACTTGAACAGACTATAGGAGTTCCTGAAGTTCCGGGAAGTTACTATACACCTCGCCATATTGTTAATGCTACCCGTATGGTTGTAACACAGCAGAATGATCCTCGCGAAACATTAATAGACTACACACGTGAAATTAACGAAGAGTTAACTCGTAAACGCCAGGAATTTAACCTTCCTATAGACGAGTAGAGGAGTAAAAATGAGCGAAGTTTGGATTAAATATAGAAATAAAAAACGACTCCAGCTTACAGATACAGTAAGACGGGCTAAAACTCTCAAATTCTGTTATCTGTTCCTTTTGCCTTATGCAGCGTTGTTCTTGACATTTAATATTCTGCCAATGATCAACTCTATATATTATAGTTTTACTAACTTTAATATTTTACAGAAACCGGAATTTATTGGTGTAAGAAACTACATAAATCTCTTCCTTCAGGACGAAGTTTTCCAGAAGGCTGTTAAAAATACCTTCCTTATTGCAATCATTACAGGTCCTGTTGGTTACATAATGGCATTTATTTTTGCATGGCTTATTAATGAACTTCCAAAGTGGGTAAGAACTTTAGTTGTATTCTTCTTCTACGCACCTTCACTTTCTGCAAACGTAGTA
Organism: Treponema sp.; assembly: GCA_016286535.1. Classification (GTDB taxonomy): domain Bacteria; phylum Spirochaetota; class Spirochaetia; order Treponematales; family Treponemataceae; genus Treponema_D. The sequence continues at coordinate 134,558 of JAEESZ010000001.1, read as the reverse complement.
CCAGTTTTCCAGTTAATTTTCCGTGATGATGCTTATGGTTGGGCAAACGGATGGTTAATTAAACTTGGTATTGTTAATGAACCAATTCAGTTCTTAACTTCTCCAGAAAATGTAATGAAGCTTTTAATTCCAGTAATCCTCTGGATGTCTCTGGGTTCAGGCTTCCTTGCTTTCGTAGCAGGTTTAAAAGGTATTGATCAGTCACAGTACGAAGCCGGATATATTGACGGTATTCAGAACCGCTGGCAGGAATTGTGGTACATCACACTTCCTAACATGAAGCCAATGCTTCTTTTTGGTGCCGTAATGTCAATTACATCTGCTTTCAACGTTTGTGATGTTCCTATGCAGCTTGCAGGATATCCTTCAACCGATTACTGTGCGCGAACAATTGTAACTCACCTGTTCGACTACGGTTTTGAACGTTTTGAAATGGGATACGCTTCAGCAATTGCAACTGTTTTGTTCCTTACCATGATTATCTGTAATAAGATTATTCAGTCATTATTAAATAGAGTAGGTCAGTAGGAGGTTAAAAATGAGTTCTAAAAATATGTACAAAGACACAACAATTCATCATTATAAACACCGCCGAAAGCCAAACCGCTCTATTGGTGGTGATATTGGAATCTATATCTTCCTGGGATTATGTTCTATCATAATGTTCTTCCCATTGTTCTTCTCACTCTGTCAGTCATTAAAACCACTGGATGAACTTTTAAAATTCCCTCCAGATATCTTGCCAAGAAATCCTACATTGGAAAATTTTTCTGATTTGTTTGTTACAATGAGCCTTTCTCTGGTTCCATTCTCAAGATATATCTACAATACAGTATTAATTACCCTTGCCGGTACAATTGGTCATGTAATCATTGCATCTATGGCAGCTTATGTTCTTGCCAAATACAACTTTCCTGGCGGAAGCATTTTCTTCCGTGTAGTAGTAGTTGCACTTATGTTCAGTGGTTATGTAACAGGTATTCCAAACTATCTGATTATGTGCCGTCTTCACATTGTTGATACTTACTGGGCTCTTATTCTTCCTGCAATTGGTGGTTCAATGGGTCTCTTCCTTATGAAACAGTTCATGGAAGGCTTCCCAATGTCATTAATTGAAGCTGCAAAGATTGACGGTGCCCACGAATTTACAATTTTCTGGAAACTTGTAATGCCAAACGTAAGACCAGCCTGGCTTACAATTTCTATTTTCTCTGTACAGGGATTATGGAACAACAAGGCTTCAAGTGTAATTTATTCAGAAAACAAAAAAATGCTTGCTTATGCTTTACAGCAGATTCAGGCAGGTGGAATTGTTCGTACAGGACAGGCAATGGCAGTAACTGTTATTACCATTTCTGTACCAATTATCTTCTTCATCTTCTCTCAGAGCCAGATTCTTGAAACAATGGCTACTTCGGGACTTAAGGACTAACAGTATGAATAGACGAAAAATATTATTTACAGTAGCAAGTCTTTTCACTTTCTGTGCAGGACTTTTTGCAAAAGCTGATGCTTATATTTACGATTATTGGGGTGAAGTAGAAAAATCACCAGATGTTTACAGGGTTTCTCATGTTCTTTACGCAGATGACTTAAAACTTGATAAACCTCTTGGAACTCCACAGAGTCTTTTCTGCATCGGTAACAAAGTTTACCTTGCAGATACAGATAATGATCGTATTGTTGAATTAGTATATTCAGATAATAAAGTACTTACTTTAAGCAAAGTAATTACAAGTTTTAATTCAAATGGTCAGGTAATTGAAACCTTCAGCGGCCCTTCTGATGTTTTTGTAAACAAAGAAGACGGCTCAATCTTTGTAGCAGATACAAATAACGGACGTGTTGTAAAATGCGATAAAGACTGGAATTATCTTCTTTCTTTTGTTGAACCTGATGATCCAACCTACGAAAAAGGAAAGGTTTTCTATCCTCAGAAGGTTGTTGCAGATTCAAAAGGCCGTGCTTATGTTCTTGCAAAGAACGTAAACAAAGGTTTTATTAAGTACGAATACGACGGAACTTTCCAGGGCTTCTTTGGAGCTTCAAACGTAAAGTTTGACTGGACTGACTATTTATGGAAAAAGTTTGCTACCCGTGCTCAGCGAGAACAGATGGAATCTTTTGTTCCTACAGAATATTCAAATGTTTACATGGATCACGAAGGCTTCCTTTATGCCGTTACAAAAACTTTCGAGCAGTGGGACCTTAAATCTGACGTAGCAAAACCAATCAGACGTCTTAATGCTCTTGGAAATGATATTCTTGTAAAGAACGGAGATTATCCTCCAATCGGCGATTTACAGTGGGATAACGCTGCTGGTATTAAAGAGCCTTCACACTTTACAGATATTACAGTTTTAGAAAACGAAGTTTACATTGCTGTAGATGAATCACGCGGCCGCCTTTTTGCCTATAATAATCAGGGCCTGCTTTTGTTTGCCTTCGGTAACAGAGGTAATATCGACGGTTATTTCCGTGCTCCTTCTGCAATAGAACATATTGGTCGTGATCTTTTTGTTCTTGATTCTCAGAATGCTTCTATTACTGTATTTACTCCAACTTCTTACGGCGATTTAATTTATGATGCAACTGAAATGTATGCTCAGGGCAGATACGATGAATCTGCAGAAATCTGGGGCGAAGTTCTTAAACAGAACGGAAACTATGATCTGGCTTACATTGGTCTTGGAAAAGCCTGCTTCCGCCAGGAAAAATATGAAGATGCAATCCGCTATTTCAAATTAAAACGCGATAAAAAGAATTATTCTAAAGCCTTCCAGTACTACCGCAAGGACTGGATTGAAGCAAATCTCTGGTGGGTTTTAGTAATTGTTGTAGTTCTTATTCTTGTGCCTTTCATTCATAAGAAGGTTAAGGCATTCAAACAGGAGCTTAGATCATTATGAGTTATCTAACTAAAAAATTAAGTAAACTAAGCCAAAAAGAAACATACATCCATTTTGGTAAAACATTAAAATATTCTCTTTACGTAATTTTTCATCCGGCAGATGGTATGTGGGATTTAATTCACGCTAAGAGAGGTTCATATTCAGCTGCAAACTTCATCGTTTTACTTACTCTTCTTACCCACATCTGGAAGTTGCACTTTACCAGTTTCCTTTTTAATAATGTAAACTGGGAAAAAGTAAATATCTTCATGGAAATTGCTACAATTCTTCTTCCATTGTCAATTTTCTGTATTTGTAACTGGGCTTGTACAACACTTTTTGATGGAAAAGGTCATTTAGGTGATGTTTATAAGGGAACAGCTTATGCTCTTACTCCTTATCCACTTATTCAGATTCCATTAATCATTGTAAGTCTTTTTATTACAAGAGATGAAGGTACCTTCTATTCAGTATTTGATTCAATTTCATTGTTATGGTGTGCAATGTTAATCTTTATGGCCATGATGATGATTCATCAATACGGATTTGCAAAAACACTTTTGTTTACAGTAATCACAATTTTTGGAATGTTAGTATTTATTTTTATTATGCTATTGTTCTTCAGTATGATTTCTCAGGGTGTTGCATATTTCGTTTCTCTTGGTCGAGAAATTATGTTCAGATTAAACTGATAGGTGATTGATATGGAAAAGAAAGAAAAAATAAAGAAAGAAAAAGCACCTAAAACTCCAAAAAAATCAAAAATGCCTGAAGGTTATATTGGCCGTCCAAAACCAATGAAGACAAAAACCTTCGAATTCCATAAACCAACTGTTGGTAACTGGATTGCAATTGGTTTCTTAGCTGCTTTTATTGCATTTGCAACTTACATTGTTCTTAGACTTATAGATGTTTCTAATGTAAAAGATCTTCCTTTTGCATTCTATAACTTTGAAGAAGACAAGGAAAATGTTTCTGATTATGTTCTTGAAAACAGCAAATTAAAGTTTGTACTTGATCCTCTTACTACAAACTTTACTGTTACACAGAAAGACACAGGAAGAGTATGGTCATCTTCACCAGCTGGTGCAGAAAATGATCCTATTGCTCTTGCCAAAGAAAAGAACTACATGAACTCAAGTCTTCTTATTAAATATTCTACAGAAAACGGTGTAGATAATATTTATGATACAAAGACTTATTCAGTAGATAAGGACTTTTATTCTATTGAAAAAACAGCTGATTCTGTAACAGTTAATTACACAATCGGTCAGATTGAAAGAGTTTACAGATATCCTCTGGCAATTTATGAACCGGATATGAAAGTATTCCTTTCAAAAATGACAAAAGATGAACAGAACGTAATTACAAAACGCTGTTACAAACTTGTTGATGTAAAAAAACTTGCTGATAACAAGGCAGAAATGCTGGAAAAATATCCGGACTTAGAGAAAAATAAGCTCTATCTGGTATTTGATCCATTAAATAACTACTTAAAGGAAAGTTGTGAAGATATTTTTGACAGAATCGGATTTACAAATGAAGATTATGCAAAATATAAGGAAATCTATAAAGAAAAGAATGAAAAAGAAGTTCCTGCTTTCAATATTTCTATTGTATACAAACTTGACGGCAATAAACTTCTTGTAGATGTTCCATTTGACGAAATTGCTTATAAACATGCTTATCCTATAATACAGCTTTCTGTACTTCCTTACTTTGGAGCTTCAACTGAAGGCGAAAACGGCTTTATGCTTGTTCCAGAGGGGGGCGGAAGTTTAATTTACTTTAATAACGGTAAAACAAAACAGAACGGCTATTATGCTGATCTTTACGGCTGGGATTACGGTATAGACCGTAAGGCTGTTATTACAGAAACAAAGATTGCTTATCCTGTATTTGGAGAAGCTTTTGAAGAATCATCATTCATAACAGTTATTAAAAACGGTGCTGAATATGCAGGTATTACAGCAGAAATTGCCGGTAAATTAGGAAATTATAACTACATTCGTGCAGATTATAAGATGATTCACGGTGAACAGTATGAAGTTTCTTCAAGAAATACTTCTGCTCAGTACGCTTATGAAGCAAATCTTCCTAAGGGTGAATCTATTACCCAGGTATATTCTTTCATTAATTCTAATTCTTATGTTGATATGGCTAAAGAATATCAGAAAGTATTATTTGCAGATCAGAAAAAGCTTAATAATGAATCTTCTCCTTTAGCAATCGAAATCATTGGTGCAGTTGATAAAGTTCAGCAGGTAGCAGGTATGCCAAAGACTAAACCTTATCAGCTTACAACTTATGATCAGGCTGCAGATATTATCAATCAGGTAGAAGAATTAGGCTTTAAGAATGTAAATTACAAACTTTCAGGTTTCTTTAATGGCGGTATCAGCCAGAAAATCTTTAATAAGTTCAAGCTTATCGATACTCTTGGTGGTAAAAAAGGCTTTAATAAATTAATTGAAAAGACAAAAGATTTATCTGCAAATATCTATCTTGACGGTTCAATGCAGTTTGCTTACCGTTCCGGAATATTTGACGGCTTCAACCGCTACAGTACACCGGCAAGATTTGTAAGTTCTGAAGTTTGTGAATTAAACAAATACTCTCCTGTATGGTACGGAAAACTTCATACTCAGGATTCATATTTCTACCTTAATCCTTATGTAAGTGCTAAATCAGCAGATTTATTTACTAAAACTGCCCTGAAATATGGCCTTGACGGTATTTCTTACAGAGATAACGGAAGTATCTTAAGTGCAGATTATAATGATGACAGACCTGTAAGCAGAAGTGCATCTAAGAATATGCAGATCGAAAAAATGAAGGATGCAAAAGATAAGGGTCTTAAGATTATGATTAATTCAGGTAATGACTATGCCTTGAATAATGTAGACTTTATTACAAACATGGATTTCCATGGAAACTCTTATTCAATTATTGACCTTACCGTTCCATTCTATCAGATAGCTTTACACGGATATAAAAACTATTCAGGTTCTGCTGTAAACCTTGGTTATGAAAAGAATCAGATTGTACTTGAATCTGCAGAAACAGGTGCAGGCCTCTTCTTTACAGTTATGAACGAATCTGAAATGAAACTTCAGGAAACAAACTACACAGAATACTATGCTGCTTGTTTTGACACCTGGAAGGAACAGATTAATCAGATTTATAGCCGCTATAATAAGGAAATTGGACCTGTAGCAAACAGTTGTATTACTGATCATACTTATGTTAATGAATCTGTAACTGCAACAAGCTTTGATAACGGTTATAAAGTTTTTGTAAACTTTGGTTATGTTGATTTTGTAACAGATTCAGGACTTGTAATTCCTGCTCGCGATTACAAAGTAGTGCAGGAGGTAAAATAGAATGCCTAAACTTAAGTTACCTAAAAAATCTAAAAATGTAGGTCTTACAAAAAGACGTGCATTATACGGATATATTTTTATATTACCATTTATTTTGGGATTCCTCTTCTTTATGGTTAAACCTATGTTTGAATCATTAAGAATGAGTTTCTGCGAGGTTGTAATTTCTAATTCCGGCTTCAAGTTAAACTGGAATAATTTTGCAAACTATAATCGTGCTTTTAGAATTGACCCTGAGTTCAACCGAATGTTAACTGAGGCTATTATCCAGATGTTCGTAAGATCTCTGGCTACAATTGTATTCAGTTTCTTCGTTGCCTTAATCTTAAATCAGAAGTTTAAGGGTAGGGCTCTTGCTCGTTCTATCTTCTTCCTTACTGTAATTCTTTCTTCTGGTGTACTTGTTGGACTTGAATACAACAATACTTTAATGCAGCAGTTAAAGGCTACAATTGAAGAAGCAGGAAACTCTAACTCAATTACCCAGGTTCTGGAAGATATTCTTCTTTCAAATGCCGGTGGTGTAAATGGTCCTAGTGGAAAGATTTTCAAAACCTTGTTTGAAGTAATCGATTCTATTTACGAAGTTGCAATGGCATCTGGTATTCAGATTATTATCTTCCTTTCTGGTTTACAGAACATATCTCCAAGTATGTATGAAGCTGCCGATATGGAAGGTTGTACAGCATGGGAAAGCCTTTGGAAAATTACAGTTCCAATGGTAAGCCCTTTAATGCTTGTTTGCTGGATTTACACAATCGTTGACTTCTTTATGAAGACCGATAACAAGATTATGGAAAAAATCAATAATCAGATGGTAATTCAGTTGAATTATGGTTACTCTTCTGCACTTGCCTGGATTTACTTTGTTGTTTGTATGTTGTTAATAGGCTTAAGTTCGCTAATTATTTCTAAGGTGGTATACAACTATGACTAAAAATAAAAAACCAACAGCAGCAGTTGTAGAAAAACGTTCTTTCTGGGAACGTAATGAAGCATCTGGCGGAGTTTTATTAAAAGAAACTTCTAAAAAATATGCAATTTCTATCTTTAGATTAATTCTATTGTTTGGAATGTGCTTTATGATTATTCAGCCAATCTTAAATAAAATTGCAATCAGTTTTATGGCTGAAAAAGACCTTTATGATACTACAATTATTCTGGTTCCAAAGCACTTTTCTGTAAGTAACTGGCGAATTACAAACTTATTGATGGAATATAAGCTTTCTCTCTTCAATACAATCTGGGTTTCTGCCTTAGTTTCTGTAATTGAAGTTTTTGTTTGTTCTCTTGTAGGATACGGTTTTTCAAGATTCCAGTTCCCTTTAAAAAGATTCTGGTTCTTCTGTGTAATCTTAATCATCGTTATTCCTCCACAGACAATTTCTACCTCTTTGTTCCTTCACTTCCGCTATTTTAATCTGCTTGGATTGAAGCTTAATTTAAGTTCTTCTATGGTGCCATATCTTTTGATGTGTCTTGGCTGTATGGGACTTAAAAATGGTCTTTACATCTTTATGATCCGTCAGTTCTTTATGGGCTTCCCATTCGAACTGGAAGAGGCTGCTTATGTAGACGGCTGCGGACCATTCGCAACTTTCTTTAAGATTATGATTCCTGGTGCAAAACCAATCTTAACTTCTTGTTTCCTTTTCTCTTTTGTATGGCAGTGGACAGATTCTTTCTATACAGACCTTTTCTTAGGAAAAATCAAACTCCTCTCTACACAGATTTCGGGATTAACAGAACGTTTAGGAACCTATTTAAGCGGTTTATATGGTGCAAGTGCCATGGCATCTGTAGGATATTCAAATGCAATTCTTTCTACTGGTATTCTTTTGATGATAATTCCTTTAATTATCCTCTACCTCTTCTGCCAGAGACTCTTTGTTGAAAGTCTTGCTTCTACTGGTGTTAAGATGTAACAATTTTTTAGGGGATTTTGCTTAATAGAAGAAATCTCCTAAAAAAAAATTGTCTTTTATTTTATTGGTGATATAATTAAAAGTAGATATATAAAAAATTAAGGAGTATTTTTATGAAAAAAATTGCTGGTTCATTACTCGCAATGTCAGCTGTTCTTCTTTCTATGACAGTTGTATCTTGTGGTGGTGGCGGATCAAAAGCTAAAGCAGAAAAAGCCTTGGCAACTATGGTCGAAGAAAATCCTGAATATGAGGCTGTTACAATTCAAACAGATGAATCAGGTAAAGTTTTCAACTTCAAAAAAATGGACGTAATCGTAGGTGACTGGTGGACAAATCCTGACGCTGCTCCAAACTCAAAACAGCAGGAAGATTTGGCTACATGGAGACAGTTTACAAATGATGTTTACAATGTAAACGTTGTTCAGAAAGCAGTTTCTGGATGGGGTTCAAACCCACAGTTTGTAACAAACTTCTGTATCACTGGCGGTGAAGAAAACTACGTATTTATTATTGATGGACGTTCAGCTGTTACAGGTGTAAAAGCTAACTTATTCTACGATTTGTCAAAAATCAAATCTGTAGATTACCATAACGCTGCAAAATATGATCAGGGTGCTGTAATGAAACTCGCTAAAGGCGACTCATTCTATGCATTCAACTGGGGAAAACCAGAACCAAAGAACGGTATGTTCTTTAACAAGAGAATTCTTGAAGAAAACGGATATGATCCAGATCTTCCATATGATCTTCAGAAATCTGGAAAATGGACATGGGCTGTTTTCGAAGAAATGTGTAAGAAAATGACACGCGATACAGATAACGATGGTGTAATCGATCAGTATGCTATGTCTTCATTCAACACAGAATTTACATATTCAGCACTCGATTCAAACGGTGGCGGAATTGTAAAACGTGATTCAAGCGGAAAATATTATCTCGATGCAGGTTCAGAAAACTCTATGGAAGCATGGAACTGGATCCAGAAAATGTGGCAGAACTATCAGTTACCACAGGCAGAAGGTGCTAACTGGGATTACTTCTACACAGCATTCATTAATGGTGAAACAGCATTCTTAGCTGACCAGGAATACAATGCACAGCCAGGTGGACGTTTTGCTCAGATGGCAGACGACTGGGGATTCGTATGTTTCCCACTGGGACCTCATGGAGACGGTGTATACAAGACTATTCACGATACAAACATGTGTGTAATCCCATCTTGCTATGATGACAAACGTGCAGAAAAAATTGCTAAAGCAGTTGACCTCTGGCTCGAAGATGTTCCAGGATATGATGAACCAGATTCTTGGAAAGAAGGTTACTACGCTGGATTCCGTGATTCACGTGCTGTAGATGAAACACTTGAATTAATGGCTAAAACAGCTAACCCACGTTTCGATACACTTATTTCTGGTTTAAGCCAGGGAGATATGATTTGGGGTATTACAGGTGGATATATGACACCAGCAGAAGCTTGGGAAGGTGCTAAAAACCAGTGGCAGGCTCTTGTTGATGAATGTAACCGCTAAGTTATATAAATCATAACTTTTAATAAAGGACTGTACTTCAGGAAGATGATTCCGGAGTGCAGTCTTTTTTTTTGTTTTTTTTATCTAATTTACACATATTGCAAAATTTAATATAATTTTAAATATATGAGTCAACACGGAACAATTACACAGGATAACCATGCTGCTTTATGGCATGGAAGATTTAAGGAAGGTCCGGATGCAGAAGCAGTTGCATTTGAAACTTCTATTTTTGTAGACGAAAGAATGGCTTTTGATGATATTGAAGGAAGTATTGCCCACGCCACAATGCTTGCCCATTCAAAAATCATTTCAGATAAAGAAGCCCAAGAAATTGTAGAAGGCTTAAAAAGTATAAAAAAAGACCTTGAAAGCGGAAACTTAAAAATAGATTATTCTGCAGAAGATATTCATTCTTTTATTGAAGCAACCCTTACAGATAGAATTGGCGAAGCAGGTAAAAAAGTTCATACCGGCCGAAGCCGAAATGATCAGATTGCTTTAGATGAAAGACTTTACTTACGTCATGCAATTCCTTTATTACAGGATAATATTTTAAAACTCATTCAGGCTCTTGTTGATATTGCAAAAGAACATAAATTGTCTTTTATTCCTGGCTTTACTCATATGCAGCATGCCCAGCCTGTAACTCTGGCTCATCATCTTCTGGCCTGGGCCTGGATGCTTAAAAGAGACTTCGAAAGACTGGAAGACAGCTTAAAAAGAATAAATATTTCACCTATAGGTGCCTGTGCTCTTGCAGGTTCCACCTTACCATTAGACAGGGAATACGAAGCAAAACTGCTCGGCTTTGACTGTGTAACTTTAAACTCTTTGGACACAGTTTCAGACAGAGACTATTGTCTTGAGTTCTCTTCTGATTTTAGTATTCTTCAAATGCACTTAAGCCGTTTTTGTGAAGAAATTGTATACTGGGCAACAACAGAATTCGGTTTTGTGGACCTTAGCGAAAAATGGTCAACAGGTTCATCAATCATGCCACAGAAAAAAAATCCTGACTTTGCAGAATTAATTCGCGGTAGAACCGGAAAAGTGTATGGAAATCAATTTGCCCTCTTTACAATGATGAAGGCTCTTCCTCTTTCTTACGACAGAGATATGCAGGAAGATAAGGAACCTTTGTTCCAAGCATACGATACAGTTTTATCATGCGTAAAAGTATTTACATATATGATTTCTACTGCAAAATGGAATACAGAAAAAATGAGCCAGGGCTGTAAGGGCGGTTATCTTAATGCGACCGATGTTGCTGACTACCTTGTAAGAAAGGGGCTGCCTTTTAGAACCGCTCACGGTGTTAGTGCCAGGGCTGTCAGAATTGCAATTGAAAGAAATTGTGAACTTGAAGAATTGAAGATAGAAGATTGGAAGGAATGTTCTCCTTTAATTGATCAGGATATTTATGATTTTATCAGCGTAAAAGCCTGTGTTGAACAGAGAAATACAACCGGTGGTCCTTCAGTTCAGCAGGTTGAAAAACAAATAAGTGAATTATCAGATTTTATAAAAAATAATTCTAAATAAATGTTTCGAGGTAAAAAATGAAAAAAACATTATTAAGTATTGCAGCACTCCTTACAGTTTTAAGTTTTGCTGGCTGTAAAAAGGCTTCTAATGAAGGAAAATTTGTTCTTGGATTAGATGCATCTTTCCCACCAATGGGTTATACCGAAGCTGATGGTGAAATTACAGGTTATGATATTGACCTTGCAAAAGAAGTTGCAAAACGTCTTAATCTGGAATTTGTTGCTAAACCAATCAACTGGGAAGCTAAAGAAATGGAACTTTCTTCTGGTAGTATTGACTGTATCTGGAACGGATTTACTATTACAGAAGAACGTCTTAATGCTATGTCTTTTACAAAGCCATACTTAAATAATGATCAGGTACTTGTTGTACGTGCTGACAGTGGAATTGAAAGTTTAAAAGATGCAGCAGGAAAAATTGTTGGCTGCCAGTCTGGTTCAAGCGCAGAAGATGCAATTAATGACAATGCAGATTTTGCAGCTTCTTTAGGTAAACTTGTATTCTATGAAGAAAATCTTACTGCATTAACAGACCTTGAAGTTGGTGGTGTTGATGCTGTTGTAATGGATTCTGTTGTTGCAAACTATACTATTGCAACTGGTAAAAAGAACCTTAAAGTTGTAAACGAAGCTCTTGCTAAAGAAGCTTACGGAATCGGCTTTAGAAAAGATGAAAAAGGTGCAAAACTCCGCGATGATGTACAGAAGACTCTTGAAGAAATGTCTGCTGACGGTACAGTTGCACAGATTTCTTTAAAATGGTTCGGTTCTGATATTTCTGTAATTGGAAAATAATTAAATTATAAGAGGGCTGCCTTTCTATACGGCAGCTCTTTTTTTTGGATTTTATTTTGATTGATTTTTTTGTTAAAATTTTTAATAGCAGCCCTAAAAATGTAAGTAATTATTTAAATATGTTACATTCAATGTTGAATGGCTCTATTACAACTCTAAGCATATTTTTTCTTACTCTTTTATTTTCTATTCCTCTTGCACTCTTTGTTGCAATGGGAAGAATGTCCCGTTCAAAAATCTTATCGGGAGTTACCAACGTTTTTCTTTTAATTATAAGGGGTACTCCATTGATGCTGCAGCTTTTAATTGTATATTTTGTTCCAAAGCTGATAGCTGTAAACTGCTTTAAGTCAACCTTAAACTGGTCATCTTTCCTGGCTGCAATTGTAGCTTTTTCTATAAATTATGCTGCTTATTTTGCAGAAATCTACAGGGGAGGAATTAATTCCATTCCGGTAGGTCAGTATGAAGCAGCAAAAGTTCTTGGCTATACTAAAGTGCAGACTTTTTTCAGAATCATTCTGCCACAGGTTATAAAAAGAATTGTACCTGCCATGGGTAATGAAGTTATAACCCTGGTAAAAGATACCTCTTTAGTAACAATTTTAAGTGTTCAGGAACTTATGTATTTTGCAAAAAGTTCATCTAACAGAATGGTTTCTTTTACACCTCTTCTGATTGCAGGAATCTTCTATTTTGTTATGAACTGGCTGGTTTCCTTTGTTTTTACAACTTTGGAAAAGAAACTATCATATTATAAATAATTATGACAAATATAATCTCGGTAAAAAATTTACAGAAAACATTTAATGATGGCGTACAGGTATTAAAAGATATTTCTTTTAATGTAGAAAAAGGTGAAGTTCTTGGAATAATTGGACCAAGCGGTTCTGGAAAATCTACAATTTTAAGATGTATTTCACAGCTGGAAAGTGTTTCAGGTGGTACAATAGAAATCTGTGGAAAGACTCTTGTAAAAGACGGACTTTATTCTCCTAAAAAAGAACTCCAGCAGATTACCTTAAAAACCGGACTTGTTTTTCAAAACTTTAATCTTTTTCCTCATTATTCTGTATTGCAGAATGTTGTAGAACCTCAGATAAGGGTTTTAAAAAAATCTAAGGAAGAAGCTGTAAATGATGCCCTGCCTTTATTAAAAAGAATGGGGCTTGAACATAAAGCAAATAATTATCCCTGTGAATTAAGTGGCGGTCAGCAGCAGAGGGTTTCAATTGCCAGATCCCTTGCCTTAAAGCCGGAAGTTCTTCTTTTTGATGAACCAACTTCGGCCCTTGATCCTGAATTAACCGGAGAGATTTTAAGCGTTATAAAAGAACTTGCAGATGAAAAAATGACAATGGTTGTTGTAACTCATGAAATGGCATTTGCCAGAGATATTTCAACACATATCATTTTTATGGACCAGGGTGTAATTGTAGAGCAGGGTAAACCTTGCGATGTTATTAATAATCCTGTAGAAGAAAGAACAAAATCTTTCCTTTCAAGATTCAATAAATAGCTTTTTATATTGAATAAAATAAGGTTTTTCTATAATATATTAGTCTATATTCACAATAGAACTTATTGTGTCCAAAAATGAAAATTTGGTGCTGGAAACAGTGCCATGGAGGAATAAATGGTCAAAATCAGACTTAAGAGATTTGGTACTCAGAAACGTCCTTGCTATCGTGTAGTTGTTCAAGACTCACGCAAACCACGTGACGGTGCTTGTATCGAAGAAATCGGAACCTATCAGCCAATCGCTGCTGAAGGTAAACAGGTTTCAATCGATCTTGACAGAGCTAAGTACTGGATTGGTGTTGGTGCACAGCCTACTGACATCGTTAAGAAGTTGATGAACGTTCAGTCTGCAACTCAGGCAAAATAATTTACAGAGGAGCTAATCAATGGAAAAAGACCTGATTGAATACATCGCAAAATCATTGGTCGATGATCCGTCTGCTGTATCTGTAAACGAAACTGAAGGCGAACGTGGAATGGTGCTTCAACTTAAAGTTGCCGATAACGACATTGGTAAAGTTATTGGTAAATATGGTCGTATTGCAAAAGCTATGCGAACTGTTTTAAGTGCATCAGCTGTAAAAGATGGTAAACATTACAGCCTTGATATCCTTGATAACTAAGGTCAGCTGATGGAAAAAGCACAATTAGTAGTTGGCGTCATTCGTGGAACCCATGGTTTTTCGGGTGAATGTAAGGTAGAGAGTACTTCTGGTTATTACGAACATCTGCTGGACTTAAAGGAAGTTACTTTACAACAGGGTGATATTAAAAGAGAAATAAAGGTTGAATCGGTTTCTCTTGGAAATAATATTGCTTATGTTAAGTTTGAAGGTATTAATTCAGACACGGAAATATTAAAATATAACCGGTTTGAAATTCTGGTACCAAGAAAATACTGTAAGCCTTTGAAAAAAGACGAATGGTATATTGAAGATTTACGAAATTGTTCCCTGATTTATGATGGGAATAACGATCCGGCAACGTTGATTGCACCTGGTAAAGGCGAAAGTCGTGTACTGGGTAAAATTACAGACGTATTGGAAGGCGGAGCAGGTTACTTGTTAGAAGTTTCTCTCTCCGATAGTTGTGACCGAAAAGTTCTTGTACCTTTTAATAAAGAATTTATTGGTAAGGTAGATATTAAGAATGGTACGGTGCAATTGATGCACCTCTGGATTCTGGAGTAATTCCTGTGAAATTTACTGTGCTGACCTTATTTCCAGATATCGTTAGGGCTTTTTTTGAAAACTCAATCATGGCCAAAGCGGTAGAAAAGGAAATTATTGCTTACGATTTGGTGAACATCAGAGACTTTGCGAATGATAAACACCATACCTGTGATGACGGAACGTATGGAGGTGGAGCTGGTCAATTAATGAAACCTGAACCACTTTCAAAGGCACTTGATTCTGTAAATGCCCGCAAAAAGTACGTAATATACGTTACTCCAAGCGGAAAAACACTTACACAAAAAGTTGCCGAAGAATTAAGTCATAAGGACGAACTTGTTTTTATCTGTGGTCGTTACGAAGGTATAGACCAGAGAATTATTGATTCTTATGTTGATGCAGAAATTTCTATTGGAGATTATGTTATGTCTTCAGGAGAAGTAGCAGCAACTGTTGTAATTGATACTGTTTACCGTCTGGTAGATGGTGTAATTTCACATGAATCATTGGAAGAAGAAAGTTACTGTGACGGGCTTTTAGAGTATCCTCAGTATACTCATCCGGAAGACTGGAAGGGTATGAAGGTTCCTCCAATTTTATTGAGTGGAAATCATGAGGAGATCCGAAAGTGGAGGCTTAGAAAGCGGCTTGAAAAAACTCTTGCCAACAGACCTGATTTAATCAGCCTTGCAAGATTAAAAGGACAGCTTTCAAAAGAAGCCGAAAGTATGATTGAGGAAATTACTTGTACAAAAAAATAATATCAGCTTGTCTGATAATAGGAGATCAATATGGATCTTATTAAAACTATTGAAGAAACACAAAAACGTCCTGGTGCTCAGGATTTTAATGTTGGTGATACTGTAAAAGTATTCTTCAAAATTGTTGAAGGAAAAACTGAACGTATTCAGGTATACGAAGGAATCGTACTCTGCAAGAAAAATGCAGGTGCACGCCAGACTTTTACTGTACGTAAGATTTCTTACGGTGTAGGTGTAGAACGTGTATTCCCTTATAACAGCCCACGTATCCAGAAGGTAGAAGTTGTTCGCCCTGGTAAAGTACGCCGCGCTAAACTTTACTACTTAAGAGATAAGATTGGTAAAGACGCAAAAGTTAAGACTTTGGTTGGAGCAAAAGTTAATGCAGCTCTTGAAGCAAGAAATGCTGCTGCCGCTGCTGCTGCTGAAGCTAAAGCTGCTGCTGAAAATGCTCAGAACTAATTAATTTAGTTTTTGACTATAAGGCCCCTGTAAGATTGAAAAATTTTACCAGGGGCTTTTTTTATGTTAAAATTACTTTTGTGAATACTGCTTCAATTAATCAAACTTTACCCTTAAATAAAATCTCCTCATCAAAAGTTCTTTCCCAGGGAGATAGTGTTTTTGTAAGGGTAACAGCAGATAAGGGGCAGGGAAAATACGAAGCTATGCTTTCCGGAGCAAAAATCACATTAAATTCAAAAAGGCCTTTGCAGGTCGGCTCTTCCTTCCCGGCAAAAGTCAACATTAATAACGGAAAACTCGAAATCATCATCTCCTTAAATAAAGAAAATCTTTTACAAAGGGCCTTAACTTCTTTACCAAATAAAGAAATTGCAGGTCTTCTTTCTGCCTCAGGTCTTCCTCAAAACAATCTTTCCTTAAATCTTATAAAGCAGATGTATCAGCTTGAGCTTAAAATGGACGCTTTTTCTCTAAAAAAGTTTTACAACCTTGCTTTGAAATTTAAAGGAAAAGAAAAATCAGCCTTACAGCTTTTAATGATCCTTTACAAAAAAAAGATGGAAGTGGGCGAAGATGAACTTCTGGAGCTGCTTTCTTATCTTGACGGCTCTTTTGAAGCGGAAAGTGACCGCGGCAGGAATGGTCAAAGAGGCGGAAAAGAAGCTTTTGAACTTTTAAAAAGAAATAATTCTATACAACAGGGCTGGCTTTTTTATCCTTTTGAACTTATAAACTATAAAAGCCGGGAGCTTTATGGAAAAGGCTGTATAAAAATCTTTTTAAACAGTGCAGAAAAAATTGAAAAACTGAATTTTAACTGTAATTACAGGGGTAAAGAATATTATTTTTATATAAACTATAAGAATTCCAGAATGGAAAAAGTGAAGTTTTATATAGAGAATGAAGCTTCTTCTGTAAGTGAACTTGAGAAAAAAATCAGCTCGCTTTTTACTAAGGCTGGAAAAAATGTAGAAGTTTCCTGGTGTCAGAAAGATATGTTTGAAGTAAGTGGCAGCGATTTTGAAGAGCTTTATACTTTTTCGGGGGAAGTTTAATGGAAAAAAAGGCGATTGCATTAAAATATCCTGAAGGTTTTACTGCTCCTGTGGTGACTGCAAAAGGTAATGGACCTGCCGCAGAAAGAATAATTGAACTTGCAAAAGAAAATGAGATATATATAAAAGAAGATACCGAACTTATAAACCTTCTGTCTTTTTGTCAGGAAGGGGAACTTGTAATGGAAGAGGCCTGGGAAGCTCTGGCGGTTATTTTTGCCTTTATTCTGAAAGAAGGAGACTGAATTGGATTCTAAACTGATAGGGAATAATGGTGAGATTCGGGCCTGTAATTTTCTTATTTCAAAGGGATACACAATAATTGAGCAAAATTATAGAACAAAAGGTGGAGAAATTGATATAATAGTCAGTAAGGATTCAGTTCTGGTCTTTGTTGAGGTAAAAACTATGCCTCATGCCACAATTGATATGCTTACAAGGGTGTTAAATTACCAGAAACAAAAGAGAATTATAAAAACTGCTAAACGTTTTTTGTTAAATCATCGAGAATATAGTAATAGTTACATTCGTTTTGATGTGATTATTATGGATATGCAGAATTTACCATCTGTATATCATATCGAAAATGCTTTTTCAGAATAATGATGAAGTCACTTAAGTTTAGTGGGAGCCTTTATGATTTCTGGTTTTACATCAAATGAGGTAGCAACTTTAGTACTTGAAAAAACTGAAGTTGAGGATTTACCTCCACGCATTTTAGAATTGCGTAAAAAAATACATAGCGAAGAATATCTCAATAATGCAATTTTAAGAATTGCCCATGTAATTAGTACAAAACTTGTTGAGAATCCTGAAGAATTGAAATTGCGGGACTAATTCCTGCAAGGAGTTAGTATGCATCGTAATAGAAAACGTAATAATTGGAAAAATCAGCAGAACAAACAGAATTCTGCAGATAACAAACCAAAGGGTTTGCAATTTAAACCTACAAATTATATTAACGAAGATACTGAAAAAGAAAAAATAAAGGCAATTGAAGAAATAAAAGCCAGACAAATTATCTGTCCAAAATGCGGTCAGCCAATAACTGATATTGCTTCTTCCATGCATGACAAGGCTTCAGGTTCTCCTGTTCATTTTGAATGTGCTTTAGGCGAAGTTTCAAAAGACGAAAAACTTGGCGAAAACGAAAAAATTGCCTACATTGGACAGGGACGTTTTGGCGTCTTATATTTTGAAAATCCACGCGATCAGAGAAATTTTACAATCAAAAAAATAATAGAATGGGAAGACCGGGAACAAAAGCCTGAATGGCGAAACGAAATCAGCGAATTATATTCTAAAGTAAATTAAATGAATATAAGTGTACTGTGCAAGGTTGTAGATAATTTTGGTGACATTGGCGTTGTATGGCGTATGTGCCGCCAGTTATTTCTGGACTATCCTGATTTAAAACTTCACCTTATAGTTGATGATTTATCTTCCTTTAATAAAATCTGGCCCAAGGTAGATGTAAATAAAGACTTTCAGGCGGTAGATGGAATTGATGTTTACAGGTGGGAAGCAGCTGATTTTTGCAGTAAAAAGTTTCTGGAAAAGGACGGCGAAAAGCTGGAAATCATTCTGGAAACTTTTCAATGCGGAAGGCCTGACTGGCTTGAAGATATCCTTTTTCAAAAAAAATTAAAAAGAACTGTACATATTATAATGATAGATTATCTTACTGCAGAAAAATATGCAGAAGATTTTCACTGTTTACAAAGCCTTACAAGAAGTGCAAAAGTTCAGAAGGTAAACTTTATGCCGGGCTTTACGGCAAAAACCGGTGGGCTCATAATTGACCGGGAATGGAAAAAGCTGGAAGAGGTAAATATAAAGGGGCCTGCTCTTGTTTTTACCTACGAAAAAAACTGGGCCGGCTTATGCAGAGCGATAAAAAAGCATAATTTGAAGGTGAAGCTGGCGCAGGGAAGGGGGATGGATTCCTTTTATTCCGAATATATAAAGATTTCTGATAATATAGAAAAGCTTCCTTTTCTAAAACAGGATGAGTGGGATAAAGTTTTAAAAGGCTCATCGGTACTTTTTATTCGTGGAGAAGAAAGTTTAAGCCGGGCCTGTCTGAGCGGAATTCCTTTTGTGTGGCATGCTTATCCTCAGAGTGATGAATACCAGCTGGTAAAGGTAAATGCCCTTCTCGAAAGAATAAAAAACTATTTTAAGCCCGAAGATTTTCTTATTGTAAAGAATATCTGGACGGATTTTAATCTTCCTTTGGAGCAGATAAGCGAAGAGAAGATGGAAAAAGATGCCGACTCTTTTCTGGATAAGAGGGAAAAACTCATTTACGGTTTCAGGGCTTTTGCAGAAGACCTTAGAAAAAATGGTGACCTGTGTAGTAACTTAATGACATTTATTCAAAAATTTAATATAATGGATATATAAATTTGTAAACTTATTTTTAGAGGTTATATTTTATGTTAATGACATCACAGTTAAAAGTTGGAACAGCTTTCATGTATGAAGGAAATGCCCTTATCGTTCAGAAGATGCTTGGACAGCGCTCTGGTCGTGCAGGTATGGTAACCAGTTTCCGTGTAAAGAATCTTGTTACAAACTCAACTATGGATCTTGGTATTGATGCTGGAGAAAAATTTGACGAAGTAGATCTTGACAGCCATACAACAAAGCTTTCTTATGTTGATGGAGATACTTTTGTATTTATGGATCAGGAAACTTATGAACAGTTTGAACTTGCAAAGGAAGATTTAGGTGACTATGCAGGTTATATCACTCCTGAAGATGATCTTGAAATCAACCTTACATTCTACGAAGGAAAACCAGTAGGTATTGATCTTCCTGTTCGTGTTACACGTACTGTAACTTATTGTGAACCAGGTGTAAAAGGTGATACTTCTGGAAAATCTTTGAAACCTGCTACTCTCGATACAGGTATTGAAGTTCGTGTTCCATTGTTTATCAACACTGATGACAGAATCGTAATTGATACACGTGACGGTTCATTCCTTGAAAGAGCAAAAGACTAATCAATATTAGTTAAATAAAAAAGCCGGGCTTTGCAAGTCCGGTTTTTTTTTGCCTTAATATACGAGTTCGTCAAGGCACGCTCGCGGTGGCTCGCTTAAAGCCTATGACAAACTCGTTTCTACAGCATAAAACTAGTTGTTTACCTTAAGATACAGGTTTGTCAAGAGACATTCGCTGACGCTCATTCAAGCTCTATGACAAACCTGTTTTTACACCATATAATCCTGCGGATTATATTGTGTAGATCCATCCCTCAGGGGCGGGGAGGGAACCCATCTGGATTCCTGTTAAAGTGTCGTAAATCTTCTTTAATACAGGACCCATTTCTGCTTTTCCTTCATTAAAGATAATTTCTTTTCCGTGATCATCAATCTTTCCGATTGGAGAAATTACGGCTGCAGTTCCGCACAAACCGCATTCAGCAAAATCAGAAAGTTCATTTACGTTAATCTGTCTTTCTTCAACTTCCATTTTCAAAATATCTTTTGCAACAACCAGTAAAGAACGGCGTGTAATAGAAGGAAGAATAGAAGATGATTTAGGAGTAACAAGTTTTCCATCTTTTGTAATTAAAATGATGTTTGCTCCACCTGTTTCTTCAAGATATGTATGTGTTGCAGGATCAAGATAAATATTTTCTGCATAACCAGCTTTGTGTGCATCAACAATGTTGTGTAAACTCATAGCATAGTTTAAGCCTGCTTTAATATCACCGGTTCCGTGAGGAGCGGCTCTGTCTAAATCAGAAATTCTAACAGTAATAGGTTTTACACCACCTTTGAAATATGGTCCTACAGGTGTAACGAGGATTCTGAACTGATATTCATCAGCAGGCTTTACACCAATAACAGCATTTGAACCGAACATATAAGGGCGAATATAAAGTGTTGCTCCTGAACCGTAAGGAGGTACCCAGTCTTTGTTAGCTTCAACTGTTTTTAATACAGCTTCAATAAACTTTTCTTTAGGGTATACCGGCATTTCAAGGCGGCGGCAAGAATCTGCCATACGATCAGCATTAAGGTCTGGACGGAAAGTTACAATTTCACCATGTTCTGTTGTATAAGCTTTAAGGCCTTCAAAACAGGTTTGTGCATACTGTAAAACTCCAGCGCATTCATTAATCTTAATGGAATGGTTAGAAGTTAATTTTCCTTCGCTCCATTCACCATTTTTGTAAGTTGCAACAAAACTTTTAGAAGTCTTTATGTAACCAAAAGGAAGATTTCCCCAATCCAAATTCTTTTTTCCCATAATATCCTCGATGTGGGACCTGCCCACTAATAAAAGTATTTCTTATTATAAATTTTTTCGGAAAACTAGTAAATGGCAGGGCTATAAGATATAATATGATTATGAAAATCTTTTCCTGGAATGATATTCAGACCCTGCTCAATACCGGCAGGGAAGAGGACTTTTTTTCTAAAGCCTGCGGTATTTCAATCGGCTCTTTTGATGGACTTCACAAGGGACACAGACTGCTTCTTAGTGAATTAAAGGCTGCCTGTCGAAAAGAAAATCTGAACGCCGGTCTTGTTACCTTTAAAAGACCCTTACCAAGTATTAAGCACTCAAAGGATTATAATGGAGATATTACAAGCTTAAAACAGCGCTTAAGACTCTTTGAAGAAGAAGAAATTGATTTTGTTATTGTTGTTGATTTTGATGAAAGT
The DNA here is from genome assembly GCA_016286535.1 of Treponema sp. Taxonomy (GTDB): domain Bacteria; phylum Spirochaetota; class Spirochaetia; order Treponematales; family Treponemataceae; genus Treponema_D. The sequence continues at coordinate 112,829 of JAEESZ010000001.1, read as the reverse complement.
TTTGCTTCCATGCTTGGAGCTGATTTTCTTTCTATTTTAATGAATATCTGTAATATGAAACTTATTGCAGAAGGAGAGGATTTCCGCTGCGGTTATAAGGGAGCTACAGATGCTGAGGCAATAAAATATTTTGCCCAAAAGAACAATTTAAAAACAATTTTTGTAGAGCCTGTTTATGATAATGAGGCTGCTTCGGAAGCTCAAAGAATATCTTCTTCCTATATAAGGACAATGATTCAAAAAGGATTTTTTGAATCTGTTAAGGAATTGCTTTGCAGACCTTATGAAATTGATTTAGAAAATGTGGATTTTACCGAAAAGGGCAAAGCCTTTATTATTAATAAAAAAGATATACTTCAGGTGCTTCCGCCAAAAGGAATTTATCATGTAAAAGATTCTTTTTCTAAAGATTTTAGAATCTGCATTAAGGATGAAAGTATAGAACTTCAGACCTTAAAAATGGTTTCGAAGATTCTTTTTGATTAAGAAAAAATCATGCCTTGATTATTTCTTATATTTTTAATAAGATTTATTAAGTTTTATTATTACGTGGTTTTTGTGATTTTCGGCTTTAGAATCCAGCTGATGACCTGCAAATATTACGCGAATGTAAAACAAATATTTTATATTTTTAAGGGGTTCCATTATGGCACTTGCAAAAGAAACAACTGTTGCAACTGTAAAAAAATACGGTGCAAACGAAAAAGACACTGGATCTGTAAAAGTACAGATCGCATTGCTTACACAGCGTGTACAGCAGTTAACAGAACACACAAAAGCATTCCCAAAAGATGCTGCTGGTAAACGTGCTCTTCTTAAAGTTGTTGGACAGCGTCGTAAAATGCTTAAGTATTTTGAAAGAACTGATCTTGAAGGATACCGTGCATTTATTAAAGAACTTGGACTTCGCAAGTAAGTTCTTTTTCTTTACAGAAAACTGCTTCACTCCGGTGGGGCAGTTTTTTTTTGCCTTTTTCCTATTACTGCTATAGAAAAGTTCTATATCCGACATATTGACACTTTTTAAATTTTTGTTATATTCTCACGATTAAGAATTATGTATTAAAAAAAAGCACATAGTTCAAAAAGGAGATAAAAATATATGATTACTTTTAAAAAGTGCATGGCAGTTGCTGCAATGGCAACTCTTAGTCTTGGTCTTTTTGCAGAAACAAAAGAACCTGTTTCAAAAACTAACGCTGCTACAGCAGGTATTTTTTCTACAGATTTAGATGATTTTACAAATGTAAACAGCTGGTCTAACGTTAATCCAAAAGATTTCTATTTATATTTTGGAATGGATAATGGTCTTTCTGAATTAGCTTCTTCTTATGACATTGGTTTTGCAAAATATTTTAAGAAGATTTACTGGGGTACTTATTTCTCTGGAAATCTTGGAACATCAACAAATACAACAACAACCGTAGGTGGTACAACCACAAAAACAAAAACTACAGGTGATTCTGAATGGGTATTTAATAATACTATCGGTATTGGAAATCTTGGTCTTGCTTTAAATCTTCATTTCTTTGATGACGGTTCAACAAAAACAAAAACAGGAGATACTACCAATTATACTAAAGATACAGATTTAGATATTACATTAAAAGCCGGTTTAAAAGAGTATGCAATCAAAAAAACAAAGATTGTTCCTTATGCTGCAATTAATTACTCAATTGGAGACGGAACTAAAGTAAAAAGTGGAGATGATATAACAAATAATCGTACTTCTCTTTTCTCTGTAGAAGCCGGTGCTACACTTCCACTTAAAGGTTCAAAGACTTTTGAACAGACTCTTTCTCCTTCTGTAAAGTTCTATACAGAGAAAGCTGTTAGCGCTGACAATGGAACTTTTGGAATCCAGATTCCTGTTACTTATACAGGTCTTGTTAATGCTTCAAGTAACTTTGCTTTTGGTTTTACAGCAAGTCTTGAACCTTCTTTAGGATTTGGTAAAGGTGCTTTTTCTTTTGGTCTGACTCCATCTGCTGCTTTTGGCCTTACTTACGCTACAAAAAAGAATATCGATCTTAATGCCGGTGTAGAATTTGCTCTTCCTTCTTATACATATGGTAAAACTACAGTTGAAGGTATTACTACAACTACTACAACAAAAAGTTCTTCATGGGATGGAAATGATGCAAGCTTAACATTCTCTTCTGGATTTGCAATTAAAGTTTCAAAAAATTTCTTAATTGATTGTTCTTATGAAGCTTTATTCAGCCTCTTTGGAAGTGATACAAGTTCAGATTTGACATCAACTGGAAATACCAATTTCTGGAACACTGTAAATAGTATTCTTGTTCATAATATTGGTTTTGACTTTTCTATAAAACTCTAAGCTTTTTTAGCCTTTAATTGGAGACTTTTATGAAAAGTTTTAAAAAAATATTTATTGTAACAGCACTTTTCTTTACAGGTCTTTCTCTTTTTGCTCAGACTTCAAGAACAAGTTCTGCAACCAACAGCTTTTTTACTACAGATGTAGATAAGTTTATGAATGTAAACAGCTGGTCTGCAGTAAAAGCAGAAAATGCCTTTATGATGTTTTCTGGTGGAGCTAGTTCATATGCTAGTTCATATAATCTTGGTTTTGCAAAACAGTTTAAAAATATTTACTGGGGCTCTTATTTTTCTGGAGATTTTGGTAATTACGAGAAGACTGTAACAAAAACAGGAGATTCTACAACTACAGAAAAAGAAGTGGGAACTTCCGATAGTACAGCTTTTTCCTTTTATAATTTACTTGGTATAGGTAATGTAGGTATAAGACTTGGTTTTTACTATTCTAATTATGATTCAAGCGTGAACGAAAATGTAACTCCTGTTGTAATTACTGACCGCTCTGATCTTGCAATTTATACCAGATTTGGATTAAAAGCTTTAGATTTTGGAAAGTATAAAATTGCTCCATATGCCTGGTTTAACTTTGATAATAATTACAATGAAAAAGCCAAAACTGTTACAGATGGAGTTGTTACTGCTGATGAACGTGCATGGAGAATTACTGGTGGAGCTGGGGGAACTGCAACTTTAACAGATAATTCAGCAAACAAAACTACTCTTCAGGTATCTTTGAGCTCTTATCTTCAAAAGCCTAGAAATAAAGATTTATATACAAATGATAGATTCTGTGTAGAATTACCTTTAACCTTAAGAAGTGTTTTTTATGTTAATAAACAACTTTCACTTGGTTTAGGAGCTTCTGTAAACCCTTCATTTACTTATTATAAAACAAGTGATACAGAAAAAAGAAATGCTATAAATTTAGGTAACACATTATATTGTGGAATACAGTATGATACCTTAAAAAAGGTTGTATTGAATGCAGGCATAGATGTTGCTGTTCCAGATTATTCTTTAGTATTTGAAACAGATACTGCAACAGATACAAAGACAGTTACCTCTAGCTGGAATGGTTCTGATGCAGATTTAACCTTCTCTACAGGTTTTAAGATTAATCCTGTAAAGAATCTTTCTTTTGATTGCAGCTGGAATGTTTTGTCTTACATCTTATATGAGGATTTAACTACTGATTTTTATGAAGGAGCTGGTTATAATTTCTGGCAGAATTTTAATTATGCTTTTATTCATAATATTTCCTTCCAGGTTTCTTATAAGTTCTAATCAGCAGATAATTTTAAAGATTTTCCGCCGGAGCGCATAATAAATATGCTTTATCCGGCGGATTTTTTTTTGCCCTGTAAAACTTTTCTGTAAAAAATACATCCTGCAAAACTTCCATTGAATAATTTACCGTTATGCTCTAAAATTAAGTATTATATTATTGCATATTAGTATAACTAATAAATAGATAAAAAACATGCGTCGGATGTAGTGACGTATGTAGGAGAAAATTAATGTCAGTAGAAAGAGTAACTTACCGACTTGGAGATGCCGATCTCATCCTTGAAACAGGAAAAATCGGAAAACAGGCTAATGGTTGTGTTTACGCTCAGTGGGGCGGAGCCGCTATTATTGCAACTATTTGTGCTTCATCTAGTGTTACAGAAGGTCAGGATTTTGTTCCTGTTACTGTTGAGTACAACGAAAAATTCTATGCTGCCGGAAAAATTCCTGGTGGCTTTGTAAAACGCGAAGGTCGTCCAAAAGATAAGGAAATCTTAGTTTCACGTCTTATTGACCGCCCAATGCGTCCTCTTTTTGAACCATCTTTTGGTCATGAACTTCAGATTGTTCCAACCTGTGTTTCTTGTGATGGTGTTCATACACAGGATATTCTTGCAGTTATTGCTGCATCTGCCGCAACTTGTATTTCTGATATTCCATTCCATGGACCAGTTGCTGCCTGCCGTGTTGGATATTTAAACGGTGAATATATCATCAACCCAACCTTTGAACAGATTGAAAAGGGTGAACTTGAAATTGTTGTTGCCGGAACTAAAGACGGCTTTACAATGGTAGAAGGTGGTGCCAACGAAGTTTCTGAAGAGTTAATGCTTGGTGCTTTGGAAAGAGCCCAGAAGTTTATTACAGATATGTGTCTTCTTCAGGAAGAACTTGTTAAAAAGGCAGGAAAGGAAAAACTTCCACTTAATCCTCTTGATGTTACTTTGGACAACGCAGAAGCTATTGAAGCTGAAGCAACTCCTCTTCTTAAAGAAGCATGCTTTAAAGACAGTAAAATCAGCCGTGGAAAAGCAATTGCTCAGGTTCAGAAGGACCTTGCTGCAAAATATGCTGAACAGCTTTCTGACCCAATTCAGGCAAAACTTTTCTGTACTTTAATGGATGATATTCAGTACAAGCTTCTTCGTAAATCAATTCTTGATGAAGGAGTTCGTGTTGACGGTCGTAAGGTTGATGAAATCCGTCCAATTACCTGTGAAGTAAATGTATTGCCAACTCCACACGGATCAGCACTCTTTACTCGTGGTGAAACACAGTCTCTTGCTGTATGTACACTTGGTACTGCAATGGACGAACAGTCTTATGACGATATCGATGGAGACAGAAGCGAACACTTCATCCTCCACTATAACTTCCCACCATACTCAGTTGGTGAAACCGGAAAACTTACAACTGGCCGCCGTGAAATTGGTCACGGAAACCTTGCCCGCCGTTCACTTGCAGCAATGGTTCCAAGCCGCGAAGAATTCCCTTACACAATCCGTGTAGTTTCTGAAATTATGGAATCTAACGGTTCTTCATCACAGGCTTCTACTTGTGGTGGAACCCTTTGTATGCTCGCAGCCGGTGTTCCAATGAAGAAGATGGTTGCCGGTATTGCTATGGGTCTTATTACAGAACCAGAAGGAGACAATCCATACGGACGCTATAAGATTTTGAGCGATATCCTTGGTGAAGAAGACCACCTTGGCGATATGGACTTTAAGGTTGCCGGAACAAAAGACGGTATTACCGGTTTCCAGATGGATATTAAGATTGCCGGTGTAACAACTGAAATCATGAAGAAGGCTATGGAACAGGCTCGTCAGGGTCGTTTACACATCCTTTCAATCATGGAAAAATGCATCGACAAACCAGCTCCACTTGCAAAGAACGCTCCACAGATTCTTACAATGAAGATTCCTGTAGACAAGATTGGTGCCCTCATCGGACCTGGCGGAAAGAATGTTAAGGCTCTCTGTTCACAGTATGATGTAACAATTAATACAGAAGACGACGGAACTGTAACTATTTATGCTAAAAACGGCATGAATGCTGAAGCTGCTAAAAAAGCAGTAAAAGGTATTACAGAAGATCCAGAAGTTGGAACAGTATACCAGGGAACAGTAAAACGCATTATGGAATTTGGTGCCTTTATTGAAATCCTTCCTGGAAAAGAAGGCCTCTGCCACATTTCTAAACTTTCAAAACAGCGTGTAAACAAGGTAACTGATGTTCTTAAAGAAGGTCAGGTAATTCCTGTAAAACTGCTTGAAGTAGACAAACAGGGAAGATTAAACCTTTCTTATATTGATGCTATTGAAGAATAAAAAAGCCTCTTTTACCTCTTTATGGGGTTAATTATACAGGTCAAAAGTAAGAAAATTCTTATTTATGAAACTTCTTGCTTTTGACCTTGTTATTTTTAATGTTATGAAAAAAATATATCCTTTAGTTTTAATTATTTCTTTATTGTTTCTTTCCTGTTCAAAAAAAGCAGAATTTGCCGGTACAGGATATAATCGTAGTGCTGTAAAAACTGCTGCTTTTACAGATTCAAAAATGACCACAAATCTTTACTCAGATATGGCTTTTGAAAGCGAAAGTCTTGCAGAGTCTGTGGAAAGTCCTTCTCAGGCTAATGAAGCTGCATATGAAAGAAAGCTTATTAAAGACGGTAACATTTCAATTCAGGTGCCTTCTTTAGAAAAGGCAATGCTTTCTGTAGAAGAATGGGTAAAAGGCTTTGGCGGTTATATTTCCTTTTCTAATAATTATAATAATTATTGTAATTATACCGTTAGAATTCCTTCTTCGGTTTTTGATCAGGCAATGAATTCTCTGGGAAAACTGGGAAAGGTAACCAATAGAAGTATTTCTGTTCAGGATGTTACTGACCGTTATTACGATCTTGAAACAAGATTACAGACAAAAAAAATCTTAAGGGATAAGTACAACGAATATCTTAAAAAAGCTGAAAATGTAAAAGATATGCTTGAAGTTGAGCGGCAGTTAAATAATGTTGTATCAGAAATTGAATCTATGGAGGGAAGCTTAAAACTTCTTAATAATCAGATTGATTATTCTACAATTTCAATAAATTTAAGCACTCCTAATGTTGATATTTCTCCATCTTATTCAATTGAAGGTTTTCAGTGGAAAGAAATATTCTATAACATTGCAAACTTTATGATTTCTTTTGTAAAAGTAATTATTTATATTGTTATTTATGGAATTCCTCTTCTTGCCTTTATAGCCTTTTTATACTGGCTTTTACTTGGAAAATTAGGACTTCTTAAAAAATTATTTTACAAATTAAGCGGAAAAAAGTTTGCAAAAAAGATAAAATCATCAGAAGATGAGGAAAATAAAAATGAGTAAAGTGGAATTAAAAGTTCTTGCAAAAGAAGGAGCCGTAATTCCTGAATATAAAACTGCAGGTGCTGCGGGTGCTGATGTTTGTGCCTTAATAGAAAGTGACCTGATTTTAAAAGCGGGCAGCAGGGCAATTATTCCTACAGGACTTTTTTTTGAAATACCTGAAGGCTATGAAATTCAGGTAAGACCAAGAAGCGGTCTTGCAGCTAAAAATGGTGTAACACTTTTAAACACCCCTGGTACAATTGACAGCGATTACAGAGGTGAATTAAAAATAATTCTGATAAACCTTGGCGAAGAAGATTTTACCATTCACCGGGGAGACAGAATTGCCCAGATTATATTTGCACCTGTAATTCAGGCAGCATTTCTTCCTGTTCAGGAATTAAGCCTGACAGAAAGAGGTTCGTCTGGTTTTGGTTCGACTGGTGTGTAAATGTCATTTATAGAGGAAAGTCAGAAAAAAATAAAAAATATAAAGACTCTCACAGATGATTTTCTTGTAAAGTATCTTCATAAAGGGGAATTAAAAAATTTTCTTTTAATACGTTACATGATTAAAGATCTTTTTATTTATTTTATTGTATCCTTTTTTGTTTTTTTTATGATTTTCTTCGTAAACCAGATTCTTCTGGATATGGAAAGTCTGCTTTCTAAATCTGCCCCTGTTGATGATGTAATACGAATAATGATTTACAGTATTCCAATGATTATTGCTCAGTCAGCCCCTTATGCAACCCTGGTAGGTTTTCTAATGTGCCTTGGCGGTATGATGAGCAATAACGAGATTCTTATTTTCAGGGCAGCAGGCTTTTCTTTTTTCAGAATTCTTCTTCCGGTAATTACAATGGGCTTAATCATTTCTATAATTTCTTTTTTTGTAAATGATTATTTAATGCCCCTTGGAAAAATAAAGTACAATCAGCTTTTTAGAAGCATTATGCAGTCAACTCCTACAATTGAACTGGAATCAAATACGGTAAAGCATCTTGATAATTCAAATATCATCATGGGAACGGTAAGCGATAATACAGTTTCGGATCTGGTGCTTTTCAGTTCAGATAATGAATCTGATTCCATAATCATTGCAGGGCAGTCCACCTTAAAAGGTTCGCAGGTTCCCGGTGTTTTAATGGAACTTGCCATGAATGATGCAAAGGTAATTTCCATAAACAGAACTAACCGCGAGAACTATGATGTTCTGGAAGCCGGCAAATCTACCTACAATGTTTTTGAAACAACCGTTCTTGGAAACAGAAGGCATTCTGCTTCAGAAATGACTACGGCTGATGTTCACAAGGAAATTAAGCGCCTTAAAAGTATAGAAAATATGGATGAACAGAATCTTTCTTTCTGGATTATGGAATATTATAAAAAGTTTTCCATTCCTTTTGGTTCACTTTTCTTTTCTTTTCTGGCTTTTTCAATTGCCTTTTTGTTTGGCAAGCACAACGGTATTACAATGGGGCTTTTCCTCGGAATTGTAATTTGCGTTATAAACTGGGCAATGCAGATTTTAGGACAGATGTTTGTTGTAAGAATGGGCTGGAATCCTTTCTGGTGTATATGGGTACCTAATATGGCCATTGCTCTTTTTGGATTAATATTCTACCTTGTATTAACAAAAAAATGAAATTAGTAGGATATCTTTTTAAGAAACTATTACCTTTTCTCTTAGGCTCAGTCTTTTTCTTTTCTCTGGTATTAAATCTTGTAGATTTGTTTATGAATCTTACAAATTATCTGCAGAATCAGGCCAGCATAAAAGATGTCCTTACAGTAATGCTTTATTATACACCTAAAACCCTCTGGTACTCTATTCCGGTTGGCATGCTTTTTTCTACTTCTTATGTTTTAAGTGATATGTATGCCACAAATGAGCTGGAGGCTCTTTTTGCTTCCGGGGTTTCGCTTTTTAGGTTTACTCTGCCGGTATTAATTCTTTCTGTTCTGCTTTCTTTTGGCCTCTACCATTTTGAAAACCGCCTTGTAGTCTGGACTTATGAAAAAAAAGTTGACTTTCAGGACAAACTCCTTGGCAGGGTAAAGAACGAAAATAATACAGATATAATTGTACTTTCAAATAACAGCCGCATCATTTATAAGGCAAACAAATATACCGAATCCAATAAAAAGCTTACAGGCCTTTATGTGGTTTTTAGAGATGATGAAAATCAGCTGCAGGCAATTATCTATGCCAGAAATGCCGAATGGAATGAAGAACTTCAAAAATGGATTTTAAATAATCCTCTGCAGTATACAATGTCGGAAGGCGAAATAAAAATCACTCCGGTTTCAAAAAAATATACAGACCAGCTTACGGAACCTTACTCAATATTCAGAAAATCTATTGTAGATGTTCAGTCTGTTTCTGCCCGCGAAGCTAAAACCTATATTCAGCATTTAAAAAAGGCAGGCCTTCCTTTCCACGAGCAGCTTGCCGAATATTACAAAAAATTTGCCTTTCCTTTTATTGTTTTTCTTGTTGTCTTTCTTTCAATTGGATTAACCGGAAAAACAAAAAAGAATGTACTGATTGTAAGCCTTGCTTCCTGCATTGCGGCTGCAGTCTTGTTTTATGTTATGATGATGATTACTATGGTACTTGCAAAGCATGGATACATGACTCCTTTTATGGGAGCCTGGTTCCCTGTATTTTTCTTTATAATTGCAAGTATAATTCTATTAAAATATTCAAGAACCTAAGGATAATTTATGAGCGAACTTAAATTTTTTGATATTAAGCATAAGTCTTCTGACGGCAGAGCAAGAACCGGTCTTCTTCATCTGCCTCATGGCGATGTAAGGACTCCGGTTTTTATGCCGGTAGGTACCAATGCAACCGTAAAAGCCATGCCAAAAGATTTTCTTGAAGAAATTGATTTTGATATCATTCTTGCAAATACTTATCACCTTTATTTAAGGCCTGGTCCAGATTTAATTAAGGAAGCCGGCGGCCTGCATGGATTTTCTCAATGGAAAAAGAACTTCCTTACCGATTCCGGTGGCTTTCAGGTATTTTCTTTGAGCAAGCTTCGTAAAATTACAGAGGAGGGGGTGCGCTTTCAAAGTACGGTTGACGGAAGTTATCATATGTTTACTCCTGAAAATGTAGTTCAAACTCAGACAAAGTTTAATTCAGATATTCAAATGCAGCTGGATGTTTGTACCGGCTATGATGAGCCTGCAAAGAATGCTGTAAAGGCTTTAAAAATTACCTCAGACTGGCTTTTAAGGGCTAAAAAAGAATGGGAAATTCAAAAGGAAAAGGGCTATAAAGGTCTTCTTTTTCCTATAGTTCAGGGACATTTTAATGAAGAATTAAGAAAAGAAAGTGCCCAGTTTGTTGCTTCTTTAGATATGCCGGGCATTGCCATTGGAGGACTTAGTGTAGGTGAGCCTCATGACGAATTTGTTCATTTTATGAATTATACTTGTCAGCAGCTTCCTGAAGACAAGCCAAAATATGTAATGGGAATTGGAACTCCTGAGTATATTCTTGATGCAGTTCAGGCAGGCGTTGATATGTTTGACTGTGTACTTCCAACAAGAAATGCCAGAAACGGGGCTTATTTTACACATAAAGGCCAGCTTTCTATAAAACAGGAAAGATGGACCCACGATTTTACTCCGGTAGACAGTGAATGTAATTGTAAAGTCTGCCGAACATATACAAAGGCTTACCTGCGTCATTTGTTTAAAGAACAGGAGATTTTAAGTTCAATACTTGCTTCTTATCATAATCTCTACTTTTTAAATAATATGATGAAAGAAATTCGTAACGCAATTGATGAAAACAGGTTTGAACAGTATAGAAAGGATTTTTTAGCCCGATACAATAGTGGAGTTTAGGTTTATATGAAGAGATTTTTATTTTTTATCTGTCTTTTTCTGCTGATGCCTTCTTTTTATTCACAGGAGGCAGAAGACGTTATAGAAGAAGTAAAAGCAACAAAGGGCGGTTATGCAGAAGTTCCTGAGGCAAAAAGACCCCGTCCGGTTGATCCTGAAAAACTGCAGGCTGCTTCAGAAAAGGACGAAAGTGCAGAAGATGAAGAAAATTTTAAAAATACAATCCGCTATGGACTCCCTTCCGAAATATCAAGTCTTCTTGACGATTTAATTTCAAAGGAAGATCCCCGTTTTACTGACGAAATATATGATGTTTTTTGGGAAAGCAGTAATTCTGTAATAAAGGAAAAGGCCCTGAGTTATTTTACAAAAATTGAAGATCCCTGCCTGGAAGATTTTACCGTAAACCTTTTAAACGACCCCTACGACGAAAAAAATGAACTTGTAAAGGCTTCTTTTAAATACATTCAGGTATGTAAAACAAGTGCAGCAATTCCTGCAGTAATAAATCTTATTGAAAGCGAAAACGAAAATTATTTTAATGATGCAATTGCCACATTAGGCGAAATTGGCGGGGAAGGGGAAGCTCTTTTTCTTGCTGAATATATGGAAAGAGATGATTTAACTCCGGCTCAGCGTCAAAGTTTAATGAGGGCCTGTGGAAAAATGCATGCCCTTTCTACCTGGGATAAAATGGTCGAAATTTTATCTGACGAAGATGAAAATGCCTTTGTAAGGATGTATGCTGCAGAAAGTATAGGTCTTATGAAGACAGAAAAATCTGTTCCGGTTCTTGTAGAAAACTATAGTGCCAGCGATCCAAACTTAAGGCAGTATGTTATAAAAGGCCTTGTTAATTTTCCTGATGTAATTGAGGCTAAATCTACTATTATGCAGGCTGTAAGAGATGAACACTGGAAGGTTAGACAGGAAGCAATAAAATCTGTAAAAGAACTTGATATAAAAGAAGCTTCTCCATTTCTGGTTTACCGTATTAAAAATGATTCAGAAAAACTTATTAAAGATGAAGCAATTACGACTCTTGCTTTTTTGAATACAAAAGAGGGTAATGATTTTCTTGTTTCAAGATTAAGTGATAAAAAAACAGGGGACGCGACTAAAAAGAAGGTAATTGAAGTTCTTTTAAAAGAAGGTCATGCCGGCGAAAAAGAAATCCTTGAGCTTGCAGAAGAATGTATAAAGGATGATAAAAAGAAGGATTTACGTTATGCAATCGGTAAAGAACTTGCAAAAAACTATAAGCCTTCTTTTGAACATATTTGTGAACTTTATCTTGAGTCAAAGGATACAACAAGTCAGAGCCTTGGCCTTGATATGTATAAAAACGGAAAGCCAAAGGCTCTGGAAGCCAAAGTGCGTCTTATTGCAGAAGATTCGAAGGCAAACTCCGGCAATAAGAAAAGAGCTCAGAAACTTCTTGGCATAGAAGAAGAGCAGACAAAAAAAGACACTACAGATGCAAAGTAAATAAGTCTGCAGTGCCGGAGGATGGGCTATTCGTAAAGTTTATTTACCAGGCCCAGCTTTTCGCTTATCTTCTTTTTTTCTTCAGCAGTAAAATCTACATTTTCTTCTATAAGAGTTTCTAATGAAGAATGTGTTTCTGTAAGGGCTGTTGAGAATCCTCTTGAAACCTTGTACCAGTAATTTCCCTTCTGATCATTGTAAAGGGTTATAAAACCGTATTCCTTATTTTTCTGCTTTGCTATGGCAGTTCTCATTACCCAGTCCAGGGAATCAATTAAGCTTTCTTTTCCAAGAGGTTTGTAAATATCGGCATTTAAATGTCTGTTCCATTTTTTTTCGGAAAGTGGACTCAAGTCAAGCTTTTTAACCGCATTGATTATAAGAGACATTTTTTCGCCGTCAAGCAGACTTCCCTTGTCTTTTGTAACTATTGTGCCCTTAAGATTTGCGCAGGCATTTAATTTGTTTTTATCCTTTTCTTCAAGAACTGCAAGGCGGAAGTAATCCAGAGGCAGAATGGCAGTTTTCTTTCCTTTAATTTTCTTTGTCTCAAAAAGGAAGTTTCCAATAGAAAGGGCATTGTCAATTTTTTCAGGATCAAGTTCTGCCTTTGTTTTAGCAGGAGCTTTTTTATCCTTTTTCTTTTTTCTGTCTTCTATGATGCTTTCTGTTTTTACGTTCTGTTTAGATTTTTTTGCATTGCTTAGTTTTTGTGCAAGTTCCGGATTAATTATATCAAGCATTGGTTTTGTAAGTGGCGAAACGCTCATTGCAAAAATGCGGGAGGTTTTTACAATTTCTCCTGCTACTATGTAAAGAGGATCCTGCTTAAATAAAACCGAGCCAGGATGTATGCAGATGTGGTCTGTGGTCAGGGAAGAATAAGAGTCTCTTCCGTTTCTTATGCAGACGAACTGAATCATACCGGCAGAAATACAGCAGAGGTAATCGCTCATGGTTCCGCTTTCTTCCATAATCGGGATGCCCATTTTTTCGTTTACAATCTGGCTGAGCTGAAGATTTATGTTTTCAATTTCAAGCATTACCCTTTCGTCAAGGTAATTTTTCTTGCAGAACTTTTCGCGGTTGTCGGTCTGCTTGTAGGCGCGGAAGAGGTTGATATAAGTGCCGAAGTCGCCGGTCAGGTCGCGGAAACGATGATGGGCTTTCCTAGCTTCCATTTCTTCGTTTGGAGGAAGTACAAAAGGTGAGTTTGCACTTAAGAAAGCCGCGGCAATAAGGGTTTTGTGAATAACATCTGGAAAGCGCATAATTGCTTCAACAATAATGCGGCTTATTCTTGGTTCAAGAGGGAAGTAGCACATCATCTTACCTATAGAAGAAAGAGTGTTGTCTTCTTCCAGGGCTCCCAGCATTTTTAAGGTCTGGATTGCTCCGATTATGCCTTCCTGTCCAGGGTTAGAAATAAAATCAAAATTTTCAAAATCTGTAATGCCTAAATCTGCCATCTGCAGAACAACTTCGCTTAAATCTGTACGGTAGATTTCTTCTGTTGTATATAAAGGTCTTGCTTCAAAATCTTTTCTTGAATAAAGACGGTAGCAGCTTCCTTCGTGAGTTCTTCCGGCTCTTCCTTTTCTCTGATTGCAGCTGGCTTTTGAAACGCTTGATTCAATTAAAGAAGAAGTAAAGGTTCTTGGACTGTAAAAGTTTAATTTACATAAGCCCGAATCAATTACGGTAGAAATGTCCTGAATTGTAACGGAAGTTTCTGCAATGTTTGTAGAAATAATAACCTTGCGTTTTCCAGATGGTGCTTCCTTAAAAACTTCTTCCTGCTGTTCCTTTGGAAGACGTCCGTACAGGGGCAGAATATGAAGTTTTTTAGAAAATGGCACGTGGTAAAGTCGGTCCAGACAATCTTTAATGATTTTTTCGCCCGGAAGGAAAATTAGAATTCCTCCCTTATCTTCTTCGTCATTATCTAAGATTCTTTCAACTGTGTTAGTAATTTTTGAAAGAATAGCATCACAGCCGGCCTCTGTCAGTGTGCTTGCGCCTCCCGGAATAGGGTCGTAAATTACGCTTACAGGATATGTTATTGTATCTATGGAAACTATAGGGGCGTTATCAAAATATTCGCTGAATACCTGGGTATTCATGGTTGCCGAACTTACAATAACATGAAAATCTTTTCTTTCTTTTAAAACTCTTTTTACAAGACCCAGAACAAAGTCAATGTTAAGGCTTCTTTCATGGGCTTCGTCTATCATTAAAACAGAGTATTTAGAAAGCCAGGGATCCAGCTTCATTTCCTGAAGAAGAATACCGTCAGTCATGATTTTTATTCTTGTGTCGTGGTTTGTTACATCTTCAAACCTCATCTTATAACCGACAAGTCCCGGATAAGGAGTATTCATCTGCTTTGAAATAAATTCACTTACGCTTAAAGCTGCAATTCTTCTTGGCTGGGTAACTCCAATAATTCCGTTGGTTGCGTAGCCTGCCTCATACAAAATGACCGGTATCTGTGTTGTTTTTCCTGACCCGGTAGGGCTTTCTACGATTACTACCTGATTATTTTCAAGACAATCAAGTATCTTTTGTTTTTGTGCATATACGGGTAAATTTTTATAATCTATTGCCATTCTATTAAATCCTTTGTTTCTTCGCTGTTAATTTTAATTCTTCTTTTAATATATTCAGCCCAGTCCAGGCGGGGAATATCATAAAGATAATCAATAAAATCCTGGTCCATGACTTTTATTAAATATTCATTTGCTGTGTTTATATAAGTGGTGATAAAAAGGTTTTGGGCAGATGAAATCACTGCCTTTTTTCCATTTTCTGATTTTTGGAAGGTGACCTTTACCATAAGTCCGTCTCCGGTATTATCTCTTTCTCCGTTTGGTTTTTTAGAGGTAAAATCCGGTTTTGTTCTCTGGCCGCTGATAGTATTTCCGTTTGCATACATAATCAGCTTACGGCTCATATCTTTTGTATTAAAAATATATTTTCTGTCTTTTATTAAGTGAGTGTGATTTGCCCACAAAACGTCAACTCCGCATTCCAAAAGTGATTTATAAAATGCTTCCTGTTCACTGCTTACCTTTCTTATGTATTCCACTTCCGCAGTATGAAGGGAAAGAATAAATAAATCATTCGGATATTCTGAATCCAGTTTTGTTATAAAGTCTTTCAGTTTTTTTCTGCTTGCTTCGTCAGTTTTTACATAGTTTATGTAATCAGAGGAATCCGGTCTGTTTAAGAGTTCTGTAACCGGTAAAAAAATGATATTCCATCCGTCTTTTTCTATATAATTCCAGCTGAATGAATCTTCCTTTTTTTCTTTTAGGCCCGAAAAATAAAGGGCTTTTCCTTCTTCTGCTGCTTCTTTTGTAAGGGTATCGGTTGTTTTTTTAGTTTCTTTTATGCCAGAAAGCAGCTGATCGTTTGTGTGATTGTTACAAAGGGAAAATACATTAAAACCTGCGTCTACGGCAGCCTTTACATAGGCTTTTGACATATTAAAGTTTGGATAGGAACTTGTAGATTTTGTAGTATCAATTGGGGCTTCAATATTTGCCAGGGCAAAATCGCAGCTTTGAACTTCTTCTCTTATGGCATCCCAGATTTTACTGTAGCTTTTTACATTGTAGTTTACGGAATGGGCCATTATGTCGCCGGCAAAAAGTAATGTGATTTGATTTGAGGAAGAAGGAGAAGAATCTTCTAAAGCAGGGGAAGGAGAAACTGTTTCATCACTTACTACTTTAGAAGACGTACAAGCGGTAAAAGTGCTTATTAAAATTAAAGAAAAAATTAATAAATGTTTTACCGCCTGAAATTTATTTTTTATTTCCAAAGCTTTTCTCTAAAGAAAGTTTGATTTCTATCTGCACCTACAGATACAATGCTAACCTTTGTACCGGTAAAATCTTCAATAAATTTTACATATTCTTTAGCATTTTTAGGAAGCTTTTTGTATGATGTACATTTTGTAATGTCTTCTTTCCAGCCGGCAAATTTCTGTAATACAGGTTTTGCTCTGTTTAATTCAGGAATAGAAGCAGGGAAGTCTGTTACAATTTTTCCATCAATATCGTAAGCTACGCAGGCCTCAATTTCGTTCATGTCGTCGTAGATATCAAGGTGAGTAAGAACAAGACCGTCAATTGAGTTTACGTGGCAGGCATATCTTAATGCTACAAGGTCAAGGTAACCGCAGCGGCGTGGACGACCGGTTGTTACACCAAATTCATTACCTGTGTTACGAACATAGTCGCAAAGTTCACCTTCTGTTTCTGCATTGAATTCAGATGGCATTGGACCGTTTCCAACACGGGTTTCGTAAGCCTTGAATACACCATAAATTTTGTCCAGGGCTTTTGGTCCGATTCCTGAACCTGAAGAAGCTCCGTAAGAACCAGAAGCTCCTGAAGAAACGTAAGGGTAAGTACCTGAATCGATATCAAGCATGGCTCCCTGGGCACCTTCAAAAAGGATGTTTTCGTTTCTGTATTCATACATCTTTGCAGCGATATTTACGCGCATTTTAATAAGCTGATCTTTGTACTGTTCAAGGAATTTTTTATCTTCATCATCAAGATCATTCCATTTTTCTTCCCAGTCAAGGTCTGCAACACGAATACCATCGCGTTCAGATTTCATAGAATAGGTTGTACCAATTCCGCGACCGGTAGTTCCAATTGGACGCTTACGGGCAGCATCGCGCTTCTTATCCATCTCTCTGTAGCCTGGAAGAGTGAGGTGGGCACGGTCAGAAATAAATACACGGCCTTCCCAGTTAATACCGTTGTCTTTAAGCATCTGAAGTTCCTTGAAAAGAGCTTCAGGGTCAATTACCATTCCGGAACCTAAGAAAACTGATTTTTCAGGGTAGAGAATTCCAGATGGAACCTGATGGAGGGCATATTTTTTTCCATCAACTACAATTGTGTGACCTGCATTTGCGCCGCCGGCAAAACGAACAACGTATTTAGCATCCTGTGCAAGGTAATCAACAATTTTTCCCTTGCCTTCATCGCCCCACTGGGCACCCATTACTACTACATTCATGGATTTTTCTCCTTATTTCGCAGCATCATCGCGAAAATTAAAAGAATCTTTTTTTTCTACCGTTTTAAACGGTTTTATAAAGCCGAAGAGTCATCTCAACTTTATAAAAGCATAGTAGCACAAAAAAAGATTTTATTAAAGTAAGTTAGAATGCAGCTCGCAAGGCGCCAGGCCTCAGTCTTGTCCGCTCGGCGTAAGCGTTGAAGCCGATGGTGAAGATTCTTTTGTCCGGGAAGTCCCCTAATTTACTTAATTGTAAAAAAAGAATATAATTAGGTGTTAAAATATTATTTTAACAATTTCTTAGGAGTAACAAATGGCTTACATTTTTGAAGAACCATCACACACATTTGACGAATATCTTCTGGTACCAGGTTATACAGGACCAGACTGCATTCCTGCTAATGTTTCTTTGCAGACACCGGTTGTCCGCTACAATAAACGTAAAGGAGAAAAATGTCCTCTTACAATGAACATCCCAATGACAAGTGCTGTTATGCAGGCAGTTTCAGATGATAAACTTGCTGTAGCTCTTGCAAAGGAAGGCGGAATTTCTTTTATTTATGGTTCTCAAACAATAGAAAATCAGGCAGCAATGGTTGCCAGAGTAAAAGCCTATAAAGCTGGATTTGTTTCTTCAGATACAAATATCGGACCAGATCAGACCTTAACTGAACTTGTTGCAGCAATTGAAAAAACAGGTCACTCAACTGTAGCTGTAACTGAAGATGGAACTGCAACCGGTAAATTACTTGGAATTATTACAGACCGCGATTTTAGAATTTCTCACTGCGCTCCGGATGCAAAGGTTCGCGAATATATGACTCCTCTCAATTCTCTTGTTATGGGACACGAAGGAATTACCCTTGAAGAAGCAAACGAAATCATCTGGCAGAAAAAAGTTAATCAGCTTCCAATCGTAGACAAGAACGGTAAACTTTTAAGCTTTGTTTTTCGTAAGGACGCTGCAAGTCATCAGGAACATCCTCTTGAATTACTTGATTCACAGAAAAGATATATTGTAGGTGCCGGAATTAATACCCGTGACTATATGGACCGTGTTCCTGCTCTTTTAGAAGCCGGAGTTGATGTTATGACTCTTGATTCTTCTGAGGGATTTACAGAATGGCAGAGAAGAGCTTTGCAGGATATTCACGCTAAATGGCCGGATGCAAAGGTTGGAGCCGGTAACGTTGTAGATGCAGACGGTTTTAGATTCCTTGCAGAAGCCGGTGCTGACTTTGTAAAAATTGGTATTGGCGGTGGTTCAATCTGTATTACCCGTGAACAGAAGGGTATTGGCCGTGGTCAGGCAACTGCAACAATTGAAGTAGCAAAGGCCCGGGACAAATACTATGAAGAAACAGGTATTTATATTCCTATCTGTTCTGACGGTGGTATTGTTTATGATCATCACGTTACTCTTGCCCTTGCAATGGGTGCAGACTTTGTAATGCTCGGCCGCTACTTTGCCCGCTTTGATGAATCTCCAACAAATAAATTAATTGTAAACGGTAACTATGTAAAAGAGTACTGGGGTGAAGGTTCTAACCGTGCCCGCAACTGGCAGCGTTATGACCTTGGCGGTAAAAAAGGAATGGCTTTTGAAGAGGGTGTAGACTCTTATGTTCCTTATGCCGGAAGTCTTCATGACAACGTAACTCTTACAATCAGTAAGGTAATTCACGCTATGTGCAATTGCGGAGTTACCACTATTGCCGATTTACAAAAAGATGCTAAAATAACAATGGTTAGCCCTGCTTCAATTCGTGAAGGCGGTGCCCATGATGTTATTGTAAAGAACAGCATTAAAGCTAACTAGCATAAATTATCTTACCAGAGGAGGACTTGTATGGAATCTAATAATGATTTAGTACCTGGATTCGATGATGAACAAAATGATGTATTAAAGTTTCAACTTCAAAAGATTAATAACATAGAAAAAGGATGCGTTGTTTCTGTTTCAGGGTACATAGATACATACAATTCCTCTTTCTTTCAGGCTCAGATTAATAAGGTAATTGCAAACGGTTTTGTAAATATTATTCTTGAGTGTTCAAAGCTTACAGGAGTTGCTTCTACAGGCTTTGGAGTTCTTACAAATCTGTTAAAGGTTGTTCATTTTAACAGAGGTGAAATTCTTTTAGTAAATGTTCAGCAGAATATTTATGAGACAATTGAACTTTTAGGTTTTACCCAGTTCTTTAAGATTTTACCTTCGCTGGAAGAAGCCGTAATGTTCCTGTCTGCAAATTCAGGCGGAGCTGATGCTGCTTCTATCTTTCCTAAAATTGTAACATGTCCTTCCTGCGGTAAAAGCTTAAAGGCTCAGAAGGCGGGAAGATTCAGATGTATAAACTGTAACGCTATTATTAATATTGATGATAATGGTGCTGTTTCAGTTGAATAAAACAAATGGAAGAAAAAATAATCATAAAAGGGGCCAGGGAACACAATCTTAAAAATATTGATGTTACCCTGCCTCGTAATAAACTTGTCGTAATTTCTGGTCTTAGCGGATCAGGTAAATCATCCTTAGCTTTTGATACTCTTTTTGCTGAAGGTCAGCGCCGTTATATGGAAAGTCTGTCTTCTTATGCAAGACAGTTTTTGGGCAGGATGGATAAACCTGATGTTGATTTAATTGAAGGTTTAAGCCCTGCAATCTCTATTGAACAGAAATCTACAAATAAAAATCCCCGTTCTACAGTTGGTACAATCACAGAAATATACGATTACTATCGTTTATTGTATGCAAGAATTGGTAAAACTCATTGTCCTAATTGCGGAAGGGAGATTCAGGAACAAACTGTAGATCAGATTATTGATTCAATTCTTAAATGGCCTGACCAGACTAAAATGCAGATTCTTGCACCTGTAATCAGGGGAAAAAAGGGTGAGCATGAAAAAATCCTTGAAGACGCAAGAAAGTCCGGTTTTATAAGGGCAAGAATTGACGGCGTAATGGCCGACCTTGAAGAAAATATAAAACTTGATAAACAGAAAAAACATACAATAGAAATTGTTATAGACAGAATCCGCAAAACCGATGATATTCGTCCCCGTCTTGCAGATTCAATTGAAATTGCCTTAAAAAATGCAAACGGCATTGTAATTGTTACTAAAAACGAACCTGGCAGCGACAAAGAAAGCGAAGTCTTTTTCAGCCAGAAAAATGCCTGTCCGGATTGTGGAATTTCCATTCCGGAACTGCAGCCAAGACTCTTCAGCTTTAATAATCCTTTCGGTGCCTGCCCTGAATGTACAGGTCTTGGAGAAAAAATGGAGTGGGATATTAATAAAATCCTTCCCGACAGAAGTTTAAGCTTTAATAAAAAGGCCTTTCCTTTCTTTAATCCAGACAGCGAATGGAATCATTCAATGTTTGAAGCAGTTGCTAATGAAGCAGGTTTTACTCTTGATACCCCGATAAATGAACTGACAGACAAACAGTTTGACTTTTTGTGGAATGGTGATTTAAACCGTAAGGTTCACTGGATTTACAAAAAGCAGAGTGGGGAAGGCTATTCAGAGTATAACCGTCCCTGGTGCGGTGTTTTTGCCGAAATGAAGAGACGGCACAATGAAGCCTGGGGTGAAAATCAGCGGGCAAATATTGAAGAAAAATTCATGACTATAAGTGAATGTAATACCTGCCATGGTCAGAGATTAAGACCGGAAGCCTTAGGCGTTACAGTCGGCAATAAAAATATTTATGAGCTTTGTAAGCTTTCTGTTCTTGAAACCATAGATTTTTTTGATTCTCTGGAGTTTACAAGTTCGGAATTAAAAATTGCAGAACAGATTTTAAAGGAAATTAAAGCCCGTCTCAGATTCTTAAAGGATGTTGGCCTGGACTACCTTACAATGGAACGTTCTGCTGAAAGTTTAAGTGGTGGTGAAGCTCAGAGAATCCGCCTTGCAACTCAAATTGGTTCTGCCCTCTGCGGGGTAATGTACATTCTTGATGAACCTAGTATCGGATTGCACCAGCGGGATAATCAGCGTTTAATAGACACTTTAATCAGCCTTAAAAATAATGGAAATACCGTTATTGTTGTTGAACATGACGAGCAGACCCTTCGTACGGCAGATTATCTTATAGATCTGGGACCTGGTGCCGGAGTGAACGGTGGAAAAATAGTTGCAGCAGGAACTCCGGAAGAAGTTGCAAAAGTTCCGGAAAGTCTTACAGGTCAGTATCTGGCAGGAACCCTTAAAATGGATATTCCTCAAAAGCGCAGAAGCGGAAACGGAAACTTTATTCATATAAAAGGGGCGTGTGAACATAACCTTAAAAATATCAGTGTAGATATTCCTTTAGGAACCTTTACCTGTATTACCGGAGTAAGCGGTTCGGGAAAATCTACCTTACTCAGCGATATAATGTACCCTGCAGTTTCAAACAAACTTATGCGTACTGCTTATCCGGTAGGTAAGTGCGAAGAAATTACAGGTATTGAAGCTCTTGATAAGGTAATCAACATTGACCAGAGTCCTATTGGAAGATCTCCCCGTTCTAATCCTGCAACCTATGTTGGGGTTTTTGATTCTATCCGTGATTTGTTTGCCTCTTTACCTGAAAGTAAGGCCCGCGGTTATAAAAAAGGCCGCTTCAGTTTTAACGTAAAGGGCGGTCGCTGCGAAGCCTGTCAGGGAGCCGGCGAAAACGTAATTGAAATGAACTTCCTTCCGGACGTTTATGTTCAGTGCGATGTTTGTAACGGAAAACGCTTTAATAAAGAAACTCTGGAAGTAGAATTTAAGGGTAAATCAATAAATGATGTTTTGAATATGTCTATTGATGAAGCCTGCGATTTCTTTTCCGGAATTCCACACATATATAAAAGACTTGCTACCCTGCAATCGGTAGGTCTGGGCTATATTTCTTTAGGTCAGAATGCCCTTACCCTTAGTGGAGGAGAAGCCCAGAGAGTTAAACTTGCAAATGAACTTGCCCGTCCTGCCACAAGCAAGACCCTCTATATTCTTGATGAACCTACAACCGGTCTTCACTTTGCAGATGTAAAGCAGCTTATGAGTGTAATTCAGCGCCTGGTAGATCAGGGAAATTCTGTTGTAATGATAGAACATAACCTGGACGTAATATGTCAGGCAGATTATTTGATAGATCTTGGTCCGGAAGGCGGTTTCAGGGGTGGAAATATTATTTGTACAGGAAGCCCTGAAAAGGTTGCTGAGTGTAAGGAAAGTTATACCGGTCAGTTTATTAAGGAAATGCTGGAAAAATAAAACATGATAAAACGTCTTTTTCTGTTTCTGTCATTTTTTACTCTTCTTTTGGCTTATGCTCTTGCAGAGACGGTTACAACAACCATTACGATTACAAACGCAAGACAGACTTCCTATAAAAAAGATGAAGTTACCGGTAATGATTTAATTTTGCTCGAAGGTTCTGTTCAACTTTCCGTGCAAAACGGTTCTTCTACTTCTGAAATTAAGGCCGATAAAATTACCTATGACCGTAAAACAGAAATTTTATATGCAGAAGGAAATGTAGAAATTACAACAAAGTCTTCTTCTTCGGGGGCAGAAACAACAAGTGCTTCTTCTCTTTTACTGAACACTGCCACCCTGGAAGGCGTTTTTGACGGGGGCAGAGTAGTAAAGACTCAGACTGATGCCATTAATCTTCCTTCGGGCTCAACCCTTATTGTTTTTTCAGATTTATTTGCCAACAATCAGACAAATACAATCACCTTTAAAAATTCGAGCCTTACTTTTTGTGACGAAGAAATTCCTCACTGGCATATTGATGCAAGCAGAACCTGGCTTTTACCAGGCGGCGAGTTTGCCTTTTTTAATGCCCTTTTGTATGTAGGTTCTGTTCCGGTTTTTTACTTTCCGGCCTTTTATTATCCAAAAGATGAACTGGTTTTTAATCCGGTTTTTACTTACCGTACAAGGGAAGGGTATTCTTTCCAGACAACCACCTACCTCTACGGAAGAAAGCCTCTGGAAACCACCTCATCCACGTCATCTGATTCTTCCACAGATTCTCTGGCTGCCCTTTACAATTTTATGAAGCCTTCTTCCTTAAAAGAGCAGAAGCTGGAAGGTCTGGTCCTTCATAATCTTGACAAGGACTATACCGGAGATACTTCCACTTATGCAAAGCTTTTTGTGGACTGGTACTCAAGACTTGGAACTTTTGCAGGTTTTGATTCAAAGTTTGCTCCATCTACAAAATATCTTACCAGCCTGGATCTGGACTTTTATATGGGCTTTTCTAATACAGTCTTTAATTACGGAAGTTCATATCTTTCTTACGACCCTTTAACTGCAGAAAAAAGTTATGATTATTCCTATTTTATGGGACTTAAGCTGCCTTTCCGCTATGCCGGTAACTTTGCAATGACTTTGTCAAAGCCTTTTAAACTGACACTTTCCCTTCCAATATATTCTGATCCTTTCTTTGCCTACGATTTTTTGACTAACCGCAGCGAATCTATGGACTGGATCAGTTACTTTATGGATTCAACTTCCAGCCAGACTGTTTCCATTACCGAAGTTTCTTCCTTTGCCTGGAATATGACTTCTTCTTATTCTCCGACTATTCCGTCCTTTTTAAAGCCATATCTTTCTTCTACATCTTTTTCCCTTACTTCTCAGATTGATATCAGCTCAAAAAGTGCAAGCGGACTTTCTTCATCTTCTCTGGCAAGCGGAAAATCTTCCTACTGGCTGGCAAATACCCCTTTAAGAAAGTTTTACTATCCTTCAAGCGTAACACCTCTTTCTGCAAGTTTTTCTTTAAGTGGAACTATCTTCCAGTATCCAAAGACTTCAAGTACAAGTAAGTCAAATACAGCTTCTCTTCCATATTCTTTGAACGAGCCTGAACTTATAAAGGCGGCAGCTGAAGAAAAGACTGAGGAAGATAAAAAGGAAGCGGCTGAAGGCGAGCCGGCGGAAGGAGTTCTGGCGGAAGGTCAGAAAACTGCGGAAGAATCAGCTTTGGCGGAAGGTCAAGGTGAAACTCAGAGTGAAGAGACATATTTTGAACCAACTCTTCCTCTTCTTGCAACAAGCAGTCCGACTGTAACTCAGATTGTACCTTTTACCTATAAACTTTCTTACAACCTGTCATCTACCTTAAAGTCTCAGGTTTCTTATGATTCTGCCTCCCTTACCACTGCAGAAGATTTTCAGTGG
Source organism: Treponema sp. (assembly GCA_016286535.1). Lineage (GTDB taxonomy): Bacteria > Spirochaetota > Spirochaetia > Treponematales > Treponemataceae > Treponema_D. Next base: position 88,265 of record JAEESZ010000001.1, on the reverse strand, counting down.
AAAAATATAAAATCAACAATGTATACCGTAAAAATGCCTTTTACCATTAATTCTGCGGCCAGTTATTACGGTAACTTTTTAAGCCTTACAAATGCCTTGTCTTACAGTCCTATATGGCAGGGCCACCCTAATACAGACGGCTATTCAGATACAGAAAAAGCAACCTTAAAATTAGCCGACTATAAGGCTCAGTCTCAGACAATTTCAAATACTAACTCTTTAAGTTTTAAGCCTTTTGCCTATACCGATATGTTTGCAGATTCCGGCATAAGCTGGTCATCTACAATTAAACTTTACCAGCGTACTTTTACAGGTGATGCAGATAATCCGGAATGGGACAATCTTTTTGTCGACTGGGATGATGATTCCTGCATTACCGTAAATAGTGTAAATGTAACTGCAAGTGTAAAAGAATCAGATAATTTTAAGCAGTCCTTTGTTTTAACTTCCATACTACCTCCTTTATTAAGGCAGTATACTGCAAAGCTTAATTTTACTTTCCCATATACAAGCCTTACTTTATCTACAGGTTTAAAAGAAACCAGCAAGGGCTGTGCCTTCAGTGAATGGACAAAAACACCTTTTACCCAGTCCCTTTCTTTTTCTAAAAAAATCTTTAATTCTACTTTAAGTCTTTCGCAGAGTTATACTTACAATATAGAAAATCAGTATTCAGATTCTTTAAAATTTGCCTTCAGCTGGTATAATTTTTCTTCTTCTTTTGTTTATTCTTACAGTAAGGGAGCTGATTTTAAGGGAGAAGATTCAGGCTGGGAATATAACAGTGATCTTCGCTTCAGACCATATTCTTTAAATCTTTCATATACACCTTCAAGTAAGACTTTTTATACCTGGTTTAACAGAATCACCTTTACACCAACTTTAACAACAAGCCTTACCGCAGATTTAGTTATTCCAACAAACTCTTACTTTGTCTTTACTCCAGGCCTTACCTTCAAAATTACAGATTTCTTCTATTTGACCTTCAGTTCAACTTCAAGAAACTCTGTTTTATACAGATACTTCCAGAAAATGCTTGGTCACGAAGGCCTTATTCCCGGTGAAGAAAACATCTTTAAAGATTTGTTAAATTCCTTTGCCTTTGGAAACGAGGCTTTAAGACAGGCTTCAGGCTTTAAATTAAAATCCATGAATCTGACTATGACCCATGAACTTCACGACTGGACCTTTAATTTTACAATGAAGATTACACCTCGAATGGTTATAGATGGCAGCCAGCGCTATTATGATTTTAGTCCTTACGTTTCCATTGGAATTGTCTGGACTCCAATGCAGAGTATGAAGACAACCATCATCAGGGAGCCGGAATCTTCTACTTCTGCCAATGTTACCTGGAAGTTAAACTCAGACAGTTAAAATGATAAAACTAAATTGACATATTTAGAATTAATAAAGATAATTATTAAAAGGGGAAAAATTGAACGAGTATACAATTGTTGTTCCAGATAATGATGTGCTTTCCTGTGTATGCGGAACAAATGATAAAAACTTAAAACTCATCGAAGAACATTTAGGTATTCCGGTTTTTACCAGAGGAAACGAACTTTCCATAATGGATGACAGAAGAGAACTTTGTCAGGAATTTCAGTTTATTGTTGACCGCATTGTTGATGAGGTTAATTCGGGCGAAAAAGACGCCGAAGATATTGTTCGTTCAGTTTTAAATACAAATTATCATGCAAATATGGACGAAATCTGCATTCAGGTTCCCGGAGCCCTGCGCAAGGTTTATGCCAGAAGTCAAAATCAGGCAGATTATATACACTTACTGCAGACTAAAGACATGGTATTTTGTACAGGCTCTGCAGGTTCCGGAAAAACTTTCCTTGCAGTTGCAGAAGGCCTCCGCTTAATTCTTACCCACAAAAAAAATAAGATGATTATAAGCCGTCCTGTTGTTGAGGCAGGAGAATCACTTGGCTATCTTCCCGGCGATCTGGAACAGAAAATAGATCCATATCTGCGCCCTTTAAGGGATGCTATGGAAACTCTGCTTCCAATGGAAACCGTAAAGAGACTTTTTGAAGCAGGCATTATAGAAGTTGCTCCCCTTGCTTACATGAGGGGACGAACCCTTAATAATTCTGTTATAATTCTGGATGAAGCCCAGAATACCAGCTATGCTCAGTTAAAAATGTTTTTAACCCGCATGGGTGATAATTCTAAGGTGTTTATAACAGGAGATCCAACCCAGATAGATCTTCCTAAAAAAGTAAATTCGGGTCTGGTACATTCAATAGAAGTTTTATCTTCAATTGAAGATATTGGATTTATGGAACTGACGGCAGACGATGTTGTCAGAAATCATCTTGTAAAAAAGATTGTAAAGGCATACGAATATGACGAAGAAAAACAAAATGATGAATGAAAAAAAAGAAAAGGCTAAAAATCCTTTTTTTTCTGCAATGGCAGCATACATTAAAAAATACTATCCTTTCTTAATTCTCTTATTTTTTGGACTGCTTGTAGTTTCTGCCCTTTATTTTGCAAAGGTAACAACAGTAGAAACCGTTGCTGGCTTTGATATTGATAATTATGAAATTGGACAGATTTCTGACAGAACAATTATTGCTGACAGGACAATTTTACCTGATTCCAGTGATCCTATTATGATTCAAAAAGGGGAGAAAATCATAAAAAACGGTTTCCCTATTACAGATGAAGATTATGCAAAATTAAAGAAAATGTCTTCTTCACCAAAGTACATAGACTACAGGGCTTTTGCAAACGGTGAACTTGCCATTATCATTCTTGCAATCTTCTGGTTTCTTTTGTATTCAACAATTAACTTTCACAGAAAAATCCGCTTAAAGGAACCTTTACTGCAGGTAATTCTTTTTGCCATTGTTTTTGCAGTTACTGCTTTCTGTTTAAAACTTTCCTTTTTCAGTTCATCATATTCAATTTGTATTGTAATACCGGCTACCTTGTGTGTAGTGCTTATTGCAATTTTGTACGGAAACCTTTCTGCAGTTTTATTCTCTTTTATTCTGGCCCTTGGCGTTTTAATTGCTTCTAACTGGCAGCTTCCAACCTTCCTTTATGTTCTTTCTACAAGCCTTTCTTCTGCCGCAATTGTACATAAAACAGACAAACGCCTTCAGTTAATCTGGTCAGGACTTTTAATTGCAATTATAAATATTGCCTTTATGCTTTTGTTTATGGTTGTCTTTAACGAAAAACTTACAGGCCTTTTAAAACTCTTCCTTGGAGTTTTTGCCAACGGCTTCCTGACCGGTGTTTTAACCCTGGGACTTTTAACTCCTTTAGAGGCTATGTTAAATACAGCTTCTGTTTTCCGCCTTATGGATTTAAGTAATACCGATAATCCTGTCCTTAAACAGATGCAGATTCAGGCAAACGGAACCTACTATCATTCTATGAATGTTGCCCTTCTTGCAGAAAATGCCTGCCGCGAAATTGGGGCAAATGCCCTGCTTGCAAAAGTTGGTGCCTACTTCCACGATATTGGAAAAATTGACCAGAGCGAATACTTTGTTGAAAATCAGGCAAACGGAGAAAATAAACTTATAGAATTAAATCCGACACTTTCTGCTTCTGTAATTAAGAGTCATGTTAAGAAGGGGGTTGAAAAGGCAAGACAGATGCATCTGCCACTTGCCGTTATAGATATTATTTCTGAACATCACGGAAACAGTGTAATTACTTATTTTTATAATGAAGGAAAGGTAAAGGATGATACTTTACAGCCGGAAGATTTTTCTTATCCGGGAAATCCCCCTTCCACAAAAGAGTCTGCCATTGTAATGCTTGCAGATACCGTTGAGGCTGCCTGCCGTACTCTGGAAAATCCTACCGCCCCACGTCTTGAAAAGTTTATTTCTACTTTGATTAATGCCAAAGTTGAACATAAGCAGCTGGATAACTGTGATTTAACTTTCCGCGATCTTTCAAAAATAAAGGAATCTTTTGTACACATTCTGACCGGTCAGTATCACAACAGAATTAAGTATCAGAATCAGCAGGACCCTGACAGCGAAGAAAACAAAGCCGAAGCTCCGGTTAAACCAGAAGCTCCTGCTCCAAAAGTTAAAACAGAAGCTCCTGCTCCAAAAGTTAAAACAGAAGCTCCTGCTCCAAAGGTAAAAAAATGAACAGAATATATGTAAGTATTTTAGAAAATTTAAGCGAGCCTGAATGGTTTAATAATGTTGAAGCCTTTATGCACAAGGCCCTGTCTCTCTTACCAGACTTTGACAGGGAAGAAATCTCCATTCTTTTTTGTGATGACCCTTATATTCAGCAGTTAAACAATAACTTTCGTAACATTGATGCTCCTACAGATGTTCTTTCTTTTGAGAACGGAGAAGAGTACGAGGACGAAGAAGGTAAATGGCTTTGCGCAGGCGATATTGTTATAAGTCTTGATATGCTGCCGGTAAATGCTTCTTATTTTGAAGTAGACCAGAACGCAGAATTAAAAAGACTTTTAGTGCATGGACTTTTGCATCTTAATGGTTATGACCATGGAGAAGAGCATATAGAAAAAGGAAAAGCCCCTGAATGCGAAATGCTAAAAATTCAGGAAGATTTGCTTATAAAATTAAAGGATGAGATAATAATAAAATGAGTTTATTTGGAAAAAAGAAAAAAGAAAATCATAATACAGAAAGTCTTAGTGAACATCAAAAACAAATTCTTGCCGAAGAAAAGCAGGATATGATTCAGGGGGTTGAAGATTTATCTGAAACTTCTGTTAAGGAAGTAATGGTTCCCCGCATTGATGTTGATTTTATTCCTTCGAATGTTGCAACTGACGAACTTTTTTCAAAAATTGTAGAAAGCGGACATTCCCGTTTTCCTGTTTACACAGACTCCATTGATAACGTAATTGGAGTTCTTTATGTAAAAGACATCATTAAGCTTCTTGCCGCAAAAGAAGAAATTGATATTCAGAAAATTGTTAGAAAGGCATTTTTTGTTCCTGAAACAAAGAGAATTGACTCCCTGCTCAGAGAGTTTAAAAGAAGACACCTGCATATTGCAATTGCCATAGATGAATATGGCGGAGTTTCTGGTATTGTCTGCATGGAAGATATTATTGAAGAGATTGTAGGCGATATTCAGGATGAATTTGATAAGGAACAGGAAGATATTCTTTCTATAAATGAAAATGTCTGGATTTGTGATGCCAGGGTAAATCTTGATGATTTAAATGAAGCTCTGGATTCAGAATTTCCAAATGAAGATTTTGATTCTCTTGGCGGCTTTGTTTTCGATTTGTTTGGTAAAGTTCCGGTAAAATACGAAAAGGCCTCATGGAATGAATATGATTTTATTGTTCAGGATATGGAAGGTCATAGAATTAATCAGGTAAAGGTAATTAAAAATGGTAAACAGGATAAGACTGAATAAAAAACTCTTTTCTTTTCTCTTGCTTGCAGGCATTTTCTTTTCTGCTTTTGCTGCACAAAAATCTGCAGTAGAGCTTTTTAATGAAGGCGTAAAACTTCAGAATGATGAAAATTATTATGCCGCTGCCCAGAATTATATAGAAGTAGTAGAAATTAATCCTTCTTATTTTGATGCCTGGTACAGACTTTCTGACTGTTCTTACAGACTTGGAGAGTATGACCTTGCCCTTACTTACCTTGAAAACGCAGAAAAACTTGAAAAAAATAACAGCCGGGTTCAAAACCTTAAGGGAATGATTCTGCTTGCCTTAGGACGAACCGAAGAAGCTAAAAAAATCTTTAATGATGTTCTTGTAAAATATCCTAACGATATAGATTCTCATTTTGGTCTTGCAGAAATAGAACTTTATGACGGAAAATTTTCAGGTGCAGAAGCCCAGTATGTTGAAGCATTAAAAAGACAGAATACAAACCGTAAGGCCCTGCTTTCTCTTGCCCTTTTGTGTGCAGAAACCGACCGCTATGCCCAGGCCGAAAAATATTTAAGACAGGCCCTGCAGTATTATTCGGGAGACAGCGAAGTTCACTATCTTTCAAGTGTAATTTACCTTATGAGGGGAGATTATAAAACTGCAGAAAAACAGGCAAGAATTGCTGTTGAACTTAACGGCAATTTAAATAAAGCTTATCAGATTCTTTCTACAATTCTTTACTTTCAGGACAGAAGTGATGAAGTAATCAACCTCTGCGACTTTTTAATTAACCGCGACAGAAATAATTCTTCAGCCTGGTATTTGAAGGGAATTGCCCAGTATAAAAAGGGTGATAAGACAGATGCCATTAATACCTGGTCTACAGGTTTAAATATTAATCCTCAGGATGAAATAATGAGAACTCAGATGGAGCTTACAATAAGGGAAGAATTTTCTCTGGAAGATCCGCGCCGTTCTCTCTGGGCTGATTATCATTATCAGAATGCCCTTTATTATGAAACTCATTACGATAAATCCGGAGCTTCTTACGAGTATCAGAGAGCTCTGATGCTGGATCCTATGAACATTCCTGCCAGAAGAAATTATGCAAAGGCCCTGCAGCTGAACGGCATGAATGAGCTTTATCTTGAGCAGCTGAACTTTATAAAAAATCATTCTAAGACTCCGCTGGAAACTTCTCTGGAAGATACAATTGAAGCCTATGAATCTTTACTTACCAATACGCTGGCTAAAAAGTGGAAGGTGGATCCATTTTATCTTGATAAAACAAGATGGAATATTGCAATTTTCTATATGGAAAGTAATGCATCTTTAAAACATGCAGCTTCAGATAAACTTACAGCTCTTGCCTGTGCAGATATTTTTTCGGGAGTTGCAATCACTTCTGTAAAAACTCAGGTAACCCCTGTTACTTCTTTTGGCGAAGCCTTCCGCAACGCAAGACAGAATAATTTCGATTACTTTATCCTTGTTTCTTTAAGCGAAGGCGACGAAGATTACAACTTAAAGGCAACAATGTATTCAGGAAGAACCGGAACTCAGACCTTTACAAACTCTTACTATTCAACCGGAAACAACAGTTTTTCTACAGTCTTAAGAAGATTCAGAAATTCTGTACTTGAAAAACTTACTGTAAGGGGAAAAATCCTTAACATAAACGGAAAAACCGTTTTAATAGATCTTGGAAAATCAGAAAACATAATTAAGGGTGCTGAGTTTAAAATTGTAAAGAAGGGCAGGGTAAAAACTGCAGATTCCGGAACGGGTCTTTTTTACAAGGATGATGATGTTGTAGGCAGCTTAGTAGTTACTGAATGCGGAGAAGAAGTTTCAGAAGCAGAAATTACTTCTCACGGTTTTTATAACAGGGTAAATACCGGAGACGAAATTATTCTTGTTTCCATGCCGGAAGAAAAAGAAAGCGGTATGGATACAGTTCCAAACTCTGACGAAAACGGAAATACCCTTGTAAACAACACCGTTAGCGGCGAAGACCTTGTAAATGAAATTAAAAAGGGTGTAGAAAAACCTGCTATTTTAGATTTACTTAGAAATATCTATTAATCTGACGGATCAGCTCTTAGAGCTGGTCTAAAGAAGAATCAATCCATCTTTTTGCCTGAATAGGAAAGACGTTCTCTACACGAATAAAGTTCATAATGGCTTCGTTGTAATTTTCAAGGAAGTAATAGCTTTCGCCAATATAAAAATATGCACGGTTTCTTGTGTTTTCATTAATATTTGTTCCAAGAAGTTTTAAAAGCTGTTCAATGGCGCCTTCATAATTTTTGGGAGCAAAATTATTTTTTAAGATTTCAAAAAGCAGGTAGTCATCGCCGCCATCCGGAGAAACTAAATCTTCCTCAAAAATAAAGGGTCTTAATAAATCATCTTTATCTGCTTTTGTAAAGGAAAGGGTTTTTGCGGCTTCGGTTGTTTCTTCCGAAATTGAACCTTCCTGGTTTAAGCCTTCAACAAAACTTACAAAAGGAAGTGGTGTTTCCCTTAATTTTCCGTTTTCATAAACTCTTTCTTCCTGAGTTTTTTCTGCCTTTTTATTGATAATCTTTTTAGGATTAATATGAGCCCCATTTACTGTAGAGTTTACGTTGATAATTACAAGTTTGTAAGGAGCATTTGTTACGGCAATTACTGCATAAAAATAATCTTTAAAATCATCCACCTTGTCCTGGTAATTTGTGTACCAGCCTTCAAGTCTTGCAAGGGGTTCAAGTTTTTCTATATCACTGTAAGAAGAAATTTGTTCTGTGCTTCTGTAAATAAGGAGTTCTGTAATTTCTGCATCAGGATTTTCTGGCAGAGTCCAGTTTATGTTAATGGTTTTTCCCTTTCCGCTGAAGGCTGTAATATCCTGTACTATAGGTCTTTGTGCAAAAATAGAGAGGGTAAAAGTTGTTAAAAATAAAAAGGTAAATAATTTCTTCATATATTTATTATAATTTTTGCATTATATAAAATCAATTGTAAATTTTGTTAATTATTGTTATCTTAAATAATATGATTGAAGAATTAAAAATCCCTATCGAAGAATTAAAAGAAGAAATTAACAATGTATGGGGGCGTCTTTGACTCGGACGCAATTGAAAAATTAATTAAAGAAAAAGAAAAACTTACAGAGGTTCCAAATTTCTGGGATAACCATGAAGAAGCCGAAAAGGTTATGGCTCAGATTCGTAAATTAAAGAACAGAATTGAACCCTGGAAAAAACTCCTTTCAGATATTGATGATTTAGAAGCCATGTACGAACTTGCAATGGAATCTCAGGATTCTAATGATGAAGATGAAGTTCGCAGCATGCTCAATGCGGCAAAAGAAAAATTTGAAAAATTAAATATCCTCAATCTTCTTAGCGGCGAAGTTGACCAGAATGATGCTTATTTAACAGTACATTCGGGAGCCGGTGGTACAGAAGCCTGCGACTGGGTTTATATGTTAAGCAGAATGTATTTAAGGTGGGCAGAAAGGCACGGCTATAAAACAGAAATAATGGATGAGCTGGAGGCGGAAGGGGGATTAAAATCTATAACCATTCAGATTTCCGGCGATTTTGTATACGGATACTTAAAAGGGGAAGGTGGAATTCACCGTCTTGTAAGAATTTCTCCTTTTGATGCTAATGCAAGACGTCATACATCTTTTGCCTCTGTTTATGTTTATCCTGTTCTGGATGATACAATTGAAGTTGATATTAAGCCGGAAGATTTGCGCGTAGATACTTACAGGGCCGGTGGAAAGGGTGGTCAGCACGTAAACAAGACTGATTCAGCCGTTCGTTTTACTCATATTCCGACAGGAATTGTTGTTGCCTGTCAGACAGAGAGAAGCCAGCTTATGAACCGTCAGTCTTGTATGAATATGTTAAAGGCCAGACTTTACGAATATTACAGGGAAGAAAAAGAAAAGGAAAATGCAAAATTTGCGGCCGAAAAAAAGGATATTTCTTTTGGAAGCCAGATAAGATCCTATGTTTTCTGTCCTTACACAATGGTAAAAGATCACAGAACAAAATACAGCGTTGGTAATATTCAGGGAGTTATGGACGGAGACCTTGACGAATTTATGAACGCCTATCTTCTTGCAAAATGGAAAGGTCTTCCAATGGACAGTGGTGACGACGAAGATGACTAAAAAAAACTCTTCTGTTTTTTACATTTTCATAATTTTCATCCTGACTTTTAACTGCCTTTATGCAGACGATAACTGGGTAATTGCGGCAAGTAAATTCGGCATAAATAAAACTGCCATAAGTATTTCTGACTCTCTTATAACTATGATTCCTTCTGCAATACTGGAAAACCTTGGAACTTCTCTAACAAGGTCTGTAACTCCAGAGGAAGCTTCTTTGCAGAATACTTATGACTATCAGACAGAAAGACTTTCTCTTTATCTTCAGCTTTCCAGTGCCTATAAAACCCGCGATGCTCTTGTTCTGCAGAATTACAGTAAAAAGGAATTAAAAAAGAAAATTAAAGAACAGAACGAGAAGATTTTAGAAATAGAAAAAAAAATATCAGACAGTATAGAAGAAGAAAAGGAAGCCCTGCTGACTGCCCGTAAAAATCAGAAGCTTGTTGATGAGGGGGACTACAGGGAAGAAAAACTTTTGACTGAAGGGCAGAAGTGGCTTTATCTTTTTAAAAATCTTTTTGTAAAAGACAATAATCTGATTGAAGAAAAAACAATCAGCCTCTATAACAATAATTCAGCAACTCTTTATGCTCCGGACTCAAATTATCTTGAAGAAGGAATTGAATCCTATAACTTTCAAAAACAGGTGGTAAGTGCAAAAATTAACTGTCTTTTGATGGGAAATATTTCTTCTTATGGTGATTATATAAGCGTTCAGGTGGATGCCTGGCTTTTTCCCGGTGCAAAAAAAATTGCCTCTGTAATGGAAGTGGGGTCTGTAAAAGAAATTGATTTTTTAACTTCTGCCCTGGCAAATAAACTTCTTCCTTATATAACAAATGCTCTTCCGGTAAAACTGGAATTAGATATAAATCCTAAAGATGCAGAAAATCTTAAGTTTTACATGGACGATGTTCTTCAAAATCTTGATATGAAGGATTATTTAATTCAATCAGGTTCCCACACCCTGCAGTTTCAGGCAGATAATTATAAAACAGCCTATGCAACCTATAACTTTGAAGGAAACAGAATCTATAAAATTGAAGTAAATCTGAGTCCTCTTAATGAAGCTTTTATGAACCTGCAGTTAAAGCAGCCTTTGCAGGCTAATCTTTTTTCGAACGGAGAAAGTGCTGCAAAAATCGATGATTCTATTTCAAGAATAAAAATTGACGGAAACACGGTTTTAGGCCAGCTGGTAGATCTTGAAGGTAATTCCTCAACCTTTTATATTCCGCCTTCTTTAGTTGGCGAGAACAAGACTGTAATGCTTAAAATTAAAAAACATAATGAAAAGGATTATATAGATAAACGCCGAAAGTGGATGTACGGTGCCTACTCATCACTTATGATTTCCTTAATGCCAAAGTTTTTTTGTTATGGTCAGTATGCAGAAGCAGTTGGCATGTATGGGGTAAACTCTTCTGAAGAAAATCTGCAGAATGCCTTAAAATGGCAGAAGGCAAATACTGCAGCCACCTGTCTTTCTGTAGGCTGTGGAATTTTCTTTGGCTATGAACTTGTACGCTATCTGCTTGCGGCAAATTCTGTTTTACCGCAGAAAGTACAGAAAAGTAAGTTTGTTTACAGTGAAGAAGAGCCGGTAAGTGCTGCAGAAAATATTGAAGACAAGAGCGAAAATATCAGTGAAGAATCCGGCGAAAACAAGGATATAAATAATTACGAAAATATAGAGGAATAGAGGTTGCAGATGAAAAAGTCTTTTGCAGAAAAAATTAAAGGTCTTTTTGGAAAGAAGCTTGACGAGGAGTTTTTTGAAGATCTTACTGATATGTTAATTGAAGGGGATGTTGGTGCAAAAACAGCCTTTGAAATTTCAGATCAGCTGGAAGAATGCTGCCGCAAGGAAAAAATTGAAGGTCAGCAGGAGATTCTCCTTAAATTAAAGGAAATCCTCCTTTCTTACGTAAAGGAAATAAAACTGCAGCCGGATCTTTCAAAAATAAATGTATGGATGATGCTGGGCGTAAACGGAGTTGGAAAAACAACTTCTACCGCAAAGCTTGCAAATATGTTTAAAAAAGAAGGCATAGAAAATATTGTTCTTGCAAGTGCAGATACCTTCCGTGCAGCCGCCATAGAACAGCTTGCCATGCATGCAGATAAGGTTGGAGTAAGAGTTGTAAGCCATCAGCATGGCAGTGATCCAAGTGCCGTAGTTTTTGACGCAGCAGAGGCCCTAAAGGCCAAAGGCAATGGAATTGTTCTTGCAGATACTGCCGGCCGTCTTCATAATAAAGAAAATCTTGTAAGGGAATTACAAAAAATAGATAAAACCTGCGCTTTGAAGGCGGACCAGGGCTGCTATAAAAAAGTAATTGTGATTGATGCAACAACCGGCCAGAATGCCTTAAGACAGGCAGAAGTTTTTAATGAAGCCGTAGGAATTGATGCCATCATCCTTACAAAATACGATTCTTCTGCCAAAGGTGGAGTTGCCATTTCCATTGGAAAGGAACTTAACCTTCCGGTAGCTTTTGTCTGCACCGGAGAAAAATACGATAATATAGACTTCTTTAATTCAGAAAAATATATTGATGAGTTTTTAGGACTTTAATGCGGGAAAAAGTGGTGAAATTAAAATATCTTTTTCTGTTATTAAGTTTTTCTCTTATAATCCTGCTCTCGCTTAGCTCCTGCCGGGCAAAAAAAAGTGAGAAAGAAGCGGCAGGCGGGGAAGTTATCTCTTCAGACGAGATAGCCTCTGCTTCAGGCCAGGAGAATCCTGCCGCGGAAGGGGAAACTTTTCCGGACGAGGAAAACAATACTTCTGACGGTGAAACCCTTACTTCGGACGGGGAAGCTTTTTTTGATGGCCAGGAAGGCCTCTTAGCCGAAGATTTAGAAAACCTTGATGATTTTATAGAAAGCCTTGAGCAGGGAAATCTTCAGCCACATCAATCTGAAGAGGAAGAAGAAAAGGAATTAACTCTTGTTTCTAAAAAGGGAGAACTTTCCTTAAATGCCCTAAGTGATGAAGCTCTTTTTCCCCAGCACACAGAAGACTATACAGTTTTAGTTTTTGCCAATAAGAAAAAAATTGTCAGAAAGTTTTACGACAAAAACTCAAGAATCATAAAAAAAGAAGACTGGAAAATTTCAGATATCAGTAATACAAAACTTTTAAAGACAGAGTTTTATGAATATCAGGAAAATTCCTTTTCTCTTAAAAATAAAATAATTATAGAAAATCAGACAAAAAGCTATTATGCCTATACAGATAAACTGCTTTTAAGCAGCGAAAAAAAATACGCCCTTTACACAGAAAAGGACCGGGAAAAAGAAGCTCTCTTGTTTGAATGCTTTTATGAATATGATGATAAAAACCGCCTGACTCTGGAAGAAAGCCGGGAATATGATTATGCAGCAGATTCCTATAAAAAGCTTTCAAAAGTTTTTGAAAAAAAGTATGTCTATAAGTATTCTTTTGAAGAGGATATTCCTGCAGATTTTGAATATTATGAAAACAAAGTCCTTAAGGTAAAAAAACTTTGTACTAAAGAAAAGGGCACTTACACAAATTATATTTATTTTGATGACGACTATTGTGTTTCTGTTTTCTATAAAAACGGAAGAATTGTAAAAGAGATTTATTCAAAGGGAAATAAAGTTATCAGGGAGAATTATTATGAATAAACGCAGCTTGATTGTAAGGTTCAAATGGATTCTTTCTGTGTCCAGACGCTTTTCGCGAATAGACCGCAAGGGACGTTCTGCAGTAACTTCAAGGCTTGCAACCCTTGGAATTGCAGCGGGAGTTATGACCTTAATAGTTGTAATGAGCGTAATGAACGGTTTTCAGCTGAGCTTTATAGATGCAATTCAGGAAATATCTTCTTTTCATATAAGGGTAAATGATTTACCTCTTGAAGAGGAAATCAAACTTGAAGAATATTGTGATTCAAACAAACACATAAAAAGTTATACAAAAGTTCTCGAAGCCCAGTCTTTAATTTCAAGCCAGAGAGGGGCAGAGGGGGCTGCAATAATCAGGGCAGTAGATCCTTCTTTGTATTACCTGGACCAGGGCTTTTATGAAAAGGTAAATATGGTTCAGGGGACTTTTGATTTATCTTCCGGCGGTCAGATTATTCTTGGCAGTAAACTTGCCCGTGACCTTGGAGTAAGGGTAGGACAGAATGTAAATCTTCTTGTTTTGAGCGGAAAAAGTGATGTTGATTTATTTTCCCAGGACCGTACTTTTAAGGTAAGCGGTGTCTTTTCCTGCGGTTATGCCCAGATTAATTCTTCTTTTGCCTTTATCAGCCTTGAAGACGGTTATAAGTATTTTGGCTCTGAGCCTGTAGTAATTCAGGGAATAAAAATTCAAAATGTAAATAAAGATTTGCCTGTAATTCATGCCTTGCAAAAGGAGTTTCCTGAGGCAAAGGTGGAATCCTGGAGAACCTATAACAAGGCCTTTTTTGGCGCCCTTAAAATTGAAAAAAATATGCTTTTATTACTGGTTGCCCTTATCTTTGTTGTTGTTGCAATTAATATTTACAACGGAATGAGGCGCCTTGTTTTTGACAGACGCAGCGAAATAGCAATTTTTTCTGCCCTTGGAGCTCCACCTTCCGAAATCCAGTGTGTCTTTGTAATGCGGGGAATCATAACCGGTTTTCTTGGTGCCTTTACGGGTCTCCTTGCCGGCCTTTTAATCAGTTATAATACAGATGTGGTCTTCATTCTTGCTTCAAAAGTAATGTACGGCCTTCAATACCTTGTTACTGCAATTTTCAATCATGAAAACCTGCAGTATATAAGTCAGAATTCTTCATATTTATTATATGCTTCAATTCCGGCAAGAGTTCAGGGACTGGAAGTTTTTTTTATAAGCCTTTTTGGTTTTCTTTCGCCTGTTTTTGCCTCTTTTGCGGCCAGTAAAAATGTATTAAAGCTCACAATTGCGGAGGTACTCCATTATGAGTAGTGTTGTCAGTATAAAAAATGTAGAAAAAACTTATGTTACCCAGTTTGAACAGCTTACAGTATTAAAAGATTGTAATCTGGAAGTTGAAGAAGGAAAGAAAATTGTAATTGTAGGGGAGTCTGGCAGCGGAAAATCCACCCTTCTTAATATAATTGGCGGAATAGATTCAGTTAATAAAGGCGAAGTTATTGCCGGAAAATACAAGGTTTCTCATTTAAAGGAAAAGGCCCTTTGTGAATACAGATCAAACTATCTGGGCTTAATTTTTCAGTTCCATTATCTTTTAAAAGATTTTACAGCCCTTGAAAATGTTTACATGCCTGCCATAATTGCAGGCTGTCCCAAAAAGGAAGCAATAGAAAAGGCAAAAGCCCTTTTACAGGATGTAGGAATTATAGACCGTCAGTCCCACCTGCCAAGTCAGTTAAGTGGCGGCGAAAGACAGAGGGTTGCCGTTGCAAGGGCCTTAATAAATGATCCCCAGCTGATTCTTGCAGATGAACCAACCGGAAATCTTGACCCTGCAAATGCCCGTCTTATTGGTGACCTGCTTTTTTCTATGGTAGATAAATATCATAAAACACTTTTCCTTGTAACCCATGATATGAAGCTTGCTTCCAGGGGAGACTTAATATACCGTATTGTAGATGGAGCTTTACAGCATGACAATTAAATCTTCCTTAATGTTTGCAAAAAGTCTGGTATTCCCAAAAGCCGAAAAAAAATCTTCTGCAAGAAGAAGTTTTTTTGGCGCCTTAATTTGTATTGCCTTAAGTATAGTTCCTCTCGTGGTTGTTGTATCGGTAACCAGTGGAATGATTGATGGAATGACAGACAGAATCATAGGCTTAAGTTCTTCTCATATCGGCTGTTATATTATGGACTCTTACGAAGACCTGCAGTCAGCACAGAGCTTTATGGGCCTTGCCGGTAAAGTAAAAGAAGAAAAGGGAGTAGTGAATGCCTGGCCGGAGATACAATCATCTTCTCTTGCAGTTAATAAAAATATTAGAAGCGGAATAGAAATCAGGGCCATGCAGAATGATATTTTTACTGCAAATGCTTCCTTTAAAAATCTTTTTGAAACTGTAGAAGGAAATCTTGAAGATTTTGAAAAGGCCGGAAATGCAAAAGTTGCAGTTCTTGGACAGAAGATTGCTTCAACACTGAATCTTCACGCAGGCGATTCTTTTAGAATTATTACAACAAAAAATTCAGATGGAAAGCTGATTCCAAAACTTACAACTTTTAAGGTTGCTGCCATTGTAACAAGCGGCTACCAGGAACTTGATGCCTTATGGTGTTTTATTCCCCTTGAAAGTGCCTATACCTTCTTAAATTTTTCAAATGCAAGTTTTGTTTTAAGCGTAGAAAGTCAGGATGCCTTTAGTCCTGCTCTTGTAGGCCTTCAGTCCCAGCTTAAATCCTATTTTTCTTTTTATGCAAACGTTTACAGATGGGATCAGATTCATTACGCAGAGTTTGAAAACTTCAGTTCAACAAAGGTTCTGCTGGTTTTTGTAATGATGCTTATCTTACTTGTCGCAAGTATAAATATTGCCTCTGCAATTGTAATGCTGGTAATGGAAAGAAAAAAAGAAATTGCAATCTTAAAAAGCCTTGGCGAAAAGCCTTCTAATATAACCCTCAGCTTTGTAATAAGCGGTTTAGCCTGCGGTCTTGGCGGCTTAATTATAGGTATTCCCTGCGGAATAATAATTTCTCTTTTTTCGAATCAGTGTGTAGCCTTTATAGAAAAAGTTGTAAACTTTTTTGTAAGGCTTTATTATCATTTTAAGGGAAGTTCAATGCAGGGACTGGTAAAACTTATGGATCCTGCCTATTATCTGCAGAAAATCCCTGTAATAATTCCGGCAGACAAAATTCTTTTAATCTGCCTTTTTACCCTTATACTTTCCCTTTTAGTGTCTCTTATACCTTCTGTAAAAGCCGGAAAGGAAAAGCCTCTGGATATATTAAGGAAAAATTAAATGAAACAGTGTAGCTATTGCGGAACAAAATTCGATGATTTTCTGAATAATCAGATTCTGGGCTGTCCCTACTGCTATCAGACTTTTGAAGTGGAAATTCAGCAGATTCTTGAAAAGAATATAGATTTTAAACATTATAAAGGCCTGCTTCCTGACAAAAAGGCAGACTCTTCTTCATCCGTAATTACAAAAGAGTTTATACAGGCAAAACTGGATTCTGCTGTAGAAAACGAAGATTACGAAAAGGCTGCTTTTTACAGAGATTTTTTAAAGGCTTTGGAACGGGATAATCAGAAAAATAAATATGAGTAAAGACAATGAAAAACTTTTCAGCTGGTATAACCAGGATGGAAAAGAAAATGATATTATAATTTCTTCCAGAATAAGACTTGTCCGTAACCTTGAGGACTATCTTTTTCCTTCTTTGATGTCAAATACCTCATGTAAGGAATTATCAGATAAGATTCTTACAGCCCTGGGTCAGGACGTAATTTTTTATAAAAAAGAAGAAATTCCCTATACTCTCTTAGTTTCCTTAAAAGAGCAGTGTATGATAGACGACCGCTATTTTTATGCCATAGCCTTAGACTTAAGTCAGGGAATGCTTTTTATAATTAATCAGGATGAGCATTTAAAAATCATCACTTTTGCTTCCGGTTTTTCCTGCCAGGAAATCTTTTCGCGCACCTACGATTACGAAAACAAGCTACAGAAAAAATTAAAATTTGTTTCCAACGAAAAGTTTGGTTATCTTACAGCCCGCTTAAAAAACTCGGGAACAGGGCTAAAGCTTTCTTTAAGAATCTTTGTTCCTTCAATTTGTGCAGCCGGAAAATTTGCAGAACTCGCCTCGGTTATAGAAAAAAATAATTTATGTGCAATTCCATGTTTTAAAAATAAATATGAAGATTATTTTTCAAACTTCTTTTTTGACATTTACAACTGGAACTGCCAGTCCACCTCGGAAGTAGAACTTTTAGCCCAGATTAAAACCCTTGGTGATTATATTTTAAAAACAGAACGCAAGATTTGTCGTGAATTTGCCGATAATAATCCTACCAGAGTATTGCATATTGTAAAATCTACACTTGCAAAGCTTTTAAACTCTCTGTTATTAACCTATGAAGAAGCAATTAATGCAATTGCCATTCTAAAGTGGGGCCTGGAAACGGGCGTGCTAACAGGAATAAGTCATACCGAATTAAATTCTATGATTTATAAACTGAATACAATTTATCTTGTTGTCATAAACGAGAATTATACTTTTTCTTATGATGATGATATAAAAAATGAACCTGCTTTATTAATACAAAGATTAAGGGCTGTAGTTTTTCAAGATTGCATTCAGAATGTCAGGTTAATTTGAGGTAAGGAATTGAAATCTTTCTCTATTCAGGCACGAAATTTAATTACAACTTATGCTCAGGATGAAGCAAGAAAACTTGGAAGCAGCGAGCTTTTACCGGAACACGTAATTCTAGCAGTTTTAAACAAAAGAACAGGCGATGCATATGCTTGTTTTATAAGACTAAAAACAAACATTCTTGAAATTAAGCAGAATCTTCTGGTTTATTTAAATCAGACAAACAATAATCCAACTTTGGAACAGATAAGACCGGGCTACCGTTTTAAGCAGATGCTTAAGACTGCAGACTATGTTGCAAGCGAACTAAATGATGATGAGATTCTTCCGGAGCATTTTATTCTTGCAGAACTGGATGATCCTTCCTGCCTAGCTTTTATAAATCTTCGTAAAGAAAATAAATTTACTTTTGATGACTACCGTTCAATTCTTTTTGACATAAGAAGTGAACATATAAATTCTAATCATACAGATGAATTAAAGGATTCAATTCTTGCAGGAATTTCTATTGTAGATAAACTTTTATCAGATTTAACTTCGGAAGCAGATGTTGATATGGAAGGCAATAACGTTAAAACTCCCGAGGCTGCTGCAGAGAAAAATGCCGATAAATCAAGGACTGTAAAAAAGGATTCATTCCTTGCCCAGTACAGCCGCGATTTAACAGACCTGGCAAGACTTGGTAAACTGGACCCGGTTGTCGGTCGCGATAAGGAAATTAAAAGAATTATTCAGATTTTGTCGCGAAGAACAAAAAATAATCCTGTTTTAACCGGGGAACCCGGGGTAGGTAAAACTGCCATTGTGGAAGGTCTGGCCCAGTACATTGCAGAAGGCAAAGTTCCTCATGACCTTTTACAGAAAAAAGTTCTTTCTCTGGATTTAACTGCCATTGTTGCAGGAACCAAATACCGTGGCGAATTTGAAGAGAGAATGAAGAAAATGCTTGCAGAAGTTCTGGAAGATAAAAATATCATCATCTTTATTGATGAACTTCATTCAATTATTGGAGCCGGCGGAAACGAAGGTACAATGGATGCTTCAAACATTATGAAGCCTGCACTTTCGCGTGGAGAAATCCAGATTATTGGTGCAACAACTACAAAGGAATACACAAAGCATATAGAAAAAGACCTTGCCCTGGAGCGAAGATTCCAGGTTGTAAAGGTTGAAGAACCAGATGATAAAGATACAGAACTTATTCTTCACGGCATAAAGGAACGTTACGAAAAATATCATCATGTAGTTTATGATGATGATGTAATTCCTGCCATTGTAAAACTTTCTAAAAGATATATTCCGGAAAAAGTTCTTCCGGACAAGGCCATTGATATTATGGACGAGGCTGGAGCCGCAAAGAAGATTCTTGAAGAAACAAAACCTACTGAAATTATTGATATAGAAAACAATATTGCAGAGCTTGTTGAAGAAAAAAAGAATCTGGTAAAAAATCAAAAATACGAAAGAGCGGCAGAAGTAAGGGACAAGGTTATAGATTTAAGACAGAAATTAAATTCCTACAGCAATCTTATGTTTGAAAATGCCTGCGTTCAAAAAAAGCATGTTACAGTTGCAGATATTGAACACATCATCTCTGAGATGACTCAGATTCCGGTTGAACATCTTACTTCAAGCGAAGCAGAAAGAATTGTAAGAATGGAAGACGAGCTTCATAAAACTGTAATTGGTCAGGATGAAGCTGTAAATGTAATTTCAAGTGCAATCAGAAGAAGCCGGGTTGGTTTGTCTTCTCCAAAGCATCCTGTCGGTTCCTTTATTTTCTTAGGTCCAACCGGAGTTGGTAAAACATCTCTTGCAAAGGCTCTGGCAAAATATCTTTTTGGAACCGAAGAAGCCCTTATAAGAATTGATATGTCTGACTTTATGGAAAAACATAATGCTTCAAGACTGGTAGGTTCCCCTCCGGGATATGTGGGCTACGAAGACGGCGGTATTCTTACAGAAAAGGTAAGACGTCATCCATATTCGGTAGTTTTGTTTGATGAAATTGAAAAAGCTCATCCGGATATTTTTAATCTTCTTTTACAGATGCTCGAAGAAGGCCAGCTGAGCGATAATCTTGGTCATACAGTAAACTTTAAAAATACAGTAATCATCATGACTTCTAATGCGGGAGCCAGACAGATTACCAGCGAAGGCAGGGTAGGCTTTGGAACAAATGAAGGTTTGCTTTCTTATTCAGAAATAAAATCTTCTGCCATGACAGAACTTAAGAAATTTTTAAGTCCTGAACTTCTTAACCGTATTGATGATGTTATTGTATTCAATGCCCTTTCAAAGGCAGAAATTTCTAAGATTCTTGAACTTCAGCTTGAAGAATTAAAGACTGCCCTTGAAGACAGAAATCTTAGTATTTCAATAAAGCCAAAAGCAAGGGAATATCTTGTAGAAAAGGGGTATAATCCTGCAATGGGTGCAAGACCAATGAGCAGATTAATCCGTAAGGAAATTGAAGATCCTCTGGCCCTTGCAATTCTGGATAATAAAGACCAGACTGCAAATACCGTAAGCATTGAATGTGCTCAGGATAAACTTAAAGTAAAACTTGTAAAAAAAGACGTAAAAGTAAAAGTACTTGTTGAAAAATAAAAGGGAGAAGGGAATATGAAAAAATTAATTGCATCCTTGCTTTTTTTGCTCTGTGTTTCATTATTTGCACAGATTAGAGTTGGAGTTCTAACCGGACCAAGCTGTATTCCGGCCGCTCATCTTCTTGAAAGTGTGGTAAGTATAAATGATACTGACCTTACATACGAAAGCTTTGCCAATCCAAATCAGCTTTTGCCAAAAATGCTTAAGGATGAAATTGATATTGCCTTTTTACCTCCAAATGTAGCTGCCAAGGTTTATAACACCTCCGGTGGAGAAATCCTTTGCGCTGCAGTAACCGGCTATGGAAACTTAAGCATTATTACAAATGACCAGGCTGTTACCGGTCTTGAAGACTTAAAGGGTAAGACTTTGAATGTGGCAGGTGCCGGTGCAACACCGGAATACATGCTTCGTTATATCCTTTCAAAAAAAGGCATTAAGGCAGACAGCCCTGAAGGAATCACTCTTGATTTTTCCATTCCAACTCAGCAGCTGGTTCCACTTTTATTAAGCGGAAAAATATCTTATGCACTTTTACCGGAGCCCTTTGTCTCTCTTGCCGGCTTAAAAAATCCGGATATTAATGTTTGCTGCAATATCCAGAATGAATATGCAAAACTTGAAGGAAAAAATGCAGTTTATCCATTAACTGTTATGGTTGTAAGTAAAAAGTTTGCAGAAGAAAATACTTCTTCTTTAAATAAATTCCTTCTGGAATATAAGGAATCTTTGAGCTGGACTTTAGAAAATCCTGTGGAAGCAGGTATTTTGTGCGAAGAACTGCAGCTGGGCTTAAATAAAGAAATCGTTACAGCTTCAATTCCAAAGGCAAACTATGTTTATCTTCCTGCAAAGAAGGCTAAAAAAGCCCTTGAAAAGCTTTTTACAATCTTTTTACAAAATGATGCCGGCTCAATAGGTGGAAAACTTCCGGATTCAGCCTTTTATTATTAATGAAAGTAAAAATTAAATATATTGCCTATATAAGCTCAATAATTTTTCTTTTATTAGTCTGGCAGGGAGCAGCTTATTTTATCAATTCAGATTTAATTCTCCCTTCCCCCGGCCACACCCTCCGCATCGCCTTCCTCTTAATTTTGTCAGGGGGGGTCTGGCTTTCATTTTTACTGAGCCTTGTAAGAATCCTGTCAGCCTTTTTTATCAGCGCCCTCGCAGGCTTTTTATTTGGCTGGCTCACTTCTAAAAGCGCCTTTTTAAGGTATTTTTTTGAACCCTTTTTAATAATTCTCAGGGTCTGCCCGGTTGTTGCCCTTATCCTTATTGCACTTTTCTGGTTCAAATCCTCTTTTGTTCCGGTTATTATTGCCGTTTTAATTACCTTACCCCTTATGATTACTAATGTTGCAAAAGGTTTTATGAATCTTAATAACGAATACAATGAACTTGCCTTAGTTTATAAGCTTTCGCCCCTTAAGACCTTTTTTCTTATTAAGCTTCCCCAGGTAAAAAGTTACCTTTACAGCGCGCTCGATTCCATTTTTGGTTTGAGCTGGAAGGCTGTGATCGCGGGCGAAGTTTTATGCCTTCCAAAAAATGCCCTTGGTTCTTACATTCAAAAGAAGAGCCTGCACCTGGAAAGTGCAAATGTCATAGCCGCAACTTTACTTTTAATTTTATTCTGCTTTTTAATTCAAAAATTTGTCCATTTTCTCTTTAGTTGTAAAGAAAACCATAATCAATTATAATTGTAAAGATACGAGGATATATGATTAAAGAATTTTTAGACTATAACACAGTTAGAAACAATGCATTAAAAATTGCACACAAAATTAAGAATGACGGATTTATTCCCGATGTAATTTATTGTTCACTTAGAGGCGGTGCTTATATGGCAAACGTTATCAGTGAATATTTTAAAATCATCTGTAAAACAGAAAATTTACATCCATGTCTTTATGCAGGCGTAGTTGCCCGCTCTTATTCTGATATTGCCCAGCACACAAAAGTTTACATTGACGGCTGGACATATCCGCCTGAGAATCTTCGTCCTGGAGATAAAATCCTTCTTGTTGATGATATTTTTGATTCCGGCCGCACCATCAACTCTCTTGTAGAAACTTTAATGAACAGCCGCGGTTTTAAAAGAGAAGATATTAAGGTAGTTGTTCACGATTACAAATATTTTACCTATTACAAGGAACAGCTTCCTATTCAGCCTGATTACTACTGCCGTAAATTCGAAATTAACAGTCCTGACGAAAACCGCTGGATTCACTATATGAGTCATGAGCTTGTAGGACTTTCAAAAGAAGAATTACAGAAATACTATTATGAACAGGATCCTGAATTAGAAAAGGTTCTTGGTCCATATCTTGGAAAGTAAATAAAATTAAAAAAGAGGAAGTATGAAAAAAAGGTTTTTGCTCTATTTTTGTATTTTGATTTTATCTCTTGAATCTGCCTTGTTTGCCCAGATAAGTCTTTTGAATCCTGTAAAGGGAAAATGGTCTAACAAACAGATGCTGGTAATAGATACAAGCATAGAAGGTGATTACTTTTATTCAATCGACGGTTCAGATCCTTCTGTTTTTGGTTTTGCCTACGACGGTCCTGTTCTGCTTGATGTAGAAGGGGATGTTACCTTAAAAGTTACAAAGGTAACTTCAAGAAAAAAGCAGGAAAACCTTACCGTAAATTATACAGTAGTTCCAGACGAAGCCTATTCTACTTCCTATTATGATTTTATTTCTTCTTTTTTTGATTCCGGTTTAATTAATTATACAGCAGGTTCTGTATTAACTATTCCTTCTGACCTTTATTACAGTCTTGGTTTACCTCCGGATTCCTTTATTAAAGGTCAGTCTTTACAGACTTCGGAACATTCAGTTCTTGCAAGAACCATTCCCTGTACTGTAAAAGATAACCTTACTAAAAAACAGTGGCGCTTTATAATTAAAACCTATCCTTTAGCAGCAGGCACCTTCAGCCGCCGCGATTTACCTGTAAAGGTAACCGACTGGGAAACCCTTGAATTTCTTGACGAAAACTTAATATACAAGGTTGATTCCGAATACTGGGAGCTTCCAAAAACTCCAAAGACTCTGGACCGCTCTGTAAGCCATATGATAAGCTGGCAGAACCTTGCCTACGAATATGGAAATCCTGTTGAGTTTATAGTTCTTCCACCAAAACCTGAGCCAGTTTTGAGCGAAGGCGAAGACGGAGAACTGCGCCTTACCTTAAAGGGAGACCCTTCTTACAAAATGTCTGTTCTGACAGAAGATTCAACTTATCAGGAACTTTTTGATGAAATTGGCTTTGATGTTTTTTATGGAGATAAGGTATCTTCCTCTTTAAAAATTGGAATTTTCTCCAACGGACTTTACCAGGGCCAGATGGATATTCCTTACCAGATAAACAAAAGGCCTCCAGCCATTCCTCAAATTACTTCCAGTGTTGAAGATTTTTACACCAGGGAAGACGTAAACCTTCAAATTGAAACCGATGAAGAAGGTCAGCTTTATTATGCTGTAAGCGAACCTTTTTCTGTAAACGGAAATATTTATAATGCAGACAGCGAAGTTTTCCAGCAGATTGAATGCGATAATTTTATTGCAGCAAAAGGAAACAAAATAGAGTTCCAGCTTACCGGCTTAAAAGACAGCGGGGTTTACTACAAAATCAGGGCTTACAGTTCAAACGGAGCAAACGACAGCGAAGTTTCTGAATACAGCGTAATAATTGACCAGTATAATTATTATTATGATTCTTTCTATACAAAAGATGATTCTAATGGTACTGCAGAACATCCTTTTAATAATTTTGAAGATCTTTTAAAATTTGTTAATTTAAGCAGAAGTGTAGGCTTAAATATTAATGGTGAACTCTTCATTCCTGCCGGTAAAAATATCCTGCAGTCAAACTGCCTTATTACAGGCAATAAAGAAAGTTCAATCACCTTTGATTCAGATGCCCAGCTTATTGTAACCGATTCAACCTTAGAAATAAGGGGGCTGAATATCAAAAATCTTAAGGATGAAAGATCAACAAAAATAGTTCCTTTGTTTAAAGGTGAACGTTCTATTTTAATTTTTGATGATTGTCTTGTTTACGGAAATTTTGAAAAGAACGGAACAATAATTGATGCTGTTGATTCTTTTGTTTACATTGACCATTCAATTTGTGCCGTTACTTCCTTTACGTATTCTTCTTTTATAAGCGGAGTTAATTCAAAAATCAACATAAAAAATTCCAACATTTCTTCTTTTGCAGAGACTTCGGTTTTAATTTCTGCTTCTGGTGGAGAAGTAAACTGCAATGCCAATTCCTTCAGGGTAAACGGCAAAACAGGAAGAATTGCAGAACTTTTTGGAGCAAGCGGCAACTTTAATGACAACGTATTTAAAGGCGAGCTTTCAAAAACTACAAACTCTGTAATGCCGGTTTTTGCAGATAAGATTTCTGTCTTAAATCTTCTTCAAAACGAAAACTATGGCTTCTAATCTTTTTTATGTTGGCTTAGACGAAGCAGGGCGGGGGCCTTTAGCAGGTCCCGTTACTGCAGCCTGTGTGCTTTTGCCGCAGGATTTTCCTCTTGAAATTTTAAACGATTCAAAAAAGCTTTCAGAAAAAAAACGGGATGCAGCAGAAATTATAATTAAAGAAAAGGCCTGCTATGGAATTGCAGACCTTTCTCATACAAAAATTGACGAAATAAATATTTTACAGGCTTCTTTACTTGCCATGAAGCAGGCTTGTGAAAAAATGCTTCTAAGCCTGCCTGACTGGTGCAAAAAAAACAATATAGATTTTAATAAGATAGAATTAAGGGCAATTGCAGACGGAAATAAAGTTCCAGACCTTGCTATTCCCTGCCAAGCAGTTGTTAAAGCTGATGCAAAATATCCCTGTGTAATGGCGGCCAGTATTCTTGCAAAAGTTCACCGCGATTGCATCATGAAAGAAATGGATAAAATCTACCCTGAATATTTATATGCAAAGCATAAGGGCTATCCTACAAAAGAACACAGGGAAATCTGCAAAAAAATAGGTCCGTCTCCAATACAAAGACGAACCTTTAAATATTAAATAAAATTGTTTATAAAAATTTATTTATCTTCTGAAGCTTTTTTAGAAACTACGTGCACTCTTCCGGTTTTCTTTACAGAAGGTTCAGCTTTTTCTTCTTTTTCTACTTTAACCTTGTAAATCTTCTTTCCGTATTTAGCATCTTTTGCAGCCTTCTTTTCTCTCTGCTGCTTCTGTCTTGCCTTGCGTTCTTTTTCAATGAACTCTAAAGATTTGTCCATTCCCTGTAAGAATTTCTGCATGTCTTCTGCAAAAATTGCAATCTGAAGACGATCCTGTTCTGCACCATCACGATTTTTACTTTCTACAATCTGTAAAAATACGTCTCCTGTGCGGTTTTCTTTTACATTAAAAAAATATGAACGATTATCTAAATAAACCTGAGTTGTAAAAAGTTCTCCACGTGCACCCATCTGCTTCCTCCATTGGTATAGGGAAGGATAACACACAAAAAGAACCTTCCCTGAATTTTCAAATGATGTATTAATTTATCATAGACTTTGTTTTTTTGCAATGTAGTAATAATCGTTTTTTGCTCTTTTTGAATATCTGAAGCCTAAATCTATGTGATACTGGTAAGAAATCTTAAAGGGCTGAACATTTTTATTACTGCCAAGGTTTGCATCATCAATGCTGAAAAAATAAGAATTGATGATGGTCCATCTTTCGGTTAAAGGAAAATTCAAAGTAGTCAAAAATCCAAGACCTACATATACCATATGGTATTCATCAGTCAGCTGATACATTGTATGAAGGCCCATAGAAAAATCTATTGGAACCCATTTTAACTTCTGGTTGGTAACAGTAGGTCCAAAAAAAACGTCAATTGCATAATTGAGTTTATTTTTTGGATACTGCTTCATGCCGTTAAAGGCATTGTAAACAGGATAATAGGCTGCAAGCTGTAAAGTAAGGTCAATCTTTTCATATAAATCAACTGTCTGAAAATTACAGAAGGCTCCGGCAAGCATTGTTTCCCTTACAAAATTAGATCTATTATCCTGAGTTTCAATTCTTGTAATCTGACCGTAAGAGGCGCCCTCGTTAATTCTGTATTTAAAAACATATTTTTCTGTACTGTTTTCTTCCTGGGCAAAAAGAAAGAGGGCAGAAGTCAGGGCTAAAAGTAAAGTAAAAAGTTTTTTCATTTATGGCTCCAGTAATTAGCGGGAAGTATGATAAAGGGTAAGATTTTTTGTCTCTTCGTTTCCTGGAGTCCAGGTAAGATAAAGAATTGCCCCACGAATATCCCATTCTGTATTAATTGAAATGCCTGTGTTTGTATTAAAAATAAGAACATTATCAATACACATATAGTTTCCTGAATAATCTATGCTGGTGCCTTCTGCGTTCAATACATTTGAAGAAAAAGAACCGTCATCAAAAAAAGAAATCTTGTTTCCTGCGTTGTCTGACCAGCTTCCGTAAAGTGGAGAAGGAGTGTAGCAGCCTGCAAAAAGAATAAGTAAAAGCGAAATTAATAATCCAGATATAAATGTTTTTTTCATAATAAAGCTCCTTTAATAAAATTAATGTTCTTCTCCAACTTTCCAGTCTACATTTGCAGCAGAAAGCAGGGTATTGTTATTTAAATCGTAAGTTTGAACAATGTAGTAACCACCGCCGGCAGCACCACCCTTAATTTCAAGATTGTCGTAAATTGCATAGCCCGGATACATACCCGTACATTTTACAGTACCGCTCATGTTTCCGTTTGCCGACATATTTGAAGAAGTATCTGTGTTTCCGTTCAGGGTAAAGTATGGGCCTAACTCTGCATCATCACCAATGTAAAAGTCACAGTAGTTAGTGTATGGCATGGTGATTTTTGCACCAAGGCCTGCAATGGCAGCATTATAGCCAAGGGTACCGGAAATATTTCCCTTAATTGTTTCAGAACCAAGCTTATCCATATCATTTGCTTTATGCATAAGGGTAAGTTTTGCCTGAGAAGACATAATTGTCTTGTTGTATTCGCGGAACCACTGTTCGCGGGTAATGGCACCGTAACCCCGGCAGGCATTTTCGCTGTCATTTTCAGGATCGTTAGATTTATTGCCTTTTCCAAGCTCGTTTACAGAAACAACCTTGTAATAATAGTAGGTTCCGGCTCTTGCAGTTTCGTTCTGGTCAATAAAATAGAAAGAACCGTCGCTGGCAGTCTGAACCTCGCTTAAATCATCATTTAATTTTCTAAAAGATGAGTCCTTTTTTGTTGAGCGGTAAACATAATAACCATAAGGAATATCGTTTGCAGGAAGATTCCATGAGATTTTTACCGGGTAAACTTCGTTTGTGTTGTAAGAAAGAGAAATAAGCTCTTCCTCTCCCGAAGTTTTTGAAGCTGTAACATTGGTTGGGGCCTGAGGATTTGGAGCAAAGGCAGAACTTCTTGCACTTTCAAGTGATACGCCCCCTGCAAGAGTTGAAGTAGACATTTTGTAGAAGTTGTGTTTTGTAACTTCTGCCTGGTAATAGCCGTCCTCACTGAGTTCAGGTGGGAAGCTTAAAATGTTTGTTGTACCCTGAACGGTCTTATCTGTATCATCATAATAAATATTATAAGTATAGCTGTTATTATATGGCTCTTCGCTTCCAATTGCAGGAAGCCAGCGGATAATTACACAGTCTTCGCTGTCGGCATCTGTAATTTCGTAAGTGGAAGGAGGGCTTAATAAGAAGCCGACTGCAGGATTTTCTGAATCCGGACCTGATTCACTAAAGGAAGATTTACTTTTTTCTCCGTCTTTTTCTATTACAGACTGTACATAGTAGTAATAGAAGACTCCTGGTTTTAAAGAGGATTTATCATCAATCTGACTGTAAGTATCAGAAAGATTTGAATAAATCTGGGTGTAAGAAGAATCTACAGAAGAGGTTCGGAATACATTAAAGGTTAATTCTCCGCCCTGGTTTGAAATTGAATTATCCCAGGCAATTGTAATTGCAGAGGTGGATTGTCCGCAGCCGTCAACTACATGAACATTCTCTGGGGCTGCTGGAGCTCCTTCCTTAAGGGAGTAGCCTAAAGTCCAGGCAGATTGTTCGGAAGAAGAACCGTTTTCAAGTGTTGCATAAACCTTGTAGTAGAATTCGCAGCCTTTTTCTGAATCTGAAAGTTCATCATCATAATAGTTTTTGTTGCCTTTAATGGTTTCTACTTCTTCGTAGCCAAGCTTTTGTTTTTCGCTTCGTAAAATTGTGTAATAGCGGGCTCCTTCAAGAAAATCCCAGCTGATTCTGATTGTGTCTGTAGATTTTCCTTTCCAGGCGCTTACGTTCTGGGGAGGAGAAAGCAGCCAGCCCTTTGCGCAGGTAGAAGAAGATGTGATATCTGTATATTCACTTGATTCATAGCCTTTCTGAATATTTTCTGCGCAAACTCTATAGTAGTAGTAATTATTGTATTCTTCGTTTGAGTCTCCGGCATTAGAAAGAATCTTATCTTCGTAAAGGTTGTTATAAACGTATTTCTTGATTACTGTAAAATCGCCTTCGTCGGGAAGGGCATCTGCAGAGCTCATAACGGCACGCTCAATTCGGTAGGAGGTTGCATTTTCTACTTCTGTCCAGCGGATTTTGATTGTGTCTTTGTATAAGCCCTGGGATGCAAGCACCTGAAGGGGAGAATCCAGAGAGGTGATTACAGGCGCTACATAAAAGAAGTCTGCAAGATTTGCCTGTTCAGTAACATTGTCCATATCGACCTTGCCCTGCCACCAGGTGTAGCAGCCCGTAAGGAGAATAGGGAAGGCCATGCATGAAAGTGTAAAAATATTTTTAAGCAATTTTTTCATTTTGATCTCCTTAGTTCCACCAGTCATTTTGATAAGTTTTTAAGCTTGTGTTTAAGCTTGAATCGGCTGACTCATGCTTTTCTCCAATATCGTAAGGGAAGTAGCTTAAGAAATCAGATTCATTATTTGAAATTGAAACTATAGAGGAACCGTCTTTTGTGATAGAAAGATTCCATGTTGTAGAGGTTCCTTCTGAACCTGCAGAAAATATTATTGTAGAATTATTAATATTAAATTCATCTGAAACTGTAATTTCAAGAGGCGCAAGGTAGTATAATTTATTATTGTAGGCTCCTTTTTTCTTTTCTGATAGTCCACCAATAATTGTAAAATCACTCTCATAAGAATTAGAATATAAAGAAGATGTTCTTTCAAAATTATGTATGTATTTTTCTCCAGAAAATCCCCATTGTGAATAATCAGACCATGCATAATGGCTAATAGTAAATGTTCCAATACTTCCATTACATGTTGAATCTACAGAATCAAGCAAAATAGATTTCGGTATTCCCGCCTTATAAAGTGCATCTGCAATAATCAGTCCTACACAACGGGCAAGTTCATCATCAGTTAATTTTCTATAGCTATAAACCTCTTTTTCGAGGCTTGCTGTTTTATTTGTTTTATTGCCAGCTTCATCTGTAATAGAGTAAGAGCGGCTTGAGTTTAATTTATAGAAGGTCTTTGTTGAACGTAAAACTTTTAGTAAGCCGTTTGTAGAGGTATTGCTTCCGCTTGTAATTCCAATAGGAGAAAGAACTAAATCTGCACCATTTAATTCAAGTTTTGTATCTCCTGTACCGTCAGCTGCAAGATTACCTGAACTTGTATTTAGACTTATACTTTCCTTCTGGTTTTCAGAATCAATAGTAACATCTGCAAGTTTAATATAGTCTAAAGTTGTATTTACATTTTTTGCACTGACAGTATAAGAAGAAGGTCCCCTTGCTCTTTCTGTAAAGTTCCATTTTGTATGGCTTACCTTTTCAGAATAGTAATAATCATCCTGTAAATATTCTCCGTCAGAACCTGTAGTTCCGTTATAGGCTGCAGAAAAATCAATATAGAATAAATAACCTTTATTCAATTCTTCGCTTGTAATACCGTCATCATAACGGGTATCAATCTTTTCCTGGTTTACAGAATAAACACTTTTGTAGTTTATGTTAGAGGCCTCTGTATTATACTGAACTGCATAATAGTAAGATTTTATTAAGTTCTGTCCTGTAAGTGTATCTGAATAAGTTGTTGCATTCTTTGGTGCAGAACCAATATAAGTCCAGCTGCTGTCTCCATTCTGGCGGCGGTAAATACAAGGAATTGTATCGTCATTCTGGTATGGAGCCTGCCATGAAATACCAATTGTTGTCTGGTTTTCTGCTTTTGCGGCAGTTACGTTTAAGCCATAACCATAGGTTGCTGTCTTTTTATCTTCCAGAGCCTGAGTGTATTTCAGTTTAGCATTTCCCTCTGTAATCTTTAAGTAAGATTCCTCTGAACTTGTATCACTGTCCTGTCCGAATATAAAATCATCATAACCGGAATTTGCATAGGACTTATTTACCGGTAAAACTATATAACCAAATGGAAGTCCTAAATAAAGTTCATCCTGATTTGCTTCATAAGTAGAAGTTGAGTCTTCCTGAGCGCAGGCATAATCTATAAGGGTATATACGTTTTCAGAAGAAGATATTTTTGCCCTGCTTGAAGAAACATCATTCTTTCCGTTTACGGTAATTTTCTCGCCTGCAAGATCATAGAAATATTTATCTGAAGCTTTGTAAGTCCATTTATATGAAGATGAATCTTCATCGTATAAATAATGATACTTAATTCGGTAGATTATGTATCCCTTTGCTCCTTCAATAGAATTCCAGCTTACAAAAACCCTGTTGCTTTCTGCTTTTGAAATATCTGCCTCAGTTCCCACCAGGGCAGGGCCAAGGGTCCTGACTTCTATATTTTCTGAACTTGTTTCGTCGCCGGTGTCTGTATTTTTTGCTGCTACACTAAAGTTAATTGCCTTTCCGGAAGTTTTCCAGTCATCATAGCCTTCAGGATTTATGATCGTACAGGTAACGATTCCTTCTTCTTCGCTAAGGCTTGTGTTTTCCTCATCAATAATAGAAGTTTTGCTGCTGTCGTCTGCATAATATGCTGTAATTACATAATCACTATCTGCCTTTTGAACCGACGGCCATTGTATTGTGATTGTAGAATAATCTGGCTCATCCATAACAGGTTTTGCTGTTCCCAGTGTCTGGCAAAGATTTCCATACTGTTTTGAATCTGGTATGCCGTTCTTTACTGCACTCAAGGTGTAATAGCGGCTTTCGCCTGAAAGGGCAGGGTGCTCATAAGTAACTGTATCATCGTTTACACTGTAGTCATCACCGCTTAAAGTAAGGCTTTCTCTTTCTGAAAGTTCTCCGTCAATCAAAGAATTCCAGATTAAAGTATATTCAGCATCTTCTATTGCATTCCAGCTTAAAATAAACTTGTCTTTATAGCCGTCTTTAATAGTAAAAGTAGTAATTTCCGGAATTAAATCAGCATCATCTGTTACTGTAACTGTGTTTGCTGCTGCAAGACTTTCTAAAACATTTCCATTCGCATCCTTTATATTAAAGGTATAAGAATAAAAGCCCTGAACAGACGCTTTGTTTTCTTCATTAATTGCGATTGTATGAAGATATGAACTTAAATCTTCTATTTTGTCTGAAGATTTTATAACTTTTGCCGGGTCACTTTCGCTTGCAGAGAAATCTGTTCTTACTTCGCTTATTTCGTAGATGTATTCTTTCTGCAGGCTGTCAAAAGAAAGCTCAAAATTAACAGATACAGAAACTATTTTTGTGCCTGATTCACTTTCTTCTGTATTGTGAATGTTGCTAAAAGAGAAAGCTGCTTCTGAAAGTTTCCAGCCTTCTGTGTAAGAAAGAGAAGCCTCATCATCTGAAGTAATTGTGTCGGAAACTGTGTCTGTATAGCTTCTTACTCTGTAGCTGTATTGTTTTCCCCTTACTGCGCTTGTGTCTTCAAAGGTAACTTCTTTTCCTTCAACATATTCTCCAAAATTATATGCGTTTTCAAGGCTTGAATCCGAAGAACCGACGTATTTACTTACATACTGGTAGCTTGAATCTGCTGCAGAAGTAAGTTTTCTTTCTATTGTAAAATAAAGAGGATGTTCTGAATAAATCTGAGTTTTTTTGTCGTAATAATCTATAAACTCCGGCAGAGTCCAGCTAAGAATAACCTTGTCTTTTGCTTCTCCCTGGCTTGCCTTAAGGTCTTTTGCGGCAGAAGGAATAATTTTATGGGCAGTTTCTTTTGTAGTTTTATCTGAGATTTCACTTTCGCCATCTGAATTTTTTGCTTCTACGGTGAACTTATACTCTGTAGAGGCAGAAAGCCCGTTTACTATGGCAGAAGCTTTATCATCACCAATAACTATAGAAAGACCCTCTACCAGACTGTCATTTTCTGTGTAGACAGAAAGGCTGTAACTTACCTTGTCCTGGTAGGCATCTTCGTTTCCCATCCACCAGTAAATGTTCATGGATTCTCCGCTTCCGTTTGCAGAAATCTCTGTAATGATTGGAACATCAAGTGTGGTTCCGCTTACAATTGTGCTTCCTGAAGAAACGGTTCCGTAATAATTTACGGCCTTTACCAGAAAATATCTTGTCTGTCCGTAGCTTTCTTCTATTGTGAAGCTGGTTTCTGTGCCGCTTGTTTCTCCCTGCTGTACAAAGCTGTCAAAAGGAGTTTCGGCTGCAAAAATCTGATACTGTTTTGCGTTTTTTACACTATCCCAGCTTAAAACAATTTTTCTTTTAAGCCCCTGGCTTGCGCTAAGTCCTGTTGGGGCTTCGATGGTGTCTCCCATTCCAAGACTTGTTGATGTGTTTCCGTCATTTTTAGGGGCAGAAATTAAATCATATTTACATGAAGAAAATATAATTGAAAATAAAAAAAGAATTATAAGATATGAAGCATATTTTTTCATAGTGACATTATCGGCAAATTTGTCTAAAAATTGAATAGGGGATAAATCTTTAATTAGTTCCCAAATTGCCTTAAAAATGCTATTCTTCCATATATATTTATTTTAAAGGGCATGGTCCCGTAACTTGTCTTTAAGGCAAAAGAAATTCTTAAGTAAGGAAATTAAAAATGAAACTTTGGGAAACAGGTGCAATCTTAAAAGGCGGAAAATTAATTCCAGCAGCAGAAAAATCTATTGATGGTGCAAAAAAGACTCTTGCATATTCAATCTTGCAAAAGCACAATACAAGCGGGGATGATTCAAAATTAAAAATCAAATTTGACAAAATCACTTCTCACGATATTACCTATGTTGGAATTATTCAGACAGCACGTGCTTCAGGACTTGAAAAATTTCCACTTCCATACGTTCTTACAAACTGTCATAACTCGCTTTGTGCAGTTGGCGGAACAATCAACGAAGATGACCATATGTTTGGTCTTACCTGTGCCCAGAAATATGGTGGAATTTACGTTCCTCCTCATCAGGCTGTAATTCATCAGTTTGCCCGCGAAATGCTTGCAAAATGCGGCGATATGATTTTAGGTTCAGACAGCCATACCCGTTATGGTGCTCTTGGTACAATGGCTATTGGAGAAGGTGGTGGAGAACTTGCAAAACAGCTTTTGAACAAAACTTATGATGTTGCATACCCTGGAGTTGTAGCAGTTTACCTTACAGGAGAACCTGTTCCAGGCGTTGGTCCACAGGACGTTGCCCTCGCTGTTATTAAGGCTGTTTTTGATAACGGTTATGTTAAAAATAAGGTTATGGAATTCTTTGGTCCCGGCCTTGCAAAACTTTCTGCAGATTTCCGTATCGGTATTGATGTAATGACTACAGAAACAACCTGTCTTTCTTCTATCTGGGCTACAGACGAAAAAATCCGCGAATTCTATGCAATTCATGGCAGAGAAGGGGATTACAAAGAATTAAATCCTCTTGAAGGAGCTTACTATGACGGAGCAATCGAAATCAACTTAAGCGATATCCGCCCTATGATTGCCCTTCCTTTCCATCCTTCTTGTGCCTACACAATTGATGAAGTTAATAAAAATCTTTCTGATATTCTTTTTGAAACAGAAAAACGTGCAAAGGTTTCTTTTGGCGATAAGGTTAATTTTGACCTTCACAAAAAAATTATTGATGGAAAACTTTATGTTGACCAGGGTGTAATTGCAGGTTGTGCCGGTGGTGGTTTTGAAAACATCTGTGCAGCAGCAGATATTCTTAAAGGTAAGGATACCGGTAACGGTAAATTCCTTTTGAATGTTTATCCTGCTTCTATGCCTGTTTATATGGAACTTATGAAGAACGGTGCTTTTGCATCTTTAATTGATGCCGGAGCAATTGTAAAAACTGCCTTCTGTGGTCCATGTTTTGGTGCAGGTGATACTCCTGCCAACGGAGCCTTCTCTATCCGTCATTCTACAAGAAACTTCCCTAACCGCGAAGGTTCAAAAATTCAGAACGGTCAGCTTTCTTCTGTTGCCCTTATGGATGCCCGCTCTATTGCCGCAACTGCCGCAAATAAAGGCTTCCTTACAGCCGCTACAGAATTTGATACAGAGTTCAGTGGTAAAAAATACTTCTTTGATAAATCAATTTACGAAAAACGTGTTTACGATTCTAAGGGAGTGGCTCATCCTGAAGTTGAAATTCAGTTTGGTCCAAATATTAAAGACTGGCCAAAGATGACTTCACTTTCTGATAATCTTCTTCTTAAGGTTGTTTCAGAAATTCATGACCCTGTAACTACAACCGATGAACTTATTCCTTCCGGAGAAACTTCATCTTTCCGTTCAAATCCTCTTGGTCTTGCAGAATTTACCCTTAGCCGCCGCGATCCTGCTTATGTTGGACGTGCAAAAGAAGTTCGTGCAGAAGAAGAAAAAAGACAGAACAATACTGCTTTAGATAAGCTTTCTGACGAAGTTGTTACTGCAGTAAAAACTATCTGGACAAAGTTCCCTGAAGTTTCTTCTGAAAATACAGGTCTTGGTTCAACAATCTTTGCCGTAAAACCTGGGGATGGTTCTGCCCGTGAACAGGCTGCAAGCTGCCAGAGAGTTCTTGGTGCTTCTGCAAACATTGCAAATGAATATGCTACAAAACGCTACCGTTCAAATCTTATTAACTGGGGTATGATTCCTTTTATCTATAAAGACGGCGATAAAAATCTTCCTTTTGCAAACGGAGACTATGTTTTTGTACCTGGCGTAAAGAAGATGATCAGCGAAAAACTTCCGTCAATTAAGGCTTATGCTGTTAAGGCTGATGGAAAAATTAATGAATTTGAACTTTCTGTAGGGGATCTTACAGATGATGAAAGAAAAATTATTCTTGCAGGTTGTCTGATTAACTTTTATAGAGGATAATTACTCTATACTGGAGGTAAAGTTATGAAAAAAATGCCGGTTTCAAAAACAGCTTTGAAATTTATTTTGATTTTTGTTTTGGTTTTATTATTTTTAATCCCAATCGGATTAATAAAAAGTCTTGTAAGAGACAGAAAAAACTACCAGAAAGAAGCTGTAGCTTCCATAACTGAGCCTCTGGGACAGACTGCAGAAATTCAGGGAATTGTAATTGCAATTCCTTATAAAAGCTATAAAGAAGTTTTTGACACAAAGGGAAATGCCCACACAGAAGTAGAAACAAAATATGTTGTTTTTGCTCCGGAAAATCTTAATCTGGATATTAATGTAGAACCATATTCTCTTACCCGTGGAATCTTTAAGGTAACAGCCTTTAATGGTCAGATTAATCTTGATTCTTCTTTTACTTCTTTTGATTTTTCATTTTTTGGAATTTCTCAAAAAGATGTTCTTACAAAAGAAGCTGTTTTAATTCTTGGTATGTCTAATTCAAAAACCCTTACAAAACAGCCGGTCTTTAAGCTTAATAATGAAAATCTGAATGTATCTCCTGTAAAATATGATTTTATTTCTCCTTTTACAACTTCTGTATATTATACTCTTCCGGAAATTCAGCTTTCGCAGGGCTTTAATATTTCTGCCTTAATAGATTTCCAGGGTGGAGAAAATATTAAGCTTCGTCCTATTGCTGCTGACAATAAATATACAATGAAGTCAAACTGGCCGTCTCCAAGTTTTTCGGGCGGCTGGCTTCCAAAGGAAAGGGAACTTTCAGACAAGGGCTTTACAGCTTCCTGGAATATTGCAGGTTTAAGTACTGTTTACCCAAAGAGCTGGCTTTCCGAAAATAAATTCTATCCTGAATCAATTTGTGTTTCTTTTATGATTCCTGTAGATTCATATAAAAAGACCGAAAGAAGCGTAAAATATGCCTTGCTTTTCCTTTTGATTCCATTTATTGCTCTTTTAGTTTCTGAAATCTTTTCTAAAACAAGAATCCATCCTGTTCAGTATTGTCTGATTGGTTTTGCAGATGTAATTTTCTATCTTCTGCTTCTTTCAATTTCTGAACATCTTCCTTTTGACCTTACTTACTTTATCTGCAGCATTTGTGTCTGCCTTGCAACCCTTTTCTATGCGGTTGCTATTTTCAAGAGCTTCAAATGGGGCGGTATGCTTAGTGCCGTTCAGTTCATCTCTTACATCTTCCTTTACGGAACCTTACAGGCAGAAGACTATGCTTTATTAATTGGAAGTATAGGTCTCTTCGTTGTTCTTCTGCTGCTCATGTTCATTACCCGCAAAATTGACTGGTATGAAATAAGCCGTGCAGAAGAAGATGAAGTAGAAAAGAAGAATTAATCAAATTGTGCTGAACGTAACTTGTAATATTCCCCTTTCTTAGCCATCAGTTCTGATGGACTGCCGCTTTCTACAATGCCTTTATTATCAATTACAAAAATTCTATCAGCATTCTGAATTGTAGAAAGTCGGTGGGCAATTACAAAACTGGTACGGCCCTTAAGCATATTTGAGATACCGCTTTGAACTAAAAGTTCAGTTTTTGTATCAATACTTGAGGTTGCCTCATCAAGAATAAGAATCTTAGGATTGGAAAGAATTGTTCTTGCAAAGGCTATTAACTGACGCTGTCCGTTAGAAAGTTCTCCGCCCCTGGCGGTAAGTTTTGTTTCGTAACCGTCCGGAAGATTTACAATAAAGTCATGGGCATGAACCGCCTTACTTGCCTCAATTATTTCTTCATCGCTGGCATCCAGTTTTCCATAAAGAATATTCTCCTTTATAGTTCCGCTGAAAATGTAATTATCCTGAGTCATTATTCCCATCTGGCTTCTTAAGCTTTCAAGGGTTGCAGACTTAATGTCGTAGCCGTCTATAAGAATCTGCCCAGAATTTACATCATAAAAACGGCTGAGCAGGTTTACAATTGTAGATTTTCCGGCTCCTGTAGGACCTACTAGGGCAATAGTTTCGCCTTCCTTAACTTCAAAAGAAAGATTTTCCAGAACCAGGTTTTCGTCCTTGTAACCAAAAGAAACATTTTTGAACTCCACCTTACCCTTTATGGCCGGCAGCACCTTAGAATTATCATCATCAGCAATTTTTGCCTTTGTATCTATAATTTCAAAAATACGTTCTGCACCACTTGCCGCATTTACAAACTGATTATAAAAGTTACTAAGGTTCAAAATTGGCTGCCAGAACATACCTACATAAGTTCCAAAAGCAATATAGGTACCAATGGAAATATTATCAATTCCAAGAATTAAAATACCGGTCATGTAAAGAGCCATTGTTCCAATAGACCAGCATAAGTCAATCCAGGAACCAAAGGCATCGCACCATCTTACAGCCCTTATAAATTCCTTGCGGTCTTCCCATACCAGCTGTTGAAAAGTCTGGTCGGTTTCTGCTTCTGCCCTGAAGCTCTGAATAATTTTTATTCCCGAAAGATCCTCGTTTATAAAGGCATTCATGTTGGAAGATTTTTGTCTTTTTGCCTTCCAGTGTTTTTCTGCCATTATGGAAATTAAAAAGACTCCGCCAATTAAAAAGGGAAGGGTGCATAAAGCGGCCAGGGCCAGCTTCCAGTTTTTAATGAACATGATTATGGTTACGGCTGCAACTGTAATGATGTTTGGAATAAGAGTTGTTACAGAGTTTTCTATAATATCTTTAAGGGAGTTTGTATCTCCGATAATGCGGGCAAGAATTTTTCCGGAAGGTCTGTTATCAAAAAATTCCAGAT
Organism: Treponema sp.; assembly: GCA_016286535.1. Classification (GTDB taxonomy): domain Bacteria; phylum Spirochaetota; class Spirochaetia; order Treponematales; family Treponemataceae; genus Treponema_D. The sequence goes on along the minus strand of JAEESZ010000001.1, from coordinate 49,760 downwards.
CCAGACTCTGAATGTGATTATAAAGTTCCTGGCGCAGTTCCTGAATTACCTTGTTACTGGTTTTTGCCATAATAAGCATACGGAGTTTAATTGCCAGTACGCATAAAATATTTAATACAGCTCCAATTATGACGATTTTTACCAGCCCCGGAATTTTTGCAGGGATGATGTAAGAATCTATAGCTCTTTCTATTAAGAGAGGATTTATTAATTCTACCGCGGTTCCAAAAGCCATAAGTAAAAGTACTGTGAGGATGCGGAACTTATATTTTAATAAATATTTAAAAAGGCGGGGCATGGTCTCAAAGTTAGACTTCTGCACCTGTTTTTCATCTATCTTATAACTGTTCATTTAACTTCTCCGTACTGTGAATCGTAAGTTTCCTTATAAAGTCCACCCAAAGTCAGCAGTTCTTCGTGCTTTCCTTTTTCTGCAATCTGGCCCTTGTCTAAAACAATAATCATGTCTGCGTTTCTTACGGCACTAATTCTGTGGGCAATGATTATTTTTGTCATTCCTGTCAGGTTTTTCAAAACTTCCTGAATATCTTTTTCGGTTTCTGTATCAAGGGCAGAAGTTGAATCATCAAGTACAAGAACAGGAGTTTTTCTTGCAAGGGCTCTTGCAATGGTGATTCTCTGCTTTTGTCCGCCGGAAAGGCCGACTCCACGTTCTCCAATAACGGTTTCTTCCTTCTTTTCCATTTTATCTACAAAGTCTATGGCATGGGCCTGGGTTAAAGAGGCTCTTACCTGGGCAGTTGTAATGGATTCCCTCATTCCAAGCCGGATATTTCCTTCAATTGTGTCAGAAAAGAGGAAGATATCCTGCATAACACAAGAAACAGCTTTTCTAAGGGTAGGAAGAGGAAGATCCCTTATGTCCATTCCGTCAATTTTTATTGAACCTTCGCTTACATCGTACATTCTCTTAAGCAGATTAAGGATAGTAGTCTTTCCTGAACCGGTTGCTCCCATAATTCCAAGAGTCTGACCGCTTTTAATTTCAAAACTTACATCCTTTAAAATGTTTTTATAGCTTACATGTTCAAAGCTGATATCCCCGTTAATATCCAGCGGCGAATAAAGGGCTGTAGAAAGTTCATCATCAAGAAAATCTTCCTTACTGGTTATCTGCGGACATTCCTGGTAAATCTTATTCAGGCGTTTTACACTGGCCTTGGCACTCGAAAAACCGTTGGTAAGCCAGCCTAACATTTCCATAGGCCATATCATACCGCCAATATACTGAATAAAGGCAATCAGCTGGCCGACACTCATTTTTTTCCAGCCGTCCAGAGGATTTCCCTTTATTACAATAAGGCCCCCCAGTAAAAGTGCAATCATGGTCAAAAGCTTTGTGATAATCTGAATAACAGGATTAAATTTTACGAATACCCGGCTTAAGTCAATGTTGAGTTCATAAAATTTCTGATTATGCTTATGGAATTTTGCAATTTCAAAACCTTCCCGGCTAAAAGCCTTTACGGTCCTTATTCCTGCAAGGTTTTCTGCCGCAGTGTTATTCATTTCTGAACCTTCCTGGGCAACCTGTCCGTATAAATCATCCAGCTGCTTTTCCATTAATACGGCAATTATTCCGGAAATAATCATTCCAATAACAGGTATTAAGGCTAGTTGCCAGTTTATCCTTATCATAAAAAATAGGGTTGAAACTGTTCTGATAATAACTTCTGCCATTAAAATACCCATAAAGGCAGCAATATCCCAGATGCGGTCAACATCATCCTTTACGCGGCTCATAAGCTCGCCGGAATTTATGCCGTCAAAAAAGTTTGCAGAAAGACTCTGAATTTTTTGAAAAAGATTTATTCTGACCTCGGAAGCAATTTTACTTCCACTCCAGTCACACAAAAATTCCTTTGAATATTGAAAAATACATCTTCCAATTCCAATGGCAAGAAAGCCGAGAAGAAAATATTTTAAAAGTTCGATTTTTTTTGCTACAAGAACATCATCAATAATATGCTGAACAATTAATGGGGCAATCTGATCCAGCATTGTACCTGACGCCATTGCGAGGAAGGCCAGCAGATAAAAAAAGAGATATTTCTTAAAGTAGCCTGCTAAATTTAATTTTTCCATATAAGAATAAATTCTTAACAATTTAAAGACTATTGTCAATGCCTTAATTTATTCTTTGCAAATATACGTATTTTCTCTTATAGTATATAGAGGGTGTTTATGAAGCGAAAAATAGCTGTTTTAACTTGCGGATGGTCTTCTTATTTTCTTGTTGATTTTATTAACGGATTAAAAAGAGCCGCAAAAGATCAGAATATTGATATTTACATTTTCGATGCCTACGATTACGTGGAATTTTCGGGCTTCCCTAATTATACAGGCTATTCTATTTTTAACCTGATTCATTATGAAGATTTTAACGGCGTAATTATTCTTGCCGACTTAATAAATAATCAGAGGGTTCTCGAAAGGGAAAGACTTCGGGTTTTAAAGGCCGGTATTCCAGCCATTACAATTAATAAAAAACTGAATGGCATCAGCTGTATTCATATAGACAATTATTCAGGCTTTTATGAGCTTATAAATCATCTTATAAAGGTTCACGGAATTAGTGATTTAATGTTTATTGGCGGCCAGGAAAAGTCCGTTGATTTTGCAGAACGTTACAAGGCCTTTAGACTTGCTTTACAGGATAATAACATTCCTTTTGAAAGCGAAAAGGTTATTTCCCTGCAGGGCTGCGAATACAATTATGCCTATGACTGGTTTTCTCACTATTTAAAAGATGGAAAGCCCTGCCCAAAGGCCCTTGTCTGTGCAAACGACCTTACAGCCTATGCAATTATGAAGGTTGCCGCAGAGAATAAAATAAAGATTCCGGATGACTTAAGGGTTGTTGGCTATGATGATTTGAATTATTCAAGATATATTACTCCGGCTCTTTCTACCGTAAGGGCCAATTCAGAACAGGCGGGTTTTGAAGCCCTGAGCAGGCTTTTTAATCTTGATGGAGAAGTCCTTCTTAAAATAAAATCACTTCCTGTATTCAGATCAACCTGCGGCTGTGCCGTTCCTGCCACCGTAAATCAAAACGCCATAATTACGCAGCTGCTTGATTTTTCTAATAAACAGGAAGCCTTTAATTCCCAGATAGACCAGATGAACGATATATTTTCAGAGGCAGCAGATGTATTTACCCTTCTTACCAATCTGGAAATGTTCTTTTCAAGATCCCACAAGTTTGAAGGTTCAGATTTCTGTGTATTTATGCGTTCTGACTGGTCTTCTATTCTTATTAATTCAAGCGAAAACCTGCCTCAGAACTTAAGCTATGGTCCAAATCTTCAGGCAGTCTGTTCAATACAGGGAGATAAAAAGTATCTTCGGGAAATGATTCCCGTTCGCGACCTTGTCCCTGCAAAAATGAAGGCCGGAGAGGAATCAAATGTTTTCCTCTTTATTCCGATATTCCATCATTCTTATGTACATGGCTACTTTGTTTCTAAAAATAATCTTTCAATGCTGGACAATAACTTCGGCTATAACTGGACCCATAACTTTGGTACCTGTATTGAACGTTTTAGAAAAAAGAATATGTATAAGCAGATGAGCCAGCAGTTCTTAAAGCTTTCTACACAGGATGCCCTTTCCGGAATGCTGAACCGCGTAGGTCTTGAAAAGCTTGCAAGACCTTATTATTCTCAAAACAAAAAAAATGGTCTTACCACAGTGCTTTTCTTTGTTGATATCAACAAAATGAAGACAATCAATGATAAATTCGGACATTTGCATGGAGACCTCGCCGTAAAAACTATTGCGGCTGCAGTTATGGAGGTGGTTCCCAAGAACTGGCTTTGTATCCGCTATGGTGGTGATGAATTTCTGGTTGTCGGTAACAGCAGAAACTACAACGGCGAAGATTATTGTGTTAAAATTACAGAAAGAATCAGTCAGAAAACAAAGATTATGAAGCTGCCATATACTCTTTCTGCAAGTGTGGGAAGTTATTTACTTCCTTCCAACTCAAATCTTACCCTTGAACAGGCTGTAGAAGAAGTTGATAAGATTATGTACAAGAAAAAACAGGAATTTCATAAAAACGAAGATAAGGAAGATAGATAGGGGGATATTATGGTTGATTATACAGAAGGTTCCGGAAAACAATATCATACAGGAGTTGGTCCTGAGGATATTGGTAAATATGTAATTTTACCCGGAGATCCAAAAAGATGTAAAAAAATTGCAGAACATTTTGAAAATGCAAAACTTGTAGCAGATGTTCGTGAGTATACAACTTATACCGGATATCTTGAGGGGGTAAAGGTTTCTGTTACCTCTACGGGAATTGGTGGTCCGTCTGCTGCCATTGCCATTGATGAGCTTGCCAAGTGCGGGGCCCACACCTTTATTAGGGTAGGAACCTGCGGCGGTATGCAGGAAGATGTTATGGGCGGAGATATTGTTATTGCAACCGGAGCTGTACGTATGGAAGGTACCAGCCGGGAATTTGCCCCAATTGAGTATCCTGCAGTTGCAAACCTGGACTGTGTAAATGCCCTGGTTGATGCTGCCAGGAGCTTAAAAGTTCGTCATCATACAGGTGTTGTGCAGTGTAAGGATTCTTTCTTTGGACAGCATGAACCGGAGATTATGCCTGTAAGCTATGAACTTGAAAATAAATGGCAGGCCTGGCTACGCATGGGCTGTCTTGCTTCAGAAATGGAAAGTGCGGCACTCTTTATTGCGGGGCAGTTTTTAAGGGTTAGGGTAGGTTCCTGCTTCCTTGTTGTGGCTAATCAGGAAAGGGCAAAGAAGGGGCTTGAGAATAAGCAGGCTCACGATACGGAACTGGCAATTAAAGTTGGAGTGGAGGCTCTCAGATCGCTCATAATTAGGGAAAAACACCTAAATCATAACTAAAAATTATAGGAAATTTACTTAAAAAAAACGTTTAACTAGATTGATTAAATTTACTACAAGGACTACATTCATTATGTGAAAAAATAATTTAAATCATTGGAGATGATGATGAGTAATAGTAATTCTTTTAGGTCGATTAGAACCACTCTGGTTCTATCCTTGGGATTAGGAATGGCTGCTATTTCAATCTTAATGACATTTATGATTGGAAGAACCGTTCTTAATAGTAACAAAGAACAAATTACTAAAAGTATAATTACCCTGACAGAAAAAAAAGGTGACGCAGTAGAAAAGAAGATTACACAGATGCTTTATTCCGCAGAAGCTCTCTCCGGAATGCTTGGTGGAACCTGGGCAATTCCAGAAAAACAGCGAACTTCTTCTGCTGAACAGGCTGTCAGAGCTATGGTAAAATCTTCAACAATCGATTCTGCCTGGGCTTACTGGTTGCCAAACATGTTTGACCACAAAGATGAAAAACGTATGGATTATATTGATAATCCTCTTGGACAGTTTAAAGTTCACTACATCAGAGACAAAAATGGTCGTATTAAAAACGATATTGTAACTGAATTTACCTCTGAGCAGATTGCTGAAAGTGCAAACGCTCCAAGTACATTTATAAGTGAACCTGTAAATAAAACTATTGACGGTGAACGTGTCCTTACAGCACAGATTTTCTCTCCTATTATAAACTCTATCGGACAGAGATCCGGTGTTGCCGGAGTTGATATCGTGCTTTCCGGTCTTGGCGGCATGATGGATGGTACTTCTATTTATAAGGGAACAAAATGTCAGTTCCTTACTTCAAATGGTACAGTTTTAGCTGCAAGCGATGGAAGTAAAGTTGGTATTAAAAGTTCTTTATATAAGAATTCTGATTTTGCAAGGCTTATTGATTCTAAAGACGGAAAAAAAGATGCTTCAACAGTAAGTTTTACTACAAAAATTGATAACGAACTTCTGTTTGTAACTGTTGCAAAAACTGTTGTAGATCGTTCCGGGGCCTACTGGTACTTTATTTCCAAGACTCCCGTAAACGAAATTAACAGTAATGCATGGAAAACCATCTGGAATATTATTTTTGCCTTTATTCTTCAGATTGTAATTGTAACTGCAATTGTATTCTTTGTTGTAAGCAGAATTACAAAACCTCTTCAGATTACAGTTCAGGCTTTACAGAACATCAGTGAAGGTGATGGTGATATGACAGTTCGTCTTCATGCTAATCAGACTAACGAAATTGGTGCAATGTGCGAAAGCTTTAATAAAACTATGGATAAGCTTTCTTCTTCTATTAAAGACGTTAAGGCTTCCAGCGAAGAAATGGACGGAATTGGTAATCAGCTTGATGATTCTATGACCCAGACTTCTAAAGCTGTTGATGATATTACTGCAAGTATTGCCTCAATTCAGAGTCAGATGCAGGATCATGCAGCCGGTGTAGAAGAAGCCCGCTCTGTTGTAGAACAGATTGTAAAAAATATTAAGAAATTAAACGAAAATATTGAAACTCAGGCTTCCAGCGTTTCTAACTCATCTGCTTCAATTGAACAGATGACTGCAAATATTAGAAGCGTAACAGGAATTCTTGAAAATAACCGTTCATCAATCAGTTTACTTGAACAGGCTTCAGAACTTGGTCAGTCATTAATCGATAACACAGCAGACCTTTCTTCTAAGATTGAGGATCGTTCTAAGAATCTTCAGGAAGCATCAGCCGTTATCAGAAACATTGCAAGTCAAACAAACCTTCTTGCTATGAATGCCGCAATCGAAGCTGCTCATGCAGGTGAAAGCGGACAGGGCTTCTCTGTAGTTGCAGGCGAAATCCGTAAACTTGCAGAAGAGTCAAATTCTCAGGGTACAAAAATCCAGAACGAACTTGGCGAAGTACAGAATCTTATTACCGAAATTTCTGAATCAACTAAGAAGGTTCAGGAACAGTTCAGCAGCATCTTTAATCTTACAAAAACTGTAAGTGAACAGGAACTTATCATTGATGAGGCTATGAAGCAGCAGAACGAAGGCAGTGAACAGGTTCTTGATCTTATTCACACAATTAATCATATTACCGGAAACGTTAAAAACGACTCTGACGAAATGATGGAAGGAAGTAAACAGGTTTCTATAGAAATGGATACCATTGCCAGTATGACAACATCTGTAAACAATAATGTAAGAAACATGACAGAAAAGACAGATGCAATCAGTTCTTTCTCTAAAAAGGCTCAGCAGTGTGTAGAAATGAACGTAGAAAGTATAGCTAAGTTAAGAGAAGCTATGAACAAGTTCAAAGTAGAGTAGTGTGAGGAGAAGATTATGAAAAAGATATTTTTTGCTTTATTAATTTTATTGACTTCTACTTTTCTTTATGCACAGGTAGATATTCCCCTTCCTAAAGGAACAGAAGTTTTATTTGATGGTTTCGAAAATGGAAACTACTGGATCTGGGCTGGATTTGACTGGGATCAGTTCGGTGGTCATAAAATTTCATCTGGGGCAAATATTTCCATGGACTGGTCATCACAGGGACGCCATTCCCTTGAACTTACCATGGAAGCTATGACAGCAGATTCATCAAAATCAGCATCATGGTTCTATGATGGTACAAATGATCTTTCCGGTACCCGTTATCTTGTTGTAGATTTCTATAATCCTGAAAATTATACCTACAATATTACTGCAGTTTTTCAGGCAACTGATTCCTGGAAATGGTGTCAGGGACCTTCTTACAGTATTGCCCCTGGAGAACATACTGTTGTATTCGATATGTCTGCTTTTATGGATTATGCATATGACGTAAAGCGAATCACCATTAATATGGATAACTGGGAGATTTACCCTAAAGAGTCACATTTTTATATAGATAACATAAGAATTATAAAGTAAAAGAAATAGTTTTATGCTAGAATATAAATATGGATTATTTATATGCACTTCAGAGCATCCGGGAAGCAGGTCCGGCTCTGCTCAACTATTGTTTTTTATTTATATCTGAAATTATAATTCCCTGCGCAGTTGCATTAATTGCCGTAATTTACTGGTCCATAAATAAGGAGCAGGGAATTATTATCGGAATGGGTTATGTCTTTTCTTATTCAATAAATCAGACAGTAAAAAATATAGCCTGTATTCCCCGGCCCTGGCTTTTAGATTCCCGCCTTCATGTAGATGCCCTTGCAGAAGCAGGTGCAACAGGTTTTTCTTTCCCAAGTGGTCATACGGTTACAGCAGCCTCAGTTTTCTGTGGAATTTCTGTATGGCAGAAAAAAAGAAAATGGCTGGTTGCCCTTTGTTATATCTTAATCCTTCTTACAGCTTTTTCAAGAAACTGGCTTGGTTGTCATACAATGAAAGATGTTGTTATAGCTATATTGATTGCAGCGGTAACAACAATTTCTCTTAATTTAAGTCTTTTATGGTATGGAAAAAATCAGAATAAAACAGGTATTCTCTGCCTTGCAGGCTGTGTAATTTCCTTACTGGTTCTTGCCTTTCTGGTTTTTAAACCTTATAACGTAGAAGACGCTTACCCTTTAATAACTGACTGCTATTCTTCCTGCGGTATGATTTGCGGTCTTTTGACCGGCTGGGCTCTGGAAAGAAAATTCTTAAACTTTACAAATGAAGTTAGTGTAAAAAGAAAAGTTTTAAGAGTAGTCATAGGTATGCTTATTCTTGTGCCTTTTTATATAATTGGCAGTAAGATTTTTGCCTTCCTCGGCGCCCACTTCGCCCACCTGGTAAAATACTTCCTCATCTTTTTTGCCATCACTTATCTTTATCCTCTGGTTTTCACTGCTGTAGAAAAGCGGAATTAATCCCTCCCTATTGCATAATTTTGCACTAAACTGTATATTTTCTGTATATTTATGCAATAATTAAAGTCAAATTGCTGTAGAGTTCCGCCAGATTTGAAGGGCGGGCTTACACAGGAGGTTATTATGGCAAAAGATAAAGTAGTTCTTGCTTATTCTGGTGGACTTGATACAACAGTTATCATTCCATGGTTAAAAGAAAATTATGATTATGAAGTAATCGCTGTCTGCATTGACGTTGGACAGGGAGATGACTGGGCTGCAATTAAAGCACGTGCCCTAAAAACCGGTGCTTCTGCATGTTATGTTGTAGATGCCCGTCAGGAATATATTGAAGAATACATCTGGCCTGCTGTTAAAGCTAATGCTGTTTACGAAGATGAATATCTTTTAGGAACTTCTACTGCCCGTCCACTTATTGGAAAAATCCTTGTTGAATATGCACGTCAGGAAGGTGCTGTTGCAATCTGTCATGGTGCAACCGGAAAGGGTAATGACCAGGTTCGTTTTGAGCTTGCAATTAAAGCTTTTGCTCCAGACTTAAAAGTAATTGCTGCATGGCGTGATGACAAATGGAATATGGACAGCCGCGAAGCAGAAATCAAATATCTTGAAGACCGCGGACTCGAAGTTCCAATGAAAAAAGACCAGTCTTATTCACGTGATGAAAATATCTGGCACTTAAGCCACGAAGGTCTTGAACTTGAAAAAACAGAAAATGAACCAAACTATAAGCACATGCTTAAAAATACTGTAGTTCCAGAAGAAGCTCCAGATGAGGGTGAATATGTTACTATTGAGTTTGAAAAAGGAATTCCTGTTGCTCTAAATGGTAAAAAAATGTCTTCTCTCGATCTTTTGAATGAACTCAACGTAATTGGCGGAAGAAACGGAGTTGGTCTTGTTGATATCTGCGAAAACCGCTGCGTTGGTATGAAGAGCCGTGGTGTTTACGAAACTCCAGGTGGAGCAATCCTTTACTTTGCCCACAGAATGATGGATCATATCTGTCTTGACCGCGATACTTACCACTACAAACAGCAGATTGCTATCAAGATTGGTGAACTTATTTATGACGGAAAATGGTTTACAACTTTGTTCGACAGCCTTATGGCCTTTGTAAATAAGACAGAAGAAACTGTAACAGGATGGGCAAAAGTAAAACTTATTAAAGGTGCTATCCGTGGTGCAGGTTCTGGCTCAAAATACAGTCTCTATAATGAATCAATTGCATCATTTACAACTGGTGAACTTTATAACCATAAAGATGCAGAAGGTTTCATCACTTTGTTCGGACTTCCATTAAAAGTTCGCGCTATGATGGAACAGCAGGTTGGCGAAGGTCAGGCTATTATTGAAAGCAAGAGCTTCAAAAAACGTCCTACTGAATAAGCGTAACATCGAAAATCCGTTAAAAAACGAGCTGCGACAGCGGGATAGTAGTAGGGCTAAAAATTGCGGTGCAATTTTTTTAACGCCCTGCTATAGAACACCGGCCGCCAGCGGCCTTACACATTTAGGTTCATCGAAAGAACCGCTCAAGCAGCGAGACTATGCGAGCTGCCGATAATCGAAGAAGCGTTAAAAACAGGGCCGCGACAGCGGGCCTGTTTAGCTTCATCGAAAAAATCGGCTTACATCTGTCCTATCCTTAAAATCCTTTTCATCTTTTATATCTTGTTTCTATTTCATCCTTTCAATTATTCCATCACACCACTTATCAAAGTCAGGATCTTCTGTCTGGCATTCCGTGTGGGAAAGTATATATTCTACAGTTTCCTTTATTCCCTGATCTGCACGTTTTGTTGCAAGAAAGTCCGGAACCAGGCTTTTTAATTTACTGCAGTCAAAAACTACTGAGTTAGCCTTGTCTCCAATAAGACTTCCTGTAAAGTCATAAGTTTTGCAGGGGGCATATTCAGCGTGATTTGCAAGATACCATGAAGAAACGTAAACCGGTTTAAGTTCCACGCCAAGAGAGCCTGCAATGCACTGATAAATCTGATTCCAGGTTACGCTTTCATCACTCATAATCTGAACGGCTTCGCCAATTGCATGAATGTTTCCCATTAATCCGACAAAGCCTTTTGCAAAGTCTGAATTGTGGGTGATTGTCCAGAGGCTTGTTCCATCCCCGTGAATAATTACAGGCTTTCCTTCTTTGATTCTTTTTACAACCTGCCAGCTTCCCTTATCTCCATGAACTCCAAGCGGAACAGATCTCTCATCATAAGTGTGGCTTGGTCGTATTATTGTTACCGGAAAATTTTCTTCACGGTAAAGCTTCATAAGATAATCTTCGCAGGCAATTTTGTTTCGTGAATACTCCCAGTAAGGATTTGCCAGGGGAGTTTTTTCGCTGATTACATAGTTGGAACAGGGCTTCTGGTAGGCTGATGCAGAGGAAATGTACATAAACTGTCTTACTTTGCCCTTAAGCAGGCGGTAGTCCCTCTCCAGCTGGGAAGGCACAAAGCCAATAAAGTCGCAGGCCACGTCAAAAGTCATGCCTGCAAGTTTAGAACTGGCTGCAGCCTCGTCATTTATATCAACTGTAATAAAATGAGCACCCTTTAAGCGGGGATCATTATTACGGTTTCCACGGTTTATAAGATAGAGTTCCCAGCCTTTTTCCAGCAGCAATTTTGAAATTGCCATACTGATGGTGCCGGTTCCACCAATGAATAGAGCTTTCATAGATTCTCCAATAATTTTTTTGATGCGTGAGGGATTGTAGGGGCGGCGTAGCCGTTCGCGGCTTGTCCGCGAATGAAGCGGTAGCGGAACCCCGGATAGCCCGACGGCAGCTTGCTGCCGGCACGCCCATTTGTTTTTACAGACTAGCCTTAGCCGCGATTCTGTAGATTTCCGCGATGTCATCAGAACTCAACTTCACAAATCCTCCGGTTCTTCCGCCCTCCGGTAAACCAAACTTCTTTACTAGGGTAGGAATATCTTCTTCCTTTGCACCAAGTTCTGCAAAGTTAATTGGCATACCGATGCTGTGTAAAAACTCGCGGAAGCGGCAGATACCCTCGCGGGCGGTAGCTTCAGGATCTGCAAAATCCATCTTGCAGCCCCATACACGACAGGCCCACTGTGCAAAACGCATAACATCGTGCTTGTAAACAAATTCCATCCAGGCCGGCATAATTACTGCAAGACCTGCTCCGTGTGCGCAGTCATAAAGACCTGAAAGTTCATGTTCAATTCCATGACTGTTCCAGTCCTGGTCGCGGCCAACACCGACGATGTTATTATGAGCAACCATTCCTGCCCACATGATATTTGCACGGGCTTCGTAATCATCTGGATTTGCAATTACTTTTGGTGCTTCGTGAATCATTGCAAGAAGAACTGCTTCACATAAGCGGTCTGTAGTTTCTACATTTTTAGTGTTTGTAAAATAGCGTTCACAGACATGTGCCATAATATCTGTTGCACCACAGGCGGTCTGATAGGCCGGAAGAGTTTGTGTTAAGGCCGGGTTCAAAATAGAAAACTTTGGTCTTAGTAAATCGTTTCCGTAACCGCGTTTAATCATTCCGTCTTTTTTTGTAATAACTGAATCCGGAGAACCTTCCGAACCGGCAGCTGCAATTGTAAGAATGGTTGCAACCGGAAGGGCTGCCTTTGGCTGTGCAACATAGCTGTAAAAATCCCAGAAATCTCCCTCATAGCAGACACCTAAAGCAATTGCCTTTGCACTGTCAATAACAGAACCGCCGCCTACGGCAAGAATAAAGTCTACGTTATTTTTCTTACAAAGCTCTATTCCTTTATAAACAAGATCATCAAGAGGGTTAGGGTGTACGCCTCCCAGTTCAATAAAATCTATACCTGCTTTTTTTAAGGAAGCTCTGACCCGGCCAAGCAAACCTGATTTTTCTGCAGATTTCCCTCCAAAATGAAGGAGAACTTTACTGCCGCCAAATTCTTTTACCAGAGAACCAGCTTCATTTTCGCTGTCTTTTCCGAAAACAAACTTTGTAGGACTAAAAAAACTAAAATTATTCATCAAATTACTCCTTAAAAATATTTTATTTACGATGATAATTTTACCCTTGTGAAGCCCGGGGCAAAATAGAACTTCTCTTGTTTAATTGTATGAATCTCTTTAATATTGAAAAATCTATAACTAAGTGATATTTTATCAATATATATATTTTAATCAGGAGCAAAACATGACATACACTGCAGAAGTGGAACATATGTGTCCTTTGGCAAAAGGCGCATATCATGGACCTGCCCCAATTCCTGAAGAAGGAGAATGGGTAAAGGTAAAAAAAATTGAAGATGTATCTGGATTTACACACGGAATCGGTTGGTGTGCACCACAGCAGGGTGCCTGCAAACTTTCTTTAAATGTAAAGAACGGAATTATTGAAGAAGCATTAGTAGAAACAATCGGTTGTTCTGGTATGACTCACTCAGCTGCTATGGCTTCTGAAATCCTCATTGGAAAAACTTTACTTGAAGCATTAAACACAGACTTAGTTTGTGATGCTATCAATACTGCTATGCGCGAACTCTTTATGCAGATTGTTTACGGTCGTACACAGTCAGCTTACTCAAAAGACGGACTTAAAGTTGGTGCATCTCTTGAAGACCTCGGAAAGAACCTCCGCTCTCAGGTTGGAACAATGTTTGCTACACGCAAAACAGGTCCTCGCTATCTTGAAATGACTGAAGGTTATGTTGAAACATGTGCAATCGACAAAGACAATCAGATTATCGGTTACAACTGTATCAACTTTGGTAAACTTATGGACGCTCTTAAGGCTGGAAAACCAGCTGAAGAAGCTATTGCAGGTGCACGCACACACTATGGTCGTGTAACAGCTGATCAGGGTATGGTTAAGTTGATCGACCCTAGAAAAGAGTAAGTCGCAGGAGGAAATTGAATTATGGCATTATTTGAAGATTTTGAAGGCCGCATTCCTCAGGTGAATAAGGCTCTTAAAGAATATGGTTTCAAAGAAGGCGAGGCTGGTTTAAACGAAGCCCGCGATCTTTGTAAAGCTCGTGGATTTGATCCATACGAAATCTGTCAGTCAACACAGCAGATTTGTTTTGAAGACGCAAAATGGGCTTATGTACTTGGCTCTGCAATTGCTATTAAAGAAGCTGAAAAAACTGGTGATAAATCTGGTTCTACAGCTGCAGCAAACATTGGTAAAGGACTTCAGGCTTTCTGTCTGCCAGGTTCTGTAGCTGATGACCGTAAAGTTGGTCTTGGTCATGGAAACCTTGGTGCTCGTCTTCTTTCTGAAGAAACACAGTGTTTCGCATTCTTGGCAGGTCACGAATCTTTCGCTGCTGCTGAAGGTGCTATTAAAATCGCTGCTAACGCTAACAAAGTTCGCAAGAACAAGCTCCGCGTTATTTTGAACGGTCTTGGAAAAGACGCTGCTCAGATTATTTCACGTATCAACGGCTTTACATACGTTCAGACTGAATTTGATTATTTCAACGGCGAAGGTACAGACAAGGCTCTTAAGATTGTTAAGGAAGTTCCTTATGGTTCAAACCCTGACCGCCTTATCGTAAAGTGCTACGGTGCTGACGATGTTCGCGAAGGTGTTGCAATCATGTGGCACGAAGATGTTGATGTATCTATTACAGGAAACTCTACAAACCCAACTCGTTTCCAGCATCCTGTAGCTGGTACTTACAAGAAAGAAAGACTTCTTGCAGGTAAAAAATACTTCTCTGTAGCTTCTGGTGGTGGTACTGGTCGTACACTTCATCCAGATAATATGGCTGCAGGTCCAGCTTCTTACGGATTTACTGATACTCTTGGTCGTATGCACTCAGACGCTCAGTTTGCAGGATCTTCTTCAGTTCCAGCACACGTAGAAATGATGGGCTTCATGGGAATGGGTAACAACCCTATGGTAGGCTGCACAGTAGCCTGTGCAGTTGCAGTTGCTGGCTCTTTCTAATTTTTAGTTTCTACTGAAAGTAGAATTGGCTACTGGGCAGCCGTGCGAGTTTTCGCTTTAGCGGAAACTCGTGAAGCAACCGAAGGTTGCGACTTGTACCGTTGCGTGCGCTGTAGCCGTAGCTGGTTCATTCTAGTTTTTCATTGAATATAATAAGAGCTCCGTGAATAAACGGAGCTCTTTTTTTTTTAAGAAGTCTTATGCTTCAAGTTCCTTTTTGATGTAAGCATCAATTGAAGCTGGTTCGTCTGTTGGGGCAAAGCGTTTAATAACTTTACCATTTTTAGAAACTAAGAATTTCGTGAAATTCCATTTAATTGAAGAACCGATAATGCCTTTCTTTTCTTTTTTCAAATAAGTATATAAAGGTGCTTCATCTTTTCCATTTACATCAATTTTTGCAAACTGAGGGAAGGTAATTCCGAATCTACCTGTACAGAAGGTGTGAATTTCTTCATCAGAACCTGGTGCCTGATTTGCAAACTGATTACAAGGAAAATCAAGAATTTCAAATCCCTGATCTTTATATTTATCATAAAGTTCCTGTAAACCTTTATACTGTGGAGTAAATCCACAGCCTGTTGCGGTGTTTACAATTAAAAGGACCTTGTTCTTGTAATCCTGCATACTAACCTTGCTGCCATCTCTGGCATCGAATGAATAATCATAAATTTCCATATAAAACCTCCATAAATAAAATTAATTAAAATTAAATCGGATACAATCTAATTATTGAGTTAAATATACCTTATAGGCTTGAATTAGTCAATTAAATTGTGTACAATTAAACAAAAATTTTAATTTTATGGAGTTTATTTATGGAACAGAAGGAATTTAATCCTCTTTTGCTTGATAATCAGCTTTGTTTCGCACTTTATGTTTGTTCTAAAGAAATCATCAAAAAATATACACCAATTCTTACTCCTTTAGGATTAACCTATACTTCTTACATTACACTTTTGAGCTTATGGGAAAAGGACAATGTTTCTGTAAAAGAGCTGGGAAACAAAATCTACCTCGATTCAGGAACTCTTACTCCTTTATTAAAGAAAATGGAGGCCCAGGAACTTTTACAGAGAAAAAGAAGCAGCGTAGATGAAAGAACTGTATATATTACCCTTACACAAAAGGGCAGGGACATGAAAGAAAAATGCAAGGGAATTCCAAATCAGCTGCTTTGTCAGAATTTTGTTGACCTGGAAACTGCCCCAATGCTCTTACAGAATCTGCATGCAATAATGCATAAAATCAGTTCAATAGACTGCTGCTAATATGCAAAAAGCGAAGTTCTAATATCAAAGGAAGGCATCATTTACATTTAATATACAAAGAATACCTTATTTTTATTCTGTTATTACATGAGTAGAATTACAGAATGAAAAAAATACTGATAGGAATGTTATTTATGGCCGGATTATTTCTTTCCTGCACTGCAAATAAGGAAAAAGAAGATGAAGTTTCCATTCAACAGGAAGATTCTCATACTTATTATACAAGCTGGGCTTCTTCTCAGTATCAGGCTGAAGCCAATAATCAGCCTGTATTAGCCCTTGAAGGAACTTCTTTAAGACAGATTGTTCACGCAAGCGTTGGCGGTGAACATATAAGGATAAAGTTTTCAAACCTCTGCGGAACTTCTAATTTAAAAATTAATGAAGCTCATATTGCCCTTACAGATAATCTTTCAAAAATTAAAAAGGAAAGCGATACCCTTATAACTTTTGGCGGAAAGTCTTCCTGTGTAATTGCTGCAGGAAGTGAATTTTATTCAGACTATCTTGAATTTTCTTTAAATGATTTAGACTGCCTTACCGTAACAATTTTCTTTGATTATGTTCCAGACGAAATTACAGGTCATATGGGAGCAAGAACAAATTCATATTTTATGAAAGGCAATCATTGTTCAGATGAAGTTTTTGATACAAGCTATAAATGTGACCGCTGGTATGTGCTTAGTGCAATTGAAGTTGAAAAATCAGAAGAGGTAAGAGTGCTTTCCTGTTTTGGAGATTCCATTACCGACGGCCGTGGTTCAACCACAGACAAACAGAACCGCTGGACCGATATTCTTTCAGAAAGGCTTCTTACAGATCCTTCTTATAAAAATATTGCAGTTATTAATCAGGGAATAGGCGGAACCTGTCTTACCACAAATGGTTTAACCCGCTATAATAGGGATGTTCTTAGTACAAAAGGTTCTTACTATGTAATAGTTCTGTATGGAATTAATGATATTATTTATCTTAATTCTTCTGCAGAAAGAGTTATAGAAGGTTATAAGAGTCTTATAAAAAAGGCTCATAAAAACAATTTAGTTATTTATGGTGGAACAATTTTACCTTTTGGAAACTGCAATGATTATACGGAAGAAAAAAATAAGGTAAGACTTGCCGTTAATGAATGGATTTTAAATACAGGAGTAGAAGACGGAGGCTTTGATGCTTCAATAGATTTTGCTTCTGTTATGGAAGATGCATCTTCGCCGGAATTAATGAAAGCTGAATATGATTGTTCAGACGGACTACACCCAAACGAAAAAGGATATTACGCTATGGGAAATGCAGTTGATTTAGATTTATTTTCTAAGAATTATGAAGATTTAAAAAAAGACTGGCCAGATACCACAAGTGCCCGCATTCAAAACAGACTTGATTTTAAATTTGTTTTACAAAGTTCTATTCCTTCCGGAAGTAAAGTTCAGGTTTATGTAAAGGGCAAAAATATGGGCTCAAAAGGCTTTAGAATCTGGCTGGTAGATAACAATACAACAACCCTTTCAGAACAGTATAAGTTTGAAGGCAGCGGTCCTTTTGAAATTAATACAGAACTTACAAGTACCGGAACTGTAAATTTTCTCTACTTTAAAGGTATTACCTATAATACAGCTATTGAAGATTTAATTCTCGAAGAATGTTATGTAATAATCAATGGCGAAAAAACAGAATTCAATGTTATAGATGATTTAATTTAAATTTTATAGTAAAATATAATAATAATTTTTTACTTTAAAGTTTTTTGGAGAATTTATGAAAAACATTCAGAACAAATGGATCCGTGGAGCTATTCCTGCTCTTCTTCTTCACTGTAGTATTGGTACAGTTTACTGCTGGTCAATTTTTAGTCAGGAAATAGCAAATTATATCGGCTTTTCCAAAGGTGCTGTAGAGTGGGCTTTCTCTTTTGCAATCTTCTTCTTAGGTATGTCTGCAGCCTTCCTTGGTAATCTTGTTGAAAAAAACATCCACAAGTCATCTTTAATTGCCACAATTACTTTTGCTCTTGGTATGGCTGGTACAGGCTTTTTTATCTGGTACGGTGGTAATGCTTTCCAGGGTGGAGCAGGTAAGGCCAGCGTTCTTTCCCTTGTAGGTATTTATATCTGTTATGGTTTTATTATGGGAATTGGCCTTGGAACCGGTTATCTTTCTCCTGTAAAAACTCTTATGCTCTGGTTCAAAGATAAAAAAGGTCTTGCAACAGGTCTTGCAGTAGCAGGTTTTGGTGCTGCAAAAGCAATTGCTTCTCCAATCATGCAGAAACTTTTAGGCGACAATCAGAACGGCGAAATTTTCAAGATGTTCTATATTCTTGCTGCCGTTTATTTTGTAATGATGTTCATTGGTCACCTTATTCTTGCAAAACCTGAAGGCTGGGTTGAACCTCAGAAAAAATCTAAGGAAGAAGGTATTATTGCTACCCTTAAAAGAGAACCTGTAATCAGTTACGTTGCTATCTGGTTGATGTTCTACTTAAATATTACCTGTGGTCTTGCCCTTATTTCTCAGGAAAAAATGATTGTAAAATGTATCGGCCTTGCTTCTTCTGTAGGTATTATTTCTACAGTATCTGCAATCTTTAATGCCGGAGGACGTCTTGGTTTTTCTGCATGGGCAGATAAAATGAAAGACCGCAATACTATTTACAAGATGATTTTTATTCTTTCAATTGTATTTACTGCAATTGTTGTATTTACAAAGGGTATTCAGAACGGAGACGGAAACGTACTTCTCATCATCTTTGTACTTGCTTTAATCTTTATTGTAAATGCCGGATATGGCGGAGGCTTCTCTAACATTCCAACTTTACTTTCAGATCATTATGGTATGGGTTCAATTTCTGCAATTCATGGAATTACCCTTTCTGCCTGGGCTTTTGCAGGTCTTACCGGAAACCAGATGGCAAATGCAATTGTTCAGAAAACAGGAGAATTTATTGAACTTCATGGTGTAAAAGTAAATCCTGTAGGATATCAGAATGTTCTTATTGTAACAGGCTGTCTTTACATTGTTGCACTTTGTCTTTCTTTGTTCCTTGTTCGTCCTATGAAAAAGGTAAATGCTCAATAATCCTGTTTATAAAAGCGGCAGCTCCTATATCATAAAGAGCGATTACCCGGATTTAGATGTAATTCGTGTAGAAGATACATATTATATGATTTCTACTACAATGCACTTTATGCCGGGGGCCGTAATACTTCGTTCCTATAATCTTCTGGACTGGGAATTTGCTTCTTATGTTTATTCCAGTCTGGACGATACTCCGGGTCAGAAGCTTGAAGACGGAAAGGGTATTTACGGAAAAGGTATGTGGGCTGCAAGTCTTCGTTATCATAAGGGAACTTTTTATGTTGCCTTTGTAGCAAATGATACTCATAAAACCTATCTATATACATCAAGTAAAATTACAGGGCCCTGGAAAAAATCTCAGATTCAAGGTTTTTATCACGATATGTCTCTTTTTTTTGAAGATGACGGAAAACCATATGTAATTTACGGAAATACCGAAATTAGAATAACTCAATTAAAGGATGATTTGACCGGTCCCAAAGATGGCGGTCTTAACAAAATTATTGTCAAGGATAATAAGGAAGAAGTCTGGCTTGGTTTTGAAGGAAGTCATTTTTATAAAATTGATGGCCTTTATTATCTTTTTGTAATAAATTTTCCAAAAGGAAATATGAGAACAGAAACAGTTTTTGTTTCTGAAAAACTTGAAGGACCTTACATTTGCCGCACTGTCTTTACATCAGATTTAGACGGCTGGAATAGCGGGCTTGCCCAGGGTGGAATTGTTCAGGCTAATGACGGAAAATGGTATGGAATCTTATTTCAGGATCATGGAGCTTTAGGACGAATTCCTGTTCTGCTGCCTTTTAATCTGGATAAAGATAATCCTTATTTTGGAATAGAAGGAAAAGCCTTCGAGACTATTACTGTTTTAGATAACAGACCTGATTATAAATATAAAAAGCTTTATAAATCCGGCTTTTTGAACGAAGAAAATCAGCTGGATTCTGCCTGGCAGTGGAATCATATTCCCGATTTTAATTTAATCAGCCTTAAAGATAATCACCTTACCATTAAAACTGACCGCCTTACTTCAAATGTTGTACAGGCAAAAAATACCCTGACCCAGAGAACCTTTGGCGAAAAGTGCTTCGCTTCAGTTTTACTGGATGCCTCAAAAATTAATGAGGGAGATTATGCGGGTTTTTGTGCCCTTGAAGGTCAGTATGCCTTTATTGCCATAACAAAGAAAAATGGCAGCTATTATTTATGTTCTGCTGAACACAAAGTAATTGACGGACAGGAGCCTGATTATTCTCATAAAGCGGAGCTTCTTACAGAAGTTGAAATATCAAAAGCTCTTGTAAAACTTGCCTTAAAATTTGACCTTACAAAAGAAGGTCAGAATGTTGAGCTTCAGTATTTTAATGAAATTACAAAATCCTTTGAAATGTTAGGCAGGGAAAAATCAAAACTTCGTTATACTTTAGACCACTTTGTGGGAGTCCGCTTTGCCCTTTTTATCTTTTCTACAAAAGAAACTGGAGGGCAGGCAGATTTTTCTGATTTTAATTTTGGTTTCTGGCAGGACTGAGAATGAGTTCAAAAGAAGTAAAAATTTCAAGTCTTATAGATAAAGCCGTATTTGATTATAACCTTATAGAAGATAATGACCGTATTTTAATTGGGGCCAGCGGCGGAAAAGATTCAACAGTTTTAATAGAATATTTTGCTCAAAGAGCTAAAAGACCTGTTTCTAATTTTGAATATAAGGCCCTTAATATACAGACTGATTTTTCTCCAGCTTTTCCGGAGTATATAAAAGAAAAATTTGAAGAATGGCAGGTGCCATTCGAGTCCATAAAGGTTAATGTACTTGAAAGACTTAAAGATGGAAAAAAAATGAACTGTTACTGGTGTTCAACCCAGAGAAGAACCGAGCTTATAAATTATGCCCTTAAAAACGGTTATAATAAAATTGCTTTAGGCCATCATATGGATGATGTTCTTGAAACTCTTTTAATGAATATTTTCAGTAAAGCAGAAATGTCAACAATGATTCCAAAGCTTAAATATGAAAAATATCCCCTTACCATTATAAGACCTCTTTATTATGTTCAGGAAGAGCAGATAAAAAAGTATATAAGCGAATTAAAACTTGATTCTTTTACCTGCACCTGTGACTACCAGGAAAATTCCAACAGAAAAGGTGCAAGAAAAAAACTTGAAGAATTAACAGATTCTAATCCCCTTAAAAAACAAAAGCTCTTTGATTCTCTAAAGAATATAAATTCCCTCTATTTACCTTAAACTTTCTTTTCGTTTATATGGGGACGCTTGTTATATTTATATGTGTAAGAAGCTACAAGATTTCTTCCAATGAATCTGCTTAAAAAGGCTGTTATCTTCCATTTTGGATACCATAATGCCATGGATTTTCCTTTAAATGCTTTTTTTAAGCAGTGTCTTACAACCTTTACTGGATCGTGACCTCCTTTAACTTCTTTACGAACTCCACTGGAAGCAACGTTTGCAAATTCTGTACTTACGCTGCCAGGGCAGAGGGCACAGACTTTAATACCTTTTTCTTTAAGCTCGGCCCTGAGGGCAATAGAAAAACTTAAAACATAAGCTTTTGAAGCTGCGTAAACTGCAAAATTGCCAAGAGGCATAAAAGAGGCAAGGGAAGCTGTATTAATAATTACAGAATTCTTTTTAAGGTAGGGAAGGCATATTCCGCAAAAACCTGTAAGGGAAGTACAGTTTAAATCAATCATCTGCATTTCTTTTTGAACAGAAGTTTCTTCAAAAGGTCCATAAGTTCCAAAACCTGCATTATTAATCAAAAGACCAATTGTAATTTCTTCCTTTCGGTTTTCTTCTTCAAGAAATTTTTCAAAAGCAAAGATTTCTTCTTTACTGCTTAAATCTATGGAAAAGTTTTTTGCAAGGGTCTTTTGGACTTTGTTATTAATCTGAAGGCATAATTGGTCCAGTTTATCTTTTCGTCTTGCAATCAGCCACAATTCATCGTATTTGTAATTATCTGCTACCTGAAGGGCAAATTCTCTTCCCATTCCGGAACTGGCCCCTGTAATTATAACAATATTTTTCATATCCTTAATTATAGCCTCTTAACAGATAAATCGCTATACTTTATTTATGAAGAAGAAAATCCTTATTTTACTTTTTACTTTTCCTTTATTATTTTCCTGTACATCAAAAGAAGAAAAATTACAGACACAAAAAGAAATAAACCGTAATCATCTGGCAAGCGAAAATTATGATTCTTTACAAAGATTTTTAAAAGATCAGGATTTAAAACTGGATTATTTTATAGAAAATATGCCTCTTGAAGAAAAAGTTGCCCAGATGTTCATTCAGAACCTTGAAGGCTATAAGTCTTTTATAAATACAGAAACTTATTTTTCAATTACACATAATCCAAGAGATATAAACAGACCATTGATTTCCGGCGGTTATCTCTTTTTTTCTTATAATATTGCTCCGGCTTTTCAACAGGAAAAAGCTTTTATAGATTCCATTAATGATTTTTCCGAAAGGCACTTTCACATAAAACCTTATATTGCAGTTGACCAGGAAGGCGGCTGGGTTAACAGACTTAAAAAAATCTCTTTTAATCTCCCTTCCCAGGAAGAAGTCGCCCTTACATATTCCCTTCAGGATGCAACAAAACTTTATTCCTCAATGGCATTACAAATGTCACAAATGGGCTTTAATATGAATCTTGCTCCTGTAATCGAAGTTTCAACCGAAAAAAATAAACACTTTCTGGACGGAAGAAGCTTTGGTGATTTTCAGACTACCGTAAAGTATGGAACTGCCTGCATAAATGCCTATGAGTTTAATAATGTTGGAACCGTCATTAAACATTTTCCGGGAAACACAAATACCGATCCTCATACCGGACTTCCCGAAATTAAAGATGATTATGATGAATTAATGAAGTCAATCGAAAGTTTTAAGAATGTAATTCAAAATAATCTGACTGGCATTCAGCCTTCGGGCATTCTTATGTCGCATGTAAGAACTTCAGCTGTCGATCCAGATTTTCCGGCCTGTCTTTCTAAAGTCTGGATTACAGATATTCTTAGAAATGAATGGAAATACGAAGGTCTTATTTTTTCTGATGATATTTATATGGGAGCTCTTGCCAACAATGGTTATACTCCGGAAAAAACTGCCGTAATGGAAGTTGAAGCCGGAATTGACTGCATTATGGTTTCGGATAAAAGAATTGGAAGACCTGCAAGAGCTGTTTATTTACATGCTCTGGAAGATGAAGAATTTGAAGAAAAGATAAATAAAGCTGTAAAAAGAATATTAGTTTATAAATTAAAGAAAAATATTTTTTCACTGGAGACTTATGAAAGATACTTCTAAAAAACTTTCCGGTCAGGAAGGGTTTGAAAGCTATTACAGAGAAATATATGGAAACAGATGGGAAGATATAAAAAAATCTTTTTATACAGAAAACCAGTCAGTTAAATTTCAGATAAATGATAACCTTAAACCCTATTTTTTAGATTTTGCCTCAGTCTATGCAGCTGCATGTCTTCCTTTAGATAATGCAGAAAAAATTGCCGATTTATGTGCGGCCCCTGGTGGAAAAACTTTAATACTTGCCCTCCGAATGAAGGAGGAGGCAAACTTATCTTCCAATGAAAGATCAGGAGAAAGAAAGCACAGACTTCAGACTGTCGTAAGCGAATGCCTTCCGGAAGAAATTCAAAAAAGAATACTTGTTTCCTGCAGTGACGCTGCAACCTGGTGTAAAAGACAGACTGAATGTTTTGATTCAATCCTCCTTGATGCTCCCTGTTCTTCCGAAAGACACGTTTTTTTAGACCCTAAATACCTTAATTCCTGGTCTCCTTCCAGAATAAAAACGGTTTCAATGGAACAGTGGGCCCTGCTTTCAAGCGCCTACAGGCTTTTAAAACCGGAAGGTTATCTTTTGTATTCAACCTGTGCAATCAGTCCGGAAGAAAATGATTTAATGATTGAAAAACTTTTTAAGAAGTTTAACAAAAATAATGATGCTTTTGAAATTATAGAAGCAAAGCCGGATTTTTCTTCTCTGGAAAAGTGCCTTCCGCTAAAAAATCTGGAAGCAGAAAATACAAAATATGGTAAGGAGATTTTTCCAGATAAGATGGAAGGAGGAGGTCCCCTTTATTTTTGTCTTATAAAAAAGAAAAAGTCTGTTCTTATTTAAGAAAATTTGTTATTATTTAACATAAGGAAGTAAAAAAAAGATGAAAAAAGAACAGCCGGATAAACTTCAACAGATTATTCAAATTGAAAGAGAATTAGGTGAAATACAGGATTTCGATGTTTTACTTGAAATGATTCTTACTCAAACCAGAAAAATTGTTAATGCTGATGCTGGTTCTATTTACATTCCGGAAGGAAATAATCTTAAAATTAAATATGGCCAGAACGAAACACATTTAAAAGAACTGGCTCCTGGACAGAAACTTCCTTACACATATTTTACTTTTCCTATTAACGAAAAACAAATTTGCGGTTACGTTGCCCTTACAGGTCAGCCCCTCAGTATTGATGACTGTTATAATATTCCTGAAGATAAACCCTACAAGTTTAATAAAAATGCTGATATAACTACAGATTATCATACAAAATCTATGTATACCTATCCATTAAAAATGGCAAATGGAAAGCTTTTAGGTATTCTTCAGATTATTAATGCTAAAGATGAACATGGAAACTTTATTAGTTTTTCAGAAGAAGCAAAACTTTTAATATCTCACTTTGCGGCAAGTGCCGTTCAGGCTCTTCAGCATGCATATCTTACTTCAAGTATGGTAAAACGCATGCTTAAGATGGCCGAATTCAGGGATCCAAAAGAAACTTACCCACATGTTGAACGTGTTTCTTCTTATTCCCTGGAAATTTATGACCGTTATGCCTTTAATCACAATATTCCGGCTGCAGAGTTTCACCGTTACAGAGATACTTTGAAAATTGCCGCCAAATTCCACGATGTTGGTAAAGTTGGAATTTCAGATGTAATTCTAAAGAAAACTTATCCTCGTTTTACAGAGGAAGAAAGAAATATTATGAAAGGCCACACCTGTATTGGTGCCCAGCTTTTTGAACCTCCTGAAAGCTTCCTCGATGAAATGTCACAGGAAATTGCCCTTCATCATCATGACCGCTGGGATGGTGATATAAGTAAAGGTTACCCTGGAAAAATTAAACTTTCTGATTTTACTATAAAAGACGGTATTGTTCCTAAATGCGAACCTTTGAGTGGAAAAGACATTCCTCTTTCGGCAAGAATTGTTGCTGTAGCAGATGTTTTTGATGCCTTGAGTCATAAACGCTGTTATAAGGAAAGCTGGTCTATTGATGAATCATTTGCAGAGATTCAGAATAATGCAGGCACTCAGTTTGACCCAGAGGTTGTTCTTGCTTTTATGCAGGTAAAAGACCGTATCTGTTCAATCCAGCTTGCTATTCCGGACGAAGACTAAGAGGACGAAGACTAAATAAATCTTTTTAATAATTTTGTAAGGCTTTTATCAAAGGCATTGGCAAATTTTGTAAACTTTTCTTTATCGTAGCCTTCGTTAAAATGTTTTACAAGACCAAGATTGTAAAGCGTTAAATCAAAATCCCTGGAGCTTAATAACTGCTTGATATTATCCTGATTAAAAATTGTGCCTCTGTCGTTTATACAGGTGATTTCTTTTTCTACCAGTCTGTCTGCAAAAACAATGTCTCTTGTAATTACAAGGTCATTTTCTTTTACATTGTTAAAAATATAGTTATCTGCAGCATCTTTTTCCTTATCTGTAACAATCATTTTATGTATTAAATCTGGGGGAGTAGGAATAACCTTATTTGCTACGAGAAATACATCAAGATTTTTTTTGTTTGCAGTTTTTATAACGTGATTTCTTACAAGGGCAGGGCAGGAGTCTGCATCAATCCAGATTTGTATAGCGTCCAATTAAAGTACCTTACTGATTTTTTCAATCATTTGTTTTGTTCGTAATTCAATTTCTTCGTCATTTTCTGTGGAAACCTGTCCACCGTTATTCTGCATTGTGATTTTTCTCTGCTTTTCTTTGTAAAGTTCATCGCAAAGCATAATGCCGGAAAGAATTGCAATTTGAAGGGGAGTTTTTACAGAGTCAATTTTTTCTATGTCCTGAGTGATTTGTTTATAATATCCGAGAAGTTTATCTAAATATTCTGTATCTTCGTTTGCCTGGATTGTAAAACTTGTTCCAAGTAAGTCTACTTTTAATTTTCCCATTAGAATATATCAAAGCCTAACCCGTCCTGATTTTCGTCATCGGCGAAGGACTGGTCCATTTCGTTAGAAAGATCTGCTTCTTCAACAGGATAAGAAGTTACAACAAATTCTTCATTTTCCTTTTCTACTGGAGCTTCTGCTGTATTTGTAAGTGAAGATGTGTCTGCGGCTGAAGTTGAGCCTGTGTCTGGAATTGTATTTTGATTAGTAAGAGGATTTTCCTCTTTTTGAGTTAAAGGATTTTCTGCAGGAGCAGGAGCTTTTACCTCTTGAGGTGCACTTTCCATTTGCTGGAAAGATGGCACTGAAGAAGCCTTTCTTAATACCGAATTTTCGATAGTAGAAAGGCGTTCCAGTGCCTTTTTGATTCCATCTTCGATCTGTGTCTGATCATTTTCAAAAGAAGAAAGCTGCTCCGACTTGCTTGAAAGCGCATTTGTGAGCTCTAAACATTTACTGCGTAAAGCATCGTTTTCAGCCTGCAGCTGTTGTATTTTTTCAACAGCACTTTCTACCTTCTGCTCAAGAAGAAATACCTGATCGAGTGAAATCATAAGCTTTCCTTAAGCTTTAAGAGCTTTTTTTGCAGCTTCTACAACTGCTTTGAAAGCTGCTGGGTCTTCAATAGCCATATTAGAAAGAGCCTTGCGGTTCAATTTAATACCTGCTTTGTTAACTCCGTTAATGAACTGTGAATAAGTTAATCCTTCTTCACGAACTGCAGCGTTAATACGTGCAATCCAGAGTGAGCGGAATTCTGACTTTCTGTCACGGCGATCAACGTAAGCGTGATTTAAAGCTTTAGTTACAGCGTCTTTTGCTGGTTTATAATTTGATTTTCTGTCGCCACGGAAACCTTTTGCAAGTTTTGTAATCTTATTGCGGCGATTCTTTCTTTTTGTTCCGTCTATTGCTCTTGACATCTATTCACCTCATTAACCGTATGGAAGCATCTGCTTTCTGATTTTTTTTGCATCAGCTTCTGCTATATAACCATTAGCACGGAGCTGTCTCTTTCTTTTTGGTGAACGCTTTGTCAAAATATGACGAAGGTTCTGTTTCTTGTGTTTTACTTTGCCAGTGCCAGTTAAAGAATAACGTTTTGCAGCTGACTTCTTTGTCTTCATTTTAGGCATTTTCTAAACCTCTTATTTCGCGGCTTTTGCTGAGATTGTCATTGACATATTACGTCCATCCATAGCGGCTGGCTTTTCAATGACGTACGCCGAGGTAAGTCGCTTTAGCACCTCATTCAGAACGTCAAAACCGAGGTCGGTGTGGGCAAGTTCACGTCCGCGGAAACGGATTGTTACTTTTACTTTGTCGCCTTCGTTTAAGAATTCCTGAATATGTTTGGCTTTGGTGTCAAGATCTCCTGCGCCAATCTTTGGCTGCATTCGAATTTCCTTGAGCTTAAGTACTTTCTGGTTCTTTTTGGAATCACGGAGCTTTTTTTCCTGTTCGAACTTGTACTTTCCATAGTCAAGTATTTTACAAACGGGTGGATTAGCGTTTGGTGAAACTTCAACAAGATCTAAGTCCTTGTCTCTCGCCATGTTAAGTGCTTCCATTGTTGGAACGATTCCAAGCTGGTTGCCCTCATCATCAATAAGCCTGACTTCTCGAACACGAATCATTTCGTTTATTCTCTGTCCCTTATTGTTCGAGTTTGTAGTATTCACGTTTGCCAATTATCCTCCTACGTGTTTATAAAACACTTTTTACAATAGCGTGTTCTAATATTATACGAATTTTACTTTTGTGTGTCTATATCTTGAATTGGAGTTGTTTGAATTTTAATAAAAAACTATAATCTCATTTATGGCAGAATTCGTTTCAACTTTTATAACAGGTTTTCAGGATGTTGTTAAAAATGATTTACCCAAAAGATTAAAGGGAATAAAAATCCTGAGTCTTCTTGACGGACTGATTCACTATTCTTACTGCGGTAATTCCCGCGATTTACAGAATATAATTTATTTTAACAATACATTTTTTGTTATAAAGACCTTTAATACAAATAATATCACTTTTAATGCAATGGTTTCTGCTGCGGCAAAAGTAAAAAGCCCTTATTTAATTAACAGGGGAAAATTCAGAATACGTTTTAATAAAGAAAATCAGTTTTGTAAGGTAGAAAAAGAGGTAACCCGAAGGGCAGAGAACCTGGTTTTAAATAATTCAAAACTTCAGATAGACAGGGTGAATCCTGATACTGAATTCTGGTATTTAATCAGAAGGGAAAATTTTTCTTTCTGCGGCCAGCTGATTTCAAAAAGAGAATTTACAGAAAAAAATCTTAATAAAGGGGAGTTAAGGCCGGAAATTGCCTATTTAATCTCTTCTTTTGCAGAAATAAAAGAAGGGGATTATATCCTGGACTGCTTCTGCGGTTATGGTTCAATTCCTGTGCAGCTGACAAAAAAATTTAATTTTGCAAAACTTTATGCAAGCGATATTGATGAGCAGAAAATCTCTATGCTAAAAGAAAAAAAGGCCCTGCAGAATAATCAGAATATTTATCTTTGCAGGGAAGATGCCTTCTGTCTAAATTATCTGCAGAATAAAAGCATAGACACTGTAATAACAGATCCACCCTGGGGTTATTACGAAGAAATTGATGATTTACAGGCCTTTTACAATAAAATGTTTGCTTCTTTAAAAAGGGTATTAAAGGATGATGGAAAAATGATTATTCTTTCTGCCCGCAAGGAAGAACTCGAAAAGTGCGCACAGCAGAATAAGATAGAAATAAAAAATAAACTGCAGACTCTTGTAAACGGTAAAAAAGCCGCCTTGTATAGCCTGCAGTTTATAAAATAGTTTTTATATGCCGGAATTAGAAACTTCCATTATATAAATACATTGGTGTAAGAGAATTGTTCTCTAAATCAGTAAGGACTTTTACCGGAAGGCCAAGTTTTGCGGCTGCTTCTGTTTTTTTAATGTCAGAATACTGGCCCATAAGAAGGTCCATGGTTGTCTTTTTTCTCTGATACTTATAGGTTTTAATTGCAATACCCGGCTTTTCAAGTTCTTCAGAAAAATCTTCAATAGTATTTTCCCA
This sequence comes from Treponema sp., assembly GCA_016286535.1. Taxonomy (GTDB): domain Bacteria; phylum Spirochaetota; class Spirochaetia; order Treponematales; family Treponemataceae; genus Treponema_D. The sequence goes on along the minus strand of JAEESZ010000001.1, from coordinate 20,427 downwards.
TGAATCAATTTTATCAATAAGTCCATGCTCTAAAGCCTGATTTGCAGTGTAAATCCTTCCGTCGCAAAGTTTATAGGCCTGGTCAAAGGAAATGTGTCTCTGGCTTACAACTATAGAAACAAACTGTTCATAACATTCATCGCAGATAGACTGCATAATCTGTCTCTGCTCATCGGTTAGTGGTTCGTTGTAATTCATCATGTTTTTATTCTTACCCGAATGAATTGTTTCAGATTTAATGCCAAGTCTTTCAAAAAGTCCAGTTAAATCAAGAGACTGGCCGAATAAAACTCCAATGCTGCCTGTAAGGGTATTTCTGTTGGCATAGATTTTATTTGCTGCACAGGAAATGTAATAGCCTCCGGAAGCGGCCATAGGTCCCTGGTAAACATAAATCTTCTTTCCCTTAGTTTTGTAATTTTGTAAGGCAAGATAAATCTGGTCAGCCTGGTAAACGGCACCTCCCGGTGAGTTTATGTAAATAATCATGCCAAGATTTTTAGGGTCATTAGCCATGCTGTCTATGCTTTCTAAAAGCCACTTTTGATTGTAAGTGTTGTTAGCTTCTTCAATAGTACCTTCTATATACAAGGCACCAATATATTCATTTTTATATTCTCTTGGACCTTTTCTGTCTTCTTTTGGACTAATGTCAGAAGAAGTAGAAAAAGAAAAGGATGGAGTAAAATTACCTCTTGTTTTTCTTATAAAAAAGTTACCTGCGCTTAAGCCGGCAATAAATACTATGAGTACAATAAAAACAATCAGGCCACTTTTGAAATTTTTTTTCATTATTGTAAATCCTCCGCTTTAATAATGTTATTATCTAAGGCATTCTTTAACATTGCATGATATGCATTTATAAAGGTCATGTTCATATATGGTCTAAGCCAGAGCTGTCCAATCTGGAATGTTAAGGCTGCAAGAATTTCCCAGCCTATAAAACTAAGGTACATTACAAAAATATCCATTTTATAGCCCTTTGTAATTCTTTTAGAAATATTCATAGCCCGGGGAATTGAGATATCTGGAAATTCTGCAACAAGATATTCCATTTGAGAGTAGGCAAAGGCTTTTATAATACCAGGAATGATAAAACATAAGGTCCATAAAAATATAAAGATTCCCTTATAGAAGAAGGTAAGAATTGCTCTCCACCAGTTATTCATGCCTTCAATAAAAGCAGTAAAAGAAATCTTTTCCGGTGTGCGGGACATTTTTAAATAAAAGTTAAGTCCTGCCATAAAAATTATTGCACTTACCAGATTCTGGGCTAAGGTCATATAGGGAGTAGATTCTGAAGTATTGCTTATAGAAAAATTAAAGGAAGAAAAATTTGAAATAGAACTCATTAAGGTTACCCGGCCTTCTTCAGTTAAAAGCAGGCTGAAAAACTGGGGCAGAAGGAAGATGGCAGAAACCAGACCCGAAACAAGGGTAACAAGAACTGCAGTACCATATCTTCCGTTTAATTGTTTTTTTGCAAACAATTTATACTTTCTTCTTTCAAAATACATTTATAAAATCTCCTGTTATTATAAATATAGACTTATTATCTGCTGTTTTCAAGTTTATGATTAAATAATATAATAGCTGCAATGAAACTTATATGCGGTCCAATGGCAACAATTTCTCATCCGGCTTTTAGAATCTTAATAGAAAAATTCGGCGGCTGTGATGAATATTTTACAGAAATGATAAATGCCGGAACCCTGCTTACAAAAGGTCCTTTTGAAAAATTTTATATAGATCCTGCTCCTGTACCCGAAAAAATTGTCTGGCAGCTTACAGGTAAAAATAATGAGCAGATGATTGAAGCTTCAAAAATCCTTGTAGAGCTTCCCTGCATTGGAATTGACTTAAATATGGGCTGTTCTGCTCCAGATATTTACCGTTTTGGAAGCGGCATTGCCTGGATGCTTAAACCGATAGAAGAAACTCAGGCTATGGTAAGGGGAATAAGACAGGTAATAAGTGATTATAATAAAGAGCATAATCAGAATAAAAGGTTCAGCGTAAAACTCCGCCTTGGCGATGATGATTTTACTGACCAGGGCTTTTTTGATTTTTGTAACATGCTTTGCGACAGCGGGGTAGAACTGCTTACCCTTCATCCGAGAACTAAAAAGGAAAAACTTACCAGACCTGCAAGATACGAATACTGCGAAAAACTTGCAGATCTTATGCATAAAAGGAATGTAAAAGTTTACCTGAACGGAAATGTTAAGGATAAGGCCTCTTATGACTATGCCCTTTCTAAAGCTCCCCGGGTGGATGGCGTGATGATAAGCCGGGCCAGCATTGAGAAGCCCTGGATTTTTGCTCAGTTGAAAGGTTTAGAGGATCATGTGGATTTAAAACAAATAGCCTTTGATTTTATTGATGATGTAGAAAAATATCAGCCTCCGGAATTCTGGAAGACCAGGCTGCAGCGCTTTTTTACATATTACTCTAATAATTTTAAGTTCAGCCATTATGCCCAGACCCAGTTTTTAAACGCAAAAGATAATGCAGACCTTAAAAACCGCCTTGAAGATTTTTTTGCAAAATGTAGTGATGAGCAATTTGTGAATTTTAATAAGCTGTAGTATACTTTTAATGTGGAAAATAACGATAAGCCGATTTTTGGCCGCAAGACATTTTTTCTGAATCCTCCTCTTAATATTGAAAATTTCATTATGGATTCTTTAAAGTCCGATGAGTATGAGGTTTATTCCATTCCCGATTATTCAATTGCAAAACCTCTTTTAGGCATGTATCCCGATTCAATCCTTTTTGTTTACATAGATGACCTTTTACCCCTTCAAACCTGGGTTAATTTTATAAAATCCTTTCAGAAAGATGAAAAAGTAAAAAATGTCCGCATAGGCATTCTTTCAAATAAAATAAAGGCTGAGCAGAAAGAAAAATTAAACGAAGAACTTAAACTTCAGGCCGGAATAGTCAGTCTGGACCAGAAGCCCCAGCAATTATTAAAGCAAATAAACGATACCCTTGATTTAAATGAAGCAAAAGGAGTAAGAAAAGTAATCCGTCTGGATTTAAAAAACTGTAAGGATGTAAACGGATATTTTGCATACTCTTCTCTTTTACATTCATTCCGTCTTGTAGATATTTCGAGTGTAGGTTTTGCCGCAGTCATGCCGGTCAATATGGCAAAGTTTATAAAGAAAGATACAAGGCTTGAAAATGTTTCCATTACAATGGGCCGTTATTCTTTTGTCTGTACTGTAAAAATATATAATCTAAAAATTGAAGGAAATGTCTGTACCATCGTTGCTATATATGATGAAAAAACTTCAGATATGACTAAGCTTAAAATTCATAACTTTGTTTTTGAAAACCTTGAAAACCGTAACAAACAGTTAATGGATACTCTTCCAAGAGATAACAGTGATTATTCAAAATATGTTGAAGAAGATGAAAAAGAAAAAGATGAGCTTAATGACAAGGATATGCAGGAAATAGATTCTCAGGTTGAAATCTTTAATCCCGAAAATAACAAATAAAGAAGAGATTAGGTCTTATTCATTTGCAAAGTGTTTTCTTTTGTGGTAACTTATCTCAATAAGTAATTATTGGAGTAACTAAAAATGGCAAACGAAAAAGATTCACATGCATGTACATTAGACAAAATTATTAGTCTTTGTAAAAGAAGAGGTTTTGTATATCAGGCTTCAGAAATTTACGGCGGACAGGCTGGTGCTTGGGATTACGGTCCTTTAGGTGTAGAATTCAAGAGAAATATTCAGAATGAATGGTGGCATTATATGACCCAGCTTCATGATGATGTTGTAGGACTCGATTCTGCAATTTTCCAGCATCATACAACCTGGAAGGCTAGTGGGCACGTAGATCATTTTTCGGATCCTATGATTGACTGTCTTGAATGTCAGGCCCGCCATAGAGCAGATAAACTTATTGAAGACTTTGTTGCTGCAAATCCAGATAAAGACCCTGGAAAACCAGTTGATACAATGACTCACGAAGAAATGAAGGCTTACATCGATGCAAACATCAACTGTCCTACCTGCGGAAGTAAAGAACGCAAATATACAGCAGTTCGCGAATTCAACCTTATGTTTAAAACATATCAGGGACCAATTGCAGACGAAAGTCATCTTATTTATCTTCGTCCAGAAACCTGTCAGGGTATTTTTACAGACTTCAAGAACATTGTTCAGTCTAACCGTATGAAGGTTCCTTTTGGTGTTGCTCAGGTTGGTAAATCTTTCCGTAATGAAATCATCTTTAAAAACTTTATTTTCCGTACCTGTGAATTTGAACAGATGGAAATGGAATATTTCTGTAAACCTGGAACAGAAGACGAAACTTTTGACCGCTGGAGAAAGGACCGCTGGGCTTTCTACCTCAAATACGGTATTCCGGAAAAACAGCTTAAATGGCATCATCACGACAAATTAGCACATTACGCAAAAGATGCTTACGATATTACTTACAACTTCCCAATCGGATTTGAAGAAATTGAAGGTATTCACAGCCGTACTGACTTTGACCTTAGCCAGCACATGGAATACTCTAAAAAAGATATGTCTTATATCGACCAGGAAGACGGAAACAAACGCTATGTTCCATATGTAATTGAAACTTCAGCAGGTCTTAACAGAAACTTCCTTATGTTCCTTTGTGAAGCTTATGAAGAGCAGAATGTTGGTACAGACGGAAATGAAGATTACAGAACTGTACTTCACCTTGACCCACGTTTAGCTCCAATTACAGTTGCAGTTCTTCCTTTAATGAAAAAAGACGGTCTTGCAGAAAAAGCTAAGGAAATTCAGCACCTTCTTAAAGAAGATTTTGTAACTGACTATGATACTTCTGGAACAGTAGGTAAACGTTACCGCCGTCAGGACGAAGTTGGTACACCTTTCTGTGTTACTGTAGACTACGATACAATTCAGGAAACAAAAGAAGACGGTTCTAAGAATCCTCTCTTTAATACTGTTACTGTACGTTTCCGCGACAGCATGGAACAGGAACGTGTTGCTCTTGATGACCTCGTATTCTTTATTCAGAAAGCAATAAAGAATTATAAGCCTGTAATCAGATAACGGTGCGCCATGGATGGCGCAATTACAAAGTGTAATTTGATGTACGAGTTTTTACAAAGTAAAAACTCGCTACTAAAAAATTACACGGAGGTAATTTTTTAGTATGGAATACGTTCGGCTTGGTAAAACAGACTTACTTACTTCTCGAATAGCTTTTGGCGGAATGCGTCTGCATGAAGCCGAAAGCGAGGAAAGCGCATTTACGCTTGTAAGGAAGGCTTACGAAGCCGGAATAAATTTCTATGATACTTCCAGTAAAACTCCCGTCAGCGAAAAGCTGCTGGGAGACTCCCTTTTTGATTACCGCCGCAATGTTTTTTTATCAACTTCTACAAGAGCAAAAACCTGCGAAGAAATAAAGCAGAATCTTGAAGATTCTTTAATGACCCTTCACTGTGACTATGTGGATTTGTATCAGTTTGAAACAGAAAAGTTTTTGCCGGAACCGGGCCGGGCAGACGGTATTTATGATTTCCTGCTTGAGGCAAAAAAAGAGGGGAAAATCAAACATTTTGGTTTAATTACCACCAACTACGAAACCGCCCGAAAAGCCCTTGAATCAGATTTGTATGAAACCCTGCAGTATCCTTTTAGTATAGTAAGTCCGGAATCTACCTTTGAACTGGTAAAACTTTGCGAAGAACATGATGTTGGTTTTATTGCCATGCAGCCTTTAGGGGGCGGAATTATAGATAATATTCCTCTTGCCCTTGGTTTTTTACGACAGTTTGAAAATGTAATACCTATCTGGGGTGTAAAATCTCAGGAACAAATAGATCAGATTTTATACTTTAATGAACATCCGCCTTTAGTTGACGAGTCTTTCCAGCAGGATGTTGAAAAAATCAGAAATTTCTTTAATTAATTTTTTTGCTGATTATTCGAATTCAGATAAATCTACAGATTCCATTGTATTTAATGAAGACTGACTCTTTTTGTCTTCATTTTCAGGCTTCTTTTCGCCGGAAGCTGCTTTTGACACCTGGACTGAAGGTGATGGAATATCATTTTCTGCAGGAGATGGAATTTTATTTTCAGTAATTTCTTCTACTAAATCAATTTCGCTTTCTGGTTTTTCTGAAGCTGCAGCATTATGAGCCGGAGCTGGATTTTCAGAAGCTGAATTTTCGGCTGAAAGACTTTTATCAGTCTTTTCTTCTGAATCCTTATTGTTTTGTTTTGCAATAAGTTTTTTAACATCTGTAATTTCTTCGATAGAGAGATTTCTTAAAATGTTAATTCCATCAGGGTCAGAAGGAATAAGAATTGGAGAACCATCAGGATTTCTTTCTGTTAAAAGCTGTACAATAGGATATTTTGGATTATCCGGATTTGTATCGCTTACCATACCAAGTTTTCTGTTTGAAAGATATACGTAACTTCCTAAAGGATACAAAGAAACAGTGTAGAGCAGGGCTTTTAAAACTGAATCATCATAAGAATGATCTTTGTTCTGAATCAATTCAATCATTGCATTAAAGGTTGTACGTTCTGCCTTATAACTTCTGGAAGAAGAAATGGCTTCGTAAGAACAGGCAACGGCAATAATTTTTGCGTTTGAAGAAATCTTTTCTCCGGTTAATTTTCTTGGATAGCCCAGTCCGTTTTCTTTTTCGTGATGCTCTAAAACTCCAAGCTGAACTGCGAGAGGAAACTGTAAATCTTTAACAATTGTATAGCCGAAGATGGTATGCTTTGAAATGGCCATCTTCTCTCCTACGGTAAGCTTTATGTTAGACATATAAAGCTGAGGAGGAACCCTGAGCATACCAATTTCGTGAATAATACAGGTAACGCCAAGCTCAATTATTTTTGAAAGAGGAAGATGGAGCTGGTGTGCAATGGCAATTGCAAGAACTGTAGTTCTGATTGAGTGAACAACCAGGAAGTTCTTTTTAATTTCTTCAGGGTTAGGATTAATTCGTAAAATATATCTTTTGTGGTCTTTTACAAACATTACCAGTTCCTGAATTGTTTCAGAAAGCTCTTCCTTATCAATTTCTTTATGAGTTGTATAATGTGTAAAGACTTTTTCAATATAATTCATGTATTCAAAGAAAACAGATTCAACCATTTCCATTCGGTTCTGATCGCTGTTTCCAATGTAGTTTGCCTTACTGCTTTCAATGGCCTTTTTTAAAGTATTTCCGAAATTTTCTTTAACAGCGTTCTCTTCGTCATTTGTATCAGAATCAATGTTGCCGCCAAGACTGTAATTACCTTCGCAGAGAATTGTTGTAAATTCCCAGCGCTTTAAGGCTTTAATTACTTCGTCCGATATTAAAGCGGTTTGAGGAAGAATGAGAAATGAACTGTCAATAATTAAGTCTCCGGTAAAAGAGGTGTCTTTACGCAGAGTATCTACCTGAATCGTGTCCATACTTTAAAATTACCTATATATATTATCGGTTAAATGAAAAAAAAATAATATAATTTAATGCAATTTTTTGAGAATTTTTTGTTAAAAAAAAAAACCGGAAAGTCTCACACACTTTCCGGCAGATTTATAGTAAACATAGGATTCAGGTGTCTGGATGTTTTCCCACCCGATAATTACCACTAATTTTATTATCGGTGAAAGTGATTTCGACTTTAGGAAAAAAATAAAAATAAATAAAAAAAATTGTTATTTCTTTTTTCTTTTCAATATTGACTAAGATTTTTTTTTATACGATTATTGGAAACTATGAGTAAGGAAATATTTAATAGAGCGCAACTTGAAACACTTTCATTTTCCGACCTGACAAATCTTGCAGATGATTTTGGAATTGACGTTCCAGAAAATCTGGACAGAAGATTTTTAATTGCGGAATTACTTGAGCTTGCAGAAGAATCAGAAAAAATTGATGATATGACAATATCATCAGAAAACAATGACGGCATACAGCCACTTCCAAAAAATTATAATGAAACTCAGATAGCCTGCGTTTTAAGAAATCCAGCCTGGATTTTTGTTTACTGGAACATTAATGATTCTGATCATCTTATGTTAAAAAATCTTCATAATTATGAATTAAAAATTCGCGTTTGTTCCTTACAAAACGAAGATGATACAGTTCCTTTTGAAGCCTACGAAATTCAGGCCAGCAGAGAACCTCAGGAACAGAATGTTTTGTTGCCTGCCGGAATAAAATACGTAAAGGTTGAACTTGTTTATACAACAGCTACAAGCGGAAAAGTTCTTGCAATTTCTCCTGTAATAACAATTCCACAGGGTTCAGACTTAGTTTACGATTTTAAAAAAGGAGTTGATCAGGATTTTCCTCCTGTTATTCAATTATCTGGAATTAAAAATGTATTAAATCACCAGTATACAATGCACAGACATTCTTTTTCTTGATGAAGGTATTTAAAAAATGAAAAAAAATCTTGTATTTATTATAAAAGCTAACCAGGAATTTATACGTCACACAGCTGTAGATGTAAAAATAAATATGCCAGTATTAAATACTTTGTTTGAAGATATCAGCGATATTTATCTTCCTGTATTAAATATGGTCGAAAACTTTGAAGAGGGAAGCAACATTAAATTTTCCATGGTTCTTCCTCCTGTTTTATGCAGCCTCCTTTCAGATAAACAGATTCACGAACTTTATCTGGCCTGGCTCGATAAAAAAATTGCTCTTGCTAATGCAGAACTTGAAAGAAATAATGAAAATTCTGTAATTCAGTCAATAATTAACGCTAATTTAGACAAATATAATGCATGTAAGGAAGATTTTACAAATAAATATAACTGTAATTTAATTTCTGCTTTTGCTGCTTTAGTAAAACAGAATAAAATTGAGCTTCTTGCAACCTGTGCTACAGATTTATTTGTACCTCATTATTCAGATACTCCGGAAATTATTTCTGCTCAGATTGAATGCGGACTTCATTCCTACCGCGAGTTTTTTGGTGAAATTCCGGAAGGCTTCTGGATTCCTGAATTAGGATATTTCCCGGGCGTTGAAAAGCTTATAAAGGCTTATGGTTTTTCTTACACAGTTTTAGATGCCCGCGCTCTTCTTCTTTCTAAAAAAATGCCTTCAAGCGGAATTTTCTACCCTGTAAGAACAGATAATTCCCTTGTTCTTTTTGCTGAAGATCCAGAGTTTACTCCAAAATTATTTGGCGAAGACGGTTACTGCTGCCACGAAGACTACCGAAACGAAAATCGTGACATTGGTTTTGAATTATCTCTGGATAATCTTGCAAGTTTTATAGACCCTGATTCTGTAAGATATTCAACAGGTTTTAAATATTTTAATAAACGCGAAGATAAAAACTCTTATTATGATATTTCTGCTGCTCAAAAGCAGGCAGAGCTTGATGCAGAAGATTTTACAGATTACGTTTCAGAAAAGCTTTCTAAGGCTGCTGAATATCTTCCTGAATGTGATTTTGTAAACCTTATCTGTACTGCAGATACAAATACAATCCGTTCTAAATGGAGCGAATTCTTATACTGGCTTAAAAAGGTGTTTGAACTTGCTGCTAAAAAAGATATCTGCCTTGAATGTGGAAAAAATCTTATTGCCAGACAGTATTCCCTTGAAAAAACAGAACCTTACTATTCTGCAAAAGGGGACGGCTATGGCGAAGAATTCCTGACTGGTCAGTCTAACTGGATGATTCGTTATGTAAAAAAGGCCAGTGAAAGAATTATTGACCTTGCAGACAGATTCCCAAGCGATACCGGACTTAAAAACAGACTTTTGAATTTAGGTGCAATTGAACTTTTAATGGCTCAGAGTACCGGTCTTATAAAAATGCTTAATGACTGCGACAATGCAGATTTTGCAGAAAGAAGATTTAAGGAATCTATAAATGCCTTTACAATTGTATTTGATTCTCTTGGTTCAAATACCGTAAGTACAGAATGGCTTACAACCCTTGAAGAAAGAGATTCCATCTTTACCTGGATGAACTATAAGGTATTTGCAAAGAAAGTCTGATTTCTTTCTTTTATGTAATTTTAGTTGTCTAAGCGTAAACTTTCCTGAATCATTCGGAGCATGTCTATTTGGTACTGGGCACTTGTAATTCCGATGATTGCAGGATCATATCTTTTATCTAATTCAAGAATTTTTTTCCATACGGCAATTGCTTCGTCCCATTTCTGCTGGCTGTAATATTCAAGTCCCATGGAATAAAGCTTATCAATCTGCTTAGTTTTTTCGGCCCGGCCGTTATCTCCAAAAGGAAGTCTTACAGAAAGACTGAACTTATTGAGCGGATTTATTGAAGAAGTTAAATCAAGCGTATAGTTAAAATTAAAAATGATTTTAGAAAATTCAAATTCCAGACCGCTGCTTATTCTTGGATGAGCACCTTTCAGCTGAAAACCAGCAATAAAAGAAGCCGACTCTGTAAAGGCAACTTCCAGCCCTGCACTTATATAAGGAATTCTGAAGGTTGAAATGTCAAGAAGATTTACAGGCTGTTTATAATCAAGAGAAATTGTAATTGGTTTTGTTACTTTATAGGAAAGGCCAAGGGCAAAATATGATGGAAGGGCTTCCGGGCTTAAGCCGGAAGATGAGCCGGCGCCGGTAAGTGCAATTCCCATATTCTGGGCGGTAAGGCCAATCTTAAAATTCGGCTCTCTGGAAGCGTAATACTTAAAAATATTAAACTGCAGCATAAGACCAAAATCTGCAGCAAGGCCAAGAGCTGACTGACTGAAGCCGGACCAGGAAATTACTTCGTTTGTATCGTTATCTGTAAAGTTTGGAATGTTTCTCCAGGCTGCTTTTACAGTTGCGCCAAGGGCAAAACCTTTAAAAGTGTAGCCGGCAAGAAAGTTGTATGAAATATTTGCGGCAAAGGTGCTTTCTGAATAATAATTTCCTGCAACCCGGTCCCCATAAATATTGTATTCTGTAAAAGGAACGTAAAAGGCCGAAAGATAAGCTCCCAGTCCCAGGTGATTGTAGCGGGTAGTGCAGGCCAGAGTATCCATTTTTGAATCGGCAATCCAGGAATTGTGATAGAGAGCCAGCTGGGTTTTATTCTGTATACAGCTTCCGGCCGCATTGTAACGCAGAAAACTTATGTCATCACATAAACCTGTAAAGGCATCTCCAAGACTTTCGGTTCTGCCGCCAAAAGGAATCATAAAAGAACGGAAACAGGTATCTCCCTCGTTATAATCAATCGTTCCTTCAAAAATTTCTGCCAGTGTTGAAGAAAAATCTGTAAAAGACAGGGCACTTAGCTTAAATATTGAAGAGGCAGAGAGAAGAATTAAAATGTAAATAACTCTGTTTAGTTTCATTCCTGTTTCTTGTATTATATTATATAATAATGAAAATATAGTTAATTATCGGAAGAATATCTCTTTAATAAACGTAAATTTACCGAAAATATAAATGTATATTAGTTAAAAAGATGAAAAAAAGATATTTGTTCTTTTTGTGTATTTTAAGTTTTTTCTCACTCTCTCTTTATGCTAAAGATGAAAATGATTTAAGTCTTTTTGAAATAGACAAACTTATTCGTCAAACCGATTATGAAGAGGCTTTAAGACTTTTAAACGTTTATATTAATAAATATCCTGATAATTTTGATAACGCCCAGCGAAGAATAAAAAGAATTATGAACATCAGAAAGCAGTATTCAATACTGGCCGAAAAATTAATAAATCTTATTCTTACCGAGCCTGGAAACGATAAGGAAATTTACGAAATTACAGCCCAGCTGGAAAGGTTTGAAAAAAATCCTTCTGATGAGCATTTGCAATTTATTGCAGACTTAAAAAAATCAGCTGAATTTAACTATTTCAGAAGCCAGTTTAATGAAGTTCAAACCCAGTCAGCAGAATATACCCAAAGCGGCCTTTATTCCGATTCAATTGCAATAATCCGTCAGAATGGTTTCTGGCTTTATAAAGATTCTTTTTACGAGCGCTGGGAAAATAATCCTGAAATTACAGCAAAGGCTCAGTCAGTTGTAGACCACCTTGAAAAAGAAGTTGCAAACTTTAATGATAAAAACTTTAATAACCGCTTTAATAAGGCTGTAAACGATTATGTAAACTCCCTTAATAACGATAAGTACGATGATTCCGTAAAAAATTTTAATACGGTTTTGCAGGTTTTTCAGGAATATGCCGCTTTACGAAATTCCATTTTTGAGGATGCTCATCAGTTGGAAGTCCTCTTTGAAGAAGTACAAAAACTTGACCAGGACAGTACGGACGCCTCTTATCTGCCTTTTATGTTCCGTTTTATTTACGGAGTTTCCTATATCCCGGATTCTGGAATTATTGGTGCGGTAGACGGCCAGTGGAAGGCTGCTATGACCAGAATGAATACAGCACTTTTTGCAAATATCCTGAAATATTACGACAGATACAGAACAAATTGTGCAAACAGCTCTTATACGGCAAAACAAAAAATTGACAATAATACTGCCAATACAAACAGAATTAAAAACTATTCACTTTTAGAGCAGAATACCCTGAATTTATATAATTTCCTCAATGTAAGAAGCGGACAGACCTTTGTGCATCCTTTTTCTGAATATTTTGTTTATACAGATTATCTTGATGCCCTTACTCTGGCTGTCTCTGGCCTTTATAATAACGAAATTGAAATTAATGATACAAAAAATCTTACCTACCAGACTATAGATGAACTTAAAAATAAGGGGCAGGATAAGAACTTTGAAGAAAAACTTATGCAGGCCGCTTCAAAAATCATACTTATTCTTGGAAATAAGGATGATAAAGGTCTTGAAAAAATAAATCATTATGCTGCTTATACAGAAAGTAAAAATGAAAGCTTTAAGGGACTTGAAGAAGAATATACAAAAGAAAGGGATTCTTTATTCAAATCTTCAGAAGACTTTTTTGACTTAATCTGGAAAGAAGAAAGTGAATATTTTGCCAGGAAAGCAAAGGCTCTTGCTGATGAAGTTGTTTTGATTAATGACAGCGGTCAGAGTTTTTATAAAGGCTTTAACTCAAAACTTGACAGCGCAAGCAAAAATAAATTTACAAAGGATACTGAGGCAGCCCTTGCTTATAAAGATAATTCTGACGCTTCCGGTAACCTCCTGCTTCTTTACTCTTATCCTGAAATTGCCTTGAATATAAGCCTTTACGGACAGAAAAAAATCAATTCTGCAATAAAAGAAATTACAGACTATAAGGCAAGAATTAAAAATAATTATGATGCAGAAAGCCTCTGGCAGGAAGACGAAGAAATTTCTTCTTATTATGAAGAATGCAGAAAGGAACTTGATTCACAGATTTTAAGACTTGAAGAGCTTATGAAAAAATCTGATGAACTTGCTCATGATAGCCAACAGAAAATTATATCATCACAGATTGCAAGAAACGAGGGTGATACCCGCTACAGCGAAGCTCAGACCGCCCTTAAAAATCAGAATTTCAGCCTTGCAAGAAGAAAACTTGAACAGGCGCTTTCTAAATACGAAGAAGCCCTTACCATTTCTGATGACGAAAGTCTTAGACGTGAGTGGGATTCAAAACTTGCTGATCTTGGCGAAAATATCAACAGAACAGAAAACGAAATTATTGTAAAGGAAGTCCGCCTTCTTAAAACTCAGGCCAGAGAAGCTTACTTTAACGGCTTCTTTGATGAGGCAGAAAAATATCTTAATCAGGCTAAAAACAGGTGGGCAATTACAAATGCCGTTGAAGATGAAGAAATTACCTCCCTTATGAATTATATAAACACCGCAATTTCAATGCAGACCGGCCGTGATATTTCTCCATCTGCTCCTCAGTATCCGGAAATGTCACAGCTGATTAATATTGCAAATCAGTATTATGAAGAAGGTCAGCAGTATTACAGGAAGGGGGATAAAGAGCAGGGTAACCTTGCTTTACAAAAGGCTCTTGATAATATCCGTAAGGTTCAGGTAGTTTATCCTTTAAATGCAGAAGCTTCTTTATTAACTTTAAAGATTAATAAACTTATGAACCCTTCAAAGTTTGAAGAAGAATTTGCCCAGAAGATTAAGATTGCCCAGAATATGTGTAAGGATTCTGCTACCGTTCAGGAAGGATATTCTACACTTCTGGACTATTATAAAATCAATCCTGATTATAAGGGCTTAAAGGACCTTATTTATAAAGTAGAAATAGATATTGGAATTAGACAGAAGCCTGTTGATAATAGTGCCTTAACAAGATCAAAAAATCTTTATAATGATGCACAAAAGACGTATAATAATGCTGGTAATAATCTTGAAAAACTGCAGTCAGCCCTGGAAAAGGTAAACAGAGCACTTGTTTTGAATCCTAATAATACTCAGGCTCAGGGCTTAAAAGATACAATTATTACAAAGATGGGAGGAACGGCTACACAAATCTCAATGGAAGATGAACAGCTTTATAACCAGGCAATTGTTTATCTTCAGAATAATAACGTAATTGCTGCAAATCAGATTTTAAAACAGCTTCTAAATAAGCCTCAGAACCAGTATGTTCAGAAGATTAAGGACTTGAAGGCAAAAATAGAAGCAAGAATGTAGGGTGGAAGGTGAAGTTTTTTAATTCGAATAAAAAAAGAATTTTCTCAATGCTTTTTCTTTTGTGTATAAGGTCATTATCTTTATTCGCACAGACCTTTTACTGGGAAAATCCTCTTTCCATAACCACTTCTTATTCCGTTTTTCCTCTTGCCCTTTATAATTCAACAGATTCCTATATATTTTTTCAGGAAGTAGATACAGCAAAAAAAGAAATCTATTTAAGCTGTAAAAAGTTCAACAGCCTTGATAATGTAAGTGATATAAAACGCTTTGCAGGACCTTTTCCATATTCTACCAGCGAAGTTCCTGATATTTATTCTGCCGCAATTAATGATGACGGGCTTATCTGTCTTGCTGTACTTTCAGCTCCCGGAGAAATTTCTATATATTCATCAAATGATAAGGCTGCAAGTTTTAAAAGAACCATCCTGCCGTCATCTTCCATAATGATTGCCCCTCGTATTTATAAAACAAGGGCCAATACTTTTAAGCTGTTTACTTCTTCCGGTGATGATAATTCCTTTACAATTTTTACAAGTGAATCAAAAGACGGTGTAAACTGGTCCAGAGTTGAACTCTTTTCTCCTGCAGAAAAACTGCAGAACCCCTTTATTCCGGTTTTAATTCCTTACCAGAACGGAGATCTTGTTGTTTTTCAGGCCCAGTATATTTCTGAGCAGACAAACAGGTTTTCATATCAGCTTTATTTAACTTTAAGAAACAGCCCGGGAGGCAGCTGGTCAAGTCCCCTTTTAATAACAAACGAGAATTCCTTATACAATAACTCCCGCTATGAATATTACAGATATCAGAATCAGCAGCCTGCCTTAATATATTTTGAAGACCAGCTTTACATAGCCTGGGAAAGAACCCAGTCAGTAAACTCCTCTATATGGGTAGCAGGCCTTAGTCCCCAGGGAATTATATCCGGAAGTGCAGAAGAGCTGACTTTAAATGGAAATGCAAGTAAACCCCGCTTTTTTAATTATCAGAATTCCCTTTATCTTACCTGGTTCGATACGCGTAACGGCCGGGAATCTGTTTATATGTCAAAAAAAGAGGGAAATTTCTGGAATGAAAGTCCTCTTGTAGAAAATAATAATGCAAATCTCTTTGTAAGTCCTTTACTGATAAATGACGGACAGAGTCCTTACCCGATTTTGAATTTTATTTTTCAGCAGACGGGAAAAAATAATAAAAATACCATAGCCCTGCTGCCTCCTGATAAATCTGTAAAAATGCCGCAGATAAAGCCCCTGTCTTATAAAAACGGAAAAAGATCCAGGTCTGAAAAAGTTGATTTTGATATTATTTTCCCTGAAGATTCATCCGGCCTAAAAACTTATTCTTATTTATGGACCAGAGATCCTCTTTTAGAAGCTCCAAAAAGCCAGATGCAGATTATAAGGGGCACAGATAAAAATAAAAAAATGACTTTTTCTGCTCAGGACGGAGACGGGGATTATTATCTTTGTGTAAGGGTTCAGGATTATGCAGATAACTGGTCTGAATCAAAAAGTATAAAATACACGCTGGATACAACGCCACCTAAGGCCCCTCAAATTTCTCTTGAAAACTGCGATTCTTACAATATTTTAGATTCAAATAATTTTGCAATCAGCTGGCTTCCTTCAGAAGATAAAGATACATCAGGATATATTTATAAGTTTGAGTATCTTTTTGACATTCCAAAAGCTCTGGTAGATACAAAACGACATCCTATGAAGCTTTCTGAAGAAAAGAAGGCTGCTGCAGTAGAAAAATTAAAAGCCAGATACGAAAAAGTAAATAAAAAGAAAAAACTGTCTTCTCCTGCAAGTACAACAAAATTATCAAGTTCTAAATACTATAATTATGCAAACGGACTTTATGTTTTTTATGTTGCAGCAGTAGATGAAGTTGGAAATACGGGCGATTTTGAATGCCAGATGTTCATTGTAAATAAATATGAACCATCCACCTTTATTTCGTCTGCCCAGCTGCTTTCTGACGAAGCCGGGGGACAGAGCCTTACCATAAGGGGAGGCGGCTTTACCTATGACGGAACAATTGATTCAATCATAATTGACCGGGACGGAAAGGCCCCTTATGATCTGGTACTGGAAAAATCAAAAAATCAGTATAAGGTTCAAAGCAATAAAGTAATCAGTGATATTAAACTTAATACCGAACTGGAAGACGGCAGCTACAGAATTTTACTTCATCATACAGACAGGGGAACCTATAAATCTGGCTCAATTTTAAGGCTTGAAAATCAGGGAAATGTAAAAATTGAAGCTGATTTTGTAATGCCTAAAGAATATACAAGCGAATTCATAAGATACAAATATACAGTTACTGCCTATATCATTGTTTTAATTCTGCTTATTCTTCTGGGAATTATTTCAATCGTTATTCTGACAGTTTATTTAAGTAAATCAAGCCTTGAAAATCTTATTTCTAACTACGAGGTAAAATCTTTATTGGAAGGAAAAGCAATGCCTATGAAAAAACTAAACAAATCACTAAAACATCAGCCAAGCTTAAAATATAAACTGATTGTATTTACGTTCCTTATAATAATCATTTCTGTATTCATTGTTGCCTTCCAGAATGGATTCAGAAGTGTAAATCTGCAGAAGCAGACAATGGCAGAAGGACTGGAAAACCGTACCGAAGTACTGCTGGAAAGTATTCATTCGGGTGTAAAAAACTTTTTACCTTCAAATAATATTCTTGAACTTTCTGCCCTGCCGGAACAAAAAGATGCCATGGACGAGGTAAAATTTGTTACCATCACGGGACAGGCACAGAATTCTTCTTCGGCTGATGAACTTGACTATATCTGGGCTACAAATGACCCTTCAATACTTGAAAAATCAGATTCATACACATTAACCTACGGATCTTCTAAAATAAAAGACCCGGTTTATCTTGAAATAGAGAAAAAATTCTCGGAATTAGACAAAAATATTCCTCAGGAGATTCTTAATCTTTCACAGCAGATAGAAGAATTAACAAATCAGGCAAATACGGCTTATGCAACACTGGAGCCGGACGAACTTGAATCAGTTGAATATATTTCACAAACCGTAGTCGATTTAAGAAATAAATCAGATACATTACTTCTTGAGTTTTCAAAGGAAAATGCCGGTTCATATCCTCCTTTTGACAGCCAGAATCTTGATATGGTTAATACGGATTACATTTTCTACAGGCCGGTTTTATACAGAAAGGGAAATACCGGAAATTTTGTTCACGCAGTTATATTTATTGAACTTTCAACCCAGACTCTTATTGATTCTGTAAAGGCAGAAACTCTGCGAATCATCAAATCAGTTCTGTTGGTTTCTTTAATTGTAATTTTAATTGGAATTGTTTCCGCCTATTTCTTTGCGGTAATTATAATTAAGCCAATCAAAAAACTTGAAAGTCACCTTTTTATGATCGGTCATACAAAAAATAAGGCAGATCTTAAAAATAAAGATATTGTTTTAAAATCAAAGGACGAAATCGGCCGTCTTGGTACGGCAGTAAATGACATGACCCATGAACTGGTTAAGGTTGCAGAAGAGGAAGTTCTTACTCTCGATGGTAAGGCGGTCCAGAATGCCTTCCTGCCCTTAAAAGAAAAAGGTTCTACGGCCGAATACGAAGATTCAAAAATACAGTGTTTTGGTTACTATGAAGGTGAATCCGGCGTTTCCGGTGACTATTTCGATTACCGTAAGCTTGATGACCAGTGGTATGTAGCAATTAAATGTGATGCTTCGGGACACGGAGTTCCGGCTGCCATTATTATGACAGTTGTAGCAACCTTGTTCCGCGAATATTTTAACAGCTGGTCTTACAAGAAAAATGGAACTTCAGTTAATAAACTGATTGAACAGGTAAACGATGCAATTGAATCCCTTGGCTTAAGGGGAAAATTTGCAACAATGATTCTGTGTCTTATTAATCAGAATACCGGTGATTTGTATATGTGTAATGCCGGAGATACCCTTGTGCACATTTATGACAGTGCAGAAAAGAAGATGAAGGTAATTACACTTTCTAATGCACCTACAGCCGGTGTCTTCAGTTCAGATTTAATTGCCATGAGAGGCGGCTTTAAAGTTGAAAAAGGACTTTTGAAGCACGGTGATATTTTATATCTCTATACTGACGGTATTGAAGAATCTACCAGAAGGGTAAGGGATCCTATGTTCCAGCCAAAATTTGTTGATGTGCAGGTTAAAAAAGTAAATCCAAAGACCGGACAGGAAGAAGTTGAATACAAAACTGAAGAAGAAAAAGAGGAATTTGGTCCTGAAAGAGTAAGCGAGATTATTGAAGCTGTATTAAACCGCAGAAAATACCGGCTTACAAAGGTTGAAAATCCTAAGGGGGATGAAGTTCTTGAATTTGATTTTACGGAAGGTAAGGGGACAATTGAAGAAACTATTCTTGCTCTTGCAGCCTGCGAAAAAGTATTCAGAATGTATAAGAAAAATGATTTGAACTCAACTCAGTATATCAAGGTTGATAAAATTATTGATGCCTTCCTGGAAAAATACTTTAATCTTTATTCTTACTATGCAGCAAACAAGGTAGCCAACGAGTCTACTCCAAACTACCTGGACTATGAATATCTTCAGGAAGATGAGCAGTCAGATGACCTTACAATGCTTGCCATAAAGAGAATTTAATTTGTTGTTTTTTTAACAATTGGTGATTATTATTAAGATATGGATAAAGAAGAGATTTCTAATAAAATTAAAGATGGCTTAAAAAAAATCGCTAAGGCTTCAAAATCAGCATTTGAGATTACTGGAGAAAAAGTTCAGAAGTTTTCAGATGAAACTGTTGAGAAGGTAAAATTAAATAAGATTGAAACTCAGCGTTCCTGCAAATATGAAGAACTTGGAATGAAGGTAAGTCAAATGCTTTATGATGGAGCAGGCTTTTCATCTGCTGATGAAGAAGATGTAAAGGTCGTTAATTCCATTCTTGAAGAAATAAAGCTTCTTTCTCAGAAAATATCAGAAAAAGAAGCTGATCTGGATTTATCTTAATAAACTGCCTTTTTTTATATCTGCAGCCTTATCTGGACCTGCAAAAATCCTTACAAGTTCAAGGGCAAACTGTTCTGCAGCTCCCGGTCCTCTGGCTGTGGTTAAATTTCCGTCTGTCAGGAAAGGTATTTCTTTGTAGTTGTGCATATATTCAATTTTAGTTTCTACTTCCATACCTGGATAACAGGTCCAGTATTTTTCTTTTAAAATGCGTGTTTTTCCAAGAACAAGGGCAGGGGCCGCACAAATTGCTGCAATAAAGTGACCGGAAAGATGTGCTGTTTCAAGATATTTCAGAAGTTCCTTACAGGATGCAAGATTTTTAGCACCATTAAGTCCTCCTGGAAGCACGCAGCAGTCTGGGAAACTTCCTCTGTATTCTTCAAAAAATTCTTCAAGAGTTAAATCTGCAATAATCTTTACGTTGTGGGCAGAAACTACAAGGTATTTTTCTTTTGTTGTCTTTGAAGGAACCTGAACCATAATTACATTAAGACCGGCTCTTCTGCAAAAATCTACAGGGTTCAGCGCTTCAATTTCTTCAAAACCATCTGCTAAAAAGACTGCAATTGTTTTCATTTTATCTCCATTTTTTATATAAGATTAAATAAAATTATATAGCAAAGGGGAAAGATTTGAAATTGAAAAAAATATAAAAAAAAATCGAAAAAAATGAAAAAATTTATAATTTTCTGTTGACACTTTTTCAACGGAAGTATATATTAGTTTTCACCGTCGCAACACAGAGCAACGGTGAAACAGTTGTTTGACAGTTCAGGGAAGGAAACAATTGAACATACAGCAAAGTATGTAGCAAACAAATATGTCGCAAGTTT
>JAEESZ010000016.1 GCA_016286535.1 Treponema sp. | reverse complement strand
CGAAAAAGAATTCGGAAGATTATTTGCAGTACACCGTCTTGATAAAGATACTTCCGGTGTAATTATTTACGCAAGAAATGAAGCCGCCCACAAAGGCCTTTCTTTACAGTTTGAACAGAGAAAGGTTCATAAAACCTATCATGCACTGGTATACGGACATCCTTTATGGCAAGATCTTCATGTAGACCTGGCCTTACAGCCGGACGGAGATGCCAGACACAGAACTGTAGTAAATAAAAGATTTGGAAAAGTCTCTGTTACAGACTTCAGACTGATTGGAAGCTGCGGACCTTATTCCTGGATAGAAGCAAAACCTTTAACAGGCCGAACCCATCAGATTCGTGTCCACCTGCAGGCAAACGGGCTAAGCATTGTATGCGACCCTCTTTACAGCGGAAACCAGAAGCCTGTCCGCCTTAGCGAAATAAAAAAGAAGTGGAATGGTGATGAAGAAGAAGAACGTCCTTTACTTTCGCGCCTTGCCCTTCACGCCTATAAAATTGAGTTGACCCACCCAGTAAGCAATCAGCCGCTTTCTTTTACCGCCCCTTATCCAAAAGATATGGAAGCCACAAGAAAACAGCTCTCAAAAATTTACGGAGTAGATCCACTGGAAGACTAAGGTGAAAAAGAAGTTTGTCCTTTGTTTAAGTTTGATTTTTCTCTTTATCAATGCTTACACATTAGACAGGAGTATATTTTCTTTAAAAGCGGATATATCATCAGGGCTCTTAAATGGTCTTATTCAGGAATATGTTTTTGATGAAGCTTGTTTGAACACAGACAATCTTGAAAGCCGTCTTGACTGGCAGCTAAAAAACATCCCCTATTTTGAATTGAATCTTGATATTGATTTTTTTAAGTATTATAAACTAAGACTTAACGGACAAATTGCTGTACCTAAAAGCAGCGGAGTTATGGAAGATTACGACTGGTTAAATTCGACTGGAGGACTGGAAGGAAAACATCCTGAATTTCTAAATGACGATCCTACAGAAGTTACAAATTATTCTTGCTCTACAAATAATCTTACAAAATATTACACCTTTTCTGCAGCCCTGGGAGGAAACATTTATCTTCCTCATAGAATGAAACTCAGCCCTTATACAGCTTTTGATTATGAGTATATTTTTTTTGATGCCAATGGCGGCTATTACATATATAAAGATTATGACAACGAAACAAGATATTTTAATCAGGAAAAAATAATTTCTTATACCCAGGAATTTTATTCTTTTATGCTGGGACTTACTTATGAATCAGTAATAAAAGACAGATTTACAATTTCGGCAGACCTTAAAGTTAGTCCTAAACTTACCTTCTGCAACAATCTGGATTTTCATTATGGAACCGGATTCGTATACTGGGACAATATTAAATACATGTTCCTTTTTAAGGCAAAAATTGACGGCTTTTATAACTTTAATTCACACAACAGTCTGGGCCTGTCTTTTTTCTGCTCTTACCTTCCTTTAGCAAAAGGTACGGACTATTCAAATTCAATAAGCGCTTTTCCGGGAGGCACCTGGACTAATGCAGGAGCAGAAAGCGGTGCATCTTATTTTAAGTACAGATTCTCCCTTAATTACCGCTTCACACTTTAATCTTTACACTGACGATTCTTCGCTGGGAAATGTCTTCCGCAGTAAAAATAATATTTTTGTAAACTAAAGCGTTCCCCACGCTAGGCAAATAGCCGAACTGCTCTAAAAGCCAGCCGCCCAGGGTATTAAAATCTTCAGAATGTAAGGAAAGGTTCAGAGCCCGGTTTACATCTTCAATCTTTAATTCGCCAGGCACAATAAAAGTATTATAGTTTACGAGTTTAATTTTATCTTCGGCAGGAAGGTTATCGTAAGCATTTTCGTCCGTCATCCTTTCAAAAACCAGCTTCATTATATCTTTCATGGTTACAATACCACTGGTCTGGCCCTGCTCGTCTAAGACAAGGGCAAATTTATTTTCGTCCTCGCGGAATTTATTCAAAAGTTCCAGAACAGAAAAAGTTTCAGGAACATAAAGCACTTCTTCCATTTTATCTGCCACGTAGCCACCTGCAGAATTTCCTTCATCATCTTCTTCCCGGTCACTTCCGTATAAAACAGAGCGGTAATTTATTACGCCAACGACATTTTCAATATTATCCTTATAAACAGTAAGGGTTGAAAAGCCCGATTTATTAAACTCTGCAATAACCTCTTCTTTAGTAGCATAATAATCAACAGAGGCAACAAAAGAGCGGTGCTTCATAATATAATCAACCTGCAGATCGTTAAAGGAAATTATTTTATTAAGCATCTTGCTTTCATCTTTTTCTATGATGCCTTCTTTTTCTCCAACATCAATAAGAGCCTTTACCTCTTCTTCTGTAATCTGACTGTTTGCAGGAGAAATAACTTTTTCTGCAAGTTTTACAACAAGACCGGAAAGCTTTTCAAAAAGCCACACCACTGGAAAAAATATTTTTTCAAGCAGAAAAAGCGGAAGGCTTGCAAAGCTTGTAAAGCGTACCGGATTAAGGGCGGCTGCCGTTTTTGGAACAATCTGTCCAAAAGTTGTTATAAAGAAAGCTGTTATAAAAGGAGTTAAATCTGCAAATAAGGCTGAGGAAGAAAAGTTCAAAACCAGGGCAGTTACTAAAGCCGCTGTAAGGGAATTTAAAAGATTTGTCCCGATTAATACGGTTGTAAGCAGGCGGTCCATATTTGCCTTTAATTTTGCAACAATTTTTGCATTAGGCTTCTTTTCGTCCAGCATGGCCCTGACCTTTAATTTTGGCAGGGAAAGGTAAGCGGTTTCTGAAGAAGTAAAAAAGCCTACGCAGAGGATAAGTAAAAATATTATTATAAGTTGTAATATCAGCATATTTATCCTCCTTTTCTAATTTTCTTCCTCTATAATTTTCTTTATTTTAAGGCGTTCAATTCTGTGGGCCTGAACTTTTTCTACAGTAAAGACATAGCCTTCAAAAACAAATCTGTCGCCGTTTTCAGGCATGCGGTTTATTTTTTCTGTAAACCATCCGCCTATTGTTTCGTTCATCTTTGATTCCAGAGGAATATGAAGACTCTTTTGTAAATCAAGCAGAAGAACAGAACCGTTTACTTCAAAATCATTTTTATTTTCTACAGAGTTATAATCAAAAACCTTACCGCGCAAAGTCGAATCCCCGGGCAGCGAAAAAATCTCCCGCGAAATATCCTTTTCCGTAATAAGTCCATCTGTACCTGAATATTCATCTACAACAATGCACATAGACTGGCGGTTTTCAAAAAGCATCTGCTGAATGGAAGACATCTTCTTTGTTCCAAGAATAAAGAGAGGCGGCCTCATAACCTTTTGCAGACTAAAATCCTTCTGATTATCTTTATAGGGAAGAAGGTCCTTAAGATAAAGGACTCCGGTTATATCATCAATAGAATTTCTGTAAATTGGAAAACGGGTAAAGCCCAGGCGCTGTGAAGCTTCAACAAGATCTGAATAAGTTGAATTAATGCTCAGGGCTTTAATCTTAGTTCTTGGAACCATAATCTGTTCCGCTTCAAGGTCCGAAAACTTGAATACATGGGTAAGCATGCGGTTTTCGTTCTGTCCGATTGCCCCTGTTTCTGAGCTTAAATCAAAAAAAGTTTTTATTTCATCCTGGGTATAGGACTGTTTTTTGCCGTTAAGTTTAATTCCAAAAAGCCTTAACACAATTTTAGAAATAAAGGTAACCACCTTTACAACAGGATACATAATAATGTAAACGAATTTTACAAAACCGCTCAAGCCATAGGCAATCTGATCAGGGCAGCGGGTAGAAATTGTTTTTGGAGTAATTTCTCCGAAAATCAAAAGAAGAAGGGTTGCAATTAAAGTTGCTATACCTACCCCATTAGCGCCAAAGAGTTCCAGTGCAATTGATGCAATTATGGAAGAAACAAAAATGTTTACAATATCATTTGAAACTAAGAGGGTATTAATGAGCTGTTCGCGTTTTTCTAAAAGCTTACTTATACGAACAGCCCTTTTATCTTTATTTTTGCGTTTAATTCGCAGCTTTAATTTGTTCATTCCAAGTATTGAACTTTCTGCAATAGAAAACAACATTGAAAGAACAATTAAAGCTGCAAGTATAATTATTGTATACTTCGAGGGATAACCGTCCATGTGCTAACCTTATTTAAAGTATGCAACGCCTGCGGCAAAGAGATTCTGACAGGTAGTTTCGTTTTCGTTTGTAAATGGATCGCCGCCAACATTCTTAAAGAGGTCGTAGCTGGCTCCGTTGCGTTCCATTCCAACTCCACGTTCACTGTGTCCCATCTTTCCTAAAACATGACCGTCAGGTGATGTAATACCTTCAATAGCATAAGCAGAACCGTTTGGATTATCCGGTTCAGCAATTGCAGGGCGGCCAAATTCATCAACGTACTGAGTAAATACCTGTCCGTTTTCGAACAATCTTTTTGCTGTAGCTTCATCACTAACAAAGCGGCCTTCACCATGGCTTACTGCAATAAGATGATTTCTGTGATCTACAACACTTGGATGAAGTGCCCAAGGGCTGGTAGCAGAAACGATACGGGTGCGGACAATTCGGCTGATATGGCGGTTGATTCTGTTGTAAGTTAAAGTTGGCATATCTGGAGTCATATCGCGGATTTCGCCGAAGACCGCAAGACCAGTTTTTACAAGAGCCTGGAAGCCGTTACAAATACCAAGAACAAGACCGTCACGTTTTTTAAGAAGATTCATAACTTCTTCGCTGATATTTCCTGCCTTCAAAACGTTAGCAATGAATTTTGCAGAACCATCTGGTTCGTCTCCGGAAGAGAAGCCTCCGCTAAGGGCGAGAATCTGTGCATCACGCATTTCTTTTGCGAGGCGTTCGAGGGATTCTGTAAGCTGATCCTGAGTTCGGTTCTGAAGAACGATAATCTTTGTTTCTGCCCCTGCAAGGTTGAAGGCACGGGCCATATCAAATTCACAGTTTGTTCCAGGGAATACCGGCAGCAATACTTTTGGTCTGCTTACAGGCTGAACAAAAGCTGGAGCCTTTCTTATATCGCTTAAAGATTTATGAACAGATTTTGCCCATTCTGGAAGTTCCGGCTGAAGAGGTGCACCACTTACTGGTGGGAAAACATTCTTTAATTTATCTTCCCAGGTCTTAAGACAGTCAGAAAGCTGGATTTCAGTTTCTTCTTTAGTTACATTTCCTAAGCTTGCATTTTTTACAAGAATTACAGGGCGGTCAATAGTCATACCAAGTTTTTCAAGGCTTCCTTCAACAAAGGCTGCCTTTTCAAAGTCAGGAACATAGGCCGATGGTACTTCTACGATGATGTTTCCGTAAGTTGGAAGGAAGAGATCTTTTACATCTTTTCCGGCATCAATTCTGGCACCAACCATATTTCCCATTGCCATCTTTGTAATGGCTTCTGCAATTCCACCAGGTCCTACAGGATACATAGAAGCTATAAGGCCTTTTTTATTTAACTCGTAAAGGATGTCTGAGTTTTCAAGGAAGGTTTTGTAGTCAGGTTCAAGTAAAGCTGAATATGGAACCTTTACAAGGTAAATGTTATTTCCGCTTACCTTAAGGGCACCACTTGTTACGTTAGAAACTTCATCATGAGTAACTGCAAAACTTACAAGAGTATGAGGAACATTGATATCTTCAAAAGTTCCGCTCATAGAGTCTTTTCCACCAATTGAAGCACAGCCTGATTCAATCTGAGCATCTACAGAACCAAGCAGGGCTGCTGCAGGATAACCCCAGGTCTTTTCGCTTACAGCACGGCCAAAGAATTCCTGGAAGCTTAAGCGGGAAGTACGTGCCTTACCACCCAGACAGGTGATTTTTGCAAGTGAGCTTAAAACAGCAGTTTTTGCTCCGTGCCATGGAGACCAGTTGCCTACACGTGGGTCA
Source organism: Treponema sp. (assembly GCA_016286535.1). Classification (GTDB taxonomy): domain Bacteria; phylum Spirochaetota; class Spirochaetia; order Treponematales; family Treponemataceae; genus Treponema_D. The sequence continues at coordinate 33,624 of JAEESZ010000016.1, read as the reverse complement.
AAACCATAAGCCATAAGGCTTGCTGTACTTGTTTCACGTGGAGTTACAACCGGGATTTTTGCAGCCATACCGGCTTCAGGTGTATTCTGATATTTTCCTCCGTAAGGGAAGAGAACTGTACTTGAACCAATAGAACCGTCGAAGCGTTCTCCAAGTCCTCTCTGTGAACAGCAGGCAAGGTCATTCATATTTGCAAGCCATGCATCGCGAAGATGATTTTCTACACATCCTTCGCATTTTACAGGTTTATTAAGTTCTGCAGCTGCAGACTCAAGAGGATTCATAAGAGGTGATTTTGCAGGCTCAGCAGGTTCTTCAATTAAAGCGCTTGCTTCGTGATGAGCACCTGCAGCATCAAGGAATTCACGGCCAATATCAACAATTGTCTTACCGCGCCACTTCATAACAAGGCGGTTTGTATCTGTAACAGTTGCAACAACAACTGCATTTAAGTTTTCTGCATTTGCGGCAGCAATAAAGCGGTCAACATCTTCTTTGCGAACAACAACAGCCATTCTTTCCTGGCTTTCAGAAATTGCAAGTTCAGTTCCGTTTAAGCCTTCGTATTTCTTTGGAACTGCATCAAGGTTAATATCAAGACCAGGGGCAAGTTCACCAACAGCAACAGAAACACCACCTGCACCAAAGTCGTTACAGCGGCGAATCATTAAACTTACTTCCTTATTTCGGAAGAGACGCTGGATTTTTCTTTCTTCTACTGCATTACCCTTTTGAACTTCGGCAGCAGCAGTTGTAACAGATTTTACAGTGTGAACTTTAGAAGAACCTGTAGCTCCACCAATACCATCGCGGCCGGTTCCACCACCAAGCAGAATGATGATATCTCCAGTTTCCGGACGCTCACGAATTACTGTATTCTGAGGAGCAGCTGCAATTACAGCACCAAGCTCCATACGTTTTGCGGCATAGCCAGGGTGATAGATTTCTTCTACCTGACCGGTTGTAAGACCAATCTGGTTTCCGTAAGAAGAGAAGCCCTGTGCAGCTTCGCGGCAAAGCTTAATCTGAGGGAGTTTTCCTTTCATAGTTGCGCTTAGTGGAACAGTTGGGTCTGCAGCACCGGTAATTCGCATTGACTGGTAAACCCATGAACGGCCCGAAAGCGGGTCACGGATAGCACCACCAAGACAGGTTGCAGCTCCACCAAAAGGTTCAATTTCTGTAGGATGATTGTGAGTTTCGTTTTTGAACATCATAAGCCAGCGTTCTGTAGCACGAGGGTCATCAGCGGCTAAAGGCTTACCATTTTCGTCTGCTGTGTAGTGAACATCAATTACAACTGAGCAGGCATTATTTTCTTCTGAAACTTCCATATCCTCAAGTTTTCCGTGCTTCTTGAGGTACTTCATTCCGATTACAGCCATATCCATTAAGCAGACAGGCTTATCTGTACGACCTGCATAAAGGTCTGTACGCATATTGTTATAGTTTTCAAGTGATTTTTTGAAGAGAGAAGCATAAGGACCATCTTCAATCTTTATGTCTTTAAGTTCTGTAAGGAAGGTTGTATGACGACAGTGGTCAGACCAGTAGGTATCTAATACGCGGATTTCTGTTTCGCTTGGGTCGCGCATTTCTCCCTTAAAATAGTCCTGAAGGAATTTAATATCAGCATGATCCATGGCAAGGCCCATCTTCTGGCGATAGGCTTCAAGCTGGCTGTCATCCATTTTAATAAAACCTTCAACAACCGGAATATCTGCAGGAACTTCTACGTCCATTTTTAAAGTGTCAGGTTTAGCATTGTTTGTAAGGCGGGAATCAACAGGATTGATAAGATACTGTTCAATTTTTGTAACTTCATCTTTAGAAACTTTTCCGTAAAGTCTTACAATTTTTGCACAGCGAACTACAGGAGCTTCTGAAAGAGTTTTTACTCCTTTAAGGCCGGCTCTTAACAAAGAAAGACACTGCTCTGCACTATCTGCCCTCTGATCATACTGGCCTGGAAGAAATTCCCATATAATCTCTGTTGCATCTTTTTCTTCCGGAAGGGATTCAAAAGTTACAAAATCGCTTTGTGGCTCAGAAAAAATTCTGGTTGCAGCTATTTTAGAAACTTCCTCGCTGACATTTTCAATGTCATAACGATTAAAATAACGAACTGCTTCTACACCAGCAATTCCCAAAAATCCATTAATTTCTGATAAATAACGCTTTGCCTCATTTTCAAAACCTGGGCGACGTTCTACAAATAAACGATACATAGACAGAGTATAGCAAATTAAGGGATTTTATTAAATAGGGAATAAAAAAGCACCCCTCACCAGAAAGCAAGGGATGCCTTTAAGCTTGCCTGAAGTTCTGCTTAGAACCTGAAAGTTCCTGTTGTAACGGTTCCTCCGTTACTGTAAATATCAAAGTTTACTGACTTGTTTGCATTTGCAAGTTCTGCATAGAACTCTGCAAGGTTACTTACGCTTCTTCCATTTACGGCTGTAATAATATCGCCGCTTTGTAAACGAAGGCTTGCGGCAGGAGATTTTTCTTCAACATTAGAAACAACAACTCCCTTGAGTTTTTTGTCTGTTACACCAAGCTGTTTTTTAACTTCTTCTGAAAGTGGAGTTGCAATAAAGCCCGGCCACATCTTGCTGTTTTGAATTTCGTTTTCTTTGGCACGCTCTTCAACCTTTACAATAAGAGGAGCAATAACCTTACCCCCGCGCACGACAGTGAACTTAGCGGTGGTTCCCACCTTAAGGTTTCCTACATCGCGCACAAGCTGATTTACCGATTTTACCTTCTTATCATTCAGCTCAATAATAAAGTCACCAGGTTTAATTCCGCCCTTAAAGGCTGGCGAATTAGTAAATACTTCAACGGCAAAAGCACCTTCATAATCTGCAACACCAAGTTCGTTCTTGTAGTCTTTAGTTACATCGAGTAAAGAAACACCAACCCAGCCGTAAGTAAGTTTTCCGTTCTTAATAAAGGAATCAATTGAATCTTTTATATTATTGATTGGAATTGCAAAACCTAAACCAACAGAACCGCCGCTGGAAGAAGCTATCCAGGTATTAATACCAACTACTTCGCCATAAATGTTTACAAGAGGACCACCAGAGTTTCCCTGATTAATGGCAGCATCAGTCTGAATGTAATCACTGATTGAAGACATATGACTTTCGCTTCTGCCTGTTGCAGAAATAATTCCCTGAGTTACAGACTGACTGTAACCAAGTGGAGCACCAAAGGCCATACAGATATCACCCGGCTGGACCTTGTCTGAATCTCCAAGTTTTGCAACCGGAATAGAAGCATCACTGCTTTCGAAAGAAACAAGGGCAATATCAATTCTTGAATCTGCCCCAACAAGTTTTCCTTCGAACTCGCGGCCATCATTTAATTTAATTGAGATTTTTGTAGCAGAACCGGCAACATGATTATTTGTAAGTACGTATAAAGTATTTCCTGTTCTGCGGACAATTACACCTGAACCAAGTCCGCTCTGTTCATACTGTCTTTTTCCGTCATTTTTTTCTGAGCCATCTTTGTCGTTATTTCCATAGCCAAAGAAATCACCGAATGGGAAAGAAAAATTACTGAAAGGATCCTGAACTGTTTTAGTCTCTGTAATATCTACTTCAACAACGGAAGGCAGCATTGTTTCGCTTACAGAGCGAAATACATTTTGAAAAGCCTCAACTACAGCAAGTGAAGAAGCTGCAGTTGAAGTTGTAGTCTTTTTAGGAGGATCTGCAAAAACCTGAGTTGAAAGGAAGGTAAGTAAAGCAAGTCCTGTGATTAATTTAATAGTCTTTTTCATAATGCAAAACTCCATTATTTTTTTGTTCTTTTTAAAAGATAACGAAATTTTGGCAAAAAGGTTACTAAAAAATTATGTTATTATTTTAAAACTGATTTTCCGCAGTAATCCAGGTCGGTAAGAACCTCTGTATGATCTGCAAAAACAGCTACTGTATGCTCTTCGTGGCAGCTGCATTTTCCGTCTGCAGTAACTACAGTCCAGCCATCATCCAGAGTATCAACATCTGCTGTTCCTAAATTAATCATTGGTTCAATTGCTAAAACCATGCCGGCCTTAATTCTTGGGTTTGAACCTCTGAAAGGACAGTTTGGAACACTTGGATCTTCGTGAACATCAAGCCCTACTCCGTGTCCGCAGTAGTCGTAAACAACCCCATAACCGTGACTGTCTGCAATTTCGTAAACAGCGTTTGCAATATCGCTGATTCTGTTTCCAACCTTGCAGGCTGCAATTCCAGCCTTTAAGCATTCAATTGTAACTTCATGAAGTTTCTTAACCTTTGGATCTACCTTACCAATTTCAATGGAATGGGTTGTGTCGCTGATGTAACCGTCAAGGTCAATTCCTACATCCAGGCTGACTAAGTCACCGTTTTTGATAAAACGCTTTTTAGATGGAAGACCGTGAATAACCTCGTCATTAACACTGATACAAACTGCTCCAGGATAATCTTCGTGATACCAGGCAGGAGTTCCCCCGTGGCTGATGATATAATTTTTAAAGAGCTGATCAATTTCCCAGGTACTCATTCCTGCTTTAATTTGTGGAATAAGTTCGTTAAACATATCTGCTGTTAAATGACAGGATTTTCTTATTCCATTAATTTGTTCTTCTGTTTTTAAGTGAATCATATATGCCTCTATAAATTATATTATATATTAGCTCAAAAAAAACTTTATGAAAATAGGTAGGTTAGAAATAACTAACAATTAGGTAAAAAAAAGCCCGCGCCTTATTTTGCGCGGGACCAGGCTGATGTTCAGCCAGCAGGGGGCCTGTCAAAGTACAGGCTGATTTCTATTTAAAAATCTTCTTGAATTCTCCAAGTAAAACATCTGTTTCAATTGAAGCATCAAGATTTGTAATTTTACCCTTATCTTTATAGAAATTGATTAAAGGTTCTGTCTGTTCACGGTAAACATCCATTCTGTGTAAGATAGATTCCTGTTTGTCATCATCACGCTGGTAAAGTTCTCCGCCACATTTGTCGCAAACACCTTCTACTTTTGGAGGAAGTGTAAGAACATTGAAGTTAGCTCCACAAGCTTTACAAACACGACGTGTAGAAAGACGACGAATTACAATTTCGTCTTTAATTTCAAAGTTTACAACTTTTACGTCACTTACAAGTTTTTCAAGCATTTCTGCCTGAGGAATTGTACGTGGGAAACCGTCAAGAATGTAGCCGTTTTTGCAGTCATCCTGTGCAAGGCGGTCTTTTACAAGTTCAAAAGTTAATTCATCAGAAACTAAAGAACCGGAATCTATAATTGCCTTTACTTTTACTCCAAGTGGAGTCTGAGCCTTAATATTTGCTCTGAAAATATCTCCTGTTGAGATATGTGGAATTTTGTAATCTTCTGCAACTTTTACAGCAAGGGAACCTTTTCCTGCTCCCGGAGGTCCTAAGAAAATAAAGTTATTCATACTTTTTCGTTTTCTCCCATAAAATAAGTATTTAAGAAAAATCAATACATGATTTAATAATTATCAATATTTTATAATGATTTTTTTCTTTTAGCAATGTAGAATGTAGCTGTTATGAAAAAAAGCTGCTTTAAGTTATTTATTACTCTGTCATTATTATTAACAACGCCCCTGCTCTGGGGCCAGAGCAATAAGAGTGCCATAGATTATCAGAACCCAGGAAAAATGCCTTCTTCAACTGCAGAAACTGCTAAAAAACGGCCTACTGTTGCCCTTATTTTAAGCGGCGGAGGCATAAACGGAAGTGCAGAAATTCCTGTTTTAGAAAAACTTGAAGAACTTCATATACCTGTAGATTTTATTGCGGGAACAAGTATTGGTGCAATTGTTGGAGGCCTTTATTCCTGCGGCTACACCACAAAAGAAATCTACAATCTTTTTTTTACTCAGGACTGGCCTTCCATTTTTAACGATTATGTTCTTTCTCCTTACGAAAGAATTTACCGGGAACACGGGCTTGAACAGAATTTTATTCCCCTGGATTTTTCCCTCAGTTCGGGACTGAATATGGGAATGGGTATTTCAAACGGTCAGAATGCCCTGCAAATGCTGAAAAACCTTACCGTAAAGTTTCCTTCTGATATTGATTTTGACAGCCTGCCGGTTCCTTTCAGGGCCGTTGCCACCGATATGATTACCGGAGAACCTTATTTATTTCACAAGGGAGACCTTTCCCAGGCAATAAGGGCCAGCATGACGGTAGCAGGACTTTTTGAGCCCCTTTATATTGACGGCCACTACCTGCTGGACGGAGGACTTTCCTATAATCTTCCAATTGAAATTGCAAGGAAGATGGGCTACGACATAATTATTGCAGTCGATATTCCTCCTTCTTCTAAAAAAAGCCTTGCAACTTACAGATCCTCTCCGCTTTATACCCTGCAGGATTCAATTTACACCCCAATGAAAACTACCAGCAATCTCTTTTTGTCTGATGCTGATTTAGTTTTAACTCCCGATCTTTCTTCCTTTGAAATTACAGATTTTAACAAGGCAAAAGACATTTACCAGAAGGGTAAAGAAGAAGTTGAATTACATCAAAAAGATTTTGAAGAAATTGCAAAACTTTTTGACCATAGTTCTGGAGAAAAAAGACGCTCCCTTTACAGAAACAAAGGTTATCTTAAGGCAGATTCCATTACAATTCAGGGAGCCTATGAAGAAGACCTTTCTTATATAGAAAAAAAGTTTTTAAAAATTAAAGGTAAAGAGCTTACAGAAAAAGTTATCAATTCCTTTATTCATGAAATTTATAAAACCGGACACTATGACCTTGTACAGTCAAAAATCCTGCAGACAGAAGACGGTTACAGTCTTAATCTGCTTTTGAGGGCAAAAAACAAGCCTTCAATTCAGCTGATTGCCAACATGGAACTTTCGCAGACCTTTGGCACAGCCGGCTCTTCCAGTTTTTTTTCTACAGATTATAACCTCAACTTTAAGGACTTTAACCTGCCGGATTCTCTTTTTTCAATAAGAGGCAGTGCCTTAAATGACTGGTCTTTAAGTTTTTTATATTTTCAGCCTTTTAACAGACATTTATATGCTTCTTTACTGGTGGATTACACAAGACAAAATTACAGGCTTTACGATTCCTACACTTTTGTCCAGGATAAAATCAGTTTTGGCATGAATAACTACAACCACTTTTTTATGGAAGGGGGAGCCTTTATAAACTTTAATAAGGTTCCGCTTTTTGAAGATCAGACAGAGCTGAAAAAAGAATGGGACTGGGGCTTTTTTACAGAAACAAATTTAAATTTTCTGGACCAGCCGGCTTTTTCGGAAAGAGGCTTTTTATTTAAAACCCAGGCAAAAGTTATTATTCCTCTAAAAGAAAACAAAAGTTTGTGGAATGATTTTTCTCTGCCGGTAAGCCTTAAAGTAAAAGCAGCCTTCCCTCTTAGCCAGAAGTTCTTTTTGAACCTAAATCTTTTTGCAGGCTACAATTTTAAAAGTCCTTTACAAAACGGACTTATAGAACTTGAAGGCTTTAATAATTATGACAGGCTCTACTTTCCTCATAACTGTTCTAAAAATGAATTTTCTAACCATGAATTTGCAGCTTCTGCTTCCCTTTTATTCCTGCCTTCCCGAGCCCTTACAATTTTTGGAGGAAAACTCTACATAAGTGCAGGAGCAAGTTACGCAAGCTTAAAGACTTTTAAGGAAGGCGAATGGACAGTAAATACCGGAGCCGGCTTAAGACTGGTTGAATCTACAAGCCTTATGACCCGCTTTGGAATTGCAGTAAAAGAAAATGAGGCTTTACCATTTTTTACAATAGATTTTGGATACCTTGAATTATAGAAAGTCCGGGACTTTATAAAAAATTACCTTGCCCTTAGAAACTTTTATTATTATATTTTAATTAATGAATCTTAAGATTCTGTAAACTTTAAATTATTTATGAAGGTGATAAATCATGAAAATTAAACCATTAGCAGACAGAGTTCTTGTAAAAAACGAAAAACCAGAAACAAAAACTACAGCAGGAATCATCATTCCTGAAGCTGCTCAGGAAAAAACTCAGACAGCCATTGTTATTGAAGTAGGACCTGGAACTGAAGATGAAAAAATCACTGTAAAAAAAGGTGATAAAATCATGTATGACAAATACGCTGGAACTCAGGTTAAAATTGACGGCGAAGAACACCTCATTTTAAGAATGTCTGATATTATTGCTGTAATTGAATAGTCTAGTCAGAAAGCTTTTCTTTTAATAAAGATGCCCTGGCGTTTTGTGGATAAAGCAGGATTGCGTAATCTGCCGAACGAAGGGCATTTTTTTTGTCATCTGCTGCAACATAAATATTTGCAATTCTATAATAAATATCTGAACGGATTTTATTTTTATTTTCTCTGCCTGCAACTTTTCCATACAATTTTAAGGCTTTATCGCGGCTTCCATACGAAAAATAAATATCAGCGAGATTCATGCAGGCAGAAGTTGTTGCATAGATGGAAATCTCCCCTTCCTCAAGTATGCCGCTGCTTTCATAAACAAGATATTCATAAAGTCTGATAGCTTCATTTATGCGCTTATCTTTAAGGGCAAAAAGGGCTGCAAGTTCCAGCATTCCAAGGTCAACATTCTTCATGTAAAGGATATTTTCTTCCCAGAAATCTTTTTTTGCATCTATAGGATAATGTTCATTCATATATTTACAGAATAAAGTAAAGGCTTCTTCATCCTGTTTAATATTCAAAAGATAAGTAATTACATACTGAGTTAAAAGAGTTTTATATTTTTCATCCTCTGTATATGTGTCTTCAAGCAGCTGCCACATATCTCTTATTTTATCTTTTTCTGTACGGGTATTGTCGGTCTTATTTTTTAAGTCCAGCTTTTGAATATAAAGATAAGGATCCTTTGTAGCTTCTATTCCCTGGTCCAGGCGGTATAAGGCATCGCTTAAAGGAATTTTTCTGCGGTTATCATATTTTTCCATTTCGGTAGACAGTATTCCGGCCTTCCTTAAGGCAAGCACTTCGCTATCTTCCTTACGCTCAAGGCTCGATTCATAGGCAAAATCTGAATACAAAATTATGCCCGGAACATAATCCGGCCAGGCATTTACCGCATAAAAAAGCAGATCGGCACAGTAGTCAGGATTTTCTGTATTTTTAGCATAGATTGCTGAGTTTACGAAAATTACCGGCAGCAAGGCAGCATCCGAAGTCCTTGTTGTAATGTTATCAATATTTGATATTACCTTCTGACGGGCGGCTTCTGCACTCTGCATATCAGAAACTGCCATATAAGAGTCTGATAAGAGAGAATTTAATTTTACAGGGGAAACTTTTGTCTGACTAAGGCCGGAAAAATCATTCAGATAATTAATTGAAAGGTTTACGGCATCTATTGCATTGTAAAACTTTGCTGCATCATAAAAAATAAGGGCCCAGAAGTAGGCATCATCTGCATTAGAAAAAGCTTCTGGTGCAAGGCCTGCAGCATTTGAATAAAGGCCCTTCTTTAAATCTATTAAGGCTGTATTTTTAAGCCACACTGGATTTTTACTTCCAAGATATGCTTCATAAAAAACATTAAAAAAATCACTTGAAGAATAGTATTCAAGATTATCTTCGGCCCCTGCTCTTTTGTCTGCCACGCTTTTTAAAAGCGCTTCTGAATACAAAGAACCGTACTTACTTCCTTCAAGCTTTTTTGCTACCTGCAGGGCCTCATCAATTTTGTTCTGATTAATTAAAAATTTAGTATAAACGGCATTCAGCTCAGGATTTTCGCTGTTTTGTTTTACTGCCTTTTTTAAGAGTTTTAAACAGAGGTCTTCCTGGCCCATTTTTTTATATCTTTTATATATTCCAATATAAGACCAGGAATCGTAAACTTTCTTTTCTGTTTTGCGTAAAAGTTTTATTGCGTCACCAGTCTGCCCCTGATTAATAAGGGCATCAATGGTATTAAATTGACTTGTTAAAGACTTTTGTTCTGCCCTGATTGCACATGAATTAAGGCAGAACAAAAATATTATAAGAAGATTTACTAAAATCAGATTTAATTTATTTTTATGCAATGCTCTCTTTTCCAATTTTATCTAACACGGCATTTATAAATTTAAAGGAATCGTCAGCTCCATATTCTTTTGCAATATTGATGGCTTCATCAATTACAATTTTAGGATTTGAACCTTCCACAAATTTTAATTCATAAATACTGGTTCTTAAAATTGCTAAGGCAACTTTATTAATTCTATCCCGGCTCCAGTTTGCACTAAGATGAGAATCAATTAATTCATCAATCTTTTCAATATTGTTAAGAGTTCCGGTTACAATAAGACTTGCAAACATAAGCTCGTCTTTTGAATTATCTTTTTCTTTGTCTGACTCTTCAGTCTCTTTTTTTAGCCAGGTAAAATTTAACAAATCCTCTAAAGGAATATTGTTGGCATCCCATGAAAAAAGAGCCTGAAAAGCTGTTATTCTTCCTTTTCTGCGAGACACTAGTTACTCCAGTTTAAAAGCTTATTAAGCTCATCACCAGTTTTTTTCCATTCAACATTAACAGAAGTATTAATCTGGTTAGCCATTTCCTGTGCTGCTGTCTGTAAATACTGCATCTGTTTCTGATATGAAAGATTCTGATTAATGTACTGATATACTGTTACTGTAGATTCCGGCTGAACTGAATCACTGATTGAAAGCATTTTTGCAGGATATTTCTTTTCTACAGCTACAATTCTAAAATCAACAGGGGTTTCCTGAACATCTGTTACAAAGCCGTCTGCTTTTTCAAAAAGAGACAAAAGCCCCTGGTAAGAAAAACCGTAAGCATTAGCAACCTGTTCTGTTTTAGCAAGCATAAGTTCGCCGGCCTGATAGCCTGAATCCTGTGCATTTGCCTGAACAACAAGCTGTTCTACGGTAAGTTTTTTATCTACAAATTTATTTCTTAAATCGTTTGCCTTGTTTTTTGCAGCATCTGCATTAGCTCCCTTTGGAACCAGCATAAGGAAAGCTTTCATTGTATCATTCATTACAAAAGAAGCCTTATTTGATTCATAGAACATACGAATTTCTTCGTCTGTTGCGGCAACTTTCTGCATTTCTGCCTGTTTCTGCTGAACAACATACTGCTGAATAATAAGCTGATTCTTTAAATAAGCTTTATATTCTGTAGAGTTCATGCCAATCTGCTGAACAAGAGCTTCGTCAAGACTTGTTCCAGAAACTTTTTTTACATAATCAGCAATTTCTTTTTCTGAAGTAAAGTTCTGGCCAAGCTGACTTGTCATATACTGAATAAAATACTGATCAACTCCGCTGTCTGGAACTGTAACACCAGCTTTAGCAGCTGCCTGAAGCATCAGTTTTTCTTCAATAAGAGTATCAACAATCTTTTTACGGTCTTCGAGTGTTGTCTTTATATTGTACTGTTTTTCAAAAATTACAGAACGATTTTTTACCTGCTTTACGGTAATAGATTCATTCTTATTTAATTTTACTACAACTAAAGGCTGCAAATCTGCCTGTGCAAATACAGAGCCTGCAAGTGTAAGTAACATTAATGCTGAAAGTAAAATCTTCTTCATATAAATAATTCCTTTTTTATTATGTAGTTTTTTCTTTATATAAAACACGCAACCCTAAGCTTAGTTACGATATTTTTGCAGATTTAACCTTCCAGAGGAAGACCACCGCTTATTGTAGCTCTGATTCTACGAACTCCGGCTGAAGAAGACTGCTCTTTTTCAATTTTGAATTCTCCGATTTGAGCTGTATGCTGAACATGAGGTCCACCGCAAACTTCTTTACTGAACCAGTCTGTTTTAGGGTCACGTCCGATTGTATAAACCTTTACGCTTTCTCCGTATTTATTTGTAAACAAGGCTCTTGCACCTTCGGCCTTTGCTTCGTCCAGAGTCATTACCCTCATATTAACAGGTAAATCTTCCTTAATCTTTTCGTTTACAATGTCCTGAACCTTCTGAATTTCTTCTTTAGTCATAGGACGGTCAAAAGTAAAGTCAAAGCGCATGCGTTCACTGTTGATATTTGAACCTTTCTGTGCAACCTGATCACCAAGAACTTCTACCAGAGCCTGCTGTAAAAGGTGGGTAGCAGTATGATATTTAGTTGCAACATCTGACTGCTCTGCAATTCCACCCTTTGCTTTTCCTGCTTCTGCAGTTTTACTTGCTTCCTGGTGTTTGCGTTCTGCTTCCTTAAAGCCTTCTACATCAACTGTAAAGCCGTTTTCTGCTCCAAGTTCCTGAGTAAGTTCAAGAGGATAGCCGTAAGTTTCATAAAGATTATAAGCAACCTTACCGCTGATAATCTTCTTTGGATTCTTCATAAGATTTGGAAGCATCTTCTGGAATTCTGCTTCTCCCTTCTTAAGGGTCTGGCGGAATTTTGCTTCTTCTTTTGTAAGTTCTGAATAGATTTTATCTTTATTCTGTTCCAGTTCAGGATATGGAGCCTTAAAGTTTTCTACTACAACTTCTGCTACCTGAGCCATAAAATCGTTTTCAATGCCAAGCTTCATTCCGTGGCGAACTGCACGACGAATAAGACGGCGAAGAACGTAACCAGCCCCTACACGGTCTGGAGTTACCCCCTTCTGGTCACCAAGAATAAATACTGCAGAACGGGCATGGTCTGCAATAATGCGGACAGACTTGTCTTTTTCTGCGTCTGTACCATATTTATAACCGTCAGCAAGCTGACCGATCTTTTCGATGATTGGCTGGAAAACTTCTGTAAGATAAACTGAAGTTTTTCCCTGTAAAATACAGTTTGTACGTTCAAGCCCCATACCTGTATCTACATTCTTTTTTGGAAGTGGTTCAAGAGTTTTTTCATCCTTGCGGTTGAACTGCATGAATACGTTATTCCAGATTTCCATCCAGTTTGCACTGTCTGTTCCTTTATTTGAACCTACAGGTGGTAAGCCCTCGCCTACCCAATAGAAGATTTCTGTATCAGGACCGCAAGGGCCTGTTGGACCGGCAGCCCACCAGTTGTCGCTGGCAGGAAGATAAGCAATTTTATCCTCCGGCATACCTACAGATTTCCATACTTCTGCAGCTTCTTCATCGCGGGGAGCATTTTCGTCTCCTGCAAAAACTGTTACGGAAATCTTTTTAGGGTCTAAACCTAACCATTCCTTTGAAGTTAAGAATTCATAAGAAAAAGAAATTGATTCTTTCTTAAAGTAGTCTCCTAAAGACCAGTTTCCAAGCATTTCAAAACAAGTTAAGTGACTTGGATCTCCTACCTCATCAATATCGCCGGTACGAATACATTTCTGATAATCTGTAAGGCGGGTGCCTGCAGGATGTTTTTCTCCAAGTAAATAAGGAACGAGAGGATGCATACCTGCGGTAGTAAATAAAACTGAAGGGTCATTTTCAGGAATTAATGACTGACCTGAAATTACAGCATGATTTTTTGATTTAAAAAACTCAATATATTTTGAGCGAAGTTCGTTTGCATTCATAAGAAGTTATTATAATATTTTTTTATTATAGTGTAAATTATCACAAAGGGGCGACTGCACTATTAGGCCAGTCCCCCCTATGGTAAAAATGAGGTTAGAATGAGTACTTAAAGTTAATTCTAAGATAGTTGTTAATGATATCCTTTAAAGCTGTCTTCCAGCTGCTGTAAGCCTTATCAAGTTCAGCATCTATATCGAGCAGGCCTGAATAATTTCCGTCACTATCCTTATTTGTATAAAAGTTTCCGTCATCAGAATTATAGTACCAGCCCTGACCTGTATACAAAGAATTGCCGACACCATAATTGTGAATATACTCGAAGGTATAACCAATTCCTAAAGAGAAAGTTCCTGCCTTAGTTTTTGGAAATTCATAAGTCATATCAAGGTCTGCCTGAACAGTATACTCTTTTGTATCCTGAGTAAGAAACATAAGTTTATTCCAGGCAGATGAACCATAAACTGCACGGTTTAAAGAATAGCTCCATAATTTCTGAGTCTGATTAATAGAACCGTCAGTTATAAAGTCTCCCGGCTGGGCACAAAGACAGCCGATTTTTTCCTCTCTTGTAAAACCTTCGGTTACATTTGCATGACGAATAAAGGCTCCGTAAAAATCAAAGGTAAGACCCTTTACAGGTTTGTACTGAAGGCTTAAAGCGATGCGGTCAGAGTTTGGCTCAAGAGAAGAACCAAGAGGCTGGCCGGCTGTTGCATAAATCTGATAGTTTGCCCCGTAAGTATTTACTGTATTTGTCTGAGTATCTACAACATTTAAGCCGCTGTCGTTTGTCTGCCAGTGGGCATACATATATGGAGAAACCATTGTATAGTTGAGTTTTACCATTTGAAGGGGACTGTAGTTCTGAGGAACATATTTTAAGCCTGCAATTGCTGCAAAGCGGAGCTTAATATCGTGATAAGTTTTTAAGCTTGTAAAGCCGACATCATCCAGATAAAAATCTCCGTTTAATGAAAGGCCCTGCACTGGTTTGTAAGTAAAGGCACCCCCCATCATAATGTTATCATTTTCGTAGCCGGTAATTCCTTCTGTAACTATATAAAGCATTGGAATCATATAAGAAAAGTCAAAACGCTGACCGTAAATGGCAGTTTCATAAAAAGTTAATGAAAGTTTTTTATTGATATTCCAGTCCAGGTTATGCATCATCAGTAATTTATTTTCGTATAAGCCCGATAAATCTGAGGTACTGGTTGCACTTAAAGCAAACATTGCTTCTGTATAATTGATTTTTCCATTGTTGTAGCCGAAGGAAAAATTTGCAGTATGCTTTGCATTTGGAGAAAAAACAATACTGTCTTCGTAAGAGTTTCCAAAGGAATTATGACCTATTCCAGTCTGAAAATACCAGTTATTAATTCTGGCACTTGCATAGGCGTCAACATCCATTGTGTTTCTGATTTTACCGCTCTGGCCATCCTTTAAATAATAAGGAAGATAGCGGTAATGTGGCAGCAGGCTCGAAGAAGGATTTGTCTCGCTTACAAAATCCAGCTGGTAGCCTAGAGCAAAATTATCTAAAAAGTATGTATCTCCTTCTACCCCGTATTTTGCAAGAAGTTTCTTTTCAAAACCCGAAGATGATATTAAGCCGCTTCCCTTTGTATCCAGTAAGAGGCCCCATTTTTTTCCAAAGGTTTCTTCGTAAATAGCCTTTGCAACTTCGGCTTCGGTCTGGGAATCAGAAGCAATTACTGTATTTAAGATTTCTTCTACAAGGAAGAGGGAATATGGCCTTAAGGAAGGCTGATTTTCTATGAGTCCCAGAGTTTCCCATCTTTCTACCTGTTTGTAAAAATTGTCAGAAGGATCTGAAGAAACCTGAGCAAAAAGGAATGATGGAATCAAAAATAAAAATAATAAAAGTGATTTTTTCATAATAAGCCCTCTTTTCGAATATTTTATTCTCTAACAAAAGTAAATGTATAACCTTCAGCCGAGTAACAGTCTGTAGGCATAAGTTTTACAGGAACAAAAATTATAGTGTTATAGTCGGTTACAACTTTTTCTACTGTCTTACGTTTTACGGTTTCTGTAATTGTTTTTTTGCCGAATTCCATGGCATAGGCATCAGAAAGGAAGGATTGCTCCGAATCTGACAAAAACTGAATTACATTGTAAGAACCCACAGAAAGAAGGGAATAAACTCCGCTTTCTGTAATTTCCGGAGTCTGCAGGGTATAAGTATAATCGTCAAAAGCGATGGTTGTCTGCTTGTCTGCAGTTGACCAGGCAGGATCTTTTTTGAGTTCTCTGGCAAAAGTCTGTAAGGCCGACTGAGTTTTGGAAGAATCAAAGGCCCACTGAGAACTCATCTTCTTATACTGACCGTCCCATACGGTGGTTTCCTGAATTGTAAGGTTGATGTAGTCTCTTACGGTAATGCGGATTTCATCAACTCCCAGAAGGGAAATATCAAAACGGCGTTTAAGATTTGTAATATCTGCATTAACGGTGGTAATGTAGATGCCGTTATGACGAACATTACTGTCTTCCCATTCATAAACTCCCTGGGTATCGCCTACCAGCTGAATAATTTCCTTGCTGTCATAATTAAAGTAAACATAGCGGACCAGTCCGTCTGAATTGGAAGTTTTATACCACAAACCGTCAAGGAAGCCTGCAAAAGTTTCTACAGTTCCATCCTGAATGCGGGAAAGCTCTTTTGCAGCAAGTTTTCCGGCACTTACCATAACTTCTTTATAAAGTTCATACTGGCCGGTTGAATAGTTATAGCGGAATTCCTGCTGAATCTGGTTTCCGTTGGAAGAAATTATCTTCTTTCCGTCTTCAGAAACTTCTGTTTCTGACTTATAAACCCAGATGGAAAAACTTTCGCCTTTAGAAACACCAAGGGCATAACTTTCAGGTCTTTCTGTCTGCTGAATAAAAACTGTTCCGTCGGAAGAAAAGTCTCCAATACAAACCATCTTCTCTTCTTTTCTGCTTGACTGAAAATTAAATACCTTTAAAACGTAATTTCCGTCATCTGCAATTCCCTGAAAAACCAGGGAATTTTTATGTTCACCAAGCAGATCTTCTCCACTGTAAGAAAAGGCTCTTGTTCGGGAAAAATCTGTTTCTATAGCTTCAAGCCGTTCATAAAGACCTGTTTCTGAATTATAAAGGCCGGGAACCACATTCAGATAAGAAGAGTGGGAATTTTTTACAACGATTACTTCATCATCATAACCGTCGTTACTAAAATCAAAAGTAAGGGTACTAATTAAAGTTTCTCCGGTAAGCAGAGGAACAAAGGTTTCGTATTTTTCCAGTTCAAGGGCTGTTCCCTGATTTTCTGCTTCTGCTTCTGTAAGCTCGTTTGTTTTTGGAGAAATTAATTTTGCACGTGTAAGCAGTTTATCTTTCTGAAGGACAAACTTTTTTGTAACAAAAAAAGCAAGTGCTAAAAGAATAATAAGAACTGCAAAAGTTACTGGTATAGTACGGTTCTTCATACTCTAAAAATATAACGATTTATTACTGTTTTCTCAAGTTGCGGATTTAACTGTATGCCCTTAGAATTGTTAATATTATTGTAGAGGTATGTATGAAAAGATTTATGAAGGGAAGGAAGGCCCGGCTTTGCCTGAGTCTTCTTGCATTTGTCTTTACTTTCAGCGGACTTTCTGCCCAGGAAGTAATACAATTCAACGAAAAAAAAGCTGTAAAAGATGATAAGAGCTGTGAATTTACAGAAACATCTTCTTTAGATTTTGTAAAAAACATGACCTGCGGCTGGAACCTGGGAAACACCATGGAAGCCGTAGGAATTTCGGGCTCAGCTTCAGAAACCTTCTGGGGACAGCCTTCGACCACAAAGGCTATGATTGACTCTCTTGCTGCCAGCGGCATAAAAAGTATCCGTATTCCGGTAAGCTGGTCAAATCATATGGATAAAAAATACACAATTGATCAATCCTGGATGAAGCGGGTAAAACAGATTGTTGACTGGGCTATTGAAGACGGAATGTACGTAATCATCAACACCCATCACGATAACTGGGAAAATGGAAATAAGATTCCGACTGCAAAAGGCTACTATCCTAACCAGGCCTGCTTTGAAGAATCAGAAAGATTTTTAACTAATGTGTGGACCCAGATTTCCCTTGCCTTTAACAATGGTTACGACCAGCACCTTATTTTTGAAACCTTAAATGAGCCCCGCCTCAGGGGAACAAGTCAGGAATGGTGGAACAACAGGGGTACAGACACCTATAAGGAAGGTGCCGAATACCTTAACAAACTTAATCAGGTATGTCTGGATGCAATCCGTAAAAGCGGCGGCAATAACGCAAAACGCTTTGTTATGATTCCGGGCCTTCGGGCTGCAGTAGATTCTGCTCTGGCACCAGAATTCAGCCTTCCTCAGGATTCTGCAGAAGATAAACTTATTCTTTCTGTTCATATGTATGATCCACAGGATTTTGCACTTAATACTCCGGGAGCAAAAAAATTTGTTCAGGCCCATAAAGATGCCCTAAACAGAAGCTTTGATTCTTTATATGAAGCCTATATTTCTAAAGGTATTCCGGTAGTAATTGGAGAATATGGAGCCACAAACAAGGATAATCTGGAAGAAAGAGTAAAGTGGACAAATTTCTTCCTGGAAGAATCGCGCAAATACGGAATAACTGCCTGCCTCTGGGATAACGGAGGCTTTGATGCAAGTACAAGCCAGGGCGAAAAATACGGCTTCTTTGACAGAAGAGCCTTAAAGTGGGTTTTCCCAGAAATTATTGACGCTATTGTCAAAAGCACAAATTCCAGTGTAAAATAAAAGCATTATGAAAGTCACTTCGAACATTTGCTTTGAGGTGACTTTTTTTTATGCATTTTTTTATGCACTAAAAAAAGGAGGATATAATTAATGAAAAATCTGATTAGCAAAACCCGGATTTTTGCCTGTTTATTCATTTCGGCCCTGCTGCTTACAGGATGTAATCCAAAAGTAGAAAAGACAACTGCAGAACCATCTGCCGTTTCAGATTTTAAGGCAGTCAAAGGAAATCAGCAGGTAAAACTGAGCTGGAAAAACCCTTCAGCAGACTCTTTTGAAAAAGTAGTAATTTACTCAGGAGATTCTGAAGATGATTTATCAGATACTACTGAAATTACAGACAAAAGCACATCTTATACAGTTTCAGGTCTTAGTAATAACCAGACATATTATTTTAAGGCATCCGCTTATTTTACCGGCACAGAAAGCCCATATGATTCAGATATAATTTCTGCCACCCCGACAGACGATCTTTCCAGTGTAGAATTTGCAAAAGAACTGGTAATAGGCTGGAACCTTGGAAATACTCTGGATGCTCCAACAGAAACCGGATGGGGTATGCCAAAAACAACTCAGGAAATGATTAACGCAGTAAAAGCTGCCGGCTTTGAAACAATCCGTATTCCTGTAAGCTGGAGCGAACACGTAGATTCTTCTTACAACATTAATTCAGACTGGATGAACCGCGTAAAAGAAGTTGTAGATTACGCAGTAAATAATGACATGTATATAATTCTTAATGTTCATCATGATAATTATTCAGAAAAAGATTTATCAGACTCTGACACTTATGGATTTGCACTCTCTTCTAATTCTATTTTACAAACAAAATCTAAAGCTTACCTTGAAAAAGTCTGGACCCAGATTGCCACAAAATTTGCTTCTTATGATGAAAAACTTATTTTTGAAGTATTAAATGAACCTCGTGCCGTTGGCACAAGTGACGAATGGTACATTACTTCAGCTTCTACAGCAAAAACTTACTGTGACATTATTACCGACTATGAAAACACTTGTATTTCTGCAATCCGTGCTGTAAGTGGAAACGAAGACCGCTATATTATGGTTCCTTCTTATGCTGCAAGCGGTACCATGACTGTTACCTTAGATAATTATACTTTGCCGGATGATTCAGCAAGCGACAAACTCATTCTTTCAACACATGCCTACAGCCCATATAATTTTGCCATGGCAAATGCTGACTCAACCTTTGACAGCGATGACGAAGCCTCCCTTACCTCAATTTTCAACTATCTGAAAACCAATTATACAGACAAGGGAATTGGAGTTGTTATGGGAGAAGCCAGTGCTTCTAATAAAGATAACACTTCAGAACGAATAAAATGGGCAGAAGATTACTTTGCAAAAGCTGAAAGTGCCGGAATACCGGTTGTACTCTGGGATAACATGGTTTATACAGCTGATGGAAGCGAATCTACAGAAAGCGGCTATAATGGAGAACACCACGGCTGGCTTAACAGAAATGCCTGCAAGTGGTATTTCCCTACAATAATTCAGGCCATGATGGATACAGTCGGAGTTTCCGGCTATTCAATTCCTGAATATGTAGTTCCTACTGTAAGCAACATTGGCTGGGATGCAAGCAAGGCAACAACAGTAAGCACTAACGAATCGACACTTTCATGGGGAACTGACTATAAACTGGATAAATCATATTTTGCAAATGCCACAGAAGGTTCAATACTAAAAGTTACTTTTAGCGCAAGCGGTGCAGCAATTAAACTGATTAATTCAAGCTGGACAACCTATAGTGATGGAACTATTGTAAATGGTTCTGCAAGTGATGGTGTAATAACAGTCAGTGACACAGACCTTTACTACGTTTTGACATCTAGCGATGCAAGTGCCTGGAAATCACAAGATATGTATATTGCAGGACAGAACGGCACCGTAACCGGTGTTTACTTCCAGGCATCAGTTAATTAATTCGCTGTAATTAACTGGAGCTATTTACTCCCCGGGGCAAAAATTTCTGCCCCATAAAAAAGCCCTGGCTGACAAGGAAGAATTTTTCTTCACTTCAGTTCAGGGCTTTCTTTTTTAATCTTTTAGATCTTTTTAATCTTTGTTATTTTTCTTACACTTCATTAGAATCTGTAGTATCTGCTTCGGCACTTACAGGTTCATCTTCAATTGCCTTTGGCTTCTGGCCTTCACTTGCAGTTTTTTCATCTGCAGCCTGCTTATTGTAAGTATCAAGGATATAGTGGAAGGCGTTTGTTTTTGCTGCGTAAGAATATGGTTCGAGCCATAAAGTTCCAATTGGGAAGAAGCAGCACAAAAGCTGCCATCCGATAAATGAAAAATCAAGGCAGAAGAGCTTCCACTTATAACCGGAAGTAATCTTCTTTGAAATGTTAAGAGCCTGAATAACACCAATTTCATCATTATCTACAATAATGTAATCTGACAATGAATACTGATATGTTTTTACAATCATAGCAGGTAACATAAAAATATAGATGAATAAAGGAATCATAGATGCGGCAAGAACAGAATCTGCACCGGCTGAACTATAAACAGCATAGAAGACAAGAAGACCAACAATTGCACCAATAAGGCCAAATGCAAGTCCCCACAAAAAGAGCCAGAGGAATTTCCAGAAATAATTACCAAGAGCTTTTGTCCAGTATGAAAAACCAGAAACAAAATCTGAAAACTTTAACTGTTCTTTACTCTTGAACAAAAGGGCAAAGATAGAAAGCTGAGCCATTACAATAACAGGGGTAAGGATACAAGATGCAATTAAACCAACAAAGTATCCGGGACCAAGTACATCAGTCGGATTTAAAAGTCCGCTTTCAAGTGCATTTGGGTTTGTAAGCAGGGTTGCATAAGTAGACCATGGCATCATAATGCCAAGAAGAAGGATTTCAAAAACAAAAAATATTAATGAAACCAAAACAGGGACAGTCCAGCGACCGTTTAACTGCTCAAGAGCTAATCTTTTAAACTTCTTAGAATAAAAACCAGCTTCCATTTCTTCTGTTTTTAAATTTTGATTTTCGTTTTCCATATAAACTCCGTATATATAAACTTTTGATTAAAGTGTATATAATAATTGCCTAAATAACAAGATTTTTTTACATCGGGATTAATATGAAAAGCTCTATCAAAGAAAAAACAAAACTCTACATACAAAACTTAAAAGACAGAAATTTTTTCTTTTACTTCTGCAGGATTTTTGCTTCACTTTTCTTTCTCATCCTTTTTTTCACTCCTTTTGGAATGCAGGCTTTATCTTTAGAAAACAGATTATCTCAAAGCAGACTGATTTTTCCCTTCCTTCTGCCCATTTATTTTACTTCTGGAAGAGCTTTGTTTTTCTTATCTTTTTTAATTTATCTGCTTCCACTAAATTCAATCTACCTTATAACTTCAATCTTCCTTAAAAAAAAGGACAGACTGATTCTTTACTTTATAAACTTTTCCCTGCTTACCCTTTATCTGGTAATTGCATTCACAAATATGATTATTTTTGCAAACTGCCCGAGATGGTTTTTGCAGCTGCCAGTCTTTATCTATTGTATTGTTGCAATGGCTCTTATAAGTCACATCATCATGGCTTTTTACACAATAGACCTGGTAAGAACTTCTAATCCTGAATATTTAAGCTATATTGAAAGCGAAAAAAACTCTGCAAAAACAAAGCAGACCCACATAAAAACAAAGCTTACCCTTACCGTAATGACAACCCTTTCTCTTATTCTGATTCTTTTTATGATTCTGGTTCTGCATTCCTACCAGCGCATGTTCACAATTGCAATAAGCGATACGGGCTATTCCCAGGCCCAGCAGACCGCCAACGTTTACGACTCTGCAGATGGTACCTATGAAAAAATCAAAACCTTCCTTACATCTCAAAAAGAAGCCAATCTTTATGCGAATATCCCCTTTGAACGGATAGATATTATTGTTCCTCAGACAAGAATCTTAAATGCTTCAAATCTTTACATTGAAAACTTTGCAAAACCAAATTTTCAGTCAGAGGATAAGGCAGAAAATAAAATGTCTCCTCTGCCCGCCTTTAACACCCTTGCCTACACAACTTCTATAGACAAGTATGGAAAGGCCATTAATATTCCTGCAGACGAAAAAATCATTTCCGAAGCCCAGGCCCAGGAAATCTTAAAAAAATATGTAAGCGGAGCTTTTAGAAACGCCCCTGTTTACAATAAAAATTCTCATACGGCAAAATTTTATTATCCGGTAACTTACACCCGCCAGAAAGGACATCTTTTACAGGGCTTTGCGGTTGTAACCTATCAGCAGGAACTTCTTATGCAGTCCCTCTTCCGAACTAAAGTTTTTGTTATTACCCTTGTACTCTTCTTTATATATTTTTCAATTTTAGTCAGCCTGGTAATTGCAGATTTTATTACAAATCCTCTTTTGTATTTAAAAACAAATATCAAAAACACTTCGGACACCCTCTACCAGATTCTTCACAGATCTTCGGACCAGTCCATTCCTCAGCTGAGCTTTAACGATTCCATAAAAACAAAGGATGAAATTAAAAATCTTTCTCTGGAAGTAAAAAACATGGTTACCCTTATAAAAGGCCTAATTCCTTTTATAAGCACATCAACCCTCAAGGCTGCCGAAAATGATAAATCCAAAGCTTCCAGCGCAAAAGATTTATGTTTCCTTTTTACAGATATCCGCGGCTTTACCTCTTTGTGCGAAGGTCATAAACCAAAGGAAATTGTAGATATTTTGAATCACTATCTGGAAATTGAAACAAACATCATTCTTAAAAACGGTGGTGATGTAGACAAATTTGTTGGTGATGAAATGATGGCCTTTTTCTCGGGAGCTAAAAAAGAATACAATGCCTGTAAGGCTTCCATGGAAATAAGGGCTGCCATGCGCAATGAACAGCAGAAGGCCCTTATGAACGGCAATGAATTTATTTCTATTGGTATTGGAATTAATACCGGCAAGGTTGTATTCGGCTCTGTTGGTTCTGAACACAGAAAGGACTTTACTTCCATAGGTGATGTTGTAAATACTGCGGCCAGACTGGAAAGTGCAAACAAGGCCTATGGTTCAAAATCTTTAATTACCCAGGCCGTTTATGACAAAATTAAGGATAAATTTATTTGCCGCGAAATGGATTACATTACCGTAAAAGGAAAGAAAGAAGTCTGCTGCATTTATGAGATTTTACAGGAAAAAGAATCTGCCGGCGAAAAGCTTTACGAAATTAAAGAGCTTTTTGAAAAGGGACTTTATTTTTACAGAAAACAAAAGTGGGACAAGGCAGAAGACTTTTTTACCCAGTGTGCTACAGTTTATAACGATATGCCTTCTGTAATCTTCTTAGACAGGATTAAGCATTTTAAAGAAACGCCGCCAGCAAAAAACTGGAACGGCGTCTTTAATCTGCGGGTAAAATAATTACACTTATTCTTTTACCGGAATACCACATTCAGCGTGATCATTTTCCCAGTTCTGTGCAAGGCGCAGAATTAAGGCTTCGCTGAACATTTTTCCTGCAAACTGCATACCAATTGGCATGGAATCAAGGCTTGTGCGGCCTGCCGGTACGTTGATTGAAGGAATACGTGCAAGGTTTACAAAGGTTGTATAAAGGTCTGAAAGGTACATTTCAAGAGGATTATCTACCTTTGAACCAAGTTTAAAGGCTGCAGTTGGACAGGTTGGACACAAAATAATGTCATACTTTTCGAATACGGCAGCAACTTCCCTTTGAATACGGGCACGAACTGTCATCCCCTTTTTATATGTATCTCCAGAGAACTGTTCAGAAAGAACATAGTTTCCAATTACAATTCGGCGTTTTACTTCTGGTCCAAAACCTTCAGATCTGGTATCTACATAAAGTTCATCATAACCTTTCTGATTGTCTACACGACGGCCATAACGAATACCATCAAAACGGCTTAAGTTAGAAGCAGCTTCCGAAAGGGCAATAACATAATAAGCGGCAATAGAAGCATCAAGAATAGGAAGGTCAACTTCTTCTACGCTTGCGCCTTTTGAAGTAAACCAGGCACGGGTTTCTTCAAAGCATTTAATTACGTCTTTATCTGCACCTTCAGTTTTAAGGAACTGTTTTGGAATTGCAATTTTAAGTGCTTTAAATTCTGCATCGCTTAAGGCTGTAAGCTTTTTAAGGGAAGCAGCATCTGGTAAATCTGCTGATGTATCATCATAGAAGTCTACCCCGCTCATAAGAGAAAGAGGTTCAGCAATATCTGCAGGAGTATGACCTAAAATTCCAACCTGGTCTAAAGAAGAACCATAGGCAACAACACCCCAGCGGCTAAGAACACCGTAGGTTGTTTTAAGACCGTAAATTCCACAGTAAGAGGCAGGAAGACGAACTGAACCACCGGTTTCGGTTCCAAGTCCAAAGAGGGCCTGATTTGCGGCAACTGCAGCGGCAGAACCACCGGAAGATCCTCCGGAAACATACTCACGATTTATTGGGTTACGGGTTGGACCATAGCAGGAATATTCTGTTGAAGACCCCATTGCAAACTCATCCTGATTACAGCGGCCAAGAGCAATTGCTCCGGCTTTTTCGAGACGGTCAATTACAGTTGCATTGTAAGGAGCAACATAGCCTTCCAGAATTTTTGAAGCACAGGTAAGGCGGTGACCTTTTGAGTTAATGTTATCTTTATTTGCAAAAGGAATTCCTAAAAGAGGTTTTTCTTCAAAAAGTTTATCCAGGGCAGAAGAACCTTCCTTGCGGGCAGCTTCAATTTCCTTATCTGCATTCTGAGCCTTAGCAAGTGCATCTTCGTAAAGTTCAATAAATGCATTCAAAGGAATTGCTGCAGACTTATCTTTTTCAAAAGTTTCTACAGCGGTCTGAACCAGCTTCTGGCTTGTAGTTTTTCCAGCTTTAAGAGCATTCCGGGTTTCGTTGATTGTAAAGAACATAAATTAGGCTCCCTCCCCCAAAACCTTAGGAACCTGGAAATATCCGTCCATAAAGTTTTCTGAAACTTTTTTTACATCACTGATTTCAAGACCTTCTACAACTGTATCGCCGCGAAGTTTATCAGCTTCTGTTTTTGGATATGCATCATAAGGGTTTTCACTATCGTCATATTTTGAAAGAATATCAAAATATCCTACTATATCATCTACCTGTTTTTTTAAAGTCTCCATATCTGTACTTTCAGGAGACAAACGTGATAAATAAAGCAGATTTTCCAGAGTCTGCTCATCAATTTTTTTATGTTGTGTAGCCATAGTATCTAATATAGTAGAAATTATCGTTTTAGTGAATACATATTTTATACAGTAAACTGTGCTACCTGACCGTCAATTTCAGAAATTGATGATTTAAGCTTATCTGCCATTTGAGAAAGCTCATTTCCGGACTCACTGATTTTTTTAGCGCCAAGAGACATTTCCTCCATACTGGCCTTCATTGTATGCGAAGAATCCTGAAGGTTTCCAATATTTCTAAAAATCAGTTTATTTCCTTCAATCATTTCCTGGGCAGAATTACGAACCTCTGCTGTACTCTGATTCATTATTTCAAGTGTTTCAATTACCTGTTTAGAACCTTCGTTCTGTTCACTCATTGCAACTTTAATTTCGTTTACAAGCTGATTTGTATTATCAATTTCATTTGAAACGCTTGAAAAGGCTTTTCTTGAATCCTGAGATTCTGCTACAACTTCATCAATGGAAACCTGAATTCCTTTAAGCTGTTCTCCAATTGTTTTAGACTGAGCTGTAGAGGTTTCTGAAAGTTTACGGATTTCGTCTGCAACAACGGCAAAGCCTTTTCCTGCATCGCCTGCATGAGCCGCTTCAATTGCCGCATTCATAGCAAGCAGGTTTGTCTGACTGGCAATGTTAGCAATAACCTGGTTTGCTTCCTGAAGCATTTTTGATTTATCTTCAATCTGAAGAATTTTATTATTAACGGAAGCCTGTTTTTCAAGACCAACCTGAGCCTGTTTTTCAAGCTGGGCAAAAGATTCTGCCATTTTGTCTACAGAACCATTAACCGACTGGATATTTCCAACCATTTCTTCAACTGCAGACGAAGCCTGATTTACTCCGGCTGACTGCTGCTGAATCATTTTTTCAAGGGAATCAATATTTGCTGCAATCTCGTTTACAGCCCCTGATGTTTCCTGTACATTTTCAGTCTGCTGATTAATTTCTTTATGAACAGAATCTATATGAGAAATAACCTGGGTAATTGCAGAGGCAGTATTTTCGGCACTTAAAGTCATACTCTCTCCTACCGAAGTCAGGTTTTCCTCTGAAACCTTTAACTTTTTAACAATTTCCTGAAGTTTTTCTATAAACTTATTCTCGTAACGCGTTAGTTTATCAAAATCTTTAAACATAACATTACTGCCAATTTTAATTCGCTTTGTAAGGTCTGCGTTACCAGAACTTAAGTCTGCAACAGCATCGTTTATTATATACAGTGAATTAAGAATACTGATAATCTGTAAGGCAAGTACAAAAACTATTAAAACTGTAATAAAACCTGCAATAAGGGATGTTTTACCATGTTTAATAAAGTCTTTTGTCTTATAATTTTCCTGCATGGCAAGATGCCATTTTACAATAGGAATATTTGCAAAAACAAAACATCTGTCTTTATCAGCTATAAAGTCAATATCTTCCGGGAACAAATCAAAATTTTTTGCATGTGGCATTAAGTCCAAAAGCGGAAGCTTCTTATCAAGAATAGAATCATCAAGCGCACCTGTAATTTCCTGATTATCATTATAAAGGTACATGGTAATGGATGAATCAAGGCCCTGGTACATATCGTGAATCATACTGGTAAGAGGAATACCGGTTCCAACTATACCTATAGGTTTTCCGTTATCTCTTACAACTGCATTTACCCAGAGATTTGTCTGTTTAATTTCAGGATTATAGTTAATATTAAAATTGTAAACATCAGTTTCGTACATGGTCATATTGTACCAGTACTCACTTTCTTTAGAAGGATCTACAACATATGCCGCCTTCATATCTGACCAGAAAAGTTTGTCTTTATCAGAAATCCAGAAAATGGACTTTGAACGGAAAGAATCCTTAAAAATCTCTAAATCTTCAAAGGCTTTCTCCTTTATTTCTTCATCATCAGGATTAAGTAAATAAGCTTTTATGGAAGGCATTCTTACCAGCTGAAGTACCAGAGTAAGCTGTTCATTCATTGAAGTTTCAAAGCTGGCTCTTCTGACTCTTGCAGCCATTTCCATTTCGCCAAAGGCTTCATCTCTAAAGTGTTTTCTTGCATAACCACGGATGAATCCAAAAAGACCTGTGGCACCAAAGGCAATTACAAAAATAACAATGCCCAGCATTACACGCAATTTTTTATTCATAAATTTTTAACTCCCTCAACATAGATTAACTATTCACTATTCTATATCAATATTTTAAATAAGCAAATTCTATTTTCTTTTCTTTTTTAAATAATTTTCAAAGATATATAACTAAAAATTATAGTTTTTTAAGGTGAAAAAGTTTATCAGTCAATGTAGTATATATAATTACAAATTGAATTTTTAAGAGGATTATATGAAAGATTTTAGCGTAGCAGCAGTTTTTTCTAATCACATGGTTTTACAGCGTAACAAAATCATCAATATTTTTGGCTATGGAGAAGAAGACACTTTTATTAGTGTAAGCCTATATAATAGTAAAAACCAGTTATTAAGCAAAAACTCAACTTCCGTAACTAACGGAAGATGGGAAGTCCAGCTTGAAGAGCAGAAAGAACAGGAAAACTGCAGCCTGAAGGTAAATGATATTACTTTTACAGATATTGCCATTGGCGAAGTATGGCTGGCCGGCGGACAGTCTAACATGGAATTTGAACTTCAGAACTGTGTAGAAGGCCCTGCCGCCCTGGCAGATAAAAAAGATCCTAAGGTTCGCTTCTATTATACAAACAAAATTGCCTGGAAGGACGAAAGCTACTACGAAGCTGAAAGAAACACCAGCTGGCAGACCTGGGACTCTGAATGGAAAAAAGCCTGGTCGGCCGTGGGCTTCTTTTTTGCAAAAAAACTTGCAAAAGATACCGGCTGTATAGTTGGTGTAATTGGCTGCAACTGGGGAGGAACTTCTGCCTCTGCCTGGATGCGTAAAGAATACCTTGAAAAAGATGATGATTTAAGAACTTATCTTACAGAACAGGAAGAAGCAACTAAAGGCAAATCTATAGAAGAACAGTGCAAAGAATACGAAGATTACGAAAAAGAAAATGATGTATGGCAAAAGGAATGTGCAAAGCTCTACGAAACTCAGCCAGGTATTACCTGGGCTCAGGTAGAAGAAAAGCTTGGAAAATGTAAGTGGCCGGGACCAAAATCCTGCAAGAACCCTTACCGTCCCTGCGGTCTTTATGACTGTATGCTCAGCAGAATCATCCCTTATACAATCAAAGGGGTAATCTGGTATCAGGGCGAAAGCGACGACCACAAGCCTGCCATGTATGCAAAACTTTTTTCTACAATGATTGACAACTGGCGAACTGACTGGAAGGACAATCTCCTGCCATTTATTTTTGTTCAGCTGCCATGCCACCGCTACGAACAGGACAAAGATTTCAAACACTGGTGTTTTATTCGCGAAGCTCAGGCAAAAGTTCATTCAACTGTAAAAAATGCCTGGATGACAGTGGCCCTTGATTTAGGAAAATACAATGACATCCACCCTACACAAAAAGAAGAGCTTGGTTACAGAATGGAAAACACAGCCCTGGCCTGTGTATATCAGACAAAAAAAGAAGAAGACTGCCTTGCTCCTCAGCTGGAATCTGCTATTTTTATAGGAGACAGGGTAAAACTCTCTTTCCTTAATGCAAAGAAGGGTTTTGTTTACAAAGAAGATAAAAAAGAAAAAGATGAATTAATCAAACTGGAAAAAATTCAGGGAAATGATTTGCCGGAAGATTTTACTGCTTTTGAAGTTGCTGGCGAAGACAAGGTTTATTATCCTGCAAAGTTTTATTTGGGAACAAAGACAGACGGCTTAAATACGATTACATTATATAGTAAAGAAGTTGCTTTCCCTAAATACGCAAGATATGCCTGGTATAACTACGGGCCTGTAACTATCTATGGAAAAAACAATCTTCCATTAGCTCCATTCAGAACTGATGAATACGATTCCTTTACAAGTACAGACCACGCAGCAATTCAGCAGGTTATGACTGTAAACAGCTAGTAAAAAGTTCATAAAGGTCACGATCAAAAGTTATACCGTGACGAACTTCCCAGCGAGTCCCCTCTCTCCGGTGTTCTGCAATACCGAAGGGGCCGCGGAAGTTCCACAAAGCCCATCCAAAACCAAGTTCAGAACAGACATTAAAGAAATCTTCATACCAGGCCAGAGCAGTTTTATTATCAACTTTGTTGTAGCAGCCACATTCACCAATATGAACCTGAGCACCAGCATCCTTTAATTCCTTCCAGGGTTTATAAAAATCTTTCAAAGTTTCCCTGCCCCATTTTACCCCGTCAACTTCCATTCCAGGCCAGAGAGGTTTATCCCATTTGTCGGAGCCATTTTCAATCATCCATTCAGCCTTATAGTGAGTCATTTGAATAGGGGTATAACCTCTGCCGCTTAAAATAACATTCAAATCAAGAAGTTCAGGACAGGCCATATGACCACAGCCAAGACCATCACAAATAACAGGCCGCTCAGGACTGATTTTTCTTATTTCGGATGTAACGCGGGCCATAATAGCCTTGTGATTTTCTCTGGTAAGCCCATACTGACCTACATGAGGAGGCTCATTTAAAAGGTCAAAACTGAGCTGGGCAGGACTATAGCTTTTATACCTCTGGGCAAAATAAATCCAGAGATTTGTAAAAGCATCCTGGGCAATTTTATCTGTCCAAAGATTATCGCGTTCCAGTTCATTACCGTTAATGCAGTAACCTGGAGCCCTGTGAATATTTAAGGAACAGTGAAGGCCTCGGGAAACTATTGCATAAATACATCGGTCCAGAACCTTGAGCATAGTTTCATCATACTGATCATATTTAAAGTCATGGATAAAGTAGCGGTAATCGCAGGGAAGACGGACAAAGTTACAGCCCATATCTGCAATAAAATCCAGATCTGCTTCGTCCAGGTGGACCATTCCGGGATTTACAAGGGAAGAATCTGCTCTTCCAAGAGAAAATAAGGGAAGAATATTAAAGCCATACCAGGTGCGTTCCATTATGCAAAAACCTCACTTACTTTTTTAAGTTCTTCGATAATCTGAATCTTTTGAGGGCAGTGACTCTCGCAGTGTCCGCAGGCAATACAATCTGAAGGTGCCGAACCTTTCTTTACAGCCTCGCTGTAATTCCACCTTATACCGCCTGTCAGACTGTATTTATTCTGGTCATTATATAACTGGAAGTAACGTGGAATATCAATCTTCATAGGACAGCCGCCGTTAGCTTCATCTGTACAATAGTGACATGCTGTACATGGAACCAGTATTGAATTCTTAATGATTTCTCCGGCCTTTTCTACAAGAGCTTTTTCGTCACTGGAAAGAGGCTTAAAATCTTTCATGTAGCTCATATTATCTTCCAGCTGTTCCATATTAGACATACCGCTTAGAACAACAAGAATATTGTCCAGAGAGGCTGCATAACGGATACCCCAGGAAGCGATGCTTAAATCCGGCTGACTTTTCTTAAGCAAATCAGCAGCAGCTGGAGTTACAGAAGCAAGATTTCCACCCTTAAGAGGCTCCATAACAGAGATAAGTTTATTATATTTTTTTGCAGCTATTTCATAACAGCGGCGGCTTGCAACATCGTTACTTTCCCAGTCAATGTAATTTATCTGCAGCTGAATCAGCTCAACTTCCTGATGATGACGTTCCAGGGCCCATTCCAGAACCTCAGGACTGTCATGAAAAGAAAAACCAGGATGTTTGATTTTTCCTTCAGCCTTCTTTTTCTGCATCCATTCAAAAGCATGAAGCTTTTCTGCATATTCAAAGCGCTCCTTTCCCATGGCATGCAAAAAATAATAATCAAAATATTCTACACAGCATTTTTTCAGCTGTTCTTCAAAAATACGGTCAAGGTCAGCTTCTTCTTTTACATCCCAGAGAGGCATTTTTGTAGTTACAACAAAACTATCGCGGGGATAACGTTTTGCAACCAGTTCTCCAAAAACTTTTTCAGATGCTCCACCGTGGTAAACCCAGGCTGTATCAAAATAAGAAAAGCCATTATTCATGTAGGCATCAATCATCTGCTTTGTTTTTTCAAGGTCAACATTATTCCAGGTTTTATCTTCCGACCAGGGAAGTCTCATAAGTCCAAAGCCTAATTTATTCATATACACCTCTCAATTTGAGATAAAGTTATAATGTTTTTAGTATATTCGATAAAGTAAGACTTGTGTTGTAAAAAATAACTGGGAAATTGTATAAAAAAGATATTAAATGGAAAGCTGAGCCTGCAGCTGAAGAACCTTTTCTAAAGGAAGCCCTTCTGCCTGGGCAATCTGCTGGGGAGTTAATACATTCATTTTCAAAAGATTTATGGAAGCTTCAACGGCCTTATTTTCTGCCCCTTGTTCAAGGCCCTTTTCAAGGCCTTTTTCCCTGCCTGCCTCAAAATCATAAACTCTTTGTCTTTCCCATTCCATATACTGCCTCTTCCATTGCAAATTGTGTTTTGCGTCTTCTGCAAGTGACCATTCAGTATTTTATCACTATTTTTTGCTATGAAAAAGTCCATATCATCTCCTTGCACAGTTGAAAAAATGCTCCCACAGGAACCGGCTTTATGCTCCGCCGAGAAGAGCCAGCTTCGCTGCGTTTTTTTTACAGAAAGAACGGGCCTTATACTCTTCAACGCTCCGCAAAAGCCGAACCCTGCTCGCGCATTTTTTCAAACTATACTTTCATTCATAATATAGACGTAAAAAATCACTTTTGACAAAAATGAGAAAGAGATAAGAAAATTCTTATTGTTTTATAATCTCTTGCAAATAAAAATTTATTGAAACTAGAGGAAAAATGGTATAAATTATTAAATAGTTGTTATAAACTGTGAACAAAAGTTTGATACAGCAAAAAAACTAAATCGTTGATTTATTGCTGTACAAATATTTTTAGCCCCTCGGGGCGGAAAATCGTTTAGGAGTTTTTTAAATGAAAATGACAAAAAAAATTTTATTTGGAGCAGCCGCTCTTTGTGCCGCTGTATTATTTAGTGGATGTAACTGGTCACTTACTAGTGCCCTGCAGAAAACTATTGGTGAAGATATTTTTAAATACAATGATGCAACATATTATTCAGGACTTGGAACCTGGACTATTGATAATGTAACAAATGAATCAGCAACAGAATATCTTCGTGGTGGAAAATTACTTTTGACAAAACACAGCGATATAGCTGCCCTTGTTAAAATAAATAACGGTATCAACGAATCTTTAGTTACCTCTTCAAACCAAAGTGCGGCAGTTGGAAATCTTGGAGTTTTATTTAACGTTTCTCAGAATAAAGGCAAAGATGAAGAGGGTAATAAACTTTCTAACTATGGTACCTGGAACTTCTGTGTAATTGGAGTTCAAGCTTATTCAGCTACACAAGTTCGTTATTATGTTTCATATTTTGCAAATATTGTAGAAGAAGATATGGGAAAAATGAATTTTGGAGCTTGGACAGGTGATGAGGATACTGGTTCAGCAATAACAAAAACTACATTCGATGCAAATACTCTCACTCCATATGAAATTGAACTTGCAACATGGAAAACAATTTCAGGTTTAGCAACTGAAGGTACTTTCGGAATTGTTTTTGATGTTGATGAAGAAAGTAATGGAGATTATACAGTAAAAGCTTACGATGAAAGCACAGTATCTTCATCTCATGTTTTTGATTCTGAAGGAGTAACTGCAAAATCAGAAGTAAGTATTGATGCTGACAAACTTGGAAAATCAGGTGCTGCACAGGCTTATGTAGGTGCTTATGGTATGATTAAAGCAGGCCAGACATTAGACGGTTCAATTGAAGTATTAGACCTTACAAAACAGGCAATTCTTTTAGCTGAATAATTAGTTTTTTGTAAATGATAATTGAAAGCCAGGTTACTAAATCAGTTTCCTGGCTTTTTTATTTTAAATAAAAAATACAGCCAATTGTAAAAGCCACTTCAAAAATACTGTTAGCAGAATTCTGCCCGATTACATTCCAGTCATCAGGATTTTCAAAAAGAGCGCACTTTTCCTTATAGTAACTCTCATACAAGCCTGTCGGTCCCTTTGACTTAAGCATAATTAAAAAATCACTTTCAAAAAGAAGAGAAAAGTTTTCTGAAATTTTATATTTTACTTCTGC
>JAEESZ010000015.1 GCA_016286535.1 Treponema sp. | reverse complement strand
ATGGTTGTGATTACACTGCTTGATGTTGCTTCCTGAGAGCGAAGACGAAGATTGTCGTTGCAAGTCATTACTTTGCTTACAGCTACGTTTGTTGATGAAGCTGAATCCTGATTATCAAAATTGATGTGTTCTTTATTCCACTGCTCGCGCCACTGTGAATCCCAGGTATTTTCGATTCGCCAAAGGGTGTGCGTGTCTGTTGTCCAGTTTATAGTCAGGAAATACCAGTCGCCGTTTGGATGATAGGTGATGGATTCTTCGGTTTCATTCTCAGGAATGGTGTAATTTAACACCTCACTTTCTTTTCTGTCAAAAACCCTAATAGTTTTACGCTTGTTATTTAGAGTAATTACATAATCTGTAGTTTCATAAGCTGTTGCATTCCATCTGCATCTGACTCCATCAATATATAAATCATTATCTGAATCTAAAGTCAGATGAGGAGCATAATTTCCATTTTTAAGAAGTTTACTTGTTTCTTCTGCATTACGGAAATTTTTCTGATTCTGAACTTCATCAAAAGAAGGATTTACTATGCTGTTTACCGAATTATGAGGGTATGTAAAAAACAAAATATCTTTTTCTTCATCATAATAACAATCAGTGAACCAATTACTGTCCCCTCCATTAAGCTTATTTAATATTGAATAAATATTTACTCGAAAAAACTCAGAACCATTTTTATTAAAATAGAATGCTTCGGTATGGTTTCCCATAAAAATATTATTTTCAATTGTTTGGAAAGTCTGCAAAGATGTATCTGTATTAATTTTTATCTGTGTTTCAATCTCTAAATCTTTATTGGTGAAAAGCATCAATTTCTTGTCACGCTGATAAATCATAAAATTTCCATCAGCATCAAAAAAGATATCGTTACCAGTAATATCATCCTGAGGATTTACTTCTTCTCTAATATAAACAGATGCCTTATCATTCTTAAATTGTTTAATTTTTTTAAATTCAACATTCTGACACCATAAAAATGTGCTTATGAAAAGTAAAGTTATAAATATGAATGTCTTTTTCATTTCTTTTAACTCCAGATAGATTTTGATTATTTCTCTAACTTTTGTATCATCTCAACAAGCTTCTGACGATGCGCCGGAAGCATCACTTCACCAGATGTTTTGCCTTCATCTGTGTACCAGACTTGTTTGTTGAAATGAGTTGAAAGGTCTGCGCTTTTAAAGTGAACGCCATAGATGGCAAAGATTGTATTTCTCAAAAGACGGAGTTCTGCTTTGCTCAAAGTTGGAAGAACCTTGTTTACGTACTGGCCGTAAGAGTCGTCTGTGTAGCCGTTGATGGCCATAGCATAAAAATCTGGATCACCCCAGGTGCGGCGGATGCGGAAGACTTCGGTATACTCTTTGCCGGTAACGTAATAGTAGATGTTACCGCCAAACCCAAGATACCAGCTGGAGCTATAATAATCATCATCTTTACAGTTCTTGATTATTTCAGAGTATGGATTTAATCCTTCAGTAAATTTGTAAAAAATACACTTATCATTAAAGTAACATCCAATGTCAGAACCAAGGCTTCCAAAGTCTTGCATAAAATAATAATTTCCTTGAAGGTCATATTGCACCATTACATTGTGTTTCATGTAATGAGTTTTTCCCCAGATAAGGACACGATTGCGAATAAAATCATTGTAGAGTTCTAATTCACCAGAAGTTCTCTTGCTCTGCTCGTATTTTTCCGGGTCATATTTTTTCAAATATGCCATTGCTTCTTCTTCTGAATAGATACGGCCGGTGGTATCTACAGCACTTGGAAATCCATCTTCATTGACATAATAAATTATGTAGCCATTATCTTTTTTGAGAATAAAACTGATTCCAGACTTGATATTTTCATATCCGGCTATATATTGAATCTGTTCATTGTCTTTTTCCAGAATTAAAACATCACTATGGCAACTTATATCGAAATCTCCCAATTCAATTTGCATCAAACCAAAGGTATTCCGATATTCAGTTTTTTTGACACCTTCCAGAGTAGTCAAATCATAATAAGTAAAATCAGATGTGCTATTAATGATTTTTATTGTGTTATCAACTTCATTTATGGCAAGCTCATTTGGACTTCCGGGTCCACCTGCGATACCATCTCTATAATATATATCTTTTATTTCTCCAAGTTTTTCCACTTCCAAAGCGAAACATAAAACGCTCATTGCGAGAATAATTACTGTAAGTAAAAGTCTCTTCTTCATATTCAAACCTTAATCCAAATATCCGCCGTAGCACCAGCCTGTGGTTCCCGATTTTATTTCTTTACTGTCTTTGTCTTTTGCACCGGAAAGAACTTCTACCTGTACCCAGTTACTGCTTATGCCATCGATTGTTTCTGCTTTACCAAGTTTCAGGATTTTGACTTTTGTGCCTTTTTGCATGGTTGTGATTACACTGCTTGATGTTGCTTCCTGAGAGCGAAGACGAAGATTGTCGTTGCAAGTCATTACTTTGCTTACAGCTACGTTTGTTGATGAAGCTGAATCCTGATTATCAAAATTGATGTATTTGGTTTCTACCCAACCTTCGCGGCCGTCTACTTTACGAACTTTGCACCAATCGTCTTGATGTTCTAATATCCATAAGTATTCATGATCAAAATTATAGCCATTATTTTCAGCAGAAAGTTTTGCTTCATTTTGAAGTGGAATGTGATTTGTATTCATGATTCCGATTTCTCGTTTATAAAAATCATATTGTTTTATCCAGTCATTACTGAGCTTTTTGATTTCATAACAGCCTTTTTCTTTGTTACAGTCGGTCAAATAAAAATTTCCTTCAAAATCTATACAAGAACTATTCATTGCAATAAGACCGTTTGAATTGCGAACAGGATTCCAATCCCCAGCAGGTAACTCGCATATATAAACTTCATAAGTCCAAGGATCTAATACTGCTACAATAAATTCATATGGTATTTCTGGATGAGTTGATAAATTAATATTAAAGCCATTACCAATAGCAGAATAATATGATAAACCTTTTTTATCGGTTCCCTCATAGCTAAACGCAGTTGAAAAACTTTTAGAAAGCCATTCATATTTTTCATTCCTGATACTTATATTTTTCCAATAATTAGCAAAATTTGGAGCTTTTTTTACATTGATACAATTATCACCAAAATATTTTTGAGAGCCAATTTTTTTTAATCCTAAATGTTCAGCAAGACCATTTTCCATTTCTTGTTTTGTTTGAGTAGTATTATGAAACTTTGTTTTTCCATCTGGAAGAAGTTCCCAATATATCAAACCAGAATTTCCATTTGAAAAAAGTTTATTTTCAGTATAATAAAGAGAAAAACTAAATTTATCTTTTACATCACTATAATCAATAGAATAATCTGGTTGGGTTATATTTTTGCTTTTTGTATAGATATCAATTTTATTTATAGAACCTTTTTCGCCTAAGACAAGTATCTCATCATTCTGGGAAAAAGAAAGAATGTTATATAAAGACTTATATTCCCTTTTCTGATT
Organism: Treponema sp.; assembly: GCA_016286535.1. Classification (GTDB taxonomy): domain Bacteria; phylum Spirochaetota; class Spirochaetia; order Treponematales; family Treponemataceae; genus Treponema_D. The sequence continues at coordinate 40,943 of JAEESZ010000015.1, read as the reverse complement.
TGGATTTTCTAAATTAAAATATAAATGATTATCTGTATCAAATAGAATCAACTGATTTTTCCAGCTTTGCATCTGATAAATACCAGGATTTCCACCTTCTACTGGATCCCAGTTTTCATAATATTTGATTGGCTGTCCGAATTTAATTTCTTTGGTGACTTCAAATTTTTGAGCAAATAAGAAACTGAGATTAATCATACATAAAAAAAACAATACGATTCTTTTCATTTTATTCTCCTGCATTTAATATTTCCCAGAAACCAGTTTTATTGGAACCAGAGCGTTTTATATAACCTTTCTGTTTGAGAACTGCAATTGCATTATCAACGGTAGTCTTTCCAACTCCAACCAGTTGTGCAATTTGAGTTTTTGTAATATTTGGATTATTTCGGATTTCTGAAAAAATCTTGGACTGGGTATTATTAAGCTGTGAATTATCACCCGTTTTATTACCCAGTTTATCACCCATATTGTTAATCCAATTAAAAGGGATTTTTACAACAATAGAGTTTTCATGAAATTCGTATGCACTTTTTCCGTATGTGCTGGTAATTTTCGGAACACCACGGCCAGTTTTTTCGCTGATATGAAGCTGTAAGAATATTTCTGATAGTTTCTTATTTACAGGAATAGATTCACCTCTAAAAAATCCTTCAAGTGTTTGTTCTGGAGGCAATATACCTCTTGAAAGAATTTCAATTCTGTCTGAGAAAACAGTAATCATTGGTTCATTTTCTGTTACCCATTTGTTATGGACAAATGCATTTATAACAGCTTCACGAAATGCATCATTTTCAAACAAAGGAACTTCTTTTCGTTCTACAACTCTATCTTTCTCATCTGCCTGGAGAATATTCAGCACATCTCCATAACGAAGCACTTCATCAAGTGTATACAAAATACACTGGTAACCAAATTCGCGGATAGAATACATTTTATCTGCTTTTGTCTTTCCTGAGAAAATGGCAACCCTTAACGGAATCTGAGAATTATCAGAAAGCAACTGTGCAAGAATGTTATATTTTCCATCTTCTGTAAGAAGATTAAGGTTCTTTTTGAAATTATCAGGATTAAGTTTCAGACCTTTTGCTCCATAATATATAAAAAGTTTCTCAAAAGTTAAATCCTGATACTTAGATGGTGTGTTTTCAATTGTAGGAAAACCATGTCGAAGGACATCAAATAAATAAGATTCCTTTTCCGGATACTTTCTGAGGCTTTCTTTACTTGAGCCAATTCGTATAAAGCGTTCGTTATCAAAACTTGTAGGAACTGTCCTTGCAGCCGGAATAGTAAGAACAACAACCTTTTTACCCTCATAATTGGTTTCTTCAAAACTAAAATTTAAATCCGGATAAATCTGTCGTGCAAGAAAATGTTTTAAAGGCTCATTTTTAATATCCATGTTGCAGTTAAAAGTTGTGCCTGTTACATCATGTGTATCATTATGAATTCCCCAGACAAAATAAGCATTCTTACGACCTTCAATTGCTGCACTGTTTGAGAGAGCAGAAATATACTGTCCAAGCTGAGTCTGATCAAACCAGTTTTCCTTAAACTCAAACCATTCACGTTCAGTATCATAAGAACGGAGTTCATCTAATAATTCATGTAATTGATTATTCACTTTATCACCCATGATGATTATATCACACATGGGTAATAAAGTAAGTAATATGGGTGATATTTTGCCACAAAATTTATCTTGGTAATCCAAGAAATTCAGATAATGAACCATCATCCATTTTCCATATTTACCCGTAACGCTGTAGTTATAGCTTTTTTATAAGAGTGACTTTTATAGTGCAATGGAAATTGTAGTTAGGATAAGTGCAGAAATCCAAACGTTTTCATGCCTTGTGCCCTCCTATCTGTGAATTGCGGTCTATTGTTGTAGCCCCTTCTTCCAGGTCCATTCCCTTTAAAATTGCGTTCTTTCCGAACTTGCGGATAATCTCAAGCCTGGCCTTCTGCAGATTCTTTTCCTTTTCCTGATTAAGGCCGCCTTCTTTTTCGTCAATCTCATCAAAAAGTCCCGGCTGCCGAAGGCTTTCAGCTTTTGTATTATTTGCAGTGATATTCACACGGCGTACCAGCCAGGCATGATTTACAGTCCTTTCAAAAATCCCAAGAAAGGCATCAATTATAGCACGAGAAGAATTTGTTTCTGAGCCAAGTGAGGCAGTCCCGTGAGCAGGCTTTGGAACCTCGCGGCCGTAAAAATCCCGCACCACTTCACCATCAAAATCCTTAAGGTTAAGGCTTTCTACATCATAACCAACCTGAAGAGTCACAGAGGAAGCCACAAGCTCCTTTTTAAACAAATCCAGGGCAAGCTGTTCTGCCATCTCCCTAACAATGATTTTTGCTTTTTCAAAAGTATAAGGCTCATGAAGTACCTGGCCGCTTCCAAGGCTTTTTGCTTCGGATTTATAGTTTTTTATGTCCTTCATACCAACCGGCTCAAGTCCCCAGGCATGATCAATCAGAATCTCCGCATCAATTCCAAACTCCTTAAAAAGCAGCCGGGGATTTTCCAGCGAAGTGCGGGCAATATCTCCCATTGTACGGATAAAATATTTATCGAGCCTGCGAGCCATAGCCCGTCCCACCCGCCAGAAGTCTGTCAGCGGCTGATGATTCCAGAGCTGGCGGCGAAAGCCCATAACATCAAGCTCTGCAATCCGAACTCCATCCTGGTCTGCAGGAATATGCTTTGCAACAATATCCATGGCAGCCTTACATAAAAAAAGGTTTGGCGCAATTCCGGCCGTTGCAGTAATTCCGGTTTCCTTCAAAACATCCCGAATCACCTTAACCGCAAGTTCGCGGGCTGTCATCTTATAAAAAGAAAGATAGCTGGTCGCATCAATAAAAACTTCATCAATAGAATAAACGTGAATATCTTCGGGCGAAAAATAACGCAGGTAAACATTGTAAATGCGGGTGGAATACTGAATGTAAAGGGCCATGCGGGGAGGCGCCACAATATATTCAAGTTCTTTGCCCGTCTGTCTTTTAATTTCGCGGGCCTTAGCCTCAACCTCAAAAAGCCGCGACCGTCCGCTGAGCCCGTAAGCTTTAAGGGCAGGAGTTACCGCAAGGCAGATAGTTTTGCTGGTCCGGCTTTTGTCTGCCACGACCAGCTTAGTTGTAAGGGGATCGAGCAGGCGCTCCCGACATTCTACAGAGGCATAAAAAGATTTTAAATCGATTGCAAGATAGGTTCTTTCTTTCATAGCCTGCAGCAGGAACTAAAACTGCAGGGTTCCGACTACAGTTGTATCATCATCAGAAGGACCATCATCATAATCATCATCTTTTTTTCTAATGATTGTAGTAGATTCCTTTTCCTTTTTAAATAAAGGCTTTTTTTCTTCACGTACCTTTTCTGCCTTGTTCAAAAGTCCCCTGCTATTCTTTTTTGCATTTGCACTGACAAGAGGTGCAAGGATAAAGGCAACAAGGGCACCACATAAACCTGCAATAAGAACAATGAACATGCCGACTATTCCATTGGCATTTTTCTGCATAAATTCACGAACAATATAGATTACAAGTACAAAAAAACTTGAAACCGGAGCCTTATTTTTTGAAACGCTCATAAAGGCACTCAAGAAGATTGTCATCATAATAAGGCAGGAACAGCCTTGTACAGAGCCGTAACAAAGAAGGGCATTTAAAACCCCGGAAAAAACTGTGGTAATTATATAGCAGATTAAAATTAAAGGAGAACCATAATAATCTTCCAGAGTTGCGCCAAGCAAAAGCAAAAAGATTAAATTACAAAGAAGCAGGGATATATCTTCTGCTCCAAAAACATAAAAGAATATTTTCAAATAAGAGAATATATCAGAGGCAACAAAAGGATTTGGTCCGCTGGAATTTGTCGGGGTCGAAAGAAGGGCTGTTGCCATGCGGCCATGACAAAGAAGAATATCTACATAAAAAAGGATTATACTTATTACCGCAAAGGCAATTGTAACCGGTGCATCATTTTTAATACTTATCTTTAATTTCTTTTTCATAATTTCCATTTTAGTTCACTCAGAAGCTAAAATCAACCTGATAAATTAAGTGACTAATGACGCTTAAGCAAAAAAATGCTATATTTATAATATGGAAAACTTTCTTAATTCTGTAAATGATTCAAACAGCGATATTGCAGAAGATATCAAAATTGAACTTCCTCCCCAGAGAAAAGTCATCTTTTATAATGATGATTTTACAACCATGGATTTTGTAGTAGAAGTTTTAATTTCTGTTTTCAATAAATCACGCGAAGAAGCAACAAACCTTATGCAGACCGTACACCACGAAGGCAATGCTATCGTAGGAGAATATACGGCTGATATTGCTATATCACGGGCCAGACTGGCAAAATCAATTGCCCGCCAGCAGGGTTTTCCTTTGAGGGTAGAAGTTGAGTAAAGACGATAAAGCAAAAGCATCAGTTAAACAGATGAGGGTTACTCCGGTCCTTGCAAAAGTTCTTTCTGATGCCCTTTTAGAAGCAAAGCAGTCTCACCACCAGTTTTTGACACCTGAACATATTCTTTCCTGCGCGATTAACGAGGATTCGGTTGTAAGCCTGATTACCAGCGCGGGGGGAAATGTAAAAAATCTTAAAACTGATATTTACAATTATTTAACCACCCAGTTACCGGTTGTTTCAAATACAGAAAATGAAGAACTCTTAAAAACTCCGGTTGAATCTGCAGGCTTTCAGGCCGTAATGAACAGATCAGTTTTCCACTGTATTTCTGCAGACAAAGATTTTATTGATGTTTCTGATATTCTGGTCAGCATGATTGAAGAGCAGAACAATTACTGTTCCTACTTTTTAAAAACAAACGGCGTAAATAAGCTTAAGCTGCAGGAAAGCATAGCAAGAACTTCGCAGCCAAGAAAACAGAATGATAACAAGATGACTCCTCCAGGACTTGAAGAACTTACTTCAAATAACAAGGGGGGGCTTAACCGCTTCTGTGTTGATTTTACAAAGATGGCTAAAGACGGACTCTTTGATACTTTAATTGGCCGTGAAGAAGAACTGGAAAGAACCATTCAGGTATTATGCCGCCGCTCAAAGAACAATCCTATTCATGTAGGAGATGCCGGCGTTGGTAAAACTGCAATTACCCAGGGGCTGGCCCAGAGAATTGTGGAAGGCAGAGTTCCCGACACTCTTAAAGGCTTTACCCTTTACAGTCTGGACCTTGGCCTTTTACTTGCGGGCGCAAAATTCAGGGGAGATTTTGAAGAAAGACTCCACTCCATAATTGACGAACTTAAACAGAAAAAGAAGTGCATATTATTCATTGATGAAATCCATATGATTATGGGAGCCGGTACAAATGGTTCCACACAGATGGATGCAGCAAATCTTTTAAAACCTGTTCTTGCAACCGGCGAAGTAAAATTCATAGGTTCAACAACCTTTGAAGAGTATCAGAAAAACTTCGAAAAGGACCGGGCTCTTGCAAGACGTTTCCAGAAAATAGATATTAAGGAACCCGGCTCAGAAGAGACTGTAAAAATCCTTCAGGGCTTAAAAGCAAAATTTGAAGACTTTCATCACGTTACCTATAAACAGAGCACTCTGGAAGAAGCTGTAAGGCTTTCACTTCAATACATGCCGGATAAAAGACTCCCTGACAAGGCAATTGATTTAATTGATGAAGCAGGAGCCTGGACTCACATAAAATCTTCCGGCGGCTTTGAAGGAAATACAAAAAATCTTCCTCTGCAGGCAAAAATGGATTCCTACCGCCCTGTAGTCACCAGCGATATTCTGCGAAAGGTGACCGCAAAAATAACAAAACTTCCGGTTCAAAGCGGAAACAAGAGCGAGAAGGAAGCCCTCAGAACCATAGAAGACAATCTTTCTGCACAGATTTTTGGCCAGCAGAATGCAATTCAAGCTTTAAGCAAGGCTGTAAAAAGATCCCGTGCCGGCTTCAGGAATCCGGAAAAACCTGAGGCCTGCTATTTATTTGTTGGTCCAACCGGCTGCGGAAAAACAGAGCTTGCAAAACAGCTGGCAGATATTCTTCAGGAACCACTCTTACGTTATGACATGAGTGAGTACCAGGAAAAACATACAGTAAGCCGTTTAGTCGGCTCACCTCCAGGTTACGTTGGCTTTGAGGAAGGGGGACAGCTTACAAAAGATGTAAGAAAGAATCCTCATGCCGTAATTTTGTTCGATGAAATTGAAAAAGCTCATGAAGATATTTACAACATCCTTTTACAAGTAATGGACTACGGACAGCTGACAGATAATCAGGGCCGCAAGGCAGATTTCCGTTCCTGCATTGTAATTCTTACCAGTAACGCGGGAGCAAGAGATCTTGAGCACCCTGGCATTGGTTTTGGAGCAGAAGTATCTGAAGATACTCAGCTTGCCCTTACCGAAGCCGTTAATAAAGAATTCCCACCGGAATTCAGAAACCGCCTTGATGCTGTAATTCCATTCAATTTCCTGGACAAGGAAGTTGCCCTAAAAATCTGTAAAAAAGAAGTGGACAGACTTGCAAAGAGACTTGCGGCTAAAAAAGTTGTCTTAAGCGCAAGCCCAGCCTGCCTTGAATATTTAACAAACGAAGGTTATTCAAAGGAATTCGGAGCCAGAAACATTGCAAGAACAATCGAAGAAAAGCTTGCAAATGAACTTGTTGATGAAGTTCTTTTTGGAAAACTGGAAAAGGGCGGAAAGGTTCTTGCCGATATAAAAGATAATAAAATTATTTTTGAGATAAACTAGTTTATGAACAAAGAAAGCTATTATAACGAAATCTACAAACTCTATGGTCCTGTTACAAGGGCCAGAAACTGTTTTCTTTATACAAAAAAAGCAAAGCGGCTTACTGACTGCTTTCAAGAAAACGGAAGGGCAATTTTAGGCTGGGATGGTAAAAACGCATTTACAGTTTTAAAAAACACCCTTTGCCGCGCGCAAGTGGGCTCTTTCACCTGCGAAGATTCCTGCCGCGTAGGAAAAGCCCTTTCCTCGCTTTTCCTTTCAAACAGAAGAGTATTTTATTTTTCAAGTAAAAGAGATGCCCTGCAGGCTGGCCTTACAATTTCTGCCGAAAGCACCTCCTTTTACATTCCATGGTCTAATTTTTCGCAGTCAAAAAGCTGCATGGACACAGACTGCATTGTACTGTGCCCTCCCCTTCCCTGGACCGACACAATTTACCTTCTGGCCGTAAAAGAAGAACTTATAAACGACAAGCTCAACATAAAAAGCACAAAACTTCCCTTTGCCCTTGAAGCTGCAATTGCCCGCTCAATCTACAATCTTATAGCAGCCCTGCAGGAAAGAGAAGAAAAAGACTGGTTCATTTACGACACAGTTCTTACCAGATATTTTACCCGCCAGGGCCCATACTTAATCCCAAAAATTCCTCAGGAAGAATATGACGATTTTATTTTACATTGCCTTAAATTGGGAATATTATTTAACCCGGACTGGAATGAAAAATCTATAGTCCCTTTTAATGCAGATAAGGGTGTTTTTACCTGCTTAAAAAATTCACCTTTTAAATACGGAGAAAACAAAAAGGAATAATTATGAGTTCTGAAATTTTATTATTCATAATTCAGCTTGTTATTGGCGGTCTTGTAGCTTTTCTTGCAATTCTTACAATGTCAAAAAACAGAGACGCCTACTGGATGTGCATGGTTTCTGGTTTTTTATGCCTTTATGCCGCCAGAGTTTTTGAACTGCTGGTAAAAATTGGAGTTCTGGCACATTCAAAAATCCTTCTTTTTAATATTCCTCTTTCAGAATTGATTTGTGTAACCCTTCCCTTCCTGCTTTTTATAACAGGATTTATTATTTATCTGGCAAAAAAATTATAAGAGGCAAAAATAAGCATGACAGAACAGGAACTTGATCAGTATTGGGATGAATTTTTAAGAAAAACCGGTCGTTCTCCAGAAGATAAATGCGCCGGAGACTTAAAATTTGAAGCAAAGGGCTTTGTTGCCGATGAACTTGTATCACTTGTTTTAGGAAAAAAGAAAACTGCTTTTTTCTCAAGCTATGCAACCTTCCAGATTGATAATGAGCCCCTTCCAGTATCAGGCGAATTATATACTGTTTTAAATAGAAACAACGATGCTGTTTGTGTTATAGAAATTACAGACGTTAGCGTTATACCTTTTAATGACGTTACCTGGGGTATGGCTCAAAAGGAAGGCGAAGATGAAAATCTTGAAGAATGGCGGGCAAGAAAAAGAGAATATCTTGAAGATGAAGGAGCTATTTTAGGTTTTGAATTTACTCCGGACATAAAACTGGTATTTCAGGTTTTCAGGGTAGTTTACTTCTAGACTGAAAACTTAAAATAAAAAAACTAATTGAACAAAGGAGAAAAAAATGAGTTCAAGTACAAAAAGATCATTCGGAACAATTCTTTTACAGATTGCATTAGGATTAATGTTCGTTGTTGGAGGAATCTGGACACTTCAGAATAACAACGGAGATGAAATTGCACATGCAATTAATGATGTATTCAACGGAAACATTGCAAATGTATTATGCATTGTAATGGGTGTTATTGAAATTATCTGTGGTGTATTCCTTCTTTTAAGACTCTTCGTAAATATGTCTACAAATATTGATTCAATTCTTATGCTTATCATTATGATTTGCTGGATTGTTATCATCGTTCTTGCTGATGTTCTTGGCAGCCAGGGAATTATTAAAGTAATTGGAAACGGAAAAGATTTCCTTGCTTTCCTCAACCGCTTTGCAAGACACCTTATTATTCTTGGAGCAATTATTAAGGTAAGAAGCTAAACTTTTATGAAGAAAAGACCTGCTTTTATTTTTGCATTTTTATTACTCTTTTTAAGCAGTACTTTATATGCAAAGGAAGCTCTTATATCTTTTAATGCCGGACTTCAGTCTGCCTTTATTTTTTATGATTCTGAAGAGATTAAAAACTATAACAAAGAATTAAATGGTTCACATTTTATTCTTGGAGCAGATGCCGGCATTAATCTTAATGCTTTTGAAGAGCTAAGTTTTTCTATTGGCAGCGATTTTCTTTGTGATTTATTAAAAGATGGTTCTGATTATTCCAACCATCTTTTACTGGATTTTCCTTTTGGAATAAAAATCTACCCGGCAAAAAACGGCTTTGCCTTTGGCATTTCTTACGTACTAGGAATCTGTTACAATTTTACTTTTACAGAAGGCAATTATATTGCTGACCAGACTTCCTGGGGCAACGGCTTTAAGCTGCTTGCAGAATACAATTTTGCCCATTCAGGAAAATCAAAATACCTTCCATCCCTTGGCGCTTATTACAAATGCATGCCAAGAGGCAATTACAATACCGACAACATTATAGCCGCCTATATAAATTTTAATTTTTAATTAATACTTTATACAGAAAAAAAAAGGACACTTCTGTATAAAGAAGTGTCCACCTCCTAATTTTATTGGTCATTTTCTGACAAATAAAGTTAATTCACAATAAATTTAGCGGGCGTATTCTACAATACGGGTTTCCCTGATCATAGTAAGTCTGATTCTTCCAGGATAACGTAAGTCAGACTCAATCTGTTTTGCAATATTTCTTGCAAGTTCTTTTACTTCGCCGTCAGGAATCTTTTCGTTATTTACAAGTATTCGTAATTCACGACCAGCCTGAATTGCGTAAGCTTTTTCTACACCCTCAAATCCTTCTGCTATTGCTTCAAGATTTTCAAGACGTTTTACATAATTATCAATTGTTTCACGTCTTGCACCAGGGCGGGCAGCTGAAATTGCATCAGCAATCTGAACGATGATTGCTTCAACTGTTTCTGCAGCAACATCATTATGATGGGCAGCAATTGCATTTATTACGCGGGAATCTTCTCCCATTTTTCTTGCCATTTCTGCACCAATTTCTGCGTGGTTCTGGTCACTGTCGTTTTCTGCACCTTTACCAATATCGTGAAGAACAGCAGCTCTTTTTGCAAGTTCTCTGTCTGCGCCAACTTCTGCAGCAAGCATACTGGCAGCCATGGCAACTTCTTTAGAATGTGTAAGAACATTCTGACCATAACTTGTTCTGAAGTAGAGACGGCCAAGAGCACGCACTCCGTCAGGATTCATATTATGAATTCCTAAATCAAAGAGACATCGTTCACCTTCTTCGTAAATCTTATTCTGAATTTCGTGAGTAACCTTCTGTACGATTTCTTCAATACGTGCAGGGTGAATTCTTCCATCAGAAATAAGGCGTTCAAGTGACTGTTTTGCAATCTCTTTACGAACAGGATCAAAGCAGGAAATTACTACAGCTTCAGGAGTATCATCAATAATGATATCAACACCAGTAAGAGTTTCCAGAGTTCTGATGTTTCTACCTTCACGACCAATAATTCTACCCTTCATCTCATCACTTGGAAGAGAAACTGTAGTTACAGTAATATCACTGGTAGTTTCCGGTGCGATTCTCTGAATTGTTGTAATAAGAATTTCTTTTGCTTTTTTCTCAGCAGATAACTGAGCTTCCTGCTCAATCTTATTAATCATGGCCTGAGCATCATGTCTTGCTTCGTTCTCAAGGTTTTTAATAATAAGATCTTTTGCTTCCTGAGCGGAAAGTCCTGAAATATGTTCAAGCTCAGTTCTGTAAAGTTCTTCCTGTTTAGAAAGAGCTTCTTCTCTTTTTTGCATTGCAACTTTTGCTTCTGCAAGTTCTTTTTCACTTTTTTCAAATTCTGCAGCACGCTGATCCAATAACTCTTCTTTTTTATTTACTCTAGCTTCAAATCTTTGTACTTCTGCCCGTCGGTCACGGTTTTCTTTTTCCTGCTGATTTCTTTCCCGAATGAGTTCATCTTTAGCATTTAGCAATATTTCTTTTTTTTGTGCTTCGGCTTCTCTAATTGCATCCTGTTTAACACGTTCAGCCTTCTGCTCAGAAGCTGTTAATTGAAATCTGGCATAAACCCAGCGAATAATCCATCCAAGAACAATTCCAACAACAGGAAGAATGATGTATAACACAATGTTTGGCATACTTTTTCTCCCATTATACATTTAAAATTGTTACTTTTAATAATAACGCAAGAAGGCCCAGTTGTCAAATGCCATTATTTAACTGCAGGAAGGCTCTTTTCTAAAGAAATCACATAGTAAAGTTTTCGCCAAGATAAATTTTTCTTGCAACCTCAGAATCAAGAATTTCCTCTTTACTTCCCTGGGTCATAATAGTTCCCTGGTTTATGATTATTGCCCGGTCTGTAATTTCAAGGGTATCGCGTACATTGTGGTCAGTAATAAGAATTCCAATTCCTCTTTTGGCAAGAAGTCTTATCATACTCTTAATATCTGCAACCGCAATAGGGTCAATTCCTGCAAAAGGTTCATCCAGCAAAAGAAACTTTGGCTCAAGAGCAAGGGAACGGGCAATTTCGGTTCTGCGGCGCTCACCTCCAGAAAGAGTATAGGCTTTCTGCTTTCGGATTCTTTCTATTGAAAACTCGCTGATTAAACTTTCAAGTCTTTCTTTTTTTTCTTCCTTTGATAAATCACGCCGGGTTTCAAGAATTGACCATATATTCTCTTCTACCGTAAACTTTCTAAAAACCGAAGGTTCCTGAGGAAGATAGGCAATGCCAAGTCTTGCTCTCTTATACATTGGAAGTTTTGTAATGCAGTGCTCGTCTAAAAAAACATCTCCCTGGGTAGGTTTATAAAAGCCTACAACCATATAGAAAGTTGTGGTTTTTCCTGCCCCATTAGGACCAAGAAGTCCAAGAACTTCGCCCTGCTTCATGGAAAGTTCTACACCCTTTACTACTTTTTTGTGACCAAACTGTTTATATAAACTGGAAACTCTTAAAACGTGGTTCCCGTCATTTTTTAATGAATCTTCAAGCTCATCTTTCATCAGATTTTTCTCCTTTTGATTCAGTTACAGAACCACGCACATTTCCATCAAGAGTAATCTCCTGAGTTTCCATATTCAAACTTATATGCTGAGCCCTGAAAGTATCTTTGTTTTGAGTAATCTGGGCATTACCGGAAAGTTCCAGCAATTTTTGATTTTTCATATAGAGGGCATAAGAGCCGGTACAGACATTTTCTTTCTGACTGAGAGATATCTGAATCTGAAGGATTGCAATATCGGTATTCTGATTGTATTCAATAATCTGAGCCTTTGCACTTACATCATTCTGAGGATCTTTAAGTGACACGTTTCCCTGCAGGCTGGCAATTTTTGTAAGCCGGTTATAGACAAGCTGGTCGCAGTTGAATTCCATATTTGATTTTAAGTCTTTACCGCTTACCTTGCCGCTTGCCTTTATCTGGGAGTAATTGTCGCCGGAAAGTTCTATAGAATCAGCCTGAATTTCCAGGCTTTCTGTCTGAACAAAAGCCTCGCCTTCCAGAACTGTAGTTGAAGATTTATTACCAGCCTGGCCCGACATTCCGTCAGCCGAAAAGAAGATTTTTTCGCCGGCCAGAGACTGAAAGATTGCAATAAAAATCAGAAGAGATAAAAGTTTTTTCATTCGGCAGCCTCCTCTCCCATTGAACCGGAAACAGAGCCTGTAAACCTGTAACTCCTGCTGACACCACTTGCAGAAAATCCGCTTCCTACAATAACAGTGTCATCTTTTTCTACCTTTACATTTCCAGATTTGCCGCTGGTCAGCTGTTCATTTTTTCCATCCCACTGCAGGGCTGAAGCATAAAAATTTATATTGTCTGAATAATCTTTTATGGTAATATCATCAAATAACTGATAACTTTCTTTTTTAGTATCTGCAAAAAGATAGCCGCAGGAACCTTCCTGACTCACTTTTCCTTCTTTATTAAAAGATTTGAAATTCAAATTCCTGGCATAGCTTTCTGAAGAATTTTTATACTGCTCCAGGGTGCCTGCATTTACCTCTGAAAGTTTTTCCTTATCTTCATAACTTTTCATTGAAACATCCTCAAACACAAACTCGGGTACAAGGCTGTCTACAACAGGAGTTTCTGTATATTTTAAGGAACAGGCAGAAAAAAGACAAAGTGAAAAGATTAATGGAGTAAAAATTTTATTCTTCATCATTTAAATTATGCCGTTCAGAGAATAATTGTCAATACTGTGAAAAATATGTTAAATTCTTTAGCATGAGTGAAAGATGTTTCAAATGTTTTAAACCCCAGTCTGTATGTCTTTGTAAATACACAAAAGAACTTGATACAAAAATTAAATTTGTTTTTTTAATGCATCCAAAAGAATTCAGAAAACAGCGTACGGGAACAGGAAACCTTGCTCATATCTGTCTTAAAGATTCAGAAATTATTGTCGGCCTGGATTTTGAAGAAAACGCACGTTTCCAGGAACTTATGCATTCCGATAAATATTTTCCGGTTTTAATGTATCCGGGGGAAGATGCCTGGACCGCAAAAAAAGAAGGCTTTGCCCAGCTTGTTGGAGACAAAACCCTGCTGGTAATTATTCTTGATGCCACCTGGTTCTGTTCCAAAAAGATGATAGAACATAACCAGTTTTTGCTTAAACTGCCAAGAGTTTCTTTTGCCGGCTCTTACACTTCAATTTTTACTTTTAAAAGAGAGCCTTATCCTGATTACATTTCTACAATAGAGTGCTGCTACTATTTTATAAAGGAACTTCAGACAATAAACTTTGTAGACCCGGCAATTGATCCGGAACCTCTGATGAACGTTTTTAAACAGATGATTAAACTTCAGTTACAGTGCGAAAATGACCGCATCGCAGGTATTCTGCCTGATGTTCATTCCTACGATGCAAAATATAAAAAAGCAAAAGAAATTCCCTCTTTTATTCTTGAGAGTAAGGCTTAATTCCTCCCGGCTGATATTCCCCTGCCAGTGCGCTCAGCATGGCCTTAAAAGAAAAGTCGCAGCGCCAGCTGTAGCCCAGAAGAATTGTATCTGCCCAGGAAAGGCTTTCCACCAGCACCGGAGACATAGTTGAAAGAACTATTACATGCTTTTTAGAATTTTTTAGTATATTGGCAATCTTTACATGATTTTCATTGTTTACACAGATAATGATTGTATCGTAAGCATTCATGAAAGTTGGAATATTATCTATAGCATATTGAGTTTCATTAGGGCCAAGATCGTAACCGTATCGGAAAACACCGGCATTTTTATAGCGCTTTTTACCTTCTTCAAAAAAGGAATTCAAAGAACCCAGCAGCAAAACCCTTCCGGCATTCTCTGGCAGGACTGGAAAATAATCAGCCTTTTCAAGTGTAACAGAACGGCAGGCCTGCTCTAAAAAGAAAGCCTCCCCTTCCTTATCTGGAATTGCCTTATCAAGGCTTTGTGCATTTGGATTTAAAGGAGCGCTGTTGCCGCTCTTAAAATACTCAAGTTTTGCTTTTATAACACGGTAGGCTGCATCCTTTACCCTTTCGTGAAAGTCTGCATCTTCGCTCATTAAATCCAGATTAGAAGTCCACAAGGCTTCGTTTAATCTTGCAGTTGTAGAAGAAAGAATGATATCGTTACCGGCTTCAAGGGCCATTTTAAAAGCATTGGACATTGTGCCGGCATAGATTGTAGCACCGACCATCATCATGTCATCTGTAATAATAAGACCTTCGTAACCAAGCTGATTACGCAATAAATCTGTAAGGAAATATTTTGAAAGGGATGCCGGCGCTCCGCTGCTGTCTATTTGTGGAAAACTGAGATGTCCGGACATAACTGCAGGAACCTTTTCCTTAATTAAATAAACATAAGGCACAAGTTCTCTTTTTTTAAAGGTATCTGAAGTGATATTAATTTCCGGAAGTTTTCCGTGAGAATCCAGGCTGGTATCTCCATGTCCCGGAAAATGTTTAACAGTAGGAATTACCCCGGCTGCCGAAGAACCTGCAGCAAAAGCCGCACCAAGAATTCCAACCTTGTAAGGGTCTTCTCCAAAAGAGCGGGTTCCAATAATTGATGATTCGTGATTTGTAAAAATATCGATTGTAGGAGCAAAATTCATGTTGATGCCAAGAGCCTTAATCTCACGGCTGATATAGTAAGCAGAGTACCAGGAATCTACAGGGTAACCGGCTGCTCCAATTGCCATATTACCAGGGGTAATGGAAGTATCACCCTTTACGTGACGAATCCATCCCCCTTCCTGATCGGTAGCAACAAACAAAGGAATCTTAAAACGATTTTTTGCAGCAGAATTCTGCAGGCTGCTTATACTTTTTGCTACAAGATGAATATCATCTGTATTCCAGCCAAAAACTTTTACAGAACCAAGGCCTCTTTCTACCCACTGATACAAAAGCTCTCCGGGTTCAGCGCCAGCCCAGCCAAACATAAAGGTCTGAGAAAGAAGCTCCGAGTCTGTCATCTGGTCTACAATATTACGGGCAAGCTGTTCATTTGGCATTTGAGACCAGAAATCCAGACTAAAAACAGAAGAGCAGGACAAAGTGAGTAAAAAAGATATAGCGGTAAAAAATCGTTTAAGCTGCATTTTAATTCCAGTAAAACCTAGCCTAAGAATTCTTTTGCAGAATTAGCGGCAATTGCTCCATCACTTACAGCAGTTACTACCTGTCTGAAAGATTTTGAACGAACATCACCGGCTGCAAAAAGTCCAGGCATTGAAGTTTCCATTTTATCGTTAGTTATGATGTAACCGCCTTCATCTTTAGGAAGCATTTCTACAAGAGAAGCCTGTGGAAGCATTCCGGCAAAAATGAATACTGCATCACATTCAAGAGTAGACTCTTCTCCGGTTTTTACGTTCTTAAGAGTAAGAGATTCAACCTTTGCAGAGCCGTTAATACTTTTTACTACAGTATCATAAACAGGCTCTACACCGGCTGCAAGCATTTTATCAACAACAGCTTTCTGAGCCCTGAAAGAATCTCTGCGGTGAATAATCTTTACATCCTTTGAAAGAGTAGAAAGATATACTGCTTCGCTGCAGGCAGAATCTCCGCCTCCAACTACAACAATTCTTCTGTTTCTAAAGAAAGGTCCGTCACAAACTGCACAGTAAGAAACCCCTCTTCCTGCAAATTCTTTTTCTCCTGGAACTCCAAGGTTTCTGTGAATGGCACCTGTAGCAATACATAAACATGGCGCTTCAAAGGTTTTATTGCGGCAGGTAACAATATAATTACTGCCAGATTTGTCGATTGAAGTAACCTGGACCATTTGAATTTCAGCTCCAAAACTTTTAGCCTGTTCTTCCATAACGCTCATCAAAGCTGGTCCTTTTACTGTAGGAAAAACTCCAGGATAATTTTCAAGATCCGTAATCTGATTTACCTGTCCGCCGGCACCTGCCATATCTAAGACAAGGCATTTCAAGCCTGCTCTTGCTGCATACTGAGCACTAGCTAAACCGGCAGGTCCAGCACCAATAATAATATAATCGAATGTTTGATTTTCCATGTTTTAAAGTATAACAAAAAATATTGTCTTCGGATAGCAAAAGCATATCTATAATGAAATGTTATGCAAGACTAACACAAATATCCCCTTTCCGGGCGCGAGCAACCTTTGCCGGCCCGCCTACTGCCCCAGCACAAAAATGCAGGGGATTTTTGCAATTGGCGGAAGCTTTTCTTTTTTCCACTCAGCCAGGGTCCTGGTACGGATGTATTCTTCCTGGCAGGTGATCCCGCAGGCGATGCAGAGTCTGGTTTGCGGGCGCAGGGCGCTGACTATAGTTTCGAACATTTTTTCGTTGCGGTAGGGAGTTTCTATAAAAAGCTGGGTCTGATTTTCGTTTAAAACCTTTGCCTCAAGTTTTTTTAAGGCCTTGATTCTTTGTGGAGTTTCTACAGGAAGATAGCCGTTAAAGGCAAATGACTGACCGTTAAAACCACTGGCCATTACAGACATAAGAATTGATGAAGGTCCAACAAGAGGAACTACTTTGTATCCTTTCTTCTGGGCAATGGCAACAACATCAGCTCCGGGGTCTGCTATTGCAGGACAGCCTGCTTCAGAAATTACTCCAACAGACTTACCTTCCTTCAAAGGCTGAAGATATTCTCCAATAAATTTTCTGTCTGTATGACGGTTCAATTCATAGAAGGTAAGTTCATCTATATCAATCTCTTTATCAACCTTTTTTAAAAATCTGCGGGCAGAACGGATATTTTCAACTATAAAATGCTTTATCCCCATAATTACTTCGTGATTATAGGAAGGCAAAACTTTTTCTATAGAAGTTTCTCCTAAGGTAACCGGAATAAGATATAATGCAGTTTCCATAACAAAAGCCCCCTCTTATAATTTCATGGCAGCTTCTTCCCAGGCCGCCGTTGTCTCTTCTATTTTACTGCAGATTTCTTCCAGCTCCCTCTGAACTGCCTTAGCTTTTTCTCCATTTGAATACACCGAAGGATCTGCCATCTTTAAGTCCAGGGCAGACTTTTTTTCTTCAAGTTCAGCAATCAAATCTTCAAGTCTGCTAACTTCTTTTTGTATTTTTCTCTTTTCTGATTCCTGTTTTTTCTGCTCTTCGTAAGAAAGTTTTCCCGAAGAAACTTCTGCAGGCTTATTATCGCCGGAAGGCTGAAGCTCTATTTTACCAGTTTCTTTAGCGACGGTTTTTGCAGCGGACTTTTCTACAGTCTGTTCCAGATAATAATCATAACCGCCAGGGAAATATCTGTATTGTCCGGCCTTAAGTTCAAGAACCTTTGTTGCAAGCTGTTCTATAAAGCCACGGTCATGAGAAACAAAAACCACCGTTCCGCCAAAATCTTTAAGGGCAGACAAAAGGACATCCTTGGAATGCATATCAAGATGGTTTGTAGGTTCATCAAGAATAAGAAGATTTACAGGACTGAGCAAAAGCTGTAAAAGGGCAATGCGGGATTTTTCACCACCCGAAAGTACGTCTAAAGATTTATAAACATCATCACCACGGAAAAGGAAGGCCCCCAGCATATCCCTTAATTTAGGGATGAGCTCAAGCGGAGCACGGGCTTCAAGATAATCAAGAATGCTTTCTTTTCCCTTTATGGTTTCTGCATTATCCTGACTGAAGTAGCCGATCTGCACCCCCGCCCCCGGAATTATCTCGCCGCTAAAGTCCTTATCAACGCCGGCAATTATCCTTAACAGGGTTGATTTACCTTCACCATTACGACCCGCAACAACAAGGCGTTCGCCATTTTCCAGAGTCATATCCAGATTATTCAGAACATTGCGCTTTCCATCGTAAGACTTACAGATGCCGTTTGTTCTAAGAACAAGGCGGCCGCTGTGAGGTGCCGGAGGAAAAGAAAAATGAATTTTTTTAAGACTTTCAGGAATCTCAATTCTTACCATTTTTTCAAGCTTTTTCTGATACTCCTGAGCCTGAGCAGCCTTTGTTGCCTTAGCCCCAAAGCGGTTAATAAAATCTTCCAGTTTATTAATTTCCTGCTGCTGCTGTTCGTATTCTGCAATTAAGGTTTTTAATTCAACTTCCCTTACTTTTTCGTAGTGAGAAAAGTTTCCTGTGTAGCGTTTTAATTCTCCGTTAAAGAGTTCATAAACTTCATTAATGGTAACATCAAGGAAATAGCGGTCATGACTTACAAGTAAAAAACCGCCCTTAAAATTCTGAAGAAACTCTTCCAGCCAGGTTCTGGCTTCAATATCAAGGTAGTTTGTAGGTTCATCAAGCAGAAGAATATCAGGATTCTGCATCAAAGCCTTTGCCAGGGCAATTCTCATCTGCCATCCGCCGCTGAATTCCTTTGTATCGCGGTCAAAATCTGAACGGCTGAAGCCCAGACCAAGAAGAACTGATTCTGCATTTGCCTGTCTTCTGTGCCAGAGGGAATCTTCCAGCTGCTGAATTAATTCTGACTGTCGTAAAACAAGGGCATCGGTATTGCCCTCCCCCTTCTGCAGCTGCTCGCCAATGGCATCTATCTGCCTTTGAAGTTCATAACCAAATTCAAAAGCTTTGTCGGCCTCTTCCATAAGGGTACAGCCGGCATGAGTAAGTCCGCTTTGAGGAAGATATGCAATTCTGCAATCCTTTTGAACGGCTCTGTTTCCACTGTCTGCTTTAACAAGACCGGCAAGAACCTTAATTAAAGTAGATTTTCCGGCCCCGTTTGCACCTGTTAATGCAAACTTACAGCCCGACTGCAGATTTATAGAAACATTTTTAAGAATATCTCTGTCGCCAAATGCGAGATTTACCCTGGAAAACTGAACAAAAGCCATACTTACCTTTATTTTTTTCTGAAGAAGATTATGATTGGACTTGAACCACGGGAATAAAGCTGGTTGCCGTTAAAACTTGCGCCGGTTGCATCTTCCAGTCTTAAACCATTTGATTCAATCTTATAGAGGAAATTAACCTCATTATCTGCATCCTGGAATTTAAAGGTAATTACACCATCATAAGAATTCTGTAATGCTTTTCCAAGTACATATTTAACACTTACGCTTCCGCTGCCTTTTGCAAGCTTTGGAATTACAGATGGAACCAGAAGCTTGAAGTTTGACCAGTAGAAGGATTCCTGTTCATTGAAGGTGATTTTTCCATAGCTGTCACTTTCAAAAACAGGTCCCTGATCATAAATCTTTTTGTATTCCTGTAAACGTCTTGCCTTTTCATCTGCAATAATCTGATTCAAATCTGCATCAAGAATAACAAGATTTATGTCCTGAGGTTTTCCTGAACTTCCGGTATAGCGGATTACAATGAAATTACTGCGTTTATAAATAATTACAAGAGGAATTCCCTTTAATTCATATTCGTTTTCGCCGGAGCGGGAATAACCGTCATAAGTCCAGCTTTCATGAATATCACTAAGGTTTAGAGTAACCTTATTATTCACAGTGTCTATTGCAAAATTGTAAGAAGGTTTAAGTTTTGCAAGATCAATACTTCCGCTCTGAATCATTGAACTGTAATAATCAGGATACCAGGTCTTAAGGGCAATTTCGTCTTCAAAGAGGGTATCTTCATTTTCCTGAATTTCGATTTTTTCGCCGCCAATCTGATTTCCGTCAATATCTGCCTGATAAAGATTTAAGTTATAAGAGAAACAGCAGGCCTGGGTTCCGTTATTAGTAAGAATTCTGAACCAGTCACCTTCAAGAGGTTTGCCTCCGGTCATTGGGGCGGTTCCGTTTAATTTGTAAAGGATTTTTATTACTTCACCCTTTCTAAGACGGTAAACCTGTTTTGCAGTATTTACAGCTTCTG
The DNA here is from genome assembly GCA_016286535.1 of Treponema sp. GTDB lineage: Bacteria > Spirochaetota > Spirochaetia > Treponematales > Treponemataceae > Treponema_D. The sequence goes on along the minus strand of JAEESZ010000015.1, from coordinate 20,754 downwards.
CTCTGGCAGGAAGTCCGTCAACCTTTACTGCTGCATAGGTATTTGCATAAGCCGAATATTTAGCCTGCAGGTTTTTAATTTTTGATTTTTTCTGAGGCTCTGTCAGCTGCCAGAGAGGAACTTCTGCCTTTTCTCCATCCGGAGTTCCAATTACATAAACATGAGAAATATTTGATTTAATGTAAACCGGTACGACACTTCCGCTTTCAACCTTCAAAGATGGAATATTCCATAAAACTACGGAATAGCCCATAACCTTATCTGAACAGGAAGTTAATAAAAGTGAAAGTCCAAGAACCAATGTAGATAAAATAATAAAAGTCTTTTTCATAATTCTAATTCTGTTAAAAAAAATAGGGCCCCGGAAAGATATCTTCCGGCAGCCCCTTATAGTATCATATTTTTAAGATAGTGTCTTTATTTATCTTCTTCCTCTGTTTTTACAACAACGGCTTCGTCTGCAACTACAATTTCATTTTTTTTAGAAAGCACTTCGAAGACAATCCAGACAAGTCCGGCTGCAATTGCACATATACCAAGAATTCTGATTATTGCATAGCCAAGTGATTTTGGAGAAATGAGAAATAAAATCACTGCAATTAAAAGCAGGGCAAGGTTTTCAAAAATCTCTTTTTTACGGTTATCTGATTCAGAAGTTTCCATGGATGTTGAATAAAAGCCCAGAACAGCCATAACTATCAGTGAAACTGCAAAAATATAGGCAACAATTTTAATTGCGGCGGCAGCAACGGCCATTGGACCAATTACGGCAAGCAGACCAAAAGTAATGGAAATACAGCCTTTTATAAGAGTTACCCTCTTTAGATTAGAATCTTCCATATTCTTAAGCGGGAGCAGAACAAAGATTCCATATGCTACAGCGGCAATTCCCGGAATAATTACAAATAACCTTAAAAAGAAATCAGGTAAAACTATAAATAACAAACCTGCCACTATAAGTAAACATGAGTAGACATAAGGTAACCATTTTTGATCAATATTTTTAACTTTCATAAAAGCCTCCGTACTATTAATATAATATCAGAAAAAAGAAAAGTTAAACAAAAAATAATTATTTAAACCGCAATCTGTAATTTACCGATAATTGAAAGGTTAATATATAGAAAAATGATGCAGTTAGAAAAACATATTAATAAATTCAACTTTCTCAAAACTTTACTGATTCTGCTCTGTCTGTCTCTTTCAGAAGGACTTTTTGCAGAAACATATACTTGTACTTATAACGGAGCAGCCCTGGAATGGAGCCCTGAGAATCCTTTTTCAGGTGACACATATATCATCAATGAGGGTGATACAGTCATTTATGACATACCCACTGCCGCACTTGCTCTACCACTACCAGTTGAAAACAATGGTACCTTAATTTGCCAGACTTTAGAAATTGTTTTTCAGCAGGAATATAAGCAAAGCTCCGGAGAATTACGGATTGGCCCAACAGCAAAATTCTTTTCGGATGCAGACCTGAGTCAAACTACAATCTCCTTTATAGATGACACAATTGATCACAACCTTTATTTATACAAGACTACTACAAGCAGCGATTCTTCTTACATAAATATAAAAACTCCTTCTGCAAGCCCTCTTGAATTTACCACAATCTATATGGGCGGCAATGTAAACCTTACTTTGAATAATGCACTTGACTGCGATAATTTTTATGTTGTAAACGGTACAACTGCAAGTGACTGGGCTGCTGAAGTAGACTGGGCTGCAAACATCATCTCAAGTAATTCTGCAAGCTACGGCTTAACCGTTAGCAATGAATTTGATATTAACCGCTTTTCTGCCACTGACGGAGTTTTAGGTTATATTAATTTACAAACTCCTTTTACATTTGGAGGAGAAGCCTTAAAAATTCACTCAGGAGCCCAGCTCACAGTAGAAGAAAACCAGACTTTTACAGCAAAAAAGGTCTGGATTTCCTCTTACACCAGTGATTTACTAACCTCTTTTATTGTAAAGGGTACTGCAAATATAAATACAGAATTAGACCTTGGTGCAGAATCCAATCCTTGTGCAGGAAAACTGATTGTAGAAGAAAGCGGACAGCTTACTGTTCCTCATATTTTCTGGACACAGGAAACATATAGAATTACAGATGATACAAGTCCTTTTACAAACAATGGAACTATAAACGTTACCACCGGTATTTCTGTAATCACAAAGGATTCAAATGAGACAGAACTTCCTTTAATTAACAATGGAACTATAAATGCCTCTGGAGGAAGTTCAGAACTTTCTGCGGCTTATTTTAGTGGCAGCGGAAGCATAAATATGGCAGGAGGAAGTCTTACAGCTTCTTCAAGCAGTAAAAGCAGCAGTATAGGAAAGCTTAATCTTAGCAGCTCAAATGAAATAAGTGCCCTAAACCTTAACTGCCAGCAATTTATAGCAGAAAGCCTTGGCGGAGAAAGCATCAGCTTTAACAAACCTGCAGGAGCCGCTTCTCAAACTTTAAGTGTAAGCGAAAAACTGATTTTAAGCGGTTCGTCAGCAAGTTCACTTTTAACACTGACCGGAGATTCTGCATGGAATTTAAATGTTTCCTCACTTTCAGCCTCAAGTACAAACTTTGTTACTGAATATTTAGACATAAGCAATTCAACAATCTCTCAGGAAAGAGTTGCCTTCCTTTCCAGCGACAGCGGCAACAACTCCAACTGGCTTTTTGACTTTGATTACACCTGGACAGGAGCCGTTTCTACCTCTTGGGAAGATACTGAAAACTGGAGTCCAAGCCTTTCTTATTATCCTGATTACGAAACTTATGCAGTAATTATTCCGGATGGTCTTTCCCGCTATCCTGTATTGACTGCTTCTTACACAATAAAAAATCTTACCGTAGGAACTTCTACTGCCACAAGTCATGACGCTTCCATCACTCTTGGAGCTGACAATTTAATTCTTGCAGAAAGCGACGGACTTACAAACTACTCTGATTTGATTTTTACCTCTACAGGAAGAATTGCCGACAGTCTTGGAAATCTTCTTATAGACAGCAGTCAGGGAAGAGTGATTTATAAAAGCGGAAGCGGAAGCATTACTGCCTATGATGACGGCTATTATAATCTGAAAATTGAATCCGGAAGCTGGAATAACAGCGAAAGTATAAATGTTGCAGGAACTTTTACAAACACCGCTACCTTTACCCTCAATGAGGAGCTTACCGTTGACGGGGCCTTTACAAATCAAGGTACACTGACCATTGAATCAGGGGCTCCCCTCACCGTTAAGGGAGACCTGGTAAACAGCGGCAGCATCAGTCAAAGTGACGCTGTATATTGTAAGGGAGCGTGCGAAAATGTAACGGACACCGGCAGCTGGACTTTTTCAGCGTCTGCCTATATTTATTTTGATGCCGATAACAGCATTACTTTTAAAAGTTCTTCTACAAGTAACAGGTATAATTTTGATACTTCTGCTGCTTCTGCAAACACATCATTTACAGGTACTTCCTCTGGCGGACAATTCTTGATTAATTCCTATACTGATGGCGGTCAGGATTTAGCTTCTTTTACAAATGCCCGCTTTCTTAATACAGCAATTTACACAAAGCCTTTAACCGTAAATAAGGTAACCTTTGATGCTTCGAATTCATTTACAAGTCTCAATGCAACAGGAGACGTAACTTTCTCTGCAGCAAACACTTTTGGAACTTTAAACCTTACAGGAAGCGCAGTCTTTGCCGCCACAAACTCCTTTGAAAATCTTAATGCGCAAGGTTCTTTCACAATCACCTTCCCTGCCGGTTCTGCAAACAGTCAGAATGTTACAGGGAGTCTTATTCTTAAGGGAACCTCTGCAGGAAATCTTCTTACAGTAAAATCACCATCTTCTTCAAGTGACGATGAAGATGACTGCTTCTACATAAACTATAGCGGAAGTCTTTCTGACGCCAGCCTTCAGTACCTTAATCTTAAAAATGCATATAATGCCCGCATGGATGGAAGCAGCCACGAAAATCTGACACCGGATAATTCTACCGACTCGGGTAACAACTACTACTGGAACTTCTTAGGTGCAGCCTACACCTGGACAGGTAATTCAGACAAAGAATGGTCCAATAAGAATAACTGGACTCCGGCCTCTGTTCCAGGTAAGGGAAGCCTTATTACTATTCCTTCCGGAAAAAGTAAATATCCTCTTTTAAGCTCAATAAGCGGCGATATTGATATTTATTACGACACAACTTATAAAGGAAACCTTACCATCGCCGCCTCTGCCTCAATGGATTTTGCTTCCTATTCCTTTAATGCAGGAACAATTACAAACAGAGGTACTATCAGGGCAATGGGTGATTCAGGCCAGAGCCTTACAGCCACAAACAAGACTAGCGGAGCAAATTCAACCTTTGCCTATTATTCTTCTTCAATCGCAGAGGATGTCTGGGACGACACTTATAATTACCTGACCTTCATCGAAGATGCCGAAGGAACAATTTCAACCGCACTTTCTGTAAACAAGACAACCACCATTAACACAAGCGGAAGCCTCTCGCTTTCGGGCACAAACACCTTTACAGGTAACGTTATTCTGATCGCAGGCGAAGATATCACCCTCAACGCTGCCTCAGCCTTTACAATTGCGGCAAACACCGGCTCGACAGCCCAGTGCAAAAACCTTACTGTAAATTCAGATGTAAAGCTTGCCGGAAATCTGATTACAGAAAGCAGCATGATTTTTAATCAGAACCTTACTCTTTCTGCAAATGCTAAACTGCAGACAACAGATGATTCAGGTCTTATCACTTTTGTAAAAAATGCAGGAGACGCTACTGCCACAAACTCTGCATCCTCCCTTACCATAGATTCAAACCTTTATTTTGGCCAGAACGCAAAGGCTAATCCTTCATATCTGCTGATTTCTTCTTCAAATGCAATTGACATATCATCTCAGAGCAGCAGTCAGATTAATTTTGCCTGCGACCTGAGACTTGCAGAAGGCAGCACTGCTACCCTCTCTTCTCCTGCAAAGGTTAGCGGAGACTTTACAAATGCAGGAACTTTCAATGCAGAAAGCCGCCTCGATCTTTATGCGGATTCAGTTAACTCAGGCAGCATAATCCAGACTGATGAAATTTACTTTAATGACGGAAGTTCTTCCGTAAGTGATTCCGGCAGCTGGTCTATTGATGCTGACTCTTACATCCACTTTGCAAACACTTCGGCAGAAGTTACTTTTACAAGTTCATCTTCTACGAACGAATACAGATTTGATACCTCTTCTGCAGGTCAGCCTGTAAACTTTGAAGGCTCATCAGCTTCTTCAAAAATGATTATAAAAGCCTACAGAGATTCTTATTCTTCAAGCTCAGCTTGTGACGGCTGTACTTTTAAGAATGTTAACGTTTCTCAGGGCCAGACTTTTACAAAAGACCTTATTGCAATTGATGCAGTTTTATTCAGCGGAGAAAACACTTTTGCAGGCCTTACTCTTAAAGGAAATGTTGAGTTTAAGGCATCAGACAGCTTTACAAGCCTTACCGCAGATGGCCTTGGCGGAAAAACAATCACCTTCCCTGCAGGCACAGCTTACAGCCAGACTGTTACAGGAAGTCTTACCCTTAAAGGAACTTCTACCGCCAGCCTTCTTACATTAAAATCATCAGCATCTTCAAGTGATGATGAAGATGACTGCTTCTATATAAACTATAGCGGAAGTCTTGATAACGCCAGCCTTCAGTACCTCAATCTTAAAAATGCATACAACGCCCGTATGGATGGAAGCAGCCACGTAAATCTGGCTCCTGAAAATTCTTCTGACTCAGGAAACAACTATTACTGGGACTTTTTAGGAGCTGCCTACACCTGGACAGGAAACGCAGACACAGAATGGAACAACAAAAATAACTGGAGCCCGGCTTCTGTTCCGGGAAAAGGAAGCCTTGTTACTATCCCTGCAGGAAAAACTATCTATCCTCTTCTTACTGATGAACTTGATCTTAAATACTCATCAACCTATGCAGGATCCCTTACAATTGCAGCTTCTGCACTGATTGATTTTTCACAGTACAACTTTACTGCAGGCACAATCATAAACAACGGAAGGATCAGATTAAAGGGTTATTCTTCGCAGACCATCACTGCAGGCACAAAAACAAACGGTGCTGCATCTGTCATAGAGTATTACGGAACTTCAATTGCAAAAGATTCCTGGAACTACACTTACAATAATCTCAGCTTTACAGAAGATGCTTCGGGCACAATAAGTCAGGCTCTCTCTGTAAGCGGCACTACTGAATTCGAAACCACAGGAAGCATAACCTTATCCGGCACAAACACATTTACAGGCGGAGTAAGCATAAGTTCAGCAGATGACATTACATTAAACAGTGCGTCAGACTTTACTCTTGCAGAAAACACAAGTAATTCTGAACAATGTAATTCCCTTACCATAAACTCTGCTGTAACTCTGGCAGGTAATGTAATTACAGCAGAGTCACAAAGCTATAAGGGTGACCTTACTTTAGCAAAAAATCTTACCCTCAAAAATACATCAGGCACAGGAGCAATCAGTTTCTTTGCAAAAGCTGGTACTTCAGGAAGTGGTACAGGCACATACACTCTTACCTTGGACGGAAATCTCTACTGCGGCGAAGATGCTGTTATAAATCCTCAGCAATTAAATCTTTCTTCCGCATCTGCAATCACTGCTTCTTCTGAAAATGATTCTCAGATTAATATCGCCACAAAGTTAAGCATAATATCCGGTACTAAAGTTACACTTTCTTCACCAGTAAAAATAAGCGGAACAGCAAACAATAACGGAAGCTTAACATTGAACAAGGCTGCAACAATTAACGGCGCAACAACAAACGCCGGAACAATCAATGTTTCAGCTGTAACTCATATAAAGAATAACCTTACAAACACCGGAATCATTATCCAGACTGCAAATCTTTATTTTGATGACTCTTGTACTTCTGTAAGTGATTCCCGCAGCTGGACTATTGATGATGACTCTTACATCCACTTTGCAAACACTTCGGCAGAAGTTACTTTTACAAGTTCTTCTTCTGCGAACGAATACAGATTTGACACCTCTTCTGCAGAAAAGCCTGTAAACTTTGCAGGTTCATCAGCTTCTTCAAAAATGATTATCAAGGCCTACAGAGATTTTTATTCTTCAAGCTCAGCTTGTGACGGCTGTACTTTTAAGAATGTTAACGTTTCTCAGGGCCAGACCTTTACAAAAAATATAATTGCAAAAGATTCTGTTTTATTCAGCGGAAAAAATAAATTCAAGGGGCTTACAATTCAGGGAAACAATCTTGAATTTGCAGAGTCAAATACTTTTGAAAATCTTACAGCAGAAGATCTTGGAGGATATACAATCACCTTCCATGCAGGCTTTTCTTACAGCCAGACTATTACAGAAAGTCTTACCCTTAAAGGTACTTCTGAAGAATCAGGAGACCTTCTTACATTAAAATCATCAGCATCTTCAAGTGACGATGAAGATGACTGCTTCTACATAAACTTCACAGCAGCAAGTCTTGATAACGCAACCCTACAGTACCTCAATCTTATTAATGCATATAACGCGCGCATGGGCATGGATGGAAGCAGCCCTGAAAACATGACTACCAAAAATTCCTGGGACTCAGGAAACAACTACTACTGGAACTTTCTGGATGCCCTCTACACCTGGACCGGAGAAGCAGACACAGAATGGACCAACAAAAATAACTGGAGTCCTGCTTCTGTTCCTGGAAAGGGAAGTCTTGTTACCATTCCTTCAGTAATGACAAACTATCCTCTTTTAACTTCAACCATTAATATTCTTTACGACGAAGATACTTACCCAGGAAGCCTTACAATCGCCGCCTCTGCCTCAATGGATTTTGCTTCTTACTCTTTCACTGCAGGTACAATTACAAATAACGGAACCATAAGGGCTATGGGAGCAGACGGCCAGACTCTTACAGCCGAAGAGAAGATAAATGGCGAAAACTCAACTTTTGCCTATTACTCATCATCAATAGAAGAAGATGTCTGGGACTACCCTTATAATTACCTGACCTTTATCGATGATGCTGATGGAGAAATCCCGGATGCCCTTACCGTAAACAAAACAACTACCATTAACACAAGCGGAAGCGTAAGCCTTTCGGGAGAAAACACCTTTACTGGTAACGTTATTCTGACCGCAGGCGAAGACATAGTTCTAAACTCTGCTTCAGGCTTCACAATTGCGGCAAATACAGGCTCGGAAGCCCAGTGCGAAAACCTTACTGTAAACTCAGATGTTACACTTTCAGGAAATCTGATTACCCAGACCTCAATGACCTTTAATCAGAACCTTATTCTTGCCGCAAATGCTAAACTGCAGACAACAGATGATTCAGGCCTTATCACTTTTGTAAAAAAGGCCGGAAGTGGAGATGCAGGCACAGAAAACCCCGCATACACCCTTACAATAGATTCAAACCTTTATTTTGGTCAAAACGCAAAGGCAAATCCATTATATCTTCTTCTTGCAAACACAAAGGATATAAGCATAAGAGCAGAAGAGACAGCAGAAATAGCAGCTGATTTATTTATAGACACAAGTAAGAAAGTCACCTTTGCTTCTTCTGTAAATGTAGAAAACTTCTATTTCTACAATGGAGCACTTACCCTAAACAGCGACATCACCCTTACCTGTACTAAAGACTTTGTAACTTTTGGTACAAATTATGATGCTGACGACGCTAATTACTCAGGCAGCGACACACGTTTTGCCTATTATCCTCAGACTCAAAGCGGAGCAATAGCCTACACCCTTTCAAATCCTTTAAGTACGGGCACTTACACTGCAGCCTTCAGCTCTCTTAGCGGAGCTACAATTAAAACAGAAGGAAACCTTTACATAAACGGCAGCGACTTAGACGGCGGAACTTCAAAATGCACAATCATAATTCCAGATAACACCAGCTCTAATCCGGTATTTAATTCTGGCTCAAGTCCAACAGAAGATATGTGGGGAATTCCTTACGCCCTGGTATTCAATTCCACAATCTCAAACATAAACATAGAAGACGATACCGACAACAAGTCTTACCTTACAGCCTCGGCAAGTCTTACAGACGCTGCAAATATGGGTAACACAGACGGTGGAAATAATACTAATGTACAGTTTGACTATCCTCGAATCGTATATGCAAAAACCGTCTACGATGATGTAATTTATCTTGCCTTTAATCTGCCTCTTGAAAACTCAAATGGTGAAATTAACAGAAATCTTGAAGAAGCTGCAAATAAAAACCAGGGTGGAATCTGGTATAACGGTCAGAGCTTGCAGCTTATAAGCGAGGCCTACACAGACCCAGACTGCGAAAACCTATTGTCCGAAAATGAAGATTTAACGACTCCGGATTCAGACGACTATTACGGCTTCTATATCCGCGTCCAGGAAGGTTCAGAAAAATGGAACACAGATGCAAACGGTAGTGCTTCAACATCAGAACTTGCTATAGATAAAAATACAAAAGATGATTCCTGCGATTCAGATGGAGTACATCACGACATTACCGTAGATTTATATTACTTTGAAGGTTTGTTTACTGCAGCCCAGGGACATACAATGGCTCTTAACCAGCATTACGATCAGACAGAAGATAAATGTGATCCTGTTATGCTGCAAGTATCTACCGGCCGCGAAGCTCATACAGATTATTCAGGAAGCGGATCCCAGGCTTTCTACGATGCTCATAACTTTATTGAACTGCGTTATTCAGAAGCAGTCGATATCGGCAGTCTTGATGCCGCAGATGCTGATGATGACGGAAACAATAACCTTCAGGCAAGTCCAAGCTTTGGCGATATTACACAAAACTCTGCTAACGGAGAACTTATCGAAGGACTTACCATCGCAGGCTTAATCACAACAAGCGACGGAAGTCTTGAGGCCTACAATAAAAATGATTCAACAAGCCCTCACTCTTTATACAGAACTTTCCCTGTAGACAGCAGTTCAGAAACAAAGCTGCAGACTCACAGAATCCGAATTGGCATTGCCGCTTATGTTGATGAAGCTAATCCAGTCAGCTTTGATTCAAAAGAATTTAATAACTGGCTTGGTTATATTGAATCCTCTTCTGCACCAGAAGGAAGTGCAAGCCTTATTTCTGAAAATTATGTAGAAATAAAAGATGTAAACAGTAATCTCCTTCAAAGAGCTTCAACAGAAAATCACCAGATTACTACAAGCGAAATGGAAATTTCCAGTTATAGTGACTGGGATTGCATTGCCCCGGACTTTACCTTATGCTGGAAAAGGGACGAGGATCAGCCCGCCGATTATTTTGAAATTCTTGGAACTGGAAGTGGTTCTACAATTGACCGTCTGGAAATGCATATCAGCGATAACCAGAACACAGATGATATTTTCTGGGCAACTGGTTACGGTTGGGTATACAAGGAAGGCCGTGAATGGGTAGATGAAGACAGCAGTTACTCTGCAGATATAATTGGCGGTATAAGGCTTAGTTCAATTTATAATCAGTACGAAAAGTTTAAATATGGTATTGGCGAAAACTCTACACCTTCCCTCTTATTTACGGGCATAAATCCGGGAGCAAGCTCATCTTTCTTTACCGGTTACCGAAACGAAAAAACTCACAACATTCCTACAACAATGGATAACCCTTACTTTACCTTTGATGTTCCAAGCTCAGACCTTACTTTTGATACAGAATTTACCATCTCTTATGATGAAACAGGCTCATATATTACCGACCTTGCCGGAAACAGACTTCATCATTCAAGCCAGATGACTTCCATCGACCGTACACCTCCAAAAATCAACATCTGTCTTGCATCTGTAGGAAACAATCTTTTAAGCATCATCTTTACAAAAGAAATTGCCGACAGCTTTACCTACACTACTAATTCCGGCGCGAATAATTCTGGAAATCTGACCGATTTCCTCCCTTACGCAATTAAATTTGGAAAGATAAGCGGCGGTAACTGGACAGGCATCAGTGACCTTGAAATAGTTGAAGCAGTAAAGGTAGATAATCATTCTAACTCTGATTTTACAACTTATACCTTCCAGTTAAACAGAAATGTAACTCTGGAAGATATAAAAACTCTTTCTCTTAGAATTGAATCTCCTAATACCACCAAAGATGGAATCACCTTTGAAGAAACCGCAAAAGATAATTTTACCGGTCTTACAGGTTCAAAGGTTACAATTCTTCAGGACTATCTTGGAAATTACATTCAGATGTATTCTGCTCATGCCCTTTCGGACTTTGCCATAAACTCCATCAATCCTTTATATGCTTACGATCCTGATTTTGTAAGTGATGGAGAAAGTCTTTCAATTTTTGAAGGCTTATATTCAGATTCTGAACCACAAAGTCACGCAGTACACGACTGGAGCCAGAATCAGACTAACTTTGGTACTCTTCCTTATGGCGATGATATTGTTTTAATTGCAGACACCACAGATGGAGATGATAATTCAAATATTCCGAACTTCAGAATGTATCTTTCTGCCCGACCGGTTACTAATTCCACTTCAAACCAGTACAATACTGATTTGGACGAAAATAAACGCGTATGGCAGCCGGAGCTTGACGGTTATACCTATTTCAACAACCTGGCAACTCTTCCAAATACCGTTTTTGACAGTCTGGATAAAACATCAAGTCCAGATTTTGATACAAGTGATTCTGCTTTTGAAAATGCTGTTCAATACAATATTGATGTTTCAGAGCTCAACAACGAATGGCAGAACAAAGATCAGGTATCTTTCATTTTTGGCTTAAACAATGGTTCAAATCCAGTCACAATTGTTCACTCTCCTGAATACCTGCCGGAAACAGATAATTATGACTGCCACACCTCACCATTATTTGCCCTGCGCCTTACAGAAGCTTCAAATCTTCTCTCTTTTGACTTGTGGTCATTCCGCCTTAACAAGATTTCATTGCAGAGGGGTGGAGTTACAATTTTGAACAATGTAATCAACCTTACAAATAACGAAAAAACCGTTCTAAAGGTAAATATGGCCTCACAGGGCAAACTTAAAGTTATTGTCATGACCCTGGACGGAAACATCATCAAATACCTTGAAAATACTAATTCCACCTCCGGCGAACATACCTACACCTGGGACGGAACAAACCTGAACGGCAAAAAAGTTGCCCGCGGACTCTACTTTATTCGCGTTATAGGTGATGATTTTGACGAAACCAGAAAAGTCATGTGCGTTAAATAATTTCCTGCAGGCCTTGTATGATTCATTGTAATTGCAACAAATCTTAATACCCCTTATAATATAGTAATGAATTATACAAACAGGCAGGAAGTACGTTTTAAGGAAATCGGCAGAATTAATGCCCCTGAATTATGCGCTATTCCCGGCCTTTTAGATGATATTTCTCTTAATGGCTGTAAAATTCATTATCAGTTTCCGCTTGTTGTAGACCTGGATTCTGAATATGAAATTAAGATTTCTCCAAACAGCCAGACAGATGACCATCCTTTAAATTTAATTTGCAAACCCCAGTGGGTAAAAGAAATCCAGGGCAACACCTATATAGGCTTTCAGATTTTATACTCACCAGATGTAAACCGACTGGCAGAATTCATCAACTACCTTTCACAAAAAGAAGATGATGATTTTCCAGAAATTAAATAACTATGAATATAAGAAATTTAAACGGAATTGCTTTTTTACCTTTTCCTGAGCAGACAGAACTATTACTTTCAGAATTAAAGAAAAGATTCTCTATAACAGACTCCCCTTCCGCCCTCTACGGCGATCTTTTATATTTCGAGGGTCTGACCGCAGAAACTTTCTCTAAAAGCGGCTTTCCATACTGGGCCAGAACTACAATGCTCAAGCCTTTTATGCTCTCCTTTGATTCCATTGGAGAAGCAGCCGGCAAACTTAAAGAAATACAGAGAAACTGGGCCCCTTATCAGTACACCTGTTTTAGAAGAGCCCAGCTTATTCAGGATAAACTGCCATATATCAACCTTAAGGACCGTAAATTTCCTGTAGAGATTCCTCAGAGTCCTATTGGCCTTTACACCCTAATTGATGAACACACTTTAATTGCAAGTACCCAGACCACTTCTTTTTTACCGGCCGGAAGCCTGCACTTTATAGAAGACCATGAAAATCCGCCAAGCAGAGCCTACCTTAAGATTCAGGAAAGCCTTACCATGGCCCGCCTGCTTACCGGCTGTTCACTTCCACAGCAGGGCAACCATTGTTTTGAGGCCGGAGCCTGTCCTGGCGGCTGGACCTGGGTTTTAGCAGGACTAGGCGCTTCCGTTCACGCAGTAGACCGGGCTCCCCTTGCAGATTCTCTCATGGAAAATCCCCTGGTTCACTTTCAAAAGCACGACGCCTTTACCCTTACCCCGGAAGAAATAGGCCCTGTTGACTGGGTTTTTAGCGATGTAATCTGCTATCCGGAAAGGCTTCTTGAATGGATAAAAAAATGGCTTGAATATAAGCCTGACTTAAAAATGATCTGTACAATAAAGATGCAGGGAGAAATAAACTGGCCTTTAATATCAGACTTTGCAGAAATTCCAGACAGCCATGTATTGCACTTAAATTACAATAAACATGAACTGACCTGGATTCACGTAAAAAAAGATTAATACTCTGCGCCTTCAATTCCGCTAAAGCTATTATCTTTTACAGTAAGATTTTTTATATATTTATCATTAAGACTCTTATATAAAAATTCCCCCTTAAAATCTGTAGTATTAATAAAAGAATTATTAGTTATAGAAACTTCGTTGCTTTTACTCATGGCTATAATTGCTCCGCCCTCGTAATCAGCATTATCTGTAAAGGTATTATTTACAACACTCACGCCGGCAACAAGGCCTCTTTTCTTTTCATAGCCGCCAATAGCAAGAGCGCATTCCTGACAGTCAGAAACCTCATTACCCTTTACTAAAACGTCGCAAGTTGCATAATTCACAGATTTTTGAGGCTCCTCAGCTCCAATTTCAATTCCGCCGGAACAGCTGCTTACCTTATTGTTCAGAATCTGAATATGCTGGCCTCCGTCTGCGTAGATTCCATAAGAAGTATCTCCATAAGCACTTTCGCAGTTTTTTACCGTATTTTTATAAATGTAAACATAACGGGCAAAATCCAGGGCTGCATTCTTACAGTAGCTGTAGTTTCCGCCAACATCAATTCCAATATTTCCTGTATCATCAACATAATTTTTTATGATATTGATATTTTCGCAGTTGCCGGTTACAGAAATACACTCTCCCCAGCCGGTAGCAAGATTTGTACAGGAATTATTATAAATTAAGATATTATTAATCGATGCAGTGGAATCACCAAAACAGGAAATTGCATTCGCAACGTGATCTTCTTTTGCAGGGTCCGGAACTTTTATATTGGTAAAAGTACAGGAATCTATGATTATATGACTGGAAGGGGGACTTACAATAATACCGGCCGCATCAAGTCCATAGGAATCTTTAAAAGTAATTCCAGAAATTCTTATATAAGAGGCGCCTGTTATTCTGCAAAGACAAAAATCATCATCAGAGATTTCTGCCCCGCTTATAATTACCTTGTTTTCTGCTCCGCCATTTTTTGCCGCAATAGTAATGTAAGCATCTTCCCTACCCTTCAATGAGGAAGATAAATTGATTCTTTCTGAATATTTTCCGTCTTCTACCCAAAGTATATCTCCGGCAGAAAGTTTACTTAAAGCATATTCAAAAGTTTTAAAAGGATTTTCTTCAGAACCATCAGAAGAATCAGAACCAGTAAGAGAAAGATAATAGGCTTTACCTGAAGAAAGGTCCAGGCTGTCTTCCACACATTCTACAATAGAAATAAAGGAATCATCTCCAAAAGGTCCAGAAAGCCCGTTTAAAACTTCTTTTTCTACGTCCGGATTAAAATTTGTCTGACAGGATAGATTTATAAAAAGTGATATAAAAAGTAAAAATACTGATTTTTTCATAAAAAACTCTCCATAATAAAAAAAAATCCCTGCCGGATTAAGATTTTTACCGGCAGGGCTGAGCACAAAACTGTGCTTATAAATTATTTCTATTTAAAACTTAAGCTTTGTTTAAGCGAGCTTCGAGGTCGTCAAGAATAGCTGTAAGTTCTTTTGGTAAATGTTTTCCAAATTTTGGATAGTGGTTTTCTCGAATATCCTTAACTTCTTTCTTCCATCCTTCAACATCAACTTTGAGGATTTCTGGAAGAGTCTTCTTGTAGTAGTCAGCAAGACCGTCTGTGTTCAAAGCACCTTCTTTTGGCATATATCCGATTGGAGTATCAACACAGTTGTCTACGCCGTTACAGCGGTCGAAAATCCATGCGAGAACGCGTGAGTTATCACCGTATCCTGGCCACATGAATCCACCTGGAAGATCGGCATTGTTTTCGTCCTTGCGGAACCAGTTAACGTAGAAGATCTTAGGAAGTTTGTCCTGATCAGCTTTTGCTCCAACATCAATCCAGTGCTGGAAGTAGTCACCCATGTTATATCCACAGAATGGAAGAATAGCAAATGGGTCACGGCGGATTTTACCAACTTCAGCAGCATTGATTGTAGAAGCAGCTGTGATTTCTGAACCTACGATAGATCCAAGGAATACACCGTGGTTCCATGAACGAGCCTGATGTACGAGAGGTACAGTTGAAGGACGGCGTCCACCAAAGAGGATAGCAGAAATTGGTACACCTTCTGGAGATTCCCAGTCAGATGCGATACATGGACACTGTTTAGCAGGAGCTGTAAAGCGTGCATTTGGATGAGCGAATTCTTCACCCTTAGGAGACTTGTCTTTTGGAAGAGCATCACGAGTCTGTCCTTTCCAGTCAACAAGCTTACCCTTAGCAGGATATCCGATTCCTTCCCACCATACATCGCCGTCTTCTGTAAGAGCACAGTTTGTATAGATAGTATTCTTTTCTGCAGAAATAAGAGCGTTTTTGTTAGATTCAGCAGATGTTCCTGGAGCAACTCCGAAGAATCCTGCTTCTGGGTTGATAGCGTAAAGACGACCGTCTTTTCCGAATTTCATCCATGCAATATCATCACCAACAGTTTCTACCTTCCATCCAGGAATTGTAGGAATTAACATAGCAAGGTTTGTTTTTCCACAAGCTGATGGGAAAGCACCTGTTACGTATTTTACTTCGCCCTGTGGGTTTGTTAATTTTAAGATAAGCATGTGTTCTGCAAGCCATCCCTCTTCACGAGCGATAACTGTTGCAATACGAAGTGCGAAACATTTCTTTCCAAGAAGAGCGTTTCCACCGTATCCAGAACCGTAAGACCATACAAGGTGTTCTTCTGGGAACTGTGAAATATATTTGTGTTCAACATCAGCACAAGGCCAGATTCCGTTGTCTTTTTCACCATTGTTGAGTGGTTTACCAACTGAGTGGAGACATGGAACGAAGTCATCACCAAGATACTGCCATACTTTTTCGCCGGCACGAGTCATGATGTCCATGTTTAATACAACGTATTCAGAGTCTGTAAGTTCAACACCATATTTTGCAATTGGAGAACCAAGAGGACCCATACAGAAAGGAATAACATACATTGTACGACCATGCATACAACCTGTATAAAGACCTTTCATTGTTGCTTTTAATTCTTTTGGATCAATCCAGTGGTTAGTAGGACCGGCATCTTCTTCTTTTACAGATGAAATAAATGTACGTGATTCAACACGAGCAACGTCGCTTGGAAGTGAACGGAATAAGAAACAATTTTCCTTAGCTTTGAGTGGAGTTGCAAGACCTGCTTTTACACATTTCTGCATCAATTCGTCGTACTCTTTTTTAGAACCATCAACAACTACAACATTGTCTGGTTCACACATTTTAACACATTCTTCAATCCAAGCTTTAATCTTGGCATTTTTAATGTCATTAACTGTCATTTAGAACTCCTTAAAAATCCGCTATGCGGTCATATATATAGAAGCCTCTCCAAGAGACCATCGTATACCAAAGTATAATTTAATGATTTTTGACTTTGTTTTCAATAGCTGATTTCACCGCTCTAATCGAAAATCCGTTAAAAACTGAGCCGCCAGGGTCAGTTTAGGATTTTCCCCTAAATGCGTGTCGCGAGATTCATCGAGCGACGTCATAAGGTTGATTATATTATTTTAAGCCGACTGTCGGACTTGAACCCGCTCTTATCAAAAATCCGTTAAAAACTGAGCCGCCAGGGTCAGTTTAGGATTTTCCTATAAATGCGTGTCGCGAGATTCATCGAGCGATGTCATAAGGTTGATTATATTATTTTAAGCCGACTGTCGGACTTGAACCAACTACCTGCACGTTACGAGGGTGCTGCTCTACCAGGTGAGCTAAGTCGGCAGATATGTAACTGATTATTATGCCTGGCGGGCAGAGGCTCGGGTATCGTAAATACGCTTCATATCCAGGATATTATTAACTACGATATAGGTGTCATATACCTCGATTTTTCTCTGTGCGACCATCTTATTAACTTCGTCACGAGTAACTTCAGAAGAAAGTCCTGCCCAGTGTGCAAGATCAGAAATTGTAACATTAAAGCGGCGCTGTTTTTCAGCTTCATTTGCTACTGGATTCATCTCATTAAGCATAAGGAAAACATCAGCAATTTTAGCCTGTAAGTCCTTAACAACAAGAATTCTATATCTTCTCTTCTGATCATAAATTCTCTTACAGAAAAGTTTCAAAAGCAAAAGAGCCATCTGCGGATTGCCGGTAATCAAAAGTTCAAAGTTTTCTTTATTAAACTCAAGACACTTAACATTTCCAATTGCCATACAGGTTGCAGAACGTGGAGAATTATCAAGAATAGCCATTTCTCCAAAGAACTCACCCGGCTTAAGGATATCAAGATTTTTTGAAGAACCGTTTACACATTTTACCAGCTGGACTTTTCCGCTTTGTATTAAATAAAAACAGTCTCCGGGTTCATATTCAGAAATGATTACCTGATCAGGTTCATAGGTTTTTGCAAATCTTTCAAAAGCCGGAAGCTCAAAGACTTTAAGAGATGCATTCGAAGTTGAGGTATCTTCAGAATTATCAAAACTTGCAGGACGACCATTTCTGGCTTCCATTTTTTCTTTTCTAAGTTTAGCATCAGCAAAAAGACGAGATACTTCACTTTTTTCTGCACAGTTAGGATAACGTGTTAAAAACTTCAAATATACATCACATGCTGAACGATATTTTTCTTCATCATAAAAACTTTTTGCAACAGTAAGCATACCAGTTCTCTGATCTTCAGAGATTTTATTTAAGGTAGATTCTGTTTTTTTATGAATTTGTCTTAACTGATTTGAAAATACGCGGAGCATCTTCATAATCAATGCTTTATTGTTACTAAAAAGAGTTTCAAATTCCTGAACAGTAAGAGCAACGGCAATTGTTGGAACTAAGGCAGTTGCAGTTTCTTCACGTGCAAAATGACCAAGAGCAGACTTTACACCAAAAAATTCTCCCGGCTTTACCTGTTCAGCAACTGGCATACCAGATTCAATATCCGTACTGGAAAGAAGAACGGTTCCCTGCTGCATAATAAAAATGCGTTCTTCACGGTCTCCTTCAAAATAAATAATAGACCCTTTTGTATATTGCATGGCTTTTGGCATTTTCTCTGCTCCTTATACTTTTGGATAATACCATTGTATATTATATCATATCTTCGATTTTTATGCTATTCTAATCTTATGATAGATTTGCACGTACACACCACAGCATCAGACGGACAATACACACCTTCACAAATAATACAAAAGGCATCCGAACTGGATTTCAAGGCAATCGCCATCACAGATCATGATACAGTTGCAGGAATTGATGAAGCAAAAAGGGAAGCGCAAAAACTTGGTGTAAATTTTATACCCGGCATAGAATTAAATATAAATACTCACAGGGGAGAATTTCATTTACTTGGACTGGGATTAAAAGAAAAATCCACTTCCCTTGGTAAGATAATAGAAGATCTTGTAAATAACAGAAATATCAGAAATGAACAGATAATAAAAAAAATGCAGGAGGACGGTTTTGATATCTCTATGGAAGATTTTGCCCTTGATTTTCCCGATACAGTAATTGGCCGCCCTCATATTGCAAGAATGCTGGTTAAAAAAGGAATTGTAAAAACAAATCAGCAGGCCTTTGATAAATATCTTGGCCAGGGAAGAAAATATTATGTACAGAGAAGCGGAACAAATCTTGATGAAGCTATTATTGCCATTAAAGAAAGCGGAGGAGTTCCTGTTATTGCCCACCCGATGTCTTTGTATCTTTCCTGGGGCAAACTCCCCGATACCTTAAAAGATTATTTTGAAAGGGGAATTGAAGGACTTGAAGCTTATCATCCGGGAGCCAGAAAAAGCGAATGCAGCAGACTGGAAGAACTTGGACGAAAAATCGGGTATTTTATAACTGCCGCATCTGATTTTCATGGCGAAAAAATCCGTTCAGACAGAAAACTTGGATATACGGTAGATAAACGAAAAATTGATGACAGATTTTATTTTGAAGAATTACTTCCTCATCTTAAATAATTAAAGGATTATTTTCTTTAAATCTTCAAATTTTTCGATTTTTGCATACATCCCGCTTATATCTTTTCCAAAACCATAGGCGGCCCAAATAAAAGGAATAGCGGCCTTATTACAGGCCTGAAAATCTCCCAAAGTATCCCCCACATAGACAGGAGCTTTCAGCTTATATTTTTCGATAATTAAACGGATGTTTTCATCTTTGAATTTTCCGGTATCTCCAAAGCAGGTAAAACCGGTAATAAAATCCTGAAGGCCATTTTTCCTGCAGACAAGTTCTATATAACCGCTCTGACAGTTACTTACTATAAATACGGGAATTGATTTACTTATTTCTTTTATTGAAGCAATTACGCCTTCATAAGAAATATCTGTCTGATTATTGTCGATTGCCAGCTGTTCATATTCCTCGCATTTCTTCATAAGAATTAACTGTTCTTCTTTGCTAAGGGGGCTAAAAAGATTTTCCGCGATTTCTGTCATTGGCTTACCAAACTGCTGTTGCAAGATTTTTGCAGAAACCTCTTTTACCTGAGGAAAACTTTCTTTTATGGCTTTATTCCAGGCTTTCGAAACAATTTCTGTTGTATTCCAGATTGTTCCATCTACATCTAATATTAAACTGTCAAATTTCATTACATATTAAATCTTAGCAGAAAGAATAAAAAAAATCTTTATGGTTTTATTGATTTTTTCAGGGGCTTCCCGTCGGTGGCTAAAGCCACCTTACCCAGTTTTTGCTAAGCAAAAACTGGCGGGTCGGGCTATCCGCTGTTCCGCGCATAAGCACTCCATTCCTCCGCAGAGCTTCCTTCGCACTGCTCAGTCAGCTCTGCTTTGGAACTCGCAAGCTCGCAGCTACTATCCCTAAGCTGACATTATAAAATAGCAAATGCGTTAAAAAATAATCCGACAGGATTATTTTAGCATTTACTATCTTTCGTAGTCGCGTTTATCGATGAGCCTGAAAAATTGCTTCCGCATTTTTTCTTAACGGATCTTCGATTCTTGCGCTGACTTTCTGCGCACCTTCTGTGTGCGCACGTCGCATTCGCTCTAAAATTCTTAAACTATAATTTTCTGGATTAAAAAAAAGCCAGCAGCCGCGTTTATCGATGAGCCTGAAAAATTGCTTCTGCAATTTTTCTTAACGGCTCTTCGATTCTTGCGCTATCTTTCTTCGCACCTTCAGTGTGCGCACGTCGCT
>JAEESZ010000019.1 GCA_016286535.1 Treponema sp. | reverse complement strand
GTTTTTATAGAAGAAACGGATCCTAACACATCTTGTGAAATATTCATTCCAAACCAAAAATTACTACTTGCCTTAAAATTTTCATAAACCTTATCAAAAGCATCTGTAGTCCTGTTATTCTCACCTGTTATAAGCCTCAAAATAAGTACTGCAAGTTTACCTTCACTTGTAGTAACAATGTATGCTCCTATACCAATAATTATTAAAAACAAAAAGATACACAAAAACACATTTTTTTTAAGAAAAATAAAAAAGTAAAAACCTAAAACAATTATTAAACCAGCAAGAGATACTGAACAAAGAATTGTTATTAACAGAAGAATTTTTTCCCAAGTTTTACAATAATTATAGCGTGCAACAAAAACTAAAGAACATACAGTTCCTAAAGCACCAGGTTCATTGAAAATGCTACATAGTCTTAACGACAAACCATTTTTATATATTGCAAAAATGAACCATTTTATATAGAGAGCATTAGGTTGAGATTGTATTGCATAATAAGGAACTTCTTTAAACCCCAAATTAATGTGTAAAATATAACATAAATAAAATAAGACTGAAATTAAATTACATATTTGAATTATCCAATAAAAACAATTAAAGATTTTTGATTTGTAAACAGAAGGAAAAAACACAAATAGAAAACAAATAATAAAAGTAAAGAAAAATTGTGGATAAGAAGATAAAGAAGAAAATCTCAATAAATGAAAAAAAAGATTTATAAATGGTAATATGATAAGACAAAAATTCTTTTTAATATATGGGTTATAATAAATAGCATAAATAATTCCCAATAAAAAACTTAGTAATAAAGGAATATTCATAGCCAATGCAAACAGTGGCATATAACCATTTGCAAAAGCTAACCAACATGTTTTGATTGCGTAAAGAGCATAAGATAAAATAAGTATTGAGATTAGACTTAATGTAGATTTCTTAATAGTATGCACTTTTTTACTCAGCAGTTTTAGCTAACTCCATCTATCATATTTTTAAATAATTTCATTAAATCACAAACTATAAAATCTTTTTTTATATTATTCTAATCCCTCCCCATCAAATCGCGGGTATAGATTTTTTCTGAAACATCAGCGAGTTCCTGTGCATTTCTGTTCGCAATAATCACATCGCACTCGGCTTTGAAGGTAGCTAAATCGCGTTCAACGCGGCTGTTAAAGAAGCTTTCTTCCTGCAGAGTTGGCTCGTAAACCACAACTTCAATTCCCTTTGCCTTGATGCGCTTCATAACGCCCTGGATGGCAGAGGCGCGGAAGTTGTCGGAATTGCTCTTCATGGTAAGGCGGTAGATGCCCACGCATTTTGGATTGCGGTCGATTATCATCTGGGCAATGTGGTCTTTACGGGTGGTATTTGACTGAACGATTGCGCTTATAAGATTCTGTGGAACATCGTTGTAATTTGCAAGCAGCTGCTTTGTATCTTTTGGAAGGCAGTAGCCGCCGTAACCAAAAGAAGGATTATTGTAAAAATCACCGATTCGAGGGTCAAGGGAAACTCCCTGAATAATGCTTTTTGTATCAAGCCCTTTAATTTCGGCATAGGTGTCAAGCTCATTAAAATAACTTACTCGAAGGGCCAGATATGTGTTGGCAAAAAGCTTAACTGCCTCTGCTTCTGTAAAGCCCATGTAAAGGGTTGGAATATTTTCTTTTACTGCCCCTTCCTGCAAAAGTTTTGCAAAAGTCTGGGCGGCATCTACCAGGCGGGGGTCATCCAGATCTGTACCAACGACAATGCGACTTGGGTAAAGATTATCGTAAAGGGCCTTGCTTTCGCGCAAAAACTCAGGGGCAAAAATGATATTCTTTGTATTGTATTTTTCGCGCACTGATTTTGTATAGCCAACCGGAATGGTAGATTTAATTACCATAATGGCATTGGGATTTACCTTAAGCACCAGCTCAATTACCTGTTCAACAAAGCGGGTATCGAAAAAGTTGAGTTTTGGGTCATAATTTGTTGGAGTTGCTATGATGACCAGGTCTGCATCTTTATAGGCAGCTTCTCCGTCTGTGGTGGCCTTAAGATGAAGGTCCCTGTGGGCAAGAAAATCTTCTATTTCATTATCCTGAATAGGAGATTTTTTAGAATTGATTAAATCAACCTTTTCTTTTACTACATCGACTGCTACAACTTCGTTGTGCTGAGAAAGAAGGGTTGCTAAAGACAAGCCAACATAACCGGTTCCGGCAACTGCAATTTTGTTAATTTTCATAGTCCAAATCTGATTACTGTATAATTTTGATTAAGGTTTCCAGGTTAAAAGAAACCCCGTCAGCGGAGCATTTCCGTTGAATGGAAAAAGCGAGGCATAGAAAGATGTTTATGCTGCATGCCGCCGAAACAAGCTATACCCCAAAACATCCGCTGAACACTGCATCATCGCAGTATCTTTAATTCTACTGTTGATAGGGTAAAAATGCAATCGGGGGGAATTTAATAGGCATTAAAGTCTAAATATGGTACAATAAATGGACTGGAGGCTTATATGATAACAGATGTACAGGAATGCATAAAACCTATTTCTTACATAAAAAGTAATGCAGCAGATATGATGAATTTTGTAAATGAAAAAAAAGAACCTCTTATAATTACTCAAAATGGAGAATCGCGTGCAGTTTTGATTGATGTAGAATCATATCAGGAAATGAAGAATGCTTTCAGCATGTTAAAATTAATCCAGTTCTCGCAAGTTGATGTAAAAGCCGGTAAATCAAAAAAAGCAGAAGATGTTTTTTCGGACTTAAGAAGGAAGTACAATCTTGGAAATTAAAGAAATTATCATTTCACAATTTGCACAAGATGATTTAAATGAAATAACTGATTATTATTTTTCAAAAAGTCCGTCTTATGTTAATAAAATAATCACAGAGTTTGAAGAAAATGTTATGTCTCTTAGACAGTTCCCTAAAAGCGGGAGAATTGTTTCCGAGCTTGAAAAACAAGGCATTGAAGAATACAGAGAATTAATTCAGGATAAGTATAGAATCATCTATGAAATTTCTGACGATATAATAATTGTTCATACAATTATTGACGGACGAAGAAATTTTGAGGACCTGATTATTTCAAAACTTTCGCGCTATTACAGGGCCAAATGACATTCCCTTTAAAAACATGCTATAATTTTTTATGGACTTTTACATCATACAGGTGGCTACCGGCCAGGAAAAGGCCTTTATTCAAAATGTAGAAAAACTTGAGCCAGAACTTTTTAAGCGACACAACTTTATTTACCTTACCCGGGAACTGACTATAAGGCGCCAGGGTAAATGGCTAAAAGAAGAACTTCCTGTATTTCCTTCCTATATAATTCTTCAGACAAACAATTTTGTAGACAGCAATACAGTAAATGAACTTAAGAAAATCCCTGATTTTTACCACTTTTTAAATACAAACACTGATATTACTGCCCTTAGCGGTCAGGATCTTTTTATTATTCAGCATTTTTTAGGACTTGGACCAAAAATTGGACCTTCTCTTGTGTGCTTTGATCAGAATGACAGAATCTGCGTAATAGAAGGCCCCCTTAAAGGTATTGAAGGGCAGATTATAAAGGTGGACAGGCGCAAGCAGAGGGCAAAAATTGCGGTAGACTTTGGCGGCACCGTCCACACTATGGATTTAAGCTTTGAAGATATAAGTAAGGAAGAGTAATCACCGAAAGTACAAAGTCAGACAAATACACACCGAAAGTACTCCCGCGGGAACCGTCTTTATGCTCCGCCGAGAAGCCTCGACGTTCGCAGAGCTCACTCTGTGTTTTAATTACAGAAAGAATCGGCCTTATCGGCTTCAACGCTGCGCAAAAGCCGAACCCCGCTCGCGTACTTTCAGATGCAATCTAACTGCCGGACGTACTTTCTACTCCACAACTTCTTCTTCAGTCATTTTTCGCTGTTCAATTAATTTTACAGCAGTTTCAAGGTCACGTTCAGCTCTTTCATTATTTCTCAAACAAATCATCCAATGTAATGACTGTATATTTCTCATTTCCGGCAATTTTCTTTTCTACACCACTTGTAATTCCGGTTTTTGAAAAAATCATAAAATACTTGTTTGCCCGATTAATGCAAAGAGCAGAATCTTCAAGATCTTTAAATTGCTTCTCATCAAATTTTTGGAAAGTGTATTTACATTCACAGAAAAGAGCATTGCCATCATCTATTGCTAAAAGATCGATTTCTTCCTGTTTCTTCAGCACAGGATTATTACCCCACCAGCGACCAAGATTTTCTGCAAAGAATGGCATTTTTCCATTGAAGAAGAGATCT
Organism: Treponema sp.; assembly: GCA_016286535.1. GTDB lineage: Bacteria > Spirochaetota > Spirochaetia > Treponematales > Treponemataceae > Treponema_D. The sequence goes on along the minus strand of JAEESZ010000019.1, from coordinate 7,231 downwards.
TTTAAATATGTTTCACAAATACCTTCAAAACGATGTCCTATAAAAGTAGACAATCTCTCTTTAGTTAGTTCCCTTTCGTAAAAGAGTTCCGGTGATATAAGTCCATTCAGCATGTTCTGCTTTTTATATATAAACATAAAATAAAACGAAAAATAATTATCGCAGATTGAATAGAGCGTATTTCGGCTGTTCTGTTTTTCTCCACATGGAATCTCTTTTTTTATAAAACCAAGATTACACAAAACATTCAGATATTTCGCAACTTTAGCAGGTTCCTCACTTACCTTGTCTTTTATTATAGTAAAGGTCGAAGCACCGGCATTTATTGCAAGCATAATGTTTTTGTAAAAATACGTTTCCTTAAGTTCCATTCTCAGCAGAGTTTCAATCTCATTAAATAGAACACCTGTAGTTGAAAGACAGTTGGTTATCACATTTTCTTTAATTGAGAGTTTGTCATCAAAAAGAGAAAGATATAAAGGAATACCACCGACGATTGAATACGCTGTTATAACTTCTTCATTACTGTAATTTGGAAAAAAAGCCTTTGCCTCTTTATATGTAAATGGCAAAAGTTTTAATTCAGCGGTTTTACGGCCATAGAGAGGTTTAGAAGAATTATCGATTATTTCTTCGATCACTGAAACTTCGGAACCGCAGAGTATCAAAAAAATATTCTTCTTTTTTAGGATTGTATCTATTGCAATTTGAAGTCCCGAATCATACGCCGCATTTGAATTGTAAAGATAAGTAAACTCGTCAATTATTAGAACAAGGCGTTCCGAAAGCTCCACATTTTTCAGATAGGAATAAACATCACTCCATTTTTCAAAAGATTTCAAAAAGTCACCGGCGTTCAAAATCTTATTCAGTTCCTCGCAAAAATTCTGAACATTTGTTTTTTCAGAAGATTTGTCGCCCATAAAATAAACTGTGTTTTTTTCGTGTAGTTTTGCAAAATGTCCAAGCAGATACGATTTTCCAACACGGCGGCGCCCATGCATAATCATCATTTCAAATTTTGAAGAATTATAAAGTTTTTCCAAAAGTGCAAGTTCTTTTGTTCTGCCAACAAAAAAATCGTCTGCTTGATTCATTATTTACTCCATAGTTATTTACTCTAGAGTAAATAATATAGCTAATTAAATGTTTTTTCAATAAGTACTCCCGCGGGAACTTTCTGCAGAAGAATTAAACTCAGAAAGTACGCGAGCAAGGTTCGGCTTTTGCGGAGCGTTGAAGCCGATAATGCAGATTCTTTCTGTAATGAAAACACAGAGTGAGCTTTGCGAACGACGAGGCTTCTCGGCGGAGCATAAAGCCGGTTCTTGCGGGAGTACTTTCGGATTTTTACTTTCTACTCCACCTTCTTTACCTTCATGCTTTTGCTCCAGGTTTTATCGGCAGCAGTCAACCTTCCGGTAACTTTTACCATCTGGCCGTCCAGCTTGCGAAGCTTTCTTTTTAAGCTGCATCTTTTTACCACAAGGGTAAAAGTTACTGCAGATTTAGAATCCGGATTTTCTTTAAGCACAAAGTTCTTCTTGTTTACCGAAAGAAGCCCTGTAACAGTAATTTCTGAACCAACCGCTTCTTCTGTAAGATAAGAATGATTGGCTGGCTCAATAACAGCGTTTGTCTTTTCAGAAAATACTTCCTGGGCAAAAAGGCCGGAACAGAGAAGAAGAAAAAGTGCTGCTAAAGTAATTAATTTTTTCATTTTTTATCCTTAGTTAGAAGTTCCCCACCAGTTTTTAATAAGTTTTGTCCAGTTTGAACAATCCTTACCAAAGGCAAGATCATTCTGGTACCAGTCAGCAAATCTCTGTTTAAGATAGTATCTGCCATCTTTATCCTGTTCGCTTACCCAGCAGGAACAATTGATTGTAAGACCGGCACCTAAATCACTGCTGCTTCCAAGAACATCACTGTAAGAAACTTCTTTTCCAATTTTGTAGTAAGTTGGCTGATTATATCCATCACGCCAGCAGGCAACAATTGCAGAAGAAAGAGCAGAAGTAACCGCATATGTTTTTTCATACAGTTCAGGCCAGGAATATTCCGAATCCTCCGGATAGTTTTGGCGCATATACTCGCACATAGCACCCAAATCTTTTAGACAGCCAAATGTTCCGTCATAATAAATTGGGTCTCCGTAATATGCAGTCCACCATTTAAGGGCAAAGCGTCTGCTTACATTAGTCAGCTCTACATCTTCAGAAGCCTTAGTACCATTATGATAATAATTACCATCACCTTCGAGACTATAGATATATCCTTCAGAATCTGCTTTTAATCTTGTTTCTTCCCCATCATCATTGTTAATAAGATAAGCAAGATCATTTACAGCATTTTCTACTGCCTTAATTTTTGAAAGGTCTAAAAAAGAAAGGGTGCTCAACTGTGTATTATAAAGAGATTTGTATAAATCGAAAGCATCAGCAAGTTCCGGATTATTCTGTAAGTAATAATTCCATCTGTTTTCGCTCCATTCATAATTGCTTTTGTAAGTTTTTACAAGGTTACAGCCAACCTCTTCAACAGTGGCACCTTTTGTAAGAGAACTTACAAAAGAAATATAATCAAAACCGTTTCCAGGAACATTGTTTGGAGAGCCTACATAATAATCTGCATAGTCATGTAATTCATAAGCTTCTTCCAGAGAACCGCCAAGACAAACATCTTCCATAATTAAAGAAACTTTTTTACCGTCTCCAAATCCGCCTCCATACAGAGCTTTTGAAACATCAGAAGTTTTTAAGAAACCATTACCACCACTAGTTTCATCCCAGCACATTGAACGGCGGCCAAAAGAAGGTCTTTCTGAACTTGCAGCAGCACGTGGTCCACCACCATGATCAGAGAACTGAAGAATAATTTTATCGGCAGAATAATTTGATAGTGCCCAGCTTAAGAATTCTCTCAGGGTTTCCTTACTGGCCATGTTTACTTCGCCATCTTTAATCCATTTTACTGTAGCGGTAAGATCTATTGTTGAAGAAGAAAGCATACAGGCTTCATAATAAATTCCGCCATTTTCTGCATATAAACCTTCGTATTCACCATTACCATATATTTGTGGACCTTTATCTGGACCTAACTCAAGAAGCCTTGTAGCAGATTTGTTTGTATTATATTGACCAGGAAAATAATCAAAGAAAGAAGTATCGCCGTCATCATTACCAGATTTAAAATCCCAGCCATCCCATAAGGCAATAACTCTTACAGAAGCATCGTCAGGTAATTTTGCCAGTCCGTTTTCTGCTTCGTTTAAGTCTAAATAAAGAGGGTCATTAAGATTATTGTCTCCATCCATATACATAAGCATGAGCCACTCTGTATGATTAGTCCATTCAGGATCCAGCCTAACAGTTAATTCTTTATCTACAATATTAGAGTTATCAACATCTTCCAGAGTTGAAAGTCTTTTTATTGTAAATATATAGTCGTTATTATCTGGAGGGAAAATCTCAAGACAACCATCATCAAATTCATTGTAAGAATATCCAGGATTCAATCTTGTGGCAGGATCTATCAATTCATATTCATATTCAGAATTAGCTAAGTAGTCCCAGGTAACAAGAAAAGATTTTGTAGAATTCTGTTTTACAGCAAGATTTGTTACATTTACAGAAGAATATTTTGCAACCAGAGTAACATCTGAATAAATTGGATGATTATATTGATAGTTTATCCCTGCATCTTCAGTTTTTTCGTATACAAAAGAATTCAGGCTTACCTGACCTTTATATTCTGGTTTAATAACAAAAGCTGGAATTTCTTTAATAACAGAACCTTCAGAAACTTTCAGGGTATAAGTAGAAGCACCGGATGTTTCTTCTACAGCATAATCCCCCAGCTTAAAAGTAACTGTGTAGGTATTTACATTCGGCTTACAGGAAACAAATAAAGCTGATAAAAGCAGCAGGCTGCTTAGCAAAACAAGTTTACACTTTGACATAAAAAATCTCCTTAAATTTTTAAAAGATATTTTTAAATGAATATTTTAAGAAAAATTATAACAATTCTTTATATTCTGTTCCACTACGGAGGGGATAAGTAGGGGATTTCCCCTAGTTATTTAAGTTTTTTTTCTAAATTTTTACAGTTAATTTTTGTGCAGGAATTCTGTCTTGCCTTAGAATTTAAAAAAACTATTGATTGTGGAAAATCAGGAGGTTTCACAATGATTAAAAATGTTCAAAAAAAAGTATTTTTGACACTGGTTACGGCCCTGCTCTTTTTGACCGGCTGTAATAGCAATTTTGATGTAAGTGTGGACGGCGAAAGTTCAGCTTCTTCTGCAAGAGCGGTAAGCGGCTATGACACGTCACTTTCCGGCAGCTACTACATTAAAAACGCCTTCAGCGGGCTCTACCTTGATGTTGCAAACGGCGGCACCGATAACGGCACAAACATTCAGCAGTATGCTTACAACGGTTCTACAGCCCAGCAGTTCAACCTTGTTTATGTAAGTAACGGTTACTACGCAATTAAAACTGTCTGTTCCGGCTCTGCAAAGGCTCTGGACGTTTGGGCAAAAAGCACAGCGGACGGCACTAACATTGCAACCTACACCTACTCTGGCGGCAGCAATCAGCTTTTTAAATTTGTAAAACAGTCAGACGGCTCTTACGCAATCCTTACAAAAATCTCCGGTGATGCTTCGGGTTTAGACGACTATAACTGGAGTACCTCTAACGGGGGTAACGTCTGCCAGTGGACTTACTGGGGCGGAGCCTGCCAGAAATGGTATTTAACAGCAGTTTCTTCCGGCTCATCATCTTCTTCCGGTTCTTCTTCCAGCGCGACCGACTCTGTCACTTTTGCAAAAAATCTTAAAGCCGGATGGAATCTTGGTAACACTCTTGATGCCTACTCTGACGATACTTCCAACCAGTGGTGCCAGGGTCTTTATTCAGAAGCCTGCTGGGGCATGCCATACACCACAGAAGCTATGATAAAACTTGCCATCTCTAAAGGCTTTACAACTATCCGCATTCCTGTAACCTGGCACAATCATATAGATGATTCTTCTTACACCATCAATTCTACCTGGCTGGCCCGTGTAAAAACCGTAGTTGATTATGCTTACAATAACGGAGCATATGTAATCTTAAACGTTCACCACGACAATATTTCTGCAAGCTCTTATTCAAGCGGCACTTACGGCTATGTTCTAAACTCAAGTTATGCGACCGCATCTAAGGCTTATTTAAGTGCTGTATGGACTCAGATTGCTAATGCCTTTGCCTCTTATGATGAACATCTTATTTTTGAACTTTTGAACGAGCCCCGCAATGTTGGAGGTTCTGATGAATGGTACATATCATCTTCTTCTACAGCATCTTCGTACAACGCTTTGATTACTTCTTACGAGCAGACCTGTCTTAATGCCATTCGTGCAACAGGCGGAAAGAACAGCAGCCGCTATCTTTTGTGTCCTGCCTATGCAGGCTCTTATTCTTATTTGAGCACTTTCTCTCTGCCATCTGATTCTGCAAGCGACAAGCTTTTAATTTCGTACCACGCCTACTCGCCATACAATTTTGCAATGTACAATTCTGGCTATACCGACACTACTTTTGATTCAAGCGATCAGTCTGAATTGATTTCGATTTTCAGTACTGCAAGAAATCTTTTCCCTAATACAGGAATTGTGATTGGCGAAACTTCGGCCAGTAACAAGGATAATCTTTCGGCAAGAGTTTCCTGGGCAAGTTATTTCTTTGGTAAGGCCTATGATGATTATGACTGTTCTGTCTGTCTGTGGGATAACGGCGCATACTCAGCAAGTTCAACATCTGGTGAACAGCACGGCTACATGAACCGTTCGGGCTTAAGCTGGTACTTTCCTACGATTGTAGAGGCAGCTATCAGCGCGGCACAGTAATCTTCCCGCGCAGGAAATCAACTTAGCGCGCGGTGCCGGGACTTTTCTTTTTACAGCTCTTTCCTGCACAGGGAAAGGGCTTCTTTTATTACCACATGCATATCATAATACTTGTACTGCCCTAACCTTCCGCCAAAAATCACCTTTTTTTCTGTGGCCGCAAGATCAGCATATTTTTTATAAAGCTCGTTGTTTTTTTCGTTATTGATTGGATAATATGGCTCTTTTTCGACTGTCCACTTATCTGAATATTCGCGGCTGATTACAGTCTTACTCTGATTTCCAAATTCAAAATGTTTATGCTCTATGATTCTGGTATAAGGAACTTCGTATTCAGTGTAATTTACAACGGCGTTTCCCTGAAAGTTATCTGTATCCAGGATTTCTGTTTCAAAGCGCACTGAACGATATTCAAGGGGACCGAACTTGTAATCATAATAGCGGTCAATTGGTCCTGTAAAAATGATTTTTTCTGCAAGGGCATCAAGTTCTGCGCGGTTTTCAAAATAATCACAATTAAGGCGAAGGTCTGAACCTGCAAGCATCTTTTCTATAATCTGTGTGTAACCGCCAACCGGGATTCCCTGATATAAATCATTAAAGTAGTTGTTGTCGTAGGTAAAGCGGACCGGCAGACGTTTAATAATAAAAGGCGGAAGTTCGGTAGCCTTCATACCCCACTGTTTTTCGGTATAGCCTTTTACAAGTTTTTCGTAGATGGTTTTTCCTACAAGCTTTATAGCCTGTTCTTCAAGATTCTTTGGCTCTTCAATCTGAACTCCGGCCAGCTCTTCTGCAATTTTTGCCTTTGCCTGGTCCGGCGTAAAAACCTCAGGCCAGAGCTTAGAGAAGGTATTCATATTGAAAGGCAGATTGTAAGTTTCGTTCTTGTAGCGGGCAACCGGCGAGTTTGTATAGCGGTTGAACTCTGCAAAAGAATTTACATAATTCCAGATTTCTTTATCGCTGGTATGAAAAATATGAGCCCCGTACTTATGAACGTTTATACCTTCGATATTCTCGGTATAAATGTTCCCGCCTATATGAGGTCTTTTATCTATAACAAGGCATTTCTTTCCTTTTTTACAAGCTTCGTATGCAAAAGTGGCACCAAAAAGCCCGGCACCAACAACTAAGTAATCGTATTTCATACGAAAAAAGATAACACTAACGGAAAAGAAAATCTATATCCTTAAAGCAAAGGAGAAGTTTGCAGGCAGTTTTAAAGCGCCAGAAAAGGGCTCTTCAATGTTTTTTTATTGCCAAAATTTTCTTTGGGATTTAAACTTAACTTATGAAAAACTTAAACTTATCTCTTATCTTATTTTCTGCACTTAT
>JAEESZ010000008.1 GCA_016286535.1 Treponema sp. | reverse complement strand
AATATCGTTTGATGGAATACCAATTTCTTTAGCACAGGCAATTACAGAAAGCGCATTCAGATAGTTATAACTTCCAGAAAGTGGAAGATGAACAGCAAGACCATCCAGTTCAAAATCTGTTCCAAAAAGTCCCTTATCTTCTACAAAGCGAACACCGCTTACAGACTCAGGAACATTGCGTCCAAACTTTACAACCTTACCACGTACACCTTCTGTACAGAAATCAGCAAAAGCATCATCTGCACCAACAATAGCAGCTCCATCGGCAGGAATATAAGCAAGGCTCTTTCTTTTTTCAATTGCAATATTTTCCTGACTTCCAAGAATACCAATGTGTGCAGTTCCGATATTAGTAATGATTCCGTAGCGGGATTTCAAAACCTTCGAAATCTCACCAATTTCATTCACGCGGTTCATTCCCATTTCAAAAATTCCGATTTTTTCATCACCACGAATCCTGAAAACCGAAAGAGGAAGACCTGTTTCTGAATTAAGGTTTCCGTATGTATAAGCAACGCCAGCTTCACCAAAATGAGCGCGCGCTACACTTACCATCATTTCTTTTGTAGTTGTTTTTCCGCTTGAACCTGTAATGCTTACAAGAATCATGCTGCCACATTTTTTTGTAACATAAGCCTCTGCAGCATCCTGCAAAGCATGAAGAGTATTTTCAACAAGAACAAAGCAAACATCGGCATACTTTGCAGCAAGTTCATCATAATGAGCCTTGTTAGACTCATATTCAGTTTTATTCATTAAAATAACAGAAGCCTTTTTAGCAAGTACATCTTCTATATATTTGTGACCATTCTGGAACTCACCCATAAGAGGTACAAACATACAAGGCTTTTCAGCACATACATTGCGGCTGTCTGTCTGCACATCGTTAAATGAACAAACGGCACTTCCAAGCTGAGTACCTTTAACTGCGGCTAAAAGCTCTTCTTTAGTAAGCAGGCTTTCCATTATTTTTTCTCTCCCGTCATTTCAACTCTCACTATATCTTCAGTTTCAGCCTTGTGCATTCCAAGTTCTTCCACTGCAATCTTTTCAATTCTATCTGCGCTTGAAAGCACTGCAATATCGCTTACAAGCTTCTTATTCTCCTCGATAAGGCGTTCCTGTTTACGTTCAAGCTCCTTAATCTCAGAAGTAAGCTCTGTGTAACGGCGAGCCTGAACTGCATAAAGGCAGAGTACAAAAGGAATGGCAAGCACAAATACACAGAAGAAAAATTTTACAATAAAATCTTTAAATCCACGTTTCATAAATTAAAATCCCACCACTCCATCCAGATGATACTCTGTATCATCCTTAATCTTTCGAATCACTCTGAGCTTTGCACTGCGTGAAGGAGAATTAACCTTAACCTCTTCGGCAGTTGGAGCAACAGGCTTACGTGTAATAAGCTCAGCACAGGCAGAACCACCGCAGCGGCAAACAGCTACTTCTGGAGGACAAACACACTGTTTACCGAGATTGCGGAAATAGTTCTTAACAATTCTATCTTCAAGAGAATGGAAGGTAATAACACCCATTTTGCCACCCTCTTTAAGACAACCAAATGCATCATGCAAAGCCTTAGGAAGTCGCTTAAGTTCACCGTTAACAGCAATACGAAGAGCCTGAAAGGTTCTTGTAGCCGGATGAATCTGACCATATCGGTAATTTGCTGGCACTGCATTCCATATAATTTCAGCCAGAGCCTTAGAAGACTCAATACGACCACCATTGCGGGCTTCTACAATTGCGCGTGCAATTCGGCGGCTGAGCTTTTCTTCACCATATAAATAGATTAAATCTGCAAGCTTTTCTTCCGGTAAATCATTTACTAAATCAGCAGCTGATTCACCTTCAGAAGAATTAAGACGCATATCAAGCTTTTCGTCATAACGGAATGAAAATCCACGTTCAGACTTTTCATAGTGGAATACAGAAATACCAAGATCAAAAAGAATTATATTTGGACGTTCATATTCAGATGGATAATTTGCGTAGAAATCCTGGAACCAGCCGTTGTAAAAATGTACACGTTCGCCAAACTCACTAAGGCGCTCCTTTGCACGTGCCTGAATAACCTTATCGGCATCAAGACCAATTACAGAAAGAGACGGATATTTTTTCAAAAAGTTGTAAGTATGGCCGCCCTCACCCAGAGTTGAGTCAATCATCAAAGCATTTGCTTCAAAAGACTCTCCAACAGGAGAAAGATATTCCAGACACTCATTTAATAAAACCGGAGTGTGTACGATTTCCACTTTTTAATCCCACCTAATTTTAAAAAGTTTTTTCTAGAAATTAATGTCGTTGAATTCCTCAGCTGCATCGCGGAACGAATCCTCGGTTTCAGCCAGGTAATCCTTGTAAGTTTGAGAATCCCAAAGCTCCATGTACTTTGCAATTCCAAGAACAACACAGTCCTTAGAAAGATTCGCATACTCACGCAGGCTTTGAGGAATGGAAAGCCTGCCGTTCTTATCAAACTCTACAGGCTGTGCAGGCGCTATAAAGTGACGTACAACGTTCAGACTACGGCTTTTCATCATAGAAGCATTACTCATAAGCTTCCCTTGAAAAGCTTCCCACTCTTCAGTAGTAAAAAGCCATAAGCAGCGATCTAAACCTTTGGTAACCATAACTACGTTTTGATTAACAGCTGTTCTCAATTTTACAGGAAACGAGACTCGGCCTTTGTCATCAATCGTATTATTGTATTCACCAGTTAACAGATTCATACCCACTTACATCCACTTTTTACCACTTTTTCCCACTTAACTACCATTTTATACCAAAAATTCCTAAAGTCAATGCTTTTTTTTACCGATAAATAAAAAAATTTTTTGATTTTTTGTAATTTACTTATACGGTTAAATACTATACTCTTTGACACGCTGTATATGGGGTTTTCCACACTAAATGAAAGCAAACTACACAATTCTCTAAAAATCCTTTACCAGGAGATTTACGACGGCCAGACAGAAGTTGAACAGTATGGCCATGTGTACGACATTGTTTCTAAAAACGGAAATATAATTGAAATTCAGACAAAAAATCTTGCAAAGCTGCTTCCAAAAATTCTTGATACAATAGAAAAAGGACACAATGTAAAATTAGTTCATCCGGTTCCACTCATAACAAGAATTGAGCTTCAGGATGAAGAAGGAAAAATAATTTCAAAAAGAAAAAGTCCGAAAAAAGGCAGCATCTACAGTATTTTCCGAGAGCTTACAGGCATCTACCCTCTGCTCACAAATCCACACTTTTCCCTGGAAGTAGTAGAAATAGAAATGACAGAAGAACGGGTTCGCACAAACCAGCCGGTTCAGTCTAAAAACGGCCGACGCCGCTTCCGCCGTAACTGGAATAAAACAGGTAAGCGCCTCGACACAATAATAAACACAACACGTTTTTCGAAGCCGGAAGATTACTTAAAACTTCTTCCCCCGCTCCAAAAGCCCTTCTGTGCAAAGGACCTCAAACAGGCTTTAGAAAAAACACAAACCATACCAAAACACTCTGCCGACGCACACCTGATTATCTGGGTTCTTTCCCATGCAGGTCTTATTGAACAGGTAGAAACAAAAGGCCGTTCAAAATATTACAAATAAAAAAACATAAAAAAAGACCGCTCCACTTGGAACGGTCTTTCTTTTGCATGATTAAAGGCTTTTACTACCAGTTATCAGCCATATCGTCTTCGTCATGATTTTCCATGTCGTAGAGGTCAGTAACTGCACGAAGGTCATCAAGATACATATAGTATGTACCACGTGCCTGCATTGGGTTACAGTCTACACGGAAACCAATAATCTTAAGACCAGGCTTATCACCATAGTAAGCACTGCTCTGAACAATACCATGTTCTCCATCTGGGCTAGGTGGAACTACACAAATAAGCTTTTTCCATCCAGAGAAACCAAGGCTTCCCATGTAAAGCTCAAAGTTGCGTCCAAAGTAGTCCTGAACGAGAGCATAAAGCTCATGATCCTGGTTACGTCCACAAACCCAAACAGAAATTGTTTTTGTTGTACCTTCAATAGCCAAAGGACGTCCAGATTTAATAGTAAATGAGTTCTTTCCGCGGCGGAAGAAGTCTACTCTTACACCAAGAACCATCTGATCTTCATCTTCTTTACCTTCATCTTCAGGAAGAGGATCCTTCATTGCAGGATTACCTTCAAAAAGACGGCTGGTAATAACACCATCATCTGCAGACATGTGAACGTTCCATGAACCTTCGCGTTCAAACTTATCTACAGAAACTTCGCGCAATGCAGACTCAGCAGAATCAGCACCAACATTTTCAGGGTTAGGCTCCTGAAGGCTTGAGTTCTGTGCAAAAACCAAACCAGCCGCAAGTACAGCAAGAATACTAAAAGTTACAAGCTTTTTCATTTTGCATCTCCTACTTCATCTGAATCAGAACTATCACCGAAATCTACATCATTCAACTCATAGCCATCGTAAATCAAAGAAAGTGAATTAGAAGTATATTTAATCTGATCAAAGTAAATTACAAAGTTATCAACATATTCCTCAGCATCAGTACGGATTCTGAAACCTACGAATGTAAGATTTTCAGGACCAGAACGAAGGTGTGAGCTCTGCTGAATCCAGCCAGGAATATTAATTACAATATTTTTCCAGCCGTGGAATGCAAGACTTCCGGCAGGAAGAACCTTTACAGTTCCAAGAGCATCGCGAACCATAACTTCAAGATAGTAGTTATAGCCAGAACCCCAGATCCAGAAATCCATCTGAGAAACAACGCCTACAAAAGGAACTTCAAATGATTTTCCATCTGCTGTTGGATAAACTTCAAACCAGTTATCACCCTTGCGTTTGAAAGCTGTTTTTACACCAAATACCTTAAATTCCTTATCTTCACCCTTGTGAAGCTGCTTCAAAGAATTTGGAACACCTTCAAAATATCCAGTTTTTGGATATCCGTCTGCAATAAAACGGCTTGAACCTACTTCCCAATCCCAGTTATAGGTTTTTCCGTTGTACATATAATTCTGCGAACCGGCAGAATCAAAATCATCCAATACAAATGTCTCAATGCTGCGTGAATTAGGCTGAGCGAATACTGGCAACCCTATTACAAACAGACATGCAAGACCAATAAGAACTTTAAGTTCCCTTTTCATGCAAAACTCCTTGAAACTTTTATCAAACCGATAAAAAGATTTATTCCCTTCTTTATCGGCAATATAAGTCAATTTTATAACTCTTTCAATTATATTTCCTATGGTATTATTTGTCAAACGATTTTAATGAGGTTTTAGGTGTTAGGTGGTCCAGGAGGGAGGAGCCCCTCCCCTCGCGTCAGCCCGCTTTGCGGTCTTCTGCTCCCCCTCCCAACGGGGGACACCCCCGTAACGCCCCCTTCTTATAATTTTTTATAAATTCTTCTGCAAACTTCGTAAAAAACAAAACTTAAAACAGCACTAATTAATTTATCAGTAATATTTTCTATAAAACCTGCAAGATAAGTGGAAAAACGCAGTTGCCTTGTAACAACAAAAATTCCATGCACAGTACATTCAATATTCTGACGGTTTGTTCTGGAACCAAAAAGGAGGTCAGCAATTATATTGCCAAGAATTGCATTGCTCAGGGCGCTCCAGACACCTGCCCACAAAAAACTATCAATTTCGTAAGATTCATTTTTTTCCAGCAGAGGCAGAGAATCATTTTTTTTGCTTGCGTGAACAAAGACCAGCCAGGCCAGAAGCGAGGTTAAAATGTGGCAGCTCATAAAAGGCAGCATTGTATAATCCAGAAAAAAAAGAATTCCATTAGACAAAACCGCGCAGATAATCCCGGGAATTAAGCCACCTGCCGCAGTAACACCAATTGTCAAAACCGAATCAAGATATAGAGGAAACTGGATTTTTGTTGCAAGCACAGCCCCGCAGCAGTTTACAATCAGTGCAATTAAAATCACACCTGCTATATATAAAATTTTACCGGCAGATAAATCTTTTTTATTTCTCATCATAAAAGCACTCCCAAAAGCTTAGCAGCTTCTACAAGTTCGAGCCGGTCGCTTATATTCATTTTCTGAAAAATTATTGTTTTTTTATTTTGAATTGTCTTTACAGATTTATTCATACTTTTTGCAATTTCATACACATCCATTTTTTTAGCAAGTAAAAGAAAAACCTCCTGTTCCTTTTTTGTAAGGGAACGATAGTTTTTATAAAGCACATCCAGATTTTCATCTGAATCACTTTCAGATCCTGTAAAAAAGCCTCCTGAAGAACTCTTGCTGGAATTATTCAAAAGCTCATACAAAAGATTCTGAGCCTCCTTACAATAAATTAAAGACCCTTGTTCAACTGCTAAAATTGTCTTTTCCACCTCGCTTACATCAGAATCCTTGGTAATAAAGCCCTGAATATTTTTCTGAAGTGACTTTTTTATATGGAGAGGATCATTAAACATTGTGTAAACAATTATTTTTATGTCCTTTTTTATAGTCCTTATTGCATCAATTACATCAAGGCCGTCTTCACCATCAAGATTAAGATCTATAAGAGCAATTTCTATATCGTTGTTTGATTTAAGACAGACCGTTGCAGACTTTATGTCTCCTGCAAGATAAAATTTGAACGATGGATTTTTATGTTCAAGCAGATAACTAAGACTGTCTCTTAAGCCCGGGTGGTCATCAACGAATAATATTTTTAATTGTGATTGCAATTGTGGTTCCTCCATCATTTATAAATTCTACACTACCACCCATAAGCTTTACACGCTCCTGAATATTGTGAATACCATAATGTTTTTTTTCATCGGTTTTATTTAATTCATCAACCTTTTCAAGATCAAAGCCTATGCCGTTATCACTTATGATGATTTTAAAATCAGGGCCAATTTCTGTAAATTTTACTTTTACTTCTGTTGCATTGGCATGACGGGCAATATTACTTAAAGATTCCTGAAGAATTCTTATAATTTCCATCTGAATATTCTGAGACAAGGCAGACATATGATCTGAAACAACATAAAGCCTTGTCTTTATTTTGTAGTTTGCTTCAAAGCTTTTTAAAATCTGCCCTATTATTTTTTCAAAATCCTCTGACAAATCAAGATGAAAATTAGAAATAAGATAACGGATTTCATTCAAAGCCTGATTTGCATAAAAATCAGATTTTTCCTTATCATCCTGCTGCATGTAAAACTTAAGAGCTGCTAAATCCTGGGCTACTCCATCATGCAGGTTGCGGCTCATCTTCTGCTGTTCATCATTTCTTAGCTGCAGGTTTTTTATCTGATTGCGCTGCTTTACAGTTTTAAATATGATGCACAAGATAGAAATTAAAAGCAGTAAAGAAGAACAATACATAAGGCTGTCATAACCAAAGTAAAGGCTTATTTCTTTTTTAGAAATTTCATTCTGAAAGTCCAGAATAAGCTTTTCAAGGCTGTCTTCCTTTTGTTGATTTACCGGGGACTGTACTTTTTCCTTAAAAAGGGCAAGCATTTCATTAAGCTTATCTTCAAGGGAAAAATCAAAATATGTAAAGGGAAAATACTTATCTTCAAGCTGCTGGCATTTTTCCTTAATTTCTAAAGGACTTATCTGCCCCAGCAAAATACGGTTATTAAGCATTACCAGATTTAATGCTTCCCTTTCATAATCTGCAAAAAGGACCGAAGCCCGGGTTTTATAATATATAGAACACGAAAGAGCTGCCAGACCAAAATATATAAGAATTGCTTCTATTGAAAAAAGCTTTTTTAATTTTCCCTTAATTTTACTATTCATGATTGGTGTTATTATAGCACACAAAAGCCTTGAAAACCGGGATTCATTCCCAGTTTTTTATTTTTTTTCGGGAATTTTTCCCTGTTTTTTGGGACAAATTCCCTCGTTTTCCATTTTTGAGAGGTATAAACTTTATAAAAACAAAGGAGGTTTTGAATGAAAAAAACATTTTCATTAACAAGATTTTTTAAGTTTGCTGCAATTATAACATTTTCAGCAATGTTATTTGCCGGATGTGGAAGCCCTACTGGTGGCGATAACCATGATAACAATACAACAGAACATCAAGGGGAGCCGGGCGGCAATGGCGGTCAAGGTGGCCAGGGAGGACAAGGTGGTCCTGGCGGACAGGGTGGTCAGGGAGGTCCTGGCAGTAATAGCAGTTTGGAGCAAAACACCCTTACAGACACTACCTGGTTCTACAAAGACAATACAGTAGAATTAAACGCCTGTACCCATGAGCATAAAACAGAATCCGGAAATGGGGGATCCAACCCTGAAAATCCTCATGTAACTTATGCCACACTTGTAAGAGAATATGATGAAGATCAAAATGAAAGTAAAGAAAGATACTTACAGACTCAGTATTATCTGCATGTAGACAAAAACAACAATGCCTATGTTGGAAAAGTTCAATGGTACGAAACCTTTAGCCGAACCTGGAAAGACCATGTAAAAGAATATGATAACGGCTACGAGCAGCGTACAGAAATAGAAGGCTCTTCTAATAAAACAATAACCCAAAGCGGCGATAAGGTATACGAAACCTTTGCTGTTGGAAAAGTAAAAGAAACTTCACAGGGACTTGAATTCACTTTTGACTACAGCAATACTTTTAAAAGAGAACAAGACACTTATAATCCTTATGATCCAACAAGCACAGATACATTTACTCTGCCAAAGCTTTTAAATTGTTATGCAAGTGTTTATGAAAACACAAAAACAGATCAAAATGACAATCTGCATAATTTCGGTTTACTGAATGAAAGAAACTATGTTACTGCAACAAATAAGGGAAGCAGTCTTGAGCTTGTTTATAAAGTAGAAACCAAAACCTGTAACCTTAAAACTCCGTCAGATACAATTTGTGGAAACATAATTACCAATAAATCCTATTCTACCTGGACTAAAACAGAATTAAAGGAAGAAATGCTTGATATTCCAGAAATTGTAGATTCTGAAAAAATAAAGGATAAGGAATTTATTGAAGTTTCTGATAAGTATTCTTTAAGAACATATAGTGAGCTTACAGAAGACTATAAAGATTCTGTTTATAGTTATTATGGTTTCGAAGAAAATGAAGTTGTTTCCTCTGCTGTAAATTATTGGGGACATGATTATTTCTTTATTAATGATGATGATCTCTCTGACAATGCTCATAAATTTGTAATTTCCGAATATGATGGAAAATACTATCTGACCGTAAATATTAATGGCTCTTATTCTTATACAAATGCCTATGAATTTAAAAAAGCCGATGAAGGAAAAGAGCAGGAATTTAAGGAATTTAAAGAAATTGATAACCAATATTCACCAAGGTCATACAAAATCACAGATAAGGTTATTAAGAACGATTCATCAATCTATAACAGCGACAAATTAAAAGGTAATAAATATCAGTATCAGAAGGATTTTATAAAAGGTAAAGAATGGTACAAGCAGGCTGCTCTCTGGTCTGATTCTGATGAACGTAAGCTTGAATGTAAAGAGCTTGAAAAATATGGAAAACGCAAGGGGTATCAAAAGTATGAATTATTTGGAAAGACTGTAAATAAGATTGCCCTTATTTCAAACGACAAATATATTATTCCTATTGGAGACGAATCATATATTCTTGAAGATAATAAAGATAAAACAATAAAGCTTACAGACCAGGAAAATAATTCTTATACCCTTACCTTCCAGAGCCGCCTTGATTATAACGCAGAAAACCTTGTAGATGTAGTTTTGAATTTTGAAAACACAGAAGTTAAATTCCCTGTTTTTGAATCAAAGGACTCTACCTATAAGCTGCCTCAAAATATGTCAGTAGCAGAATTAAAAGCCTTGTACAAAAAGGTTGCCGGTATTTCCAGAACCAAGGATGCAGTTGTATCATATACAGATAAAGGCCAGGCTGTAACAGAAACTTATATTAAAGATCTTACTTCAAAGACACTATATCTGTATGCAGGAAATCAGACTTCTTACAATAACGATGTAAATATCGATGATTATCTGACAGGAGATGAACCGGAATTAAATAAAAAAAATGAAAACGGTGGTCAGCAGGGAGAAGAAGGTGGAGCCAGTGGTGCAGCAAATGAAGAAGAAGGTTCTAGCGGAGCTGCAAATGAAGAAGGTGCTGCCGGAGAATCTGCTGCAGCCTGGGGGTGATTCCGGTGTAGCCGGAGTTGCTGATTAAAAACCTTGAAAACCGGTTGTTATTGAATAAATAATAATTTTAAACTATTATTTACATCAAAGAAATCTCAGGCATTGTTTGTCTGAAAAAGGATGTTAATTATGGCTAACATTATTAGTTACAAAGATCTCGGCCTCGTAAACACACGCGATATGTTTGCAAAGGCTATGAAAGGCGGATATGCTATTCCAGCATATAACTTCAATAATATGGAACAGATGCAGGCTATCATCATGGCTTGTGTTGAGACAAAATCTCCTGTTGTTCTCCAGGTTTCAAAGGGAGCACGCGCTTACGCAAACGCAAATATCCTCCGCAACATGGCTCGTGGTGCTGTAGAGTATGCTCACGAACTCGGATGTGATATTCCTATCGCTCTTCACCTTGACCACGGTCCAAACTTCGAAGTAGCTAAAGACTGTATCGACAACGGATTCTCATCTGTAATGATCGACGGTTCTTCACTTCCTTACGACGAGAACGTAGCCCTCACAAAGAAGGTTGTAGAGTATGCTCACCAGTTCGACGTAACTGTAGAAGCAGAGCTCGGAGTTCTCGGTGGTGTAGAAGAGGATGTTGCTGCTGAAGAATCTAAGTACACAAAACCAGAAGAAGTAATCGACTTCACATCAAAGACTGGTTGTGACTCACTTGCAATTTCTATCGGAACTTCACATGGACGCTGTAAGTTTACTCCAGAGCAGTGTACACGCCGCGAAGATGGTACTTTGGTTCCACCTCCACTGGCATTCGACGTTCTCGAAGCAATCGAAAAGCAGCTCCCAGGTTTCCCAATCGTACTCCACGGATCTTCATCAGTTCCACAGATTTACGTTGCAGAAATCGAAAAATACGGCGGAAAGATTCCTAACTCTGTAGGTATTCCAGAAGAACAGCTCCGCAAGGCTGCTAAATCTGCAGTTTGCAAAATCAACGTAGACTCAGACGGACGCCTTGCTATGACAGCTGCTATCCGCAAACACCTTGTTGAACATCCAGAAGATTTCGACCCACGTCAGTATCTTACAGATGCTCGTGCAGAACTCGTAAAGATGTATGCAGAAAAGAACAGAAATGTCTTTGGATCTGCTGGTCACGCATTGGACTAGTAAGAGTAAACGCGAGTTTTGCCTAAGCAAAACTCGTGAAGCACGCGCCAGCGTGCGACACATGCTTTAGACTAGTAAGAGTAAACAATAGTCATTTGACAAAAAAAACTGCCATTTTAGGAAATCTAAAGTGGCAGTTTTTTTTTAAATTTTTAAGATTTTTACTGCTTAAAAACAAAAAGAATAAGTCCAGGTAGCAGACAGTAGAGGAAGCTTAAAAAATAAAGCAGCAGTGATGAATAATTCATCACATACATAGTTTCCAATACAGAAGGAAACAATAAAAGTAATAAAAGAAGACAGATTATTACCGTTACAAAAGATACTTTCTTTTCTTTTGCAAAAGCATATAAATGCCTTAAGAGTAATCCTGCTGAATATAACATTGAAAGATAAATCAGAGGTTTTATAAAGATTAAAAATCCTGAATAATGTGTAGATTCACACAAAGTAACAACATTATATGGAAGTAAAACAGAATAATAGGCCAGCATCAGGGGAATAAAATAATCCACCTTCCTCTCTACATCATCCTTTGTGACCAGAAAGAAAATTCCATACATTACAAGAACGGGAATCAATCCTACTTTTTCCATGTAATAAAGAAAATTAAGGCCAAAAGAATATGGTACAACCCTGTGTGTAAAATTAAAGAAAAAATTAATTGCACAAACAAGGGTTGCAGCCAGAAAACCTATTAAAATTGTTATAAACAGTTCTGCCTGCTTTTTATAAATACAGTAGGCAGTTAAAGATACCGGAAACAAAAAAAATAAAAATAAAAGCATAACCTTCTCTACTTTGCAATTATCCTCATAATCTGAGCATTACCTTCAATAGTAATTTTTTCACCGGGAGCTACAGCATAAATTTCTTCAGCCTTTACAGCCTTTCCAACAGCTTCTTCAGAAGTTCTTATAACTGCTTTATTTTCGCTGATGATATAAATAAGCTGCCAGTCTTTTGCCTGGTATTCATTTCCCTGTCCTTTAGGACAAAGCATGCTCCAGCCGCCTTTTACAGTAATTTCATCTAAATCAAAATACTGACATTCAAAATGCTTTGGAAAAGGTGCTACAGGAATCATCTCTTCGCGTTTAATTACAGCAAGACCTTTTTCAATATGAACTTCGCGGCCGCGACCCCAGTCATAAAGGCGGTAGGTTAAATCACAGGACTGCTGAACTTCCAGTAAACGTAAACCGGCTCCAATAGCATGAACTGTACCAGCAGGAATAAAAACAAAATCTCCTTTTTTAACATTTACAAACTCAAGATAATCTTCAAGCTTATTTTCTGTAATTGCCTTTGCAAGTACTTCGTTTGAATAACCTTCTTTTATTCCGTAAACCAGTTTTGCATCATCTGCGGCATCAAGAACATACCAGCATTCAGTTTTTCCACGGTTTCCCGGACCTTCAAGTTTTACTGCCCAGTCATCATCCGGATGAACCTGAATAGAAAGGGTATCATTTGCCTGTATAACTTTTACAAGTAAAGGATAATCACCTTTTACAGCATCTAAGAATTCTTTCTGGCAGCCGTTTTTATGGGTAGAAGCTATCCACAATTCATAGCCCCAGATTTTTTCAGATTTAATAGGATCTAATTTTACCATTTACAGTCTCCACAGACGTTCAGGATAATAACCCTCAGATATTTTCTTAGCAATTTCATCTTTTACTAACTGTCTGTCTTCAGGATATGTCATTCCAAACCAGTTTTCCGGAGATGTAAAGAATTTTACAACCCCTTCCTTATGTCTGATGATATCACTTGTTGCAACAGGAAGAAGAGCTTCTGCCTTAGGAGCCTTTGAATTTTCTTTCATGAAGTTATCCCAGTAAACGTGGAATTCTTCAAAAGCTTTTGGTGAGAAACCGAAAAGATTCATACTAACCCACTCTTTTCCTGTAAGAAGTTTTTTACTGCCATCAGGCATTTCAGAAATTACCTGATCATTTTCGCCGTAATAAATTTTAAGATTTTCTTCAATTGATTCCAGCATATCATCTTTTACAGAACAAACACCACGGCTTACAGAACCAGAACGGCTCATTGTATTACCAAGAACATAACCAACCATGGCATGCTCACGGCTGTCATTCTGAATTGATGAAAGATATTTTCCTAAAACTTCAAAAGCCTGTCTTCCATAATAATCATCAGAATTGATTACGGCAAAAGGTGTATTGATGGCTTTTTCAGCACACAAAACTGCATGAGTTGTTCCCCATGGCTTTTCTCTTCCTTCAGAATCTTTCAGCTGTTCCGGTGTTAAAAGAGATTCATGCTGCTGAAAAACATATTCAGCATCAAAATTCTTAGCAATACGGTCAAAAAGTCTTTCTCTGAAGGCCTCTTCAATATCTTTTCTGATAATAAAAACTACCTTACCAAAGCCACTGTTCATAGCATCGTAAGTAGCAAAATCTAAAAGACATTCATCATGAAGTCCTACTCCGTCTATCTGTTTAACTCCACCATAACGGCTGCCCATACCTGCTGCCAAAACTAATAAAGTTGGTTTCATATCTACCTCTATTCAATAATTGTTTCTAAAGCCAGCTGCATCATATCTTTAAATGTTTTCTGACGCTCTTCGGCTGTAGTCTCTTCCTGGGTAACAAAATTGTTACTCACAGTTAAAATTGCAAGAGCCTGTCGCTTAAACTCTGCTGCTAAAGTATATAATTCAGCGGCCTCCATTTCAATACCAATAATTCCGTATTTTTTCCAGAACTTCCAGGTCTCGTTTTCGTCATAAAAGCGGTCGCCGGAAAAGCATGGCCCTACAACTGTCTGAAGTTTAAGTTCTTTTGCCTTATTATAGGCTGTATACAAAAGCTCAAAATCAGGAACGGGAGCATAATGATTAAGGCCAAAGCGCTGAGTCTGTAATGCTGAATCTGTACAGGCAGCATTTGCAAGAATTACGCTGCGGCAGGGAACTTTTTCGCTTACAGAACCGGCCGTACCAATTCTTATAGCCTTTTGTACATTATAAAACTGAAACAATTCCTGCACATAAATAGAAAGTGATGGCTGTCCCATTCCTGTTCCCTGAACAGAAACTTTCTGCCCCTTGTAGGTTCCTGTAAAACCAAGCATTCCCCGAACTTCATTGTAACACTTTGCATCTTCGAGGAAAGTTTCGGCAATAAATTTTGCCCTTAATGGATCTCCTGGTAATAAAACCTTATCTGCAATTGCACCTTCTGGTGCGTTTATATGTGTACTCATAATTAAGAATTATATCATAAAATTTTGCCGCAAAAAACTCCGAAAACGATTTTTTTTAATAATAATATATATATGGAAATATTAAAAATTGACTGTGATGAGTCTGCTTACGAAAATGATCCGGTAGCAAAGGCTGCCCTTGAAAACTTTGGAATCAAATACATGTATCCCTGGCAGAGAATGGTTGTTTCAAACATTCTGGAAGCCTATGATTTTAAAAAGGCAGGCTTAAAAAGTGACAGCGAAAATGACAGCTTCCTTCTTGGAAGGCAGATTGTACTTTTACCAACCGGAGCGGGAAAATCACTCTGCTTTCAGCTTCCGGCCCTGCTGCTGGACGGTCCCACAATGGTAATTTACCCTCTTTTAGCCTTAATGACAGACCAGCAGCGAAGAATGGAAGAGGGAGCCTTAAAATCTGTAGTTTTCAGAGGTGGGCAAAGCAAGGAAGAAGAGGAAGAAAACTTCAAAAAGATAAGGGAAGGAGCAAAAATAATTCTGGCTAATCCGGAAGTTCTTGAAAAAAAAGAACTGATAGAAAAACTTAGTAGAATGAATATTAAGCACATTGCCATAGATGAAGCGCACTGTGTTTCTGAGTGGGGAGATTCCTTCAGACCCTCCTACCTGAATTTAGGCAGGGTTATAGAAAGTATAAATCCCCCTTTAATTACAGCCTTTACCGCAACAGCTTCTCCACTGGTTCTTTCCAGAGTGGCAGAAATTTTATTTAAGGGGCAGGCCCATATAGTCAGAAGCGAAAGCGACAGACCAAACATTCATTACTTTGTAAAAAAAGCCGCCGCCAAAAAGAAAGAAGCCCTTTATCTGGCCAAAACAGAAGACAGACCCATGATTATTTTTTGCGGAAGCAGAAACAAAAGCGAAGATATGAGCCGGGAGCTTAATATGGCTTTTGGATATGACATTTCCCGCTTTTATCACGCAGGACTTGAAAAGGAAGAAAAAGAAGAAACCGAACAATGGTTCTTCAAGTCCCGGGACGGAATTCTTTGTGCAACATGTGCTTATGGTATGGGCGTTGATAAAAAGGATATACATACCGTTGTTCACCTGGAGGCTTCTTCAACGGCAGAAGCTTATCTGCAGGAAGCCGGCAGGGGTGGCCGGGACGGAAGTATTGCAAAGGCTTTTTTAATATGGAGTTTAAGTGACTCCTTAAAGTTTTCGTCCTACCCGCAGGGGTCCAGAGAAAGTTACATGAAGATATTTGCAGAAACTTCCGCCTGCAGAAGGCAGGTTTTACTCGATGCTCTTGGTGCAGAAGAGGCTTTTTGCATGGGCTGTGATAATTGTCTTAAAATTGAGTATCCCCGCTGCGATTACGAAAAGACTTTAAAGTATATAAAACAGGCAAAAAATTTTTATAAAAGAGAAGAAATCGAGGCAAAAATATTTGAGGTCTTTAATAAAGACGGCAGGAAAATTTTTAAAAAAAATATATGGACTCACCAGGATATAACCGAGGTTTTGTCGCAGCTTATAGAAAACAAAGAAATCCGATGCGACCGCTTTTTATGGAAAGGCAGGCTTCGTGTTTTTAAGCCTCAGAAGAAGTCCCTTCTTCGCTCTTAGCTTCCCCTTCCGGCGCAGGAGCTTTTACTACAGCAGCTTTTTTAGCCTTTTTATCTTTTCCCGGCTTTTTTGTATAGACTGTTACGTATTTGGCAAAACTTATAATCATAATCATTGCAACAAAAGTAACTATAACCTTCCAGCTGCTGATAACATGTAAAATTAACGAAAATAATTCTTTAAAAGACATATTAAATTTATCGGCTTATCGGCAGATTTTCATAAAAAAGATTTTATTCACAAATTCATCATTATGTTTTATAGTTTAAATATGACTTTAAATATTATAGAAATGATTTTGAACTTTATGCCCTGGGTATGGCTTGCAGTTTTAATAATCTGCTGCGTAGTAGAAGCCTTTACTATGGCACTTACGACAATCTGGGCCGCCATTGCCGCCCTGCCAATGATTTTTATTGCAAGAACTCACATGCCTTTACAGTGGCAGGTGCTGATTTTTGTCCTTATCACGGTTATCTTAATTATTTTTACACGCCCCTTTGCTGTAAAAAAATTAAAGATTGGAAAAAACACGACTAATGTAAACTCCCTGATTGGCGAAGAAATTCTTATAACAAAAGCTGTTTCCAAATTCCAGAAAGGAGAAGGCAAAACAAAAAACGGAGTTATATGGAATATCACTTCCCAGTCTGAAGAAGAAATTACAAAGGGCTCCACAGCAAAAGTTGTTGAAGTAAACGGCAACACTTTGATTGTAGATAAAGAAAATTAAAAAAAAGGAGATTTAATATGGGTATGTTATGGATTTTAATCGCCTTACTGGTGATTCTGGCAATTTTAATTGTTACAAACATTAGAATTGTTTCTCAGTCGCAGGCTGTAGTAATTGAACGTTTAGGCGGCTACCACTCAACCTGGAATGTTGGTTTGCATGTAAAAATGCCTTTTATAGACAAGATGGCATCAAAAATGTCCCTTAAGGAAAAGGTTTTTGATTTTCCTCCACAGCCGGTTATTACAAAAGATAATGTTACAATGATGATTGATACTGTAGTTTACTTTCAGATTACAGATCCAAAACTTTATACCTACGGTGTAGAAAAACCAATCAATGCACTTGAAAATCTTTCTGCAACTACCCTTCGTAACATTATTGGTGAACTGGAACTTGATGAATCTCTTACCAGCCGCGATGTTATCAATACAAAAATGAGATCTATTCTTGACGAGGCAACAGATCCATGGGGAATTAAGGTTAATCGTGTTGAAGTAAAGAATATTGAACCGCCACAGGCTATCCGCGAGGCCATGGAAAAACAGATGAAAGCTGAGCGCGAAAGACGTGAACAGATTCTGATTGCAGAAGGACACAAACAGTCAGCAATTCTTGAAGCAGAAGGTAAAAAACAGGCCTTAATTCTTGAAGCAGAAGCTGAGAAGGAAGCTGCAATTCAAAAAGCAAAGGGTGAAGCTGAGGCTATACGAGAAGTTCAGGAAGCAAAAGCTGCCGGTCTTAAAATGCTTAAAGAAGCCCAGATTGATGAATCAGTTGTAAAACTCCGCAGCCTTGAAGCTTTTGAAAAAGCTGCAGAAGGACAGGCAACAAAAATCATCATTCCTTCTGATATTCAGAATATGGCAGGAATTGTTACAGCCATATCTGAAGTTGCAAAATCAAAAAAATAAAATTTTCTAACAGAAAATAATTCCAAACAATGCACCCATAATCAATAAAATTATAGGGTGCATTTTAAATTTAAAAAGCAGAAAGACAAATACAAAATAGGCCGCAAGGCTGTACCAGTTAAATAAATCCTTCCAGCCCTGAAGACTTGAAAGCACATCTAAAGAAGCCGGAACTTTTACCAGGGTATGAATAAAAATCTGCACAAAAGGCACAAGTATCATTCCGGTTGTAACAGGCCTTAAAAAGGCAAGAGAACCTTTTACATAAGGATTCTGATTAAACTTTTTAAGCAGACTTGCAATGATTACAATAATTATCAAAGATGGCAGAACTTCTCCCGTAGTTGCTACAATAGCCCCGGGAATTCCATGAAGATTGTAACCTATATAAGTTGCCATATTTGTTCCCAAAGGCCCCGGAGTACTTTCAGAAATTGCAATCATATTATAAAACTGATCAACAGAAATTAATCCCTTATCTACAATAGTCTGCTGCATAAGGGTAATGGCAACAACTCCCCCTCCAATCGTAAATAAACCTATATAAAAAAAAGTACAAAATAAAGCAAATATAGACATCTAGACTTCCTCACTATTCTGCATTTTTTTTGCCTTATCAAGATTAATCTTTGTAATAAGGCAGCCGGCTAAAAGAGATGTAATTATAATATAAAACGAAGGAAGCTTAAAAAAGAAAATCAGGGTAAAAGATGCCAAGAGGCAAATTAAATGCCACCATTTTTTTACGCTCTTCTTTGCAAAATTATAAACAATATGAGTCATAAGGGCTGCAACGGCAACATTAATACCTGTAAGAGCCTTTTGAATAAAAGGATAATCAGAAATAGAGTTTATAAACCCCGCAAGAATTATTATTACAATAAGGGAAGTAGTTACCATTCCAGCCGTAGAAAAAATCCCCCCTACAACTCCCATCTGCTTATAGCCAACAAAGGTACTTACATTTACAGCTACAATCCCAGGAGTACTCTGTCCTACAGCATAATAATCCAGCAGTTCCTCATCGCTAATCCAGTGTCTTTTTTCAATCAGTTCCCTTGACATCATGGGCATCATTGCAAGCCCCCCGCCTATTGTAAATGAACCGATTTTCAAAAATGTAAAATATAAATCAAAAAGTTCTTTAAGTTTATTCATTTTTATCCTTTATTTTCATCTGAACATCTATGCAGGTTCCGCCCTTTTCGTTTGGAACTATATAGAAGGTTGCATCCATCTGATTTGCCCTGTAAATCATAGAATTAATTCCCATACCGGTTTTTATTTCTCCGGTATTTTTTGGCATTCCAATTCCATCATCATCAATTTTTACAAAGATAGTATCCTTATCTTGAGTTACAGAAACATTAACATTTCTGGCATGAGAATGCTTTGCAACATTATGAAGGCCTTCCTGTATGATTCTAAAGATATTCAATTTTTGAATATTATCAAAGTCCACCTTTTCATTTACGTTCCAGAACCATCCGCATTTAATTCCCTGCTGTTTTTCGAAACTGTTACAAAGGTTTTCTATACTGTCTTTTAAGCCAAGTCTTTCAAGTTCTACAGGGTAAGAATTGTGGGCATATTGTCTTGTAGCCTGCAGGGTGTCGCTTATAAGCTGGGCCAGTTCAGACATATCACTTTTAGAAATTGCCTTATCCTGATTAGCATAACAGCGGCAGAGCATGGAAATACCGGCCAGACGCTGACAAATATCATCATGTAAATCTGTACTAAAACGAAAACGTTCCATTTCGCTTATCTGGAGCACCTGGGCTTCAACTTCCATTCTTTTATTATTTGCTTCTACAAGTTCCTTTGTTCTGGCAACAACTTCTCTTTCGAGCCAGGCAGAATGCTTTTTCTTTTCTTCCTCTTCCTGAACCCTGACAATTGAATGAGCAATATTTACCGTAACCGTAACCAGATAAGGCAGAAGAGTATGACTTCCATCATAAAGCATGCTTCCTACCAGCTGTTTACCCGAATAAAGTTTTTTATAAATAAGGCAGGTTGACTGCTGATTTCTTTCCTTTAAAAACCTTTCGTAAAAAACAGAAAGACTGCATTCTTCATTATCATAAAAATGATACATGTAATTATTATTACACCTTACATACAAAGGCTTTACCCTGTCGCTGCCAACCAGTATACAAAAATCCTTTACGCCAAGCTGCTCCATACAATTATTTACAACATATCTGATGCCTTCAAAAGATTCAGAAGAGTTTAAATCCATACTGCTTCTTGCTACCAGCTTAAGATAATGATCTGACTGTATATATCTGAGCTGAATCTGCTGTAAATAATTTGCCCGCCACTTTTCATCATTCATTGTGGTATTACAGCCGCAGGAATCTCTGACAATAAGCTTTGAACTTGCATAAACTTCATCTTCAACAGTTTTTCCATTGATTATATCTATAAGTGCATTCAGCGATTTTTCTCCGATTTCTGCAAGAGGCTGCCTGATTGTTGTAAAGGCAGGAATCTCAAATTTAGCCTGTGGAATATCATCAAAACCGGTAACGGCACATTCCTTTACGTCAGGATTATCCTGATTCATCTTAAAGAATTTATAAACTCCAAGAGCCATAGTATCATTTGCACAGACAACAACATCAAGGTTTTCTCCCGGATTTTCAAGGAAAAATTCTTCCATAACTTTTATGGCCGCATGCTGGGTAAACATACCATGCTTTATCTTATACTTTAATTCCGGATAAAGTGCTGAGTATTTATCCATCATCTGAGTAAAGACCTTTTCGCGGGTTATTGCATCTGCATGATTTTGCGGTCCGCTCATATAAAAGAAATTTCTGTACTTATGATGCATAACAAGATGTTCAACCAGTTCCTTCATAGAATCATCTGTTTTAATTAAAAAAGATGGTATTCCGTTTATTTTCTGTCCCATTGAAACAACAGGAATTTTTCCCCAGATTTTTTCTACATCAGCCTTAGTCCTGTAATCATTACTGTCTACTAATACAGATGTAAGTAAAATAATTCCATCCACATTAAAGTAGGACTTTTTATTATTGCTGTAATTAACTATAAGGGGATTGTCATTTATGCTTTTATTCTGATGCTGGAAGCAGATTAAATCTATTCCCTTCTCTATGGCACAATTTTTTATGCCCCTGTAAATCGAAATCTGATATTCTTCATCAAGAACGTTAAGAACTAAACCAATTCGCATAGAAAAATTATACCGTAATTCTTTTTTTTATGATATTATTATTAATATGGAATATTCAGTAATTATTATAGATGATCATCCTTTATTTAGTCGCGGCTTGAGTCAACTTATAGAAACACAAGGTAATTTCAAAGTAATCGGAACAGCAAAGGACAGAAACGAAGCCCTTAATCTTTTAGACAGCTTAAATCCAAATCTGGCTATTGTAGATTTAAACCTGGGCCAGGAAGATGGTCTTGAACTTATTAAAGATATTGTTGTAATTCATCCAAAAACAAAGATTCTGGTTCTTTCTATGCACGATGAACGCTTTTACGCAGAAAGAGCAATTAAGGCTGGTGCCAGCGGTTACATTATGAAAGAAGAAGCTGAATCTATGGTCATAACCGCAATTCAGACTGTAATTAACGGAGACATCTACCTTAGCGACGAAGAAAAAAAGAGACTAAACAGCATAGATAAAAAAGATAATAAATCTGCTTTCGATACAATTTCAGAACTTTCTGACCGTCAGCTGCAGATTTTTACCCTTATTGGAAAGGGCCTTGGCACAGTAGAAATTGCAAATAAACTTAATCTGAGCATCAAAACAATTGATACTCACAAAGAAAATATAAAAGCAAAACTTCACTGTGCCTCATCTGCAGAACTCAGACAGATGGCCATTGAATGGACAAATAAAGCGGTTTAGTTTTTTCTGCCGTAAAGTTCAGTCAAAAACAAAAGTTCCTTTGCGGCTTTTTCATTCAAATCCTTACTTTTCATTCTCCAGGTCCAGTTACTGCCGGTAGTTGAAGGCATATTCATTCTGGCTTCATTTCCACAACCGATAATATCCTGCATTGGAATTACACAGTTATCTGCACAGGAAGAAATAGCTGCTTTTATTACAAGCTTTCTGAGTTTTCCATTTTTCAAAAGATTATTATATTCACTTTCTTTTAAGTCACTTGCAGTCACATAATCTGCTACAATTTTAAGCTGCTTTTCGGAGCAATTATTAAGCCAGCCCTGTAAAGTATCATTATCGTGAGTACCGGTATATACAACACAATTGCTGGATTCAAACATATGAGGCATAAAGGCATTTACCATACCATTTTCTGCAATTTCTTCCGGACTAAAGGCAAACTGTAAGACCTTCATACCAGGAAAACCAGACTGCTCTCTTAAAAGGCGGACTTCATCTGTTATAACCCCTAAATCTTCAGCAATAACAGGAATATCCCCTAATTTACGTTTTATTGTCTTAAAAAGATCAAGCCCAGGTCCTTTTTTCCACTGGCCGCCTATTGCATTTTTTGCCCCAAAAGGAACAGACCAGTAAGCTTCAAAGCCCCTGAAGTGATCAATACGTAAAATATCAGTTAAATCAAAAACTCTTTTTATTCTTTTTATCCACCAGTCATATCCGCTTTGCTTCATACAATCCCAGTCATATAAAGGATTTCCCCAGAGCTGACCGTCGGCACTAAAATAATCAGGAGGAACACCTGCTACGCAAAGAGGTTTTCCATCCTTATCAAGCTGAAAATATTTTTGATTTGCCCATACATCTGCACTGTCTATAGCAACAAAAATTGGAATATCACCAATTATCTTTATTCCATTTTTATTTGCATAGGCTTTTAATTCTTTCCACTGAAAATCAAAGAAGAATTGAATTACCTTATATATTTCTATATCACTGGCATTATCTTTTTTCCATTCAGAAAGAGCAGTCTCCTCGTGAGCAGCAAGCTTCTGTGGCCAGTAAGCATACCATATGGAAGAAGGACTCTTTTCTTCTCCTGCCTTTTTATCATAAAAGGCTTTTATACTCATAAACAAAGAAAAATCATCCAGCCAGCTTTTATTATTCTTACAAAAATCCTTATAAAGCTGTAAATCTTCTTTACCGGCATTATCTAAAAAATAAAGGGCAGAATTTTTTAATACAGGGATTTTCCACCAGACCAGGGCACCAAAATCAATATTTCCATCTTTTTTTATATATTCAGCAGGTCTGATTATTGATTTTTCTGTCCAGCCCTTTTGTAAAAGTAAATCTAAATCTATTAAAAGAGGATTTCCCGCAAAGGTAGAAAAAGATGCATAAGGCGAATCTCCATATCCTGTTGGACCTAAAGGAAGAATCTGCCACAAGGACTGACCTGCTTCTTTTAACCAGTCTATAAATTTATAAGCATAAAGGCCAATTGTTCCACAGCCGTATGTTCCTGGTAATGATGTTGGATGAAGAAGAATTCCACAATGTCTGCTTTTATTCATAAGTATACCTCTATAAAAAATTTACCACAGAAAAGTCTTTTTTTCCATTTATTTTTTAATTGGTTTATAATACAAGGTATGAAAGTTTATCTTATTACAAGCCAGGTTGAAATTGGTTATATTTTATGCGAAGAAATTCGTAAGACAGGACATTTTTGTATTTTTTACAGTGATCTTGAAGCCTTTTTTCTGGGAATGAAGAATTCAATAGAATATCCTGATTTAATTGTTGCTGATTATCTTATTTACAACCATGATTCTTTTAATCTTTATACTGCCCTTCTAAGCGATGATATTTACACCCCTGTAATTTTTTATAATGACCCCTGTATTACCAGGTCTAACCGGGCAAATCACTGGTGGGGCTACATAAAGGAATGCCTTGCCTTTAACGAAGAAACTTCGCCCTCCTATAAACTCTTTAAAAAAAATGAAAAGAGTTACAAAAGTTTTTTTGAGAAATTAGCAGATATTGTAGAATCTGATGATTTATCCCAATACATTCCCTTAATGCAAAAGCCAAAACCCATTCCGGAAGAATTTAAAAAATCCTTAAGGGAAAGACTAAAAGAGTTTTCCTATGACAGTATGATTGAAAGCTTTAGAAAAAGAGTAAAGCTGCCCCAAAACTTATATAATACATTAAAAATATTTATAGAGAATAAAGGAAATCCTATCAGCATCAGTAAACTTGCAGAAATTTATTCCAGGAGATTTACAAAGATAAGTGTGGATTCAACACGGGTTAATATATCAAGATTAAAAAATTATATAGAGAAAGATCCGAACTGTATTTTGACTTTAGTTAAAAAGAAAAACGGATATGAGTTAAAATAAAACTACCGGACTTTAGTAAAAAAATTACTTATAAAACTAAAGTCCGGTTTGAATTCCTACTGTAAAACCTTAGAAATTCTTTCCAATACCTTTTTGCGGTCAAGAGGTTTAATAATATAACTCTTTGCACCAACCATTAAAGATTTCTTTACAAGCTCTTCTTTTCCAAGAGCAGATACCATTACAACTTTTGCATTCTTATCAAAAGCCATAATCTGTTCCAGAGCTGTAATTCCATCCATTTTTGGCATTGTAATATCCATTGTTACAAGGTCAACATTTGGACATAATTCTTTATATTTATCTACACCTTCTTTTCCGTCGGCTGCAGTTGCTACAATCTCATAACCTTCGCTAGATAAAATCTGTCCAAGCTGTTTAGCAACGAACATAGAATCATCAACGACTAAAACTCTAAAAGCAGTTCCATCATCTTTGCGACCTTCTGGTGGACGGTCGTTAATTGTTGGATAATCTTGTGTTGTTTTCATGAATTTCTCCCTTTTTTATGCTCGTTCCCTAATAGAAACGTTTACTTCAATTTTACCACAATCAGAAATAAGAGGTACAATAAGAGCTTCAACGCTATCTGTAGTTCCTCCTAAAGCTGCAATTTCCATTTTCTGGCCTACAAACAAAGCTGGAGGTGTAAGGTCAAACTTAAATCCAAGTTCATGCAATTTAGTTACTGCCTGAGCTGTGATAAGGTTTGCAAGCTCACTAATAGTAGCTTTTGCCAAATCGTCGAATTCTGGGAGTGTTTCACCGTTCATTGCAGATGCAATGTTCAATGCTGTTTCCATAGTCATATCAAAAAGTACACGACCTTCAACATCTCCTGCTAATCCAACAAGAACAGCTACACCCATAACTGGCATTGCAGTTGATTTTAAGTATAAATCACCTCTTTTTACTTCTGCGCCCCCAAGAACTTCTTGAAGAACACGGAAGGATGTTTCAACAAACGGATTGATATACTCTACACGCATTTTCTTCTCCTATTATTAGTCTTTAGTATATGCAACAATCATGTTTACAGTTTTTTCACCAAAATTAATTGCGGAAGGCATTGCTTCATTTTCACCAAGAATTACAATACCATTTCCCTTTAATTTTTCCATAAAATCATTAATAACGGTCTGCTGGGCAGATTCGTCTAATAATGATATTACATCACGTGCAAATACTACATCAACCATAGGTAATGCATTTGTATTTTTACAATCGTGATATTCAAACATTACACTTTCTTTAATTTCCTGATTAAAAGTATATTCCCCATTTGCCTTTTTTGTCAAATAAGGGCCATACCAGTCATCAACTAAATTATTTGGTACAGATAACAAAGCAGCATTAGAAACAGAAAGCAAATCTACATCCTGTGCATAAACTCTAATTTTTGCATTTGGATAACGGTTCTTGAGAACACAAGCGAGAGAATATGATTCTACTCCTTTAGAACAGCCAGGGTTCCATACAATTATCTGCTTTGCAGAATTATCTGGAAGGACTTTTTCTAAAGTTTCTGCGTATTCTTTATTCCACCAGCTCCCGGTAAAAGATGACCAGAAGGGTTTTAAGAATTCGTCACAATCATCTGCATTCTGTAACTGAGCCTTAGACTGGCCTTTTGTCTGCAGCCATTCATTATAGCGGCGTCTTACCCAGTCCTCATTTGCAGCAGTTACATAAAACTGTTTATAGTTTTTTAAGCTTTCTTTTACAAACTTCAGTCCTTCTTCCACTTTCTGATCAATGGCGCTTACAGCAGGCGCTGCAGCAGCTGAAGGTGCAGTTTTTGTTTCTTCAATTTTTCTTACGGCATTTGTATTTGCAGAATACTCAGCTCTTTTTTGAAGAGTATAAGAAAGTTTTACATTTTCAACACTTTCTGAGTCTGTAGAAGTAAAAATCTTAGTTACATCAAGTAAAACATAAAGATTTTTATTTGATTCAACAACACCATCAATATATTTGATGTTTATATCACCAAATAATGGATGTGGAGGCTGAATGGTACTTTTCTGAATACCAACAACCTTATCAATCTTATCTACTACAAGACCAAAAATCTGTTCATCTACAGAAAGAATTAACATATTTTCAAGTTTATTTTCTTTTCGTGGAGGAACATCAATATTAAAGAAAAGTCTTAAATCAAGAATCGGGATAATTTCACCACGGAGATTGTATACACCAAGAACGAAAGGAAGTACATTTGGAACATAAGTAAACTGTCCGGCCTTAGCAATTTCCTTTACATACATGATGTCAATTCCGTAATCTTTTCCTGCAAGAGAAAAAGTTACCATCTTAAAATCTATATAGACAGAGTTTTCTTTCTTTTCTTGAGTCTGAACTTCAGCTACATCTGTAACTGACTGAGCCAATTGTTTTAAAGATTCTAAATCCATAGTAAACCCCTACTCCTGAAGCATCATTTCCTGCTGCTGGGCTAAAGTTTCCTGACGCACACCTAAATCAACAAGCTGACTTACGTCAATAATTAATGAAACTGAACCATCACCAAGAATTGAAGCACCTGCTATACCAGGTGAGCTGGTAAATTTATCGCGAAGAGGCTTAATTACAACGTCTTCCTCTCCAATAAGAGCATCTACCATTACACCAATCTTCTTTTCCTGAGAACCAACAATTACAATGTAACAGCTGTCATCATCAGAAACTGTCTCTGGTAAACCAAAGAGTCTTGAAAGGCGCAGTACACTGATAACTTCATTACGAACATTCATAATTTCATAGTTATCAATATGGTTAATTTCTGTATAACTGATTCTCTGACTTTCAATTACGTTTGCAATTGGAATAGAATAAATCTGATTTGCAACACGAACAAGAAGACCCTGAATAATTGCAAGGGTTAATGGCAGTTTAATAATGAAAGAAGTTCCCTTTCCTTTTGCAGACTGAATTGAAATATTTCCCTTAAGGTTGTTAATCATTGTTTTTACAACATCAAGACCAACACCACGTCCGGAAATATTAGAAATCTTATCTGCGGTTGAGAAACCTGGCTGCATAATCAGCTGATATGCATCCTGATCTGTAATAACCTTGTCAGGGTGGATAAGACCTTTTTCAATTGCCTTAGCCTTAACTTTTTCAACGTCAATTCCGGCACCATCATCCTTAATTTCAATAACAATCATGTTACCTTCGTTAGAAGCTTTTAAGAGAACTGTTCCGGTTTCTGGTTTACCTGCAGCACGGCGAACTTCCGGAGTTTCAATTCCGTGGTCTACAGAGTTTCTTACACAGTGCATAATTGGATCAAGAAGATCTTCTACTACAGATTTATCAAGTTCTGTTTCCTCACCTTCAATTACAAGGTCAATCTTCTTGTTAAGGTCTTTCTGTAAATCGCGTACAACACGAGGGAAGCGGCTGAAAATCTGATTGATTGGAACCATTCGGATTTTCATAACACCCTCTTGAAGATCTCCGGCAATTGTACCAAGATTCTGGGTATTTGAACGGATTTTTCCAGTAATTCCTTTTATTTCGCCTTCGTATTCATCAAACATAGTTCCTAAGAAACCATATTCCTGAATAATAGCATTTCTGATTTCGTTTGAAGAAGTTCCTTCCTTTGCCTGCTCCATATATTCCGGAATAGAATCAAAAAGGTTATGAAGTTTCTCTTTGAATTCTGATTCAATAGACTGGAACTTTGAAAGTTCGGAAGAAGTCTGCATTGCAAGCTGGTTGAAAGAAGCTTTTGTAATTACAGCTTCTGATACAAGGTTCAAAAGGTTATCAATTCTTCGAGAGTCAACCCTGAGAATTGAACCCTGCTGTACAGCATGTGCAGGTGCACTTTCTTTTTTAGGCTCAGCCTTTTTAACTTCGGTAACAGCAGGTTTTTCTTCTTTTGGAGCCTCTGTTTTTGCTGCTTCAGGTTTAAGAATATTGTCGTTAAGAATATCTTTTAACAAATCTTCCTGGGCTGAAGACATTACTGCATTTGAAGGTTCAGGAACAGAAACAGGGGCCTTCTGAACAGGTGCCTGCTCTACTGCCTGAGGCTTAACTGAAGGAGCAGCTGCAGCCTGATCTGGAGTTCCGGCATAATTTTCGTCGGTAATTAAATGAGCATCTGTAACAAGAGTAACATCACTTAAAAAAGCTGCGTCTTCAATTTGAGAACCTTCTGCTGAAGTTGCAATATAATAATATACAAACTCATAGAATTCATCTTCATAAAGAAGGTCAAAATCAGGGACTGTTTTTAATACATTTCCAACAGATTTAAGCGCTGCAAAAACCTGCATTCCACCTACAGTATTCATAGGATTTGATTCATCAAAATTAACGGCAACACACCAGAGCTTCTGATCGCCTTCGCATGTCTGTTTTAATTCTGAGTATTCTGAATCTGTTAAAGGAGGTATTTTTAGTCCTTGAGCAGCAGGTGCACTTGCCGGTGCAACAGGGGCAGCGGCAACAGCTTGAGGAGCCGGAGCCTGTGGGGCTGGCGCTTTTTTTGCTGCTTTTTTATCTTCTTTAGACGGAATGTAAGAATGCAGTTTATTTACGATATCATCAATATTTTCTTCGTAAATACTTCCATTTTGTCTTGCTTCCATCATAGCTTTAATAACGTCAATTGATGTAAGCAGAACATCAATTACGTCTTCATTAACTGATAAACGATCCGAACGGATCTCATCAAGAACATCCTCTACCGTGTGTGTAAAATGAGAGAGTTCCATCATTTCTACAGTAGCAGAACCGCCTTTAAGGGTATGGGCAGCACGGAATATCTCGTCTATAGCCTCATGATTTGTAGGATCATTTTCTATAACAAGAATATTGCTTTCCAGCTGTTCTACCTGCTGTTCAGCTTCTGCGAAAAAGTCTTTAAGTAACTCTTCATTGTTAGGGTCTAGATAATCACTCATACAAGACATTATATACCGAAAAAAATAGATTTCAAGCATAAACCTGAAATTTTCTCTTGTATTTTTATATATTCTTCAACTTATGACGTAAAGAGATACTTAAATTTTACCGATAATTCAAGTATAGTATTATATGCTGATACTTTTTGCTTAGATTTGAAGAGGTATAGAAACATGAATAAAGCTGGAAAATTTTTAACAGGTCTGCTTGTTTTTCTTACCCTGACTATTTCTTCAGGGTACTCATCATCCTTTTTTACAGGTTATGCCGGCGGTATGTTAAATTTAGGAGCAGACTCAAGTGCTTCTCAATATAATCCTGAACTTGATTTAACAGCCTTTTTCTCAGGTCAGTTCAGTTATTCAGAAAACTTCTGGAGTCATCTGGAATTTTCAATTGAAACAGAAGACTTATTTGATCAGTCACTATTTTCTAAAACAGATTCAGCCTTCCAGATTGACGAACTTTCTTTTATTAAAAGAAATCCAACCTTAAACGGAAGCAACTATTTTAGCGCTTATATGGGAACTTACGATCCTATTGGTTCAGATATTTTCCTCCAGCGCTACTTTGGAATTGAAGCAATCGGTACAAAACTTGCAGAATCATACTTAGGTCTTGCAGGCTCAATTCTCTACCCTCATTTTGGAATTGGTATTGCCGATGTAATTAAGCCAAGCACAAAACCAACAGCCTACGGCTTCTACCTTTACCTTAATAACGAAAATTCCCAGTATTATATTCTTAATGCTGATTTACGTTTTGCAACCTCTTTAAGATATTTTACTTTTGATATCTGTGGCGGTATTGGCGCTCCTTTATATGATACTTACAAAGGAGAATCAATTTTCCTTGTAATCAGTAAAATCTATCTTCACGCAGGTACAACAATGCTGCTTGGAAACAACTACACTACAAGTTTATTCCTTCAGGCAGGGCTCTTTAATACCTCATACCAGAAAGGAAGTTCATGGGAACTTGCAACAGATTCCATTTATTTGCTGCTGGAACCCCGCTTCAGAACAAAGAATTCTCACATAAATCTTTCTATTTATGCTTTGCCACAGACTACAGTAGACAAATTCCTCTTTGTTGATGATACTCTCGGGGTAGACTTAAACATCTACTCAGATACAATTCCTATTTCTGCAAAAATGTACACTATGGGTGTTCATCTGGGCTTTGGCCTTCCAGGAAAATCAATTCTTTCTTTCTTCCCTACAAACAAGTCAGATCCTAATGACAACCTGGCAAATCTTATTCAGAGTATTATGTCCCTTAATTTTGACGTAAATGTTACACCTTACATCGCTACCGAAATCTTTGGCGGTGAGATTAACGCACAGTTAAAATTAAAGATTATGGACTTTGTAAACAAAGAATGGTACAAGGCCTTTAGTGCAGAGGTTGGCTACAGAGTTAAATTCTAAAGCTGAACTAAATGGAAGTGGCAGACGGATCGTTATCCAAAAGCTCTTCCATATCTGCCATTTTGTCATCAAGAACAAAATAATTTGTAGAAAGGAAGTAACTTCCGTTTTCCTGCTTTACTCCCGCAATAAGAATCTGAACTTTCATATAATGTCCGTCCTTATGACGGGCAAGATATTTACAGGTAACAGGTTTTTCAAAGTTTTTAGTATATCCAAAAAAGATTTTTGTCATAACTTTTGGTCTGTATACCGGATGAATTAAGCTTAAAATCTCCTTTTCGTTCCAGTCCTGTAAATCCTCCTGGGTAAAACCGGACATTTCTGTAAACTGACTGTTAATTTTCAATACCTTTAACTTAAACAATTCCAGAGGATGTTCTGTATCTACCTGAAGGTGGAATAATATAATTCCTACAGCAGAATGCTCAAAAACCATACCCAGCTGGGAATTTGCAACAGCAAGATTATTCTGAGAAATCTTTTCTTCGGTAAAATCTTCCATTCTGCAGTAAAGGGTATGTTTGTTTACAATTGAACTTAAAACCCAGAAGTGGAATTTTACCCATATAGGATTCTTTTTATTTAATCCCCTGCACTCCACTACAAGACTTCCTTCAGCCTTACTGGTTATTACCTGCTGCATTAAAGAAAGAACCTCTTTTCTTGTTGATTTACTGAAATATGAGCGGAGATTATTTGAAATATCAGAAATTACAAGCCCTTCGGCGTCAAATAAAGTAACAGCCTGAGTATTTACCCTTAAAAGTCTAGCCCTGTAATCAAGATCATCATATTCAAAAAGGGCGGCAGGGCCTGAAAATAATTCAAACATTAAATTTTCGCTGGAATTCGGATTATAGAATTTATTTACATTAAGCTGGCCAAGAATGTTTGGCTTAGAAATTTCATATCCAATAGCTTCCTGACGTAAAAGTTCTGTAAAATCTTCGCAGGAAAGAGGTTTTGAATATAAAAATCCCTGAATAACATCACAGCCAATTCCGGCAAGGAAGTTTGCCTGGGCATTTGTTTCTACACCTTCGGCAACCGTTATAAGTTCAAGGGTCTGAGCCATATGGACAACAGATGCAATTACATTTCCCCCCTTATCCATATTATTATCAGACCTAAAGAAACCCATATCCAGTTTAAGAATATCGATAGGAATATCCTTTAAGGAATTTAAAGAAGAATAACCGCTTCCAAAATCGTCCATGGCAATTTTATAACCGATTTCTTTTATCTTATTGATTTTTTCTACAAGTTCACCTGTATTACGGGTAGAAACACTTTCTGTAATTTCAAAATGAATCAGTTTTCTTGGAATTCTGAATTCTTCATCAAGGCACTTTATGGTGTTTATAAAGGAATCACTTTCTACTGTTGCCCTTGAAATATTTATGGAAATTGGAACCGGCTCAATACCTTCATCAATCCAATTTTTGACTGTAGAAAAAGCCTTTCTCCATATAACTTTATCCAGAGTTACAATAAATCCGTTTTTTTCTGCAATAGGAATAAAGGAATCCGGCATAACAATGCTTCCGTCTTCTTTTTTCCAGCGGCACAAAGCTTCTGCTCCAACAAGAACTTTTGAACCGGCCTTATACTGTGGCTGATAATAAAGAATAAATTCATCATTTTTAAGGGCAGACGGCAGTTGAGATGCTATTTCAATCTCCTTGAACATTTTTGCACGGTATTCATCTGTAAAATATGTAAAAGTATTTAATGTTGAAGAAGCCTCGCAGTCCATACACAAGGTTGCGTAATTTAACATATCAGAAAAAGAAAGACCTTCATTTTCTGAGACATAAATACCAAAACGCAGAGATACCGGAATCTGTAGTCCAAGATGACTGCAGTCAAATGATTTTATAGCACGGATGGCCTTTATGGATTCCGGAGTATGTTCTACTATAATACAGAAAAGTCCGCCACCGATTCGACCGACAACTCCCTTATTTCCTACAGTTTTAGTAAGTACGTGGGCAATATATTTTAAAACTTCGTTTCCCTTGTCAAAGCCGAATATATCATTGATGATTTTTAGTCCGTTTATATCGCCGGCATATACTGCATAATTTTTATGAGGATTTGCTTCAATAATCTGATTTCCCTTGCGGATAATACCAGACTGATTATCGAGTCCGGTAAGATTATCTGTGTAATAATTTTTTTCCATAAGGTCATTCATATAATGAAGACAGTTTTCTTTTCTGTTATAACCGCAGGCAATTGCTTTTGCCATTTCGTAACAGGAAGAATATCCGCAGGCCCCACAGTTTATCTGACGTTTTTCTTCTGTATCCTTTAACAAAACTGAATAGATATTTTCAAAAATTTCGGCAGGAATATTATACTGCTGATGATAGCGGTTTACATAATCACGTTTGAAGTCATCAAAATCGAGTTCTTCAAAGCGGGTAAAAAGCTTGTCCCGGTTTTTCTGATAATCAAAATCATAATACTCAAAATTACTGATGCTTTTTTTATAAATTTTATCAAAAGCACTGTATATATAGGAATAATCAAACTTATTCTTTACAAAGGCCGGACCGCGCTGGCATCCGTAATCACAGGAAGAGACTTCTACAAAAAGAGGCTGACAGGCAGCTCCGTAACCATCAGAAAAATATTCAAGATCTGAGAAAACCTGCTTTGAAGTTCCCTTAAAACTTATTAAACGTTCTGTAGAAGGGAAAAATCTTGCAACAGTATCTTTAAAAGAGCCTTCGTAGCCTAAAATATTTCCAATTCCATTGGTAGATAAATCTGATTTTTCTGTTTTTGAAGTAAGGACTGAATCATCTATATAGTCCATAAAATGGCGGTAGGTAAGATTAAAATCTACATTATGACCGGTTTGTTCGCACCTAATTTCATCTGTTTTGGAAATGCAGGAACTTAAGAAGGCAATCCTGTTTTTGTCTCCAAGATATTTATGAGCATAGATTGCCGTACAAATAAGAGGACTCTGAACAGGAATTATCTTATAGCGCAGGGCCGGTGAATAAAGCTCAACTTCATTTACAAAAGCAGAACAGGTATTTGATATAAAAGCCCTGTTTTCCGGTAAATTACTGTAATTATCTGAAAGATACTTTACATGGGCCCATAAAGAAATTTCTGAACCATAAGCCAGGTCATAGATTTTTTCTACACCAAGACTCTTTAAATACCATATTACATTTGCAGCTTTTTCTGCAAAAATAACATAAAAGGTCTGGTCTATAATAAGGGATAATTTTTCGCCTGATTTTAAAAGCTCAAAGAAAGTTGCAGTATCATCTTTAAAGTCTCTGGCATCGTGAATACAAACATTAACACATTTCCCACAGTGATTACATTTTTTATCATTTACACAAAGGAGTTTTTTCCCGTTTTGAATGGTAGAAACATTTGCTCCGAGAATATCGCATTGAGAAATACATTTATTGCAGACGATACAATTTTGATTTGTAAAAATAATTCCGTCATTAAATCTTGCCATACTCTACCCTACTCAAACAAAACAATT
This sequence comes from Treponema sp., assembly GCA_016286535.1. GTDB lineage: Bacteria > Spirochaetota > Spirochaetia > Treponematales > Treponemataceae > Treponema_D. The sequence continues at coordinate 122,506 of JAEESZ010000008.1, read as the reverse complement.
ACCATAGTCTGATTAAGATGAATAAAATCCATCTGCTCTCCAAAACCGGAGATTCCAATAAAACTGCCATAATTGCTGTTTAACTCATCATTAAATTCTTCCATCAGATTTTCTTTTTCGAAGAGACGGGTTCTCGTAACACAGTTCATTATTATAGAAAAAGATGCTTTTTGTATTTTCTGCTGAATTTCTTTACTCGTTTTTTTCCAGACCTTTTTTATATCATCAAGTTCCAGCATTAAGAGTTTAGAATGATTATAAATCTGAGAATAATAGGTAATGGAACCATCATCCATAATTTTATTTAAATCTGTAATGTAGATTTTATTCCCTAAAGGCCTTCCCATAGGATGAAACCTGAGATAATTTTCTATTTCTTCCCGGCTTATTCCAAGTCTTTCTACAAAGGCATTGGCGGCAGGCTTTCCATCATATTCATAAACCCGGCGATTATCCAGGTCTACATCTGTAACAGAAAATACATAATCCGTAGACTTAAAAATATTTTCCTGGTAAAAGGCAATTCTTCCTTCCAGATTGTGAATCAAAACAAAAACGCAGGAATTTACAAAACACTTTCCGTTAAGACTTACAACAGTTTTTTCAGAATCGCTTAAGCCCGAACCGGCTGATGAACCTAAAACAGGAATATTTTTTCCGATAAAAGCTTCTTTAAAAGTATCCATGGCAAATTCTTCGCCGTTGGAATAGGCCGTACAAAACTCCAGGCAGCAGGTATTTTCGGTACTTGTTAATTCGTCCAGGGCCCGGTAAATATGTTTTATATAGCGTTTTGGATATGAAGAAAGCTCATACAGAGTTTCGCAGGAACATTCTATACCGTCATTTATGGCCATTAAAGAAAAGCCTTCGTGGGCAAAACCTGCAGAACAGAAATTCATATAGTTTGTTGAACCGATTGCTACGCTGTTGGGAAAAACTTCATGAATCTTATTTGTATAAAAATAAAAGTTATCGTAATTACTAAAAAAAATGATTAATTGTGGAGAAATACAGTTATCCCGTACCTTTTTACTTACTTCGAAAAATGCATCTTCTGGATTTGCTGCCGTACTCATGGCAACTACGGTTCTTTGCATATAAAACTTCTCTCTCAATCAAAATTAATACATAAATTATACCACAATAAGTTCAATAATAAAACATTGAAAAATGAATCTTTATAAGATAAATTATAAATTAAGGTGGTAAAAAATGCATAATTCTTTTTCTTCGGCAGGATGTTTTAAAGACAGTGAAAAATGGAATCAGGCAAATAAAAGGGAAGTTGAATTATATAACAGAAATAATGATATTCGTTCCGAATTTGAAAGAGATTATACAAGGCTGCTTCATTGCCAGGCCTTCAGACGAATGAAGCATAAGACCCAGGTTTTCTTTGCTCCTCATAATGATCACATCTGTACAAGAATGGAACACGTGCTGCACGTTGCATCGGTTGCAACTACAATTGCAAAATATCTTGGACTTAACGAACAATTAACCCAGGCTATTGCCATTGGGCACGATATTGGTCATGCTCCTTTTGGCCACCATGGAGAAAACTGTCTCAACAATCTACTTGAGCAGAAGGAAGGACAGAATGCTCCTAAAAAATTCTGGCACGAAAGAAACAGCCTCTTTTTTGCAGATTACATTGAAACTTTACAGGATCCGAATGCTGTTGAACAACCTTTGAACCTGACTTACGCTGTAAGGGACGGTTTAATCTGCCACTGCGGAGAAATTGACCAGCAGGGAATAAAACCGAGAAAGGAAGCAATAGATCTTTATTCCATGAAGAGACCCGGTATTGTACAGCCCTACACCTGGGAAGGCTGTGTTGTAAAAATTGCAGATAAGATTTCTTTTTTGGGAAGAGATCTGGAAGATGCAAGAGCATATCATATAATTGATATGACTGCCTACCGCGAATTAAGGGAAATTGTCGGAAGTACACTGGGCTTTGAAAGAAAGGGAGCCCATGCCTTAAGAAGCGGAAAAGCCGTAAACACCACAGTTTTAATAAATGATCTGATTGTTGATTTATGCGAACAGAGCTCTCCGGAAAAAGGTCTTTGTTTTTCTGAAGAATATTTTAAATTTATTATTGAACTTAAAAAGTTCAGTTTTTCAAGGATTTACAACCACTGGAGGCTGAACGAGTTTTCTATTTATGCAGAAAATATTATAAGTACAATCTTCAGAACCCTGCAGAAAACTTATATTTATGCACAGAACGGAAGAATTGCACAGGCACTTAAAGTGTATCCAAAGCTGGGGCAGACTTTTGAAGACTGGCTTATACGCTATACAAACTACAGACCTTTTATTACAGAAAAACACAGTTATGTAAATAAAAAGGCTTTATTAAGATACAACACTCCTCTTGTTTTTGATTTGAATGATAATGAGTCTTTTACAAAATGTATAATTGAATATATTTCGGGTATGACAGATCAGTTTGCGATTGAAGTGTATGAAGAAATAATATCGTTTTAACTTTAAACTCTGTGCACAGCTGGCGTGGTTGTGGCGTGGTCGTAATCTTCGTCGTAATGTAAGTTTACTTTACCACGCCGGAAGTTTTGCGAATGCAAAACTTCTTTAAACCCTGTGCATAGCGCTAAAGACTTTCTCGCTCATGATGTTGATTTCGACGCCCATTTGTGAAGCGAGGTCTTCCATTGATTTTCTGACATTTTCTATATCTATGTCTGAATTCTTGAGGTCAACCATCATCATCATTACAAAGTTTCCTGACAAAATTGTCTGGGTAATATCTGCAATATTAATTTTATGGTCAGACAAAAATTGACTTACCTTTGCTATAATTCCTACCTTATCGCTTCCTACAACTGTGATTATTGCGTTCATATTCATTCTCCTTCATTAAAAATTATTTCCTAAGGTTGCAGCAATTACAGCCTTTATAGTATGCATACGGTTTTCTGCTTCATCAAATACAAGTGACTGACTGCTTTCAAAAACATCATCAGTTACTTCCATTGCAGTAAGACCAAATTTTTCGCCGATTTCTTTTCCAATTTTGGTATTCAAATCGTGGAAAGAAGGAAGATCGTGCATAAAAATTGCATCAGGTTTTGCCATCTTCATTACCTGAGTATTAACCTGATATGGTTTTAAATCTGCAATACGTTCAGCCCATACAGAATCCGGTTCCCCCATACTAACCCAAACATCAGTATAGATAATATCAGCACCTGCAGAAGCCTTCTCTTTGTCTGTTTCAAGAGTGATTGAACCTCCGCTTGCCTTGTTCCATTCTGCACATTCTTCAATAAGCTTTCTGTCCGGGAAATATTTTTCTGGTCCGCAGAGAGTAAGATTTAAGCCCAGTTTAGAACAAACAATACAAAGAGAGTTTCCAATGTTGTATCTTGCATCACCAAAGTATACAAGTTTAAGTCCCTTTAATTTTCCAAAGTGTTCACGAATGGTAAGCATATCTGCCAGCATCTGAGTAGGATGATATTCATTTGTAAGACCATTCCATACTACAACACCTGAATATTTAGCAAGGTCTTCTACAATTGTCTGTTCATAACCGCGGTATTCAATACCATCAAACATTCTTCCCAAAACTCTTGCTGAATCGGCAATGCTTTCTTTTTTACCAATCTGACTGCCTTCTGCAAGATATGTTGTTGAGATGCCTAAATCGTGGGCTGCAACCTCAAAGGCACAACGGGTACGAGTACTTGTTTTTTCAAAAATGAGGGCGATGTTTTTTCCCCGGTGGATATCAACAGGAATTCCCTTCTTCTTTTTTTTCTTAAGGTCAGAAGCCAAGTCCAGTAAGTAAATAATTTCTTCCGGAGTAAAATCTTTTAAGGTCAAAAAATTGCGTCCTTTCAAATCCATACAAATACCTCGCAAACTTTTTATGAAAGCAATATTATATCAGTGTAAGAAGAAAAAATCTACTTTATGCATCTATTTCTGCGGCAAGATGATGAACAATAAAATCTCTGCGGGCAGGTGTATTTTTACCCATATAGAATTCAAGAACTTCAGGAACATTTTTTAAGCTCTGAATTGTAACCGGTGTAAGGTGCATTCCCTTATCTTCACTCTCACCTTCTTTGCGGGGAAAGATAAACTGACCGAATTCGCTTGGGTTTATTTCTCCTAATCCTTTGAAGCGGGTTACTTCTGCTCCCCTCATAGAGGCAAGCTCTTTATCACGGCTTTCTTCTGAATAGCAGTAAACGGTTTTCTGCTTATTGCGGACTCTGAACAAAGGTGTTTCAAGAATATAAACGTGTCCGCTTAAAACCAGCTCTTCAAAATACAAAAGAAGATAAGTCATAACAAGATTTCTGATATGGAAACCGTCGTTATCTGCATCGGTTGCAATGATGATTTTATCATAGCGCAGCCCTTCAATATCTTTCTGTACTCCAAGACTGAAGGTAAGATTTTTTAATTCTTCGTTTTCAAACAAAGCTGACTTTTTGCGGCCATACATATTTTCAGGTTTTCCGCGCAGAGAGAAAATTGCCTGGTAAGAAACATCACGGCTTCCTACCATAGAACCTGTCGCAGAATCTCCCTCGGTAATAAAAATCATAGAGTTTGCACCTTTTGGACCATCCTGCAGGTGGTAGCGGCAATCTTTAAGTTTTTGGATTTTGAGCATTACAGATTTTTCTGCTTCGCGAATCTGTTTTTCTGTAACACTGTTAATTTCATTGCGGGCCTTCTGATTTTTGATGATTTTTTCTTCAAGGGCCCCTGCAACATCAGGATTATGACGAAGCCAGTCATCAATAACTGCCTGAACTTCTTTAATAATTGGAGCACGGATTTCTACGTTACCAAGTTTATTTTTTGTCTGGCTGGTAAACATAGGATTATCAAGGCCAATCTTTAAAGCACAGATAAGTCCGCCACAAACATCTTTTTCATCATATTCTTTTTTAAAGAAAGAATTTACACCTTTTGTAACTCCGTCCAGGAAGGAAGTAACGTGGGTACCTCCATCTTCTGTACTCTGACCGTTTACAAAGGAATAAATATACTTATCAAGAGAGTTTGTATGGGTAAGAACAAATTCAAGATTTTCGCCCTTGTAGCTGAAGATTTTATAAAGAGACTTACCTTCTCCATCCATTTCGTGAATCAAAAGATCCTGAATACCGTTCTGACTTATATATTCCTGACCATTACACTTAATTAAAAGGCCTGGATTTAAATAGGCATAATTCCACAGACGTTTTTCTACATACTCCATATTGAAGCTGTATTTTCCAAAAAGTTCAGTATCAGGTTCAAATTCAAGGTAGGTTCCGTTTGGAACTCCAGGCTTTGCAGAGCCGGTTTTACTGGAGATTTTTTCTCCCTTTTTGAATTCTACTACAGCCATTTTTCCGTCGCGGATAGAGGCAGCACGGAAGTATGAAGAAAGGGCATTTGTAGCTTTAATACCTACACCGTTCATACCAATGGCCTGTTTGAATACATTATTATTATATTTTGCACCTGTGTTTACATTGGAAACACAGTCTTCAAGTTTTCCAAGAGGAATACCACGTCCGTAGTCGCGGATTTTTACACGGCCGTCTTTTATTTCAATGTCGATTTTATTACCAAAGCCCTGTGAAAATTCATCTACAGAGTTATCGATTCCTTCTTTTAAGAGGATATAAATACCGTCGTTTTCGTTTGCACCATCTCCCAGAGAACCAATGTACATACCAGGACGAAGACGAATATGTTCAAGACCGTCAAGGTGCTGAATGGAATCTTCATCATAAACAACAGGAGCGGCTGGCGCTGCAACTTTTTTGGCGGCAGTTTTAGGGGCGGCTTTAGAAGGAGCTTTTGCGGCGGCAGGTACTTTTGCTGTGGCAGGAGCTGTTTTGGCAGCGGCAGGGGCAGTCTTTGCAGCGGCAGAGGCAGTCTTTGTGCCAGCAGCCTTCGAAACAGCAGGCGCCTTTGTTGCAGCAGTAGTTTTTGCAGCTGGAGTTTTCTTTGCAGCAGAACTTGTCTTTCCCTTTGTTTCTGCAACAGCACTTGCTTTTGCTGCCAGTCCTTTTCCACTTGTTTTAGAATCTTTACTTGTTGCCATTATTATCTACCTCATCATCATAGAACGAACAGTTACAGCGTCCATTCTTTTTTACATTATATAAAGCTTCATCAGCATGTTTTATTAATTCATCAGTAACACCATTGTTACCAAAAGCAACTCCTACACTTAATGAAACAGCAGGTAATACATCTTCCATTTCATATAAAGCTTTATTAAGCGCTTCAACTTTTTTAGTAATTGCTTCTTTAGGATTATCAGAAAGCTGGGTCATTAAAACTGCAAACTCATCTCCCCCAACCCTGGCTATATAGTCTGTAGACCTGAACTGCTCAATAAGATATTCAGAAACTTTACGGAGAACATCATCTCCTGCCATATGACCATACTTATCATTAATCTGTTTGAATAAATCAATATCAATCATTATAAAGGCCAGAGGCTCAGTTACATTTTTATAAGCAATTTTGATATTTTCAAAAGCTTCACGGTTTATTAAGCCGGTTAATGGGTCATGCTCTGCCTTATGACGTAAAACATTTGTTGTTAAATCATTTTTTTCGCAAAGAAGATTATATGCCCTGGCAATAGTTTTAAGTTCTTCTGCCCCGTGAATCTGCATTTTTGTTCCTTTAACGATGCAGAGCACATCATTATCGAGGGGAACAAGAACAAAAAATATAATAAACAGAATAAAAAGAAAACAGACAACAAAAAGTAAAACTATATAAACATCCTGTTTACTAAAAAGAGACTTTAAGCCTTCATTGTTCTTTTTCTGGCTGTCTGTATAGGTAATTGTAAGGCCCAGCTGGGCTAAGGTTACATATTTTATGATTCTGTCTTTTGAATCAAGGTAATCATAATCATAAACTAGATGGCTTGCCTTATCGAATTTTTCACTGTCAGAAAGTTTTTCATCTTCTGGTTTAAGAATAACTTTTGCAACCTGAAGAGGAAGTTTGGTAATGGAAATGTGCATTCCCTCGCAGACAAGACGCATTGCATAATATTCTGTAAGGGTTAATTCCTCTGATTCCCGGTAAGCAGCTTTCAGATTTTTTTTGACGCTTTCGTCGGGAACGTATTTTTCTACAATTTCTACGGCCTTTTCCCTGCGACAGGCTGAATTTTCTTCTATAAAAAAGTTTTCAAGGTTTACAAGATTATGAGTAAGTACAAAGAAACGAACCTGATTAGTAAGAAAATCTGAAGCTTCTCGGAAGGCTGTAATTGCCTGAGCACATTCTGAATATTCCAGTACAGAGGCATTCATTTTTGAAGTTGCTTTTCTAATAAAAACTCCGGATACTAAAACCGAAACTCCAAAAACAAGGCCCATAATAGGCATAAAAAGGCCCCAGAATTTCATTTTTAGCGAAAAGTTTTTAACTTTTTTTGCTGAATCTTTTATCATTTCCCCACCCAAAAGATTAGTCCTTAAATTCTATTATGAGTTAAAAAATAAGTCAAGAGTATAAAAAAAACACAGTTTCCGCTTATAAATTATTACTACAGAAAATATATTTTTCAAAAAAGAAGAGCTATATGTTATAATTATTGATAAAGGAGACTGTTTATTATGAAAAGATTTTTAACCGCCCTTTTTATACTGCCTCTTACTTTTTTATCCTGTTCAAATTTTATTACCGGTTCAGACTTTAAGAATCAACTGAAAAACGACATAGACTATGCAAATTCAAAAAGCATAGAAATAAGGCTTGAAGCAAACTCTGAAAGCGGTGAATTTTTAACAGATAAAAATCTCAGCAAAAAAGCAGGAGACACTTTTACTCTTGAGTTTAAGTTATCACCTGATTACCAGATGGTAAAATGGACTGCATTTCTTCGGGACACAAACACAGAACTTTCATCAGATTACATTACATTTACTTCTACTGATAAAGTAAGTTCAGACAATATTTATAAGGTAAATGTTAAACTTTTAAAAGAAAGCGATAGTATTACAATAAAACCTGTCTGCTATCTTCTCCCCAAAATAATTAAAATTCTACCATCCTATTCTAATTCCGGAGATAACCAGGATTCAACTATACAAATATTTTTTAACAAAGCTCCTGAGCTTGAGAACAAAGATATAGAAACTTTCTTTACACCCCTTATAACCATAACAGACATTAAAGAAGATTCTCTGAATGATTATTATCTTTTAAAAAATGCCTATTTTACAAATGACAATATAACCCTGAACATTCCTACAGACAAAAGAAAAAGGCTTATAGAAGAAGATTCCAGCACGCTGGTAAAAGAAATAAAAATCACTATCTTAAGCCAGTATATTAAAGACGAGAACAATATTACCTTTGCCGCTTTTGAACCATACATTTTCAGATTAAATAAAAATATCGACTCTGTAAAACCTCTTCTTGAGGAAGTCACTTTATTTTCCACAAAATCAGAAGAAAGCCCTTATTATAAAAGGCTCTCACCTCTGTCACTTTCTGAAGGAGAGATTCAGGAGGCTGCTTATTTTTCTCAAAACCATATCAACTCCTCATTTTATGCAAAATTGAAGGGCTATGACTCAGATTCAGGAATCAGGTCTGTAAGGATTCATTCTTCAAGACTTTATTCTTTTGATGGTAGTCCCTGCACAGACTTTGTAACAAACGATATTGAAGTAGCCGAAGAAGATGGCTTTTTCTCCTTTGAATACCAGCTTGACAACCTGGAAGATGGTATTATCAAAGTTGATTTTTATCTTCTTGATTATGCAGAAAACATCAGTGAAGAAAATATATCTTATTACATTATAAAGGACAGCAGTTTTAGAAATGATGGTGTAAAAATCTTTAATAAGCTGCCGGAAGCCGTCGACGACAAGTATTTACTTTACGGTGAAGGAAGCGTAAACGAATGTGTAAAAAAAATGTACATCACAGTCGGAAAGGATCTTTATGCAAGCTATAATCATACGGACTATTCTTCAAAAAAAGAAGATATAGAAATAGAACTTTACACAAAAAAAGGCTCACAGGCTGATTACACAAAATATACAAATTTAAAAGAGAACCCAGACAACTCAAGTGACTACACCTTTATGTTTAATGATTTTTCTACAGAAGATGATTCCTTTATAAAAATCATACTCAGAGATGAAGTGGGAAATACATACCAGAGAGAGTATCTGGTTCCAAAAAGTCCAACAATAACAGATATAAAAAGTGGTTCAGGGACATTTACATATACTTCTGGTGAGCGAACAGGTCATTCAGACTTTACTATCACCTTTAACAGTGATTTTACTACCTTATCTGACCTGGAAAAGCCCTTGTCAATATCTTTTAGCGCTATTCAGGAGAATTGTGCTTTAATTGATCCATATGATTATAACTATAATAGTTATACAAGAGAACTTACATACATGTCTACAGGAACTCCTGTTTATTTCTATAAATCAGGTAAGGACTATATAAGTGCTGCCCTTATGTGTGCAATTATTTATGATTATTTTGATGAAAACAGTCATACCATCCATGGACAGACTGGAGATCCTGATTTTTATGTAACATTAGTTCAACAGGCCAACCTTTTTGCGAGCACAGGACAGGTTTCAAAGCCTGATTTCACTTTTACAGCAAGTCCAGGTCCAAAAAACAGTTGTATTTATAATATAAATGTAAATGCAGAAAATTATGATTCAGATTCAATTCTTTCAGTTGGGGTAAAAGTCCCAAACAGGTCCGAGCCAAGTTTTTACAATTACCCGTCTTTTGAAATTTCAAATTCAAAACTTGGAGAGGTAAGATTATTTGTAAGGGCAAAAAGACTTATTGATGGAAAGTATTATTATATAGACTCTGATTCTCTAACTTTTGAAATGGATACAGATGTCTCACCTCCGAGTATATCTGACAATAATCCAAACTACACTGATGACGGACAAAAGGTTTATTGTTACGACGTTTATGACTCCGTTGGCCTTTTATTTGATGAAAATGATTTATTTTGGGTAAGCTACTGGATTCTACCCTATAAAGATATTTATAGTTTTGACAAATCATCTATTACAGAAGAGTATATAAGGAATCAGAATATAAGGGAAAGAAAAACCTGCATAAGTAAAGAAGAACTTGAAGATACCGGCGAGTTATTTTTTGATGTAAGTAATACTCCTCCGGGATACTACACCCTGGTTACCAAGGCTTATGACCAAGCAGGAAACACTCATTTTGGCTATGAATTTTTCTTTAATATAGACACACCCCCTGCCCAAACAAGCATTACTTCTGCAGAAAAAAATGGAAATCAAGTCTATCTTTCTACAAGTTTTTCTCTGGATGAAACAGAGGCCCGTTCAACTTATGGCTCTGTCTATGAAAAAACCGTCGTAGAAAAATTTAATAAAACAAACAAATGTTGGGAAGTCATAAGCACAAATGGAGCAAGAGACTCTTTTCCTCTATTAAGTAACTTTACTCTGAACTCAACAAATGATGATTTTTTCAGAATCTACACCAGCCTGGTTTTTAACAGCCAGACTGGCTTGGAAGGCCACAGCAACACATACTCTATTTATTACTACAGCGGAAATCAGGAAATTACTAACAAAGGAATTGCAATTTTAAATGACAAGGTAGCTGCCATAAAATGTAATAATTCATGTTTGGTCACAACTGCAGTAAGCAGTATTCCATATGAAGATGCAAAAGACTGGGATCGTTACGCCACAAAGAAAAATACAGAAATATTAAACTACTCTGACTTTTATTTTATGGCTACAGACGATATTGATTGTGGAGATTATTATACAAGTCTTGTTATCTATTCTGACGGATCAATTGCCATAGGAGAAATAAAAGAAAAAGAATAAAGGAATGATTAAAGTAGAGTTTTTAATTCTGCAAGCCTGTATAATATCTTAAGAAAGATCTCAAAACTTTCGGGAGTAAGGGATTCAAAATTATCTTTTTCTGTGTGGAAAAAAGTCCAGGTAGGGGGCGTCTGACCATTTAAGACAAGATTTACTTCTGAAGATGGCAGCATTGTAAGGGCAACAGCAGGAATTCCGTTTGCTAAAAAACTTGCATTATCTGAATAATTACAGGGAAGACAAAAAAACTTTGAGCCGCCTGCAGAAAGCAAAAGTTTTTTAGTTCTTTCTTCAAGTTCCATAAAATCTTTTATAAATTTTTGCGAAAGGCCAGAAGGCAAAAGAGTCTGACTCAAAACAGGAATGTCCCCACGCCCCATGCAGTCAAAAACAAAGACATCATCATTTTTAATTCCAAGGCGGCGAAATACCTGCGCAAGAGGAAAAGCCCCCTGCTCTTTTACACCACCTTCTCCAAGCTCTTCTCCATCAGTAAATATCAGGCGGATATTATGAAAGCCCTGATGATAATTATTTTTAAGAAAGGCTGCAAACTGTAAAAGACAGTAAACTGCAGCAGAATTATCATTTGCACCGGGACTTGCGGGAAAGCGGTCATAATGGGCAATTACTGTTTTTATCCGAAAGGCGGGATTATATTGAGACAGGGGAAATTTTACATATATATGATTTTTTCCTTCCATTTGTAAAAGAGCCGTATCCAGGCCAGCCTTATTAAGATAATTTTGTATAAAGGATGCTCTATTGCAGTCACTTTTAATAAAGTCCATAAAATCGGAAGGAATTTTATACATATTAATATTATAGATGAAAAATGCAGGATTCGTCAAAAAGGATATTCTAAACACTTTTAGTGCCTAAGTGTTTTTCCCTATTTTTGAATAATTTTTCAATTGCAAGGGATTTCACCTATACCGCCCCCAAATTAATCGTTTTACAATTTTTTTAGAGAGTTAAATAAAACTTTCAAATTAAAACAAATTACAAGATTTCATTAGGAGGAAATCATGAAAAAAGTTATTTTTGGTTTAACAGCTTTACTGGCTGCTTGTGTATTCTTTATGGGCTGTCCAAACACATCAACTTCTGATCCAACAACAGGAAATGAAGAAAATACTGAAACAGCAAGAAAATGGGAAAGTGCTGTAAGCAGTGCTGCTGCTGTAACAGACAATGGAGACGGTACATTTGAATCTACTTTTGTAAGTAAATACAGTGGAAGTGGTTTTATTGTATGGATTAACGAAGATAAATCTTCAATTGCAGCTGGTAAAACAGTAACTGTTACTTTTGATTATGCAACAGATTCCTGGAAAGACAGCACATTAACTCCAAAATTCTGCGGTTCTTTATTAAAAGATGGCACTTCTATGTATTCAACAACATCTACAAGTGGTGGAACCATATATTTTGATGCAGATGCAGCAACAGGTACAATTACAAAAAGCTTTACTGCCGAAAGTGAATCAAATCAGTTATTCGTAAAATTTAATGCTTATAAATGGGGCGGAGACGAAGAAACAGACTCAATTAAAGTAACTGTAAAATCAGTAACTGTTGAATAATAGTTACGGTTAATAAAGATTTTTTCATTTAGACCAGAGACTGTCAGTTTCTGGTCTTTTTTTTACTATTCCACAAACTCTTAAAATCCGCTAAAATAATTTAATATAATTAAAATCACATATCGAGGATAAAAATGCCAACACCATTAGAAAACTATCTTGCAGCCACAAACGGAAAACCAAATCCTGCAATGACTGCTTATGTTGCAAACCTTCAGCAGGTTGCTGCAGTTGGACCAGACATTGCCGCAAGCATTGTAAACGAACTGGAAAACCAGAGAAGTCACTTAAAGCTCGTTGCCAGCGAAAACTACTGTTCGCTCAACGTACAGGCCGCTATGGGAAACCTTCTTACAGACAAATATGCAGAAGGATATCCTGAGCACCGTTATTATGGCGGATGCGTTAATATTGATGCTGTAGAAAACACTGCAGCCCACGAAGCAGAAGCTTTATTTGGTGCTGACTATGCTTATGTTCAGCCTCATTCCGGAGCTGACACAAACCTTGTTGCTTACTGGGCTATTCTTTCAGCAAAAGTTGAAACACCAACTTTAGAAGAACTTGGAGTAAAATCATTAAACGACCTTACAGACGAACAGTTTGATGCACTCCGCAAAAAATTTGGAAATCAGAAATTAATGGGTCTTGACTACTCTTGCGGTGGTCACCTTACCCACGGATACAAAATGAACGTTTCTGCCCGCATGTTTGAAAGTCATCCATACGGTGTAGACAAAGAAACCGGTCTTCTTGACTACGATGCAATTGAAAAACAGGCTATGGAAGTTAAACCTCTTATTCTTTTGACAGGTTTCTCTGCTTACCCAAGAAAAATCAACTTCAAACGCTTCCGCGAAATTGCAGACAAATGCGGAGCAGTATTAATGGTAGATATGGCTCACTTTGCCGGTCTTGTTGCCGGAAAAGTATTTACAGGTGATTACGATCCTGTAAAATGGGCAGACATTGTAACAACAACAACTCACAAAACTTTACGTGGTCCACGCGGTGCTATGATTCTCTGCAAAAAAGAATTTGCTGATTACGTAAACAAGGGTTGTCCTATGGTACTCGGTGGTCCACTCGGACACATTATGGCAGCAAAAGCAATTGCTTTCAAAGAAGCCCGCACACCAGCTTACCAGGCATGGGCACAGCAGGTTGTAAAGAATGCTCAGGCTCTTGCAGAAGGCTGTAAAGCTCACAATATTCCTCTTCAGACTGGCGGTACAGACAATCACCTTATGCTTTGTGATGTAACAGTTTACGGCTTAACAGGAAAACAGGCAGAAGCTGCATTGTTCAAGTGTGGTGTAACAGCTAACGCTAACGCCCTCCCTTACGACAAAAACGGCGCCTGGTGGACATCTGGAATCCGTATTGGAACTCCAGGTCTTACAACTTTAGGCATGAACGAAAAAGATATGCAGGAAGTTGCAGATATCATCGATTTTGTTCTTAAAAACACAAAGCCTGGCCTTACAAAAGAAGGCAAACCTGCAAAGGGTAAAATCGAAATCAGTGATGATACAGTAGCTGCAGCACGCGAACGTGTAAACAAGCTTCTTTCAGCTCACGTACTTTATCCTGAACTTGACTTAGACTTCCTTAAAAAGGAATTTGTAAAGGCTTAAAAAATAAGCTAAAAAAAAGGGAAAGCAGAAATGCTTTCCCTTTTTTTATGCTCTTTAAGAATTCAAATCATCTTCTGCCCTGCTGTAAACAGAAAGAACATCCTTATCTTCTTTAGGATTATACAAGGCAAGACCAAGGGAAGTTGTTACACTTTCTGAACTTTCAAAAGCAGTTTCCTTTAATTGTTTATTGAAGTTTTCTATAAGTTCAGCTTCTTTTACAAAATCATCCTTTTCAAGAATTACAAGGAATGAATCGCTTTCAATTCTGAATACCAGGGAATTACTGAAAACATGACAAATTAAAAAACAGAGGGTTTTTAAAACAGAATCCCCTTTTTCGTTTCCTTCACTACTGTAAATTTTCTTAAGGTCCTTAAGCCTTATAATAACAAAACCAAAATCTGTATGACCATCAGAAAGCTGCCATTCAAGACGCTTAATCTGATTTTCAAAGGCAACTTTATTACGAACACCGGTAAGAGGGTCTTTATTTGCAAGTACGTTATTCTCGTTAGCCCACTGCTTGGTATCCTGTAAATCGCGGGAAGTTTTGGCAAGGTTTTTCATATAATCTTCAAGATTTACAATCATCTTTGCAAACTGTTTTGCAAGAGAATCAATCTCGTCATTTCCCCTGGCAATGGCCTTAATATTTTTGGAAATCTTAGTATTTTTATGGGCAGAATATTCAATAATATTTGCTTCCAGTTTTATGATTTTAGAAATTACCCTTTTATTAATAAAGATAAGCAGCAGGGCAATTAAAAGAATAAGAACTAAAGAAATTTCCAAAGTCTGTTTAAGGGTATTATCAAAAATTGATTTTCGGACATCTACAACTTCCATTTCTATTCCAATCAATCCCATCTTTTTTCCGTCAATTATTACAGGAGTATAGTAGGCATAGTTCCTTCCCCTTTGTGTATGTAAAAGTTCAAAATCATCCTGTTTTTCGCCGGTAAACCAGGTTTTCCATAAAAGAGAATAATCTTTTGGATCGTTATAAACATTTTCGCCAAGATAAAGATTCTGCCCCTGGCTGCTTTTATTACCGTCAGAATCCTTAAGGCTTGATTTTCCATCTATAACATAAAGTACATGAAAGTTTTCTTCCTGGGGAACCAGATAATAGGCGTAAGGAATATTGAAGGCTTTTTTTGCCTTTTCAAAAGCAAGCAGATAGTATTTATGAAGATATTCATAAAAAGAAAGGGAATCCTTAAAAGAGCTGTTAAGGGAGATGGTCTGCTCTTCAGAAAAATCTGCGGGAACATTCATCTTTGCATAATTTTCTATATAATAATTCTGATAGTTTTGAAAACTTTTTCCGTCAGAAATAAGCAGCTCCTGCAGGTAATCTCCAATTCCACTGATATTCTGCAGACTCTGCATTTTATAAGTATTAACCTGATTTAAGTAAGTTGTAACGCCACTAAAAACAACTTCAATTAAAGTAAAAACAAGAAAAATAAGGGCAAACTTGATTAATAAACTGCTATACCATTTTCTTTTCATAGTGTTCCTATTATAACACAAAAACAAAAGCTATGTCGCCCGCTTATCTTTATATGACAAGCGCTAAAGTTTATCTGCGGCGGGCTTTTTTTATCTGTGTCGGACTTTTTTTTAACTAAAAAAAGTAAAAAATAACTTTTTTTAACTAAAAGACTATGCTATACTTTGGCCATGAGGTTAATTTTTATCCGCCACGGCGATCCTGATTACGAACACGACTCTCTTACAGAAAAAGGAAAAAGAGAAGTCGAATTACTTACAAAGCGGGTATGCCGCTGGAATAACATTACAGATATTTACCAGTCCCCTCTTGGAAGAGCAAAAGAAACTGCAGCCCCAAGCCTTAAAGCACTTGGAAGAGAAGCAAAAACCTTAAACTGGCTGCAGGAATTTAATTACAAGGGAATACTTCCAAAAAATTATCCGGATCCAGGCCTTGCAGGAAAAGAAAAAATGCCCTGGGATTTACTTCCTGAATACTTTTATGCCCATAAAGATTTTTTTAACAAGGACAAATGGACAAAAACCAAATATCTTAAATCGGGAAATATAGAAAAGCACTACAGGGAAGTTTGCGACGGCTTTGACGCAATTTTAGAAAGTTACGGCTACACTAGAAATAAAAAGGGTTTTTACTATGTAAAAAATCCTGTAGAAAATCCTAACTGGCACAGTTCAGACAAGGAAAATCCCTATCACTTAAAATCAATAAAGAATGATTACCCGGAAGATACCTGTCTTCTGTTCTTCTGTCATCTTGGAGTTATGTTTACCATAATTGCCCATCTTACAGGGCTATCGCCAATGCAGTTATGGCAGGGCTTTTACGTTGCCCCAACTTCCATTACTGTTTTAAACAGCGAAGAAAGAATTCCGGGCCAGGCAGATTTTAGGGTTGAACGTTTAGGCGATACAAATCACCTTACAAATGGTGGCGAACCTATAAGTTCAAGCGGTTATTTTGCAAATGTATTAAATGAAATATAAAAAAAATCAGGAGCATTTTATGATTATTTTTAATCAGGAAGACAAGACTTTTAGTCTTAACACCAGAAATTCAAGCTATTTTATTACAATTTCTGAAAAGGGTTACCTCTCTCACTCTTACTTTGGTCCAAAGCTGGACGACAACCTGAGCTACCTTTCACGACAAAACGAGTACTTCAAGGGAAACGGCACAACATTTCGCGAAAAACTCACCCTTATGGATTTTCTTCCAATGGAAATGCCAACTTCCGGCATCGGCGATTTTCGTGAAACAGCCCTTGCCATTAAAAACGAAAACGGAAACAATGCTGTTGAATTAAAATATAAATCTCACAAAATTATTAAGGGAAACCAGGTATTAAAAGGACTTCCTTACGTATTCGGAGATTCCAAGGATTGTCAGACTCTTGAAATTACAACAGAAGACCCTGTTTTAAATCTTGAGGTTGTGTTAAATTACACCATTTTTGAAAACCTTGATGCAGTAATCCGCTCTTCTACAATCATAAACAAAGGCTCACAGAATCTTTATATTACAAAAGCACTTTCTGCTTCTTTTGATATGGATGATGATAATTTTGATGTTATTACCCTGCATGGTTCCTGGGCAAGAGAACGCCATATTGAACGTCATCCGGTTCACATGGGAAACCAGGGCATTGTTTCCATTAGAGGTGAATCAAGTCACCAGGAACATCCATTTATTGCCCTTCTGGACCACAATGCAGACTTTAACACCGGCCGTGTATGGGGCTTAAACTTTATTTACAGCGGAAACTTTATTGCAAACGTTCAGAAAACTCAGTTTTATTCCCTTAGAATTTCCATGGGAATTAATCCTGAAGAATTCTGCTGGAAACTTAAGGGAGGAGACAGCTTCCAGACTCCACAGGCTGTATTAACCTTCTCTAACAAAGGTTTAAATGGCATGACAAATACTTTCCATGATTTATACCGTGACCATTTAATCCGCTCTCCTTACAAGAAATCTCCACGCCCGGTTTTAATCAACAACTGGGAAGCAACTTATTTTAATTTTAATACAGACAAGCTCTTAGACATTGCAAGAGAAGCCTCAAAAGACGGAATAGAAATGCTTGTTATGGATGACGGCTGGTTTGGAAAAAGAGAAAGCGACAACTGTTCTTTAGGTGACTGGGTTGTAAACGAAGAAAAAATTAAAGGCGGCTTAAAGCATCTTGTTGAAGAGGTAAATAAACTTGGCCTTAAATTTGGAATCTGGTTTGAACCGGAAATGATTTCTCCTGATTCTGATCTTTTCCGCTCTCACCCTGACTGGGCTATTCAGATTCCAGGAAGAGAACCTGGAATGAGCCGTGAACAGTATGTTCTTGATATTACCCGTAAAGAAGTGCGCGATTATGCTTATGAATCTGTTGCAAAGATTTTAAGAAGCGCAAACATTGAATATGTAAAATGGGATATGAACCGCCAGCTCTGTGATATTGGAAGCCTTAATTTACCTGCAGACCAGACCGGTGAATTTTTCCACCGCTATGTACTTGCAGTTTACGAAATGCAGGAACGTCTTATTACAGAATTCCCAGAACTTCTGCTCGAAAACTGCTCCGGAGGAGGTGCAAGATTTGACCCCGGCATGTTCTTCTATAGCCCTCAAATCTGGTGCAGTGATGACACTGATGCCATAGAAAGACTTGCCATTCAGGAAGGAACCTCTTTAATTTATCCGCTTTCTACAATGGGCGCCCACGTTTCTGTATGTCCTAACCATGCAGTTGGCCGCGTTACCCCATTCAAAACAAGAGGATATGTTGCTTTAAGCGGAACATTCGGCTACGAGCTTGATATTACAAAACTTTCTGCAGAAGACAGAGCCATGATTCCTCACCAGATTGAATTATACAAAAAATACGGAGATCTTATACGAAATGGTGATTATCAGAGAATCTTAAGCTATTCAAATGGCGGCCAAGTTGACTGCTGGGCAAGTATTGCAAAAGATAAATCTAAGGCTTTAGTAACTTTAGTTCAGGTATTAAATCATCCTAACTATAAATCACGCTTTATAAAGGTACAGAATTTAACAGAAGATGCAATGTATAAAATCAGCTTCCCTGATGAAAACAGTGATGACTACCCTGCCATTACCTTAAAAGGAAGTACAATTGCAAATGCAGGCTTTAATGTAAAACGTGACTGGGGTGATTTTAGCGCTAAGTTAATTTACATTGAAAAGCTTTAATCTGCTTATAGGTAAACCCCTGATTCAGTAAGGCGGCGATAAGTTTATCGCCGCTTTTATTTTTTGAAAGCTTTTCGTAGGCTTTTGCAAGAATTTCGTCTTCATCATTTTCCTGAAAAAACTCATCAAGAGCATCCAGGGCTGTAGCTTTAGAAATCCCCCTTTTTGTAAGTTCTGCTAAAAGACGGCTTTTTCCTTCGTAATGATTTGTCCTTCTTGAATTAAGCCAGGCCCTGGCAAAACGCCTGTCGCTTAAATATCCGATTCTCTGTAAATAAGACAGGGCAAAAGCTGCATATTCTGATTTATGGCCCTTGTCTAAAAGTTTTTTGTAAAGTCCTGTATAAGACTGTTCTGCCCTTGCAAGATACTGCAGGGCCTTAAATTCAGCCGCACAGCAAAGTCCGTTATCAAGGCAGTTTTCTGTCTGCTGTTCGTTCAGTTCATAGCCTGCCTCAAGTAAATCAAAATTGATTAAAAGAGCATCTGAGTATTCTTTTCTCATGTAAAAAGAAGTACCCTCTTGGGATGTAAGTTTATACATTCCTTTATAAGAAGTTTCTACAAAAGATTTTATTATCACAAATACCCCCTGTCTTTAGTATAGTATATCTTGCGGCAAAAAAAAAGCTGCCAAAAGTCCTTTGTGAACTTTTAAGCAGCTTTGTAACGCAGTAAATAAAAACTAACGTTTTGAGAACTGGAAGCGGCGACGAGCACCTTTCTGTCCGTACTTTTTACGTTCAACCATACGTGAATCACGTGTAAGGTATCCGTTAGCTTTAAGAGCTGTACGAGCATCTGGATCAATCTGAACTAATGCACGAGAAATACCATGTAAACAAGCAGCAGCCTGACCGTTCATACCTCCGCCCTGAACATTAATAAGAATATCGTATTTATTTCCCATTGAAGTTACTAACAAAGGCTGATTTACAGTCTGAATCTGTGCATCAGAATTAAAATAATCTTTTACATCTTTTCCGTTTACAACAATTTTGCCTGAACCATCGCGAACAAATACGCGAGCTACAGCAGTCTTTCTTCTTCCTGTACCAATAGCAATATTTTTTACCATTTTTTATCCCCTAAATTAAAGTTCGATTGGCTGTGGATTCTGAGCAGCGTGTGGATGAGCATCACCTGCATAAATCTTAACATTGTCCATCATCTTGCGACCAAGACGTCCGTTAGGAAGCATACCTTCTACAGCAATTTTCATTGGTTCAGTAGGTTTTTTAGCAAGAAGTTTTTCATAAGTATGAGCGCGAAGTCCACCTACAAATCCTGTGTGATGATAGTAGATTTTTTTCTGTTCTTTTCCGCCAGTAACAATTGCTTTTTCTGCATTAATGATGATTACGAAATCACCCATTAACTGATTCTTTGTAAATGTTGATTTGTTTTTACCGCGAGCGATATATGCAGCTTTAGCAGCTACACGACCCATTGGTTTTCCGGCTGCATCAATAATATACCATTTGCGAGCCTGTTCGTATTCTTTAACGAAAATTGTTTCCATGATAATACCTTAAAAATAAAAAATAAGTTTATCTGCGTTTAATAAAACTTTGCATCTGATTTATAAAACGCCGGCAATTCAGATGAGCAGTCTAAATTGCTATACGGGGTATAATATATTACATTTTTTTACCCCTTTTGGTCAATATCTCTACTTGTTTTCTTCAGTAGTTTCTTCTTCTTTTTTTGCCTCTTTCTTAGCTTCTTTTTTGTCTTTTATATCGGCAGCACCAATAAAAAGACAGATTAAACCAATAAAGGCTGACAATACCGGCAAAAAGCCTTTAAAGAAGTCAATTACATAAGAACCCCAGTTTAAAGGACACATTGGCAGTAAAGAAAAAACACAAAATCCTATGAATACTATTCCAAGAATAATAGAAATCATCTTTTACCTCTCTATATTTTTATTTGTTTTAATTCTTCTTACAATAATCTGATAAGCAATCAGAATAACCATCATGGAAATTCCAATAATATCAGTTCTAGTCTCTGGTATTACACATAATAAACCAGCGGCCGCAAAAAGTAAACGTTCCAGCAAATCAAAGGAAAGTGTTAAAGCCTTTGATTTTCCGCTTGAATGAAAAAGTCCAGTAAAATTAAAGCCGTAACCTTCCAGGGCAACGCTTATTCCAAACATTCCGATTAAGGCGGTTGCAATAATTCCAAACACAGAAGCCCAGCTTGAATTAATCATAAGCATTTTTGGATTATAAACAAACATATAAGGAATAATAAAAGCGCCGATTGCAAGTTTTGTTGCGTTGACTGCAGTTTTCATAGGCTTTGCCTTTGCAATGGCCGCCCCCGCTATGGCCGCCAGGGCTACCGGTGGTGTAACATCGGCAATAATACCAAAATAGAAGGCAAACATATGGGCAGGAAGCTTCATAACATTTTCTATCTCACTACCCTGTCCATAAAGGCAGGTAATAATTGCACCGGCTGTAATGGTTGATGTAATAAGATAATTGGCGGTGGTTGGAGCCCCCATACCAAGAATAATTGAAGCAATCATTGTAAGGAAAAGAGTCCAGAAGAGTTTTCCATGAGCTAAAGTAACAAGACCGGCACCAAGTTTTAAGCCTACTCCGGTCAAAGTAACAATTCCAATAATAATTCCGGCCATACCACAGGCAATGGCAACAGAAATAATATTTCTGGCAGAAGCACAAATTACATCAATAATATCTTTTGTACCAAAGGTTGGCTTTCTTCCCATAGCTAAATCTACAACGGAAGTAACAATTCCAATTATAAGGCAGGCAACTATTCCCATAAGGGCTGCAAAAACAGCAGTTTTTCCAAGACAAAGGAAAACAATAATTACGACAAGGGGAAGAATCATATAGCTTTTTAAAAGTAAAGGACCGATTTTTGGAAGCTGTTCTCTTGGAAGTCCCTTTAAGCCGAGTTTTTTTGCTTCAAGATGAACGGTAATAAAGATACCTGTAAAATAGAGGATTGCAGGAATGATTGCAGCTTTTACGATAGTTACATATGGAACGCCTATGCTTTCTGCCATAAGGAAGGCCGCAGCTCCCATAATTGGAGGCATAAGCTGGCCGCCGGTAGAAGCAGCGGCTTCTACTGCACCCGCAAATTCTCCCTTGTAACCAAGTTTTTTCATCATAGGAATTGTAAAGGAGCCGGAACCAACTGTATTAGAAACAGAAGAGCCGGAAACAGTTCCCAGCAAAGCTGAAGAAAGAACGGCAACCTTGGCAGGTCCACCGCTTGCTCCACCTGCAATTGCATTACATAAATCTATAAAGAACTGTCCGATTCCTGTTTTTTCAAGCAGGGCACCAAAAAGAATAAAAAGGAAAATAAAGGTTGAACAGGCTCCAATTGGAGTGCCCATAATTCCTTCTGTATTATAAAAGAGGTGGCATACAACTCTCTGTAAAGAATAGCCTCTGTGATGTAAAAAGCCTGGAAGATATTTTCCGGCAAAGGCATAAACTACAAAGCAGGCTGCAATAAGCATAATTGGAAGGCCTACTATTCTTCGGCAGCTTTCAAAGAGGATAAGTATTCCAATAATACCAATTACAACATCAAGGACTGTATTATTTCCACTTCGACTTACAAGGGTATTTGGAAAACCATGAGCATACATCTGGAAATTAATTACAATATACAACCAGCAGGCTGCACCGGTAAGACCAAGAAGAACATCATACCATGGCAGGGTGTTCTTAGGCATTTTTTTACTTGCAGGAAATAAGAAAAAGGCAAGCAGCTGAACAAAGGCCAGATGAGAAGCCCTTAAAACCTGAGCGGTAACGTGACCGGAAAGAGTGGCATAAAGCTGGAATAAAACAAATACTGTAGAAACCAGTACGGTAATCCACTGGCGCCAGCACTTATGTTCACGATAGGCCTGTTCCCTGTCCAGATCTTTCATAAGATTTTTCATTTCTTCTTCATTGGTTGTAGGTAAAATCTGTTCGATAGCACCGCTGGAAGTTTCATCTATTTCCATTATTACACCCCTGTTTCATTTAGATTTTATATATAAGATATTCAATTAGATTTACTTTTTTTATCGAAATAACCACACTGGTCTGCGCTTCAAAAAATTTTGTAAAGGGTATTTCTTCTAAATCATCAGAAAGACCAAATTTTATAGTATGATTAGCAATAAGGCCTACTGCCATTACAAGGCTTTCCATTTCCCTCTTTAAGTTTTTTAAAACATAAGAATCTGATGTCTGATAAAAAACAGCGCCCTCATTTTCTTCAAGTTCGGGAATTCCTGCCCCGTAAGAAACAAATTCTGTTTCATCCAGAAGTAATTTTTTGCCGCCTGTATATTGATAAATATCATGAACGCGGCCTTTATTTACTGAATGTGTATAAGATATTACAAAACAATCCCCCCTTTTAATTCTGTGAAAATACTCTTTAGCAGGATTTTTTCTGCCGCAAAGAGACAGCACAGAAATACAAGGGAAGGAAGAAACTATAAATAAAAGAATTAGACAGGATGTAAGTATAACAGGAAGCTTTTTCATTTTATTTATAGTCAAGAGTTTTTAGTCTACATTCAAACCGATTTCTTTGAAGTATTTCTTTGCACCAGGATGGAAAGGAACAGAAACACCGGTAACAGCCTTTTCTGCACTTACTTCCTTACCCTTTGCATGTCCCTGAGCAAGTTCATCAAGGTTTTCAAAGAGAGCCTTTGTCATTTCATAAACAATTTCTTCATCAAGTTTTGAAGAAACTGCAAGAGTTGCCTTAATTGCAAGGGCTGCTGTATCTGATTCAGTTCCCTTATATGTGTCTGCAGGAATTACAGTTTTTGTATAGAAGCCATATTTCTGACAGATTTTATCTGCAGCTTCTCCATCAACAGGAATAAGAATAAGACCTGCAGTAAATGCAAGTTCCTGTAAAGCTGAGTTTGGAACACCAGCAGTAATAAAACATGCGTCTAAAGTTCCATTCTGCAAACCTTCTGCAGATTCCTTAAATGAAAGATTGCTCTTTTTAATATCATCAAAAGAAAGTCCATAACCTTCGAGAATCTGTTTTGCATTGAATTCTACTCCGGAACCGGCATCACCTACCGAAATACGCTTTCCCTTAAAGTCAGCAATAGACTTAATTCCGCTTGCCTTAGAAGCTGCAATCTGAACAACTTCAGGATACATAGTTCCAATTGTCATTACATTCTCTAATTTTTCGCCGGCAAACATATCTGTTCCGTGGTAAGCATAGTCCATAACATCGTTCTGAACTGTAGCAAATTCTGCTTCACCTTTATTAATTAAACGTAAGTTTTCTGCAGAAGCACCGGTTGCCTGAGCAGTAACGTTCATATTATCAATCTTAGTATTCCAGATATTTGCGATTGCACCGCCAAATGGATAGTAAGTTCCAGAAGTTCCGCCTGTAGCTAAAATGTAATCTTTTTGAGCATTA
The DNA here is from genome assembly GCA_016286535.1 of Treponema sp. Taxonomy (GTDB): domain Bacteria; phylum Spirochaetota; class Spirochaetia; order Treponematales; family Treponemataceae; genus Treponema_D. The sequence goes on along the minus strand of JAEESZ010000008.1, from coordinate 98,208 downwards.
GCCTTTGAACATGCAGAAAACATTAATAATGCAGAAAGAATAACTGCACCTGTAGAGATGATTTTTTTCACTTTATTTACCTCATTTAATTAAATATCTTATATATTTTAATAGATTTATTTTTCTCTGACAAGAAAAATAGGAGTCCAACTTACGCGCTTATAATATTTATAGTATATTCTTTACTGGAGCTGCCACTAGACACTTTAACAATAAGCTTAGACAAATAACTGTATTCATATAAAGGAAACTGCAGGGTTTGCCTTCCATTGCTTATGTCTGTATTTAATCTGGCAGGATCAAAGCTTATATCTGTAGTACTTCCGTCATCCATTACTGCTGTTACAGATACTTTCTGTCCAAGTTTTTGCTCAACATAAAGGTAATAAGAATCTATACCTGGTGTAGTTGAAAAATCCGCATTATAAGACTCGACACCTTCTGTATAGCCTATATCAAGAACAGAGGAAGGGTCTGAAGATATAAAAACAATAGTATTAGGACTACAATCTTCATTATTCGCAAGGACTTCTACATTAACATCTGCACTGGTTATAAGGTTTGCTGCACAAAAAACATCACAGGTTTCGAATACTGTCTTAGCATCATCCAGCCCGATTTTAAGTAATAGCTGATGCAGGCCGGCCTCTGCTTCTATATAGAAAGTTGCAGGATTTTCCGTAATTTCAAAAGTGCCAAAATCATCCGAATCGCTATGCTCAGAGTTTAAACAGCTGACAGTAAGATTGCCGGAAACAGAAGCTTCAGAAAAACTTAGCTTAAGTTCAATTTTTCCCTTTGCATCCAGGCCTTGTATAAGATTTGAACTGTCTGGCACAACAGTTATAGGATTTACTTCCAGATCTATAGTTTCAGTATCGTCTGAAACAGAAAGGGTTTTAGTGCCGTAATAAAGAGGCTTTACAAGATCTGTGAGAGAAAGACCTTCTAAGGTAGAAAGGCTGTCTCCATAACCACAAATTTCTATTTTCCATTCATAACCGGAAGAAAGATCTATAGTTTTATCACTTTCTTCCGCCCGGATAAATTCTAATACCGGAGTAAGGCCGTTTGTACTTGCATAAATGGCATAAACTGAAAGCGAAGAGAGCGCTGAAGATGCAGATGGTATAAAAGCAGAACGGGCTGAATAATAAGATTCTTCCCCTCCAATCTGAATATTTAAGCGTAAGCCTTTTGAATAATCTGCTTTTACATTGTTTTTGCAGGAAGATAATAAAAGAATGCCTATAAGAAAAAGAATTATTTTATTTTTCATATTAATAAACCACCCATATTGTAAAGACTTGTGAATTAAGTGATGTTAACTCAGATGAAGAAGAATTAATTGAAGAACCGGAGGTTACAGCATAAATAACAGCCTTATACTCTCCTGGTCCCGCACTTTTTAGTGTACCAATTTCAAATGTAACCGGATAAACCGTATTACCTTCTATTTCTACACTGTCCGAAACTTGAGACGAAGTAACCGTTTCCTCAAGTTTTTCTCCACTTTCAACTGAATAAAAATCACACTTAAGAACCTTTGTATATGCCTCGCTTATAACTTTCTGGGCATCCTCACTTATATAAAATGTAAGCTGATTTACCCCCGAAGATTCACTTATAAAAGTATATTCAAAAGTACCGATGTCTATTTCTGTTACAGAAGGATCCTGAACATTAACAGAGGTATTTCCGCTGCTTCCTGAAGTTCCGGAATCGAAGCAGACATAACCGCTGGTGTTTATGGAATATTCCTTAGCAGTATTTTTTATAGAAAATAAAGTATTAAAACCTTCCAGGCTTGCAGAAGAAGATGAAGCATCCTGTAAAACCTGTAAAGAAGCTGATGCTAAAGGTACACTATCTAAAATTATAGAAGCTACACTACTTTCTCCCGATTTTAAGGACAATGGTGATAAATATGAACCATCATAAGGACTTTGAAAGGTATTTTCCTGTGTAACAATATTAACTGGATCAGAAAAAAAACCGAAACCAATAATACAGGGAGCAGTAGAACCAGAGAGTATAAGTGTACCGTTAGAATGTATATTTTCTGATGTTAATTGATTAAAACTACAATTATTCAGGTATAAATATTGTCCATGTCTGATGCTTACATCATTTCCATTTTCACTAGCAGTATTTCCTATAAATGAAACCCCATCAAGCATGGCATAACCTGTATTCTTTTTTGCATAAACAACAAGAGCCCCTCCATCACCATCTACGGCTTTATTCATAAATAGACTTCCACCTTCCATATAAAAAGTTGGAGAATCTGAATCAGTTGTGCCAACTCTTACAGCACCTGCACTTCGTGCATAATTATTCTGTATATAACAAGTATATAAAAAGACCTTACCGGTTCCAGTAATTACAATAGCCCCATCAGAATTACTTGAATAATGGTTTTGAAAATATGCTCCAGTGACGTTTACACTGCAATCCGAATTAACTTGAAGAAGAGGCCCTTCTGCCTGTATAGAATCAGTTGAAGTGGTACTATAGCCGCCGTCAAAGCGTGGAGTTCCTGTAATAGTCAGATTTACTTCCGAACCATCAGTCGAACGTACATATATAAGAGAGCCGGAAGCAAAGGTTCTGTATACATATTCATAATCAAAATCTAAAGTTTTGCTTTCATTAATTACCAGCGTAGATAAAAGATATATATTCGTTCCATACCCCCCCGATAATAAGAGTGCCTCTTCAATAGTTTTTAAAGGATGGGAAGAATCCTGTCCTGAATCTAAGCTTGACGCTGCAGAAGGATTTACATATAGTTCCGTAAAAGTCCATTTTGCATATAAAACAACAGTATCTACAGTATCTGAAGAGATTGCTTCAGCATTAAGAAGGTTGTCCGAAAGTTTACTGCTTTCACTGCAGTCGGCACTTGTGTACCAGCCTTCAAAAGTGGCAGCAGATATTTCGGTTGAAGGTGTTGGAATTGTGAGAGCTGTATCGTAAGTAAAATTTTGGGGCAGACCACTTTCGGAGCCAGTAAAAGTTTTTGCAAGAGGATTTCCCTCTTCATCTGTAAGACCTGCAGAATAGTTGGCATAAGAAAGGGAATAAGTTTTAGCAGTCCATTTAGCATAAAGAGTTATGTCTTCTGTTTTTTCTCCATAAGACCAGCCGGTACAGGGACTTCCACTGCAATCTTCTGTTTCATACCAGCCGCCAAAATCATAGCCGTCTCTTGTAACAAAAGAGGCATCCGGAAGGGTGACTGTCATAAACTCGTTAAAATCTTCTGGAATGCCATATGCAGTAACATATTCTTCGTTCCAGGCAGAAAGTTCATTTCCAGCCGAATCGCTTCCAAAATTATAATCTATGTAATAACGGGTATTAATTTTGTCATAAGTAATTTCGCCTCTTGTTGTAAAACCCGACGATATCTTTAAATGAATTATTCTTTTTGCAATAACATTTGAGCCCGAAGAATCTGAACAAAAATCAAGTTTTAAAAGATGATTTCCAGCCGCAAGTTGTGTATCAAAAATTACATAAGAAGTATCACCATCATTTTTAATATCTGAAAAAAATGTCCGGTTATTATCAAGGGGATATACTGTGTATAAAACACTTTGTGCTCCACCTTTTGGAAAATTTATTTTTATATAAGCATTACCCGGAGAATCTTTTGCTTCGCTCAGGGAAAAAATAATTACAGCACCATCACTTGTAATATTTTGCGTAACTTCTGACATACCTATAATTACATCATCCGAATTATGGGCTGTTAAATAAAAAGTCCATTCCCCCTCATAAATTTCTGCGGCATACTCATCCAGAAAGTCTGACGGTGACTTACCTCCAATCTGTTCAAAAGTAACAGTAAAAGAAGCCTTATTTACATCAAAGTCAGGATTGGATTCATATTCATCAGAAGTTCTCTTTGCAGATAAACAAAAATGATGAACAGAAGAAGCTTCAAGATGACCATCCGGTAAAAGAACTGATCTGGACAGAGAAGAAGGCTTTTCCATTCCGGCCCTTTTACTAAGCGAAAAAGAAATTTTTGTAAGTGCCGGTTCTCCTGATTTCTCATTCCCCTTATTTTTTACAAAAGAATTAAAAGAACAGGAAAGAAAGAAAAGAGAAAATGTTATTAGAGCAAATTGTCTGATTGTAGTATTTTTAAATCCCATACCTTTACCTTGTTATTGTTATTTGTGCAGCTGCTGACGCCTCATCTTCTTCAAGTTCAGCTATAACCATCAGTTCGTAAACTCCTGCAGAATAAGAAGAAATATCAAGAGAGAAGGAACTGCCGGTCTGCCCGCTGATTACTTCATTATTAAAAATCCAGGTATAAAGTGAAGATGCCGCTGTTCCACTAGTAATATCTGCGACGGCTGTTAATTTAGAACCTTCAAGAGAAACAGTAAGGTTTATTTCTCCGCTTGCAGAATCTTCCGGATATTCTACATTTATACTTATTGAACCAGTTGCCGGTATTGAATCATCTTCTTCCCAGATAACTTTAAAATAATTGTCCTCAAGTCCATATACAATATCAGAAAGGTCCACGGTTTCTCCATTACTGTCAATTACATGGCTGTATTTATATCCGGGATAAGATAAAAGAGAATAATCAATCTTATCTTCCGGAAACTTTGCCCCGTATTTACCTTCAACATCTATGCTGCCTTCACCATTATAAGAACCACCGTTCATATAAAAGTGTATACAGGTTACAATTCTATAATACAAATAAGCTATTTCTGTAGAATTATCCGATTGAACAGTTGTTTCAAATGGAGACGGAGACACAAAGCCAATTAATTCACTGCTTGTATCTAAAGGTTCAGACGAAGTATATTCTCCAACCAAGCCATATTTTTTTTCGCTCTTATAAAGAGTAAAATAATCATCATCCACATTTTCTATATAATGATTTACCGTGTAAAAGGCCACAGGTTTTTCTGACCAGTTAAGAACAAAATCTACATTCTTTTTTCCTACAACATATGATACAAGATGTCCATCATCATCAAAAACAATATTATCCGGATAAGACGAAGAATAATTTGAAGAATCATCATCATCCAGGTCGCCAAGAACAATTCTGTAAAAATCTATAGTAGAAAGATAATAGCCGGGATTAAGAGAAGCAATTTTACTGTCCTTGAGTAAATCATAAATACTTAATTCAGTTCCCATTTTATAGGAATATGACACATAAGCGGTGGATTCAAGATCTCCCTTTTCTGCAAAAAAACGAACTGTAGAAGCATATTTTGCTTCCAGGTCATCTTTTAATCGTCCGTTATGATAAAACACAAATCCTTCACAGGAAAAAGATGCTAAAGGCAAAAATATGAGAAGAAAAAAATTGAATATCCTAAAAAAAGTATCTTTTATTTTCATATCAACAGTCTATTCCTTTATCAGAACCTTATTCCTATTCTTATATAAGGCTTTAGAATACCGGTAGGCATATCCGGTATAAAGAGATGGGTAAAATCCATACCGCTTTCTATTGCAAAATGCTTAACAGGTATTAAAACTACAGAAAAACCTGCCTGCATTCCAAAATAACCATATAAAGTATTTCTTTCACCGGAAGAGGCACTTGAAGAATCTCCCATATTTAAAAGAACAGCATAGCCCATACCGGTTTTAAAAGACCCCCAGAGTTTTCTGGAACTTCCAATAAGAGTGTGATAGACAAAGTTCAGCTGCTCATAGGCGAAAATCATTGTATTTGAAAAATAGTCATTCTGGGTCCTGAGGCCAAAAAGACTTGAAGAGAATTCAAAGCCAAGTCTTGCCCTGTTTTTTTCGAAAGGTACACAGGTAAGAGAAAACTGCATATCCAGGGCACAATTCTGATTTTCTTCTGAAACAAGAATTGGATTTTCATTATAGGCAAAAAGGTCTCCGTCATAAAGGTTGATTAAGAAACCGTTACCCAGGAAGACAAATACGTTGGAAGGACTTGTATCCTTTTTCTTTCTGCCGGGGAATACATCATCCATAGTAACTTGGATATCTTCTTCTGCTTCCTCTGAATCTGCCTTTTCCTCTGAAACGGCAAGTTTCTCTTCAAGTGAGGAATCATCGTCTGCTAGCAGCGAATTATCTGCAGCTTCAACGATCGCAAGGGCATCCTGATAGATTTTTTCAAGAGCAGCAATGTCTGTCTGCTTTTCCCAGTCTTCAAGGCCTTTTTGAAGTTCTTTCTCTCGTCGTTTTTCTTCTTCAGCCTTATTGATTGCTTCTATTTTTGCAAGGGCATCCTGATAGATTTTATCTAAAGCTTCAAAGTCAGTAGCCTTCTGCCAGTTTTCGAGGCCTTGTTCTTTTGCAAGCTTGCGTTCTTCTTCTGCGCGGGCATTCTCTTCCGCTATGCGCTTCTCTTCCTCGGCGCGAGCTAATTCCTCCGCACGTAATCTTTCCTCTTCGGCGCGAGCAAGTTCTTCCGCACGTGCCAATTCTTCTGCGCGAATTCTCTCTTCCTCGGCTCTAGCCTTCTCTTCCGCAATGCGATTCTCTTCCTCGGCGCGTAATCTTTCTTCCTCGGCGCGAGCAAGTTCTTCCGCACGTAATCTCTCTTCCTCGGCGCGAGCTTTTTCTTCTGCTATGCGCTTCTCTTCCTCGGCGCGAGCTTTTTCTTCGGCAATGCGCTTTTCTTCCTCGGCGCGGACAAGCTCCTCGGCACGTGCAACTTCTTCCTTTTCCTTCTTCGAAGGCTCTTTCTTTTTGAGTACTTCCTCTATAATCTTCTGGTCATAGCGCTTTGTCTCCGGATTTTCCACCGCCAGCTCAACTGCATCTTCTTTCTTCGATACAACAGATATTTCTTCCGAGGTTACAGAAAGTCCGCCCGGATTTGTAATTTTCATCTGCCAGGAACCTTCTTCGACCTTTGGGAAAACTACCTGGTTTGTTTTTTCGCCCCCGCCGTCACTTTCCTTTTTAATTTCAAACTCGCCTTTTACCACCTTATTGGTTGCAGTATTAACAAGCAGCACCTCAGTCTCTTCGGTAATTGAAGAAACATCAACATCAAAATCAAAGGAAAGCTTGTCTTTTTCGCTTACGGCAACATTATTGGGCATATCATCAATAACCGGCTGCAGAGCTTTTTCTACCGTAAAACTTCTCCAGGAAGAAACGCTGGCCTTTCTGTCAAGAAAATCATAGGCAATAACCCTGTACTGATAGAGCCCTGCCTTGAGCGAAACTTCTATAAAATTATCTGACGTTTCGTAGTGACTGTTACTTTTAGAAGAAAGATTCTGAATTTCAACTTCATAGCGGAAGGCATTTTTATCTACCTGCCAGGAAAGCTTCTGCTTAAAACCATGTTCCTGACCTGCCAGAGTCATAAAAAGAAGAGAGAAAAATCCGGCTGTTAAATATGCTTTTATTTTATTCACCATAGACTTTTCCCGGATCATTTGTAGTGATTGCAGAAGGTAAATCAAACTTAATTGAGAATCTGTTTGCGGAAGCATCACTCAACTGCTCTTCAAATCCATCCTTTGCATGACAGTATGCTGTTACCCGCCATTCAAAGCTGCCAATATCAAGATCAGAAAGCTTTTTAAACTTTACTGAGGTACTTTTTATATTCTTTTCTACGTAAATTCTCTTTAATTTTCCATCACTGCCCTTTTTATAAAGGGCAAAAGTATAATCACTTGCACCAGTTACAGGATTCCATTCAAAGGCAATCTGACGATTCTTTCTTAAATAATCAGAATCGATAATAAAATTATTTGCCGGAAGGGAAAGCTTTGGTGCCTTTAATTTTGGAACAGAAGTAATAACAAAAGAAGCTTCTGCAAGAGGCTCAAGAGGAAGTCCACTCTGACTTGAAGCATAAACAGTCCAGCGGTAAGTTCCGGAAGAAAGCCTTTTAAGATTTTCACTTGGCTTTGCATTTGCAATTCTTGTAACTTCCTTTACACTTCCTGAAGGCATTACTTTTTTTACCACGAGGGTCGCCTTTTCTGCCTTATCAAGACCAGTCTTCCACTGCAGCTGAACAGGTTTCCTTAGCGCTGTAAGGCCATCAATCCTTACATTATCTGAAGGATAGATAAGTTTTACTCTGTCTGGAGCGCGAACAGAAATCTGACTTACTGCTCTCTTTCCGTAACGCATCTCGCTTAATTCATTTTGATTTGTAAAGGCCTGTACCGAAAGTTCAAGATTCAAAGTCGCATTATTTATTTCTTCAGGTAAAGTAAAATCTGTAAGAGCTTCTGAAGTCACATTTTTATCGTAATAAACCTTTTCTGAATTATTTTTATCTGTAATTTTTACCTTATAAAAATCAGCCTCAGGAACTTTGTTCCATTTTACATTTAAGGCTGTATCTGCAAGGCAGACAAGATTTTCGTCAGGCTGAGGATAAGTAATTACAGGGGTGGCAAGTTCTCCAAGTACAATGAATTTTCTTGCGTCTGTATAAACATAAGAAGCATCTGATGGATTATAAACACCAACCCTCCAGTAATAGCTGTCCTTTTTAAGGTCAAAACCGGAAGTTTCCATTAATTCTGATTTTTTTGTAACAAGAGGATTTTTAAATGTATCATCCTTAGAAATTTCCAGGATTGATTCACTGCCTTCAAAATCCTCAGAAAGTTTCCATATAAAATTCATGCCTGAGACTTTTGACTGCTCAACAGAATAATTTTCAGGAGGGAATAAAAGCCTGTTTCTGGCAGGAACATATTTTATAACAGAAAAGTGATTTACCTCTGAAACAAGTTCTTCGCCATCACTGTCCGAAATTACCTTCCAGAAATATTCGCCGGTAGCAAGTTCTTTAGAAAAATCTTTAAAGAGACGTTTCTGCTGCAGTTTTTCCTGATATACCAGATTTGTAAAAGCTTCATCCTTTGAAATTAAAAGGGTGTAATCTGCATTTTCTTCTTCGCTCTTCCAGAGGAAAGTTACATTAAAATCTTTTGCCTGGTAGGTCAGGTTTGAGTTCTGGGCAGGGAGAGTGAGAGCTGGTGGCAGAACTTTATCATTTTTACTGATTGTAAAGGTATTGATTTTTGATGTATTTGTAAAACCGGTATTATTCACATTGTAATATGGAGTTACCCTCCAGTAATACTGCCCCTCTTCCAGAGAAGAAAGAATGAGGCTGTTATCTGTAAGTTCCCTCTCTTCTGTTGGCTTTGAAAAATCTGCGGTCTGGGAAAGTTCAAATTTATACTTTACCGCATACTGATTATCATTCCAGTTGAAATTAATTCTTGGCAGATTCTTTTTATAGCTGAAGGCTGCCCCGGAAGCAGGTGATATAAGATTCAAATCTTCCACATTATCTACGTGGATTTTTCCTTCTACCGGCTCTTCATCTTCTACAAAAAGCTTCCAGTAAAGGGTTCCGTTTTGAGCCGGCAGGGTAAAGGAATTATCATCTTCTACAACATAAGTATTCTGTATAGTAGAAAAATCTTTTTCGCTAGAAACCTGAATTGTAACAGGTTTATTCTTAAGGTTTTCGCTGCTTGTCCATTCCAGTTTTACAAGAACGGCCTCTTCTTCAAAATTAAGAACATGGAAATTACTTGAAATGGAAGTAACGTTAAGTGGAGCCTTTTCTATACTTCCATTTTCTTCTATTTTTACAACTTCGCCTTCGTTAAGTTTTACCTTCTGTCCTTTCTTTTCTACAGAAGCAGAACCCGACTGAACATTAAAACTGCTTACAGAAGAATCTTCGTTTACGGACGAGGTTACCTTACTGCCCTTAGAAACATTTAAGACAGAGCCGTCTTTTGTTTTTAGGGAAATAACTGCATCCTTCTGATTTTCCTTACCGCTTTCTGTAACATTAGAAGTATCAACATCAATATTTCCTTCTCCTACCGAAAGCGAAAGTCCTTCTTCCGGCGAATAGAAAATCTGAAGCATTGTATTTTCGTGAATCTCTATCGAAGCATTATTTTTAAAGGTAATTACGGCGACAGACTGACTGGAAGTACGAACAGTATCTTCATTATATATAGGAGAAAAATTCTGTAAGCGTTCCCATACAACCCTGTCTGAAAATTTTCGCTGGGCAATTCTCTGCTTAAATTCAATTTTTGCAATGGCAGTCTTATCATTTCTTTCTGTAGAAAGGTTCAAATCTTTCCAGAAAAGAAAAACCGAGTAAGCCGCCACCGAAAGACAGATTATAGAGATGAAAAAGTTACTGAGCAGTAATTTTAGTCTTATTTTCTTCTTCATCCAGATTAACTCCCTCAAAATCAGGAATTGGAATTCCCAGAAGATTACGAACTTCGTTTAAGTTCTTTGGGCCATTCCGTCCTACGCAGTTCACACAATCAGAATCTGCAACAAAGTCTTTATTTGTAGTTCTAAAGAATTTTTCTATATCTAACTGAGGCATGTTTACAATGCCATAAAAATGCTGTTTTCCCTTTCCCTTTACTTCAAAGGTAACCGGAATCTGCTCTACAATAATTTCATTTTCTTCGTTTTCAGCAGAAAGCGTATAATTGTTTTCTTCGCAGCGTATAAAGTCTTTTTTAAGAAGATTATAGGTTGCTTCTGTCATTAAGCCGTCAGTTCCACAAGGCTTGTTGGAAGCTTCTGTTCGGCTGGCAAGGTTTACGGAATCTCCAATAGAAGTAAATTCCATCTTATCAAAAGAGCCCATAAAACCGACAGTTGCCCTTCCCGTATTAATACCGCAGCCAATTCTGATGTGAGGCTTGTACTGGGCATATTCATCATTCATATGTTCTTTTGTAAAAATCTCTGCATCCTTGTTATATTTCATAAGGGCATAGCGCATGGCAACCACAGTCTTAATTGCGGCTATGGCATCCTGCTTTACATGCTCTTCGTGTTCTTTCTGTAAAAGCTGCTTCTGAGGGTCAGAATCTGCAAGCTGTTCATAATCAAGACTGTCATTTCTAAGAACACCCCAGCAGGCCATAATTGCATCGCCTTCAAACTTATCTACATTTCCACCGGTAATCGTAATACATTCAACCATGCGGCTCATATAATCATTTAAAAAGCCTATGATTTCGCCGGCAGATTTTTCTCCGAAGCGTTTGCTGAAGCCGTCTGATATTGCAGTAAAGCCGCGGATATCGCTGAAGAAAATTGTGATGTCTTTAAGGTGGGCATCAAAATCAATTTCCTTACGAATAACGGCCTTGGTTACAGCCTTGTTTGTAAGGTGCGAGAAGGTATTAAGAATCTGATGTTCATTTTTTGTACTTGAGATTAAAACGCCGATTTCGTCCCTGCGCTTAAAATCGAGGCTTTCGAATACATCTTCATCAAAATTACCCTGGTTTATCTGATTTGTAACTTCGGTAAGTGATTTTAACGGGGTACTCAAGGAAGCAGAAAAGAACCAGATTATCATAATTGCAATGCTTAAGGTGGCGATTGTAAGGTAGATATTTCTTCTTGTAGTTCTTTTAATACCTTCAAGTACTATATCTGTTTTTACTGTAGTTATAACTCCGCAGTTGCCTTTTTCAAGTCTTTCGTAAGCACCAATATATTCAACCTCAGTCTCCCCTTCCAGCTGTCTGTAATAAAACTGCTCGCTTTTCTGATTATCATTCAAAAGCTGGGCAACAATCGGATTTTTTGAATAGTCTGCGGCAGAAAGCATTGCAGAAAGATCGGGATGAACTAAAACAATTCCTTCGGAATTTACCATAAAGGACTGATTAACACTGCCGGAAGAAAAATCGTTTGCAAGCTTTTCGCAGGAATAAAGAACAACAAAGTTTGTAATTTCGTCAGATTTTATAGGACAGAAAATAGAAAAGCATGGAAAGTTCAGAACAGGACTTGAATTGTCTATTTCCATAAGGCCGTTTTTAGCCGAAGCAATTAATTTATCCTGGCCAAGAATATAATTCTTTATGCTGCTTTCGCTTACTTCATTAGAAATCAAAAGGCTTCTGTTTGTATAAATATCCTCTGTTTCGGGAAGATAAATTGCCGCAATTTCTTTATAGCGGGAAAAGAAGTTATTTGAATTTTTCTGAACTTCAACTATGTCGCTTTTTTTTCCCTGCTGTAAATCCAGAAAGATTTCTACATTGGAAATAAGGGTGTCCAGACGATTCTGAACATCCATGGCAGTGCGGCTGTTTATAGTCATATTATTTTCTTCTGCACTAAGTCTTGTATCTGCAGAAATAAAATAAGATACCAGATAGGTTACTCCCATTAAGGAGATAATCAGTAAGGAGGATATGATGCCTATGAGCTTTGCGCCGATAGGGAATTTTGTTTTTGTAAGGATGACATGATCATCTTTTTTTGCAGATTTTTGTGATTTTTCGCTTTTTTCGGATTTACGGTTCTCTTTATAGTCAGTAACTGTATCGTCATCCATGAAGGGAACTTCCCAGTCAAAAATAACGCTTTCAGAAGGATCTTCTATATTCAGCTGGTCATCTGAATCTTTTTGACTGGCAGGAGACTGACCTGCAGAAGTTTGACCTGCAGGAGTCTGAAAAACTTTAGTCTGAGAATCTTTATTTTCCATTTTGATTCTTGCTCTTTTTACTGCAAGAATCCTTTTTCTTTTGATTTCATCTTCACTCAGAGCTCCTTCCAGCATATCCAGATTTTCTGCTCTGGAAGAAACCTTATGTGCTTCAAAAATCCCGTAATCATATTCACCTTTATTCACAATACTATCATTATATAGTTACAGAGCCCTTTCTACAAATAAAAAAATAAGAAAAAAAATCTAAAAAGTTTATTGACACAATTGAATATATGTTGCATTTTACTCTTTAGACAGAAAAAAACGACCCTAGCCTTACGCGAATTGCTAAGTTTTTGGAAGTGCTTTTAGTTCTGCGTATGCGGAACTTATCATTTTTAAGATTGAGGTTGCTTGAATGAAAGGAAGTCAGGTTACCATTGATCATGTATCCAAAAGATTTGGCGACTTTGTTGCTTTGGATGACATCAACTTTACAATTCAGCCGGGAGAGTTCTTTTCTCTCTTAGGCCCTTCAGGTTGTGGTAAAACCACACTTTTACGCATTATTGCAGGATTTGAATTTCCTGATGAAGGTGCAGTTCTTTTTGACGACACAAATATTATTCCATTTCCGCCAGATAAAAGACATTCCAACACAGTATTCCAGACCTATGCACTCTTCCCACATCTTTCGGTATATGACAACATTGCTTTTCCATTAAAGCTTAAGAAATTACCAAAAGATGAAATTGACAAAAAGGTAAAGGAATACGTAAAGCTTGTTCAGCTGGAACAGCACATGTACAAAAAGCCTAATCAGCTTTCTGGCGGACAGAAGCAGCGTGTTGCTATTGCCCGAGCCTTAATTAATGAACCAAGGGTTCTTCTGCTTGATGAACCTCTTTCTGCCCTCGATGCAAAATTAAGGGCAAATCTTCTTCTCGATCTTGATGCCCTCCATGACAAAATTGGAATTACCTTTATCTATGTAACTCACGATCAGAGCGAAGCCCTTGCTGTAAGTGACAGAATTGCAGTTATGAATTCAGGTCATGTATTACAGGTAGGAACCCCTTACGAAATTTACGAACAGCCTGCAACCCAGTTTGTTGCACAGTTCATTGGCGAAACAAATCTTTTTGAATCTACCGTAGTTAAATGCGAAGAGTTCAAAGGAAAGACAGGAACTGAATATAATGTTACCCTTAACACACCAGCTTTGGGCATTCAGACTCCCCTTCCCGGCGATACCCAGCAGACTAAGGAACAGGATAAAAACATCCTCGTTACAGACTACGAAAAGACTGCAGAAGGACAAAAGGTTGCCTTTACTATCCGCCCGGAAAAAATTCGTATTACAACAGAAATACCAAATGTTGGCGGAAGACAGGATATAAATGTATTTAAAGGTATTGTTGAAGAACCTGTTTACACAGGCTTCCAGTCAAAATTCTATGTAAGACTGGAAAACGGTACAATCGTAAAAGTTTTCAAGCAGCATACAAACTATCTTGATGATGGTCCTGATATTGCATGGAAAGATACAGTTTATATTTCATGGTCTTCTGAAGATGGCTACATCGTAGAAGATGTTCGCAGTTAATCTTATAACGATTTTTATCTGGAGATAATTTTGGACGGCAAAAAAATTAAATATAAAAAAACAAATCCCGGTCCTGCTTATTCCTGGCCAATGGGCTTGTGGTTTACAGTATTTTTTATAATTCCTATTGCAATTATTGTCTGCTACTCTTTTATGAAAAGAGATGTACATGGCGGTGTTGTAGCCCAGTTTACCTTAAAAGCATATCAGCAGGTTTTAAGTGCAGCTTATGGTAAAATCTTTTTACGCACCCTCTGGATTACAATAATTTCAACCTTTATTACAATTGTAATTTCCCTGCCCTGCGGTTATGCAATGGCAAGAAGTAAGCATCAGACTCTTTTCTTAATTCTGGTAATAATTCCATTCTTAACAAACAGTCTGATCCGTATTTTTGCCTGGATTACCATCTTAGGTGATAACGGAATTCTCAACAATGTTGGGCGCTCTTTCTTTGCCCTATGGCAGAAGATTGGCTTTATTAAAGACGATGCAGTTTTTGTACCTAAAAAATACATGTTCACACAGGGGGCTGTAATCCTTGTTAGCGTTTACATGTATCTCCCTTACGCAATTCTGCCGGTCTTTACAGCAGTAGACCGCTTTGACTTCAGCCTTCTTGAAGCAAGCCGCGACCTTGGAGCAAATAAAGCCCAGTCAATGATTAAAATCTTAATGCCAGGAATAAGCAGCGGTATTATTTCTGCCCTTATTTTTACCTTTATTCCAATTTTTGGTAACTACACCGTTCCTCAGCTGGTTGGTGGAAAAGACTCATACATGCTTGGAAACATTATTGTTGATCAGGTACAGAAAGTACGTAACTGGCCTTTAGCCTCTGCTTTCTCTATGCTTATTACCATTATTTCCATGCTGGCTATCTTATGGATGCTTGCTTCTAACCGTAAAGATGCAAACCTTAAAAAATCCTCAAATAAAGAAGATTCTGGTGTAGAAGAACCTTCCTTAGCTGCAAGCTTAAAAGAAGGAGGTTCAAAATAATGAAAAATCCTTTTAAAATCTTCTCTTCAAAAAGAAAAGCAAGCGAAAATGCAAGACACGCAAGACGCTTATGGGTAAGAAAAAATAAAAACTTCAGTTTTTCAAATTTTGTTCTTTATCTGACAATTTTCTTTCTTTTTGTACCGCTTTTAGTTGTAATTTTTTATTCTTTCAACGAAGCAAAGGATACAAACTTTACACGTTTTTCTTTCGTATGGTACGAAAAGCTGATTATGGATTCACTTCCTTTATGGCAGGCTTTATGGAATACAGTTTTAGTTGCAATTACTTCTTCAATTGTTGCAACAATTCTTGGTTCTGCTGCCGCAATCGGTATTAACTGGTACAAATTTAAAGGCCGTAATTACATTCAGTCAATCGGATTTTTACCAATGGTATTACCGGAAGTAATTATGGGAGTTTCAATGCTGATTTTCTTCAGCTGGATTAAAATTCCTCTTGGACTGTTTACAATTTTTATTGCACATACAACCTTCTGTCTGCCATTTGTTTACCTTATGGTAAGTTCCCGCGTAGACGAATTTGACTATTCAATTATTGAAGCAAGTCATGACCTGGGTGCAACAGAAATCCAGACTCTCTTTAAAGTTATTATACCTGCAATTTTCCCTGGTATTTTAAGCGGCTTTATGATGAGTGTTACAATGTCCATGGAAGATTATGTCATTACATCACTGGTAAGCGGACCTGGAAGTACAACCCTTCCTCTCTATGTTTACTCAATGATTCGTTTTGGCGTAAGTCCTGTAATCAATGCCCTTTCTTTTGTACTGGTATTGATTATCTGTATTCTTACAATCATTTTAAGAAAAAGTTTAAAATCTTTTGCAGCGTCACGCTAATACGCTAATAGAAGAAATATTTTTGCAATATAAGGAATGGAGGAAACTTTAATGAAAAAGTTTTTCACATCTTTAAGTGCAGCCCTTGTTTTTACTGCACTTCTGGGTCTTGCATCTTGTTCAAAAGATAACGGCAAGACATTGTACATTTATAACTGGACTTACTACACTCCTGAAGACGTAGTTGCTCAGTTTGAAAAAGATTTCGGTGTAAAAGTTAAATTAGACAACTATGCCTCTAACGAAGAAATGTATTCAAAATTAAGAGCCGGTGCAAAAGGCTATGATATCGTTGTTCCTTCTCAGGATTATGCTTCAATTATGATTGAACAGGGAATGGTTCGCGAACTTGATCAGGAAAAAATTCCTAACCGCAAATATATTAATCCTGCAATTTTTGAAAAAGCAACTTATGACCCTGAAATGAAATATGCCGCTCCATACTATCTTGGAGCTGCAGGAATCAGCGTAAACAAGACAAAAGTAAACTGGGACTATGAAAAGAACTGGAATATTTTTGCAGACCCACGTTTCAAGGATCATGCAACAATGATGGATGATATGCGTGAAGTTTTTGCTGACGCTCTTGTTACCCTTAAATATGATTTGAACTCTGTAAATGATGCAGAACTTGATGAAGCTGCAAAACTTATTACAGATTCATGGAATCCAAACCTTGTAAAATTTGATGCAGAAGGCTTTGGAAAATCATTTGCTTCAGGCGATTTCTGGTTATGCCAGGGTTATGCAGAAGTTGTTTACGGTGAAGTTCCACAGGAAAAATGGGCAGAAACAATTGACTTCTTTATTCCAGAAGAAGGCGGTCCTTGTTACCTTGACAGCATGATGATTCTTAAAGATGCTCCTCATTACGAACTTGCAAACGAATTCATCAACTACATTTATAATCCTGAAAATTATGCAAAATTCCTTGATTTCTTCAACTTCCCGGATTATATTGTACCTGAGGCAGAGCAGTACATGACAACAACTCCATTGTACGAAGCTTCACAGATGGATAATTGTGAACTCAAGTTTGATCTTGGAGAAGACTTGGACAAATACAACGAACGCTGGCAGAAAATCCGCTTCGGAGACTAATTTCGAAGACTAATACATACTGCCGGGCAGGACAGAGGTAGCCGCAGAATGATTGAAGTTGAAACCAGAATGAAAATCCCTTATCTGTGGGGAAAATCGGTATTCAAAAAATCAAACTGGACTCAAATAAACCTGATTGTAGGCCCTAACGGTTCAGGAAAAACCATTCTGGCACAAAATCTTGCCCGGCAATTTTCAAAAAAAGGCTATTCAATAAGTTTTATAAAAGCTGATCGCGGTAAGCGAACAAAAGAGCTTACCCTTCTTAAAAACGACGAAAAAATCAGAACAAAAATAGAAAAGGTCCTTTCAAGCATTTTTGCAAAATCAATCAAATTCATTGAAGACATTGACGGAAGCCTTATCCCTATTGTAGAGAACAAGGCCTGGAATGTTGAATATATGCTCGAAGACGTGGAATGTCACGGATTAAAAGAAATTATTTCCTTACTGATTAATCTTTACAAAAACAATGAGCAGCCGGGCGTGGGAGAATGCATTTTTTTTGATGAACCCGAGCTTCATCTTCATCCCCAGTTCCAGACCTTCTTTATGAACGAAATAAGGAAAGAAGTGAGCCATACTTCCAGAAAGATTTTCTTTCTTATAACCCACTCACCTTTTTTTATTGACCTTAGAAGCAGCGAAGATTTAACCGGCGTTATAGTCTGCCACATAAACCGCTGTCCTACAACAATCGAAGAGCTTTCCAGGGAAGATGATGCTCTTTTTAAAAAATTCCTTCCCCGCTTTAACACCTACCACAAGCAGTTTTTCTTTTCGGACAACCAGATATTCGTTGAAGGTTATACCGACCAGCAGACTTTTACCTATCTCCTGCCCTTCCTTGAAAACGAATATCATGCTGCAGGAACGGGCATAATTGACGTTGGCGGAAAAGATGAACTTGGTGTTTTCTGCAAGGTATGTTCTCTTCTTGGCACAAACGGAAGAATTATTACAGATTTAGATTCCCTCTTCAGCGGGAAGCTCAGGGATGTTTTCTGCGAAGATGAAAGGGTCTGCCAGTGGCTTGATAAACAAAAAGAAAAACAGGAAGCTTTTTACCAGACAATTTTCAGCGAAAAAGAACTTTTACAGCCAGTATCTCTTTCAAGGCTCATAAGAAAACTGGAATTCCTGCTTACAGAACTTGGAAAAGAAATTCTTTTAATAAATGCAGACCAGCTGATTTTCCCTGAATACAGTCAGAAAAAACAACTTACTGAGGAATTCAATCTTTTTATTCAAAAACTCAAGCTTCTTCAGGAAAAATACGAAAACGCAGAAGCTATTGATACTTATAAAACAGTGCTTTTACAGGGAATATCTGCTTTGCAGGAACTTCTGCTTCTAAATTTAGACTCGAAAAAGGCCGGACTTTTGCCGCTTATAAAAAATCTTACGGCTTTAATTCTTGCTGCGGCTGAGGCAGGCCGGGTTTATATTCTTCCAAAGGGCTGTATAGAACACTATTATTCCCAGGAAAAGATAAAATACATGCCGGTTTCTGCAAAAGACAGACTCTTTAGAAATGAACTTGATTTTATTCAGAATTCCCACAAAAAGACTATAAGAAAAAAATACGGTGAATTAATAGAGATTCTTCAAAAGGCAAGCATATAATTTTTTGTAGCTGCCTTTTAAAGAATTCAATTTATAAATTATTTACTCAGTAATCTGAAACACTTTAACTCAGGATTATAAACTACTCCAAAATCATCCTTTTCTTCCGGAACCTTACCCTGAACAAAAAATCTTTCCAGCAGATTTACATAATATTTTGCAACCATATCTTTAGGATTCTTTTCTGAAAGGGACTTAAAGCCTTCCAGGGCTTTTGCGTATTCTCCGGAATCAAAGAGTTTCATAAGTATTTCCCAGTTAGAAGCATACTTTTCAAGATTTTCATCATCCATACCAAGTGGTTCATAAAGAATTATAGGAGTATTAACGTTTACAACCTGAACTGTATCCAGTCTGCGGCAAATAATACTCTTATTAAGTAATTTATATGTGGCTTCGCTTATAAGAATACCGAAGGTTGAATACTGCTTATTTACCCCTTCAAGTCTTGCGGCAAGGTTTACGTTATTTCCCATCATCGTATAATTCTTTTTATTTTCGCTTCCCATGTAGCCTGCAATCATCTCGCCTGAATTAATACCGATTCTGGTAAATATCTGCTTGCCGTTCTGAACCATAATCTTAAAGGCAGAATATAAAGTTTCATCCATTGAATCAGGCTTTTCGGCCTGAACTGTTTTCTTTATTTCTTCATTCATAAGGCGCTCTGCTTTTTTCATGTTCAAAGCAGCCTTTACAGCCCTTACAGCGTGGTCTTCCCACTTTAATGGAGCACCAACAAGGGCAATAATTGCATCTCCTTCATATTTATCTATGGTTCCACCCTCTGCCATAATAATATCAGACATTTTTGTAAGATAATAATTTAAAAGTGCAACAAGCTGACTTGCAGAAAGTAATTCGCTGAAAGAAGAGAATTTCTGAATATCTGTAAAGATGGCTGTCATCTGCAAGTTTTCGCCGCCAAGTTTAAAACTGTCCGGATGAGCAACAATCTGATTTACAACATCTTTAGAAAGACACTGACTGAAGGCATTTGTAATGAATTTCTTATCTTTAGAAGTTGAAAAGAATTCAATCAGGATAGTTGAAAAATATGTAAGGACTGTAGCAATTAAAGGAACAGACTCTCCCACATAGATTCTTGTAAACTTATAGAAAATCAGAAGCAGGAAGGAAGATACACAAACGGTAATAAAACCGATAAGTGATTTTCCTACTGTAGACTTTGAAAAGTTTGTAAAGAAAATAATTAAGAAAGAACAAATCAGAGCATAGAGGATAGAAAACAAAGGTGAAATTTCTGCAACGAAATCTCCGTTAAGATACTGGTTTGCCAGAGTATAGTGAACGCCAGGAAGAGGATACTGAGGCTCATACTGATTTACACCATAATCTGAAGTTGAAGTAGCACAGGTCCCGATAATACAAAGAGCTCCGTTCAACTTTTCCTTTAATTCATCATAAATCTGATTATATTCATCAATGTAATATTCTTCGCCTTCTTCTGCCATATAGCGGCGATAAAGGGCAATTTTATAAATATCACCAATAGAAATATATTTGTAATCATTAAAAAGCAGTTTTGGATACTTAAGGATGATTTTTCCGTCGTTTCCACGGGGAACAACAATATCTTTACGGCTGCCGTCTTCAAGCAGGGCATCCTTTAATACAAGCTTTCTTTTGTGAATTTCAACTTTAGGATTTCCATATTTTTTTAGGATTGCAGGAAGAATTAACTGTCCGTAATATTCTCCGTCATACATGGCAATAGGATTAACCCTTCTGTAGTAATTGTCGCTGTCAGGATCTGCATTTACGTAACCGGCTCCTGCTACATGCTGAAGAAACTCCGGTATGGCAGGCATTACACCTGTAAATTCCTGTGTTTTACCATCAGACAGCAGTTCAAAGTTTTTAAGAAGACCTTTTTCGTCCATCACTTCTTTTGCATCTGAGTCGACATCAGTTTCGTAATCAAAGGTAAAATTTAAATATACATTTTTTGATTTCTCCAGGGCCTCTTCCATAACCTCGTCCGGCCAGAAGGGCTGGAAATCATCATTTACACTTGCTTTTGCATGATCAATAAAAGTCAAATCAAAAACAATTGCGTTTGCATTAAGTTCTTCCATAACAGCAATACAATCGGCATAAACATCCCTTGTAAAAGGGAAGCTTCCGATTGTATCAACTGAGTAATCATCAATATTAACAAGAAGTACATCATCACGAAGTTGTGTAGAGGGCAAGGCAATTCTCTGATATAAATCAGAGAATTTTGAATCCAGGCTGGTAAATAAAAATAAAGAACTTACTGCAACACAAATAAAAGGAATAAAAAAGTGAAGAACATTCCTTTTAGTCATCAAGTTCACCTTCTGCCATTACATCAGATGCACGAGAGGCAGCGGTTGCGGTACCTTTACCTTTTTTAGCATTTCCTGCAATTCCCATCTTTGCAGAAATTAATTCAGCAACTGTTGCTTTTGTAGGAGTTCTTAGGGTAATTTCAGAGTCATTGAAAGAAAGTACTATTTTTGAATTTGCAGCAATGGTAAGAATTGTATCATCAGTTAAAACCTGACCATTAGTTACAGCCTTTGCCTTTCCTTTTGCAGAATCGCTGAATGTTACTTTTCCTGTAACACCAAGAACAGTATACTCTGTGGCAAATACTGATGTTGTTATAAATAAAGCTGCCAAAACAATAAAAAGTTTTTTCATAAAATACCTCCAATTAGAATATATTCTAACATTATATATATTGTAAAACAATAATTTTTAGTTTTTCAAATATTTTATTACCAGGCTTTCTGCCGGTAAATCTATCTGAGCATCAGATTCTGGAATACTTACAGGTTTATATAACTTCCAGGCATCTGAAAGAGGATAGAGTTTTGCTTCTCCCTTTTTAGACGAATTTTTCCACTGGTTATAACCTGCACTTCTTTCCATTGCAAAAGATTCCTGCACACAGGTAATCTCAAGCGGAATCCAGACCTTTCCGTCCTGCACTATATATCTACCGTCAGTAATTACAGAAGGAGCTTTTTCTACAGACAGGCCAGAATCAAAGGCCATAAAAATATGACCTGGAACAGTTATAAAGGCTGTAGAAATACCGACAGATTCAAAAAGGGCACAGTTCAAAATGGCAAGGTCGTCACAGTCACCACCACTATAAAGCAGGGTCTGGTAAGGGAACTGCAGAAAGTCTACATCCCTTGTTGCTTCTGAACTGAAAGGACTTGTAGGGTCTCTTACATAACTTAAGCCATAGGCTTTTAAGGTTGCAAAAAGAGCCCTTGCCATCTGCATATTAAAAGAATAATCATTCTGCGGATTTTTAAGGATAAGGGTTTTTGCATATTTAGAAATCTTATTTGCAGCTCCATCGTGACTACTTACAAAAGCTGCTGCCTTTCTGTCGTCATCCCAGTTCATGGAGTTTCTGCTTAAGATACTAAAATCAATTAATTTTTCGTAAGAAACCTTTTTTCCTAAAGAACGGTAAGATACAATCACTTTTCCTTCCGAAGAATGCAGGGCAAGAGATTCAAGGATTGTTTCGTTTAAGAAGGCCCTTAAATCTACCTCGAAAGCCTGATTTCTTTCAATTACATCAAAGTGGCCGCATTCCTTAGGAATTACCATGTATTCCGGAATTAAAACAGAAATGCTTACATCTGTAATTTTATTTTCTTCCTCGTTATAAAAAGAAACCTTACCAAAGGAATTGTCATTGTAGAATGAATAAAAAACCGGGAAAACAGGCTCTACATTATATTCATCTAAAACTACCCCGCTCTTTCCAAAAATACCTTTTGAAAAAGAATATTTTAAGTTAATTCCTGCTTCCAGTCTTTTTGTAAAGGCTTCCGGTCTGTAGTAAAAATCAGAAAAACCGAAGAATAGTCCGGCCTTAAATTCCGGAAGAATATAAAAGTCAGCAAAAACTTTTGAACCAAAAAGAATGCCGGACATAGACTCTGTGTTTTTTTCTTTTACCGGAGGGTAAGTCCAGAGGCCGGCGTAAGATTGAAGGCCTGCCGCAAAGCGGTCAGAAAAACGGTAATAATAATTTAAGGCAAGGTCGCCGTAATAAAGGGGACTCGTATTTAAGGTTTGAGCCTTTATTGCGGCAAGGCCGCCCTGTAAGGAAAAGCCCACCTTATTGCGCTCAAAAAAAGTAAAGGGATATACGTCAAAGGAAAGAGCTCCGGAAACAGAAGTCTGAAAGTAGCTTTGCAAATGAAAATCGACCTGAGGCATAAGCGACAGTTCAAAGTCTATTGAAAAAAGAGGCAGGGAAATAATAACTGAAGCTAAAACAGCTATGAGTTTTTTCATTATTCCTCTCCTGTAAGAATCTTTATCTTTTTAATATTTGCAAGGGCGTTTTTATTTTCAGGCTCTTTAGCAAGTACCTTGTTATACATATTCAAAGCGGCCTTATAATTTTTTAAGGTAGTATAAACCATACCCATATTATTGTAGGCGGCTATAGTATTCAGCTTCTGATACTCATTTAAGGCTTCATTGTACATTCCGGCCCTTACATAACAGTCTGCAAGACGCTTTGTATCTCCATTTGAACGGAATTTTTTTATTAAGGCAGAAACATCATTATTGATATAATATGAAGTGGCCTTATTAACTTCTGCAATAATATCTGCTTTTGAAGGATTCTTGAAGGCTCCTGAATAAGCACTGAAGGTTACAGGAGGATAATATTCCCAGGCTGAATGAACATCAACAATTTCAAAAGATTTATCTTCTGATTTTGCAATTTTATTTAATTTTTTGGCAGCTTCAAGACGGGCTGTAGTAAAGCCTTTTGAAAAGTTTTCCATACTCAAAGCAAGCCAGGTTGTATTTTCATCAGAAATAACCCCGTCTTCAAGGAACTGATTTGATTTTTTGTCCGGAGCAATAGTTGTATCAACAAGGACTATAAAATCATCTTCAAGAGGAACAAAACCGGTTCCAATACCAACACATTCAAGGCAGGAACAGATTAAAATACCAATATCATCATAATCACCACTCATAAGGCTGAGGGTCTGTAAAGGATACTGAACGCTGTCATCCTTATCGGTGAATACATATTCTTTATAAGGAGTTACTGTATCCTGTGAGTAAATAATACCTGAAAGACGAAGGCCTTCCATAACTGCAGCGGCATACTGTAAAGGACTGTTCATTCCAGGCTTAAGATTTGTAATTTCGGTTCCTGCAATATATTTTGCAACTTCAAGAATTTCCGGAGCACCGGTATCTATAAAACAGGAAAGACAGGCAGGATCGTTCCACACAAAACTGTTTCTGTGGGTAACATCAAGAACTATATTCTGTACTTCTGTCATTCTCTTGCCTAATAATCTGTAAGAAATTACAAGCTCTGCATTAATTTTTCCGTTTTCGCTGTAACGGAGAATTTCAGGACCAAAATCAGCATAAACAGGAACTTCTATTTTTTTATAGCGGTTCATTTTTGAAAGAACTTCGCATTCCTTATCTGCTGCAGTATATTTACCGGCTCTGAAGCTTACGTGAACATCTCTCACTTCTGCAGAACTTACATTGGTAATTGTTGCATAACCAAGAGGAACGGTTTTATACATATTTGCATATACAGGATAGGCATCAGAAATCTGTTCAAATTTGATTGCAAAATTATTGCTTGAAACATTCTTATTTGTAGAAAGATTGATTTTTGCAGAAATTCCGGCAAAAGGATAAGAAAGATATGGTGAATTATCAAGCATGATGCTTTCGTATCCGCCTGTGGCATTTAATACAAAATTTGGAGTAAAACGGAAACCAAGTTCTCCAAAGGCTCTGTAATAAGTACCTTTTGTAGGATTTGCAATTGTAGAAGCCTTTAAGGTGTGAAGACCATAAGAAGCGTTTGCACTTAAGTAAAGTCTTGAAACAGGATAATAATAAAGCCCCATATTCAGGCCGCCCTGCAAAAGAGTAAGGTCAGAATCTGTGGCAGAAACCTTTATATCTGAATAGCCGCCTTCAAGGCCAAGAGTCATGATATTGAATAAATCAAGATCAGCATTGACCATGGCTCCAAAGCCCAGACCATAATTGGAATCCTGAGGAAAATCCATTTTAGGTGTTATTCTAATTGCAAAATCCAAAGAAAATACATTGCAAACAAAAAGAAAGACAGATAAAAAGAGAGTAATACTTTTTTTCATTAAACAATCCCCTGATTTTTTAAATAACAGATTTCTGTTATATTACTTTAATTCTATAACAGAAATCCCTAACTGTCATTATAATTATCTAAAACGCTTAGCAAGCTCCTGCAGTTTTTTCATATCCATTCCCTTAAGGGATGACATATCCGACATTCCGCCAAGACCGCCCATTCCACCTAAAGCCGAAGGATCAAGGCCAAGCTGATTCATCATCTTACCCTGCATTCCCTTATTTCTGCTGACTTTTTTCATCATAAGCTTTGTTTTTTCAAACTGTTTTAAAAGCTTATTTACATCGGCAACAGAAGTTCCAGAACCTTTTGCAATTCTTTTTCTTCGGCTGGGTCCTATAATAAGATGATTTAATCTTTCTTTATAAGTCATACTCTGGATAATTGCTTCATTCTTCTTTAATGAAGATAAATCCATGCTTGAAGGGTCTACCCCGCTCATGCCAGGAATCATTTCCATTAATGACTGCATGCTTCCCATCTTTTTTACCGACTGGAACTGTTCGAGCATATCCTGCAGGGTAAATTCATTTCTCTGTAATTTTTTCTGAAGCTTTAAGGCTGCTTCTTCATCTACAGTTTCCTGAGCTTTTTCTACAAGAGAAACAACATCACCCATACCAAGAATACGGCTCGCAATTCTTTCCGGATGAAATACTTCAAAATCTTCTGTTTTTTCGCCAGTACCAATAAAGAGAATTGGTTTGTTTGTGATTGTTTTTAAAGAAAGGGCTGCACCACCGCGGGCATCAGAGTCGAACTTTGTAAGGATTACCCCTGTAAGGCCTAACTGTTCATCAAAACTCTTTGCAATTTCTACTGCGTTCTGACCAGTCATTGAGTCAGCCACAAGAAGAACTTCTACAGGATCTGTAGCCTTCTTTATTTTTACAAGTTCTGCCATCATTTCTTCATCAATCTGAAGACGACCGGCAGTATCTATAATGATGGTGTCATAACCATTCTTTTTTGCAAAATCAATTGATTCTTTTGCATTCTTAACAGCATCCTTAGAGTTTTCCTTATAAACCGGAACTCCGATTTTTTCTCCTAACTGAGAAAGCTGTTCAACTGCGGCAGGACGAACAAGGTCACAGGCAGCAAGAAGAGGTTTTCTGCCTTCTTTTAAAAGGCGGGCTGCAAGTTTATGGGCTGCAGTAGTTTTTCCCGCACCCTGAAGACCAAGCATAAGAATTACAGACTGAGTATCTGGTCCCTTTAAGTGCAAATCCTGTTTAGAATCTCCCAGCATAGAAACCATTTTGTCGTAAATGATTTTTGTAAACTGCTGGCCGGGATTTACAGATCTAAGAACCTTTTCTCCCTTTGCTTCTTCGATAGTAGAATTAACAAAGCGTCTTACAACCCTTAAGTTTACATCGGCTTCGAGTAAGGCCATTTTGATTTCTTCTACAGCATCTTCAATATTCTTTTCTGTAATTGTAGATTTACCGCTTATCTTTTTTATAATACCGCTGAAGGTATTTGTAATTTTCTCTAACATTTAAACCTCATATAAGATTTTATCTTAATCTATGCTTTTCTATTTTAAACTAAGAAGACTTGTAATTGCATCATCAACTGTAGCTTCCTTATTCAAAATCTTGAATAAAGCATCTGTTAATGGAAGTTTCAAATCTTTCTTAAGGCTGATTTCGTGAACATATTTACAGGCAATGGCACCTTCAGGTAAGTAACCAATTTTTCCTACATTGGCAATTAAATCATCAATGCTGCTAAACTTTGAAAGCATATCAGTTTTTACTATATCCTGACCAAAGCGTCTGTTTCTTCCATATTTTGATTTACAGGTTACATCAAGATCTCCTACTCCCGAAATAGAAGTAAAGGTTTCAGCATGAGTTGCACCCATTGCAAAACCAAGAGTCTGTATTTCGTTTAAGCCTGCTGCCATAAGAAGGGACTCTGTATTATCACCAAACATATCTGAACTTTCGGTAAGGGCATCAAGTGCACCATAAACACAGGCAACAACGTTTTTAGCGGCAGCACAAATCTGCACACCAATAATATCAAAGCTTGAATAAACCATTAAACCGGGAACTCTGAGCAGTTCCCTTACACGGATGGAATTTTTAGGATTTAGCGAAGCCGCAACAAGGCCTGTAAGTTTTCCCATTGCAACTTCCTCTGCGTGAGAAGGACCTGCTACATAAACTGTAGAATCCTTATAAATTTCTGGCAGAGCTGATTCTATTGTTTCAAGAACTAATTTTGGACCGTCTGCAGAAGGAACAAAGCCCTTTGTAAGGCAGGCTATTATTGTAGAACCATCTTTAATATTTGGAAGGTCTGCAATTTTAGAAATTGTACTTGCAAGATAAAGCGAAGGTGATGCAATAATTAAAAACTCTTTATTTGCAGCTACTTCTAAAATATCTTTTGAACAGGTAATCGAGTTTGAAAGAGTATAACCAGGCAAGAATTTTTTATTTTCATGCTGATTATTAATTGAATCTACAACTTCATCTTCCAGAGCCCAGATCTGAACCTTATGATTTCCACGAGCCAAAGCCTGTGCCATACCGGTTCCCCAGGCTCCACCACCAATAATTCCTACACTTTTAGATTCCATAATTACTTCCAGAAATTTTTCTTTTTAGCAAATATCAAATTTTATAAAAAAAGCCCCGGTCAGGGGCTTTTAACAAGAACGTTATACTAAAAATTAGTACCAGCCGTCCTCACAATCATTCCAGTCAAAAATTTCACTGTCTTTGAACCAGAGTTTGATTTCTCTTTCTGCATTTTCATCACTGTCAGAAGCGTGAATAATGTTACGATTTGTGTGAATACAGTAATCACCTCTAATTGTACCAGGTTCGGCGTCACATGGCTTAGTTTTTCCAACTAATTTTCTTGTAAGCTGTACACAATCATCAGCCTGCAAAACCATTGCAATTACAGGACCAGAACTAAGATAATCTACAAGTTCAGTAAAAAACGGTTTATCTTTATGTTCTGAATAATGTTCCTGTGCCAATTCTACAGTTGGATGAACAAGCTTTAATCCAACAATTTTTAATCCTTTTTTCTCGAGGCGTTCAATAACCTCACCTACCAGGCGTCTGTTTACTACACCCGGTTTTAACATTGCAAAACATCTACTCATATTAATATTATACCATATTATTTAAAGCAGTTTCAACAAGAGAGATTATTTTATCTGGGGTAGAAGCCCCTGCCGTAATTCCAATTTTTTCGTATTTTCTTATTTCGTCCGGAATCTCGCTTTCATCCTGAATGTGAATGGCAAATTTACAGTTCTCTTTAGCTGTCTGATAAAGCCTTTTTGTATTAGCAGAGTTTTTTCCTCCAATAACAATCAGGGCATCTACTTTAGAACATAAATCAAGCAGGGCATTCTGTCTTTCTTCCGTTGCAGGACAGATTGTATTTTTTACCTTAATCTGAGGATAGCAGCTTTTTAACAGACTTTCTATTTTTGAAAATTCAAGAGGATTATAAGTTGTCTGACTAAGCAGAACTATCTGGCCTTTAAGATTTGAAGGAAGCTGAACTTTTTCTGCTTCATCATAATTTTGAATCTGAATAAAATTACTTTTTGCGTAACCTGCAAGACCGATAACTTCTCCGTGGTTTTTATCGCCGGTTAAAATTATGTAATCCTCAGCTGAGGTATAGCGGGAAACCATTTTTTGATTTGCCTTTACTCTGGGGCAGGTAGCATCTATTACCGTGCACTTTTTATTTTTTAGAGTCTCAATTAAGTCTGGAGCAACACCATGAGCGCGAATAATTACAACAGAACCGTCTTCTATAGTAGAAATTTCTTTTTCGTCTGCAATTAAAAGCCCCTTCTCTTTAAGTTCTTTTAATGCATTTTCATTGTGAATTAAGGGTCCCAGGGAATAAACGCCTTTTCCATATTTTTGCAGGGCAGATTCAGCTGTTTCTACAGCCCTCCTGACACCAAAACAAAAGCCCATTACCTCAGATTTAATTATTTGCATGCTTATAAAATATCAGAAAACAAAAAAAAAATCGCCCTGTAAGAAAGAAAAATCTGTCTGCAGGGCGATTAAAATTAAAAGATTCAGAAATTATTCTTCGTCTTTAACAGTTTTTAAAGAATGATGTACACCGTATTCTGGTTTCCAGTTTCTTCTGAATAATGAAATAAAGCCTGAAGAAATAAAGATAGAAGAATACATACCACTGATCAAACCAATAATCATTGCCATAGCAAAGTTCTTAATAGAACCTGTTGTAAATACATAAAGTGCAACAACGGCAAAGAGAGTTGTTACAGTAGTAAGAATAGAACGAAGCAGTGTATCGCTTAATGATTTGTTTAAGATTTCATTAAAGCTTTTAGCTTCTGTCATCATCTTTAAATTGTATCTTACACGGTCAAGAATAACTACAGTTGCGTTGATTGAGTATCCGATGATGGTCAATACAGCAGCTAATACTGTTGTAGAGAATTCCATCTGAGTCCAGATAATAAAAGTCATTACGATTAAAGTATCATGGATAAGGGCAATTACTGAACCAAGAGCAAAATCCCAGTGGAAACGGATTGCAGCATAAAGCCAGATTAAAACAACTGTAAGTAAAAGCATAAGGATTGAGCGGATTACAATTGATTTTGACATTCCGGCACCAATAAAGTCTGTTTTTACAACAGCAACGTTTTCTTTTCCGAATTTAGCAAAAAGCTTTTCGTTTACACCAGAAAGAACTTCAGCCTGAACATCACCTGCTTTTACACCAACACGAAGCTGGTAAGAAGCATCTTCTCCAGAACCAAGTTGTTTAATAGAAATGCTTTCATCTCCAAAAGCCTGACGGATATCATCTGTTGTAATTGTAGAAGTTCCTGCAGGATAAATATAAGTTACAGCATCAGAAAGCTGATTTGTAACTGCTGAGTCTAAGAATAATTTAGTTGTATCGTAAGAAGGATTTCTTACAGTCATTACAACGCCGTCAATCTTGTTTACTTCTTCTGCAAGTTCTGCAACTGTTTTAATTGTTCCAAAATTGAAAGAACGGGTTTCGTTAGTTGCACCAACACCAGAAATTACAATGTCCATCTGACCGGCAGATAAATCAAGAGAAACTTTTGCAGCTCCGCTGTAACCAATTTCTGCTACAGGATTTGCTACACGAACTTCTTCAATCATACCAGGTCTAAAATCAAGACCAAAATTAATTCCTTTAACACAAAGACCAACAATACCAAAAATTATTATTGCACATGAAATAACAGCAGAAGGAATAAATCCTTTATTAAATTTAAAAGTTTTCATTATTGTTTAATCCCCCAACCAATGCTTACTTTCTTAGCATGTAAAACATCTGTATCAAAGTCAAAAATTAAGCGGGAAACGAACAAAGCAGTAAATACAGATGAACAAACACCAATTGCTAAAGAAACAGCAAAACCTTGAATTGCGCCAGTTCCAAGTGCAGCAAGGAATAAAGCAGCAATGAAAGTTGTAATATTTGAGTCCATAATTGCCCAGAAAGCATTATCAAAACCCATTGAAATAGCGGCAACCCTGCTCTTTCCGGCTCTTAACTCTTCCTTGATTCGTTCAAAAATCAATACGTTAGCATCTACTGCCATACCGATTGTAAGAATCATACCGGCAATAGAAGAAAGTGTAAGAGTATAGTTGAAAGCAGAAAGAACTGAGAACATTATGTAAAGGTTTAATACCTGAGCTACAACAGCATTAATTCCTGAAGCATGATAGAAGAAAAGCATAAAGATGAGAATTAATCCTAAACCGAGAGCAATAGCCATTTCTCCCTGTTTAATTGCGGCATCACCTAAAGAAGCACCAATAACCTGCTGGCTCTCTACTTCAAGAGGAACATTTAACCATGCACTCTGTAATACTTTCTGAATGTTTTCTGCTTCTGCCTGGCTGAAACCACCAGAAAGGGAAACAGAACCACCAGTAATTGCATCACGGATAGTTGCATTTGATTTTACTTTGTTATCGCTTACGATTGCCAGGTTGTCTCCAACGTGTGCAGAAGTAAAGTCAGCAAAAATCTGAGCACCTTCAAGATCAAGTTTGAAGTCTACTTCAATCTGACCTGTAATAGAATCTGAAGTTACCATTGCAGATTTTACATGGTCACCATTAAGGGCAATTTCTTTCTTTACTACAACCCAGTCATAGCGTTCGTCAATTCCGTAAGAATCTTTTTTATAAACACCAAAAACTTCGCAGTCTTCAGGGATAATTGATTTATCCATCAGTTCTCCAACTGCATTGAAGGTTGTTGCAGGATGCTGAACATAATATGCTTTGAAAGCGTTTGTTGCTTCGTTATCAACAAGACGGAAATTCAGGATACCCTTACCCATAATCAAAGTATTGATTGTTTCGGCCTGAGCAGCACCTGGAATTTCAATGTAGATTCTGTCTTCGCCCTGCTGACGTACAGTAGGAGAAGTTAAACCAAAGCGGTCAATTCTGCTTGTAAGATTTTCGATAGCATTAGCCATTGCTTCTTTTTTATAAGCGGCAATGTTATCTGTAGCATTATCTTCATTCATAGATGCAACAGCGGCATCAAGATCTGCTTTTACAATTACGTTCATACCACCAGAAAGATCAAGACCTAATTTTACAGAGTTATCATAATAGCTCTTAGCCTTTAAAATTTCTGAACGATATTTTTCCTGTAAATCATCTAAGAATTCTTTTTCACTATCATAAATAGAAAGAACATCTTTTACAGTAAGTGGAGAAGGAACTTTTTTACCAAGTTTCTTATACTGCTTAGCTGCTTTTTTACCAACCCAGGCATAATCTTCAGAAAGAACTGAATTTTTATCCATAGCTACAATAGTGCGTACATCTTCGGCTGCCTGCAATTCTGCATAGCTTTTAATATTTTCTGTTGAACCTAAAGCCAACTGCTGGTTTTCTTTTGGAGTTCTTCCATACCAGCTGATTGAAGGCCAGAGGAAAACAAAACAAACTGCAATTACAGCAAGAAGAATTACTAAACGTGTTCGTTTGTTCATCTTTTTATAAACCTCAATATTTTTATAAATATTTTTTATTCTTCAGTTGAAGAATCTTCTTTTTTTGCTTTTTTATTTTTCTTTGCAAGTTTAGCTGCTTCTTTTTCTGCTTTTTTAGCAGCAGCGGCTTCTTCTAACTTAGCCTTTTCTTCATCAGAAAGTTCTACAGAAGAAATTGCAGTGCGGTTAAATTCAATTTTGCAATTATCATCAACTTTTACGATTACAGTATGCTCTTTTACAGAAGAAACAACACCGTGAATACCACCAATTGTTATTACCTTGTCACCTTTTTTTAAGGCATTAAGCATTTTCTCTGTTTCTTTCTGTTTTTTGTTCTGAGGACGAATCAAAAAGAAATAAAAAATTATGATAATTAATACAAAAGGAACAACGCCCTGGAATAATGCACCTGTAGTTGACATTGAAGGTGCAGCTTGTAGAAAAGGAATAAAAGACATATTTATACCATCCATTTTTGAATTTTCTAGTTACAATACTAGTTCTAATATTTTAGCATTGATTACAATAATATTCTAGTATTTTTTATATGCGCAAAAGAGGCTACTGAATAAGTTTAGTAAGGGCTTCATTAAGTTTTTTAACGGAAGTATCATTTGGATTTATTGCAACTACCTGACGCAGGTAATACTGGGCCTTACGGTAATCTTTTTTTGCATAGTAAATTTCGTAAAGACGGAAAAGGGCATCTGAATTTCTTGGATTAGAAATTAAAGAGGAACGTAAATCGGAAAGGGCATTATCTTCGCTGTACTGAAGATAACTTCTTCTATAATAAAGATAACTTTTCATTTTTGCAGAAGAAGAATCCAGCAGGGAATTAATATATTTTACAACAAGATCCCTTGAAGCAGTTTCGCTGTAGGCAAGGATATATGCCTGAAGAAGAGTTTCATCATTAGGGTTAATATCCAGAGCCTTTTTTGCACATTCAAAGGCTTCGTTTTTCTTTCCAAGTTTTATACAGATTTGAACATGCTTTTCTATGATTTCAGAAGCAGGAGAAGCTTTTTGAACAAGTTTGCTGCTTATAAGATATGCTTCCTGCCAGTTTTCTCTTTTTGCAAGACCATTAAGGGCATAGTAAAGAGCGGCTTCATTATCCGGTTCTGCCTGCAAAACTTTTGAAGACAGTTCATCGGCATATTTACCGGCAACAGGAGAATCTGTTACGGAAGAAATGCGGGCAGCAAACATAAGGGCTTCAAGATTATCAGGATAAAGCTGCAAAGCTTTTTCTATTGTATCTGTAGCGGCAGAGGTGTTTTTACTCCAGTCCATCTGCACCCGCGCCCTCAAAATCAAATAATCAATGGCAGTATTATTCTGCCGCGCATACATATCCAGTAAAGATACCGCATGAATATAATCTTTTTTTTCTGTAAGGATTTTTGCCCTGAACAAAACAAAATCAAGATCATTTGGAGTCTGCTGTAAAACCTTACCTACATACTCTTCTGCAAGCTCGTATTCCTTTGATGCAAAGGCTACATAGGCCTTTTGTTTTAGAAGGTCCAGATTTAAGGAATCGGAAGGCAGGGTACTCATAATGGAAGAAGCAGTAGTTAAATCACCTGTTTTCTGAAGTATTCTTGCATAGGAAAGGGAAAGCTCCAGAGCTGGCTGATCAAGTTCATAGGCAGTCTGAAAAAAGCCTTTTGCCTCTGCATTGTTCTGCTCTTTTTCGCACAGAAGTCCCATCATATAATTTGCCAGTACCGAAGAAGGATTGAGCTGCAAAGATGCAGAAATTGCGTTATAGCAGTTCTGATTCTGACTAAGATTATAAGAAGGCCTGAAGATTATAAAAGCCGGTAAAATAGTAGAAAGAAAATCCTGATTTCCGGTGCTGGAATCGAAAATGCCGTTTCGTTCAGATTCAATGGCTCCAATATAGGAATTATCATTATTTACGCTGAAGGAATCCCAGGTCTGTTTTTCGCTGGGCCAGGCGGTTTTTAAGATTTCGCTTGCAATCTCTATCAAAACCTTTTCAACGTCAGTATACTCTGATTCATTTTTTCTGATTTTTGCCATGGCCTCTTTTAATGAGGAAGGAGAGCCCTTCTCTACCCCGGCAACAATTGCAGGATCTATTTTTGAAAAATAAGTTCTTCTGGCAGAAGGAAGCTTTACCTTTACTTCTGTTTCTTCGCTTTCAGCAGTCTCTTCTTCTGCGGCAGGGGTTGGCTGACTTTCTTCCTGAAGGCTTTCTGCTTCGGCTTCGTAGTTTCCTGTTGCCTTTGAAGTTATAGACGACTTCTTTTTTTTAGCACTAAGGCTAAAAGTAAAAAGGCAGAAAACTGCTAAAAAGAGGATAATTCGCTTAAGGAAATTAAAGTCAGCCTTCAATTCTATAAATTCCTATTCATCATCTTCGAGATGAAGTTCTTCGTCTGAAAATGTTCCAGTTTCATCATCTTTAATTACAAGGTTTTTATGTTTTTGCTGCAAAACAAAAAAGAAAATCAGAATTGTTGCAACGATTACAAAAAAAGCGGGACAGGAATAACGTAAAACTTTAGAAAAAGGAACCTTTATAAACTGAAAGGTAAAAAGAAAATACCATAAATCTATAAATACAAGACAGCAGGATGGAAATAAATAGCCGAACTTAATTTTTTTATATTTGTATAAGCCGGACAAAAAGAGGGCCAGTCCTGCAAAAATTCCAAATACTGGCCACCATACGGTTATATAAGATTCAAAGCAAAGGTGAAGAAGAAGCAGCAGAAGTGACCAGGTAAAGAAAATAAGACCGACAAAAAGATGTATGGCTTTTTTTGTTTTTAAAAGGCTCCAGGTTATGGCAAAAGCACCTGCTACCACCTGAATATAAACACAGATAAAGAAAGTATAGGAATCAGGTTTTACATAGGGATTATTAATGGTAATTGCAACTGCTATAGCAAAAAAAATAAGAGTAATTGAAAGTAAGATATTTAAAAATCTGGTGCCGCCAGTCTTCATTATGGGTTTCCTATGGGGTTTTATTTATAAATTTCCGTTTATATATGATACTCGGATTTTACAATCTTTACAATAATAATTCACTATGATAAATTTAAGTTATTATGAAATTAAAGAAAAATATTCTTCTGCTTCTCTGCCTGCTTTCTGTAAGTCTTTTCTCCTGTAAAAACAATTCAGAAAACGACAAAGTTTCACAAAATCAGGAAGATTTATTAGAAATACTGGCAACTCAGACACTGAATCCCCAGCAAAAATATACAATCATAAACCAGATGGCAAACAATCTTCTTGCCATGAAGGACTATCAGGAAATCATCCTCTTTTTAACTGATTATGTAGAAGATAATCCCGATGACTTATACAATTCCTACTGGCTTTTAATGACTGCCTATGCCTATCTTTCGACCGGGGCAGAACCAATGGCCGAATACTATTTTGACAGAATTTTACAGGAATGTGATGACCTGCTTGTAAAAGGCCAGTCCATTCATTACCTCTGTCTGCAGAACCTTATTCAGATTAGTAAAACTCCAATTCACAGAATTAACTATATTAATCAGCTTATAAACCGCTTTCCGCAGAACATCAACATTACAGAACTTTATCTGCGCCTTGCCCTGGAATACGAAGTTGATAATCAATGGTCACAGGCCTTAAAAACCTATAACCTCTTTCTTGCCCAGCCGGACGCTTCTACAATTCAGATTCCAGGCGAACCTGATGCCTACAGGAATGCCCGCCACCTTGTAGATTTTAATAATTCTTCAAAAGACTGGACCTTCGAAACCCTTCCAGAACTTGAAAAGGCCGTTAAGACTGCAATCCGCAACTACGACTGGAGAACCCTTGACAAGTACAAGGCCAAAATCAACTTCTTTTCTATGTCCTGGAGACAGGATGAAAACGATGCAAACTCTCAGAAAGAAATTTCCATTCGAGATTATGCCAGCGGAAGAAGAATCCGTTTTGAAGATGAACTGGACGAAAGTTCCAACTCAAATGAAGCATATTTAAGAACCTGGGGCTGGAACGCCTTTGTTTCTGTCTGGTATCTGTATTTTAGAAAAATATATTACCCTCTGGATCCTGATATTAACGGAAACTGGGAATGGGCAGGAATTTACATTGGTAACAAGCTTTAAAAAAGTCATATTTTTTATCTGCATTCTTTTTTCGAGCCCGGCTCTTTTTGCAGATGTTGAAGTTGAAGAATATACCGTTATTCCCTACAGCGACAGAAGCGAAGTAGAAAAATATATCAATCTTTACAAAAGCAGCAGATGGCAAAGTATTCTTTACAAAGATCTTGAAGATTCCATGGAATACAGACTTTATGTAAGGAAGGTGTTGCAGGAAAAAAATCTGCCCTTTTATCTGGAATATCTTCCGGTTGTTGAATCTAATTATAAAACCACAGCAAAATCTTCTTCGGGCGCAATTGGAATGTGGCAGTTTATGGCCAACAGCGTAAAGCCCTTTTTAACCCTTAATGAATTTATTGATGAACGTTATGACCCCTGGAAAAGCACAGATGCGGCCATGGCAAAACTTATGGATAACTACAACTATTTTGGTGACTGGCTTTTAGCAATTGCCGCCTATAACTGCGGAGCCGGAGCCATGTCCAAGGCTTTAAAAAAAGCCGGAGAAAAGGATTACTGGTATCTGGTAGAACATAAGCTTCTTTCCAGCCAGACCTGCCAGTATATTCCAAAGCTTCTTGCCATTGCAGAACTTGCAGAAAATGCATCTTATTACCAGCTTGATTTACCAGCCCACAAGGAAGAATTTGAACTTTTGTACAATGAAACAAACGCTATTTTTGATTATGTTCAGGTAGATAAAGCCTATTCAATTACTGCCCTTGCAGGACAAATGCGCATAGATTCTGATACTTTAAAAAAACTGAATCCTTCCTTTATAAAAGGAATTACCCACCCTTCCCAGCGCTGCAGCATAAGGGTTCCAAAAGGTATGGAAGAAAGCGCGGAAGAAGCCCTTACAAAGCTGACTCCCATAGAATTTCCATTTAAGTATACGGTTGTGCAGGGAGATTCCTTATGGTCTATTTCCAGAAGATTCGGAGTCAGTCTTGCCTCTTTATGCGAAACAAACGGTATAAAGGAAAATGATATTCTTAAAATAGGAAAAATTCTTTATATTCCTTCAAAATAAGCCGATAGTGATACAGTAAAAGGGAAAGCAGATATGAAAGGACATTTTAAAACATTAATTCTTGCAGTCTTGATGCTTGTGACAGTAAACTCAGTTTCTTTTGCAGAAGATAATTCCAGCATTCAGTCTGTCAGCAGCATAAACTGGATTACAAGAGACTTTACTTCAAGGCTTACAATGGACACAGAAAAGGCAAAAATCACAATGCCTTCAGGAAAAAAATCTGCCTCTGCAAAAATCAAATCAAAAATGCCCCAGCTTATTCAGCCACCTTTACTCTCCCTTTTTGCAGATTCAAACTCTTATCTTTCAGACATGGTAATTACTGAACAAATCACTCTTGACCAGATATACAATTTTATTACCGGCGGCTACAAAACCCCGGATGTTTTTTCTCCAGATGCAAAAGAGCTCAACACAACAAACTATCTGAACATAAAGGAACTGAATAAGGAACTTGTACAGACAAAGTTTGCTTCAAAACCGGAAAGAACAATTGAAATGATTCCTTCAAGACAATATACGGGAATTATTATTGATGCCAGAGGCGCCCTTCATATTCACGGAGAATACATAGACAGTCAGACCTATCCCTGTCTCTTTCCAAAAATCTGGGACGAGGACATGAATCTTGTTTACGAAAAAAACTATGCAAAACCGGAAATCATCAAAAAGGATGGTCTTGCAGGCTACCACTACTCTGATGATATTTCTAATTATGAAGACAGAGTTGGTCCTGACCCGCTTTATATAAGGGCAAAAGAAGTTTTTGGAAGAAACAGAACTGACCCTATTATAAAACATAAAGATGCATTAAAGATTCTGACAGTTCCGGAAAATCTGGAACTTCTTGCAAACGGCAGGGTAATGATTCTGCTCGACAAGGAAAACCTTATTTACGACATTAAGAGTTCGCAAAAAGATCAGACCTATTATGTAGTTTATGATGAAGTTAAACAGTATTTCTACGAAAACAAGGTTCCGGGCCTTACCATCGACAACACAAAGGACGGAATTTTATTCTCGGTAGATTTAAAATTCTATCCTGATTCAGATATTCTTTTACCTGGCGAAGAAGAAAGAATTGATTTTGTTGCAAAGAAGATTAAGGAGTTCCTTGATCTGGAAGGATATACAATTTTAGTTGAAGGACATACCGCTGATGTAGGAAAACCAAACGGTCAGTTAAATCTTTCTATTGACCGAGCCATTGCAGTAATGACCTCGCTTATTAACCAGGGAATTGATGAATCCCTCTTTACCTACAAGGCTTATGGTGGAACAATGCCAATTGCATCAAATGCAACTGAAGAAGGAAGGGCTCAAAACCGCCGCGTAGACATTACCTTAAGACCTAAGCAGACTTACATTCTTAGAGACTGGTTATAATTTTGCTTTTTTCTTTCGTTTTTCCTGGTAAAGCAGACTGTCTGCCTTTGCCAGTAAAGCTGTCATCTGGTAGCCGAAATGAACGTGCGGATATTCCACAAAGCCCATACTTATAGAAATTCCAAAAGGTGATTTACTGGTCTGTGACCACATTTCGCAGTCGCTGTTAATCTGTTTTTTAATACGCAGAAAGGCTTCTTTTGTAAGGCCCGGACAAACCATTACAAATTCATCGCCGCCAATTCTTGAAATAACATCGTTTGAACGGAAGTTTCCCTTTAAAATTATAGATTCTGCAATAATTGCCTTAT
This sequence comes from Treponema sp., assembly GCA_016286535.1. GTDB lineage: Bacteria > Spirochaetota > Spirochaetia > Treponematales > Treponemataceae > Treponema_D. The sequence goes on along the minus strand of JAEESZ010000008.1, from coordinate 59,446 downwards.
CACCTGCTTCGTGCCCGTAGGTATCGTTAATCTTTTTAAGGTTATCCATATCAGAAAAAACAATAATTCCAGACTGATTCATAGCCTTGGCAAACTTTAAGGTTGTCTGCCCTACTTCGTAAAGCCCGCGCCTGTTGTAAAGGCCTGTCAATTCATCTGTACTTGCAATAACATCAAGACGGTCATATTTCTGCTTTGTCTTTTTGTGTTCATCGTGTACAAGTTCAAAAGTATGAACAGAAGCAATTATGGAAGATATGATTTTTGTAAATAAATCATAAATCATAAGGTCATAATCGCCGGCCCTGAAAACTAAATAACCGTACTGCAGACTTTTATGAAAGAGTGAACATACATAAAAGCCTTCAGGTCCCGATTCATATATTTCTTCGGGAAGGATTTTTGTTTTTGGATCAAAATTATATACATGCTTGTCCTGGTCAGAATTATAACCGCTTCTTTCATCGTATCCGCTGAAAAGATAAGCCTTTTTTGGCATGGTAAAATAATCAAAAGGGACAGGTGTATCTATAGGAATATTATAAAGCACAATGGCAAAGGCAGATAAACCAAAGGACTGTGCTTCTGAATTAATTCTTTTTTTCAACTGTTCTTTAGAAATATCATACTGCATCTGGTTATAAAAAGAGTTAATCTGAAATATCTGATTCTTTTTTGTATACCATTCGGTGGTAACTGTATTTGAAAAGAAAGTCATATCGGTTTTCTTTTCATAAAGCAGATAATTACTTTCTGGTTTTAACTTTTTATTTCTGATGCAGGAATCTCTTATGATTGTTTGTGCTTCTATAACCTGAACTTTTGGAACATCTTTTTTATTAATAATATCATTCAGTGTCATAACAGACAGAAAGCCCTGGTCGTAAAGCCGCTGATTAATCGAAGTCATTGACGGAAGGGAAACTCTTGTTCTTTCTATATCATCAAAGCCGGCAATAAGTACATCATCCGGAACTTTTAAATCGTGAAGACGGCAAAAATCCATGCAGGCAAAAGCCATTTCATCATTCAGGCAGATAATTGCATCAAAATCGAATTTTCCATTAACCTGGTAATAATAGTTCAGTTCTGCAACCGTTGAAGAATAATCAAAACGGGACCTCCACAAATGGACATTCTGTTTTGGTATTTTTTCTTCTTCAAGATACTGTTTTATAAGACGGGTTCTTTCCCTTACTTCGGCAGAATTACTTCTGACTCCCATAATTCCAAACTTTTTACAGCCCTGTACCTGAACAAGATTAGAAATCAATTCTTTATAGGCCTGCTGACAGTCTACAACTATGGAAGGAATACCGGTTAAGGCAATTGAAATACTTACAATTGGTATGGATTTATAGGAAGCAAAATAAGAACTAAGCTCCTTTCTGGTCATAAAGTGCATCTGGGTTCCGGCTGCAACAATTATACCGTCCACATTTGCGCTGGTAAGAAGACCAGAAAGGGAAAGATACTGATAATTTTCGGGAATCTGCAGGTTATGCAGCTCCCCTATTGAAAATACATATAAATCAACATCTGCTTCTTTACAGGCAGCCTGTATGCCATGCATAAGGATGTCTGAATATTCAGAAGTAATATAATCTATAAGCAGTACAAATTGTTTTTTTCTCTCACCCATGAAAAATTATCCCGTAACTGAAGAATTAAACCTTAAACTGATCTACCTGAATTCCAATCTTATTGATAGAAGTTTTAATTCTGCCGGAAACGTCATTCAGGGCAGCCCCAGTTTCATTAATCTGGCGGGCACCGACGGCCATTTCTTCCATACTCTGACTCATAGAAGAAGTTGCATCCTGCAGGTGCTGAATTTCCTTTACAATTAATTTATTACCTTCCTGCATTTCAATAGAAGCGTTACGAACTTCTACAGTACTATCATTCATATTCTGTAAAGCTTCTGTAATCTGTTTTGAACCTTCGTTCTGCTCTTCCATGGCAGCCTTAATCTGAATTACAAGGGCATCTGTTTCCTCAAGCTTATTTGAAACAGACTCAAAGGCAACCGAAGATTCTGAAGAAGCTCCAACAACCTGATTTATAGACTCCTTAATATTATTAAGCTGTTCACCAATTCTTTTTGACTGTTCTGTTGAAGTTTCTGAAAGCTTACGGATTTCGTCTGCAACAACGGCAAAGCCCTTTCCGGCCTCGCCGGCATGAGCCGCTTCAATTGCCGCATTCATGGCAAGAAGATTTGTCTGAGAAGCAATTGCAGAAATAGCAACGTTAGCTTCCTGAAGCATCTGTGACTGACTTTCAATTTCGTTGATTCTGTCATTTACAGCCATCTGCTTCTGAATACCAACCTGCGAATTTGCACGAAGTTCATTAAAGGAAGTTGCCATTTTTTCTACGGAAGAATTTACAGAAGAAATATTTCCAATCATTTCTTCAACTGCGGCAGAAGCCTGGGTTACTCCGCTGGACTGACCTTCAATCATATGTTCAAGAGATTCAATATTTGAGGCAATCTGGGTTACAGCGCCTGCAGTCTGACTTACACTCTGATTCTGAGTATCAATCTGTTTTTTCATTGAATCTATATTTGCAATAATTTCTGTTATTGAAGAAGAAGTATTTTCGGTTGCTCCTTCAAGATTTGCACCGGCAAGAAGTAATTCATCCTTTGAGTTTTTTACATCAGAAATAATATTCTGAAGTTTACCGGCAAAAGAATTAAAGCCGACAACAACATCTCCAATTTCATCAGTTGATTTTACATCGATTCGTTTTGTTAAATCTGCATCGCCGGAAGCAATACCTTCAAGAGTTGTTTTTACACCAGCAAGGGCCTTAAAGAAGATTTTGAGAATTACATATGTCAATGGAAGCAGAAGCAGAATAAGGACTGCAACAACAATAAATATTGCTTTCTGGATTTCCTGAATAGAACTGATGATTATAGATTCAGGCTTGGCAATAAAAATCATTCCGGATATTGCACCAGACTCATCTTTTACCGGTGCATAAACGGTTTCGTATTTTACGTTTTTAATAACATTCTTTCCTAAATATCTTTCACCTCTATTTAAGACTGCTTCAATAATCCCCTGATCATCAAGAGTTGTTCCAATAAAGTCATCACCTAAAGTTGTGGAAGCTCTTTTATTGGCTTCATACATAGTACATTCAACCTGGTAACTGTTTTTAATTTCATTTACAAACTCAGGATCAACCATACTGTAAGTTCCGACAGCAGTACCAACAACCTTTCCACTGCTTTTTATAGGATATGCATAAACAAGACTATACTCAAAATATTTATTTGATTCATAAGAATATTCCTTATTTCCATTCAGAGCTGTTTTTACGGCATGAGAGTTTGCAAGGCTTGTTCCAAAAGGAATTGTACCTCCTACAACCATTCCTTTTTCGTCCGTTACAAAAAGCTGATCAATATCAAGAACTTTTTTCTGTTCTACTGTAAGGGTATTTGCCGAATCAAAATCTTTAGTTGCAAGGGCGGCTGCAAGACGAGTTTTATCTGCAAGAACAAGGGTAGAATACTCAAGCTGGTACTTCCAGTTATCAAGAGTGTTTGCAACTCCTAATTCTGTAGTTTCTACACTTTCCAGAATGATATTTGTAATTTCTGTTTTTGCTATTAATGAACAGAATATTCCAATGGTGCCTGCGGTCAATATAATTGCAGCACCAACTATAAGTCCCACCTTAGTTGATAATCTAAAACGCATTATTAAAACCTCTCTAATTGGAATTATAATGCGCTTTATTAAAAAACTCAAATAATTAGAGGCTTTTTCTTAATATTTTGTTATACTTAGCTAATCTTTTACCAACATTAAGGACTTTCCCTGATACTGAGGAAGGAATTTCTTTTTCTGACCATTCTCAAACTGTACTATGCAGACAACTTCACCTTCTTTTACTGAAGATTGAATAATCTGGCCGTAACCATAATCATCATGATAGAGTTTTGAGCCTTTTTTCCATTTTCCCAGAAGTTCTTCTGTCTGAGCATCGTAACCGTTGGAATATCCTGCAGAATAATTTCTGAAGGAAAGCGGTGTCTGACCAATTACTTCGTAAGCAGCCTTTGATTCCAGTATAAAGGGACTTGGATTTGTAAGTTCAATATGTCCGTACATTCTGCGGCAGGCAGCAGAGGTAAGATAGAGTTCATCTCTTGCACGGGTTATACCAACGTAAAAAAGACGGCGCTCTTCTTCTATTTCATCCAGAGATTTATCAGGACGGGGAAAAACCTTATCTTCCATACCGGTAATTACAACATTATTATATTCAAGACCCTTGGTATTATGCAGGGTGATAAGGGTAACATAATCATCAGAAGTTTGGGTATTTTGAGAGTCTATTGTCTGATCCAGGCTTACAGAATCTAAAAACTCCAGAAGGCCTTCCATGGTACATTCATAATCAACTGCACTGTTGGCAAGTTCCGTCATATTTTCAAGTCGCGATACAGCCTGATATGAATCCTCGGAATTATTTTTATGATAATCGTCTAAGGCTGATTTACTTATAAGTTCGTTGATTAAAACAGAAAGATTTTTTTCTTTATCAAAAACCTGATTCAGACTTTCAAAAATATGAACAAAATTAACTGCCCCTTCCCTGGCCTTTTTAGAAAAAGTATCAAGAGATTCTTTTACAACTTCTATAAGATTTTTATAGCTGGATTTTACTTCTCCATCTTCATTATATGTAATAACTGCCTTTGCAATAAGATTTTCCTGACTTTTAGCACCAATTCCCCGGGTTGGCTTATTAACAATTCGTCTGAAGGCAATGGTATCTCTTGGATTTACAAAAAGAGAAAGATAGGCAAGAAGATCTTTTATTTCTTCCCTCTCATAAAATTTCAAACCACCGAAAATTTCATAAGGAATCTTACGTCTTGCAAACTGCTGTTCAAAGAGTCTGGACTGAGCATTAGTTCTGTATAAAACTGCCCAGTCTGAATAGCTTTTATTTACAGCCCTGGACTGAAGAATTAAATCTGCAACAAAGGAGGCCTCGGCATCATCACCCGGTAAAAAAGCAAGAACAGGCTTTTTGCCGTCTCCCCTCTGAGCCACAAGTTTTTTTCCAAGACGGTTATTATTCTTTGAAATAACCATACTGGCTGCTTCGAGAATCTTTGCAGTAGAACGATAATTTTTTTCAAGTCTGATTATCTGAGTACCCTTAAACTTTTCGGGAAAAGTAAGGATATTCTGGACTTCGGCACCCCTGAATTTATAGATGGACTGGTCATCATCACCTACAACGCAGACATAATTATCATAACCATCGTTTAGTCCGCTTAAAATCTGCAAAAGCTTATACTGGGCAATATTGGAGTCCTGGTATTCATCTACCATTATTACTTTGAATCTATTATGAATCTGATCTGCAACTTCCCTATTATTCTGCATAACAAGTGAAGGCAGCATTATTAAATCGCCAAAATCGGCATTTCCTGTGGCCCTTAATTTTTCCTGATAGAGGCGGTAAAGTTCATTTAAGTCAAACTCACTTCCAATTATACTTAAATCATCAGAAGGAAGAAGAAAATAATCTTTTGCAAGGGAGATTTGATGGGCTACTGTTTTTGCATCTTTTTTGTCGAGGGTAGGAACCGCATCCCTTAAAAGGGTAATCATATCATCGTCATCGTAAACAACAAAGTTCTGATCAAGTCCTGCCTTATCCCAGTATTTTCGTAAGAACCAGCTTCCAAAGGAATGGAAGGTTCTTATCTGACAATACATGGCCTTTTCTTCAATGGCAACAGCCCTTTCTTTCATTTCATTGGCAGCCTTTTTTGTAAAGGTTACCGCAAGAATAGAATAAGGCTCTACATTCTTTTTATTAATTAAATAGGCAATTTTACTTGTAATTACACGGGTTTTTCCTGAACCGGCACCGGCAAGAATCAAAAGAGGAGATCCGGTATGTACTACGGCTTCCAGCTGCTCTTCGTTCAGTTCAGAAAGATATTCGTCTATAGATTTGTGATTATCTGTCATTTTTCGGCTTTTTTCTTACGTTTTTCCTCATAAAGTTTTTTATCAGCAAGAGAGAGTAGTTTAGATATTATGGAAGAAGATTGCAAGTCTACCCCACCAAGACTGATAGAAAGATTAAAAGGAAGCTTCTCTGATTCTGTAACTTTTTTATTAATTTCCATTACTTTATTTTTGAGAACATCAATATTTTCGATATTTACACCGACTGCAACAATTCCAAATTCATCACCGCTAAGACGGCCAACAACATCAGAGGAACGGAATACTTTTTTAAGGGCTTTTGCCTCAAGCTTTAGAGCCTTATCACCCATTTTGTGACCATAGGTATCGTTTATTTCTTTTAAGCCGTCCAGGTCACCAAAGAAGATTACACCAGGCTTACCGTTTTCCTGTAAAATATCAAGCTGGTGCTGAGCTTCTTCAATAAAACCACGGCGGTTTAAAATACCGGTTAATTCGTCGGTTCGGTTTTTAATAAGAAGAGTATCATTATTTTTCTGCAGGGCTGATTTTACATTTTCCAGTTCTGAATTCAAAGAAAGCGTTTTTGTATATGCATAGGCCTGAGAAATGGCAGTTACCAGAATCTTTAAATATACATTATATGTAGAATATTTATTATTTTTTAATTTGGCCATTAGAAAACCATACATATTTTCTGCTGAGAAAATAGGATAAAGGATGTAAACACCCTGACAGTTTGTAAATTTTGATGCAGAATTAATTATTTTATGAGGATCAAAGAAAACTCCAGGTCTGAAGATTTTATGATCCTTATCATCTGTAGTAAACATGGATAATTCCATATCTGACGGCATATTAAAGACATCATCTTTTTCCAGATAAACAGGTTCTTCAAAAAAATTAATTGTTAATTCAGAAAACTCCTGCTGGGCAGTTATATAACTTATATTATAGTATAACTGACGCAGGGTGTTTGCAGATTTAAGCATATCCATTAAGGTTATGATGTTATTTTTTTCGTCCAGGTCGTTCTGATAGTTTGAAAGATAATTAATTCTGCTGAATTCTTCTTCGATTCTATTTCCTTCATAATCGAAATAATAAGGTTCAAGAATATTACGGTCTACACAACCGCAGGATTGTCTGAAAATAGACTTTAATGAAGAAACGTTTTTTCTTGCAACCTTTTTATTAAGCAGAACCTTAGCTGCTACACTTGCAGCAGTATGTCCCAGCTTACCAATATTCTGTTCTATAGTTGTAAGCTTTGGTCTTGCTAAAATGGCAACATCAGAATTATCAAATCCAGTTACAATTACATCATCGGGAACTTTCAGATTAAGCGTTTTTAAATATTCTATACAGCCGACTGCCATTAAATCGTTGGCGGCAACAATAGCATCAAATTTTACATCATCCCTCTTGATAAGTTTTTTAGCCAAAGCTTCCTGTGCTGATGACGAAGTAAAGTTTCCGTCAAAAACTAAGTCTTCATTATAAAAAAGGTCATTTTTTATAAGAGCTTTCTTAAAGGATTCAAATCTGTCTAAGGCTTCTTCTGATTTTGTAGAGTTTGCAGACATAAAGGCAATGTTTTTACAGCCGTGAACATTTTTTAAATGACTTACAATCTCCATATAAACAGAAGAAGAATCATTTAAAACTGTATAAGAATTAGGCAGACTTAATGTAACACCTATAGAAATAATAGGACGGGGACCAAGAGTTTTTAAGAAAGACTCAAGTTCATCCTGAGATGTCATAGAAACATATAAAGAAGAACAAACAATATAGGCATCAATTTCTTTACAGCGGATTATTTCTGCAGAATTCCAGTACTGATAATCATACAAACCTTTAGTAGTATGTGGAAGTTCTGTTTTTGTAATTATAAGCTGGAAATCTTTGTCGTTAAAATACTCTGCTATTCCACGTATTAATAGAACTGAATATTCTGTTGAAAACATTGGAATTAGTAATGCAATCTTCTTCATTTGTTCTCTAGCTCTTAAAAAATCAGTTTATAAAACTAACCTTTGGATTCGCAGTAAATTCCTTCCTGAGCGAAACAAAGCGGGAATCTAAATCTACCCCCGTTACGTTCAGAATTTTTACATTTACTACATTACCACATTTTACACTATTAACTTCATTTTGAAAATCTAAATCATATCGGACTACAACACAACCATCAACTTCCGGTGCCTGAAACCAGGCTCTGCCAAGCGCAAGTCCTTCTGCAGAAGGATCCTCACCTTCGCTCTCTATAATTTCTTCTATAAGTACAGGTACTTCCTGTCCGATATACTTTTTAAGACTTTCTTCTGTTATTTTGCTCTGAATTTCTTCGAGTGCTGCTGCCCTTTTTTCTGCGACCTTTTTTGGAACCTGAGGCTTTAAGGAATAAGCCGGAGTATTTTCTTCCCTGCTGTATGGAAAGCAGCCTGACCATACAGGCCTTATTTCCTGAAGGAACTTTTGAGTATTTAAAGCTGCCTGATCACTTTCGCCTGGAAAACCGGTAAGGAAGGTTGTTCTTAAAACTGCAGAAGGAAGAATACTTCTTATTTCCTTAACAAGTTCTACATATTTTTCAAAGCTTCCCTTGCGGTTCATTTTATGAATAATTTCATCGTCGCCGCTCTGGAAAGGAATGTCGAAATATGGAAGGAAGCGGGAATCTTCTTTAATGGCAAGAGCAATTTCTTTTGTAAAATGATCCGGATGAATATAAAGGGGACGAACAATAAAATCCCCCTGCAGCTTAGAAATTTCTTTGAAAAGATCAGGAAGTCCTTCTTCAAAAACAGCCAGATCCTGGCCTATAAGGTTGATTTCGTAAATTCCCTGACTAAGCAGGTCTTTGATTTCTGAAACTACATCTTTAATACTTCTGCTTCTTACCTTCCCCCTAATAAGAGGAATGGCACAGAAAGTACAGTTATTAGAGCAGCCCTCTGTAATTTTTACAAAGGCAGCTGCCTTATAATTATAGAAAACAGAACGGGAAGCAGAGCAGACCCCCTTCTGTTCGTAAGTCTTCACCGATCTTTTTTCTTTTTCTACCTGATTTATAAATTCAACAATTTTGCCCAAATCTCCGTTTCCAAAAACTCCGGAAAGTTCAGGCATTGATTCAAAGAGAGTCTGGGCATAACGTTCTGCAAGACAGCCGGTTAAAATGATTTTTGCTTTTGGACAGCTTTTTTTTGCTGAATAAACAGCATCAATAGATTCCTTTTTAGCAGAGTTAATAAAACCGCAGGAATTTACAAGAATGTAATCTGCTTCTTCTACATTTAAAGTGTGAACAAAACCAGCTTTTGTTAAGTGGCTTATTAAAATTTCACCGTCTGTTTGATTTTTGGCACATCCGTGCTGATCAATATAAAATTTAATCGAGTTCAATTATAACTAATTTATATTTACCGTCAGTATCCTTTATCCACTTAATGTCTTCAACCAGAACCTGACCTGCATTTCCCATACCTAAATCAAAGGTTTTGGAATCAGCTATGATGGTAAGACTTACAACATTAGAGTTAGAAATCCACAATCTGATTCCATTATGAGGAGATGCGGTAAATACTTCTCCTTTAGAAAAATATCCTTCAACAGAGTTTTCGCGGTCAACCTTGTCTCTAAACAGACAGGCAGCGCGGAAACTTGCATTTACGGTAAATGGATAAGCTCTGTTATCTTCCAGAATTACCCTCTGAGGATGCTTTGAAGCAACTTCTGAAGCAAATGGAATTTCTTCAACATCTACAGAATCAAGATCCATTGCAACTCCATGGCGCAAAAGCACGCTTATTTCGGCACCTCTTGAATCATCGGTAGAAGAAATATCAGATACATAAAGAATCATATCAGAAATATTATCGCCGTTAATGTCTAATTCAGATTCTTCAGATAATTCAACATAATAAACTCCGGATGGAGTATCGAGTCCAAAAGAAGAAAGAGTATCTCTTACAGTAAGAATAATTTTACCGTTTGAGTCATTTGTAGGAACAATAAGCTGGTCCCCCTTATAAACTCTGGCATTAAACTTCTTATCGCTTAATTCATACTGCTGCTTTTTTACCTTACTTGAAACAAGAACATTCTCGTCTTCTACAGGCTTTTTTCTGAATACGAAAACCAGAACCAGAGTAAGGGCAATAAGAACTGCCGAGATGGATAAAACGAGGGGAAGGACAAATCTTGCCTTAGGTTTGTATAAAAGTTCCTGGGGAACAGGCGCTTCCTGCAGCTGCTTGTTATGGTATAATTTTAAAAGATATTCTGTATCAAGCTCCAGAAAATTAGAATAGTTCTTCAAAAAGCCGATTAAATATGCTTCTCCGGGAAATACTCCTGAATCTTCATCTTCAAGACCTTTAAGGAATCTTTCTTCTATAGATATTTCTCTGGCAATTTTATTTAATTCCAGATTTTTTTCTTCGCGTTTATTTTTTAAAATTTCTCCATAACTTTCCATTCAGACTACTCCGAGAACAAGAAATTATTATAAACATTTGCCTTTGAAGGAATTTCGTAAACAAAACGCTGATCTGCTATTCCCTGGTTCAGTTTATATTCGTAAAAATTAAAAAGGAAAGTTTCTCCCTTAGAAGTTACAGCTTCAATACGTCGGATTAATTTTGTATCTGCAGATACGGCAACCTTAATGTAGCGGAAGGCTTCTGCAGCTGATTTTTTTGTAAGCAGAAATTTTACAACCATTTCATCTGATTCTGCATCAAGAGGTTCAGGATCCTGTCCTGTTTCATAGGCTACAGAATAATATCTGGACATTAATGAAAGGCCCTGGGCAGAACCTATTGAAGCGGCTGAAGCAGAAGAACCGGGAGTTACCTGCTGCTGCAGACCTGTTGTTGTTTCTGCCAGGTAGATAGACAAGGTTTCTCCATTAAAGCAGATAACCTGCTCTTCAGGATTTGTATAGTCCAGACGAATCAAATCAGGAGCCTTATAAGAAAGGGTTCCTGCAGATTCCTGGCGTTCTATTTTTATTTCAAAATCACATTCGTAATCTTTTAAGCCTGCATAGTATTCAGAAATTGTCTTAAAATAAGCACTTGCAGTAGTTATTCCCTGAGAAAAAAGGAAAGAATTAATAAAAAGAATTCCAACAAAAAGTAATAATTTTTTCATATAAAGAATTATAGCGTTAAATACTCTTCTTTTCAATTAGAGCATAATTTTAACGCCATTTTATATTATTCAGTCTTTTCCTGGCTTTCAGCAGCTTCTTCTGTCTTTTCTGCAGCCTGCTGAGTTAATTCCTTGCAGTGAGCTTCACCCTTTACAATGTCATAGAATTCCTTTCCATCCATTGTTTCAATTTCTTCAAGACGTTTTGCAATAATTTCAAGTAAATCTTTATGTTCGGTAAGCAGGTTTACAACATGCTCATAGCGTTCTTCTATAATTCTTGCAATTTCGCTGTCTACATAGTTTTGAGTTTCTTCAGAGAATTCACGAACAAGGCTAGGCTCTCCTCCCCTGTTACCTAAAACTCCCTTACCAAGGGTCATGTTCTTAAACTTAGAAGACATACCATAAACGGTAATCATCTGTTTTATTATGTCTGTTGCGCGGGCAATATCATTTGAAGCACCGGTAGAAATATCACCTAAAATAATCTGCTCTGCAGCACGTCCGCCAAGCAGGGAATCAATTTCGTTCATCATGTCTTTATAGGTAAGACAGAATTTTTCCTCTTCCTCTTCCCTGTACTGGGTAAATCCGCCAATACCATGAGAACGTGGAACAACTGTAATTTTATTTACAGGTTCGTGGTCTGGAGTAAAGGCTGCAACCAGGGCATGACCTGTTTCGTGAACAGAAACCAGGCGCATCTGCTTTTTATTGTCTTTTCTTGATTTCTTTTTAAGACCAATGCTTACCTTATCGATGGCTTCATTAAAGTCTTCCATGGTGACCTTTTTACGCTTGTTACGAACAGCAAGCAGGGCTGCTTCATTTACAACATTGGCAAGATCTGCTCCTGCAAAACCGGTTGTACCATGGGCAAGAGATTCAAAATCTACGTCTGAGTCAAGTTTTACGTTCTTAGCGTGGATTCTTAATATTTCTTCACGCCCCTTTACATCCGGTTTTTCAACAGGTACCTGACGGTCAAAGCGGCCCGGACGCAAAATGGCAGGATCAAGAACATCAACACGGTTTGTAGCGGCAAGGATAATAAGGCCCTTATCGTTATCAAAACCATCCATTTCTACAAGCAGCTGATTAAGAGTCTGCTCTCTTTCATCATTGCTTGAAAAACCGTTTGCACGACTTTTTGCAAGGGCATCAATTTCATCAATAAATACAATACAAGGAGCTTTTTCGCGGGCCTGCTTAAAAAGATCGCGGACACGGGAAGCACCAACACCAACAAACATTTCAACAAAGTCTGAACCGGAAATACTGAAGAAAGGAACTCCGGCCTCGCCTGCAACAGCACGGGCTAAAAGAGTTTTACCGGTTCCCGGGTCTCCTACAAGCAGAACACCCTTTGGAATTTTTCCACCAATATCAGTGTATTTTTTAGGAGATTTAAGAAAATCTACAACTTCAACAAGTTCCTCTTTGGCTTCATCAACGCCGGCAACATCAGAAAAACGGGTTTTAATCTTACCTTCTTCTACAACCTTTGCTTTAGACTGTCCGACACTAAAGATTGAGCCCATTCCACCGCCCATTTTTCGCATAAGCAGGAACCAGATAAAGTAAATGATTGCAAAAGGAATAATCCAGCTTAAAAGTAAAGAAACAAGATAGTTTGACTGGCGCTGAACATATTTATATTCAATACCCTTTGAATCAAGCAATTCAATTAAATCGGCAGCATAATAAACGCTGGTGGTTTTATAGGCAGGTCTGTCCGGCTGTCTGAATAAAAGAATACCCTTTTGAGCAGAATCAGATGCCTGTTTTTCAGGGCCGTAACCAATACAGTAGTTATCTGCAATTTCTACACGAACAATCTGACCGTTTTCTATTAAGCTTTTAAATCTTGAATAATCAATATTTGTATCAGGTTTCTGGAAAACAAATAAATCCAGAATTACTATTACAAGAAATGTAAAAAGAGCGATTGGCCAGAAAGGAATTCTAGGCTTTTTATCCTTCTTATCATCTTTTTTATCATCACCATTTTTTGGACCTTCAAATTTAAAGAATTTGTAAGGGTCGTTCTCGTCTTTTTTCTTTTCGTCCTTGTTCTGATTTTCTGCCATAATAAATTCCTGCATTTCTTATAATTTTAGTCTACCGAATAAATATAATAATATAAATATAAAAAATCCACTTAAAAAAAATAAAAAAAATGTTAAAGTATTTTTTGCCGCTTCCGAAAATCTGATTGAACCATACTATAATTCCAGGGAGGTTTTTATATGGGATACACAAATGCATACAACGCTTATCAAAAAACAAATATCAGTACAGCAAGTCAGGGAAGATTAGTTGTTCTGCTTTATGAAGGTGCTGTAAAGCATATTGGATGTGCTATTAATTTAATTGAAGCCGATGGAAAAATTAAGGCTTCAAACATTGAAAAATTTGGTATTCATATACAAAAAGCTCAGTCAATAATTACTGAGCTGCAGGTTTCTCTTGATATGGAAAAAGGCGGAGAAATCGCAAAAAATCTTATGTCTCTTTATATCTTCTTTAATGAAGAATTACTGGACGCTTCAATCAAACATAATAAAGAAAAATTACAGTCAGTATTAAAAATGCTCAGTGACCTTACAGAATCTTGGCGAACAATAGCAAACAGTACAGCAAATGCACCTGCCGCAAAGGTTACTCAGACCTTAAATATTGAATATTAATGCTATAACGGGAGGATACTATGGCAGAAATTACACAGGAAGAATTAAACGAAAGGGTTGCAATTTTACACAAATTCAGAGATTTACTTGAGCAGCAGAGATCAAAGTTTCAGGAATACTTATGTGTTCTTGAAAAACAGGAAGCTTCAATAACAAGCGAAAGCACAGAAAAACTGATTGCCCACACTGAGCTTGAACAGCAGATTGTAAAAAACATTGCAAACTTGCAGAAAGTTATTGTTCCTATGAAGCAGATGTACAATACAAAAGTTATAGCAAACACAAAAGAAGATTCTGCCATAAACAATATTCAGAGTGAACTTAACGATTTACAGCAGAAAGTTATTAAACAGAATGAAATCAACAGAAATCTTCTTAGAGTTCACATTCAGAATATTCAGACTAAGATAAATAACTTTAAGAATCCTTATAAAAATGCCCGCAGTGTTTATGCTCAGAAGCAGACTGTTCCCCAGTTTATTCAGGTAGAAGCATAATAACAGAAGCTTCTGCACAGCAAAACCAGGACGAAAGTTAAATGCCCTTATTCAAATCTAAAAAAGAAAAAAAGGCGGATATTATCCTTCTTGCAGCTTATTCAAAAAAGACAAGAGTTATTGGAAAGGAGGGTAAAATCCCCTGGAAGCTTAAAGGCGAAAGAGATCTTTTTAAAGAAGTAACTGCCCATAAGAGAATTATTATGGGCAGAAAAACTTTTGAAGAGATTGGAAAGCCTCTTCCCTACTGTACAATCATTGTAGTTTCAAAAAGTCTGGCTTCAGTGCCCCAGGGCTGCCTTCTTGCAAGAAGCTTTGAAGAGGCGGTGAAGCTTTCTGACGGGGCGGTGCTGGTTGCGGGCGGGCAGTCTCTTTACGAAGAAGTACTTCCCCTTGCCACAAAAATCTATGCCACAGAAATTCTGGAAGATTACCAGGGCGACAGATTTTTTCCCCCTCTGGACGGCTTGTGGCGGCGTTACCTTCTGGAAGAAAAATGCGAAAATAACATCCGCTACGAATACGTCCTTTATAAAAGAATAAAATAGTTTATTTACTGTAAGAATAAGTCTTTGCTTCGAGAATATCTTCTATTTCGTCAGGAAGAAGCTCGAAGAAATCATATCCTGTTTCCTGCTCTATATAATCAATAGTAGTGATATACTGTTCCCAGTCTCCGGTTTTTCCCATTCCCATCTGATTTGGAACATTTATGGCAATTACCTTTGTATCTTTTGTGATGCGGTCCATATCTGCCTGTCCCTGAGGAATTGCAATAAGCACTTTCCAGGTAAAGGCCGGAACATTCATGGAATAAACTTCTCCGCTCTTTGTCTTAACTGGAATTTCGGTAAAGCTGCCTTTTGCTCCCCTGCCCCCACTTCCAAGAGGTCCTGCTATAATATAAAGTTCGTTTCCTTCTTTTACCAGTTCCCTTTCGTAGTTTTCAAAGTGCATCCAGATTACCCTGTTGTTATCAGGAGACTGAGGAACCATATTTGTCATTAAGAAGGTCATGGAATTATCTTCTTTTGTGGCAGTTCTATCTGCAGAAGGACAAACGTGTCCGCGGTCATAACCATAGGCGTTGTACTGATAGTCTGCTTTTTTTACTGCGTACCATTCTGCAGGTAAATCCGGATCCGGTCTAAAATCATCACTGCGGTCAGCATCTCCAATATCATCTGCATCAAGATGCCAGGCAACCCAGTTAGGACAAAGGGTTTCTGTATTATAAGAAAGGCTGTACTGAGGTTTTATCATAAGATAGTTTTTATTTTTTGAAAGATCATTAAGGGCATCACTAGGATTTCCAAAATGAAGGGGATCATCTTCCGGATAGTTTAAATCTGCCTGTGAAGAATATTCTGTTTTATCTTTTTTAGCTGTCTTTACCTCTGCGTTAGCGGCATTTTCATCTTTACCGGCATTTACTTCAGCGGCAGCTGCATCTTCTTTTGTATTTGAAAAAGAAGCCTCTGAAGAAGGTTCATAAGATTTATCTTCAAAAACAATTTCCTCTGGTTTTGCATAAGGAAGGATTTCTTTTCCTGTGAGTCTGTTAATTAAAGGCTCTTCTCTAAGAGTTATAAAGACGCCCGAATCTGAAATTGTAAGGGCTGGACGTCCTGTTAAATACCATACAGCGAGTAAGGCTAATACTATTACCAGTAATACCTTTTCCCATTTTCCATGTTTTTTCTGATTTTTTCTGCCAGACGTTTTTTTCTGGGTCTGATTTGTTTTTGTAGTTTTTGTAGTTTTTGCACTTGTTTTTGTGTTAGTTTTCTTTGTATTTGCCATGGCAACATTATAGTAAAAAGTCAAAAGATAAAAAAGGTTGTAAATTCCTTTTTTTTAATTCATAATCTTCTGCATAATGAACTTACTTTCTATAAACAATCTTTCTAAAATCGGCAGAGAAAAAGCTCTCTTTACAAATGTTACCTTTGGAATTCAGGAAGGCGAAAAGGCAGCCTTAATTGGTCGTAACGGAACAGGAAAATCAACCCTGCTCAATACTATTGCAGGGTTTTTACAGCCGGACGAAGGAAGCGTTGTTTTTAATAAAGAAGCAGGATTTTCTTTTTTACCACAGAATCCTCAGTATAATCCGGAAGACACAATCCGCCAGCATATCTTTAAAAGTGATTCTGCAAAACTTCAGACAATCAACGAATATATACAAATCTGCACAAGACTGGGTAACGAAAAAAGTGATTCCATTCAAAAAAGATACGAAGAACTCATGCTTAAAATGGATAAGCTTGATTTATGGAATTACGAAAGTCAGATTTCTTCCATACTTACAACCCTTGGAATAAATAATCTGGACATAAAAATGGGAAAACTTAGCGGAGGAATGCTTAAAAAAGTAGCTCTGGCCCAGGTTCTTGTAGAAGATACAAAACTTATCCTTCTTGATGAACCAACCAATCATCTTGATATCAGAACTATTTCCTGGCTGCAGGATTACCTGCATAACACCTCCCGCTCTGTTCTAATGGTAACCCACGACCGCTACTTTTTAGACGCAGTTTGCAATAACATTTATGAATTAAACAGAAACAAATTAAAGCTTTATGTAGGAAACTATTCCCAGTATCTTGAAAAGAAAGAGATTGAAGCAGAAATAGAAGAAAACACAGAAAGAAGAATTGAATCGGTTTTACGTTTTGAACGCCAGTGGCTTTTACGGGGTCCCTGCGCCCGGGGAACAAAAATAAAGGCAAGAATTGACAGGGATATGCAGTTAATTAACCGGGAGAAGTTTCAACAGGACAAGGGCTTTACCTTTGAAGTCAAGGGCAGAAGACTTGGAGGCAAAGTTTTAGAGCTTCACAACATCAGCAAAAGTTTTCCAGAAAGCGGAAAAACTCTTATCAAAGATTTTTCCTACAAGTTTACAAAGGGCCAGAAAATAGGAATTTTTGGAGACAACGGTTCAGGAAAGACAACTTTTTTGAATATCATTACCGGAAAACTGCAGCCAGACAGCGGCAGCGTAGAAAAAGGAGAAAACACAAAATTCGGTTATTATCTGCAAAATCCGGTTTTTAAAGACAGCAGCCAGACGGTCTTAGAATATATAAAGGAAAGTGCTGAGCGCATGACCTTAAATGACGGCTCAAAAGAAGTAAGTGCCTCTAAATTTCTTGAAGAATTTGGTTTTGAAGGAAAAATACAGCATTCTCCGGTAGAAAGCTTAAGCGGCGGCGAAAGAAAAAAACTCTTTTTAGTAAAACTGCTTTTGGAAAATCCTAACTTTTTAATTTTAGACGAACCTACCAACGACTTTGATATTTTTACCATGAATATTCTGGAGCAGTTTTTAATGAACTACCAGGGCTGTCTCTTACTGGTAAGTCATGACCGCTATTTTATGGACAAATGTGCTGACACTCTTTTTATTATGGAAGAAGACGGTTCTATAAGCGGCTTTGTAGGAAAATGCAGTGAATATATAGAAGTTCGCCAGGAAATGCTGCAGGAAGAAAAAAGAAACAAAAGTGCAGAGAAAGAAAACAGCAAGCCATCTGCCCCGGACTCCGGCAAAAAACAAAAATTATCTTTTAAGGAACAAAAAGAGTTTGAAGAATTAGACAGGGAGATTCCTCTGCTTGAAAAAGAAGAAAAGGAACTTGAACCTCTTATGTCTTCGCCAGATTTTTCTGTTGTTTCAAAAGCAAGCCAGCGTTATAATGAAATTGTAAAACTTCTTGAGCAGAAATATCCCCGCTGGGAAGAATTAGCAGAACGAGTATTATAAAATGTTTCACAAAATTGGACTTTCTGTCCGAAACAGATTTTCTCTTCTTATCTATGCCCTGGGCTACATAGGAAGATTAATCACAGCATCATTTCTATTTCTTATTCACGCAAAAAAGGCCTCCAGAAAAATTCTGGTAATGCAGCTGCTCTTTACTTTTGTTGAAGCCCTTCCCATCTGCTGTATTCTTGCCATAGGAATCGGGACCTCCATTCTGCTTTTAGGAAACAATTTTTTACTTTCCATTGGCCAGGCAAACCTTACCTACACGCTTATGGCCCTCATAATTGTAAGGGAATTCGGCCCTATTCTGGTTGCCTTTGTTGTAACCGCCCGTTCCGCAACCGCCATCGCTACAGAAATTTCTTCCAACGTTGTAAATCACGAAATTGAAGCCTACATAGCAACAGGAATTGACCCTATAAGCCATCTGGCAGCCCCCCGCTTTCTGGGAGTTACCCTTTCAACCTTTTTTTTAAGTATTTATTTTTCAATTTTTGGCCTGATTTTTCCTGTTTTTGTTGTCCAGTTTATTACCCCTGTAAATATAGGAGATTATTTTAATAACCTCTTTAGTTCAATCGAAATTAAAATGGTTTTTATTTCGATTTTAAAAAGTCTGATTTTTGGAATGCTGATTTCTTCCTCTGCAACCTTTTATGGTTTTAATTCCGGAAGGGCTTCTACAGAAATTCCCCTTGCTGGGCTCAGGGCAGTCAGCAGTGTATTTATTTTAATTATTCTGGCAGATGCCTTTATTACGGTTCTGTCCTACATTTTATAGGAAGGCATATGAGTCTGCTCAGAATGGAAAATGTAAATCTACAGGAAAACGGCCACAAAATAATAGATAATGTAAATCTTTCCATAGAGAAAGGCTCCATGACAGTTTTTCAAGGTCCTCCTGGCTGCGGTAAATCTACCGCCCTGAAAATTCTTGCAGGCCTTATTCTGCCCACCTCCGGAACAATCTTCTTTGAAAACTCCGATATCCATAAAATGAAGGCAGTCGAAAAACTGAAGTTCAGAAAACGCTGCGGCTTTATGTTCCAGGATTCGGCCCTCTGGGCAAACCAGGATATTTACCACAATCTTGAGCTGCCTTTGCAGATTCATTTTCCCCAGATGTCAGCAGAAGAAAAGAAAGAAAAAATCATGCAGATGGCTAAGGTCATAAAATATGAAAAGCCATTGAATTTCCGCCCGGTTTCCCTTTCTATTGGTGAACAAAAAAAAGTCTCTTTTGCCAGGGCAATTATCTGTAACCCTGATGTATTATTTTTAGATGAACCTACAGAATCCATAGATTCTGATTACCTGGAAACCTTTATGAATATGCTTCACGATTTTTCTAAGCAGGGAAAAACAATAATCATAGTCAGTCATGATAATTATTTTATAAGTTCTTTCTTTTTTGATAAAATTTACTTCGACAAGGGAAGAATCACAAATACCGAGATTTTTGCTAATATGCTTATATAAAGGAAAAAGTATGAAATTTAAAATTAAGTTTGCAGATGAAATTGTAGGACTCTTAAGTATTATTGCAATGGCAGCTCTGGTCTTTATAATATTTATCATTGGCTCCAAGCAAAAATGGTTCGTAAAAAAACATTCCTTTTATACAGAAGTAAACTCTGCATCCAGTCTTTCGGAAGGCATGAACATTCAGTACAAGGGCTTTGGTATTGGAAAAATTCAGAAAATCGCCCTTGCAGAAGATGATGCCGTAATACTTCACTTTTATATTCTTGATGATTACATAGACCGCATAAGGGAGGGCTCAATTATTGAAGTTTCTGTAAGTCCTATTGGTCTTGGCTCCTCAATTATTTTTCATCCGGGAAATTCCAGCAGCATTCTCGAAGATGATTCTTTAATACCTGAACTTGCAAGTAATGAAGCAAAAGAAATTATTAAAAAGGGCCAGTGCTCTATTCGTGTTACAAATGATTCCATAAACACAATCTTAAATTCTGCAACGACACTTGTACAGGATATTTCTGCCCTTATAAAACAGATGAACGGTGTTATGGCAGGGGATCCAGACGTTACCCTTACTACAACCGTAACGGAATTTAACAGGATTCTTACAAACCTTGCAAATATTACAGAAGATCCTCAGGGCTTGATTCCAAAACTTCTGGAAGACGAAGCCTCTGCCGGCTCAATTTCTACAATGCTTTCATCTTTGAATAAAACTGTAGACAATATAAATGTGCTTATCTCCAGCGAAAGTCCCGATGTTTCTGTAATTGTCCAGCAGCTGCAGGTTTTACTCAAGGAAGCCCAGGACGTTCTTGAAGGGCTTAAAAACAATCCTCTGCTTAAGAACGGAATTTCTGACAGGCCGGAAAAAGAAAGCACAACTCCAAAAAACAGGGGAGACAACTTTTAATGAAAAAATCATATTCTTTAATTTTCTTACCAGTTCTTTTTCTTTGCGGCTGCTCATCTGCACCAAAAAGAACCATGCAGATTAACACCATCTACAAAAATGTGACTGTCACAATTGAAAGTGCAAACACTTCCATGATTAACGCAAACTACGCTCAGGCAGAAAATCTTTTGAATTCCGCCTATAAAAATGCCATCTCCATAGATAACTACGATTTACTGACCACCGTCAGTCTCTCTTTTGTAAACTTATATCTTTCCTTCAATGAACCTTCCCTTGAAAATGCAAAAGACTATCTTGAAGAAGCCCTTTACTATTCTGACTTTTCTGCTAATCCCGAAAAGAACAAGGCCCTCTGCACCCTCTCCTCGGTACGCTATAATCTGGCCGCTTCAAAAAATGATTATGATTCTTACCTCAAAGAGCTGGACCAGAGTCAGAACCTTTTAAAAACAGACAAATATAACTTTGCCCTTTTTGAAAGCGTAAAGGCTGATGTATTAAAAGAAAAAAAAGATTTTGCAGAGGCAGAAAGACTTTATCTTAATGCCGCTGAACTTTTTACAAAAAACAGATATCTTGGAGAAATTGGCATTACCTGGTATAAAACTGCCCAGGTCCGCTCCCTTCAGAACAAAAAGGCTTCCGCCCTCGAAGCAATAGAAAATGCCATTAAATATGACCGGGATGCAGAAAACTCCATTGCCCTTGGAACTGACTATTATGCAAAGGCCCTTATTTTATTAAAGGCAAATCCTTCCCAGGAAGAAATTCAAAAGGCAAGGGAAAGCTTAAAGCATTCATCTAAGATTTTTGATTCAATAGGTCTTACTTCCCTTGCCCAAAAAAGTCTTTCTTTAATTGAAGATTAAGCGGGAGCTGGCTTTGCAAGCCTGACAAGGATATTATAATTCCGATCTTATAATTCCCGGCAGGCTTGTCTTACATCTTCAAGATTAAACTTTTCTCTGCCCTCCTGCGAGCTAAGCAGGGCCGCCCGGTTCAGGCAGGCTTCAATTTTCGCACAGGAATAGCCCTCAAACATTTTGGCAAGTAAAGATTCGCTCACCTCGTCATCATAAGCTTTTTTCCTGCAGTACATTCTTACAAGCGCTTTACGTTCCTCGCTTCCAGGGTAAGGCACGCTGAACTTTGCATCAAAACGGCCGGGACGAATTAAGGCAGGATCCAGGGCATGAATTGAGTTGGTTGCGGCAAGAACAAGAACCCCCTTTGAAGACTCAAAGCCATCCAGCTCATTTAAAAGCGCAGTTACAATTCTGGTATTTTCTGTTTCTATTGCAGTTCCGGAATAATTTCTTACAGTTCCAATTCCGTCAAACTCATCTATAAAAACAATACAGGGAGCCTTAGCCCTTGCCTTTTTAAAAAGCAGTTTTACCTTCAATGGTCCAATTGCCATAAACATACTTTCAAAATCGGTGGCCTTGGCAGGAATAAAATTAACATTTGCTTCACCTGCCAGAGCTTTTGCAAAAAGAGTTTTTCCGTTACCAGGTTCCCCTTCCAGCAATATTCCCTTTGGCATTCTTACCCCTCTTTTTGCATACTCTTCAGGTGCTTTCATAATCTGCATTACCTGCTTCATATCTCTTTTAAGATTATCCATTCCGACAATATCATCAAATTTTACGCCGGTTTTATGAACAACCTTAAAGGTATTTGGCGAAATGAATTTTCTAAAGGCAATTATAATAATTCCAAAAAAGAAAAGGTAAAAAAAGATATCAAAAATTAAAGATATTATACTTTCTGCAGAAGCTTCTTCCTTTACAGAAACATTATTAAGCAGAAGATATTCTTTTAAACTTGGAGAAGAAGGATTTTCTACAAAATAAAAGTTACCGGGATTTTCTGTAAGGCTGAACTTTATCTTCTTTTCTTTTATAACAACAGAAGAGATTTTATTCTCACCTGCCATTTCATAAAATTCTTTGTAAGTATAGACCGCAGCCTCTGGATTTAAGATTTTCTGATAAAAATCTTCAGGAATAAAAAGGAAGGCCAGAGCAATGAGGGCCAGAACAATAATTAAAATCTGAAATATTTTTTTATTTTTCTTCATAAATTGAAATATATCGTTTTTACTGTTAAAATTAAAGAATGATAGCAACATTAATTATCCTTATTTTAATAGTTATTTTCCTTGCCTTTTTTATTGGCCTTAATATCTCAAATGCCTGTACCTTCTGGTTCTTTAAGACTTACGAAAATGTTCCTGTAGTGACTCTTGCTTTTATTGCCTTTGCCGCAGGTGTAATTGTTGCTCTTTTAATTGTACTAATTACAAAACTCAAGCTGCCTTATTCTGCCGGCGTCGAATATGACCAGAAAAAAGCCGAAAAAGAAGAAAAGTTAAAAGACAAAAAACTTCGTAAAGAAATTAAACAGATGGAAGCTAAAAACAAAAAGAACAGAAAAGCTAAAGATAATGTTTACGCCCAGTCTTCTTCTTCCGATAATACAATTATAACTAACAGTGGAGAATAATTGTAAATGAAAAAGACTCTTCTTTGTTTTATATTTACAGCCCTTGCTGCAAGCTGTATTTTTTCAGCAGAATTAAAAGCAAAAGACCTTACCAGTAAAGCAGCACAAAAAGCAAACATAGAAGAATCAATTGAATACCTTAACGAAAACGCAGAAAAAATCACAAGTTTAAGCGATAAAAGATCCGTTTATATTTTTCTTGCCTCTCTTCAGGAACAGATGAATCTTTACGAAGATGCCCGCCTTTCCTACGCAAAAGCTGCTTCCATTGCCGCAGGCGATGCAGAAGGAATGCCAAAAAAATCAAATGAACAGCTGGTTTTAGATGCAGTACGCTGCGCCCTTTCTTCAGGAGATTACATTACAGCCAACAACTACTTAAACTCTTCCGTAAGAAATTCTAAAAATCCGGTAATTCAAGCCTACATTAAACTTTACTCTCAATGGAGTGAATTATGCAGGGCAGAAACAAAAGAAGATTTGCAGGAACCCCTTGTAATGCTGCAGACTTACCTCAAGCTCGATTCCATGAAAGAGCTTAAAAGCACAATTCTTCTTACCCTCTGGTATATTACAGGCGACAAAAGCTACTCTTCAAAAATTACTGCTGATTACCCTTCCTCAATGGAAGCCGCAATTGTAAAAGGTGATATCCAGCTTCTACCTACCCCCTTCTGGTTTTTCGTTCCAAAAGCAGGAGAAGCCGAACAGGGAACAGGCACCTACAAGGCAGCAACAACAGAAATTACTCCCGCACCGGATGAAAGCCCTTCAAAAGAAGAAAGCACACAGGCAGTAAAACTTCAGCTTGGTCTTTTTAAGACAGAAAACAATGCAAAGCTTTTACAAAAAGAACTTACAGACAAAGGCTTTGAAGCTTATATAACAACAGAGAAAAGGGCCAGCGGTACAACCTACTACATAGTCCTCGTAAACGAAAATGCAAACAATACAAATGCAGATAAATTACGTAGTGCAGGCTATGAATGTTATGTAGTTGAATAGCAGGACCGCGCGGCTTAAGATGGCGAATTGTGAACTCTCAGCCGGCCTAAATAGATTCAAGAAGTTCAATATCAAGCATAAGAGCCTTCATTTCTGCAGAAAGTTCCTGTCTTAATCTTGTTAAACCTCTGGAAAGAATAGATTTATTTACCGTCATAATTAAAAGCTGACTTATAGAATACCAGGAGAAGATTCCAGGGAACTCAGCTTCTTTAATAAAGGTTGAAATCTTATCGTTCAGCGAAGAAACCTTTTTACTGTCCGGATATTCCCGATTCTTTAAATCTACAATATTGATAAGACAGAAGTTTGCAGAAAGAACTTCGCTGGAATATTTTTGATAGGTAAGATAAACAATACGGAACTCACCGAATTTAAGCCAGGTTTGAATATCTTCTCCCTCGCGTTTTCGTAACATTACGTGAGGTGCTACATTGGTACATTCCTGTCTACCCTTGAGCATCTCTTCCCTGTCATCTCTTGGACCATGGAACTTAAAGGCCCCCTTTCCGTGATTTTTTACATACAGCAGGGCATGATCAGCCTTTGAAGAAAGGTTTTCGTAAGTCTGGGCAGAAGAAGGATACATGGCAATTCCAATGGAAAGAGAAACCGGCCTTGAAAGGTCCGGAATCAAAACCTTGGTTATAACGGCAGAAAGCAGACGCTGACATAACCTTGCTACATAATCCTTGGATTCAACGTCATAGAGATAAATACAGAATTCATCACCGGAAATATGACTTATAAAGGCATTCTCTGAACAGACTTTTAAAATCTGCTCGCCAACCCCCATAATTATATTATCCCCAACCTGGTGAGAAAAGTTATCATTGATATATTTTAAGCCGTCCATATCTGCCATAATAAAGGCTCCCGGACGCTTTAATTTTAATTCTTTACGAACCTTGGCCTGAAAACCATCCTTATTAAGTAAACCTGTCAAAGGATCAGTAATAAGCTTATGCTCGTACTCTGCAACGTTCTTCTTTAATTTTGAAATTGTAACAACGTTCTGAACACGTTTTCTGGTTACAATAGGATCTATAGGTTTATTGAAAATTTCTGCACAGCCCCGGTTAAACAAATCCAGTTCTTTTTGAAGATTTGGCGGATCTATAATTACACAGACAGGCTGATTGTCTATAAGATTCGAGGTTACAAGATAATTGAGAATGGCTTCACCATCAAGAGTGGTAGTAGAAAAGTCAATCAGAATACAAACATATTGATTCTCCAGCAAAGCATTTAAAGCATCTACCTCATTAGAATATACCTCAGTCTCGAAATAATCCGATAAGGTAGACTGGAAAGCGCGAGCAGTTTCATAATCTCTAATAGCCAGAAAGACTTTATCCATACGAACATTATAAATGCAAAAGTAAGATGGGACAACTTAAATTTAATAAATACAAGGTCAAAAAACTTTTTTACAGACTTTCCCCTACTATAGCAAAAATCAAATCTTTTCTATATATTTACTTTAGTTTAGATTGAAAACACTGTATAAGGAGCCTTCAGATAAATGTGTGCAAAAACTTTTGATGATAAAAAAATTATTTACACAATGGACCGGGTTGGCCGTGCTTACGGAACAAAAGTTGTATTAAAAGACATAAGTATTTCATATTACTATGGAGCAAAAATCGGCGTTATTGGTGCCAACGGAGCCGGAAAATCATCTTTATTTAAAATTCTTGCAGGAATAGATAAAGACTACACAGGAGAAACTTCTTTAGCCCCAGGCTATACAATCGGATATCTTGAACAGGAACCATATCTTGAACCAGGAAAAACCGTAATGGAAGTTGTAAAAGAAGGTGTAAAAGAAATTACAGACTTACTTGAAGAATTTGATAAAATTGGCGAAGCCTACGCAGATCCAGATGCAGATTTTGATAAACTTGCTGCAAGACAGGGCGAAGTTCAGGAAAAACTTGATATGCTTGATGCCTGGAATCTTGATGCAAATCTTGAGCTGGCAATGGAAGCCCTGCGCTGCCCTCCTTCTGATCAGGTAGTTGATGTTTTATCTGGAGGAGAAAGACGCCGTGTTGCTTTATGCCGTCTTCTTTTACAAAAACCTGATATTCTTTTACTTGATGAACCTACAAACCACCTTGATGCCGAAACCGTTGCCTGGCTGGAAAAACATCTGCACGATTATCCTGGAACTGTAATTGCCATTACCCATGACCGTTACTTTCTGGACGATGTTGCCGGCTGGATTCTTGAACTAGACCGCGGCGAGGGCTATCCGTTTAAGGGAAATTACTCTTCATGGCTTGAACAGAAAAATCAGAGACTTGCCCTCGAAAGCAAGCACGAATCAGAACGCCAGAAAGAAATCCAGAAAGAGCTTGAATGGATTCACATGGGGGCAAAGGGTCGTCAGGCAAAACATAAGGAACACATCACCCGCTATAATGATTTAATGGCCATGGAATCTAAAAAACAGCTTAAAGACACTCAGATTTCCATTCCTGCAGGACCTCGTCTTGGCGGCCAGGTAATTGATTTTGAAAACCTTTCAAAATCTTTTGGCGACAAACTTTTATTCGAAAACCTTAACGTTCATATTCCAGCCGGAGCCATTGTCGGAATTGTAGGACCTAACGGTGCCGGTAAAACAACCTTATTCAAGATGATTGTTGATGCTGCAGGTCTTCCTGGCGGAGAAAAACCAGATTCCGGCTCTATAAAAGTCGGACAGACAGTTAAACTTGTTTACGTAGACCAGATGAGAACCGGCCTTGATATGAATAAAACTGTATACGAAACTTTAGGTGGCGGCGGCGACCTGGTAAAACTTGGAGCCGTAGACGAAAAAGGACGCGCCCTTGAAGGCGGCGTAAGAGAGGTAAATGCCCATGCCTACTGCGGCTGGTTTAATTTTACAGGTCCTGATCAGAATAAAAAGGTAAGCGTACTTTCGGGTGGAGAACGCAACAGACTAAACCTTGGAATGATGCTTAAAGAAAGCGGTAACGTACTCTTATTCGACGAACCAACCAACGACCTTGACGTTCAGACTGTCAGAGCCCTTGAAGAAGCTCTTGAAGACTTTGCAGGCTGTGCAATGGTTGTAAGTCATGACCGCTGGTTCCTGGACCGCATCTGTACCCATATTCTTGCCTTTGAAAACAACTCTCAGGTTCGCTTCTTTGAAGGAAACTGGTCTGAATATGCAGAATGGAAGATGAAGGAATTCGGTGAAGAAGCCGGAGTTCCAAAAAGAACTGTTTACAGAAAATTAAGTAGGTAAATTTCTGTATTAGTGGAATAAAAAGCGGTTAATCGTTTTACTATTTTTCAAAATCATAGTACTCTTAAAGTATGAAAAAGATAACATTTTATACTTTAGGAGTATTATTTTTTATGTTCAACTCTACATTAAATGGAATTGAAGTTACACCACTTCAAAAAATCATGGCAGAAAAAGCTGTAAAGGCAATTTCTGAAAATAACCCTGCGGTTGCCACAAAATTCACTGCAGACCCGACAGTTCTTATTTATAATGACACAGTTTATATTTACGGAACAAATGATGCCCAGCAGGCCGAATATTCCTTAGGAAAACAGGATAACAGCTACAATAAAATCAACAGTCTAAACATTTTTTCTTCAAAAGACCTGGTAAACTGGACCGACTGCGGCGAAATTGCCATTGGAGGAAAACAGAATCCTCAGGGCTGTGCAAAATGGGCCAACAATTCCTGGGCCCCTGCAGCCTGTGTAAAAAAAATCAATGGAAAAGATAAATTCTTTATTTACTTTGCAGACAACGGAAACGGAATTGGAGTTGTATGTTCAGACTCCCCTACCGGCCCTTTTGTTGACCCTATCGGAAAACCTCTTGTAAGCCGCTCTACTCCAAACTGTTCAAAGGTTTACTGGCTTTTTGACCCTGCTGTTCTTATTGATTCTGACGGAAAGGGATATCTCTACTTTGGAGGCGGCCACCAGAAGGACGTTGCCCATCCAAAATCTGCCAGAGTTGCAGCCCTTAATGATGACATGATTTCCTTAGCAGGAGATCCTGTTGAAATTGACGCACCATGGCTTTTTGAAGATTCAGGCATAAACAAAATTGGTAATACCTACTACTATTCATACTGTTCTAACTGGGCAGACCGTAAAGATGCAAAAGGTGATGAAGTTCCACCTGCAGCTGTAATTGCCTATATGACTTCATCATCTCCTTTAGGACCATTTAAATATGCAGGCTACACCTTAAAAAATCCTGGAAATTATTTTGGTGCCTGGGGTAACAACCATCACTGGATTTTTGAATTTAAAGGAAAACATTACATTGCCTTCCATGCCCAGCAGATGGAAAAGAAGCTTGGCTTTGAAAAAGGCGGCTACAGAAATATATGTCTTGCAGATTTTAAAATTAACGAAGACGGCAGCTGGCCTATTCAGACTGCAAGTAACGGCGGAGTAAAAGCTGTAGCTAACTTTGATCCATACACTCTTGTTAAGGGACCAACTTATGCCACAAGTAAAAATGCAGTTTCAACAAATAATCAGACTTTAGCCGGAATTGCTGCAGAATCTTATGTTTACCTTAAAAATGTGGATTTTTCTAAAGGTGCAGAATGCATAACCATAAATACAGGAGCCGCAAACAAAAAATCTCTTGTAAAAATTTATAAAGATTCTATTTCCAGCGAAAATCTTCTCTGCCAGGTAAAAACAAAGGGTAAAGGAAGCTTTAGGGAAAAAATGCCTATTGCAAAATCTTTAAACTTGGTTTGTAATATTTATATAGTATTTGACCAGAATTCAGAAATTGAATCATGGAAAGTAGAATAATTAAAGCAGGTGGATATTTAAGATGTCAAAAATTGAAGAGGAAAGAAAAGAAGAAATTAATGCCTTAATAAGCGAAATGACTCTGGAAGAGAAAGTAAGCCTTATGTTACATGAAAGTCCGGGAGTTGAAAGACTTGGAATAAAACCTTACAACTGGTGGAATGAAGCCTTACACGGAGTTGCCAGAGCCGGTTACGCAACAGTATTTCCTCAGACAATAGGCATTGCCGCTACTTTTGATACAGAACTTGTTCAAAAAGAATACGAAGTAATTTCGGATGAAGCCCGTGCAAAATACAACGAGGCTCAAAAGGTAGGAGACTACGGACAATTCCGCGGCCTTACCTTCTGGACTCCAAACATCAATATCTTCAGGGACCCAAGATGGGGCCGTGGCCAGGAAACCTTTGGAGAAGATCCATATCTTACAAGCAGAATGGGCGTTGCAGCAGTAAAAGGCCTCCAGGGAGATGACAAAGACAACCTTAAGCTTGCGGCCTGCGCAAAGCATTTTGCAGTTCACTCAGGACCTGAATCTACCCGCCACACAGCAAATGTAAAACCTTCAAAAAAAGACTTATGGGAAACTTACCTTCCCGCCTTTAAGGCCCTTGTAGATGCAGGTGTTGAATCTGTTATGGGAGCTTACCAGAGACTTTATGATGAGCCTTGCTGCGGAAGTAAATTCCTTCTTGCAGATATTCTTCGCAAACAGTGGAATTTTAAAGGTCATGTTGTAAGTGACTGCTGGGCAATCAGGGACTTCCATACAAATCATAAGGTAACAAAAACAGAAGAAGAATCTGCAGCTCTGGCAATTTCTAACGGCTGTGACTTAAACTGCGGCTGCACCTACCACGCTGCAATTGCCGCTGTAAGACAGGGAATCTTACCGGAAGAAAAAGTAAACCAGAGTGTATTCAATCTTCTTATGACTCAGGCAAAATTAGGCATGCTTGATTCCTGGGAAAAATCAAAATGGGCATATCTTGGGGCTAAAGATGTAGATACAAAAGAAAGCCGAGCCCTTGCAAGAAAGGTTGCCCAGGATTCTATAGTTCTCTTAAAAAACAAAAACGGACTGCTTCCTGTAAAAGATTCAGTTCACAAAATAATGGTAATGGGACCGGTTGCAACAAACATCAATTCCCTTATTGGAAACTACTATGGTCTTAATTCTAAACTGGTAACCATTCTTGAAGGAATAATCGGCAAGACAGAAAGCCGCCAGCAGATTACAGTTGATTACCACCCTGGAGTTGGAATGTATAATGATTCTAAGCAGAGAGGCTGGACAGTTGGTATGGCAGAAAGTGCAGACCTGATTATTGCCTGCTTTGGCTTAGACAATATGATGGAAGGAGAAGAAGGAGACTCTGTTGAAACAACCAAGGGAGACCGCGACTTTATTGAACTTCCGGAACATCAGTTAAGTTATTTACAGGCAATTCACGACAGGGGAACTCCTGTTGTTTTAGTCTTAACAGGAGGCGCTCCAATTGCCTTCCCTTACGAAATTGCAGACGCAATTTTATTTGCCTGGTACCCTGGAGAAGAAGGCGGAAACGCAATTGCCGATATCATCTTTGGAGACACAGTACCATCTGCCCATCTTCCAATGACCTTCCCTAAAGCAACAGCAGACTTACCTGATTTTGAAGATTATTCAATGAAAGGAAGAACTTACCGCTATCAGACAAAAGAAGCCCTCTTCCCATTCGGCTTTGGACTTTCTTACACTTCCTTTAAGTTTGAAAATGCAAAAGCAGAAAAAACTTCAGACGGAATAAAGGTAGACTTTACTCTTGAAAACACAGGCAGCTTTGATGCAAAAGAAGTTGTTCAGGTTTATATTTCAAAAGTAAAGAGAAATGAAGATGATCCTCTTGCATCTTTGAAATATTTTACAAAAGTGGAAGTTGCAAAGCAGAGTAAAAAAGATATTTCCTTTACCCTTCCTATGACAGCCTTTGAAAGCATTAATCAGGAAGGAAAAGCAGAAATTCTTTCAGGAGATTATTTTATAACTATTGCAGATTCAGCTCCAGTTGAACTTTCTGAAAAACTTGGAGCCAGCAAGAGTGCACAAATAAAAATTAGTATTTAGCCAACTTATTAAGGACATACTATGAAAACAGTTGTAAAAAAGTCCAGCTACAAAAAAGTAATGGCAATGAAAAGTGCAAAAAATCAGTATCCTTTGCGTCCGGCTCTCTTCTGGCGTTTCTTAATGAAAAGCCTGGGTAAAAAGGATTTGAAGGATACAAATTTTACTTACACTCAGACCGGCATGGAAAAGCTTGCAAAAGACCAGCCCTGTCTTATTTTAATGAACCATTCCTGCTTTATGGACCTGGAAATTGCAGAAGCAATTTTCTATCCCCGTCCGCTGAACATTGTATGTACCAGCGACGGTTTTGTGGGAAAAGCTTCTCTTCTGAGGCATATTGGCTGCATTCCAACCAATAAATTTGTAGCTGATTTTGTAATGGTCAAAAAGATTAAGTATGCCCTTGATAAATTAAAGGATTCAGTTTTAATGTACCCCGAAGCAAGCTACAGCTTTGACGGAAGGGCAACTCCTGTGCCAAAAACTCTGGGCAAATGTCTTAAACTTCTTAATGTTCCGGTAATAATGGTAAAAACCTTCGGAGCCTTTGCAAGAGATCCTCTTTACAATAATCTTCAGGTAAGGAAGGTTGATGTTTCTGCAAATGTAAAATATCTTCTTTCGCCGGATGAAATCCAGGAAAAATCTGTTGATGAATTAAACGAGATTTTACAAAAAGAGTTCACCTTCGATAACTGGAAGTGGCAGCAGGATAATAATGTAGTCATTAAGGAAGATTTCCGCGCAGACTATTTGAACCGCGTTTTGTATAAGTGCTCTGTGTGCGGGAGGGAAGATTGCATGGAAGGAAAAGGTACTCTCCTTACCTGCAAAAACTGTTCTTCTGTATGGGAATTAACAGAAAAAGGCTTTTTAGAAAATAAAAAAATAGGACAGAACAAGGCTCCCCTTCTTTTTAATCATGTTCCGGACTGGTTCAGCTGGGAAAGGGAAATGGTTAGAAAAGAGATTCAAAATCAAAGTTATTGTATAGATGTTGAAGTTGATATTTATATGATGGTTAATACAAAGGCAATTTACTTTGTGGGCCAGGGAAGATTAAAACATGATAACAATGGCTTTGTTCTTAATGGCTGCAATGGAGAATTACATTACGAACAAAAGGTAAAATCAA
Organism: Treponema sp.; assembly: GCA_016286535.1. Taxonomy (GTDB): domain Bacteria; phylum Spirochaetota; class Spirochaetia; order Treponematales; family Treponemataceae; genus Treponema_D. The sequence continues at coordinate 27,366 of JAEESZ010000008.1, read as the reverse complement.
GCTATAGCCTTTATTCAGATTATTACTGGTATGAAATTGGAGATATGATTTGTATAGGAGACATGAAAGTCCTCTACTACTGCTTTCCAAAAAATTGTGGCGATATCGTTGCAAAAGCAAGAATCGCCACAGAAGAACTATATAAGCTGGCGCTGGCGCAGGTTTCTGTTCATTCTATAACATAAACTTGTCTGACCTGCGCCTGCAGTTTTGTTCCAAAACTGCTTAAACACGCTCACATGGTACCGGCTTAGCAGCCGCTCCCATATATGGCGCAGGTTTCTGTTCATTCTATAACATATACTTGTCTGACCTGCGCCTGCAGTTTTGTTCCAAAACTGCTTAAACGCGCTCACATGGTACCGGCTTAGCAGCCGCTCCCATATGAGCTACTATTTTACTTCCATCTTTAATCATATCTACTGGAATTACAGCTGCATCAAGGCGTTTTCCATCTACTTCGATGTATTCAATACCTTTGCAAACGTGCTGAGGATTCTTTACTTCAATCTGAAGGTTCATTCCTCTCCAGCGGCGTTCTACACTGAATCCATCCCAGTCATGTTTAATACATGGATCAATCAAAAGGCCGTCATACTGTGGTTTTATACCAAGCATGTACTGAGTGATTGAGTAGTAGTTCCAGGTTGCAGCACCAGAAAGCCAAGAAGTTCTTGTGTTTCCAGGACGTTTTGAGTATGCAGAATAAGTTGTCTGTCCTACAACGTAAGGTTCACTCTGACGAATTTCTGCCTTATCGTTATATGCAGGAGGAATAGAAGCCTTACAGTATTCGTAAGCACGGTCTCCGTTTCCAAGCATTGTTTCTGCAATAACGCCCCAACCCTGAGTATGATTGAAGATACCGGCATTTTCCTTAATACCTTTCAGGAATACTACAGATGTCATAAGGTCTGAACGAGTCTTTACAAATGGAGGCGCACAAAGCATAAGTCCATAAGGAGTTGCAAGCTTTTCTTTTACAGCTTCCATACAAAGTTTAGCCTGTTCTGCAGTTGCAGCAGAAGACATAACAGCCCAAACCTGAGTATTAAAGTAAATCTGTCCTTCTTCAATTGACTGAGTACCGTAAACAGTTCCATCTTCGCCAACAGCCCAGATAAACCATTTTCCATCCCAGCATTTTTTCTGAATATTTTCATCAAGAGTTTTGCGCTGAGCTAAAGCCCAGTCAGCTTCATCTTTCTTTCCAAGACGGGTTGCAATATCAGCATAAGTTGTAAGACCTAAGCGGAGCTGGAAAGCAACGAAGAGAGATTCTCCGTGGTAACCAAGTTTAAGACAGTCGTTCCAGTCAGCCAGAAGACCGCAAGGAAGTCCGTCTGCACCCATTCTTTCAAGGTTGAATTCAAGGGCACGTTTCAAATGACCAAATACAGTTGCTTCGCCACCATCAGCATAAGGAACAACTCTGTTATAGAAGTCAAACTTACCGGTTTCTGCTACGAAACATGGAACAGCGTTGAAGAACCATTCACAGTCATCTGAACGGAATTCTTCAGGCTTTGGAGCCTTTTCGTGACCGGCGTTGAAGTCCTTAGAAATTACAGGAACAGCACCACCATTCTGACACTGACCGGAAATCATTCTTACAAGGCGTTCTTCTGCTTCTTCTGGAATTGCAGCAGAAACACCAAGAATATCCTGTACAGAGTCGCGGTAACCAAGACCATCACGTTCTCCGTTATATACTAAAGATGCAGCACGAGACCATGCAAAGGTAATCAGACAGTTGTAAAGACCCCATACATTTACAGTGTGGTTAATGTCTTCATCCGGAGTGATTGCCTTGAATGAACCGAGTTTTGCATGCCAGTTATTAACAAGCTTTTCGAATTCTTCATCTGCACGTTTGAAGTTTCCGAATTCATTTACGATTTTCTGACCAACATCTCTTGCATCATCAATACCAAGCATAAGCATGATTTCTTTTGTTTCGCCCGGTTTAAGTTCAAGGTCACCCTGAACAGTACCACAAGAGTTATCACCATAAGCTTCAGAGTTTGTACATGCACCGTCAACTACAGCTTTTGGATGTTCGTAAGAACCATAAGTTCCAATAAATGCTTCACGGCTTGTATCAAAACCAGTCATTGGAGTTCCAACAAGGGCAACCCACTGGCTCATATAAGCACCACCAACATCCCATTCTGGGTGCTGGATATAGAGGTTATCCTGAATTGAATAGCGGAGAAGATTATCTCCAACTTTTTCACCTTTTACGATGAATAAAGAATACTGAAGGTTTACCTGATCCTGAGTTGTATTCCACTGGTTAGCAAATTCACAGTAAGAGAATACACGGATTTTACGAGTCTTATTTGAAGTGTTTGTTACCTTAAGACGCCAGTATTCAAAGTTCTGTCCAAGAGGAACATAATACTTTGTTTCAGATTTAATTCCCTTGTATTCAGAAGTGATTGTTGTATATGCAGTTCCGTGGCGGCATTCAGATTTGTACTGATCAAGAGGCTTTCCAACTGGCTGCCATGATGCAGACCAGAAATCTCCGTCTTCCTGATCGCGAAGATAGAAGTAACGGCCAGGCTGATCCATTGGAACAGCATTAAAGCGAAGACGCATAAAGCGGCCCTGAGCACCTGATTTGTAGAAACCATAACCACCTGCATTGTTGGTAATTACAGCACCATAAACTGTAGATCCAAGATAGTTACTCCAGGAAGTTGGAGTATCTGGACGGGTAATGACATACTCTGCTTTGTCATCATCAAAATATCCGTATTTCATTCGATTTCCTTTTTGCCTTTCGGCTCTTTTTTTTTATAATATCATTATAATTGCAAAGAATATTATATTCAATGTAAAAAAATGTCAGCAAAATTGTAAAAATCTCTCAATTACAGACAAAACCTCTCAGCTGATTTTCATAGTCCCGGTAGAGTTCAGTCTTAAAATCGAGTTCCCGGGCAAGTTTTTCGGCTTCAAGGGCATTATACTCCCCGGTTTCCATAATCATTATTCCACCAGGATTCAGATGCTCCTTTGCTTCGGGCAGCAAAGTTCTTATGATTCCAAGACCGTCTTTAAGGGAGGATTTTTCTCCGTCCGCGGTAAAGTCGCCGTCTAAGGCAAGGCGGGGCTCACTACGGCCGTCTTTTAAGAGCTGGTCAACCATAGCTGACGGTATGTAAGGGGGATTTGTTAAAATAAAATCAAAGGATGAAGGAATCTGTTCAAAAAGATTTGTCTGCACAAACCTTACCTGCCCTAACACAGAAGGAGGCAGTAAAAGTTCTGCATTCTTTTTAGCAATCGCAAGAGCTTTTTCACTTATGTCTGCAAGAAGAAAAAGAGGCAGTTCCCCTTCCCCGATTTTGTAATTTTCGTAAAGGGCTTTTATAACAGAAAGTCCAATACAACCGCTTCCCGTACACATGTCGCATACAGAAAAAAGTCTTGAAGGATAAAGCTCTCTTTTTTGAATGATATAATCTATAGCCTTCTCTACCAGCAGTTCTGTATCAGGCTTTGGAATTAAAACATCCTGATTCACATAAAAATCGTAAGAAAAGAATTCTTTTTTGTTAATTATATAGGCTACCGGCAGGCCCTGTAATCTTTTTTCTACCGCCTGCATTAAGGCTTCTTTATGAGCTGCAGTAAGTTCCTCTGACTGTCTGAGTAAAAGCTGAGTTTTTGAAAGTCCTGTATAAAATTGCAAAAGAACTTCCACATCCAGCAGTGCAGATGGAGAAGTTCTTTTTAACAGAGGAATAGAATAATCCTTAAACTGTTTAATTGTCATTAAAAAAATTAATTTCCTAATTCTGTAATATCAGCAGCAAGCTGTTCTTCCTTTGCGTAAACGTTGAGGGCGTCAAGCATATCATCCATATCGCCCATCATAAAGCCAGGAAGGTTGTGGGCTGTATAATTGATACGGTGATCTGTTACACGGTCCTGTGGGAAGTTGTAGGTACGAATCTTTTCTGAGCGGGCACCACTTCCAACCATACTTGAGCGGGCTGCAGCGCGTTCGGCCTGTTTTTTAGATTCTTCAAGGTCAAAGAGGCGGGCGCGTAAAACACGGAAAGCCTTTTCCTTATTCTTAATCTGTGATTTTTCATCCTGCTGAATAACAACAATTCCTGTTGGAATATGAGTTAAGCGAACGGCTGAGTCTGTAGTGTTTACACACTGTCCACCAGGACCGCCGGCACGCATAACGTCAACACGAACATCGCCCGGTTTAATTTCAATTTCAGTTTCTTCGGCTTCCGGTAAAACTGCAACTGTGGCAGTAGAAGTCTGTAAACGTCCCTGGCTTTCTGTCTGAGGAACACGCTGTACACGGTGAACACCAGATTCCCATCTTAAAGTTCCATATACAAATTTTCCGGAAATAGATGTAACAATCTTGTTAAAACCGCCAACCTCAGTTTCCTGAGCTTCCATTGTTTCTGTTTTCCAGCCCTTTCTGTCTGCAAGGTGAATATACATTTCCCATAAATCGCGTACAAAGAGAGAGGCTTCATCTCCACCGGCAGCAGAACGAATTTCAAGAATAATATTTTTTTCATCAAGTGGATCAGGTGGAACTAACTTGAGCTTAATTTCTTCTTCCAGCTTAGGCTGTTTTTCTTCCAGCTCCTTTAATTCCTCTCTGGCCATTTCTTTCATTTCTACGTCATCTTCTGCAGTAATCATTTCTTTGGCATCAACAATTCCCTGAAGAACCTTTTTATATTCAGAGCCTAAAGCACATACTTCAGAAAGATAACCGTGTTCACGCATGGTATCCTTATATTTTTTTGCATCTTTTACAAGATTAGGATCCATTACCATTTCGCTTACTTCAGCAAAACGTTTTTCACATTCATCAAGTTTTTTAAGTAAATCCATATAAATTCGTTATCCCGTTAATTAATTCTCTTACATTTGAGAAAGATATTTATTTAAAATCTGTGTGGCCTGTTTTGGATTTGCCTTACCATGAGAAATCTTCATTACCTGTCCCATTAACCAGCCGACTACATTTGTTTTACCAGATTTATAATCTTCTACAGCCTTTGGATTAGCTGCAATTACATCCTGAACAATTTTATCAATTTCACCAGAATCGCTTACAACTTCCATACCCTTATCTTTAATGATTTTTAAAGGCATTTCGTTTGTTTCAATCATCTGAACGAAAACTTCTTTTCCCTGTTTTGAGGTGATTTTTCCATCTTCCAGGGCATCTGCAAGTTCTGCAATATGCATAGGAGTGATTTTTACATCATTGATGGTTTCTTTTTTCTCGTTCAAAACAGCAAGAAGTTCAGCAAGAATAAGATTTACTGCTTTTTTAGGATTCTTTGATTTTTGTGCAGCAGCTTCAAAGAACATGGCAAGATCTTTTGTAGATGTAATGGTTTCTACGTCAAAGTCTGTCATTCCGTATTCTTTCTTATAACGCTGGCGTTTATCTTCAGGAAGTTCTCCAACCTTTTCTTTTGCTTCTGCAATTAATTCTTCGCTTACAGTAAAAGGCTTAATATCAGGTTCAGTTGTAAAACGATAGTCAACAAAAGAGTTCTTGGTTCTCTGTACAACAGTTTTTCCTTCATCCTCGTTCCAGCCCATTGTAACCTTAAAGCCAGGATTAAATTCCTGACGGTCTTCCTGGAATTCTTTTAACTGGCGGGCAGCTTCGTAAGTACAAGCCTCGCGGATTGCCTTAAAGGAGTTAAGGTTCTTAATTTCAGAAATTGGAGTATGATAGAGTTTTCCGTCTTCCCAGACATTAAGGTTGATGTTTGCGTCACAGCGCATATTACCTTCTTCAAGGTTACCGTTAGTTACTTTTACATAGCGTAAAATTTCCTGAACTGTCTGCATAAATAAAGCAGCTTCTTCAGGACTTGTCATATCCGGTTTTGTTACAATTTCTATAAGAGGAGTTCCACAGCGGTTATAGTCAATATATGAGTGAGCTCCCTGAAGATGTAAAGACTTTCCTACGTCTTCCTCAAGGTGGATTCTTTCTACCCTAACACGGCGGTACTTAACACCGGCTTTGTCGATTACGCAGTTTTCGCCAATAAAGTTTTTGTCACGGCATTTTGCTCCGCCCGGCTGCTCTTCCTTTGGAAAACTTCTGAAAGGTAAATCAACATAACCGTTATCACAAAGAGGAATATCGTACTGAGTAATCTGATAACCTTTTGCAAGGTCAGGATAAAAATAGTGCTTTCTGTCGAATTTTGTAAAGCGGGCAATATGACAATTTAAAGCCTGTCCTGCAACAGCGCCTAACTCAACATATCCTTTAGAAATACGAGGCATTGCTCCCGGAAGTCCAAGACAAACAGGGCAAACACGAGTATCAGGCATTCCTCCATAACGATTTTCGCATGCACAAAAGGCCTTAGTTTTAGTTAAAAGCTGTGTATGAATTTCACAACCAATTACAATTTCCCACTTATCAATCATTTTAAATCCTCTATTTAAGTTTTGTAATTATACAGAAAATAAAGGATTTTCTCAATAATAGGGACAAAAATATCAAAGGCTTAAAGAATATTAACCTTAATCTTTTCTGCCTCTTTTGTTAATGGCTGAAGTTTTATATTGCAGGCTTTACCATCCTGCCAGTCAAAATCAAGAGAATAAGCTCCCTTAACCCTGAGTCCCCTGACACTACCCTGCTGCCACTTTTTGCTGGAAGGGAGAGCCGGCAGCAATTTTAAGTTAACTACATTTTCTGAGTCAAACTCTGACTGGGCAATCATTCTGGTAATGGCCGCAAGTGCTCCATAGTTTCCGTCAATCTGGAAAGGAGGATGATTATCAAGCAGATTTGGCAGGGTTGAATGAGAAAAAAGCTTTACAAGAGCCTGCAGAGCTTCGTCTCCCATCTGCAGCTGTGCGCGGAAATTTATAATCCAGGCCTGGCTCCAGCCTGTATGACCTCCGCCATTAGCAAGTCTTTTTTCCAGAGTCTTTTTGCAGGCCCGGGCAAGTTCCGGAGTTTTTTCAAGGCTGATTGTATGCCCCGGAAAAAGTCCGTAAAGATGACTTACGTGGCGGTGACCAGGTTCAACTTCTTCTACTTCCCGGTTCCATTCCATTAAAGAACCATCACTGTTTAATTCAGGCTTTTTAAGATGAGAAAGCACATAAGTAAAATCCTCATAATCTTTCTGACTGTATTTTTTTCCATCCCTGTCTAAAGCAGCCTTATCTAAAACCTTACGGGCACTCAGACAGCTTTTAAAAAGATGCTCCAGAATCATATTGTCCATTTCGCAGCCTTCGCAAAAGGCTCCTACCTGACCGGCTTTTGTAACATAAGAGTTTTCCGGAGACAGACTTGGATTTATAACAAGATATGGTTTTCCGTCTTCTGCAATAATTGATGCAGGCTGTAAGAAATCTACAAAGAAAAGACAGGCCTCGTGTATAAGGTAATAATACTTTGCAAGGCATTCCTTATCTAAAGTGTATTCATAATGTTCCCAGATGTGGGTTGCAAGCCAGGCTGCTCCTAAAACCCAGTAAGTTCCGGGAAGCCAGTTATCCTGAGGAGCGGCATCGCCCCAGAAATCAATATTATGATGAAGCACATAGCCCCTGCAGTCATACATTCTTTTTGCAACATCCCGGCCATTTATGTAGGCACGTTCCATCAGCTTAAAAAGAGGCAGTTCACAGTCGCTTAAGGCTGTCATATTTACAGGCCAGTAATTCATCTGTGTATTAATATTGATTGTATACTTTGATCCCCATGGAGGATCCATATAGCAGTTCCATAAGCCCTGCAAGGTTGTTGGCATAACTCCGGGTTCCCGGTTTCCTGCAATTAAAAGATACTTTCCAAAGTTCCAGTAAAGATTTACAAGCTCCACATTGTCTTCGCCGGCGGCCTGTAATAATTCCGGGGTTGCAGCATTTTCCGAAGCTTCATTACCGATTGTAAGCTGCATGCGGTCCCAGTAAGATTTATGGTCATTGATATGTTCTGACAAAATCATTTCTACGGCCTTTTCCAGCCCCTGTGAGACAAGGAAGTTTTTTATCTGAATAAGGTTTTCCTTACATTTTTTAGTCCAGTAATTCTTTTTTATAGACTTTTCAAAATCAGCCTTATTTCTGCAGTTTTTATTCCACTTCCAGGCCTGAATATCAATAAAGAATAAAACTTCATCACAATCAGAACCTGTAATCATGGCTCCTACGGTTTTTATATTTCCCCCGCTTGCAAGAGCTCCACAGGCAGCACAAAAAGGAATTCCATGGGCATCTTCCAGAAACAAAAATCCGTCTTCCGCCCTTACATCATCAACCCAGATCCCTCTATCCATATAACCGCGGAAATTAATCTTACCCTTTTGCGAAGCCTTTACATGCAGAAAAATCATATCGAAAGAAGCACTTACCCAGCACCTTCTTGTAAAGTTCACGCCTTCTTTATCTGTATATGTTACGCTTGCCAGGGCCCGGCTCAAATCAAGTTCAGAAGCATAAGAATCAAAACATTCCTTTTCTACCTTGTGCTCCAGAGGAAAACCGCATTCAATTCCGTAATTATCTTTCCTGAAAAAATCTACCCTGAATTCTCCGGCAGTCTGATAAACCCTTTCGTTAAAACATTTACCGCTTAAACTTTCAAAACCAAGTTCCTGAGCTTCAAGAACCTTACCTTCCTTTACAAGATTTCTTATCTGGGGAAGATATTTTTTGGCATCCTCATTTACCCTGTCTATAGGCCCACCGCTCCAGATACCTTCTTCATTAAGCTGAAGTATTTCGTTTCCTGGGTGAGCCTTCAGCATTACTCCAAGTCGTCCGTTTCCTAAGGGAAGATAAGACTCCCATTTTTCTGCAGGTTTTGAGAATTTTAATTTGTCGTTCATAAAAAGTCCTTTTTAGTTTTTAGGGAGTTCATAGGTTGTCATTAAACCTTTACCTTTGACATCAATAATTTCTTCCCTGTATTCAAAATGATGATTATCTTTTTCAAGGTTTGCTTTTACAGCCTCTGTAAGACGTATATGACCCGGATTACAGTTAGTTTCCATGCGGCTTGCAACATTTACAGTATCACCCCAGATATCATATATAAACTTATTCTCTCCAATAATACCGGCAATTACCGGTCCAGAGTTGATTCCAACCCTGATGTGGAATTTTATTTTTGCAGTCTCGTTGTATTTGGCAAGATCCTTATACATTCCTACTGCAAATTTTAAAATTACCTCTGCATGGTGCTCGTTTGGAACAGGAACACCACAGGCAGCCATATAAGCATCGCCTATTGTTTTAATTTTTTCTACCCCCATTTTTTTAGCTCTTTTATCAAACATTCGGATAAGGGCATTAAGGGAGCTTACAATATCTTCTGCAGAATAATTGCTGGTTGTATCGGTAAAAGAAACAATATCAGAGAATAATACAGTAACTTCATCATAATGATCAGCTATAGTCTTATATTCCCCTGCCCAGGATTGTTTTAATTCATTGGCAATGGAAGTTGGTAAAATACTTTCAAGCAGACGATCAGATTCATCCTTAGCAATTTTTAGCTCAACTGTAGCCATATCAATTTTTGACTGCAAAAGAAGCTGACGTCTTTTATTTACAACATTTATAATTACAAAAAGAACAATTACAAAAACTATTAAGATGGAAGCAATGCAGATCCAGAACCAGGGGCGCTGCCAGAAGTAGGCCTGCTGAAAAAAGACAACCTTGGCCGGTGAACTGCAGGCTAAATCTTCCGCATTAATTACATTTACATAGAAAGTATATTTTCCAAAAGGAAGATTTGTATAAGAAATGTGACGGTTTGAAGTATACTCGCAGAAATTATTATCAAAGCCTTCAAGTTTATAGCTGAAGCGGTTTCTTTCTGAGGCTGTATAACTCAAGCCTGTATATCTTACATCTATATGTTTTGTATTTGGAGGAATAATTATAGGTGCATCAAATTTATTATATTTTACGTCATCAACCTGAACTTCAAGCAGCTGTATGATTGGTAAAACTTTTACACTTCGTGCTCTGACCGGATCATAAATTGCGAAACCGTCTGCCATTGTAAACCAGAGGCGGCCGTAACGGTCCTTCATGCTCAGGGCAGTTGAGTTTGTACCGGAAGATTTTAAACCGTCATTTACTGTATAGAACTTACAGTCCAGGTGACGTATAATTCCCGAATAAAATTCCTTGAACTGATAAAATGGAACAGAAGAAATTCCCCGGTTACTTACCATCCATGCAAAATCGTTGTCATCTACAAGCAGCTGGAAAATTGAATCTGAACCAAGTCCGTCTGCAGAAGTATAGCTGCACATTGGAAGCATTTCATTTTTGTCGTAAATTGAACTTCCCTGCAGGGCAAAAATACATGTAAGACCGGAACCGGTACAAACCCAGTAATTTTTTTCCTTATCCTGGGAAATCTTAAATACAACATTTCCAATTAATCCGTTTGAGGTAGAAATGTTTCTGATTATTTTTTCATCTTTTAAAAGATAGATTCCGCCGCCGTCTGTACCAACCCAGATAATTCCGTTTTCATCCTGGTAAAGGCTCATTATGTAATCGCATTCAAAGCCCTGCTCTACCGTAAAATTAGCAATAGTACCATCAGTATGAATAACAGAAAGGCCCTTTGTAGTTCCACAGTAAATATCCCCATTATTAATTTTTAATGAAACACGGGTTTTATCTCCAACAAGGCCGTTATCTGTTGACCAGGATTTAATCCCCTCTTTAGTCATAATTACCTGAGAAGGCTTTGTATAACAGTTTACTAAAATATCCCCTTCCTCTGTAACTGCTACATGACGGACTCTTGTACCACTGCAATACTGAGTAAGTTCATTTGTTATTTCTTCTTCGTTTTTATAACATAAAAGACCACGGTCGGAACCAATCCATACAAGACCGTCTTTTCCTTCGGCAATAGAGTTTACCGGAGTATCAATATTTTTCATTCTGAATTTACCGGGACTGATTTTTCCAACTCCGGTAGAATCTGTTGTTACCCAAATGTTTCCTTCCCTGTCTCCAATAATGCTTGAGATGGTTGTATTTCTAAAGGAAGCATTTTCTGTAAACTCTGAAAATTCACCGTTTTTATAACAAACAAGGCCTTTTTCTGCTCCAAACCAGAGGGCTCCGCTGCTGTCACAATAAATATTAAATACTTCCATTGTGTCCAGAATTGTATCTGTTTTTACAGGCGCAATAAGACTTGTATTGATTTTTACAATGCCCTTGGCTCCAAGACTGAACCAGAAAGTACCGCTTGAATCCTGACCAATTCCGCTTGCAATATAGTCCCCCATAAAATCCAGGTCTTTATAACGTATAAAGGCTTTTTCACCATAAATATAAAGGCCTTTTACATCGTTGGTAAGCATCCATATTCTTCCAGCGGTATCGCAGTAAAGCTTTTCTACCAGAACATGACTCAAATCTACATCATCTACACATTCAGGCTTTTCTATTTTTCCTGATGGTGTGATATATACAATACCGGAAGCTGTACCAACCCAGATATTGTGATTTTTATCTTCGGCAAGACTTCTTACAGAGTTATTGCAAAGACCGTCTGCAGTTGTAAAGCTGATGCAGGAATCGCCCTCAATTTTATAAACACCCTCATCATTTGAACCAACCCATAAGTTTCCCTCAGAATCTTCAAGCAAAGCACGGGCAGAAACAAAGCCGTATTTTTTTCCCTGATAATCAGAATACTTATTTATGGTAATAAAATCATATCCGTCAAATTTTACAAGACCTTCATAGGTTCCAAAATACATATAACCGTCTGAAGTTTGAATAACACTTGAAACTGAATTGGCAGGAAGTCCGTCGGCAGTAGTCCAGATTCTTGTTACGAAGTCGCTTGAACTTGAAAACTGGGCATATAAATTTAATGAAATAATTAAACAAATTAGTAATAAACCTTTTCTCTTCATATTGAAATTATAACATAATATTGCAAAAAAATTCTTTTTTTAGCATTATTTTACTATGCAAATTAAACTGGAAAACCTTAAAAAAACCTACAAAACAAAAGACGGTTTTATTGAAGCTGTAAACGATATTTCTTTAAATATCCCTGATAATACAATTTTTGGAATTATTGGAAAATCGGGAGCAGGAAAATCTTCCCTGGTAAGATTAATCAGCCTGCTTGAAAAACCTGACAGCGGAGCCGTTTACTACAACGAAGAAAGAGTTGATAACCTTTCAAAAAAATCATTAATTCAAAGACGAAGAAAGATTGGTATGATCTTTCAGAATTTTAATCTTTTCACTTCAAGAACTGCAGCCAGAAACGTTGCCTATCCTCTGGAAATCTGCGGAAGACCAAAAGATGAAATTGAACAGAGAGTTCAGGAAATGCTGAGCCTGGTAGGCCTTGCAGACAGGGCAAATGCACCAATTTCTACCTTAAGCGGTGGACAAAAACAGAGGATTGCCATTGCCAGAGCCCTTGCTACAAATCCTGATATTCTATTCTGCGACGAGGCAACCTCTGCCCTTGACCCTCAGACTACCCGTTCCATTCTGGATTTAATCCGTGAAATTCAGAAAAAAATGAACCTTACAGTAGTTATGATTACCCATCAGATGGAAGTTGTCCGCGATGCCTGTGAATATGTAGCAGTAATAGAAAACGGAAAGGTAGTTGAAGAAAACACCGTTAGTCAGATTTTTACAAATCCTCAGACTCAGACTACAAAAGCCTTTATTAAAAATATTGTTCAAAACCAGGGTGATGACAGTAATGAAGGCCTGCTCAGATGGTCACAGGAAGGTGGAAAATATATTCTCCGCTTTATAAACGAAGCAACCAGCAGGCCTGTAATCAGCAGTCTTTGTAAAAAATTTAATGTTGATATAAATATTCGGGCAGGAGGAATTCAGCACCTTCCAAACGAAGACATAGGCTCTATGATTATTGATATTTTGGGCCCTGAAGAAGAAGTTCAGAAAGCCATTTCCTTCCTTAAAGAAGAAGGCATAGAAATTGAGGAGGATAAGTAATGAATCAGATTTTTATTTTGGTAGGAACTTCTACCCTTCAGACTTTATTGATGGTTATTTTTTCGACTATTTTTGCCCTCATAATAGGCTTTCCTCTGGGAGTTCTCCTGAATGTAACAAACAGTTTTGGAATTACCCCAAAACCTCTTTTTAATTCAATTTTAAGCAGAATTATTGATGTATTCCGTTCTTTTCCTTTTGTAATTCTTATGATAGTTCTTTTGCCTCTTACAAGACGTATTCTGGGCACTGCAATTGGAACAGCGGCTGCCATTATTCCCCTTTCAGTTGCGGCAGCCCCCTTTGTTGCAAGAATTACAGAAACAGCCTTGAACGATGTTGATCCCGGTATGATTCAGGCCGCAAGGGCAATGGGCTCAACCAACTGGCAGATTATTTACAAGGTCCTCATTCCTGAAGCCTTACCTTCCGTAATTTCCGGAATAACCCTTACAATCATAAATCTGATTGGTTATTCTGCCATGGCAGGAACCTTGGGCGGCGGAGGCCTTGGTGACCTTGCCATTCGTTACGGTTACCAGCGTTTTAAAACCGGAATTATGATTGCCTCTGTAATTGTAATCATTATTATGGTTGCCCTGATCCAGTTCGCCGGAACAAAAATTGTAAATAAAATGATGTCAAAGAGATAAAAAATCACAAAGTCTATTGACTAAAAACATTAAACCTACTAAATTACTAGGTATTAAAAATACAAAAGAAAAGGAGATAACTTATGAAAAAATTATTATCACTTGCAGGAATTGCACTTCTTGCAGCAAGCCTTTTTGCACAGACTCTTAAAGTTGGTGCAACTCCAGAACCTCACGCAGAACTTCTTAATCTTATAAAAGATGATTTAGCTGCCCAGGGAATTACTTTAAAAGTAATTGAATTCACAGATTATGTTACACCAAACGATGCCGTAGAAGCAGGTGACCTTGATGCAAACTATTTCCAGCACATTCCATATCTTAATTCTTTCAATGAAGAAAAAGGATATCACCTGGTAAATGCAGGTGGAATTCACGTTGAACCATTTGCCCTTTATTCAAACAAAGTAAAATCTGTAAAAGACTTGAAAAAGAAGGCTTCTATTGCAATTCCTAATGACCCTACAAACGAAGGCCGTGCCCTTCTTCTTCTTCAGGAAGCAGGTTTAATTACTTTAAGAGAAGGAGCAGGTCTTACCGCTACTCCACTTGATGTAAAATCAAATCCTTTAAAATTAAAGTTCCGCGAAATTGAAGCTGCTTCATTACCAAGAACTCTTAACGACGTAGACGCTGCTGTTATTAATGGAAACTATGCAATTCCAGCAGGACTTTCTGCTGCAAAAGACGGACTTTTTGTTGAAGGTTCTTCTTCGCCATACGTAAACATTATTGCAGTAAAAGCCGGTAACGAAAATAAGGCAGAAATCCAGGCCTTAGTAAAAGCTTTACAGAGCGATAAGGTAAAAGAATACATTACAAAAAAATATCCAAACGGAGATGTTATTACTGTATTCTAATTCCAGAAATTTTTCAGTAAGCTGATCAAAGCAAAAAAAGGGCTGCCCCGGAGTTTTCAAATGAAGTGCACTTCAAAAACTTTTCACGGGCAGCCTTATTTTTTTACGGGCTATTTTACTTTTTACAGTACATATTCCCTTAAAAAATCAGCAATTCCGCTGTTATTATTGTCCAGGCGGGTTACATAACTTGCAATGCTTTTTATATATGGAAGGGCATTCTGCATGGCAATTCCATATCCGCATAATTTGAACATTGATTCATCATTCATAGAGTCGCCAAAGCCCATTGTTTTTTCAACAGGAATGCCGATATGCTTTGCAAGATAAGAAACAGCCTCCCCTTTTCCACAGGCAGGAGGAAGAATTTCAAGAAAGTAGGGTTTACTTGTAAAAATTACGGCTTTAGAACCAAGTTCCTCCTTTAACTGTTTTTGTAAAGTCTGTAAAAGTTCAGGATCTCCGGGAACCAGCATTTTGGTAAAGCCCTGCCTTAAAAGATTTTCGTAATCCTCTACTTCCTGCCCCTTAAGGCCGCACAAATCTACATCAAGCTTAGTCCATTCTGTACATTTGTTATAGTAAATGGTATCTGGTGTATAAACTTCAGATTTTAAGCCGTATTCTTCTGCAATCTGATTAACCCTTAAAAGAACGCTGCTGTCCACCTTACTGCAAAAAATCTGATTTCTTTTATGCATATCAAAAATACTGCAGCCATTTATGGCAATCAGATAGCGGCCCTGCTCCATTCCGGCAATTTCAAGTCTGCGTACAAATGGTAAAATTGCATTCTCTGCCCTTCCGGAACAAAGAACTATATAAATCCCGCGTTTTGCACATTCCTGCAGGGCTTTTACATTTGCATCGCTTATGCCGCGGTTATTATCTAAAAGAGTATCGTCCAGATCCAAAGCAATTAATTTAACATCCAGTTTCTGCATATATTGTCCCGTTAAAAAAAATACCATCCTGCATTTATAAAAGGCAGAATGGTATGATTTTAGCGATATTTTTAATTAAAGGCTATATGTCCAGCTTACTGGTAAAGTTACTGTAAGGGCATCAGCAATTTCAAAGCAGATTCCTGCAGAAACTTCGTTGTTTCCGAATGTGAAGATTACATCCGGTTCAATTGTAATAACTTTAGAAGCATCTGAAGCAAGGCCTGTTACAAAAGATGTTGTAAAGGCAGCAGCAATTAAATCTGTAAACTGGTAAGCAGCAGTTCCTGCAAGATAAAGGTTATCTGAAGCATCTTTAGCAAAGTTTGAAGCAAAATCACAGGCTAAAGAAAGGGCATTTTTTTCGTAAGCAGCACCAAAGAGGAAGATATTTCCTGTAACAGGAAGATCTCCCTTATCGTTGTATGAATAACCGCTTGTAAGGCTTAAACCTTCAAGTCCTGTAAAAGACGCAAAGATACCAAAACCAAAATCGTTTGCAAGATCAGTAAATGCAAGGCCTGCAGAAAAGATTTCGTTTTCATAATCTGCACCAAAATTAACAACAGGTTTAGAAGGAGTATTTTTACCAAAGTAATTTACCTTTCCCATTCCTGCGCTCAAACGTAAACCTTTTACAGGTCTAAGAACAAGTGCAATTTCTGAACCGATATTTCCGTTGGCAGCATTTGCATCTGCTACAGGGAGATATGAACCTGAAGTATTAATTGTATCATTAATACCAAAAGTTAAGATATCAAAAGGACGGAATTCAATGTACCAGTCTTCAATTCCCAAAGCATATGCAGAATCTGCATTATAACCAAAGTAAAGGGCATTTCCACTTCCTGTATCGAAAGAAGAAAGAGCCATAGAAGCTGTAATTGCGGCATCAAAGCGTTCAGTCTTAAATTCTACAGAAACTTCATCGTTAATTCCTGCAAATTCTGCATTTCCACCGGAAATAGAAACTATATCAGAAGACAGTTCATTAGAAAAAGTAAAGCTTTCATCTGCAAAAGCTGCTCCCATTATCAAAGCTGATAAACAAATTCCAGAAAACATTTTTTTAAGCATAAATTTTTCCTTTTTTTCGGGTAATTTTATTCAACCCAAAGACTTTTTTTATCTCCATACGGAGATTATGTTAGTTTTAACTAACGGCCAGAATATTACAACTTTTATTTATTATTGTCAACTAACAAGGCTGGCCTTTTTAACTTTTTTTCTTTTTCTTGACTAGATAATAAGAGACAATATAATTAAATAGGATATATTTTTATAAGTATATTATATTATTTTATAAGAGAGATTTTATTATGGCTTCCTCATCTAAAACAAAACATAACAACGTTCTTTTTATTAAAATCTTTTTCGGCTACATAATAGCTTCGCTGGCAATTTTAATATTAATGCTTTTCACTGTTACAAATTCTAATAGTTTTATATCACTAGCCCGTCAATCAGAAAAAACGATTATTCCCTACACCTTTAAGGCTAAAGATCTACAATTACATATTATTCAGGTACAGCAATGGCTTACGGATATTTCTGCAACAAGAGGTGCAGAAGGCTATGATGATGGTTTTGAGGAAGCAGAAAGTCATGCAAATTCTGTAAGAGAAATATTGAACGACTTTTATGATCTTTACAAAGAAAGAAATCTAACAGAACAGGTCAATGAAATTAAAGAAATACAGGTCGATTTTGAAGACTTTTACAAAATGGGTCAGCAAATGGCTAATACATACATTGAATTTGGTCCTGACAAAGGAAACGAATTCATGGAAAAATTCGACCCTTACGCAGAAGAACTTAATGAACATGTAGAAAAATTCATTGATGAACAGATTTCTTACCTGAATGAAAACCTTTCTGGAATAAGCGGAAAATCTGTATGGCTTAAAAACTTTGTGATTTTTGCTTCATGTGTAGATTTCCTTATCATTCTTTCTATCGGTTTCTTCCTTGCCTTACAAATTACAAAACCGATTAAAAAGTTTGCAAGCATGCTCAAAGATATTTCTGAAGGTGAAGGAGATTTAACTCATAAAATTAATATAAAATCTAAAGATGAAATTGGTAATATGGCCCTCTATTTTAACAAAACATTTGAAAAAATCAGGGAGCTTGTTGCTACAGTTCAGCAGCAGTCTGATAATTTGAATAATGTTGGCGCTGAACTTGCTTCAAACATGACAGAAACCGCTTCTGCCATAAATGAAATCTCTGCCAATATTCAGAGTATTAAAAATCAGACCATTAATCAGTCTGCAAGTGTTACAGAAACAAGTACTACAATGGAACATATTTCCGGAGGAATTGAAAATCTTAATAAATTGATTGGGGAGCAGACCGCAAATATTTCAGAATCCTCAAATGCCATAAACGAGCTTATTATAAATATCGATAAGGTTGCCTCTACCCTTGTTCAAAACGGACAGAATATTGGACGCCTTTCAGAAAGTTCAGAATCTGGTCGTCTGGCTCTCGAAAAAATTACAAACGCCATCCGCGAAGTTTCTGAAGAATCTAAGGGACTTCTTGAAATCAGTACGGTAATCAGTGCAATTGCAGAAGAAACAAACCTTCTTGCCATGAATGCGGCAATTGAAGCTGCCCACGCCGGTGATTCAGGAAAAGGTTTCGCAGTAGTTGCAGATGAAGTTAGAAAACTTGCTGAATCTTCTGCTGAACAGACAATGAACATTGAAACTAAACTTGTAAAAATTACAGATTCTATAAATCTGGTTATGGGCTACGCAGATGAGGTTGTTGATAAATTCAATTCGATTGCAACGGAGGTAAACACAGTTGCCCAGCAAGAAGAAGCCATCCGTACAAATATGGAAAATCAATCGCAAAACGGACTTCAAATCAGAGAATCTATGAATATTCTGAACAATATTGCAGAAAAAGTTTCTCAGAGTTCTGTTCAGATGCTGGAAGGAAGTAATCAGGTTACTAACGAAGCAAGAAACATGACTGCCATTACAGAAGAAATTAACGGTGGTATGAATGAAATGGCAAGCGGTGCTGAACAGATTAATAAAGCAGTAAATATTGTAAACACCCTTACCCTCGAAAACAAAAACAGTATTGATTCATTAACTTCTGAAGTTAAGAAGTTTAAGGTTTAAGATTAATCTACACGATTCAGATTAATTACAATACTTATAAAAAAGAAAGGCGGACATAAGAAGCTGAAAGTTATAAGCAATCAGCTGCTTTTGCCCGCCTTTTATTTTTGAAAAATAATCTTTAAGACTTATTTTTCTATTGCATACATTCCTACAAGTTCAGGAAAGTCGTAATTCTTTTCAATGAAGTATCTTAAGTCAAAATCTTCATGAGTTACGACAACAAGAATTGTTGCATGATTTGCCAGATAATCAGAAATTACTTTCATAACATGCAGACGTGTATCAAAGTCAATGTGTGCAAATGGTTCATCAAGAAGAAGAATATCAGGCTTTGCAGTTAATGCTCTGGCAATATCCATTCTCTTCATTTCGCCGGAAGAAAGCATCTGTGGCTTTAAGTCAAGATGAGCTTTTGTCAGGCCAACCTTTTCAAGATTTTCTGCAAGTTCTTCTACAGTACCTTCGTTTCCTGCATTTACAATCTGTTTAAAAGAATCTCTGATTTTTAAGTCAGGGAAGAAAGAAAAGCGGGAATCCTGCTGAACAACTGCCATTCTCTTTCTGAAAGGCTTGAAAACTTTAGGATCGCGGCCATTTTCTTTTGGCTTTAAGGCAACAAGATCATTGCCTTCCATAAGAATCTGTCCGGAAGTTTCATCAAGCAGGCGGAGAATTGCCTTAATTGTAGAAGACTTACCGCAGCCTGAAGGTCCGGTAATTCCGTAAATTGTAGAGCGTTCAAAAGTAAGATTTAAACCTTCAAAAGCCTTGAATTTGCGTTCTCCAAAGAGTCCGCGCTTAATGTAATACTGAGCAACATCTTTTAATTCAATTGCAGAACCAGATGCCCCCTTCTTTGCTTCAGGCTTTTCATAGCCTTCCATTTCAGGAAGCTCTTCAATTCTGCTTAAAACTCCGTTTTCAAGTTTATAAGCATCAGTTAAAGTAAGTCTCTTAATAAAATCAAGGTCATGACTAACCATAAGGAAGGTCTTTGTTTTATCGCAAAGAATTTCTTTGTTTAAGAATTCAACAAAATTCTTTCTGAGGTTACGGTCAAGGTTTACAGTTGGTTCATCAAGAAGAACAAGATTTCCCTTACGGGAAAGAAGGATCATCAGGGTAATTCTCTGCATTTCTCCACCAGAAACCTCATCTGGATAAAGTCTTGCAAAGGCTTCAAAATCAAGGGTAAAGAATTCCTTTAAGCGTCTTACAATTTCTGGTCTGCAGCCCGGTGCCAGGAGGGCAAGGTTCTGATCCAGAGTCAAAGCAGAGTTCATTACCTGAGCAGTTTCTGCAGGAATAAACATAAGTCCTGACTGTTCAATTTTTGTCCACTGTTCATAATTCATCTTATTGCCGTCAACATAGGCATCAATACCATTTACCTTCATGCTGCCTTCAAAATTGAAGATATGCATAGGCAAAATGCCGGCAATAGATTTAAGGAATACAGATTTTCCGGTTCCTGTTGGTCCCATAATTACAGAAGCAGAACCTTCTTCAATAGAAAAATCACATTTGTTAAATGTAATTCTGTCTCTAAGATGAATACAAAAATCTTTTAATTCTACTGGTTTCATACTTCCTCCTTCTTGTCACCAAGTACTATAAGGAAAGCTACGCTTAAAGCAATTAGGATAATTGAAGGAATCCAGAACATAGAAGGAGTTCCATCAAAGCCTAAGAGTGTACGACGGTAAAGAGCAATTAAAGCACCAGGGCTTGTATGCTGAGGTGTACCGGTTGCACCAAGACCAACCTGAATTACAAAGCCGAATGAGGTATCAAGAACCAGAGTTTTAAGTAAGATTCCAGCTACAACACGTTTTAAGGTATCTCTCATTAAAGCTGTTTTCATAAGGACTGCAAGGATTCTTCCTTTAGCAAAGCCGTATGAACGGAAAGAAACACTGTATTTCTGATGATACAAATCAGAAAGAGGAATAGAAATACTTCTTACAGCTTCTGGTAAAACTGTTGCTGTTGAGGCAAGAACAAAGACTGTAAGAGAAAGAAATGCAGAAGTTTGACCGGAAGACTTTGCAAGTGCTCCAGAAACAGGTGCATAACAGAAAAGTGCAATCAAAATTGATGGAATTGATTCAATCGCATTTAAAATATTAGAAAAGAAACGTCCAACCTTAAGTGATAATACGCTTACAAATCCTAAAAGATAGCTTATAAGCATGGCAAAAATCATTGTAGAAACTAAGGTAATTGAAAGTTCTTTTACAGAATTAAAGAGAATTGGAACATAGCCTTCATCTTGTAAAGCCTTAGGAAAAAGGCCGTTAAACCAGGTCCATGGGAACCAGGAAAGAATCAGGGGAAATACAAATATTACTACAAGAGTATATTTTAAAATGTTAAATTGCTTTTTCATAAACCCTCGGATAAATTAAGAACAAAATAGTTTTTACAAGGAAAGAAACAACGGCATTGATACACAAAAGAACAAATACAGAAGTTACAAGCAAATCTGTGTTTGTCTGAACAAGGGCATCAATAAGATTACTTCCAAGACCAGGGAAACTATAAGCAATTTCTGCAATAGTAACAGAGCCAATTATAGCTGGTACCTTACCTGCCAGATAAGGAATAAAGCGTGGTAATGAAGCCTGGAAAAGGTAACCTGAATAAGTTCCAGGTAAAGGGAAAAATTTTCCAAGATTTCTTCCCAGGGTAGAAAAGACAATTGCATGAGTCTGATTTACCTGATTAATCATATCTGTCTTTAAGAAGTTTGTTGCATCCCAGGAAAGGCCGCCAAGAATAACAGTTACAAGTGCAATAAAGAAAAGAGGAACCCCGTTTCCAAATGACACATATGCTACCCAGAAGCCAATAAACAATGGAACAGCAGCAAGAATAGAAGCTATAAAAGACCAGATTTTTTCAATCACTTCACTATTCTTCTTTGCAAAATGTACAGCCATATAGCGGCTTGTTACGGCATAAGAAGAGCAGACAAGAGCAATAAGTATAACAAAAACCAGAGAAATCATTGCCAGTGGGAAAGTTTGAATTGCACCCGCAACAATAATTTGACCGGAAGTAAAACCTACAGTTCTTGAGTTTGCATTACCAGAAATAAAAAGTAAAAAAGACCTGCCAGCGTCTAAATAGGCATCAGCAGGTGCTCCTATAGAAACAAGATATAAACATGAGAGAACGATTGTTCCCACCACGGCAAAAACAATGCCGTGGAGGAGCAATTCTCTAACTAAAAAGCGTAAGAATCGCATTTAAACCTCGAGAAATTAGTTACTGAATTTCCATTCTTCTGCAGAAAGAAATGGGTTATCTGTTGCAATATAAACATTAGCTAAACCACGAGAGTAAACATCTTTCTGTAAAGAGCAAAGGGCAATTGTAGGAGATAAATCACAAACCTTTTTGTTAACCTGTAAAGTAAGGTCAATCCAGTTTGAAGTAACAACTTCTTTTTCCCAGTCACTAAAGAGGGAATCAAGTTCTTTATTTGCAATTCCAGTAATATTTTCTTCAGATTTACTTCTGTAAAGACTTCCGATTGTAGAGTAGATATTATCAAATCCTTCATAGTACATCAAAGCAAGTTCATATGATTTTTCTTTGAATACCATTCTCTTGAATACCTGGTCACCAGTACGTTTTACTTCTACGTTCAGACCAATTTCACCAAGCTGTTTTGCAATACCTTCTGCAAGCTGTTTACCAAAATCACCCATAGAATCAGGGTAAATAAGTTTTGCATTCTGTCCCTGAACATCTCCTGTCTTAGCAAGTTTCTTAGCCTTTGTTAAGTCATAAGGCATAAGATCTGGAAGAGGAGTATTTGCATATTCAGGAATATTTACTTCAAAAAGATTTGAAGGGAAAGGACCGTAGTTAAGAACAACACCTTCTTCTTTATCTGTAATTCCAGGTACAAGTTCAGCCTTGTTCAAAGCCTTTGCCATTGCCTGGCGGCCTTCTGCTTTAGGGAATAACTCAGTATTGATAGAAAGGTTATAGAAAGCATATGGCATATAAGAATTGATATCAACCTTAGCCATTTTTGAAACAG
Organism: Treponema sp.; assembly: GCA_016286535.1. GTDB lineage: Bacteria > Spirochaetota > Spirochaetia > Treponematales > Treponemataceae > Treponema_D. The sequence goes on along the minus strand of JAEESZ010000008.1, from coordinate 4,683 downwards.
TTTCTCTATCCATAGGATTTGTTTCAAGAACAAGATTTACACGACCTTTACTTAATTCATTCATACGAACGATAGGGTCAATTACACGTTTAATAACGATAGAATCTACCTTTGGAACAGTTCTAAAATAAAGACCATTAGCTTTGAAAGTAAGCCATTTACCGATTTCCCAGCTCTGAAGTTTGTAAGGACCAGTACCAATTGGTTCTGTAGCGAAACGTCTTTCAAGTTCTCCGTCACGCATATTTACATCCATATTTTTTCCTTCAAATCTTGAAGGAATGATTTTGAATGTAAGTACAGGGTAAGCACGGAATTCAGGAATAGGATTCTTGAAAACAATCTTTACAGTTTTATCATCAACAGCTTCTACGCTTTCAATGAAAGAATTGATGTAATCTCTTTTTGGAGATTTATTTTCTTCAAGAACATAAGCATTGTAAGAATATACAACATCTTCTGCAATTAAAGGACTTTCATCATGCCATACAACATCTTCACGAAGAGTAATTGTATAAGTCTTTTTATCTTTCTGATTCTGCTCAATGCTTTCTGCAAGAGCAAGTTCTGTATAAAGCTGATTTGTCTGAGGATCTACTTCAAAATTGGTAAGACCATCAAAAATAAGTTCGCTGGCATTTAAACCAGAGGTATTCTGTTCAAGAACCGGATTCAAAGAATCAGGTAAGGTTGAAACTGCAGCAACTGCACCCTTTGGCTGAGCCTTCCAAATAACAATACCAACAACAGCAGCAACAACAACTAAGGCAGCTGCACAAATTGTAATTATACTCTTTTTTCCTAATTTCATACTAACGCATCCTTGTTATAAATGAACTGTAAACTACTACTTCACCAGAATATTCTTCTGTTTTACCTTTATCGATTTCAAAGAAGTAGTTAGAACCCTTAAGCTGAGCACCTGCATTTAATACAGGCCATGAGTTACCTACTCTTGAACTGCGGCTTACAAGGTCTTTAAGGTTGTTCTTTTCGATTAATTTTCCACTCTTAGTATTTTCATTGAAAACACGAACATTTCTGTTGTCTTTTAAAGTGATTACAAGGTCATTCATTTCGCCCTTTGGAATAGAAACCATACCCCACCAGTATTCAGCTTTCTTCTGATTTGTAGCGCTGAATTTTGCAGGACGTGATTTTTTGCTTTCTGCAGAAGAACCTGGAGCTGGATTGAACAAACCAATCATAAGAGGCATAACAGTTTTTCCACGGCTGGCAATTTCTTTTTCGCGGGCAATTTCTTTGTTAATCTGAGCAATTTTTGCAGAAAGATCATTTTTCTGGAAAGTAACTTCATCAATTACATCCTGATCAACGTTCTGCTTATGTTTGTCGGCAAAATCAAGAAGTTCTGCATAAATGTCATTAATATTCTTTTCGATAGTCTGATAGTGGTTCAGGATTTCTTCAAGTTTATAGTTACCGTTTTCTTTAGCAACCATCTGGCGGGCAAATTCTTCGCCAATACGCTCTTTGAAATCATAAATCTTATCACGATAAGCACCTTCGAGCTGAATAGCAACATCCTGATTTAATTTCTTAAATCTTTTCTGGAAAGCAGATACACCTGCAGTTTTTCCGACTTCAGAAGCATTTACAATTTTTGTAACTTCTGCATCGTAACCAGAAAGTTTGTCTTTTAATTCAGTTAAGGCAAAGATTCTTTCATCAACATCTTCAATAGAATTGATTTTTTCGATTTCGTCTAATACAGACTGTCTCTTTGCTTCAATAGATCTACAAACATCAATCTCTTTAACAACACCACTGAATTTGTCGCTCTTTCCATAAACTTTTACAGAAAGGTTGTACATATCAGTTGCATCTTTAATTTTTTCTGCAGCAAGAAGGTGGTCAATACAAACAACAGATAAATCAATACCCTTCTCTTTTACATCTGCAGGAATTTCAAGTCTTGAATCAAGAGCCTTGAATTTTGAAAGGGCTGTATTACTTGCCGAAATTAATTTGCCTGAGTTTTTTACCCCTTCAGTTCCATCCAATGCAGCCTGACCAGCATTGAATAAAGTTACATAATTTAAGAATTTTTTCTGTTCTGCAGGATCTTCAATGTCAGACCAGTAAGCAGTAGCAGCTTCTGGACTTCTTGAATTCCATGCACTAATACCTTTTGCTACGTTTGGATCTCCATCATCTACATTTGTAGAAAGACAAGAAACAACACTGGTTGCCAAAAGAACTGTAAACAATACTTTTAAAATCTTTTTCATTTAGAAACCTCCTTTACCAAACGGAATCCAACATCAGGATATTTGTTTGATTTTTCAATGTTTTTATAATTAGATATTCTTAAATCGTTTGGTCCATCCATCCATGAACCACCTTTAACTGTTCTCATTTCAGAATCTTCTGCAAGATTTCTCATAGAAGAAGTCCATTCCCATACGTTACCAGACATATCTGCAATACCAAGAGCATTAATACCTGTTTCATAAGCTCCTACAGGAGAAGTAAACTTGTATTTTCCGTTACCCTTGTAATTTGCATTTTTAGCGCTTGCAGGGCTGTCATCACCCCATGGGTAAACAATTTCCTGACCGGCTCTTGCAGCCTTTTCCCATTCATCATCTGTTGGAAGGCGGAATTTTTCTCCAGTCTGTTCAGAAAGCCATGCAGCATAAGCTTCGGCATCTTCAAAAGAAACACCAATTACAGGCTGTAACTGACCGTTGTAATCAGAGTTTACAAAATATTCAGGAGCATCATCATTTCTTGTAAGATAAAGATATGTTGCATACTGGAAGTTTGTTACAGGATTTACAGCCATGGCAAATTCTTCAACAGTTACCTGGCGTGCAGCTTCTTTTTTAGCAGCCTTTACATCCTGAGCAAGAGCACCAGCCATAAATTCTCCGCCTTCAACATTTACAAAAGCAAAAGTCTGATTAATATCAGAAACAGTATAATATCTGGCATCTACTGCAGAAATATTGTCAATTACACGCATCTGTGGAGAAACAAATTTTTCAGCTCCAAAAGAAGTTGAAACAGTAAGTTCAAGAACAGAGTCCATATAAGCATCTGAAAGAGGGAAATCGATTTTTGCAGAACCGGTAGAGTCAGTTGTTACAAAAGCCACAACTTCTTCAAGTTCAGAAGCTTCAGAGATAATAGAAACATATGGAGCTGTCCATACAGTCTTTAATTTAAGACCAGAAACAGGAGAGTCTGAATTATCTTTTACAGTAAGAATGATTTCCGGATTTGCCTGGAGCAGGCAGTCTTTTTTAGAAAAAGAAAAATTGAAAGTTTCAACTGCGTCTTTGCAGAGATTTTCAACTTTTCTTGAAAGAAGTTCAGTTGCTCCTTCCTGGTAAGTAAGTAACTCGGTTTCACCATTTTTTTCAAGATTAGCTAAAACTGATGCACCGATTTCTAATTTAGCTGCGATATCTTTTGATGTAAGAAGTTTGTTGTAATCTGAAAGAAGAGATTCACGAAGACTTTTCTGGTAAGCTGCTTCATTTTTTTCCCAGTCAGTAACTTTAATTCTGTAAGTTACATTGTCACCACTTTTACTCTGATCAAAAGGTTTAAGATTTCCAAGTCTTGCGTCTACAGTTTCAACTGCAACTGTAACTTTTTTTGCAGCAGGATTTGAAAGACGAACCATTGCAGTTAATGCATTTTCGATCAGGTCCTTTCTTGCAATTGAATTTGATTCATCAAAAGAAGAGGCTTTTCCATAACCGTAGTAGAATCCTTCCTCCTCTTTTACCATATTCGATTTTGATTTTGCTTTAGCATTTAAAGCAGTAAAATTCACTCCTAAAATAATTAAAAAAAGAACTATATGCTTTAATCCTTTTCCTGTGTTAGTAAAACACATAAATAATCTCCTTTGCGGTTTTTAGCCGCATAAATATAATATTGTTTTTTCTACTTTCTTTAATTTACACCCTTCCGGCTACTTCTCTCTTCTAAAAAAAGCCAGGGGCCATAAAAAAATAAAGACCCCGATAAAAGGGTCCCGCAGCTAAACAAGACAGACATTTTTTTCTGAATTGTCATTTATAATGATATTTTATAAAGATATATTTGTCAACATTTTTATCAATTTTCAGTCTTTTTCTACTATATTATAGTCTAAATTTCAGACAACAAAAAAGACATTTTTAAGGATTTTTACTGAGTCAGATTTTGGTTTTAAAAAGGGAGATTTTCGAGAATTTCAGGGACTCATCCTGGCTTTATTTCAGGGGCTTCCCGTCGGTGGCTAAAGCCACCTTACCCAGTTTTTGCTGAGCAAAAACTGGCGGGTCGGGCTATCCGCTGTTCCGCGCATAAGCGCTCCATTCCTCCGCAGAGCTTCCTTCGCACGGGTCAGTCAGCTCCGCTTTGGAACTCGCAAGCTCGCAGCTACTATCCCTAAGCTGTGACGTGAGTAAAAACCAGGTTTTCAACTAAAAACTACTTGCTCACGTCTGCAGTTTTGTGAAACAAAACTGCGTTAAAAAAATAATCCGCCAGGATTATTTTAGCATTTACTTTCTTTTGCAGCTTTCTGCTCACACGAAGTGCGAGCACATCACATTCGCTCTAAAATTCTTAAACTATAATTTTCTGGATTAAAAAAATAAGAAAAAAATTCTGTAAATAGCAAATGCGTTAGAAAATAATCCGCCAGGATGATATTAGCAT
>JAEESZ010000007.1 GCA_016286535.1 Treponema sp. | reverse complement strand
ACGGAACACTGCCATTAAATTTCCAGTAAGGAGGAGTTTATGAAAAGACTAATTACTTTTATTTCTACCTTATTCTTATTAAGCTCTATTGCAAGTGCCGGAAACCTGTTTGATCATAGACTTCTTGAAGTTGAAGCAAACCTTCCTGTTAATTTGTCAAATAACTATTTTTCTATAAAAGACATCTTCTTTACAGGAGACGGTATAATTACAATTGACTTAAAGGATATGGCAAATACCCTTCCAAAATCAGGCTTTGGCCTTATTGCCGAGGTTTCTCCGGATGTTGGAATTAACCTGAACTTTAACAAGTTTAAGGTTGGAGCCATTGTTGGTGTCGATTTATATGGAAATATCGGTCTTGGAAAAGGAATTATTGATTTCTTAGGAAACGGTAACGAATTAAACAAAGATATTGAAGCAGAAGCAAGTTTTAATCTTGATTTATTTGCCTATGCAAAAGTTCCTGTAGATTTGAAGATAAGAAGATTAAGCTTAAATTTTTCTCCTTCACTCTTCTTTCCTGTTGTTCATGGTGCCCTGGAATCGGCTAAAGCAACCGTTACAAATGACGAAAGCGGAAAATTCAGCGTAAACGTAAATGGTGTAGCTGCTATGTACGGAATCTGTGATATTTCTAAATTCTTTACAGACAGCGGTGTTGCCTTTAATCCTCAGGACCTTCTTACCATTCTTACAGATGCCTTTAGTAATAAAAACTTTGGTTTCGATATGGAAGGCGGTATCGGCTGGGGTTATACAAAAGCCTTTAATGTTTCTGTAAATTATCGTTTTCCAATATTCCCTGGCCGTTTAAATTATAAGACCTCAGTTGGTTACGAATTTAATTATGAGGCAACTGCAGCTACAATTTCTTCTGCACAGCCAGAAACAACCTCAACTCCAATGTCTACAAGTGTATGCGAGTACGTAATTAACCGTCCTCTTAAACTCAACATTACAGCAGTTTTTGATCCTTTCCATTCAAGAAACTTTACTTTGACCGGAATGGCAGGTTTTGCTGTAAGACATCCTTTCTCTTCAAATATAGAAGAGGTTGATTTCTACCCTGAATATAATTTTGGAGTAAGATTAAGTCTTGCAAATATCATCACTGTTAATGTAAACACTTCTTATATTGACCAGATTTACGAGCATAAAGCAGGTCTGGCCTTTAATATCCGCCTTGCAGAAGTAAGGGCAGGTATTTCCGTACAGTCTTCAAGCTTTATAACAAGCTTCCAGGCAACCGGTATTGGTGCTTATCTGACAGTCTTTGCAGGTCTTTAGTAAATTGACCATAAGTCCTTCTTTATAGTAAAATATCAACAAATCCAAAATTGAAGAAGGACTTAAAATGTTTAAAATTATTGAAAAAAAACAGCTTTCTGAGAACGTATTTTTTATGCGTGTAAATGCTCCGGAGATTGCACGCAATCGTAAAGCTGGCCAGTTCGTAATAGTTCAGGTTGATTCAGAGTTTGGAGAAAGAATTCCCCTTACAATCGCAGACGCAAATGCAGAAGAAGGATGGATTGCCCTGGCATTTCAGCCAGTTGGTGCTTCAACCTACAAACTTTCTTTAATGAACGCAGGTGACTCTTTACCTGTAATTCTTGGTCCTTTAGGACAACCTTCCAAAATAGAAAAATATGACCGCCCTGTAATGATTGTAGGTGGTGGTTTTGGTGTTGCTCCATGTTTCCCAATCGTTCAGGCACATAAAGCAGCTGGAAATAAAGTAATTATGGTAATTGCTGCAAGAAATAAAGATTTAATCATCATGGAAGATGAAATGCGCGCAGTTGCAGACGAAGTTATTATTATGACAGATGACGGTTCTGCAGGCCGCAAGGGTGTTTCTACAATCCCTGTACAGGAAGCCTGCGAAAGTCAGTGCCCTCCTGCAGAAGTAATTGCAATTGGACCTCCAATCATGATGAAATTCTGTGCTGCAACAACAAAGCCTTTTGGCGTAAAAACAACCGTTTCTTTAAATACAATTATGATTGACGGAACCGGAATGTGCGGTGGCTGCCGTGTATCTGTTGGTGGAAAAACCCGCTTTGTTTGTGTTGATGGTCCTGAATTTAATGCCCACGAAGTTGACTGGGATAATATGATGATGCGTATGAAATCATTTAAGTCCAGAGAAGAAGCCGATAATCATAAATGCCGTATGATGGCGCAGGCTGACGCATTAGCAAAGTAAATAGGAGCAGAAAAATGGCAATTAATGTTGATGAAGAATATAAAAAAATAAAAGAGCTTGAAAAAAATGGCGGGCTCAAGGCAAAAGACAGAACAGCAATTCCTCAAATGGAAATGCCTACCTTAGATCCAAAAGAAAGGGCTCGTCTTATGTCGGAAGTTGCCCTTGGTTTTAGTGCAAAACAGGCAGTTGTAGAAGCTAACCGCTGTTTACAGTGTGCAAAACCTTTCTGTATGGAAGGCTGTCCTGTAAATATTGATATTCCAGGCTTTATTAAACAGATTGCTCAGGAAGATTTTAAGGGCGCTGTAGATACAATCAAAAAGACCTCTTTATTACCTGCAATTTGTGGTCGTGTATGTCCTCAGGAAAAACAGTGTCAGGGAAAATGTACTGTAGGTAAGGTTTTCAAATCTGCAGAAAAGGCAGTTTCAATTGGACGTCTTGAACGCTTTGTTGCTGACTGGGAAAGAGAAAACGGAAAAGTTACCCTTCCTCAGATTGCTGCAAAAACCGGAAAGAAAGTTGCAATTATTGGTGCCGGTCCTGCAGGTCTTACTGTTGCTGCTGATTGTGCCCGCGCTGGTCATGATGTAACTGTTTTTGAAGCTTTCCATAAAGCCGGTGGTGTTATGATGTACGGAATTCCAGAATTCCGTTTACCAAAAAAGATTGTACAGGAAGAAATTGCAAACCTTGAAAAAATGGGAGTTAAATTTGAATTAAACTTCCTGGTAGGAAGAACAAATACTCTTGAACAGCTTTTAAGCGAAAAAGGATTTGATGCTGCCTTTGTTGGAACCGGTGCCGGACTTCCTAAATTCTTAAACATTCCTGGCGAAAATCTTATTGGTGTATTCTCTGCCAACGAATATCTTACCCGTGCAAACTTAATGAAAGGTTACGATAAAGAACATGCCGCAACTCCAATTTATGAGGCAAAACATGTAGTTGTTTGTGGTGCCGGTAACGTTGCTATGGATGCTGCACGTATGGCCTTCCGTCTTGGAGCCGAAAGCGTTGATGTTGTTTACCGCCGTACAAGAAACGAAATGCCTGCCCGTCTTGAAGAAATTGGACATGCAGAAGAAGAAGGCGTAAACTTCCGCTTCCTTGAAAATCCTGTAGAAGTTCTTGGAGACGAAACTGGTCATGTTACCGGAGTTCGCTGTCTTTCTTACGAGCTTGGTGAACCAGATGCTTCTGGACGCCGCAGTCCAGTTCCAATTCCAGGAAGTGAACATGATGTTGCCTGTGATGCAATGATTGTAGCTTTAGGAAACGGTTCAAATCCTCTGCTTGTTTCTACAACTCCTGGTCTTAATGCAGATGCTAAGGGCCACATCACCGTTGATGAAAAACAGGCAACAAGTCATACAAAGGTATGGGCTGGTGGAGATATCGTTCTTGGTGCCGCTACTGTTATTTTAGCAATGGGCGAAGGACGCAAGGCTGCTGCCGCTATAAATGAGTATTTAGCTAAATAAATTTATCTGTAACATTTCTTAGCCATATTCCGATAATTAGAGTATGGCTAAGAAGAAATCTAAAAAGACCAGCAACGGAATGTTTGCTACAGCGTGTGTTTTACTTGCAATAATATTAGTTGCAATAGTTTTCCTTGTAAAAAAAGATAAAATCCTTTCAAATTATAAAGATACCGGTTTTTTTGAACGTATATTCGGAAAAAATCCTGAGTTTGTAGAAAAACACGAAGATAAAAATAAAGAAACAGTTGTTATTAAAGATGATGAAATTGTAATTGATGTAAAGGAAGAGCCATCTGTTACTAAAACAATCCAGGATAAAGTTCAGACTGTCGTAGAAGATGTTGAAAACAAAATAAACGAAGGCGCAAAAAAGGCGGTTGAAGAAAAAATCACAGAGGCAGTAAAAAATCCTGTCAGCGAAGAAAAGCCTGCAAAAGAAGAAGAAAAACCAAAGCAGGAAGTAAGTGCTAAAAGTGACTATCAGCTTTGTTTTATTAAGATTGATGCTGATGGAAAAATCATTCGTAAAATTGTAAAAAGAACTGCTGCTAAATCGCAGTCACCATTAACTACAGCTATCAATTATCTTATAGAAGGACCGGATACCAGTCTTTCTGCAGAAAAGGACTGTATGTCTTTTATTCCAAAGGGAACTAAGCTGCTTGGAGCCAGAGTTTCTGATGGAGTTGCTTACCTGAACTTTAATGAAAACTTTGAGTTTAACGGCGATGGAGTTGAAGGAACCCTTGCCCAGGTTATGCAGATTGTATATACAGCAACAGCTTTTTCTACAGTAAATAGTGTTCAGATTTTAATTGAAGGAAAGATACAGCCATACCTGGGAAGTGAAGGCATTGAAATAGGCTCTCCAATTTCCCGCGGTATGTATAATTAGTTTTTGTAAGATTTCAGAAGCTTATCGTAATAAGAACGCTTTAATAAATAGTTTGAATTTGTAGAAGCAAAAGAAAGGTAATCATATTTATTACTGCTGTTCTGTGTAAGATATTTTATGCCGTAATAAACCTTAGAGCTTTCTGCAATGTAACTTTTTGAGTAAATGCGAATCTGAGCAGTATCAAAAACTATGTCACAGTTATCTAAGGTAATATAATAGCCGTCTTTACTTTCTAAGAACATTCTGATTAAAGAATAGTTTACATAATCGTCTGATGGAGCAGCAGCATTCAAGCTTGCCAGGGTGATAATTGCATCATCCTGCTGGGTCCACATATTTTCCATTTTTTGGCTCCAGCTCTGATCCAGAGTAATTGACTGATTATTTAAAGAAGCCTTTAAGGCCTTTGATTTTTTTGGCTTAAGGGAATTAATCTTTATTTTTCCGGAATCCGGAATCTTAACAAAGGTGTCGAATAAAGGATCATCACCAGAAGAAACAAGTCCAATTTCTACACATTCAAAAACGGCATTTCCCTTTGCGTCATCAATTCTTTTAATATTAAAGAAGGGGATGATTACATCATAGACAAAAGTAATATCTCCGCCAAACTGCAGCATATTTGAAGGAACTTTTAAGCCGTTTTCTGAAAGGCTTACATTTTTAATATAGCCTTCTGTGTCCGGAGTGATGTCAATTAATTTTTCTCTGCGTGAAGAAAACTCATAAAGAAGATCATGCATGTAATTTACAATGTCTATATCTTCAGAATTTGAATAATCAGCAAAGACAACATTTTCTCCGGTCATTTCAAAATGATTTGCATCTGGATCAATTGTAAAAAAGGTTGCAACAATTTTTTCAGGAAGATTCTGGCTTGCAGGGGCATAATATCTGATCTGGAAAGCAGAAGAACCATAACTAAGAATACCTATATAGCTTTCGCGAGAAAAAGAATTGTCCCTGTAGTATACAAATTCTCCAGACTTATCTTCTATAAAGGAATTAAAGCCTGGAAAAGCAAAAAGTCCCGAAAGAAAAAAAGCAGTTGCAGCTAAAAAAGTAATTAATTTTTTCATAATTATTCCTTTTCTATGAATTTAAGGCAGCAAGCTCATCTTTTACGTATTTTGTTATAAACTCAAGGGCGTCTTCGCAAGGAATCAGCTGTTTTGAATCATCTTTACGGATAGAGATTTCAACGTTTGGAAGGTTTTTGTCTCCAACAATAATTCTTACAGGGAAACCAAGGAGTTCAGAATCTGCAAACTTAACACCAGGGCGTTCGTTTCTGTCATCAAGAAGAACTTCTACTCCGGCTTTTGTTAAATCTTCGTAAAGTTTATCTGCAACTTCCTTCATCTTATCTTTGTACTGAATTGGTACAATTGAAACCTGGTAAGGAGCAATGGACATAGGCCATTTAATTCCCTTGTCATCGTGATGTCCTTCAATAATGCTGGCAAGAGTACGGTCTACACCAATTCCGTAACATCCCATTAATGGAGTTACTGGTTTTCCGCTTACATCAAGGTAAGTTACATTCATAGATTTTGTATATTTAGTTCCAAGCTTAAAGATGTGGCCTAATTCGTTTCCTTTTTTCATATAGAAAGTTCCGCCGCATTCCGGACACTTGTCACCTTCTTTACAGGTTCTTACATCTGCAGTCATAAATGGAGTAAAATCTCTGCCTGGTTCTACATGTTTAATGTGGAAACCTTCCTTACCGCTGCCTGCAATACAGTCATGCATATCAACAGTTGATTCATCTGCAAGAACAGGGATTTTAATTCCAACAGGGCCTACAAAGCCGTGTGGAGCTCCTGAATATTTAAGAACATCTTCGTCGCTGGCAAGTTCTGCACCGCTTGCTTTTAATACGGCTGCAAGTTTTGCTTCATTTACATCTAAGTCTCCGCGAATAACTACGCAGAAGAAGGTTTCTGGAATATATGTCTGGCCGCCTTCTGTTACGGTTTCTGCATTCTTATAGAAATCGTTTTTAGAAAGGTCGATTGCGCAGTTATAAACCTTGTAAATTAAAGCTTTGAGGAAGGTTGTTGATTTTTCGTTAAAGAATTTTTCCATGTCTTCAATACTGAATACATTTGGAGTAGCAACTTCTTCAATTGCAGCATCGGTAGCCTTTTGTGGATTTCCCTTACTGTCTAAAGGAATTTCTTTCTGACAGCTGGCTTTTTCTACGTTTGCAGCATAAGAACAGTCTGGACAAAGAAGAAGTGTATCATCACCAACTTCCGATTCAACCATAAACTCTTCTGATCCGGAACCACCCATAGAACCGGTATCGGCCTTTACAGAAATTGTAGAAAGACCCATTCTCTTGAATATGCGGCGGTAAGCTGCAGCAACATTTTCGTAAGAAGCATCAAGATCAGCCTGATCTTTGTCAAAAGAGTAGGCGTCCATCATAATAAATTCACGGCCACGCATTACACCATAACGTGGACGGATTTCGTCACGATATTTTGTGTTAATCTGATAGAGGGTAAATGGAAGCTGTTTGTAAGAAGAAAGACCTTCCCTTACAATGGCAGTAAAGGCTTCCTCTGCGGTAGGAGAAACTACCATGTCCTGACCCTGTCGGTTCTGAGGGGTAAGCATTTCTCCATTCATTTTATCCCAGCGTCCGCTTTCCTTCCAAAGGTCACCGGGAACAATTACTGTAGGTTTAATTTCAAGAAGACCGGCGTTATCCAGTTCTTCTCTAATAATCTTCTGAACTTTCATTAAAGAACGGTATCCAAGTGGCATATAAGCATAAAGACCGTTTCCAAGTTTACGAATCATACCTGAGCGCATCATTAACTGATGGCTCGCAATAACTGCGTCGTTTGGAGCTTCGCGCAGAGTAGAAATAATTGTTTTTGTAGCTTTCATAGAATATATTCTAATGAAAAAAAATTGCAGTGTCGAGAAGGATAAATTTTCCTATTTCTTTAAAACACAGATGATTCGGTCTGAATCTTTAGAAAATGGAGTTTTATTGTAATCGCTGTAGAATTCAATCTTGAAATTTGTATCTTCTGCAAGTTTTTTGAAGGTTTCAAGGCTGATTGGACAGACGGTTTCGTTTACAACTTCGTCAATCTTCTTTCCGCTGTTTGTAATTACATACTGATCAAGAGTGTAGGTAGCGTTTTCTTCATCCTTTGTAAGTGTAGAATAAAGGGTTGCACGTTCAGATTCTTTTACAGGCAGCTCAATTTTAGATTTAGAAAAATCATATTTTGAAAAGTTTAAGAGATCCAGAACAAGATATCCGTTTTCTTTAAGAAGATTTTTTGCATCAAGGATAAATTTTGTAATTAAGGCTTTATTCTTCATAAAAATAAGGCGGTAATTACAGCAAACTATAAGATCAAAGAAATTCTGACCTAAATAACGGCCGATATCCTGGGGAAGAAGGTTAAAAACGTGAAGCTGTGTTTTATCTATTCCCTGGTCGTTGTTTATTGAATTGATAAATTCAGGATATGAATCTGTTGCAGTTACATCAAAGTTCTTTTTTGAAAGATTTTTAGATATTCTGGCAGGTCCGCATTCAACACTTAAAACTTTTTTAGGAGCTGCTGCATTTTTGCAAAGTTCTTCAAAAAATTCCTGCTGATTTGGCGCAACTTTAAAGAGATCATCGTAGTATTCGAACCATTTCTTAATGTAAATCATACTTCTAGTATAAAACAAAAAATTAGTTTTTCAAGTTTAAGAAGTAAAAATTTAATTTATTTTCCAGCGGTTTCCTTCTTTGTAAAAACGTTTGGCATTTACTTCCAGAAGTCTGCCGTCGTCTCCAAGCATTTTAATCATGCTGGTGAGGGGGTTTACTTCTGTAATTTTAAAATCGGTTCCGTCGTAGGTAAGGCGGATGCCTTCGTTAGGAAGATTTTTTCTTGCTTCGTTATACCAGTCAAATTCGTAAGAAAGACAGCATAAAAGTCTTCCGCACTGACCGGAAATCTTCATTGAATTAAGAGACAGGTTCTGGTCCTTTGCCATTTTGATGGAAACAGGTCTTAATTTGTCAGAAACTCCATGACAGCAGAAAGGACGTCCGCAAACGCCAAGACCACCAGTTATTCTTGATTCGTCCCTTACACCAATCTGACGTAATTCAATACGCATTTTGAATACAGAAACTAAATCTTTTACCAGTTCCCTGAAGTCTACACGGTTTTCTGAACTGAAGAAAAATAATACTTTCTGTTCATCAAAAATAAAGTGGGTTTGAACCAGCTTCATGTCCAGTTTATGAATGGCAACTTTTTCTTTGAATACCTTAAAGGCATCCTTTTCTTTTTGTTCCAGTTCTTCGCGCTTTTTCAAATCTGCCTGATTTGCCTTACGCTCAATGTTTACAATTTCGTCTTTTTTAATTCCGACCGGTTTTTTTGCAGTTCCCAGTACCATGGCCATGTCTTTTCCATAGCGGGTAGGGGCAATTACATAATCTCCGGAATTAAGTTTCTGATTATCCGGAGCCTTTGCGTAAATTGTTTCGCAGGAATAGGCAAGTTTCAAAAGATAGAGGGGGAAATCTATAACAAAGTTTTCGGTTTCGTGTACAAGCTCAGAATTGTCTTCAAGAGAGGCAAGATTCTCGCTTTCTTCATCTATATCGCTTTCAAAAATATCACTCATTTTTATAAATACCTTAATAATTAATTATAACCTACAAATTAATAACTTAACAAGTCTACAATTAAGCCTTTTATTTCGTCAGCCTGCTGTAAAATTTTAAGATTATCCATCTGCATATGCAGGGTTTCTTTTGTAAGCATATCAAGTTTTTCATTTATTATGTTAATCTGAACTCTGGGATCCTTCTTTTTTACACCGACATTAAAAGGCGAAAAGAAATTTTGCTGGTTTACAAAAGCCGGCCTTTTTGAAGCTCTGGAAGTTACTTCGTAATTATTCTGAACCATAAAGCTTATGAACTGACTTACCTTTAATTTAAAGGCTTCTATGTTCGCTTTATTTAAGTTTTTCTGTAATTCGTTTCCGGCCAGGTCTACGGCATCTTTTAAGAAAATGGCAGCATCTTCCATGGACATCTGCCTTATTTCCTGAGGTAGACCAAAGGTTTTAAATTCCAGTTCTTTTGTTTCCTGTTTTAAGAAGTTAGAAAAAGTTGCTTTTTTAGGATTATTTGATTTTTGTGTTTTTTGATTCTTTATATTTGCATTAGCAGTATTCTGAAGGCCTGAGTAATAATAAGCTGTGCCAATAGAATCAACTTCGTTCATGAATGATATACCCTGTCTTTAATTGCTTTTGACTGCAAATATAAATGAGAAAGGCGGTCATATTCTTCTTCATTTTTAATGGAAATGCAGTGGCCGTGGAATATGGCAGAAGCATCAATCTGAACTTTGTGGGAAAGAACATCACCAAGAACGGCAGAAGAATTAAGAAGTTTTACGCTTTCTTTTGCAAAAACATCACCAATGATTATTCCGCCGATTATTGCTGCCTTTGCATTTACATTGCCCCGGATTCTTGCGTTTTCACCAATAATGATGTTTCCGTCGGTGGTAAGATCGCCGTCAATATCACCATCAATTCTTACAAATCCATTGATTTTTAGATTTCCCTTTATTGCTGTTCCGTTTCCTATTAGAGTATTAAGAGAAATGTCATCAATTTTTAGAGCCATAAAAACCTATTTTGCAACGTTAATGTTAATGTATTTAGCAGGATCAACAACATCCGAACCAATATGAACTTCGTAATGTAAGTGAGGTCCGGTTGAAATACCTGTGGAACCAATTAAACCGATAATATCGCCCTGCTCAACATACTGTCCTTTTGTTACGCGGAAGGATTTTAAGTGAGCATAGCGGGTATAAATACCGTGATTATGTTTTATGATAACTGAATTACCAAAAGAGTTGTCGTAGCCTAAGCTTACAACCTGGCCGGAAGCAGTTGCCATTACAGGGTCTCCGGAACGCCAGGTAGAAAAGTCAATTCCCTTATGAATGTACCAGTTTCCATTTAAAGGATGAACGTTTGGACCAAAGGCCATTGAAACGTGTACGTTAGGATTTTTAACAGGATTGATACTTGGAATCTCTGTAAAAAGATTCTGCTGGGTTTTAAGCATTTTACCAACCTGTTCAATTGGTTCAACAGCGTTTTCAAGATAAGAAGTTAATTCGCGGATATCTGAAATTTCCTTTGTTGTTCCGTTTGTAATATCTGAATAACTGAAAAGTGAAGAAAGGTCGCTGTTAGATACTGTAGAATTAGTTTTTTCTGATACCTGGGAAATACCAAGCAGAGAAAGGCTCTGTGAAAGGGAAGCCTGAAAGTGTTTTGCAGCCTGGAAAAGGTTAGTGTTTTCGTCTCTTAATTCGTCAAGGCTGGCAAGAGTTGTGCGGTTCTGCTCCATAAGGGAAGCGATTTCTTTCTTAGCAGATAAGGAATGTTTGTTGAAATACAGGAAAGAAGAAATGATTCCGATTGTAAGCAGAAAACCCAGAAGCAGGGCAAATACGTTTGTCTGAAAGTTAATTACATTGCTCTGGGAATGGGGAACAATCATAATTGTTAATTTGTTATCTAATAATTTAAATAACTTAACAAAGAGGCGTCCAATTGAATGAAAAACAGAGCCAAAGCTTCTAGATACGTTTGAGGCAAATCTCTTCTCCATTTTTTTAAGTTGTTTTTGTGTTTTAGACACCTTATGCTCCCTTTAAATAAATAAAGTATATCTATATTAATATATCATAGTGAATTGTTATGGTCAAATAGAGTAAAACTATAATTTATAAGTATATAGTAGGAATATATTTGACGATTGCCTTTTACTGTGTTAAATTATCGGTATATAATAAATAAATTTTTAATCCAATCTTTTTAGGAAGAAAGCCATGAAGTTATTTGATACTCACGCTCACATCGGGCTTATATACGATGACCCTATAGAACAATTACGTGTTATACAGCAGGCTAAACAGGCTGGTGTACAACGAATCATAAGCATAAATAACAGTTTAATGGATTTTCCACGCATTTACGCCAATCTTAGCGGAATGAAAGACGTGTACCACGCAGTAGGCGTTGCACCTTCAGAGGTAACAAATCCAGGTCCGGACGTAGTAGCTACAATAGAAAAATATCTCCAGTACAAAAATGTAGTAGCCGTAGGAGAAACAGGTCTGGATTACTACAAACAGTTTGGAGACAAGCGTTCTCAGATAGAATTGTTTATAACTCAGCTCGAAATTGCTCAGAAACATAATTTACCTGTAATCATTCATAACAGAGATGCAGGCCGTGATGTTTATGATGTTTTAACCGAACGCCTTCCGGACGCCGGCGCAATCTTACATTGCTATTCAGAAGATGCTGCCTTTGCAAAAAAATGTCTCGATAAGAATATCTGGTTCAGTTTTGCAGGTAATTTAACCTACCGCAACGCAAGAAACCTTCACGAAACAATTATGAATATTCCTGTAGACAGAATCTTAATTGAAACTGAAAGTCCATTTATGATTCCTGCAGAATACAGGGAGCGCAAAAGAACAATGCCTGCTTATTTACCTTCCACCGAACGTTTTCTTGCCGAAATGCTGGATATGGATCCTGAGGCTTTAGCCGATCAGCTGTGGAAAAACTCTTGTAAGGCCTTTAATCTTCCTGAGTAATGGTGAATAAAGTGAGCAGCTCCTTATTCCATAAAGTAAAAATTGGAAACATAGAACTCAAGGGAAATCTCTTTCTGGCCCCGGTTGCAGGTTACAGCGATGCCGCATTCCGTTCTGTCTGCATAGAAAACGGGGCTGCCTTTACTTATACAGAAATGGTAAGTGCAGAGGCGCTTGTAAGAAATAATCTTAAAACTGAAATTCTCATGAAAAGGGCGGTGAATGAGACTGCCTATGCGGTGCAGATTTTTGGCGGGCAGGAAGATGTTATGGCCCAGGCTGCAAAAATCGTTCTTGATAAAACTCATTGTGAATGTATTGATATTAACTGCGGTTGTCCGGTTCCAAAAATTGTAAAAACAGGGGCCGGTTCTGCCCTGACCAGAGACCCTGACCGCCTTTATAAAATTGCAAAAGCTGTTGTAGAAGCCGCCGGAGGTCCTGTAAAAGAAGGGGGAACTCCCGTTACGGTAAAAATCCGCTCCGGCTGGGAAAGTAAACAGATTACCTGGAAGGAAGCAGCCCAAGCTGCCCTTGAAGCAGGGGTAAGTGCAATTACAATTCATCCAAGAACCAGGGCTCAGGGCTACGAAGGTTTTTCTGACTGGTCAATTATGAAGGCTCTGGTGGAATTTGTGGACGGAAGAATCCCTGTTTTTGGCAGTGGAGACCTTTTTAAGCCCGAAGATGCAAAAAGAATGCTTTCAGAAACCGGGGTTGATGCCGTAATGTTTGCCCGCGGTGCAATGGGTAATCCTTTTATTTTCAGGGATACAACATCACTTTTACAGACCGGTTCTTATGAGCCGCTTCCTGTTGAAGTAAGAATAAAAACAGGTTTTGCAGAATTAGACAGGCTTGTTTCTGAAACTTCTGAGCAGCACGCTTGTTTAGAAATGAGGAAGAGGTTTCATGCATATTCCAAGGGAATTCAGAACGGAGGAGAACTTCGTAAGGCAATTGTGCATGCTTCTACCGTGAAGGATTATCACGATATTTTTGATGATATTTTAAAGGGTGAATGAAATATATGGGTTTAATAGAATCTATTACAAGTTTTATACATTCTATATTTAATAAATCTTCACCAGAGGGGCAGAAAAAAGCTGCCCTCAAAAAACTGGACCAGGAAATAAGGGAGTATTATCCTTTAATCTGTAAAAACGGAATGCTGCAGCCTAATTTTGGAGAAGCTGTTTTTACCCTTTATAAAAATGTCCGCCCCCTGGACAACCTTTTTATTTCAACCATTGGTACAAATGACATTCCCCGCCAGCATCGTTTTGAAGCCCAGCTTATAATTACTGCCTACAATTCTGACTTTCAGGAAGTTATAGAAAGTCTTTCTTTTGAAAATAAAAAGGCAGAAGTTCTTGATGACTATAAAAATGCAGACAGGGTTTACGCCCGTCAGAAAAAAAAGATAGAAAACGTAATAAGGGAACTTAATACCGACACATTTAAAGAAATGGATAATGACATAAAAGACCTCAGAATGTTTGTAGATTTCTGTCATTTGAATTTTGTTCCTTTCCTGCAGCTTTTTGACTATAATTTTGAACCTGCAAATATGGCCTACAAGCCAAATTACAATGAGGTAGAGGTAGAAAAATGTATAAATCTGCTTGAAGACTTATACTTCCAGATTTCTAACCTTAAAATCACCTCAAACCTGGCAGAGGCAGTTGTTGCCGTTGCCCAGCTTAAAAAGGGCGACAGTTTTACAGATACAGACCGTTCCCTCATCATTGATAACTTTAAGAAAATTAATTATGTACTGAATCATGTAATTTCACCGGAAAAAATAAAGACCCTGCTTCGATATGCCCGCCAGGATGAAAACTACGAGCCAAAAAAACAGGTATTAAGTGCTTCGCCAATTAAAGAATTTGCTGACCTTGTAAGAACAAGATTTGAAGTAGATGAAAAACGTATAAAAACAGAAATTCAGGATGAAAAAATCTCTGCCGATGTTGCCCAGCTTTTCCCTGAAAAAACTCTACAGGAAGTTGGAGCCTATAATCAGGAAAACGGGGCTATGCTGCAGGCCGATACCCCTCTTACCTTCCAGTGGATATTACCGATGAAGATTTTAAAAACTTTCCTTCTGGAATATATTACTCCAAACGTAAAGAATCTTTTGAACGACCTGGTAATTGAAGGCTTTTTTAATAATCCAAATTATAAGACTAACTTTTCTACAATTGTTTACGGGGCTATAAACGCAGACAAAGAAATTCAGATTTTTGAAGATTCTTTTGGAAATGATCAGAAAAACAGCCTTTCAGTTTTAGGAAGCTACATAAAAGACAGTAAAAAAGACAAAGACTTTTATAAAAAACTGGAAATGATGGTTTCCAGAATTAATAATGATGCTTATACTCTGCTGCAGACCGAAGTTACAACTCTTGTTACCCTTTATCATGAACTCGGTGAATTAATAGAAGATGCTAAAAAGCCTTCAAGCGAGATTATTTCTAACCTGAAGGTACTTATGATGTCTTCCCGCAACAGAGATAGCACTAATATACTGGAATCTCAATATGCAAATTGGGAAATATTCTTTGAAATAATGAGAAACTATGTTATCATTAATGCTGGAGAAAGGGTGTAATTTAAAAATATGGCTAAATCCAAAATAAACCAGATAATGCAATATGAAAAACGCATATATGATTTGGAGCAGTTAATTGATATTGCAAAGTCTTTTTGTCAGAATCTAAACTTCTCAAACCTTCTTGAATCAATTGTATATATTTGTATGGCCCAGATGCATACTCTTGGCGCCGAGATTTTTGTAAGAGATTTAATAACAAACGAAAATTATACCCTTGAAACTGCCCAGCCAGCCGGCGATGGCCGTAAAGTTCAGATTCCGGTAAACTCTAACCTTACAGCAAAGCTTCTGGAACTGCAGCGTCCGGTTACCATTACAGAATTAGAAGAACTTATTCCACATGATACAACTATTTCTATCTTAAAATGCCTTGCCCCAACTTTAATTGTTCCTTTAATTCAGAAAACCCACTTAAACGGAATTATCCTTCTTCAGGAAAGAATTGCCATAGAAGATGATACAACTTATACCGATTATGAAAAAAACATGATAATGTCTATTGCTTCTCTGGCTTCGGTTGCAATTAACAATGCCGCCCTGGTAGAAAAGTCTTCAATAGATATGATGACCCATCTTAAATTAAAGTATTACTTCTTTAATATTCTTGCAGAAGCCATTGATACAGCATTTCTGAATAATCAGAATCTTGCAGTATTGATGTTCGATATAGATTTTTTCAAAAAGTTTAATGATACCTATGGCCACGAATGCGGAGATTATGTTCTTATTACGGTTGCAGACATTATAAGAAAGTCTTTGCGTGATAGTGATGTTGCCAGCCGTTATGGCGGAGAAGAGTTTACTGTACTTTTGAATGATTCAAATACGGAGGAAGCTCAGCTTGTGGCAGAAAGAATCCGCATGGCAATAGAAAAGCATGATTTTGTTTATAATAATCAGCATTTGCATGTAACAATTTCTGGAGGAGTTTCTATTTTTGATGCAGAAAAGAATCTTGTAAATTCTCCAAATGAGTTTGTAAATCAGGCAGATCAGGCTTTATATATTTCTAAAAACAGCGGAAGAAATAAAATCTCCATTTTTCAGCCAAAAGCTAAGTAATTAAGTTATTAATATGTCTCATACTTTATTTATACGCCGCCCTTTTAAATATCGCTTTTACTGGGCAAGCCTTATTCTTATTTTAATTAATATTGCCGCATACCTTTTTTTTACAATTAATAAAACTTACAACTGGCAGGCCCTGGGCTCCTTAAATGTTGTATGTGTAAACTACTATCATATGTTCTGGCAGTTTATAACCTACATGTTTGTGCACGGTTCCTTTACCCATATTCTTTTTAATATGCTGGGGCTTTTAATGTTCGGTCTGGCGGTTGAACGAAGAATGGGTTCCTCTGAATTTCTTTTGTTTTATTTTGTCTGCGGAATTTTAAGTGGACTTGCTTCATATCTGGTTTATCTTGCAACAAAGCAGTATTACGTTTTTTTAATGGGAGCAAGCGGTGCCCTGTATGCAGTTTTATTTGCCTATGCCGTGCTTTATCCCCGTTCAATCATTTACATCTGGGGTCTGCTGCCGGTTCCAGCTCCTCTCCTGGTGCTCATTTATACCATTTTTGAAGTTGTTGATCAGATTTTTGAACTTGGACAGGGAATTGCCCATATTACTCATCTTTTTGGATTTTTAATGGCCTGGCTCTATTTCTTAATAAGAACAGGAATTAATCCGATAAAGATATGGAAGAATGAATACTAAGCAGACTTATAAACTCATTTTAATTGCCCTTTCTCTTTTTTTAATGCCCTCTCTATGGGCCCAGACTCCGTCCATAATACAAAGAATCAGAATTCCAATATGGGCTCAGCTTGATGCCTACCCTGAACTTGCAGATGCCCAGGATATGGAGCAGGGAGAGTATGATTATCCTGTAAAAAGCATAAGGGAAGTCGGACCTTTTTTAATTTCCGGTATGGTTTATGGCTGGAAGTTTTCTTACACGCCTTCAGATAAACTAAGAGGGGTGGAAGAGTATCTGGAAATAGAAGAAATTATTGATTTTTCTTTTGCGTCAAACCTTATAACTTATGCCCAGCCCTGGATTCAAAATAACCGGCTTAACTGCTGGTGCGAATATACAAGGAGCGAAGCTGAAGTTCAGAACTATTATTTGTGGTCTTCCATTCAAAATCCTGTAACCCATGGACGCGGTTATGGTTCTATTACTGAAGGTTTTGACGGCATAAAGAGTGCAGCAAAAGATGCCTTGAAGGATGCCATCAGAAGTTATTACCGCAGTGTAATAAAGAATAAACCTAAGGAAATTACAGGTCAGGTTTTAATAAGGGACATTCCTACTATTGGTATAGTGTCTGGCCAGTACGTAATAAATCTTGATTTTTTTCTTGAATGCGGTAAAATAGTTGAATATAGAGCCTTTTAAAAGGTTCTGTGAATTTAGGAGTTGATTATGAAGAAGACATTTGTTGTTTTGGCTTGTTTTGCAATCTTCGCTGGTTCTTTATTTGCTCAGGAAAAAACTGATGCAAAAGAATGGTCTGCACCAAAAGCAGTAAGAGAAATTGATGATGATCAGTTCGAAGAAGAAAAAACTCAGACTTTGTTAATTGTTCCAAAAGAGCAGCACACAGTAGATAAAAACGCTAATGTAAGAATTGAATATAATCCTTTGTATGATGAAGTTCGTATCTATTACGAAACTTTATATGTTACATTCGACAAAGGTGAAGCAATGAATACAGTAATGGCTGTTATGGAAGATTTTATGCTTGATCATCAGTACTTCCACTACCGTTATATGAAAAAAGACCGCGAACGCCACTTCAAAGATGACCGCGGAATCAGAAAAACTGAGTATTCGTCATATCTTAAATTAACAAGATAGTTTCCTGTAAGATTTACAATACAAGTGCAGAAAGGCATCCTGTCATATAAAAGACGGGGTGCCTTTTTTTTGTTGTGGAAAATGGGAGCTCCTTTTATTGTAAAAAGCGCATATAAATAGTAAAATATATCATCATTTTAAATATAAGAGGTTTACAATTATGGAAGAAATTCTTGATTTATTGCGCCAGAATGCACGCCTGTCAGTTGAAGATATTGCTGCAATGACTAAAAAAACTTGCGATGAAGTAAAAGCAATTATCAAAAAACTGGAAGATGATGGAGTTATCCTCAAGTATACAGCGATTGTAAACCCAGAGAAAGATAAAGTCGCGAAGGACAAGGTTGTGGCGGAAATTCAGATTCAGGTTCAGCCACAGAGAGAGCATGGTTTTGATGCTCTTGCAGACAGAATCTACCGCTTTCCACAGGTAAAATCACTTTATTTAATGAGCGGCGGATACGACTTAAAGGTTCTTATTGAAGGCGATTCTTTAAAAGAAATTGCCATGTTTGTAAGCGAAAAGCTTTCTACACTCGAAGGTGTTCGCTCAACAAAAACAAACTTCATCCTTAAAACCTACAAAGAAAATGACATTGTTTATGTAGCAGATGAAGCTGACCACCGCGAAATGCAGGCATAAAAGCTGCTAGCGGGGCCTGGAGCTGCACAGACTGCAGCTTCTGACATTTAATTTGGAGTTATAGTAATGAATACACGCGAAGATAAATTCAGTTCAAAAATGATGGAAATTCCTCCTTCTGGAATCCGTAAGTTTTTTGAACTTTGTATAGGACATGATGATATTATTTCTTTAGGCGTTGGAGAGCCGGATTTTTCTACCCCATGGGTAATTAGGGAAGAAGCCTTTTATCATCTTGAAAAAGGTCATACTTCATATACTTCTAACTGGGGTTTAATTGAACTTAGAGAAGAAATCTGCAAATATCTTGAACGCTACAATTTGTCTTACGATCCTAAAACAGAAATTCTGCCAACAATTGGAGCTTCTGAAGGTCTGGATCTTGTTTTACGTTCAATTTTGAATCCTGGTGATGAGATTATTGTTTGTGAACCATGTTATGTATCATATCAGCCGCTTTCTGCTTTATGTGAAGCAAAGGTAATCCACCTGGATACAAGCAAAACAGGTTTTATTCCAACTGCAGAACAGATTGAAGCTGCCTGCACACCAAAAACCAAGGCTGTAATGTTCTGTTCACCAAGTAATCCTACTGGCCGCTGTATTCCCGGCGAAGAACTTAAAAAGATTGCAGACGTTGTAAAAAAGCATCAGATCTGGTGTTTAAGCGACGAAATCTACTGCGAGTTAATGTATGATGACCGCAAGCATGTTTCAATTGGCTCTTTTGACGGCATGAAAGATTATGCAATCATTTTCAACGGCTTTTCAAAATCTTTTGCAATGACCGGCTGGCGTATTGGTTATATTGCCGCTCCTCACGATTTACTTGTTCAGTGCTGTAAGCTTCATGCTTATTCAAATATCTGCCCTCCAATCTTCAGTCAGTATGCCGCAGCAGAAGGTCTTCGTAATGCCTGGGATGATGTAGAAAAAATGAGAATCAGTTATCAGCAGCGCCGCAATGTTATGCATAAGGCCTTTACAGATATGGGGCTTCCATGCGTTGAACCGGAAGGTGCTTTTTATATGTTCCCTGATATCCGCTCAACAGGAATGACCAGCGAAGAATTTGCAACAGAATTGATTCAGAAGCACAGTGTTGCTGTTGTTCCTGGAACCTGTTTTGGTGACTGTGGAGAAGGTTTTATTCGCTGTTGTTATGCAACCGATATAAATAAAATTAAAATAGCAATGGAAAGAATTGCTCAGCTGGTAAAAGAAAGAAAAAAATAAAATAGGTGTAGAGAGTTTTTATGGGATTCCAAATTCTGATTGCGGTAGTTGTAGCTGCCTTTCTTGTAGTAGTTATTATTCTTGTAAGAAGCCTTAAGCATTCAAGCTTAAAAGGTTCCAAAAAAAGTGCTGCTAAAAAGGGCACAGGTCCGCTTTATAAAGAGGCAGAAAAAAGACTTGCAAAAAATCCTCATGATGTAGAAGCACTTGAAACAATAGGTGACTTATATTTTCAGGATAAGAATTGGGAAAAAATCTGGAACGTTTATAAAACCTTATATGATATTTCTTCTGCTCATCCGGAAATTAATATTGCAAAAACAACCTTACGCATGGGAATTGCCGCTTTTAATATAGACAAAAAGCAGGAAGCGCTGAATGCTCTTATGCTTTCTGTCAGAAGGGACCCTGAAAGTTTTGACGGAAATTACTATCTTGGAAGAACCTTCTATGATACAGGCGCCTTTGACAAGGCTGTTCTCTGCTTAAAAAAGGCAAAGTTATTAAAGCCGGAAGCAGGAGAAGTTAATAAGTATCTGGCCTTCAGTTTGTTTAAGCTGCAGAAGTATAGAGACTGTCTGCCATATTTGAAAAAACTTCTGGAAGAAGACCCAAATAATAAAGAAGTCCTCTTTGATATGGCTATTGCAATGACAGAAATTGGAATGGGCGACAAGGCTATAAAAGTATTTATGCATCTTAGACCGGACCCACAGTTTGGTGCTCAGGCTTGTGTAGAAGCCGGAAAAATGCATGAAAGAGCCAGAGATTATAAGGCAGCCATTCAGGATTATCTGATTGGAATGAAGCTTGAGAATGTTCCGGAAGCAACTCTGCTTACCATTAAGTATAAATGCGCAAATGCCTATATTCAGTTAAAGGATATTCCTTCTGCCCTTATTTACTTAAAGCAGATTCAGGCTTTTAAGAGCGGTTATAAGGATGTTGATACACTTGTAGCCAGATATTCGGAATTAAATCAGAATAAGAATCTGCAGACATATTTAATGGCCGGCACCAGCGATTTTGTTGCCCTTTGCAGACGCTTTATTACAGTTTATCATTCTGATGGTCTTGTAAAAGTTGAAGATGTTCAGGTTGCTTCAGAAGCGGTAGAAATTATTTGCGAAGTAGACAGTCCAAAATGGTCTGCAAAGGAACTTTTCCGTTTTTACAGAAATCAGAATATGATTGGCGATATTTATGTAAGGGAGTTCCATTCAAAAATTAGAGATGCTAAGTGCGATAACGGAATTTGTGTTACCATGGGCGGCTTCTCTGAAAGTTGTCATAAATATTGCGAAGGCCGTCCTATAGATTTGCTTGAAAAAGATGAGTTGTCTAAATATCTTAAAAAAATCAATATGTATGGTTAATAATGCATGAATATTTGTCTTTTTACTGCAGAAGAAATATTACAACCTCTTTCTTATAATGATGAGAGAGCCCAGCATCTTATTAAGGTTTTGCATAAGAAGGAAGGCGATACCTTTACCGCCGGAATTATAGATGGAAAAAGCGGAACTGCAAGAATCACAAAAATTGAAGTGGACAGCAGCGAAAAAAGAAAAAGCGGTTTTATTCATTTTGATTTTGAAGCTAAAGAGGAAGGAAAACCCCTTACAAATTTAAGTATGATAATTGGTTTTCCCCGCCCAATTCAACTGAAAAGACTTTTACGCGATATTGCGGCTCTTGGTGTTTGCGAAGTTCATTTAACCGGAACTGAGCTTGGAGAAAAGTCCTATATGAAGTCTACCCTGGTAGAAAAGGGCGAGGCTTATAAAATGCTTTTAGATGGTACGGTGCAGGCCGGAGGAACCTATGTTCCAAAAATCTTTTTGCATAATTCCTTAAATGAGTGTATAAATTATTGTATACAAAATACAAAAGAAGAAAGTATTAAAATTGCTTTAGATAATATAAATGCCGGGGCCTCCCTTAAGGAGCAGCTCAGACAAGATTTAGAAAATGTAAAAATCAAAAAAAATGTAAGGGCTCTTGCGGCAATAGGAAGTGAGCGCGGCTGGACAGACAAAGAACGCCGCTTTCTGGAAGAGAGTGGTTTTGTGCGCTGCAGTATGGGAAACCGAATCATGCGTACAGAAACTGCGGCTACAGTTGCCGGAGCAATTATATTAAATGAATTAGATTATCTGGATTAGAGGTATAAATGAATAACGAAAGAATAAAAGAAATCCTTCTTGATTTGGAGCAGCCTTCAATAGATTTTACTGTAACTCAAACAGGAAAAGAAAGTAAAAGAGTGAACGGTTTTTATAAGCCCGATACCCATGAAATTTATATTCACAATCTTAATTTAAAGACAGACAATGAATTAATTTATACAGCAATTCATGAATATACCCACCACCTTATGACAATCCTTAAGCAGGAAAGCGATCCATCTTATGGAAAGGCCTGCAAGGTTCATACCCAGGAATTCTGGGCTAAGTTTGGAGATTTGCTTCATCTTGCAGAAGACAAGGGCTACTATAGCATAGGATGGGAATCTAACGAAGAGTTAAAAAATCTTACCCAGGATATAAAGGAAAACTACCTTACAAAAAACGGCCAGCTTATGCAGGAATTTGGAAAAAAACTGGCAAGAGCCATGGAACTTTGTAAGGAAGCAAATATCCGCTACGAGGATTATATTGACCGCGTTTTGTGTCTGCCAAGAAAATCTGAGCTTGAAATAAGAAAAATTGGTGCTGTGGAGGTAAATCCTTCAATCGGTTTTGAAAATATGAAGGTTGTTGCCTCTGTAAAGAAAAAGGATGAAAGACAGGCCGTAGAACAGCAGTTTGTAGAAGGCGGAAAATCTCCGGCCAGTGTTCGCGAAATGATGAAACAGCAGAATGCAAAAGCCCGCGGAGAAGATCCAAAAATCAAACTGGAACGCGAAAAGACCCGTCTGGAAAAGACCATTGCCCAGCTTACACAAAGACTTGAATATGTGGAGGAATCTCTTGCAAGTATGTAAAAAAATCTGCAGAAAAAACATTTCTCTTTTTGCTGCCTTTTTTATGCTTTATGGAAGCTCTTTTGCCCAGAGCATTACGCCTATTCAAATGCCGACAATGCCACAAATGCCTTCCATGCCAACTATTGGAAGTGATTTTTACAAGCCTAATTTTCCGGTAAGTCCTGCAGCACCCGGCAGTAACAAAACTGAAACAAAAAGCGAAGAAAGTAAAGAAAGCACCGCAGCAAAGATAAATGAAGACGATACAGAAGATTTACTTACAGCTCTTAATTCAAATAATTCATATCTTTCTGCAATGGACATTACCTCTCTTTACAATTCAGGTTTGTTCGACAATATTTCTTCTCTTAACAACGTAAATAAAAAACTTGCTTCTTCTTCCGAAAATGCAATGCTTGAGCAGATTATAAAAAGCCTTGAAGAATTAAAGGAAAAAACAAATCTTTCCAGTCAGTCTCAGACCCTGGCCTTAAAGGATGCCCAGACCGATTCTCAGACTTTTAAAAGCCGCCAGCCTCAGATTCTGCGCTTCAGGGTAAACGGTTATAATATTGCAGATTCTCTTTCTACAGTATTCTTCAGCAAACTGGAAGATGACGGCAGTTTTTTACTGACTGCAGACAGAAGATATTTTGTTAGTGGAAGGCCAAGAACAGAGACTTTTTATCTTTTGTTTAAGACAATTAAGAACAGTGGTTTTTCTACAGTTTACCAGGTGGAGCCAAATCTTGTTCAGGATTACTTAAACGAGAATTCTTTTATTTACAGAATATCAAACATTGAAAACCTTACAGCAGAAAAAACAGGAAATCTTGTTGTGTTAAAGAATGCTGATGCTAACCTGAATGTAGATTTACTGCTGGATATAGATCAATAAATCAAAACTTAATTGAGGTAAAGTAAATATGACTCTTTTGGAAAGTGGCTTAGAAAAATGCGGAATTTCAAAGGCTGAAATAGAAGTTATTGCGCCTAAAATGGAAGCTTACATAAAAGAGCTGATTCTTTTTAATTCGGCCTATAATTTGACCAACACTTCTAACCACGATGAACTGGTTACAAATCATATATTAGATTCCCTTTCTACGTATAAAACTATTTCCGGCCTGGTAGAAAAAGCTGATGATTCCTTTCTGGCCGCAGATATTGGTTCCGGAGGTGGTTTACCGGGAATCCCGCTGGCCGCCGCTTTTCCTCAGGTTAAGTTCAGGCTGGTAGAAAGAATGGCAAAGCGCTGTGCTTTTCTGGAAAACTGTGCCGCAATTTTAGGCCTTAAAAATGTAGAAGTTATCAACTCAGAAGCAGAAAAAATACCGGATAATTCCTTTAATCTTGTAGTTTTCAGAGCCTTCAGACCGCTGGATCAGAAAATGACAAAAACTCTTTTACGCATAACAAAGAAGGATGGAATTCTTGCCGCCTACAAGGCAAAGGAAGAAAGCATAAAAGAGGAAATGGAAGGAATAAAAGATCTTGCCGGTAATTATCAGATAGAAAAATTATATGTTCCGGGACTTGAAGACAAAGAAAGAAATCTTGTTCTGATTACAAAGTCCTGATTATAAAAATGGGAGTAATAAAATGCTGATAGATAAAATTATAAACAAAAAAGACAGAAGTCCTGCACAGATTGTTTTGCAGGATGTTGTAAAAGTAAAAAAAGGAGAGAGGGTTCTTATTATTGCGAATCCTGCTACTTCAGAAATTGCCCAGGATTTATTCAGGGCTTCCTGCGAAGAAGGGGCTGTTAGTACACTGGTTTTTCAGCCTGACCGTACAAGCTTTGATAACGCTACGCCCGAGGTTCTTGCCGCAATAAAGTCTAATCCGGATATCTGTTTTTCAATTTCGAATATTAAGCTTGGCAAAGATCCTGAAGCTCAGGCAAATCCTTACAAGACAGAGGATGGACAGACTTATACCCACATTTTTGACTATTTGATGGATGGCAAAAAGACTATGAGGGGTGCCTGGACTCCTGGAATTACAGTAGATATGATGAACCGTACTGCTGCCATTGATTATGAACTTTTGCAGGCAAGATGTAAGAAACTTGACCAGAAGTTTACAAATGCCGCAAGTGTACATATTACAGCTCCCGGTGGAACAGATTTGACTATAAATGTTGAAGGCCGTAAACTCCTTTTTGATGATGGTGATTTTTCTAAACCAGGAAGCGGCGGAAATATTCCTGCCGGCGAAGTTTTTATAAGTCCTGTGGTTGGTAAAACTGAAGGTCTTATTGTTTATGACGGTTCCATGACTTTTTCTGACGGAGATTCTATTCTTGAAACTCCTATAAGCTGTAAGGTAGAAAATGGATTTGTAACAGATATTAAGGGTGGCGCAGAGGCTAAAAGACTTTTAAAAACCATTACAGAAGCAGAAGCAAGACCTTTCCTTCTGGAAAAAGAAAAGAAGCTGCCGGAAGGTCAGGCTTCCATTTATAAAAGAAATGCAAGAAATATTGGTGAACTTGGAATTGGTTTGAATCCTGCCGCAACTATTACAGGAAATATGCTGGAAGACGAAAAAGCCTTTAATACCTGTCATTTTGCAATTGGAGAAAACTATGATAATGATGCTCCTGCCTTAATCCACCTGGATGGTGTTGTAAGAAGTCCTACAATCACTATAACTTACATGGACGGCAGCAGCCTTGAAATTTTAAAAGATGGAGTTATTCAGGATGATGTTAAGAAAGAATAAAAAAAGTCTGATTTTTGCCCTGACCTTATTGTCTTTGTCTTTTATGGCCTGTGCAAAGAATAAAGGGGACCTTCCTGCGGTAAAAGCAGAAGAAAGTATGCAGATAAAAGAAGAAAATCCGGAAATAAAAAAGCTTGATTCAGTTCTTATGAAGATGAGCGGAAGATTTAAGGCTGATGTTCAGATTCTGAATAAAGAAGAGTTCCTGCAGGACCTTAAAGAAGTTCTTCAAAGCAGGGTTTCTTTTTCTAAAGATGATTTAAGTCCTTTTTATCTTATAGATAAAACCCATAATGTAGGAAAAGAATATGTTCCTGCTTCTTTAATCCACCTTGAAGATAACGATAACTATCTGGTGAATAAAGATAATTTGAGTCTCAGACCGGAAGCTTTTGATGCCTTAAACCGGCTGGGAGCTGCTGCAAAGGCTGATGGCGTTACTCTTACTATCAGTTCAACATACAGGTCTTATGACTATCAGTATAATCTTTTTAATTACTGGGTAAAGGTTGATGGACTTGAAGAGGCAGAAAGGGAAAGTGCCAGACCGGGAACAAGTCAGCACCAGCTGGGAATGGCTTTAGACTTTGCTCCTGTTGATGATGCCTTTGATCAGACAAAGGCCGGTCAGTGGGTTTATAAAAATGCATCAGACTATGGCTGGAGTTTGAGCTTTCCAAAAATGTATGAAGATGTAACCGGCTACCGCTGGGAAAGCTGGCACTTCAGATACATTGGCGTGCCCGCCTGCAATTTTCAGAAGAAATACTTTAACAATGTTCAGCAGTTTATGATTGAATTTATTGACGCCTGGGAAAAAGAATAATATCCGGGCAGAAGAATACCTGGGGCCTGGCGAAAGACTGTAGGGCCCGTTAAAAAAGAAAACCCGGCTTTGTGCTGCACAAATGTGTCAGACGTGGCCGGGCTTTTTTATGCTCCTGCTCTATACTAATTAAGCTAAGGCAGGAATTCTGCATTAATTAGAAGAACTTAAATTCTAAGGCGAGTCCACCATAGAGTGAACGGCGGGTGAATTCAAGTGTTGGATATTTTGCACCTGTATCAACACCATTTACGTTGAGAGGAACTTCCTTCTTGTTGAAGTCCATAATGTAACGGCCGGAAGCTACAAGGCCAAGGTGTTTTGTAAAGTAGAATTTGGCATCTAAACCAACTGCAAGCCCCATGCGGAAGGCATTGTCTTTTGCATTTGCTAACGACTCAGCATAAAGCTCTTTAAGACTTCCAGGCTGTAAATCCATAGAGAAGTTTACACCAACACCACCACCAATAGTAAAGCGCCAGAGGTCAAAGTTTGCCCAGAGCATTACAGGTAAATCTAAAGTCCAAACTTCATAGTCAGAAGCTGTCTGGCCTGTTGCTAATCCATTTATTGTAGCTGTACCCTTTGTAAGGTTTGCTTCTCCCTGTACTCCAAGGCCGCCAAAAAGAGCAAAGTTTACATAGGCACCAAAACCATAGTCTAATTGAGAGTCAAGATTGATTTTCTTTAATGCATCTTTTACAGATTCATCAGTAACATCATTACCTACTTCTCCTAAAGTTGAGCTTCCAAGATTTGTTCCTAAAAAGAATCGTCCACCAGCTTCTAAATCAAGTGCAAATGCTGCACTTACCATTGTTGCTGCTGCAACTGCTAATGCAATAAGTTTTTTCATAGTTTAATCTCCTGTTGAAAAAAGATTGTCTGCCAGACGGCAGACCTTAATACATCATCTTTAATTTTCCACTATTTTTTGAATTGCGTCAAATAGTTCGTTATATTCTGTAAATGCAGGATATTGTGGGTATTCTTTGATGATTTTTTCTGTAGAACGGAATAAGAAACCTGCTTTAGAAGCCTGAATCATACCTAAATCATTAAAAGAATCTCCGCTGGCAATTGTTTCAAAGCCGATTGACTGTAAAGCTTTTACAGTTGTTAATTTGCTCTTTTCGCAGCGCATTTTATAGCCTGTAATTTCGCCGGAATCAGAAACAATAAGTTCGTTACAGAATATTGTAGGCCAGCCAAGTTTTTCCATAAGTGGTGCTGCAAACTGGCTGAAGGTATCAGAAATAATAATAACCTGTCCTTTTGCACGAAGTTTGTCTAAAAACTGTTTTGCCCCTGGTAAAGGTTCAATCTTTTTAATTGTTTCCTGAATTTCTTTAAGTCCAAGATTATGTTCTTTAAGAATATTAATACGGTATTTCATTAATTTATCATAATCAGGTTCGTCGCGGGTTGTGCGGCGTAATTCAGGAATACCAACAGCATCGGCAAAAGCAATCCAGATTTCTGGAACAAGAACTCCTTCCAAGTCAAGACAAGTAATGTACATATTTAAACCTCTTAAATCTAGAATATTAAATTTATTGAAATATGTCAAAGAAAAGCATAAAATGTGCAGGATGGCTCAAAAACGCAAAGTTACTCCAAAAAAATCAAAGCTCAGAAAAAGTTCCAGAAAATCTTCAAAAAAACAGATTCCTTTATACAAGCTTCTTGTGTATTGTGCCCTGGCAATTTCTTTTTTAATTCTTCTATATTTATTGTCAGATATAATTGCAAAATCACCTGCGGGAGTAAATAACGGGGGCCAGGTAACGTCGGAAGGCCCTTCTACAGCTGGGGAAAAAGCTTCTGCCAGGGAAAATAAGCCGGCTGTGGCCGCCCCGGAAAATAAAAAAGCTGCAGCTGAAAAGAAGTCTCCGGCTGCAGAAAAAAAGCCTGCAGCTACGGAAAAGAAAACTTCTGCCAGTGAAAAAGTAACCCAGGCCCCTGAAAAAACAATTAAGGCCCCGGAAAATAATAGTTCAGCCCAGGAAAAGAAATCATCTTCTGCCGGTCAGACTCAGCCCCTTATCCCAGATTTTAATTTTCCTCAGGCTCAGAATACTGCAAAACTGGTTTTTGTTTTTGATGATGGTGGACAAAACCTTGACCACCTTGAAAAGTTTTTAGTCCTTCCTTTCCCTGTAACTGTTGCCGTTTTACCGCAAATAGCAAAGTCGGTAGAGTCTGCAAAGAGGGTAAGACAGTCAGGCAATGAATTAATGCTGCATCAGCCAATGCAGTCTGTGGACTTAAAGATTAATCCTGGCCCTGGTGCAATTCTTCCTTCCATGAGCGAAGAAGAAATCATCAGTCAGCTTTTTACAAATATCAGTCAGATAGGACCTGTTGCCGGTTTTAATAATCACGAGGGTTCTGCTATTACTGCCGATGCAGAAAAAATGGCTGTAGTCTTAAGATTTGCCAGCGAAGAAGGAATCTACTTTTTAGACAGCAGAACAAACGTAGAAACTAAAGTTCCTTATGTTGCCAGTCAGATGGGTTACGGCTACTATGAACGAAATATATTTTTGGATAATATAAAAACAGAACAAAATGCTTTGAATGAACTTAAAAAAGGGCTTACAATTGCAAATAGTAAAGGCTATGTAATTATGATTGGTCATATCTGGTCAGCAGATTTTCTGCCTGATTTTTTACAAAAAGTATATCCTGAGCTGGTTAAAAAAGGATATAAGTTTACAACTGTAAGTCAGTGTGCAATAAAGTATTAGATTGAAGGATTGAATATGAAGGTTTTAGGAATTGAATCATCTTGCGACGAAACCGCCTGCGCCATTGTAGAAGATGGAAAAAAGATTTTAAGTAATGTTGTAGCAACACAAATCCCTTTTCATCAGATTTATAAGGGAGTTGTTCCGGAAATTGCTTCCCGCAAACATGCGGAATGGATTCTGCCGGTTGTAAGGCAGGCTCTTTCAGAAGCAAATCTTACACTGGACCAGGTGGATGCAATTGCCGCAACAAACAGACCGGGCCTTATGGGTTCTCTTATGGTTGGTTTTACTTTTGGAAAAACTCTGGCCTGGGCCACAAAAAAGCCTTTTCTTGCAGTAAATCATATGCTGGGACATCTTTATGCGGCCCAGCTGGAAACAAGCGTTGAGTATCCTTTTTTAGGACTGCTGGTAAGCGGCGGACATTCAATTATCTGTAAAGTTAATAATTTTGATGATTTAGAGATTCTTGGAACTACAGTAGACGATTCGGTAGGGGAAGCTTTTGACAAGGTTGCAAAATTCTACGGACTTGGTTATCCGGGAGGAGTAATCATAGATAATCTTGCTAAAAAAGGCGACCCTAAAGCGGCAAGATTCCCGGTTCCAAAACTGGACGAAAAAGATCACCGCTATGATGTATCTTTCAGCGGCTTAAAAACTGCGGTAATTCATCAGTGTGACCTTTTCTGGCAGCCAGGTTATGAACATTCTACAGAAAATATGTGTGCAGCCTTCCAGGAAACTGCTGTAAAAACCCTGGTAAAAAAACTTTTGCTTGCGGCAGACGATACCGGATTAAAAACTGTTGTTTGTGGTGGCGGCGTTGCGGCCAATTCCCGCTTAAGGCAGCTGCTTTCTGAGCGCAAGGATTTAAACTGCATATTCCCTCCATTAAAACTTTGCGGCGATAACGGTGCAATGATTGCCGGAGTTGCCTATCACTTTTTGCAGAGGGGCGACCGCGACGGCTGGGATTCAATTACATATGCAAGAATACCTCAGTTTAAAAGAGGTCTGGCACAGGTTCAGCATAAGAATAAAAAATAGGAAGAGAGGGGAGAGTTTATGAAGACTATAAAAAACTCAATCTTAGCAATAGAACTTGTAATTGTCGTCATCCTCTTTGGCGGCCTTATGTGTGCCCTTACAACTTATGTGGGCTACCATCAGTTTAAAAATCAAATGGCCGATATGTACGGCACAACCACAAAGGAGCTGGCAAGTACAGCTGCCTCTTATATCGATGCAGATAAACTTTCTTCCTGGCTGCTTCAGGGCAGGGACCAGCAGTGGCAGGAAACCTACGAAAGACTTGATGTCCTTACCAGAACTGCAGAATTGGCCTACATTTATGTAACTGTAATTGAAGATAACTACAAATCCCGGATATATGTTTTTGATACTGTAAATCCTCTTGTAGAAGGTGGAAAGGCTATTCCTTTTGCCTATTCAAGTTCTTTAGAAAATAAAGACGAGGCCTACATAAACAATATAAAAAAGGTTATAGAAAAAGGGGAATCTTATACATCCATTGTATATAACAGGAGCGGCGGTCACGTTACCATCGGCTATCCTCTTGTAAAAAGTGATGGAAGCATAGAGGCCATGCTGGGAATTGTAAAACCTATGACAGAAATTTCTTCCTACAAGAAAAAATTCCTGCGTTCCATGCTCATTGCGGCCCTTGTTCTTACTGTAATATTCATTGCCTTTTATACCTTAACCCTTTACATGGGCCTTATAAAACCAATCCTTTTTATAACTTACGAAACTTCTCATTTTGCAGAACATCACGGAGAGTTAAGCGGCATTCTTAAAAAAATAAAGAACAGGGATGAAATTGGAACCCTGGCAAAGTCTGTAGAAAAGATGAGCGAGGATATGAACCGCTATATTATCGATTTAACTCAGGCTACAGCAGAAAAAGAAAGACTTGGAGCAGAACTGAACGTTGCAACTCAAATTCAGGCAGAAATGCTTCCAAGAGTTTTTCCTCCATATAAAAATCATCCTGAGCTTGAACTTTTTGCTTCCATGACTCCGGCAAAAGAAGTTGGCGGCGATTTTTATGATTTTTATATGATTGATGATGATCACTTTGCCGTGGTAGTAGGGGATGTTTCCGGTAAGGGAGTTCCTGCAGCCCTCTTTATGGTTATTACAAAAACCTTATTAAAAGATGCGGCCATGCACTGTCTTTCTCCTGCAGAGATTTTTACTTCGATAAATTCTGTTTTGTGCGAAGGAAACGAATCTGGACTTTTTGTTACCTGCTGGATGGGAATTTTAACAATTTCGAGCGGAGAATTTGAGTTTGCAAATGCAGGACATAATCCTCCTCTTTTATATGCAGATGGAGATTTTTCATATTTAAAAACAAAACCTGATTTAATGCTTGCCGGAATGGAAGGAATAAAATATACAAAACATTCAGTCAACCTTAAGAAAGGCAACAGACTTTTTATCTATACAGATGGAGTTACAGAGGCAAGCAACAGAGAAAATCAGCTTTATGGAGAAGACCGCCTTTTGAATATTATAAAAAAGACAACAGAACTTTCTTCCCGCCAGGTACTGGAGCTTGTAAGAAAGGATATAGATGGCTTTGTAAACGGTGCTCAGCAGTTTGATGATATTACAATGTTAGAAATGACTTATAAGGATTAAAGACTTTTGAAGACATTAACAATAACTGCAAAAGATGAAAATCTGGAAAATCTCAATACTTTTATTCATTCTCTCCTGCCTGATTTAACTTTTCTGCCGGAGCAGCGTTCCCTCCAGCTTATAAACGAAATAGATCTTGCTGTAGAAGAGATTTTTGTAAACATTGCCCATTATGCCTATCTGCAGAAAGAAGAAAAATGCGGCCCGGTTACGGTTCAGGCAGATTTTAAAGATTCAATATTATCTGTAGAGTTTATTGATGAAGGCCTGCCATTTAATCCCCTGCAGAGAAAAGATCCTGATATCACCCTGTCTGCACAGGAAAGAGAAATTGGCGGACTTGGAATCTTCCTTACGAAGAAATTTATGGATAAGGTGACTTATTCTTTTGAGGATAATAAAAATAAACTGAAAATTGAAAAGTCGCTTTTGTAAGGCTTATTCTATATTTAAGATGCTGTCCATGCCGGTAGCGGCCAGAACCTGACTGCAAAAAGAGGATGGCGATTTTATAATCATTTTACCGCCGCTTGGAAGCATTAATTTATGTGCTAAAAGAACTGCCCTTAAGCCCGAACTTGAAATATATTCAATATTCTGCATGTTTAAATAAAGGGTCTGGGCCTGGCCTGTAATCTGTTTGAGTTTATTTTCCAGTTCAGGACTTGTACTTGTATCTAATCTGCCGGAAATTACGAGTTCTATAGCATCTCTGCTTCTTTGTTCTGTAATAGTCATAATTTATTTTCTCATTTTTATATGCAAAATGCAAGTTTTATATAGTCTGGCTTATTTCGCTGCGGCAGACTCTGAATCCAAGGCTGCTGCTTTTGCCGTTAGGAGCACTTCCGCTGCGGTAAAAGACAGTACACTGCTGAGGGTCGTCAAGCCAGCTGCCGCCTCTTTTTACGTGAAGGTCGCCGATGTTAGGGCCGTGAGGGTTGGTTTGCGAACCGGTAGGGAGGTTAGGATTATAGTAGTCCCAGCACCATTCGGCAACATTTCCGCACATATCATAAAGGCCCAGAGAGTTTGATTTTTTTGTAGAAACGGTGTGAGAAGATATTGCCGAGTTTTCTCCATACCAGGCAACTTCGTTTATGTTTGAGCTTCCGGAATACAAAGAGTGATTTGAAGTTTTTCCTTCCCGTGCAGCAAATTCCCATTCCGCTTCAGTTGGAAGGCGGAAGCCGTTTGCCGTAAAGTTACAGGCAATTCTTTTCCATACGGGGCTTGAGGCTTCAAACTGACTCAGGTTTGTAGAGTCTCCAATTGTGTAACAGGGGGTCAGGCCCTTTATCTGGCTTAAGAGGTTGCAGTAAATTAATGCTTCGCACCAGTTTACGCTTTCTACCGGCCGGTCTTCGCCCAGCAGTTTGGAAGGATTTTTTCCCATCACAATTGAATACTGCATCTGGGTTACTGGAATTTCTGACATATAAAAGCTGACTAAAGTTATAAGGCTGTTGTTGGAACCGTTTCCCATTACGAACTGGCCGCCCGGGATTCTGACCATTCTAGGATATTTTTCTATTTTTGCCTTTGGACTGTCTGAGGCCTGTGTTGTGTTTTCTCCCGATTTAACAACCTTTACCGGAACTCCGCATTTTGAGCAGAATTTATCTACAGTGCTTAAGGAATTTCCGCATTCCATGCAGGAGCGGGAAACTTCAAGTTTGCCTACTGGAAAACCACAGTTAAAACAGAAATTTGCTTCGTCAGGAAGAAGTTTTAAGCATTTTATACATTTAGTCATATAATCACCAATACGTCGAGTCAAGGCACGCTCACGCTTAAAGCCTTGACTTCGCTGTTTTGAGGGTTTTGTAATAAACCCTCAATAAAAATATATTAATGATATTATATTACATATTTATAAAAATGAGGAATTTTTAAGCGTCAATTTGAAATAAAACCCCGGTCTGAGGTTTTGTGCCTGCAACTAAATAAGAATTCTGTTTGATAGTCTGCTGAATCTGCTGCTGAACATTCTGAATTAAAGTATCTATCTGCTTGTCATTTAAGTCCTGAACAGAGATTTTTGCTTCTTTTTTAAGGGAAGAGTAGTGATCAATAAGGGAGTTTAATATTCTGAGTTTGCTGATGGAAACTCCACTCTGGCCACCGGAAGCGGCAACTCCTGAAACATGATCAAAATGTGAATATAAAAGGGCAGATTTACTTACAGGAACATAAAGTTTTCCGCTGGCCGCAGCAGGTCCTGAGCCATAGCCTGTTCCGTATGAGAAAGTATTTATGTTTCCAATAGAAGTTGTCATATCTTTACCCTCTGCCTAAATTATCGGAAGGGGTAAAAAAAAGATAAGGGCTTTTTCTTCTATAATTGCTTCTATAACTATTTAAATGCTATATTTACAGGCTATGAATACAGAATCTAAGGTTTTTTATAAGGATTTAAGAAACGTTGTTCAGCCAATGGCAATACAGAACCTTATTTCCTCTGCCGTAAACTCTGCAGATGTAATTATGCTGGGTTATATAGGTCAGACTGCCATAGCTGCAGCCTCTCTGGCCGGTAATATTGCCTTTATTTTATTTATGATTTCAACAGGCCTTTCTTCCGGTCTTGTAATGCTTGGTGCCCAGTACTGGGGAAAAAAAGATACAGATTCAATCAGTACCCTGCTTGGAATTGGCTTAAGAATATGCTGTTCTGTTGAAATTCTTGTTGCACTTATTGCCTTTATTTATCCCCGCATTCTTATGCTCATTTTTACTTCGGACGAAGGGCTGATTGCTGAAGGCTGCCGTTATCTTAGGGCTGCAAGCTTTTCTTATGTATGCCTTTCTTTATCGCAGATGTTTCAGGCAGCTTTTAAAAGTATAGAAAGAGTAAAAATAGTTACCGTTACTTCTACAACCTGTCTCTTTTTGAATATCGGCTTGAACGCAGTTTTTATTTTTGGACTTCTTGGAGCTCCTGCCCTTGGAATTCTTGGAGTTGGAATAGCTACTTCTATAGCCCGCTTTATAGAAATGATTATCTGTTTTATTTATGCAGGAAAGCAAAAGGACCTTTTACTCTCTGTAAAATGCATTTTTAAAAGGAATTCCTTACTGACCAGAGATTTCTTTAAGTATTCCATGCCTGCGGTAGGAAATGAACTTGTATGGGGAGCAGCCTTTTCCATGTACTCTGTAATTATGGGCCACCTGGGAGAAGATATTGTTGCAGCAAACTCTGTCGTAAATACAGTAAGACAGCTGGGGTCCGTTCTCTGCTTTGGAATGGCTTATGGTGGAGCAATTGTAATTGGAAAAAATATTGGAAGTGGTGATATGGGACTTGCAGAGCGTAATGCCGCAAGACTTGCCAGGGTAACAATACTTGCAGGATTTGGCGGTGCACTTCTTACAATTATGCTTTACCCTGTTTTACCATTTATAGCAGATTTGAATGAAACAGCTGCTTATTACAGAAATGTAATTCTGTTTATTAATGCATATTCAATTATTGGTGCGGCAGTTAATACTGTTTATATCTGTGGAATTTTCAGGGCGGGTGGCGATTCCAAATTTGGTTTTGTTGCAGACAGTATATGTATGTGGCTGGTTTCTGTGCCACTGGGATTTCTTGCAGCCTTTATTTTAAAGCTTCCACCTTTATGGGTATATTTTATTCTTTACCTTGATGAGTTTGAAAAGATACCTTTTGTAATAATTCATTACAAAAAGAAGGGCTGGCTTAAAGACATCACCCGCTAAAGACTGAGCCAACAGACATCACCCGCTAAAGAACTTATTCTTCCGGCCAGACGAATAAGTTCTGGCAGTTTCTTTCTCCGTTTGAAACTTCAATTGCCTGCCCTGTACAGGCTTTGTTTACTACCGTCATAAAATAAATCCACTCAGCAGCTTCTTCTGCACTTGCCCATCTTTTAAGCGGTGTTACATCCATTATTTTCTGCCATAAAAGCCTGTCCTTTACAACAGAATCATTCAGGGAAGTAAGTACACCACCAAAGCAGAGGGCATTACAGGTTGCCTGGTATTCTTTTGCAAGTCTTATGGCTGCATGTTTCATATAGCCTATAATACCTGCTTTAGAAGCTACATAAGAGGGAAATTCGTCTCCGGTCAGGGCCGAAACAGAGGCATTGAACAAAACAGATTTAATTGATTTCTGGAAGGCGTATTTCTGGGTAACATTTATTGTACCCAGAAGATTTACCTGAATGTCTTTTGGAAGAGAAGCAGGCACCTCCCTGTCTTCAGTCTGAATGCCGGCGTTATTTACAAGAATATCAACATCATTAATTTGAGGAAGAAGAGAAGCGTCGCTGATGTTTGCAATAAAGTGTCTGTAATTGTTTTTTAATTGGGAAAATTCCGGGCAGTCAGAAATGGAATCTTCTTTTATGTCTATTCCGTAAACTGAATGTCCTTCCCTTAAGAATTTTATGGCAGCTGCTCTTCCAATTCCGCAAGATGTTCCTGTAATAACGACCTTCATTTTATTCCTCTTTTTTAGATTTAATGGCTTTTAAATAATCGGCACCAACGTTTTCTTCTTCCCATCTGCAGGTAATTTTATATCCTATTCCGGAAAAGAAAACTTCTGCTAAAAGCTCGGCAACAGCTCCAATGCAGGAACAGATAATTACCTGAGTCCAGGTCCAGCCAAAAAAGACTTTTGAAACTACGGTGGCAAAGATTAAGTTATCAATCAGCTGGCCAATAATTGTGGAGATATATGAGCGGATTGCAAATACTCCAAAGCCTTTTGATTTTCCTTTTGCTTCTAAGGCATCTCCAAGTCCTGCATTCAGTAATGCATTTACACAGGAAGAAACAATAAAGGCAAGGGCTGAACCAAAAACTACATACCAGGCGCCGCCAAAGGTTTTGTTCAGGCAGGTGTTCACACTATCGGCAATATTTATATCTTCAAAAGAATAAAATTCGCCCCATTTTCCAGGTGCAAGCGAAAGAAGGGCAAAAATTCCACATACGCAGAGGTTAATAAGCAGAGCAATCAGCGAAACTTTAATGCTTGCTTTTGCGCCCCATCTTTTGCAGATAACGTCCATACATAAGAACATTATCCAGCTGAAGACAAAGCCGCAGTCCAGGGCTACGTACTTGTAGGAAACCAGCTCTTTGTTTGCCATTAAATTAGCGCAAACAACCGAAAGAACAAAAATTGTGATTGTTAAGGAAGGAATATTCCTTAAAAGAAGTTTTGTGTCTGCATGCTCTTTTTTGAGCCATGCAAAAAAGTGAGTCATAATGTACCTCGCATTAAGGATTTTAATTTATATAGCGCAGGAGTTTCATCGAGAATTCATAAACTGCGCGTCCGACTATTCTATATATTCCGGGTCCACTTGGTCAAGAATCCTGAATTTGAATATTACCCTTGTGTTATGGTAAAATTATGCCGATTTTTAAATATGGAAAGGTTTAAAATGAAACGAAGTCTTTTAACAGTATTATATATTTCACTGCTTTTCTCGCTTTTTTCCCAGACAGCAGGAAATACAGGTATAAATTCGCTTGTAAGACAGAATGCTTCTTCAGCGTCTGCTCTTAATCCGTCTTCAGCATCTGCTGCTACTACAGCTTCTGCTTTAGCATCTTCCTTTGAAAATTACGAGTTTTCTGCCCAGATTGCCATGACAGATGCAAACTATCAGGTAACTGCGGGCGATGTTTATTTGCTTTCCTTTAGTGCAGGCGGAAATGCGGTTTCTTATCCTATGATTGTAGATACTTCTTACAAGATAAGGGTAGCAAATCTTGCAGTTCTTGATGTTAAGGGAAAAACTTTTCCTCTTTTAAAAAAGCAGGTAGAAGAAATTGTAATGAGAAACTACCCTATGAGCGGCGTGCAGTTTGTATTACAAAAACCTTCAGTATTTTTTGTAACCATCAGCGGAGAAGTTAATAAAACAGTAGAAAAACGCTGCTGGAGTCTTACAAGATTATCTTCAATACTGGAAAACTGTTTTACAAATTATTCTTCAAACCGCAGAATAGAAATTAAGTCAAGCGATGGTTCAGTTCATACTTATGATTTGTTTATGGCAGAAAGATTCGGCGATTTAAGTCAGGATCCATATCTTCGTCCCGGTGATATTGTCAGCATTCCCCGGGTTTCGCGAAAAGTTACAGTAAATGGCGATATAGAACGTCCCGGAACCTATGATCTTCTGGAAGGAGAAAACTTAAAGAAACTCATAGAGTTTTACGGTAATGGCGTAAGAGAAACAGCAGACTTAAGCCGTATAGAATTATTCAGGCTTATTGATAATGACAGTAAAGATAATCTTGGAAGAATCATCTATCTTACTTCTAAAGATATAGAAAAAGATCTTCCGCTTTTTATGTTTGATACTGTTACAGTTTCTTCTTACAGAGATTTAAATAATGTTGCCTTTATAGAAGGGGCTATTCAGGTTTCTGCAGATATAAAGCTTGAGGCCTCAAATCAGGTTCCTGTAAAAATATCTGAAGGGCTGCGCTATTCTTCTTTTGTTCGTCAGAACAAGAGTCTTTTTTCTGAAGTTTCAGACCTGCAGAATGCATATATTATTCGCGGAGACCAGAAAATTCAAATTAATCTGGTTCCTTACCTTTATAACCCGGACTATTATTCTGACTTAACAGTAGAACCATATGATGTATTAAGAATTCCTTTCAGACAGTTCTTTGTTACTGTTTCCGGGGCAGTTCATACACCGGGCCGCTATCCTTTTATTCCTGACAGAACCTATGAATATTACGTAGCCATGGCAGGAGGCTTTGATAAGAGTAAAAACCGTGGTGACTCCGTTGTAATTACCGATATCCAGGGAAAGAAACTTAAAAAAGATACAATTATTACACCGGAGTGTAACATCAGGGCTAAGTCTAATTCTTTCGGCTATTATTTTAGTCAGTATTCGCCAATTGCAACAACTCTT
Source organism: Treponema sp. (assembly GCA_016286535.1). Classification (GTDB taxonomy): domain Bacteria; phylum Spirochaetota; class Spirochaetia; order Treponematales; family Treponemataceae; genus Treponema_D. Next base: position 119,549 of record JAEESZ010000007.1, on the reverse strand, counting down.
TTAAGTATTATTTCTACAATACTTTCGGTAAGGGTTCTTATAAAATCGTGATTCAGGTTTGAGTAACTTGAGTAAATTAAGTAACTTACAGGTGCTTTTGCCTGTTCTTATTTATACAGATATTGATTGACAAATTAAAATTTGATTTTACAATTTAAAGTCAAACGGAGATATAGGGTTCCCTATAAAAAAGGAAACAGGAGGTTTATTATGAAAAAATTATTTACAACTTTTTTGGTTTTGAGTCTGTTCACAGCCTCTCTGGCAGCTCAGTCTTCTGCTTATTATTTCTCTAATTTTGGAGGAGGATTACCATCTTCTGCCGTAAAAACAAGCCGCGACGAGCTTGAAATTGAACAGGTAAAGAAAAGCAAAAGCAACTCTGATGATGCAGATGCAGGTGAAGAAACAATCTGGAGTGAAGAGGATGCTAAAAAAGCAAAGGCTAAAAGAACAACCAAGATTGTACTGGGTGTAGTTGGCGGTGCAGCTGCCATTACAATTATTACTGTTGGAACAATCGTTCTTGTACAGCAGGCTGCAAATTCAACAGATCAGTGCTGCAGTAATTTAGGAGATTCCTGCGGACAGTCTTGCAGCGATTCTTGTAGTGATTCTTTGAGCGATTCCTGCTCTCAAAGCCTTTCTTCTTCATGTTCTTCGGGAGCTGACTCTCTCTTTGCATCTCTTCCAAAGATTCCGGTTTATGTTCCTTAAAAAACAAACTGCTGCAATTATTTTCCTGCTCACAACAGCTATCCTGTGCGGGCAGGAATTTTTTTTACACAGCCTTCAGCTTTCTTATTCCAGAAATGAAACCTTTGTTGAAGAGGGGCTGGAAAAAACAAGCCTTATTAAGGGCGAAATTCTGTATAAAAAAAATCCCTACATTTTTGTCTTTTCCCTGCAATATCCGGAAAATCAGGTATTTTTACAGACCGAAGGCGGAACTTATCTGCTGATGGATGGAGAATACGTAGAGGCGGAGGATGCTGCTCTTTATCTTACCCAAACCTGCAATGATTTTTTAAACTGGTTCAAAAGTGATTTTGGTCTTGGAACTCTGGGCTATGTGAATACAGGCATTTCAAAAGAAGGAGACAAAATTCTTTCTCTTTTAAGCTATTCCAGAAGTGAAGATTTTGAACTTCCCCTGGTAAAAATGTATACAGATTCCGCTAAGAATATAAAAAGGCTGCAAACCTGCGACTCATCAAACACGGTGGTAGCCGAAAGTTATTTTGAAAACTATCTTAGTCAGAAGGGCTGTAAATATCCTTCAGTTATAAAAACCAGAACTTATTCAGACGGACAGCTGTTTGCAGAAAGCAGCCTGAATTTTACAAAGACAGTAATAAACGGAAATATAAGCCTTGATATTGTAAATGAAGAATTAAAGACAGAAAAACTTTTAAAGATAAAGGAAAATGTAATCAGGCCGGAATATGTAAAAAGTCCTGCAGATAAGAACTATCAGACTTCAACAACAGGAATTCTTGTAACTTCGGCCTATGCTTTTTATAAAAAATTTATTACGGACCAGGATATTCCAGGCTGTGCCTTTAATCCTACCTGTTCGGCCTTTATGCTTGAAGCCGTCAGGGCCCACGGTCTTTTTGGAATTATAGAAGGACTGGATCATCTTAAAAGATGCAATACAAATGAAATTCATCGTGATATTTATGAAAGAGATGAAAATGGAAAGATAATAGAAAGGGTAAAAAAATGAAACGAATATTTTTACTGGCACTTCTTGCCCTGACTTTTTGCAGGCTTTTTGCTTCACCAGAAAGTCTATCCCCTTATTCTCCTCCTGTGGTAAAGGCCTTTGCAGATAATTTATATGACCAGGGCTTTTACCAGGAAGCAGAAAGCGAATATAAAAGATACTTCTTTATGACACAGACCTTTCAGATGGATGCAGTTTTTAAGGTACTTGATATTTATTTTATGCAGAAAAATAAAACTGGTCTGGACTGGATGAATAAGGAGCTCTTTCCTTTTTGCAGTCCTGAGGTTCAGAAAAAAATAGATTTTGTAAATGCAGCCTTTATTTTTAAGGAAAGAAATCAAAAGGATTTTTCGGACTTTTTTAACAGAAAAAAAGATGAAGGACTTTTTGCAGAAGGAGGCTTTCTTTCTAAGGAGATTCTGCTTTTTACAGTGTCGCAGCAAATACTGAATAAAGAAATAAAAGAAGCCGCTCAAAGCCTTCTGACAGTAAAAAATAAGGGAGAAGAAGAAACTTTCAGCGATTTTAAGCTGCTTTATGAAGGCTGTCAGAATTATAAATTAAAAAGCCCGGGTTGGGCCCTTACTTTTTCTGCAGTAATACCGGGTAGCGGAAAATGGTATAGCGGAAATTTCTGGGCAGGCTTTTCTGACCTTCTGGGAATTGCTTCTTTTACCAGCGCCGCCGTTTATTACGGAAAAGAAAATGGCATTAAGGACTGGCGGGTCTGGACCTATGGTTCAATGGCTGCACTTTTATATGTAGTAGATTTATATGGCTCTTATACCGGAGCACAAAGATATAATCAGGGTAATTACAATAATTTGTGTAAAAAGGTTGATGGTCTTTATGAAAACTTGTATTAGGCTGCTGTCCCTCCTTCTTTTTATGATTTTTTCTCTTAATTCCGCCTGGGCTCAAAAAGTCAGCGCAGACGAGTGTGAGCAGGTATTTTTTTACGGAGAAAATCTATGGAATAAGGATTGCAAAAAAGAAGCGGCCCTTGAGTTTTTACGCTATGTTTTTTTACAGGATTATCAGAAGGGCAGTAATTTAGCAAAGGCTTATGAATACCTGAGCGATTATTATTTTTTAGTAAAGGATTATGATAAAGCCCTCAATTACATACTTTTGAAGGAGAACGAAAGCCCTGGATCCGCGGGCCCGGATTTAGATTTAGATTCAGATTTTATAAAGGAAATAAATATCAGGGCTGCAAGGGCAGAGAAGAATAAAGAGTCTTTAAGGCTGGACTTAAATTTGTGGACCTACCGGCACACGGGGGATTATAGTCAGAAGGTCCAGCTTGCGGCCTGGAAGGCTCTTATGCTTAATGAAGCAAAAAATGATGACTGGACTTTTTTTGAAGAAGATTACCTGACCTTTATAAATAAATACAGTCAGTTTTTTACAACAGAAGAAAAAGAGGTGATAGAGTCCAGCCTTGAAAAAATAAAGGCTTTTAAGGCAAAAAAGCCCATGCTTGCCGCTTATCTTTCTTTTATACCGGGCCTTGGTCAGCTTTATGCCGGAGATGTAAAGGATTCCTTAAATGCCTTTGCCTTAAACGGTTCATTAATTGGACTTTCCATATATTCTATTTGCAGCGGAAATGTTTCAGATTTTATGCTTCTGGAATTTAGTCCCACAGTCAGATTTTACAGGGGAAATCTTTATAATGCCCAGAAGGATTCCTACGAATATAACGAAAAAAAAAGGACAGAACTGAGAGAACCAGTCCTGTCCATCTTACAAGCTATGTAAAAAAGAACTTATATTTATTTAACTTCAAGATCCTTAATGAAGATAGGATCTCTTCCGCCGTAGAATAACTGAATTCCAAGGAACTGTCCTTCAGGTTTGTAAGAGTTACCCCAAAGTCCTTCAGAAGCATTTAAGTCAATGTTTGTAGTTGTAAAGCCAGTTGTTGTCATTGGACCAGTGTACATAGCTGTTGCATGTTCACCTTCAGTAATATCGTTGTTGTACATAAGGGCAATGTTCCATGTCCATGTGTTGTCTTCTGGAACATCAAGACCTGCAACGCTGAAAGAGAAGTTGCTGATAGATGCAGCATCAATTGGTTTATCGAATAACCAGATAACGCGGATGTTTCCGTCTCCGTTAGGAGCTAATTTTACACATTCCTGACCTGCAAATTTAACGATTTCTGGTGCATCACAGTAGATGTCTACTGGTGTTGGTTTAGAATAGTCCTTGTTTGCAATGATTTTTACATTCTTAAGTTTGTTGCATGAATCACCTTTTGCAACTTTGTTTGTTGATTCATATTCAAGGTGTAAAAGACCATCATCTTCCATAAACATTGAAAGATCTTCTGCTGGTTCAGCCTTTTTCTTTGAACAAGACATTAAAGAGAATACCAGAGCAGATGCTACAAGTACTAATGCGATTTTTTTCATAAAAACTTTCCTCCTGATTGAAAGCACTTTTTTTTTGTAAGGGAAAAACCCTATTATTAACAGTATAACTCTTTCAGGAAAGGAGAAGCATTTAGAATTTGTATAATTTTAATTAGAAAATTAGTACTATTCTCTTAGTTTTTCTGTAAAAGCCCGTCAATTACAAGTTCAATTTCAGATTTCATGTCGGTAACATCTTTAATATTAAGAACAGTGAGTTTAAAAATAGAAGCCTGTACAAGACTAAAGAGCAGGTCGTTTATAGTTTTAACGGAAGTCTGTTTAAGTTCGTTACTCTTCATCCCGCGAATTATAATCGTGCTCATATAATGACGCAGCCTTATTACGCGCCTGCGCACCCTTTCGTTAGGATCCACGCCGGATTTTTTAATCTGCATAAGATAATTTAAGAGAACGCAGAAGAGCTTCTGGTTTGAAGAAATCTCATCAATCATTTTGTCAAAGAGGGTATTGAGGGCCTGCTTTGCATTCAGAGAGACATCATTAACGATATTGTAAAGATTCTGCTCCAGAGTTGTGAGCAGTTCCTTTATACTTCCAAGGAAGATTTCGTGCTTGTTGTTAAAATAGATGTATAAGGTGGTTCGGGTTATACCGCAGCGGTCTGCAATCTTCTGGAAAGTTGCATCTTCATATCCTTCTTCAATAAATACATCAATGGATTTTTGAAGAATCTCGTGTTTACGTTTATCGTGTTCAACTATTATGGCCATTGTCTCTCCTGTTGTAGATATAAAAAGAAGTATCTAAATTACCGGCTTTAAAAGTCTTTATAAGATTTGCCTTGTGTCCAAAACTTGTCTGAAAATTCGGATTAGAAGTAATTACTCCAATTTCCCAGTTTGAAAAATCCTTCCACAGGCAGTCCATATCGGCGTAAAGGGCCTGGGCTTCTTCTTCGTTACCTAAGCGTTCACCGTAAGGGGGGTTACATAAAAGTAAGCCTGTATCATAAGGAGCCTTAAGATTCTTAAAATCTGACTGAATAAAATCAGGGCGGGGCAGATGGGCACTTATTCCAATTGATTTTAAGGCTCTTCCTGCCATAACGCAGGCGTATTCTGCATTCTGATTTGAGCGTTCTACAGCCTTTCTGTCTATATCTGAGCCTGTGATTCTGACTTCTACATCGGTTCTGATTTTTGCAGCTTCATCATTTCTGATAACCTGAGCCCTGTCTTTATTGTAAAAAGGCAGATTTTCCAGGGCAAAGCGTCTTCCAAAACCAGGTGCTACATTAAAGGCATAAAGAGTTGCCTCTATGGCTATTGTTCCCGAACCACAGAAAGGATCGTGGAGGGGAGTTTTTCTTCGCCACATAGTCTGCTGTAAAAGAGTTGCTGCAGTGGTTTCTCTTAATGGGGCAATACCACCGTCTACACGGTAGCCCCGCTTGTGGAGGGGAAGACCGGATAAATCTAAAAGAATAAAAACCTGATTGTTGTCTATATAAACACGAATATCAGATTCTTCTCCGGTTTCAGGGAGGGTTACCATATGCCACTTACTGCCAAGCTTTGCGTAAATTGCCTTGTGAATAATTCCCTGAATGGAGTGTTCAGAATTTAATTTAGAATTATGACTTCTAACCTTGTCTACAACAATTCGTGAATCTTTGTTTAATAAATCCTGCCAGTCTACCTTAAAGGCTCCGTCATACAAGTCATCAAAATTAAGAGCCTCATAGTTTGCGGTCTGAAGGTAAACTCTGTCTGCTGTACGAAGACAAAGATTTGTACGGAAAAGGGCATCATCGTCGCCCAGGAAAGAAACGCGGCCTGGTGCATTAGAGACGAGTTTGTATCCTAAATGTTTTATTTCGTTGCCTAGAATTTTTTCAGCTCCAACGGCACATAGAGCTACAAGTGTATTCATATATATAGTGTCAATTTAACAAATTCTGACTATTTGTTCAATTGACGGATTTTATAAATAATCCAGTTCGCCGTTACCGGAAGTGCTTGAAATTTTAATTCTTTCGGCATTTGAAGTGATGCTTGAAGGTTCAGTAAAGTTGTAATAGTAAGGTACATCTTCGTCATCAAGCTCAATGGTGTTTACCTTTACTCCTACAAAGCCAAGAATCTCTACTTCGTTATCAAAATATGCAGAAGGAAGAATTGCCCTCATGTTGATTGTTTCTGCTGCAGAAACCTGACTTGCGCTTAAAGGAACAAGGCAGGAATATAAAAGATTTGAGGTCTGTGGTTCATAACATCTGAGCGAAAGATAAATATCGGTAAAATCATCTTTTATGGTATCTGCCTGAGAATCTGAATTCCATTCAATGGCATTTGCAAGGGTAACAATATTTGTTGTGGAATTATAGTCAATTGTGTTGTCGTCAAGCATTAAATCATAAGTAATGCCGTTTGTGGAAGTTACAGTAATTTCTTTAGACCATTTTGAATAAACATAGTTGTCATCAGCTGAATAGTAGCGGATTCTGTAGCAGTAGTTGCGTCCGGCTTTTGCGTAAGTGTCGTGGAAAGAATAAGCGGATGCATCCGGGCTGTTCTGAGGAAGAACAAAGCCGATGTTTATTCCTTTATCTGAGTTGCCTGGAGTTTCGGATGATGCATTATATCTGTAAACGGTAATTCTTTTTGTGCTTGTACTTATTTTTTCAAAACTTACGGTAATGTAGTTTTCCTGTGTTTTTACTGAAGGGGCAGGTCTATATTCACTGTCTACAATATCGATATCACAGGAAGTTATAAAAAGAGAGAAAAAAGAAAGAATTATGCCTGTAAAAATAATTAATTTTTTCATATAGAACCTCATTATATTTTCGGCAGTAAAGTGCAAAAAGAATACTATTCTTTTTTTAGAATTTTCACCTATAATAAAAAATATGAACAGAATAGAACAAATTGAAAATCGCCTTATTATAAAAGATGAACTTGGTACAGTATGGATTGAACCATGGGGAAAAGATTCAGTACGTGTACGAATGACCCAGGAAAGGACTATGGACAGTCAGAACTGGGCTCTTGATGAAGAAATTGAAAAGACTTCCTGTCAGATAAAAATAGAAGAAGTAGATACCAGCTACCCCTGGGACTGCCACTATACAGCAGAAGAAGCTGAACTTCAAAAAAGCAGTGCTCTTACCGCAAGCCTTACAAACGGCAGACTGACCGTAAAGGTTAATCACGAAAACTGGATAAGCTTCTGGCAAGGAGACAAACTTCTTTTTGAAGAACAGTGGCGTAACCGCAGAAGAATTGACCGCTTCTGTGTGCCTACCAATAATCCGGGAAGGGAACTGGTTTATAATTCCCGCACCTTCGATTTTAAAGCAACCCTGCGTTTTGAAGCCTATGATGATGAGCACCTGTATGGCATGGGTCAGTATCAGGATTCCCACTGGGATAAAAAGGGATCTCTTCTGGAGCTTTCGCAGAAGAACTCTCAGGCTTCGGTACCTTTTGTAGTTTCAAGCCGGGGTTACGGATTTTTATGGAATAATCCTGCCATTGGAAGTGTCAGCTTTGCAACAAACGGAACCTGCTGGTCTGTAGAAAATACAAAAAAGATTGATTACTGGGTAACCTGCGGAAGTCCTGCCCAGATTGAAGAAAATTATTCTGCAGTAACCGGTCGTACTCCTATAATGCCCGACTTTGCAATGGGCTTCTGGCAGTGTAAATTAAGATACCGCACCCAGGAAGAAGTGCTTGAGGTTGCAAGGGAATACAAAAAAAGAAATCTTCCTCTGGATGTAATCGTAATAGATTTCTTCCACTGGACCTGCCAGGGAGATTTCAAATTCGATCCTAAAGACTGGCCTGACCCTGAAGCAATGGTAAAAGAACTTTCGCAAATGGGAGTAAAAGTTATGGTCAGCGTCTGGCCGACTGTAGATGAAAGGTCAGAAAATTTTGATTACATGGCTCAAAATGGACTTTTAATTTCTTTTGACAAAAAAGACGGCTTTAATATGGACTGGATGGGAAATACCGTCTTCTTTGATACAACAAATCCTCAGACCCGCAAATTTGTCTGGGAAAAATGTAAGGAAAATTATTTTAAAAAGGGCATTGAACTATTCTGGCTTGATGAGGCAGAACCTGAGTATGGTTATTATAATTTTGAAGGTTATTCTTACCATATTGGAAGTGCAATGCAGACTTCAAATATCTATCCAAGGTTTTATGCCCAGGGCTTTTATGAAGGCCTTAAGGAAAGCGGGGTAAAGGAACCAATCAGTTTAATCCGCTGCGCCTGGGCAGGCAGCCAGAAATTTGGAAGTGTTGTCTGGAGTGGAGACGTTCATTCAGATTTCCGTTCCTTTAAAAATCAGATTCAGGCGGGAATCAACATGAATATGGCGGGAATTCCCTGGTGGACAACCGATGCCGGAGGTTTCCTTGGCGGAGATATTCATTCAAAAGAATTCCGCGAGCTTATTGTCCGCTGGTTTGAATGGTCTGTATTCTGTCCTGTAACAAGACTTCATGGAGAAAGGCCTCCTTTTAAGGTTTTACCGGAAGCTTTTCACGAAATCAGGGGACATCAGATTAAGCAGATGCAGAGCGGCCAGGATAATGAAGTCTGGTCTTTTGGAGAAGAGGTATACGAAATTCTTAGCGGGCTTTTGTTCCTGCGCCAGCGTTTAAGGCCATATATAAAAGAGCTGATGGAAGAAGCTCATAAAAAAGGTCAGCCGGTAATGCGTCCTTTGATGTATGATTTTTATAAGGACCGGGAAGTTTATAAGATTGAAGACCAGTATATGTTCGGGCCTAAGCTTATGGTATGTCCTGTTACAGACCAAGGAGTTACAGAAAGAAAGGTTTACCTGCCTGTGATAGATGAGGAAGGCGACCTTGCCGGCGGCAAGGAATGGACTGATACTTTTGACGGAAAAAAATATAGCGGTGGGCAAACCATTACAGTTCACGCACCGCTGAACAGAATCCCTGTTTTTAGCAGGGGAGATTTTAATATTAAACTTTTCTAGTTTTCAGAAGCTTCCTGACCAGCCTCCAGAACTCCAAAGAAGGCTGGTTTACAAACAATCTCTCTGCTGCCGTCTTCTTTGTTAACGGTCTTAAAGAGGAGAGGGTACTGGGTGTAACCTTTGTATTCCTGCTGGGCATTAAGCCAGGTGTGTTCATCTTCCAGACCCCAGATTGTAACTCCGCAAATACCATTTTTATCAGCTGTTTTTCTGTTGCGAATAAACATCTGATAGAATTCCTTGTATTTAGCCTTTAAAAGATATGGACTGTAAGGATTTTTTCCGTTTGCTATGTCTAATTCTGTTACCTGAACATCAACGCCTTTTGCAAGGAATTCCTGAACTGCATGTTCAAAACTGTTGTTTCCGGTAACAGGGGTGTCAATTTTTACGTGGGCCTGCATACCAACGCAGTCAATTCTTGCCTCTGGATCAGCTTTAATTAAATCAATTAAAGTACAGATGGCAGTTCTTTTTCCGGGGCTGTAACAGCCATAATCATTATAAACAAGTTTTACATCTGCAGGAGCATATTTATTTGCAAAGCGGAAAGCATCTACAATAAAGCCTGCATCTTTATAAATATCATACCATTTGCTTTTTGAAGAGCGCAGCCAGTTATTAACGCTTGCACCATCTGCAACAGCTTCGTTTACAACATCCCAGGCAATAATAATGTGTTCGCCGTTATTGTTTTCTTTTTCCCAGTCGGCAACAAAATCCATTACGGTTTTAATGTACCATTCCTGGCGGGCTTTCATTTCTGCCCGGCTTACATCAGATTTGGAAATATCAAAATCCTCTTTAAAGAACCAGTTTGGAGTCTGTGAGTGCCATACAAGAACGTGACCTCTCATCTTAACACCGTTAGCTTTACAGGCTTCAAGGAATTTTTTCTGTCCGCCGAATTTTGGAAGGTCGGCTGGCATCTGGTAGGTTTTTCCGTCTTCTGCAACAAAGTCTGCAAATTTTTTAGGACGGCTGTTTGCAAAAATAAAATCAGGCTTAAACTCGTTGCCGGCAGTTATACAGTCTGCATGGTAGGCAATTCCTGCTGCTTTATCTTCCTGGTCAAAGGTGCCCCTAAAGCCTGTAGCAATTCCAAAATAATCAAAAATGCCCTTATAGGCTTCTTTTAGCTGAGGTGCTTCTGTCCAGATTTGAGGCTCGGCATCTGCATTTGCGCCAATTCCTTCGCCTGCAAGGGTGAACTTAAAGTTTTTAAGGTAGAAGGTGCGTGTATCTACATGCATTCCGGCAGAAGAAATATAGAAGGTCTGTTCGCCGGTAAGGTGAATAAAAACAGAACCCTTCATAGAAACCCATTCTCCAGAAGGAACTTTTTCTCTGGCAACCTGTGGCATGTTTGCAGAAACTTCGTTTATCATCCAGATTACATCTGTATCTTTTCCGCTTTCTTCAACAATCTTTAAATCACAGGAAAATTCAAAAAGAACATCTTTATTCTTGTATTTGGCAAGACTGATGTTTGCAGGATTTAATGCCTTTACATTTTTACCGTCAATAACAGTTACGTTATCAAAACCATCATAAGACTGATTGTATTTTACGGCTTTTCCATCCTTGTCTACCGAAGAATAGGTTATGGAACCGTCTTCGTTCTGGGTGATTCTGTTATCTTTACCTGAACAGGATGCAAGCAAGATAAGAGAAACTGTAGTCATAAAAATTATTAGCTTCTTCATAAAAACCTCTATCTGAATAATTTTAGCACAAGTTTAAAAGTTTCCAATGAGGGAATGCCCTTATTACCCAAAAAATGTTTGAATATGGAAGCAATTTTGATTATAATTTTATAAAATATTTCATAAGAGGACCTTAATGGGACAAAGTATTAGAGAAAAATACGGAGCATTATTCGAAAAAGTTGCATCCGTTTCTAAGGCTGCTGCCAAAATTACAGAATTTAATAATTACCAGGAAGCAAATCCTGAAGCAAAAAAATTTGCAGATCTTTTAGTAACCGAAACCATTCCTGATTCATCTGAAATTAAAAATCTGGAAAGTCTCAAAGACTTGTATGACAGAGTTACAACAAAGGGACAGTCAGGCCTTATTATGGCTGAACATTATTCAAATCTTGATTTTCCAGAAATTCTTTACATGCTTGAAAAAACCGGAGAACCATGGGCAAAAGATATGGCTTCCAGAATTGTTGCAATTGCAGGAATGAAGCTTAATGAATCGGGCGCTTTTGTCCGCCTTTATGCAGAAAGCTTTACCCGTGTAGTTGTTTATCCTTCAAGAAGTCAGGCAAGCTTCCAGGGAACTCCTGAAGAAAAAGAAGCAGAAGTTCAGCGTGCAAAAAAAATCAATTTTGCCGCAATGCGTGCCATGGACCAGTGTAAAAAACGTGGACAGATTATTCTGGTTTTCCCTGCCGGTACCCGCTACAGACCTGGAAAAGAAGAAACAAAAAGAGGTTTAAGAGAGATGGACAGTTACCTCCGCCTTTTTGATAACATGGTTCTTCTTTCATTAAACGGAAACTGTCTTAAGATTAATCCTGATACTCCTGATGATATGCTTTCAGATATTCTTGAGCCTGAAAAAATCACAATTACTGCCTCTCCTGTAATTGAATGCAAGGCTTACAGAAAAAAGGTAATTGAATCTTTACCTGCAGACTGTCCTGATCCAAAACAGGCAACTGTAGATGAAATGATGAAGATATTAGACGAAATGCACGAAAAAGAAGACAAAATCCGTGCACAAGAAAAATAAAAGGAATAAACATGAAAAAGGTTGATTTGTTTAAAGAGGCAGCCAGCGTTTCTTACCCTGGAAGGGGAATTGTAGCAGGCTTGAGTGAAGATGGAAAATATGCGGTATCTGCATACTGGACAATGGGAAGAAGTGCCGGTAGCCGTAATCGTATTTTTGTAACAGAAAAAGAAGATGGCAGTGAAGTTATCAGAACCAAGGCTTTTGACCCTTCTTTAATTGCCGGAGACCCAAGCTTAATTATTTATGCAGCCGTTCGTCAGCTTGATAATAAAACCATCGTTACAAACGGCGACCAGACAGATACAATTTACGAAGGTCTTAAAAATGGAAAAACTTTCGAAGAATCATTAAGAAGCAGAAAATATGAACACGATGCTCCTAACTACACTCCAAGAATTTCTTCTCTCTTAGAAAGAGAAGATGGAAAGTTAAAATATTCTCTTTCTATTTTGAAGAGTGATGATGGAAATCCTGACAACTGCTTGCGCCACACCTTTACTTATGACAATCCTGTAAAGGGCGAAGGTCATTATATTCATACCTACCTTGGCGACGGAAATCCTTTGCCAAGTTTTGAAGGTGAACCTGTAAAGGTAAGCATCAGCGGCTCAATTGGTGAGTTTACAGATAAATTATGGAATTCACTGAACGAAGATAACAAAGTTTCACTTTTTGTACGCTACATTGATATTGCAACCGGGGATTACGAGACAAAAATCATAAACAAAAATAAATAAAAACAGAAAAGAGTGAGGAAATGAAAAATAAGAACTTAATAATTACTTTAATTCTTGTATTTCTCTCTCTTTCCTTTTCCTGTAAAAACAACAGGGATGCTGCCTATGTTGCAGAAGCAGATGCCTTTCTTACCAAATTGAACTTCCAGGGCAGTGTTCTTGTTGCAAAGGGATCCAGAATCATCTATTCAAAATCTTACGGTTTATGCGATCCCAAAAATAAAAAATCAGAATTAATAAAGCCTGAATCGGTTTTTGAGGCAGGTTCCCTTACCAAGCAGTTTACCGCCGCCGCAATTATGCAGCTGGAAGGACAGAAAAAACTTTCCCTGCAGGATAAGCTTTCAAAATATTTTCCGGACTATGAGTACGGAGATTTAATTACTCTTGAGATGCTTTTGAATATGAGGTCCGGCCTTACAGACTGCATTAATGCTTCCGAAGAATTTTTTGGAAAAAAGACTGCTGCAAATATAGAAAAACTCCAGCTGCAGAATAAACCCCTTAAAAAAAATATCCTTTTAGAATATTTTTACAAGGCTCCGCTTTTAGCCCCTCCAGACAGTACATATTTTTACTGCAACACCAACTACTATCTTCTTGCAAAAATTATTGAGCAGGTCAGCGGCGAAAGCTATGAAGATTATCTTCAGAATCATATTTTTAATAAATGTAAGATGAAGAATACAAACCTGGACTTTCAGAAGACCGATACAAAAGGCTATGATTACAAAGGCCGCTACTACAGCCTTCCAAAAGAACTTTCGCTTGGGTGCGGGGACTTAAATACTTCTACCCTGGATTTATTAAAATGGAATCTTGCCCTTACCCGGGGTAAAGTAACCGGTAAAAGGCAGTTCAAAAGGATGATAAAGACAAATTCCTCTTATGGTTATGGCCTTTACCACAAGGATAAACTGGTTTTTCACGGCGGCACAACAAATGTTTTTAATTCCTATAATTCCTTTTACCTGGATTCAAAAATCTCTGTAATAGTTCTTTCAAATTCTCCTATCACAAAAAACAATGCCACAGTAATTGCCGGCCGTCTTTACAAAATGTACAAAAATTCAAATTAATTGTGTTTAAAAATCAAAGTATTTTTTATACGAGAAAACCCCTATTAATTTTATAATGGATTATATTTGTAACTTGGAGTGTTATTGTGGAAAGTATCAGCTCTAGTAAAAAAAGTCTTGTAAATACCATTATAGATTGTGCCTATAAGATTCTGGTAATTTGTCTTTTCCTTCTGATGTTTTTAGGAAGATTGAATCCTGCAAGGGTTTCAAAGAATATGTCTCCTTCAACATCTCTTGTTAAAACAGCTTTATATTTTAAGTCTTACGTAAAGGGAATCCTGGACTTTGATGCTGCAGCAACAAAAGAAGTCGCTGCTGCAAAAGAAAAGGCCGAAGATTCTGCTGTTTATGAAGATGAATATGCAGAATTCCTTGCTTTGCTTGATGAGAATGCTTTTTCTCAGGAGGCAAACGACGATGGGGAAGAGAGCCTGCATAAGAAAGCTCAAAAAATTAAAACTACAACGTTTTCGAACGTGTGGAAGCCTTTTGAAGAAAAATATTCAGATCTTGCTTCGGCTTTAAGGTTTGAACATCTTTCTGCAATTCTGACTTTCTCTACTGTTCTTCTGGTTTTGCTGGGCCTTTATTTTGCCTTTGGTACAAATAAAATTAAAATAGCAGGTTATACAATTTCTGCTTTTGCAGCCATGGCGTCTGCTTTTACAATGGTTCTTTACAAAAGCGGATATGAAAAATTTACTTCAGCCCCTGGCGCCTGGAACTTCAATCCTATTGAACCAAAGGGAATTGTATTATTCATAGTTTTAGCCCTGCTTGTTGCCCTTGCTGCTCTTGCCGCACTTTTTACTCAGAAATATGAAAAATCAGCTGTTTCAAGCTTTAGACAGGAGCCTTTCCAGTATACTTACCGTATTCTTGCCCTGATTCTTTTTGTACTGCTCTTTATTCCTGGTGCAAACCCTGCAAGAATTTCAGAAAAAATCAGCAGAAACGTATCTTTATTTACCGCTGCTTTTTCTTATAAAACTTATATTGGAAACCTGGAGAATATTCTGGTAAGGGGATACCTGCCTGAATCGGTTATGAGACTGGGCTTCTTTGGCAGTCTTATGACCTGTCTTGGAATTATTGCCATGGGTGCAGGTTCCTGCATGTCTGTTGGAAACAATAAATTAAAGAGAATTGCCCATTATACCCTTTTTGGAGGAAGCTTAGTTTCTTTCTTATCTCTCTTCATAATTTTAAGGGCATATAATTTAATTTCATCATCACCAAATATTGATAAAGTTTTACCTCTGGAGCCTGCAAACATCAGTTTGTATTTTGTATTGTTTGCCCTTGTTTTTGTTTCTGCATTAATCTCTTTTGTAAAAACTCCTGCTCCGGAAAAA
Source organism: Treponema sp. (assembly GCA_016286535.1). GTDB lineage: Bacteria > Spirochaetota > Spirochaetia > Treponematales > Treponemataceae > Treponema_D. The sequence continues at coordinate 104,485 of JAEESZ010000007.1, read as the reverse complement.
GATGAAAAATGTAAGATTGAAGCTCCTTATCAGCTTTTCTTAATGCTGCTGCCATTCCTTATCCTGGTATTTATCTTCAGTTATTTACCACTCTGGGGCTGGCGCTATGCCTTCTTTGATTATAATGCCGGAGATACTCTTTCTATGGATTCCTGGGTTGGCTGGAAGTGGTTTATGGCTCCTTTCCAGAATTCTGCAACCCGCAGCGATATTCTAAGGGTATTAAGAAATACTTTAATAATGTCAGGGCTCGGAATTGCTTTCAGCTGGCTTCCTATGATTTTTGCCATCTTCCTTTCCGAAATCAGAAATTCTGCTGCAAGAAGGGTAATTCAGACACTTACTACAATTCCAAACTTTATTTCCTGGGTTCTTGTTTATGCCATTGCCTTCTGTATTTTTGGAACCGAAGGTTTTATCTCTTCAATTATGAAAGGACTTGGTTTATGGGACAAGGGCCGCAACATGCTGATGGGTGACTCTCATATCTGGATTAAGATGTGGCTGTGGGGAACCTGGAAGGGCTTAGGCTGGTCTGCAATTATGTACATTGCTGCCATTAGCGGTATAGACCAGCAGTTATATGAAGCTGCAACTGTAGACGGGGCAGGCCGATTCCAGAAAATCTGGCATATCACAATTCCTGAACTGCTTCCAACTTACATTGTACTCTTAATTCTTTCTGTATCCGGAATTTTAAGTAATGGTATGGACCAGTATCTGGTATTTAAGAATCCTACAAATAAAGATCCTATTGAAGTACTTGATTTGTATGTTTACCAGCTGACTTTTGGAGCAACAAGTAACAGTAACATTCCGTTCTCTACTGTTGTAAGTATGTTCAAGTCTTTAGTCAGTGTTCTTTTGTTATTTATAACAAATAGAATTTCTAAGTGGGTACGCGGCTCAAGTATTTTCTAATGAGACTTTAGAAAGGAGATTTTGATATGGTAGAAAAAAGATCAATAAACGATGTAGTTTTTAATATATTCAACTATACCTTCTTTATTTTATTTACAGTTATTTGTGTATTCCCTTTTTACTATTTGTTCATAAATACAATTTCTGATCAGGGATTAGTTTCTAAAGGATTGATTAACTTTTATCCTCGTGGAATAAACATAAAGAATTACATTGCCCTTCGTAATGTTCATGATCTGGGGTCTTCTTTTATTGTAACCCTGGCAAGAACAATTATTGGAACTGCAACATCAACATTAGTTTCAGGCTTTGTAGGATATCTTGTTACAAAACAGGAATTATGGCACAGAAAAATTGCCTACAGATTTATGATTATTACCATGTATTTTAACGCCGGTTTAATTCCATGGTTTACAACCATGCAGATGCTGGGACTTACAAACAACTTTATGGCCTACATTATTCCGGGTCTTGTAAGTGTTTATAATATCATCATGGTAAAGACTTATATTGAATCTATTCCTGCTGAGCTTGAAGAAAGTGCTGCTATTGATGGTGCTTCATATTTTACAATTTTCTTTAAAATCATCTGGCCTTTGAGTAAACCAATTCTGGCAACTATTGCCATCTGGTGTGCAGTAGGTCACTGGAACTCTTTCCAGGATTCTTTGATTTTAATGAGCGGTGCTCCAAAGTTAAAAACACTGCAGGAAAGACTTTACATTTACCTTAATCAGTCGTCAAATCTTGCTGCTTCTATGTCTACTTCTACAACAGGACTTTCTGAGGCACAAAGGCAGGAGATGTTAAATACAAAAACAATACAGTATACGGTTGCAATGGTTACCGCAATTCCAATTTTATGCGTGTACCCATTTATGCAGAAGTATTTTGTTAAGGGGTTAATGCTCGGTGCTGTAAAAGGTTAAAAATCGGAAGCTCGTTAAAAAAAATTGCGACAGCAATTTTTTAGAGCTTTCCTTTAAAAAAAAGTAAAGCCTAAATTTTTGCGAACGCAGATTTTTAGAGCTTTCCTTCACCGTCATTTTATAAAAAGAAAACATAACTAAAAGTTCATTAGGAGGCAAAATGAAACGTTCTAGTTTATTAGTTATTGCAGCTGCTCTGACTTTTTCTACAGCTTTTGTAAGTTGTGGTAAAGGCGGTAGTTCAGCAAGTTCAGGCTCACTTGATTATGCAATCAGTGTTTCAGGTTCAAAATCAGAGGGAAACATCAAAAAAATCCGTCCTAAAGAAACGGTAACACTTGATGTTTATTCACAATTAGCTAACTATTCTGGATTACAGACAGGTTGGTTTGCAGATTTAATGCTCGAAAAATTTAACGTAAAAATCAACATCATTCCAGAAACCGGTGGTGCATTCCAGACTCGTATGGAAGCAGGTAACCTTGGAGATATCGTTGTTTGGGGTGATAACACAGACAAATATTCTCAGGCTTGTAAAAAAGGAATGCTTTTAGACTGGGAAGAAGAAAATCTTCTTGCCAACTATGGTCCATATATTCAGAGCAACATGAAGTTTGCCCTTCAGAAAAACAAACTTATGGATTCTCCAGACAAAAAACTTCACGGCTACGGCTTCAACGTTTCTACATCTGCAGAAGATATCCAGCAGTTCTTCTATACATGGGATCTTCGTTTTGACCTTTATGAACAGATTGGTAAGCCAGAAATCAACGATCTTTATGACTTAGTTGATGTTCTTGCAAAAATGAAGGAAATCTGTCCAAAAGATGATAACGGAAATACAACATACGGTGTTTCTTTGTTCAACGACTGGGACGGAAACATGGTAATGTACGTAAAATCACTTGCAACAGCATATTTCGGATATGATGAATTTGACTTTGGTTTATTCAATCCTGATGACGGAAAATTCTATGACTGTCTTGATCCAGAAGGACCATACTTATATTGTTTGAAATTCATCAACAAATTAAACCAGAAGGGACTTGTAGATCCAGACTCAATGACACAGAAATATGGCGGAATGTCTGAAGACTATCAGAACGGAACTGCTTTCTGGAACATCTTCAACTGGATGGCAAGTGGTGCTTACAACAGCGATACACATACACAGGCAGGAAAAGCTATGTATCCTGTAGCTCCAAAAGCTGCCCGCCCAATCGTTTACGGTCAGAGCGTATACGGTGGAAACAGACTCTGGACAATCGGTTCACAGACAGCTTATCCAGAACTTTGTATGGCAATTATCAACTGGTTCTCTACTCCAGAAGGATACATGACAATTGAATATGGTCCACGCGGAGTAATCTGGGATATTAAAGACGGAAAAACTTACTTTACAGAATTTGGTAAAAAAGTTTCTACAGACCAGAATACAAACATGCCTGAACCATTCAAGGGAACTTTCCACGATGGTTCATTCCAGATTAACAATACAACCTGGTGTAAAGATTCACACAACCCACTTACAAAAGATGAAACTTACAACAAGATTTCATGGGATTCTGAACAGTTACCAGCTCAGACAGAAATTGAACAGGCATGGCGCGACTGGGCAGGAGCTGCAACACCAGATAAATATCTGCAGAAAACAGACTACCGCGTATCTCCAGGTTCTTTGTTCACAGGTGCCGGAGTTCCAGACGACTTGTCTATGAAATGGAATCAGGTTGCTGAATGTATTAAAAATCAGACCTGGAATGCAATTTATGCAAAAGATGATGCAGAATACGAATCAATCGTTAATAAGATGATTGCTGATGCAAAATCTTACGGTTATGATGAATGCTGTGAGCATACCCGCAAACAGGCAGAAAAACGTGCTAAAGCAGAAGCTCTTGCAAGAGGCACAAAATAATCTGATTGAGGGTTTATTACAAAACCCTCAAAACATCGAGGCAAGGCTTTAAGCGTGAGCGTGCCTTGACTCGAAGTATTAAACTTACTTATATGGGCATTTTTAATCAGAACAGCAAATTAATAAAATCCGTAAATAAAATAATAGATTTAATCTGGCTTAATTTTCTCTGGGTCATTTTCAGCCTTCCCCTTATTACAATCGGCGCTTCAACCTGTGCCGCTTTTTCCGTAACTTTAAAAATGGTAGATGATGAAGAGGGCTATATTGCAAGGTCTTTTATAAAAGCCTTTCGCCAGAATTTTAAGCAGGCCACAACTATGTGGTGTATTACAGCTCCATTGCTTTATCTGGCATATTTAATCTGGCAGGTGGTATTAAAAGCAGATTCAACAGAATATTTCTTTTTATTAATTCTTGGAGCAATTTTATATACTGCACTTTTAATAGTTTTTAATCTTTATACCTATCCCCTTATTGCAAGGTACGAAAATTCCCTGAAAAACATGATAAAAAATTCTTTAGGAATCTGCCTTACATATTTTGGCCGTACTGTCCTTATTCTGGCTCTCCTTCTTCTGGAGGGGGCAATTATCTTCTGGAACCGCTGGACAATTCTTGCAGGCCTTTTTTTTGGTCCCGAGTTTATGATTTTTACAATCAGTGGAATTGCAAAAAAAATCTTTCTGCAGATTGAACGCCACGAAGATGCTAATTCGGGAACCATAAATCAATAATCAGATATTTCCCTACATTAAGAATCAGATTTTCTCTACTTTTATTTTTCTTTATTTTATTCTATGATGTGGCTATGAAAGAACTTGAATTAAAATATGGATGCAATCCTAATCAGAAACCTGCTAAGGTTTTTATGGAAAGTGGCGATCTTCCTATCACTGTTGTAAACGGAAGACCTGGATACATTAATCTTCTTGATGCATTAAACGGCTGGCAGCTTGTAAAAGAACTTAAAGAAGCAACCGGACTTCCTGCTGCAACTTCTTTTAAACATGTTTCTCCTGCCGGTGCTGCAGTTGGCCTTCCCCTTTCAGACACTTTAAAACAGATTTATTTTACAGACAATGTTGAACTTACTCCATTAGCCTGTGCTTATGCACGTGCCCGCGGCGCTGACCGTATGTCTAGTTTTGGAGATTTTATTTCTTTATCTGATGAATGTGATGAAGCAACAGCCCTCTTAATTAAAAAAGAAGTTTCCGATGGTGTTATTGCTCCTTCTTATTCAGCAAAAGCCCTTGAAATTCTTAAGGCAAAAAAGAACGGCAACTACTGTGTAATTCAGATTGACCCAAATTACGTTCCTGCCGAACTTGAGCGAAAACAGGTTTTTGGAGTTACTTTTGAACAGGGACACAACTTCTTAAAAATTGATGAAAAATCAGCTCTTTCAAATATTGTAACAAAGAACAAGAACTTAAGCGAAGATGACAAGCGCAATCTTATCATCTCACTGATTGTATTAAAATATACTCAGTCTAACTCTGTTTGCTTTGTAAAAGATGGTCAGGCAATTGGTATAGGTGCCGGTCAGCAGAGCCGTGTTCATTGTACCCGCCTTGCCGGACAGAAAGCTGACAACTGGTGGTTACGCCAGAGTCCAAAAGTTTTAGGCTTACAGTTTGTTGACGGAATTAAACGTGCAGACCGCGACAATGCAATTGACGTTTACATTGGCGAAGAATATATGGATGTTCTTGCAGAAGGTAAATGGCAGAATATTTTCAAGGTAAAACCAGAAGTGTTTACCCGCGAAGAAAAAGCTGAATGGATTGCAAAAAATACAAATGTTGCTTTAGGTTCGGATGCTTTCTTCCCATTCGGAGATAACATTGATCGTGCTAAAAAATCTGGTGTTACAGTAATTGCCCAGCCAGGTGGTTCTGTACGCGACGACCTCGTAATTCAGGCCGCTGACGGATACAACATGGTAATGTGCTTTAATGGTATTAGACTTTTCCATCACTAATCTGAAATAAAGGCTTAATTTAGAGCCAAAAAAATAGACCGTCTGGTAAAGATGCCGGACGGTCTTTTTATTTTAAAGCCTGATTGTTCGATTTAGTGGGCTTTTATTTACACCATACAACCGATTCAATTGTAAAAGTAAAAGGATTTGCTGTTGTGTTGTTACACATTGCTAAAGCTCTAACTCCAGGCATAAACATTAAGCTTGTAAAGCTGTATTCATCACCATTAAAGTATGAAGTTAAATCTGTAGAATCCCATTCATCTTCATAATCACGGAACTGATAAGCTACACAGTTTTTACCCTGTCCACCGGCTCCACCGGCTCCTCCCCAGGAATTTTCTGGATCTGTAGACATTTTCCATACAATTTTTTTGTAGCCGTCATATTCTGCACTAACAGTAATTACAACATTAGAAATCTGCTCCATAAATTCGTGGTCGGTTACAGGAAGCGGAATAAGAATCTGAGAGTAATTTCCAAGGAAGGTGACATCAAGACTGCCGTCATCATTTAAGACAAGAGTTGAGTCTTCTTCGCCCGGGGTCGTAATTTTAGAAAGGTCAATTGTGTAGGCAGAATGATCATCATTCCATTCTCCAACAACAATTGGCTCCAGGGAATCATCAAATTCGAACATTTTGAGTTCCTGCTTTACAATTTCTGCAGCAGCAGCGTTAGCTTCTGTTTTTTTTGTTTTGTTACAGCTGCTTAAAGAAAAAGCCAGGGCTGCACAGGTTAAAATTAAGATAGTTTTTTTCATTTTTCCTCCAAAAAATAAATACATATAAATTTTAATATATAAAAACCAGGTGTCAATGAGAAAAAATCCCTATGAACAAAAAAAAGACCGTCTGAAAGTAACTTCCAGACGGTCTTCTTAAAAGTCATATTGACTTATGTTTTATTTTACAGCTTTGAATGTTGCTGGGTGTTCCATAGCATCAACGCTTGCGCGGAGAGCGATTGTACATCCACCTTTTGAATCCTTATTTACTTTGAATGTTACAGCACCCTTGAATGGTTTTCCTGCAACGATGTCTTTAGCAAATGGGAATGCTTCGTCAGTTTCTTCTTCTGTTAAGATTGTCCACCAGTTAGCATCTGGGCTGTTATCGATAAGAAGAGATTTAAGTAAAGGAATATCTGTATCAGAAGTTCCTTTGAATGAAACAACGATGGTATCACCTTTAATTGGTAAATCATCACCGAATACCTGGAGCATATCGAGAGTTGCCTGCCATCCTGTGATAACTTTTGTATCAGGAGCACCGTTTACCCATGGATGATCTGCTTCAATCTTGAAGAATGCAGCATATTTAGCTAAGTCAACCTTCCATGTTTTTGGTTTGCGCTGTACTTTTGGAGCTACTTTTGTTGTTGCAGCACCAGCAGAAGCAACTGTTAATTTAGCAGCTGCAGCAGCTTTAGAAACGCCAAATGTGCTAATAAGGTTTGGATCATCATACATTAAAACGAGAGTAATTTTAGCAAGAGTATCTTTTGCTAATGTTACAGACCATACGCCTTCACAAGTCTGGCCGGCTTTTACATCTTTCTTGAAAAGTGGTAATTCGTGATTATCTTTTCCTGTAAGAGTTAACCAGTAGCCAGCTTTTGCAGATGTATCTACAATGTTAGCTGAAAGTGCAGGAATATCAATGTCAGAAGTAAACTTGTAGTGAACTTCGATTGTATCTCCGGCTTTTGGTAAGTCTCCCTTCCAGTATTCTGTGCAGTCTACGTTTGGATCACTCTGGTAGTTGTCTGCCCACTGATTTTTTGGTAATGCGATTGATTTTGCAGCGTCAGAAAGTTCAAGAACATAAGTTCTTGGATGCTGAGCGAATACTGCTCCAACTAAAGCAATTGATAGAATTGCAAATGAAAGTAGCTTTTTCATAATAAAATTATCCTCCATATGTTTTTTACATATATAATTATTCTAGCACACAATGGTTACTTTTCAACTTAAAAAGATGATGATTTATTCAATAAATTATGGTATAGTCATAACCAAAAACTATAACAGAGGAAGAAAATGAAAATAGAAACAAAAGTTTTGCATTCTGGTTATAAACCTGCAAATGGTGGCCCTGGAACTATTCCTATTGTTCAGAGTACAACATATCGTTTTGACTCTTGTGCTCATGTAGCAGATCTTTTTGATAAGCCTGTAGAATTTATGTATTCCCGCTTTGCTAACCCTACCTGCGATGCTGTAGAAAAGAAAATTGCAGATATGGAAGGTGGAGTAGGATGTATGCTTACTACAAGTGGTCAGGCGGCCAGTCTTCTTTCTGTCCTGAACCTTTGTTCAAGCGGTGACAGTTTTATTGCTTCTTCAAGTATTTACGGCGGAACAATCAATCTTTTTGGTTTTACCTTAAAAAAACTTGGTATTGAAGTTATCTGGGTTGATGTAAATGCCTCTTACGAAGAAATCTGTAAGGCAGTTAAACCAAATACAAAATGTATTTTTGGAGAAACAATTGCAAACCCTGCTTTAACAGTTTTTGATTTTGAAGTATGGGCTAAAGCTGCTCACGATAATAATCTTCCGCTTATTGTTGATAATACTTTTGCAACACCAGTACTTTGCCGTCCTTTTGAATGGGGGGCAGATATTGTTGTTCATTCTACTACAAAATATATGGATGGCCATGCAGTTCAGGGTGGTGGTGCAATTGTTGACAGCGGTAATTTTGACTGGGAAAAAGCATATAAAGCAACAGGAAAATTTGCTGATATGGTTGAACCTGACGAAAGCTACCATGGTCTGTGTTATGTAAAAGAGTTTGGAAAGGCTGCTTATATTATTAAAGCCCGCACCCAGCTCATGCGCGATTTTGGCTGCTATCCTGCAGCACAGAGTGCCTTCTATTTGAATCTTGGACTTGAAACTCTTCCTGTAAGAATGGAACGCTACTGTAAAAATGCTCTTAAAGTTGCAGATTTCCTTAAATCATCAGATAAAATTGCAAGCATAAGTTACCCTGGTCTTCCAGGCGATAAATATTACGAAAGAGCTAAAAAATATCTTCCAGATGGAACCTGTGGTGTAATTTCAATCAGTATTAAAGGCGGCCGCTCTGCTGCTGTTCGCTTTATGGATGCCCTTAAGCTTGCTATTGATGAAGTTCATGTTGCTGATATCAGAACCTGTGTACTTCATCCTGCAAGTGCAACTCACCGCCAGCTTACAGATGAACAGCTGGTTGCTGCCGGAATTGACGGTGGTATGGTTAGAGTTTCTGTTGGTCTTGAAAATGTTGATGACATTATTGAAGATTTAAAACAGGCTTTAGAGCGCGTTTAATGAAATTAAGCTGGATAGATTATCCCGAAAAGTATGATGATGACTCTCTTCTGCAGGCTGCTGGCTTTTGTCCGGAGCTTTCAGAAGACTTTTTGAGCAGAGATCAGGGGCATCTTTTAATAAAAGGTGATAACTATCCGGTTTTAAAAAAACTATCCTCTGTCTGTAAAAATATCACGGTAGAGACAGCAGGTCAGGCTCTTGCAGATCTTATTTATATTGACCCCCCTTACAATACAGGAAACGACTTTACCTACAATGATGATTTTTCTGTACGCCTTAAAGAAACTAACGAACGTTCGGTAGTTGACAAACATTCAGCCTGGCTAAGTTTTATGCAGAGAAGGCTTCTTGCGGCACTGCCTTTACTTAAAGAAAGCGGCTGTATTTTTGTTGCAATAGACCAGAGCGAGCTTTATGCCTTAAAGCTTCTTTGCGATCAGATTTTTGGGGAAGAAAACTTTGTAAACGATTTTATGTGGCTGCATGGAAAAGGAAAAAAAGACCGCTGGTCCAGAACCCTTCAGCAGCATACCCTTTGCTATGCCCGTAACAAAAAGAAACTCAGGGCCTTCCGCGAACAGGAGCAAACCTCCTGGGCAACCCGCAATGCAGACAATGATCCGCGCGGTAACTGGTTTAGCGGCAGCATTTCCTTTAGCGAAAAACGGTCAAACCCAAAGCATAAAAACTATTATTCAATCACATCTCCTTCGGGAAAAGTCTGGACCCGCCAGTGGCAGACAGACGAAAATCACATGAAGGAGCTGATTGCAGACAAGCGCATTTTCTGGGGAAATCCTCCTTTATACGACAGGGTGCCCCGCTTAAAAATTTTTAATGAAGAAGAGACCGAAGTTATTCCGCGAAATATCATAGAGCCTTTGGAAACAACCCGCTCGGCCCAGCAGCATCTGGACAGTCTTCTTGGCGAAAAAGGGGCCTTTGATAATCCAAAACCTGTTAGCCTTATAAAACACCTGATAAAAATTACTTGCCTGCCTCGCGATGCTGTCATTATGGATTTTTTTGCCGGAAGCGGAACAAGTCTTGAAGCCGTCTGTGAACTCAATGCAGAAGACAAGGGACACAGAAGATGCATTCTTGTTCAAAAAGATGAAAATAAAATTTTTGATTTATGTAAAAAACGCTGCCAGAGAATCTGCCTGAAATATGGCGAAAAACTGACTTTTTCCTCTCTAAATGACCTTTAATTAACGAAAAAGGTGTATTTTTTTCTGTAAGTAACCGAAAAAAGAAAACCTTTTTGAAATTTTTCTGACTTTCACGCTAAATGCTTCAGAACTATACTCAGACTGAAAATATCATCAGTTAGGAGTTATGTTATGAAGAAAATTAAATTTATAGCCTTTGTAATGCTTGCAGGTCTTGTGTCATCTGCAATGTATGCAAAACCAAAACTTACAGCAAAAACAAAATCAAAAGCTACGCTTGCAGGTACTGCAAAAACTGCCGGATGGACTTTGAACGCAGACAAACCAATCAAGTTCGACTGGTATATTAATTTCAGCTGGTTTGCCCGTCACTGGGGAGACTCAATGGTTTCTAAGTACATTACAGAAAAAACTGGAGTTGATATTAACTTTGTTGTTCCTGCAGGAAACGAATCTGAAAAATTAAACTCAATGATTGCAGGAGACGCACTTCCAGATTTAATCACCCTCGGATGGTGGGAAGGTCAGGTTCCAATGATGATCGATGCAGGTCTTGTTGAACCTTTAGACGAACTTGCTAAAAAGTACGATCCATATTTCTTTAAAGTTGCAAATCCAGACAAACTTGGCTGGTACAGACAGGAAGACGGTCATGTTTACGGCTACCCAAATGCATCATACACTCCTACAGACTATAAAAACTATGCCGGAAAACTTACCTCAAACGAAACTTTCCTTGTTCGTAAAGACATGTACGAAGCTTTAGGAAAACCAGATATGTCTACTCCTGAAGGCTTCTTAAAAGCCCTCAAAATGGCAAAGCAGAAGTTCCCTACAGTAAACGGACAGACAATGATTCCTTTTACAACAAATGAATTCGGTGATACAGGTTGTTCACAGCTCCAGGGTTACCTTATGCACTTCCTTGCTATTCCTCCAGAGCAGGATGGAAAATTTGTAAATGCAGATTTAGGTCTTACAGACAATCCGGAATATATCCGCTGGATGAAAACTCTTCGTCAGGCTTATTCAGAAGGTTTAATTCCAACAGATATGTTTGTAGACAAACGTTCACAGATTGAAGAAAAAGCTTCTCAGGGCCGCTACTTCTGTATGCTCTACCAGAACTGGGATATGCAGGCTGCTCAGCATGCTCTTTATGCAAATGATCCAAACTCAATTTACATTGCAGTTGACGGACCAAAAAATTCAAAGGGTGATGATCCTACTCTTGCAGGTGGCGGAATTGCCGGCTGGACAATCACTTTGATTTCTAAGAACTGTAAAGACAAAGCACGTGCCATCCAGTTCCTTTCTTACCTCATCAGTGATGAAGGTCAGATGGATACAAACTTTGGTATTAAAGACAAGACATACGTAATCAACGCACAGGGTATTCCTGAACTTACACCAGAAATGAAAAAGCTTGATTCAACAGATAAGAACAGACAGGAAACTGATGTTGGAATTATGTATACCTACTGGATGCTTATGGATACTGCATGGCAGGGACAGTGGGGAACAGAATATGCTCCATCTCTTGAACAGCCACAGCTCTGGACACGTCCTTATGTTCACTCTTTTGCAGCTTACGACGGACTTACTTTACCAATCGGTTCTGATGAACAACTCATCTACGAAGACATTCAGAGAAGATGGGGAAAAATCTTACCACAGCTGATTCGTGCAAAATCAGAAGCTGAATTCGATTCTATCGTAAAAGAATTCAACAAATACAAAAAGGATAAGGGAATTGATAAGGTAATTGCCGCTCAGACTGCCTTAATGCAGGCTAACAAGGCAAAACTTGGCTTGTAGTTAATTGCCCGATTTGTCGGAGAGAGAAGAAAGGGGAAACTTGATATGAAAAAAACAGCACTTATTTGTACAGGACTGATGAGCGGGGCACTTATGCTAATGCTTTCATCATGTCTTACAGTACATGCAAAGAAAATAGTAGAAGCTCCTTACTATCCTCCTGAGGAAGCTTTTGCAGATGCCGGAGAACAGGAGAAAAACTTTAAGGTTTATTATTCATCTTCTAAAGCTCCTGTAATTGACGGGGAATTTAATGACTGGGAAGGTCTTGAAGGTGTAAAGGTTAGACGCATGGTTTACGGCGGAATGTTTAATCCTGAAAACACTGACGGAACTTTTAAGCTCAGGGCAGATGATGCCTTCCTTTATGTTTTTGCAGACATTATTGATGATGAGCCACAGGAAAATAAATTCCCGGCTCCACAGGGCTGGCGTGATGACTCAATTGAATTCTTCTTTGGAACAGATACCGGTTATCACACTTTCTACAAAAGCACAGATCATCGTGTAAGAATTGTTCCAAAAAGTAAGAGCAATAAAACTGCCTACGATGTAGGTATTAACGATGTTTCAATGTCGGGCAGTATTAAAGCTGTCATTGTTTATTCAGAACACGGCTACAAAATTGAAGCCGCAGTTCCATTCTCTTTATTGAGTATTAAAAAATTAAAGGCAAAACAGAAGGTTCGCGGCGACTTCCAGATTAATGATGCCGACGGCGGAAAAGAACGTTCACGCCTTATTCACTGGAACAGTGGAAAAGATAACACCTATCTTGATGCAAGTTCCTGGGGTGACGGAATTGTTATTGATTTAGCAGATGCAGAGGAGGCAAAGTAAATGAATAAAAAACGTCTTGCAATTTTTACAGGTATTTTGTTATTCCTTAATCTTTCAAGCTTTGCCCAGTTCATTACTGTAAAGAAAGATGCTAATGGCTGGCGCCTTATGGAAGACCGTAAAGAAATTGAAGTAAAAGGAATTGTATGGTCTTACACACCAATCGGCGAAACTCACACTTACGACTTGTGGACAAAGAGTGATGAATTTATTGAGCGCATGATTGATACTGATATGCCTCTTCTTAAGGCAATGGGTGTAAATGCAATCCGCTGCTTCAGTGACATTCCTCCAAAATGGGTTGAGTACATTTATACAAAGTACGGAATTTATACAATCGTAAATAATCTTCTTGGACGTTACGGCGTTACTGTAAACGGTACCTGGTATTCAAACACAGATTATTCTGATCAGTATACCCGCGAAACTCTCGTCGCAATGGCCGAAGAAACAGCAGAAAAATATCGCGCAGTAAATGGCGTGCTTATGTACATGTTTGGTAATGAGAGTAACTACGGTCTTGTCTGGTCTGGCTCAGAAATAGAAAATCTGCCGGTTGGTGAACAGAACACCGTAAAGGCAGGTTACCTCTACAGTCTTCTTGAAGAAGCAATGGCCGCATGTAAAGACATAGACCCATTCCATCCGGTTGGAATTGTAAATGGAGATACCCAGTATCTTGAACTCATTAAAGAGCTCTGTCCATCTCTTGATATTCTTGGTGTAAACGCTTACCGCGGCTTTAAGTTCTACGACTCTTTCTACGAGAACGTAGCAGATATTCTTGATAAACCAATCATGTTTACAGAAGCCGGAGCAGACGCTTATAACGAAATCTTACATCAGGAAGATCAGTTTGCTCAGATGTCTTACCTTGCAAGCCAGTGGGAAGAAATCTACCAGCAGGGTTATGGAAAAGGAAAATCACAGAACGTTATCGGTGGTTTTGTATTTGAATGGATTGACGAATGGTGGAAACACTATCAGAACAAAGAACTTGATCTTCACAACGATACAGGTACCTGGTCTAACTCTGGTTATGAATTAGACTACCGCGACGGCTTAAACAATATGGACGAAGAGTGGTTTGGTATTTGTGCCCAGAGTAAATTAACAGACCGCGGAATCAACAAAAGAATTCCACGTGCTGCCTATTATCTTCTTAAAGATATCTGGAAGCTTTCTTTGTACCGTTCAACGAATGAACAGATTAATTCAACCTTTGCATCCCTTAATACAGCAATGTACCTTGCAAACGGAAATGAAAAATCTATCAAAGAAATGATAAACGAGAACAACCTTGTAAAGATTGATACTTTAAGTACAACAATAGAGTCTGTTACTCCAGTTTATCTGAACCGCCTTGTTGGTGCTCTTAAAAAGGGCGAAGGAATAAAAGATGCCTTTGAATACAGAAATGGTGATGGAGAAAATAACAGAAGTCAGCTTTCTGCAGAAGGTACCCTTGGTCTTACTGTAAAACCAATGGAAAATCTTACAGGTTCTATGGTTATTAAAACCTGGACAGATGCTCCTTATACAAATTTAGGCGACGAATATGCTTCATATTATACAAAAGGAGCAGATGATGCTTCTGCTGTTCCAGAAACAGAACTTAAATATGTAGACTTATATTCTGCTTCTGTAAATTACACAGGAAAACTTTTTGATCTGAACGGTTACTATCATGTTGGTCATGACAGTTTTGAAAACACAGGTGATATCTTTAATATTTCAAAAGAAGCTTTTGACATCATAGGTTACGACACCTACGGTTCAAAAGGACCTGTTGCAGTTGAACTTCTTGGAAAAAATCTCCTGCAGGGCTTACGCGTAATTGCAGGTCCGGAAATCTGGGGAAGTGCAAAACCACAGATTCAGGCAAATTATTTCCGCTGGTTCCCAACTGCTTCTCTTGTAGTTCCAGACTTTACCCTTGGTTTAGTTTATGCAGAAGAATTTGGTCCATCATCAGATGCTAACCAGGACCCATACAATGCTTACGGGGCCGGAAGAAAAGCTTCTGTTTACTTAGATGCAGTAATTGATCCATGGATTACCTTAAAACTTGGCGTACTCCATGCCGGTAACGAAAAAGTTGGCGCAAGCTACACAACAGATGCCGGAAAACTTGGAAAAATAACTTACTTAGACACACTTGGTGCTTATGCTCAGATTGGTACAAACATGTTCCAGCATATGTACCTTTATGCAAATGGTATTTACCGCGGACTTGTTGCAGAAACAAATCCTGCAGCTGTAAGAGGAAGCTTCTTTACAGCTGATTCTGGTGCCGGAAACAGAATTGAAGCTCAGATTGGTGTAGATGCAAGCTATGGAGATTTTGTATTCAAACCTGTTATCAGGGCAAGAACTCCACTCCAGCAGCCAAGAGGACGCAGTTTAATTGCAGGTTCTCCTTTTGCTGTAGGTCTTGGAAACAGACAGGCAATAGAAATTGAAGCAGTTCTTACCTATGACCCTGAAGGAGCTACCTGGTTCCACGAATGGAATGGTGATGATATTGAAGGTGCAAAATTTGCCTTCTCTCTTACCGGAATGTACACCCTCTACGCAGGAAAAACAGACGAGATTCCTTTTAAGGACAATACCTGGATTTCTGTAGACAGACCAAGCGGAGTAAAACTTGGAAACTATGTATGGTACGACGGCGGTGCCCTTCCAGCCCAGAACAACCTCTGGCAGGTAGGAACAAGAATCGTAGCTAACCCAATGGCCGGTTTAAGAATTATTGCAACTGCTGACGGCGGCTGTCTTGGTGCAACCTGTGGTGCTTACGCAGGAGCAGGAAGTCCTGAATATATCTACTTCCTGAATACAGGTCTTGCAGTACGCTACAATCACTGGCTTTGTTCTACCAACTGGTCATTTAATGCCTGGGGTCCAGAAACCTGGTGGAGAAACTTTAACCAGACCTTCCCTGTTCAGTTCAGCTTTGACCTTGCTTACGGTTTTGGAAACGCACCTTCATTCTTAGAAAAAACAAACAGAATTGGTGTAAACATCAGCGGAAGAACTTTTGGAAAATACAGTGCAGATCCTTACGGAGCACTTCCTGCAGGAGCTGTTATGAATGGTTCTACTTATGTAGAAGTCACAACTTACGTAAATATAGGATTATAGTTTATGAAAAAGCAGCATTCTAACAAAAACAGTATGCTGCTGCTTTTTGGAGTAGCAGCAATTATGTGTACTTCCTGCATTTTTCTTCCACCAAAAGATGTTGAGGAGGTCATTGAAAAAGATGGAATGACCTTAGTCTGGCAGGATGAATTTGATTACACAGGTGTTCCAAATCCACAGAAATGGAAATATCAGACTGGTGCCGGCGGCTGGGGCAATAACGAGCTTCAGTTCTATACAGATAATACTTCTGTGGCAGATACAGCAAAGGTAGAAAACGGATACTTAAAAATTAAAGCCTACGACGATGGTTCAGGCTGGAAGAGTGCCCGCCTTAATTCTAAGCAGAGCTGGAAGTACGGTTATATAGAAGCAAGAATGAAAATTACAGACCGATATGGTGCCTGGCCAGCTTTCTGGATGATGCCTCAGAACAGCGAATATGGAACCTGGCCTGCAAGCGGCGAAATAGACATTATGGAAAATGCTCCTTCAACTCAGGGTAACCATAGAATTTTCAGCAGTCTTCATGCTCAGGGCCACTATTCGGCAAATCCGGCTTCCATTGGTAATAAAACCTTTACGTCAGATTTGTCTTCGGAATGGCACACTGTGGGCGTAAGGTGGACTGAAGAGAAAATCACCGCTTATTACGATGATGTTGCCGTTGGAGAATACATCAATAATGGCAGCGGCTATGTAGACTGGCCTTACGACAAGGAATTCTACATTATTTTGAATCTTGCAATCGGTGGAAATCTTGGCGGAACTTCAGATGTCTACAAACTTGATAATCAGGCTGAATTCTTAATCGATTACGTTCACGTTTATCAGGAAAAGTAAGGAGGATATTTTGAAAAAACTAAAGAAGGTATTAGCAGTTCTTGCTCTTGCATCATTAGCAGCATCGTTTACAGCCTGCTTTATTCCAACCGAAGAGGAACTTTTACAGAGGGAAGCGAACGGTGGAAATACTGGCGGCAATGGTGGAGGCGGCGGTTCAAACACTATAGGAAATGCCTGGGGCGCTTTGTTCTCTGATCATAATCACAATCCTATTGATTTACAGGTATGGCAGAATTTTACTGCTTCATATGATGTTACAAATGGAATGAAATGTACTATTGGCGGAAGTCAGTGGTTTGGTGGAGCAATTGTTCAGAACAATAAACCAGCTCCTGCAGACAGTATTTATTACGATATGTCAAAAGTCAGAAGAATGACTTTTAAGGTAAAGGCTAGTCAGAACATGGCTATCTGGGCCGGTTATTCAAATTCAAATAAAACAGATGCTTTGATTAAAACAAACGTTGCCGTAACTACAGACTGGCAGACCGTTGAAATTGTTTCAAACGGTGTTAGTCAGGCCTGGGCAATTTTTGCTCTTGGCAGCGATGGCGGATATCCAAAAGATTCATGGCTTGCAATTAAGGATGTTACATATTTTGATGCGTCAAATAACAATGTAACTCTCAAATATGCTGAATAAAAACAAAAAAAATATAGGAGTCAAACAATGAAAAAAATTAAAACTTTAGGTCTTGTACTTATGTCGGCTGCCCTTTTATTTACGGGCTGTCATCCAAACAATGGTGGGGATCCTACATCTGATCCAATTGTAAATCCAACACCAGATCCAGATCCTGATCCAGATCCAGAGCCTGATCCTAATCCTGATCCAGTTGATTTTGAAGCTCCAGATCTTTCATCTTATTACAAATATTATCTTATAAGCTCTCCAAAGCAGGCTACAAATAAGGGAATTGCAGACTGGGGTGCTGGTTCTGAAGCAAGTCAGTCTGATGATGGAGTATGGACTATTAACTCATCAGCTTCTATGTGGGGCGGTGTAGGTGGAATTTGTGCACCTTTTACAGGTTTTGATAAAGGTGTGTTAGCAAATTATGAATACATTGTATTTACACTTGATGTAAGCAGCTTCACAATTGATACAACAGAAGATGGAGCAGGAAACTGCGGTGTAAACATTAAGATTCCAGATTCTATTGTTGATATCACAAATGATTATACAAAGAACTCTGGTACAAGAACCTACTATGCAAAAATGGCTGATTTTGGTACAGCTCCAGAAAATGCTGTAGAAATGGCAGTAATTATTGGTGGTTCAGGAAGTCTTAAAGTTAGTGAACTTTATCTTGCAGCAGCAGAAGATCCTCTTAATAAATCTGTTACATCAATTGCCATCAGCCCTGCAGAAGCAAAAATTGAACAGAATGCAACATACCAGTTTACTGTAAAAGATTCAAACCATAAAAACATTACAGATGCTGTAACTTATAGTCTTTCTGGAGTAGCTGCAGAAGGATCATCTATTTCTGCAACAGGTCTTCTTACAACAGGAACAACAGCAGGTGCTCTTGAAGTTACTGCTACTTATACAGTTGGAGAAAAAGAATTTACTTCTTCTGCAAATATTACTGTAATGCCTCCAATGGTAAACCTTGTAAAAGCAGTAGCCTTAGAAAAATATACTTCAAGAGATTTTAATGCAGAAGCTGCTCTTCTTGAACCAGATGGAACAACAGTTGCAATTGAAGGTTCTACAGTAACTCTTCATAAGGCTGATGATAGTGAATGGGGTGAATGGTCTTGTCAGTTATTCTTAAAGGTAACAGCAGATGGAGAAACTTTCTTTGAAACTGGTAAAAAATATTTTGTAAGTGTAACAGTTAATTCTTCTGCAGCTCTGGAAGGTTGTGTATGGAAGGAAGATATGACTGGCGCTATTGACCAGCATGGTATTGCTTATGAAGCAGGTGTTAATAAAACATTGACTGCAGAAATC
Source organism: Treponema sp. (assembly GCA_016286535.1). Taxonomy (GTDB): domain Bacteria; phylum Spirochaetota; class Spirochaetia; order Treponematales; family Treponemataceae; genus Treponema_D. The sequence goes on along the minus strand of JAEESZ010000007.1, from coordinate 85,628 downwards.
ACTGGTGCAAATCAGGCATACTTCAAATGTCTCCTTTCTTTCCCAGGTGCTGCATCTGACATCACTGTTTCAAATATTAAGGTATATGATGTTACGGAATAAGTAATAACCATATAAAGAACTTTTCATTTTTTTATTTTTTTTCCGGCCCTGTTCTCCTAAAAAGTTCGGGGCCGGTTTTTTATGATGGAATCAATTTACTTCTAAAAAAGTTTTCTGCATTCCAGGTAAAAGCGTTTTTCATCAGCTTCGCCCATAGAAAAGCTTTTTCTTGGTAAAGGACCCCTGCCATTAATTGTTTCAAAGAAAGAATCTTTTGCAATTGGTGGTAAAAGAATGCCTGTTGCCCCTTTGCGGCTTCCAAGCGAAAGAACTTCCTGACTGCCGTGAATATAGTCAATTTCTGAAGCTTTGCCATCAGGGCCTTTGTTTTCCTTTAAGAAGTCATCAATAAGTGGCTGAAGTCTTGCAACGGCCAGCTCTTTTATGCCTGTCTGCAAAAGAAGGTAACGGGTCTTACCGGCTTCATCAACATAGTCAAAGCCAAAGTTAGCCCAGGAATTATGAACTTCTTTTTCAAGCTGCTCCTGACCTGCAACTTCTTTTATGCTTCCTTCAAGTTTTTCGCAAAGATAATTTACAAGTTTTTCTGTATCAGCATTAAAAATTACCCTGTGTATTGGCTCAAAAGTAAGGCCTGTATCATAGATATTTACAATTTCTACAAGGGCATAACGTACAGGACTATTTTTAAGTTCTTCTTCGCCGGCACCTGCCTTTAAAAGTTCTGCTTTCTGGTCTTCCCATACAGCCTTTGCAGTTGCCAGGGAGTGATTTCCGTCTCCTACTGCAAAAAGGAAGGTGGAACCGTCATCACTTCTGTTTTTTTCTGCTATTTTTTCAATTGCAGAGGTGATTTTATTTATTTCTTCATCTGTTTCTATAGCCCAGCCGGAAATTTCGCCGCCATTACACATAAGTTTTCCCTGGTAGAGGGGAGCCTTTCCCTTAGAAAGTTCAGCAGCGCTTCCAATAAGCAGGTTTTCCTTATCATTTACCAGAAGCATGATGTGAGGCAGTTCAATGGCAGCCCCCTTTCTGATTTCTTTTCGCGGCGGAATCCTGTCCACAATGGTTGCCTCGGTAGCGCGAATGTTTGCTTTGCTGAAGGGCTTCCACTCATAACTTTCAAGGTCAATTTGCAAAACGAGGCCCTTTCTCATTCTTCCAAAGGCAGTTTTTCTTTCCAGATAAACCATGCATTTTCTTTCAGGAGCAAAAACTCCGTCAGCAAGATATTCTTTCATAGTCTGCTGGATTTTCTTAATACGTTCACTTTTGTCTGGAGCGTTTAAGTAAACTTCCGGCAGAATAAGATTCAGGGTAGAGGCTTTATTTGCTGCAGTTTCTTCTGCTTTTTTCCAGTAATCGTGATCCTGAGTATACTGGTCGCAGGCAATTACGGACCAGGTCGAAACATCAATGTTTTTTGGCAGGAGAATTTCCGGTACAGAAATTCCAAATTCTTCAATTTTTTTCATGCTTGTAATATAATGCAATTATTGTGGAATTACTACAACAAGGCTCACAAAAACAGTTACAAAAGATTTCTCAGCGTCAGATTCAGGCTATAAACATGCTTTCCATGGGAATAGATGATTTACGCGAAGAAATTTATAAGGCTGCAAGCGAAAATCCAGCCCTTGAAATTGTAAAGGATCCTCTTGCTTCTTCTCCCCAGGACTTAAAAAAGAAACTGGAAGATGTTAAAGGCCTTAATTCAAGTTCTTTTAAGCCCCTGTTAGAAAATCAGGCTGAGGAAAGCGAAACTTTACAGCAGCATTTAATGAAGCAGCTGCGCCTTTGTAAAATATCTACAGATGAATTCGAAATATGCCAGAAACTCATTTATAACCTTGATAAGAACGGCTGCTACGGCTCTATGCTGGCTCCTCAGAGTCTTTTGAATAAAACCCGTCCCATTCAGAATCAGAAGATGCTTCAAAAATGTATGGAACTTATTCAGAATATGGATCCGGTTGGAACCTGCTGTAAAAATCTTGAAGAAAGTCTTTTTGTTCAGGCAAAGATTGCAAAAAATGCCCCTCCTCTGGCTCTGTTTATTCTTGATAATCACCTGGATTTACTCTCTCCTCCCCAGGCAGATAAGGTTCTTAAAAATATAAACAGCTATAAGGCAGAATGGCATGCTAAAAAGTTTGCTACAGCCCTTTCTATAGATTCTATAAAACTCGACTTAAACAGTGTGCAGGAAGCAATTGATTATATTTTAAAACTTAATCCCCGTCCTGCAGAAAATTACCGCAGCGACAGCTCTAAAAACGGAATAGCAAATCCAGATGTGGTTCTTACGGTTACAAAAGTAAAAGGATATATTGCTCTTGATGATTTTGAAAACGGGAAAATTGCGGGCACAAAGGATTATTACTTTCAGGTAAAGTATGCTTCAGGTCTTCTTCCCGAAATCCGTATTTCTGATGAATTAAAATTTGATAAGGAAAGCGTACAGAAGGCAAAACAATTTATAGATAATCTTCAGTTCAGGGAGTCTACAATTGCCTTACAGGGCTGTGCCATAGTTGCAAATCAGAGGGATTTTTTTATAAAGGGGCATGATTACTTAAAGCCGCTTTTAAGAAGGCAGTTGGCTCAGCAGCTTGGCATACATGAATCTACGGTTTCAAGGTTGTCATCAAGAAAGGGAAGTAAATTTATTCAGACCGACTGGGGAATTCTTCCTTTCAGTTACTTTTTTTCCAACAGCTTAAAAAGCGGGGAAGGAGAAGAAAAAATTTCCTCTCAGGTAATTAAATCAAAAATTGTAGAACTTACAATGGAAAACGAAAATCTTTCTGACTCTGCCCTTACAAGGCTACTTAATGATCAGGGCATAAAAATAGCCCGCCGCACAGTTACAAAGTACCGGCAGCAGGCTGGTGTAAAAAATTCCTATTTAAGGTAAAAATTATTTACTCTGAATTTTTTCTTTTTCCTTAGTAATCTTTAAATCAAGCATATCCATTAATTTGTTAATGCCTGCTGCAAAATCTTCTTCTTCGCAGGTAACAGTTGCTGAATTACCCCATTTGAAGTTTACAGTTGCACCAAAAGTAAAGATTTTTTCGTGCTTGATTTTTAAAAGAAGATCAACAATTAAGTCATCTGCGTAAGCAATTCTTTTTAGCTTTGTCTCAATCATTTCGGACTGTTTCTGTCCCAATGTAAAACCAACAGCATTTGTTGAAAGTGTCATAGTTGTCTCCTACGAAGCGAAAAATCACTTCTTTTTACGAATTTTAGCCTTTTTTACCGGGCTACATTTAAAGTATAATCCGAAAATCTTCAAAATACAAACATTATTGAAAAAAAAAATACTCTTGTGTATAGTATACCTATGGCCGAAAAGAAGTTTACGGTATTAGATTTGCTTGACCTGGAATTATCAGGACACGATACATTGAACCTCAAATGTATTGCGGGGCGTCGCGGATTGCCTAGAGCAATTACTGTTCCTCAGATAAACAGACCGGGTTTAGCCCTGTCAGGCTTTTACGAAGCCTTTGGTGGAAACCGTGTACAGATTTTTGGACGTGGTGAATATGCCTATCTTCAAAAGCTTCAGAAAGAACAGAATCTTGAAGCCATCAAAAATTTCTTTGTGGGCGAAATGCCCTGCTGTGTTTTTACCTACAATCTTGAACCAACCGAAGATTTCCGTGCAATAGCAGAAGAAAACTGCTGTCCTTTATTGCAGACAGATTTAACTTCTACAGAATTTTCAAATCGTCTTATTCGTGTTTTCTCTAACATTTTTGCTCCTCACAAAACCCTTCATGGTGTAATGGTAGAAGTTTACGGTATTGGTATTCTTTTAAATGGACATTCCGGTGTTGGTAAAAGTGAAACTGCCCTTGAACTTGTAGAAAGAGGCCACCGTCTGGTAGCAGATGATATTATTGACGTAAGATGTGTAAATGGTAATATTCTTCTTGGCCGCGGTGCAAATTCCATGATCAGTCATCATATGGAAATTCGTGGTCTTGGTATTATAAATATTTCGCAGTTGTACGGAGTAGGTGCAATTCGTGATCAGAAAGAAGTTCAGCTTATTGTTCAGCTTGAAGACTGGAATGCAAGCAAAAGCTACGACAGATTAGGAACGGAACAAAAATATATGGAATTACTTGGAGTAAAGGTCCCTGTTATTGAAATTCCGGTAAAACCTGGTAGAAACCTTCCTATTATTATTGAAGCCGCCGCCATGAATGAGCGACTTAAAAATATGGGATATAACTCTGCTAAAGAGTTTAATCAGAATGTACTTAAATGGATTGAAACCGGCGATGCCCAGACAATCTATAATGGAAATGATAATTCATACTAAAATAAACATTTTATAAGGAAATTAACATGGTAGAAAAAATTTTAACTGTTCAGAACCGCGCAGGAATTCACGCTAGACCAGCTGCAATTATCGCTCAGACTTCAAATAAGTTTGAAAGCGAAATTACAATCACAAAAGACGGCGCTACAGTAAATGCAAAGTCAATTATGGGTGTAATTGCAATGGGAGCAGGCTACAATACTCAATTAACTTTGAATGTTGAAGGTCCTGATGAATCAGAAGCCGCTGCAACAATAGAAGAGTTATTTAACAGTAAATTCGAAGAAGAGTAAGAGCTGCAGGGGAGTAAAAATGCGAGAAATTACAGCCCGTCAAAAAGAAGTTTTAAATTACATTGCAGACTATACAGAACAGAATGGTTATCCTCCAACCGTAAGAGAAATCAGTAATAATTTCAGCATTTCTTTACGCGCAGTACAGGATCATATTACTGCCTTACAGAAAAAAGGCTTTTTAACTCAGGCACAAAACCGTTCCCGCTCCATTAGAGTTCTTTCTGATGAACGTAATAGGACTGCTTCTTTATTTGTAGGTAAAGTTCCTCTTCTTGGAACTGTAGCCGCAGGAAAACCTTTGCTTAGCGAAGAGAATTTAGACGGATATGTTAATTTAACCGAGCCTTTTGTTCGCCCCGGAAAAAGTTATTTTGCTCTCAGGGTTCGCGGCGAAAGTATGATAAACGCCGGAATTCTTGATGGAGACCTGGCTGTAGTAGAGCAGGCAAATTCTGCTGTAGACGGTCAGATTATAGTAGCAGTAATTGATGATGCAATTACTTTAAAACGTTATTACAAAGAATCAGAAAGAATCAGACTGCAGCCTGAAAATCCGACAATGCAGCCAATCTTCTGTACAGATGTAAGAATTGTTGGAATTCTTTCAAATATTGTAAGAACTTATTAGGAAATTATGGCAGCACCGGTTTATCTTTATACAGGACCAGAATTCGGCGAAAGAGATGAAGCTGTTCAGGCAGTAAAAAAATCTCTTAAAAAGAAGTATGGCAATATAGACGAACATTCTTTTTATCTTGTAGAAACTCCCTTTGCCCAGATAATGACAATCCTCCAGAGCGGAACCCTTTTTTCTGATGGAGTTTGCATTGTCTGTAAAAATGCAGAGCTTTTAAAAAAGAAGGATGATCTTGAAACCTTAAAAAACTGGTGCGAATCTAATCCAGAGCCAAACAATGTCCTTATTTTAATTTCTGATGAGATTTCTGTAGATTCAAAATTAGATAAACTTATTCCACTTGCAAATAAAAAGAAATTTTACGAGCTTTTTGATAATAAAAAAATGGACTGGCTGGTGAATTTCTTTAATAAAAATGGATTTAGAATTAATTCAGATGCCTGTTCTTTAATTCTGGACATGATAGAAAATAATACCCAGTCATTAAAGAATGAGTGTTCACGTTTTTTTCTGCTTTTTCCAAAAGAACATACAATCACCTGCGAAGATGTTGAATCTGTATTAACCCATAATCGCGAAGAAAATGCCTTTACTCTTTTTGATGCTATTTCTTCTTCCCAGGCAGACCTTCAAAAAAGATTTCTTGATGGTGTGGAAATTTTGCAGAAAATCCGCCTTTCAAAAGATTCTTCCTCAGTAAGCCTTATTGCGGGGCTTGCTTCCTGTTTTAGAAAACTTTCTCTCTGGCACAATCTTGCAAAAAAATCACCTTATGGCGGCGGACCTTCAGAAGAAGATCTACGCAGCTCAGGCTTTGCAAGTAAACTTATGCAGAAACAGTATAGAAATGCGGCAAAAATCTGGAATCTTCCTCAGGCAACTGCAATCCTTGCTCTTTTAGCTTCAACAGACATGGAAATACGAAGCAACGGAAGTACTTTAGAAGACCTTTATCTGCAGAAAATGCTCTATGAAATTGTTGTAAAAAAGGGTGCTCAGACCGCTTCTTACGAATTACCCCTGGATTTCTAGGCTGTTGAGTAAATCCCTAAGGTTCTTTAATTCTTCGGCCGTAAAGGTAACGCCTTTTCCCATCTTCTGATGGTCCGGAGACCAGGGCCTCAAATCATATTTTGCAGGATGATTACTCCAGGAAACTAAATTAAGTTCCATGGGCCAGCTGCTTTTATCATCTGAAATCTTTCCCAGATGTTTTTCGATACTAAATGAAAAGTTATCAGTCATATAATACCTCTATTATCTATATAATAATAAAGGCTTTTTTTGATTTGTAAAATAATTAGTGGAATTTAGTCTAAGATTGTGTTAAAAAAAAATATATTGTAAAATAGATATTATTAAAGTGAGGTATTTCATGAAGAAAGTAATTCTCGGATTTCTCTCGGCTTGTGCACTTGTAATGTTTATTTCATGTGGATCTAAGCCTGTTGAGGAAGAACCAAAACCACAAGCTCCTGTAGAAGAGCAGATTGAAGAAACAGTTGAGGAAGTTGTAGATAATACTGCCACTTTAGCTTTAATTGATGGTGCGCGTGATTTAGCAATAAAAGCCGGCGCAGAAGAAAAGGCTGCTGAATTATTAAAAGCTATTGATGATAATTACGACAAATTAAAAGCAGATGGCGGAGTTATTACAGCAGAAGATTCTGCTGAACTGGTTGCAAAGTATCAGGCTCTTGCCAGCTATATTAAAGCCAGCGAAGCAAAACAGGAAATCGATGATAACGGATATGCTTCATACAGTCAGAAAAATTATGATTCTGGTGTAGAAGCTCTTGCAAAGGTAGAAGAAGCCTTTAAGAACGGAGATCCTGCAACAACTTTTGTAGGTGAATCTGAAGCCGCTTATGCAAACTTTACAGCCGTATTGAATGTTGCTTATAAGAAACTTGCAAAAGAAGAAAGAGAAGCAGCATATCAGGCAAAGAAACAGGCAGACAGCGTAAAAGCCGGTGTTTCTCGTGCAGAAGAATATAAAGAAGCAACAGAAACCTTTAAGAAGGGTGATACTGTATATGCAATGCAGAACTCAAAGGCTGCATATAAGAATTATCAGTCTGCAAAAGAAACCTATCTTGCTTTGTATAACGAAATCTACGAAAAACGTGCTGCAGCCCTTGCTGCCCTTGAAGAAGCAAAAAAACGTGTAGAAGAAAGTGAACTTTATGCTATGGAAGCAGATACAAAGGCTCCTCTTACAGAAAAAGTAGACGGTATCGAAGATGAAGATGCAGAACTTCTTGAAGAAGAAACTTATGCAAATCCTGATGATGCAGAAATTGAAGTAGCAGAAACTATTGAAGAAGCAATGGTTGAACAGGCAAAGGATGCCGCTTCAACATTAATTGATGCTGTACAGGATGCAAATTAAAAAAGTAGTGAGGTAATGTTATGAAAAAGTTATTTACAGTTGTATTAATAACAGTTCTTACTGCTTCAATCTTTGCAGTAAGTTATAAAAACAACACTTATCAGAAATTAGCTGATGAATATACAAAAAAAGCTCAGACAGCCTTAGATGCAGGTGAATATGAATTATCTTATGAATATGCACAGAAGGCTACAGAAAATGCTGAACTTTCTAAGGCTTATATCCAGATGATGCTTGCCCGTACAGATGCAGAAAACTACATTGGTATGGCAAAAAATCAGCTTGCTTATGCAGAAAAAATTGATGCAGAGCACACATTCCCAATGGCATATACTTCTGCTAAGGAAAACCTTGATAATGCCCTTACTTCTTTTGAGTCTGAAGATTTCCAGAAGGCAATTGAATATGCAAAGGCTTGTCTTGCAGATTTAGACGGAATCAGAGAAGTAACACCACTTCCAGAATTCTACATTGTTCGTCCATGGGCAGAAACAAAAGACTGTTACTGGAATATTTCCGGCCGTCCATACGTATACAACAATCCTTTACTCTGGGAAAACCTCTACCAGGCAAACAAAGACAAAATGCCTAAGCCGGAGGATCCAAATCTTATTCACCCTGGTATGAAGATGAAGATTCCAAGTCTTACCGGTGAATACAGAAAAGGAACTTACGATCCAAAGAAGGAATACGAAACTTACGGCGAGTAAGCTGATTAGAGTTTTATCTGACTTTTCAAATACATAGCCAGGGCAGTTCCCATTAATGCATGAGGGAACTGTTCTGTGCCCATTCCCTGCAACACTTCATTTATTGGCATTTCAAAGTAATTTATAAACTCATCCTCATCCAAATGCTGCTGGCCTGTGCTTATTAAATCTTCTGCCAGAAATACATGCAGATGATTTGAAAATAAAGCGGGATTAGGGTTCACACTGCCAAGTTTAGTCAACTTTCCGGCCTTAAATCCTGTTTCTTCTTCCAGTTCTCTTCTTGCGGCAGCCTCGGGTGCTTCGCCCCTATCAATTACGCCACCAGGAAATTCAATGCTAAGGGCTTTTTCTCCATGGCGCCACTGTTTTACCATAAGAAAATTATCATCATGGCGGGGAATAACAATAACCCAGTCTCTGGCATTCATTATGATGTAATCTCCGCGAACTCCCTGTGCAGAGCAGCTGTCAACCGAAGTAACTTCAAAAACACAGGTATCCAGCAGCTTTTTACTTTGGCCCTGGGTCCACTTTAATTTTTCATCATCTTTAGTAAAATAATTTTTCATCTTATACCTACTATTATTCCCTTTTGACAGAATTGTAAAGCAGATTTATTATAATATACAGTGCGTTTTTTTCAAATCTGGAATTAATTCCAGGGGGAGCTTTGTATGGCAGTAATTACATTATCAAGACAGGTAGCAGCATGGGGTGATGAAGTTGCACAATCTCTTGCACAGCAAATCGGTTATAAATTTGTATCCCGTAAGGATATAGAAAAAAGAATAGTTGAGCTGGGCTTTCCGGAGTCAAAAATGCCTAAATATGATGAGCGTAAGCCCGGATTTTTTGCATCACTTGCTAAAAACAGGGATGAATATCTTAATTATGTTCAGATGGCTATTTTAGAAGCTGCCGCTTTGGGAAATGTCATAATTATTGGAAGGGGAGCCTTTGCAGTTTTAGAAGATCTTCCTAACAATGTTTCAGTCCGCCTTGTAGCAGACGAAAAAACAAGAATTGAAAGACTTAAAAAAGAGTTCAACTGGGATGACAAGCAGGCAAAACAGAGGATTGCGGAAAGTGACCAGAACCGTGCAGGCTTTCATCAGAGTTTTTACAATGTAGATATTGATAATTCTTCTTTATATCACGCAGTTTTAAATACCGGCTATGTAAGTGTAGAAAAAACTGCCGCAATAATTGCAGATATTGTAAAAGAAACTGTTACTGCAGAGCTGGAAGAAGAAGGAAAAAAGAAGATTCAGGAAAAGCTGACCGCTCAAAGAATAATTAATAAGCTTTATTTTGAAAAGAAACTGAATATTGAATTTATGCATGCAAGAATAGAGAAAAATGAGTTTATTCTTTATGGAGTTTCGGATTCTCCCGCTATTGTTCAGCAGGCATTGCATTTTATTAAGGAGGAATTACCCGAATATGAGGTAAAGTCTGCTGTAAGCATAGTTCAGGATTTTAAAACCTACTAAAAAATCAGAAAATATTGACTTTTATCCTTGAATTTTTAATACTATCACTATGAAACTGTCGAATAAATTTACTTTTGTAAGAATTATATATGCGCCAATTTTTGTGCTTTTGTACTTTATTCCAATGTGGATAAAGCCTCTGTCTCCAGATTTTGCTTCACTTTTAGCAAAAATCTTTATGTGTATTGCAATTCCATGTCTTCTTTTTGCCGAGTTGACAGATTTTCTGGATGGATTTTACGCAAGAAAGAATAACGAAGTAAGCGATTTTGGAAAGCTTTTTGATCCTTTTGCAGATGTAATTCTTCATCTTACAACGATGATTTGTTATATGTTCTCTTTCGGTTCGGAAGGTGGATATATGTATCCGGTTCTTTTTATGCTTTTAATGATAAGGGAGTTCTCGCAGAACTTCTTAAGAATGGTTGCTGCAAAACAGGGAGTAGCCATTGCAGCAAGAAAAGGCGGCAAACTCAAGACCGTAGTTTACATTGTTTCAGGCTTTTATGCCTTATTCCTTGAATGTCTGGTACGATTCGAAGTTATACCGCCTTTCTTTGGAGCATTAAAAATTGCTGCAAGTGTTTTATTTGTAATCTGCGTTATTTTAAGCTATGTTTCTTTTATAGATTACCTTTCACATTTTGGAAAGGTATTAAAAGAAGCTGCAAAATAAGCTTTTTCCCGGCTGCTTTTAGCAGGCCTGGATTGAAATTCTTCTTGGGGCTGCGGCAGCTTTTTTCTGCATGTTTATAATCAGCAGACCATTTTTGAAGTTTGCATTAATTTCTTCAAGATCAACGTCTTCCGGAAGTCTGAAACGTCTTTCAAACTGAGGGGCGCGGCGTTCCTTAAGAATGTATTTTGATTTTTCATCCTTTTTCTTTTCATCTTTCTTTTCTTCTGTTTTTGAAGAAATTGTAAGATTATTATGATCCAGCTGAATGTTTATATCCTCTTCGCTTTTTCCAGGTAATTCCATTTCAAGAGTGTAGGCCTTTTCTTCTTCTTTTACGTCCACTCTTGGAGAATAGTAACAGCTGCCTGATGCTTCTGCATCGCATAAAACATTATTAAAAATTGAGTCTAAAAGTGAAAGTTCGTTCATAACATACCTCCTGAACATTTAATTTTATCTTTCACTTTACATATAGCAAGTTTTGTGCCAACTGCCCGGATTTTACAAAAAAAAGTAAAAAATTGAAAATTTCTTCAAAAAAACGCGAAAATCGTCCAAAAGCCAGAAATATTTATTTTTTTAATGTGTCAGAAAATCCCACTTAGTTTGAAAAAGCGCTCTTGATTAGTGTCTTTATGTCACAAACCTGAAGGCAGGAATCGTCTTTTTCGTTACAAATAATACATTTTGACCCAAAATTCTGTGCAGTTTTAATTCTCTGTTTTGCTTTTCCGACCGGCTGAACTTCGCCCGTAAGGCTGATTTCGCCAAATAAAGTTGTTTCTGCCTTTACAGGAAGGTCTGTTCTTGCAGAATAGAGGGCTGCTGCCAGGGCTGCATCAATGGAACTTTCAGAAAGTTTTATTCCCCCGGTAACATTAACGTAAATATCCTGATCGCTGAAAACAAGGCCGCATCGCTTTTCTATAACGGCTGCAATTCTCGCAACCCTGCCCGAATCAATCTTTTCGCTGTAGATTCTTGAAACAGATGCCTTTGCAGGAACGGTAAGGGCCTGAATCTCTACAAGGAAGACTCTGGAACCTTCAAATACGGGAGTGCAGCTTAAACCGGCTACATTTCTGTTAGCTCTTTTATTTATAAAAAGAGAATTTGGATCTGCAATAGGACTTAAACCTTCTGAACTCATAGAAAAAATGCCTATTTCGTCCACGGAGCCAAAACGATTTTTCTGTGCATGTAAAAATCTTATATCTTCATTATTTCTTTCAAAGGAAATAACGGTATCTACCATGTGTTCCAGAGCCTTAGGACCGGCAATTGTACCCTCTTTTGTAACATGGGCAGTCATTATTAAAACACTGTCCCTTTCTTTTACCCAGGAAATAAGTTCGTTTGCGCAGTATTTAAGCTGATTTACAGTTCCGGGAATAATTCCTGCTTCAAGAGAATAAATTGTCTGAATTGAATCAATAATTACAAAAAGAGGATTGATGGAATCAAGGGCATCGAGGGTGTCATCCAGGCGCGAAGTGCAGAGCAGCTGTATTCTGGAAGAGTCTATTCCAAGGCGAATGGCCCTGTCTTTTATTTGGGCTGCAGATTCTTCTCCGCTTACATAGAGAATTTGTTTATCTGCTGCAAGTTTATTGCTGATTCCTGAGGCGGTTTGAAGGAGCAGGGTTGATTTTCCAATTCCAGGTTCTCCTCCAAGTAAGATGGCAGATCTTTTTGTGGCACCACCTCCAAGCACCCGGTCAAATTCTTCAATGCCTGTAGAAATCCTTGAGGTGTCAGAAGCATCTACGCTGGAAAGGGAAACCGGCTTTACTTTTACCTGCTCTTCTGAAGTTCTGCCGGCAGGACCAGTTTTTGTTTTATCTATGATGATTTCTTCCAGAGAATTCCACTCCCCGCAATCGGGGCAGCGGCCCAGCCAGCGGGGCTGAGAATAACCGCAGTTACTGCATTTGTACATTATAGAACCGTTCTTCTTTGCCATAAAAAAACTCCAGAAAATAACAAATCTTTAATAATTTTTTTATTTTGAATATATTGACAACTCAAAGTGTTAAGTATTATATTAAAGTCAGCTTGTAAATAAGCTGATAAACTCTCTCCGATGTCCAGTGAAGCTGGACGGCAAGGTTCCCTTTTAGTGTTACTGACCGGGAACCTTGTTTTTTTTTAACCCTGGTTACCGGTAAAAGTAACCGGGGTTATTGTGGGTTTATTTATCTTTGGGTAATTACAGATTCTGCTTCTACAGATTTTGTAATCCAGGTGTTACCACCAATGGTAGAACCCCTTCCAATTACAGTCTGCCCGCCAAGAATGGTTGCATTTGCGTATATGGTAACATCATCTTCAATTGTAGGATGACGTTTTTTATCCTGTAAATCTTTTTGCACGCTCAAAGCACCTAAGGTAACTCCCTGGTAAAGCTTAACGTTATTTCCAATAATACAGGTTTCTCCAATTACAACACCGGTACCGTGGTCAATAAAGAAAGATTCGCCGATTGTTGCACCCGGATGAATATCAATTCCGGTTTTTCCGTGTACGTGTTCGCTCATAATGCGGGGGATGATTGGAACTCCGTTGGAATGTAAAAAGTGGGCAATTCTGTAAACTAAAATTGCTTCAAGCCCAGGGTAAGAAAGTAAAACTTCTTCCGGAGAGCGGGCTGCAGGATCTCCCCTGTAACCGGCAATTATGTCCAGCTGTAAAAGGCGTCTTATTTCTGGAATATGCTCAATCAGGGCAAAGGAGGTTTTTTCTGCAAGATTAAAGCAATGAGATTCAGCAACGTGCTGGCTGCTGCCGGTGGTCTTTTCCAGAGTGTAAATAAGGGCTTTTTGAATTTCTCTGGTAAGCCTTGCAATAATATTGTTTACCTTTTGTCCGGTAACATAGCGGATATTTATTGGTGCAATATCTTCAGGAGAACGGAAGCCTGGAAATATAAGGGATTGAAGGTCAGAAAGTATACTGACAACATTCTGTCGGTTTGGAAAGTTTTCTTCTTCGTTTCTGTTTACAAAACCATATCTTTCGTAGGAGTCCAGAATTCCGTCAATTAACATATCGATATTCATAAGCAGCCTCTTTTATTTATTTAATAGTTTATATATAATATGTAAAAAATTAATAAACAACAATAAATTTTTAAGAAATTCTGTGTGAATTTATTGACATTAATTGATACATTAATTATAGTCATAAAACGCACGTTTTCTACAAAGTCATTAGGAATACGGCTTGCCCCAGTAGCTCAGTTGGTAGAGCACCACATCGGTAATGTGGAGGTCTGCGGTCCGATTCCGCACTTGGGCTTTCGAAAACTCTTTCAGGTTAATTATTTTAGGAGTAAAGATATGGGTAGCAAGAAAAAGGGAGCAGTAGAAATTATTGCTTTACAATGCACAGAATGTAAGAGAAAGAATTATACTACTTACAAAAACCGTAAGAATATTACAGGTAAATTAGAGAAGAATAAGTATTGCCCATTTTGCAAGAAAAGCATTCTTCACAAAGAAACAAAAGCAAAATAATTTGATATTTTTCCGGCGCTTATACGTCGGTTAAGATATATAGGGCAGTAGTTCAGCTGGTAGAGCAGCGGTCTCCAAAACCGCCTGTCGTGGGTTCAAATCCTGCCTGCCCTGATTTTTAAGGAAATAGTATTATGGCAAAGGTAATTCAGTTTTTTAAAGAAAGTAGAGCAGAGCTTAAAAAAGTAGTATGGCCTACAAAAGAAGATGTTCTCTCATCTATAGGTGTAGTTCTTATTTCTACTGTTATTGTTGCTGTTGTACTTGGTCTGCTTGACGTAGGATTCTCATCATTATTCCGCTGGATTTTGTCGTTGGTGTAGAAGATGTCTAGAAGTTGGTATATTTTACATACATACACAGGTTATGAAGGAAAAATCGAACGTACCATCAGATCTCTTATAGAAAAGGGTGATATTGATGGTAATGTTGTTTTAGACGTAAAAGTTCCTGTTGAAGAACTTGTTGAAATGAAAGATGGTAAAAAGAAAACTCGCATGAATAAATTCCTTCCAGGATACATCATGCTTGAAATGGATTTACCAGAACTCGGCTGGAAAGATACCTGTTCACAGTTATACAGAATTCAGGGAGTAACAGGTTTTGTTGGAAATATCAGCCGTAATAACCGTCCAGTTCCAATTTCCAAAGATGAAGCTATGAACCTTTTACAGAAATCTGGTGTAATTAAAGGTGATAAAGCTGTTCGTGTTCGCCAGTCATTTAATCTTGGCGATACAGTTAAAATTACTGACGGCGCTTTTGCTACATTCTCTGGAACAATCAAAGAAATCAACGTAGAAAAAGAAAAGCTTAGTGTTGAAGTTCAGATTTTTGGACGCCCAACACCTGTAGAAGTTACTTTCCTCCAGGTAGAGAAAATCTAACTTCTTAATGTTCTTTGCAAATTCAGGGGTTTGTGTCCCAAACATAAACCGTTAATCCTGTTTTTGGGAGAGGTACAAGTCCGTTGGACATAGGTATCTCGTTAGTAAGATATCTGAGTGATACTTACACACCAATATTGGGAGAAACAAATAAAATGGCTACAAAAAAGGTTTCAGCTATTATCAAGTTGCAGTGTCCTGCAGGAGCAGCTACTCCAGCTCCTCCAATTGGACCAGCTCTTGGACCTCATGGCGTTTCAGCACCAAAATTTGTTCAGGAATTCAATGACAGAACAAAGACAATGGAACGCGGTCTTATTATTCCTGTTGTAATTACTGTTTACCAGGATAAATCTTACACATTTGTTCTTAAGACTCCTCCTGCTGCTGTTCTTATTAAGAAAGCATGCAAACTCGAAAAAGGTTCTGGTAACCCTCTTCGCGACAAGGTAGCAACTTTGTCTAAGAAGGATCTTGAAGAAATCGCCAAAACAAAGATGCCTGATATCAATGCAAACGATATTGAAGCAGCTAAAAAAATCATTGCCGGTACTGCACGCAGTATGGGTGTAGAGGTGGAGCAGTAATATGAAACATGGAAAGAAATATAACGCAGCTGTTGCAAAGTATGATCTTTCAAAGAAATATGATGTAGCTTCAGCTTGTAAAATGGTTCAGGACATGAAATTTGCAAAATTCGATGAAACAATCGAAGCTCATATTTCACTTCGTCTTGAAAAAAATGCTACTGTTCGTGATACATTGGTATTCCCAAATCAGTTCCGTGGTGAAAAGAAAGTTCTTGTATTCTGTAAAGGTGATAAAGTAAAAGAAGCTTTAGACGCAGGTGCAGCTTACGCTGGTGAAGAATACATCGAAAAAGTAAAGGAGGGATGGCTCGACTTTGATGTTTGTGTTGCTACTCCTGATATGATGAAAGATGTAGGACGCCTTGGTATGGTACTTGGTCGTAAAGGTCTTATGCCTAACCCTAAAACTGGTACAGTAACACCTGATGTTGCTAACGCAGTTGCAGAGTTAAAGAAAGGTCGTACAGAATATCGTGCTGATAAAGCTGGTATCGTACATATTGCAGTTGGTAAATGTTCAATGGATGCTGACAAATTAGTTGCTAACATCAATACACTTCTTTCTGAAGTTGGAAAGAAAAAGCCAGCTGGAAGTGCTGCAGGATTCGTACAGTCTGTATCTGTAAGTTCTTCTATGGGCCCTGGTGTTTGGGTTGACTATAAGGAAGGTGAATAATGGCAGTAAGAGCAAAGAAAATTCAGCCTGCTAAAGCAGAAGCTATTGAAAACGCAAAAAAGACTTTTGCTGAATATAACGACTTCATTTTTGCAGATTATCGTGGTCTTACAGTTGAACAGATAACTGCTCTTCGCGACAAATTACGCGAAAAAAATGCAGTTCTTAAAGTTGTAAAAAACAACTTTGCACGTATTGCTTTTGATGATATGAAAGTAGAAAATGTTGCTGAATATCTCAAAGGTCCTACAGTAATTGCAATGGCAAAAGAAGACTCTAACGAAGTTGCTAAAGTTCTCTTTGACTTTGCAAAAGATGCTCCAACTCTTTCTGTAAAAGGTGCTTACGTAGAAAAAGAAGTTTACGATGCTGCAAAGATCGAAGCTTTCTCAAAAGTACCTGGAAAGAAACAGCTTATTGCTATGCTTATGTCTGCAATGAATGGTCCTGTACAGAAGCTCGCTGCTACATTACAGGCTTATGTGGATAAAAAGACAGCAGAAGGTGCTAACTAAAAACTGTTTATAAACTTTAGTGCAGCGAAAGCCGCACAACACAGGTCAGGCTTCATAACTGCTGACTGTCCTGTGAAAATAAATGCAGAAAGGCTCAGTTGAGTTTAATCTGCGGCCGCAACAGCGGAAATAAAAATATTTTATTGTAAGGAAGACAATATGGCAGTTACAAAAGAAGAAATTCTTGACACAATCGCTTCAATGTCAGTTCTCGAAGTTTCAGAACTCGTTAAGGCAATGGAAGAAAAATTTGGAGTTACAGCAGCAGTTGCTGTAGCAGCAGGTCCAGCAGCAGGTGCAGCAGCAGGTGCAGCAGAAGAACAGACAGAATTCACTGTAACACTTGAATCATTCGATGCAGCTAAGAAGATCCCTGTAATTAAAGCAGTTCGCGAAATCACAGGTCTCGGACTTGGTGAAGCAAAAGCTTTAGTTGAAGGCGCACCAAAACCTCTTAAAGAAGGTGTAAGCAAAGCTGACGCTGACGAAATGATCAAGAAGATCGAAGAAGCTGGTGGAAAAGCTAGTAAAAAATAATTAGTTTTGTACATAAATCAAAACTAAAAATATATAGGGGATGCTTGATAAATGTACTTATTTTTCGGGTATCCCCTTTAGTCGTATAAATGGCATTTAACTGCAGTAATAAAAACTGCAAAAAATCTTCCCAAAAAAGGGAAAATCAGTAATTTCTGTGCTGTGAAGAGTTTCTTTATGTAGCAGAAATTAGACTGAATTCATATTTTAAGGGGTAGCTGATGTTCGCAAAAACACGAACGATCAACCGTCAGTACATTGGTAAAGACATCCAGAACTTTATGGATGTACCAAATCTTATTGCAATACAAACATCATCTTATGAAAGCTTTTTACAAGCAGAAGCTCTTAAAGAAAAAAAAGAAGTTCTTAATCAGGGACTTCAGGATGTATTCACTTCAACCTTCCCAATTGAAAGCCCAAACGGCGACATGTCACTGGAGTACGAGTTTTACGAATTAGATTGGGATAATCTTAAATTTTCAGAAATCGAGTGTAAACAGAAGGGACTTACTTACTCAGTTCCTTTAAAAGCCCGCATTAATTTGAATTTCCTTCAGACTGGAGCAATCCTCCAGAAAGATATCTATATGGGCGACATTCCGCTTATGACAGACCGTGGTACTTTCGTTATCAACGGTGCAGAGCGCGTTGTTGTTTCTCAGATTCACCGTTCACCAGGAGTTATCTTCTGTCACGACAAGGGTGTATATTCAAGCCGCATCATTCCTTACCGCGGATCATGGCTTGAGTTTGAAATTGACCAGAAAAAAGAATTAATTTTTGCAAAGATTGACCGCAAAAAGAAGATTCTTGGAACAATCTTCCTCCGTGCCCTTGGTTATTCAACACGTGAAGAAATCATCCGCTGCTTCTACGATGTAGAAGATGTAGATGTTAAAAATACAACAGAAGGTAAAGAATCTTTATTCGAAAGAGTTCTTGCTGATGCTGTAATCATCAAAGACGAAAACGGTGAAGAAAAAAGACTTTTCAATGCCGGAACAAGACTTCATCCACATGATGTTGATGACCTCATTGCAAACAACATTGAAAAAATCTGCGTAATCCGCTTTGATACACGTTCAAATTCAGCAGATAAAGACGAAAAGAACAATTCTCTTGATTCTCAGATGATTATCAACTGTTTTGACAGAGAAGAGGTTAAATACGTTAAAGAAGGTTCTGTAGACAACGAACCAACTAAAGAAGATTGTCTTGCTGCTCTTTATGCAATTCTCCAGCCTGGAGAACCAATGACTGTAGATCAGGCAGAAAAAGATTTGAACTCTCTCTTCTTCTCTGAACGCCGCTACGATCTTGGAAGAGTTGGACGCTATAAATTAAACAAAAAATTCGGTTATTCAGACGATGTAAAAGACTTTACTCTTATTAAGGACGATATCATTAACACAATGAAATTCCTTATTAAAGTTTACATTGGCGAAGAACAGATTGATGATATTGACCACCTTGGAAACAGACGTATCCGTTCGGTAGGTGAGTTAATGACAAATCAGCTCAAAACTGCTTTTGCCCGCATGGAACGCATTGCAAAAGAAAGAATGAGCTTAAAAGAAACTGATACAATGAAGCCACAGGACTTAATTTCAATTAAGCCAATCGTTGCTGCAATTAAAGAGTTCTTTGGTTCATCTCAGCTTTCTCAGTTCATGGATCAGATTAACCCTCTGGCTGAACTTACACATAAACGTCGTCTTAACGCTTTAGGACCTGGTGGTCTTTCTCGTGACCGTGCCGGATTCGAAGTTCGTGACGTACACTATTCACACTATGGTCGTATGTGTCCTATTGAAACTCCTGAAGGTCCAAACATTGGACTTATTGTTTCTCTGGCAATGTACACCCGTATTAATGATTACGGATTCCTTGAAGCACCATTCCGCAAGGTAGAAAATGGTAAGGTAACAGACAAAGTAGAATATCTTACAGCTATGGATGAAGATAAATACTACATTGGACAGGTTGTTGAAGGTATTAAGGAAGATGGTTCTTTCCCAACCGATACAATTTCCTGCCGAAACCGTGGAAACTATACTCAGCGTTCTCCAAAAGACGTTCAGTATCTTGACGTTTCTCCACGCCAGATTATTTCTGTTTCAGCTTCTATGATTCCATTCCTTGAACATGATGATGCTAACCGTGCATTGATGGGTTGTAACATGCAGCGTCAGGCTGTTCCTTTACTTTTCCCAGAGCCACCACACGTTGGAACTGGTATGGAAAGAAAATGTGCCCGCGATTCAGGTGTTTTAATTAAGGCAAAACACGACGGTGAAGTTATCTACGTTTCAAGTGAACTTATCAAAGTTAAAGTAAAAGGTTCAAATGATATTGATGAATATACACTTCTTAAATATCAGAGAACAAACAACGATACATGTAACCACCAGCGCCCTACAGTAAATGTTGGCGAAAAAGTAAAGGCTGGTGATACACTTGCTGACGGTCCAGCTACCTTCAATGGTGAACTTGCTCTTGGACGTAACATTCTTGTTGGATTCGTACCTTGGAATGGTTACAACTATGAGGATGCTGTACTTATTTCTCAGCGGGTTGTTCGCGAAGACTGGTTTACTTCTATTCATATTAAAGAATTCCAGATTGAAATTCGTGAAACAAAATTAGGACCAGAGCGCATTACCCGTGATATTCCAAACAAGAGAGACGAAGATGTAGTTAATCTTGACTCAGATGGTATTATCCGCATTGGTGCAAAGGTTCGTTCAGGTGATATTCTGGTTGGTAAAGTTACTCCAAAATCAGAAACAGAAACAACTCCAGAATTCAAACTTTTGAACTCAATCTTCGGTGAAAAGGCTAAAGAAGTAAGAGATTCTTCACTTAAAGTTCCACACGGAATTGAAGGTGTTGTAATCGATATTCAGCAGATGAGCCGTGCACAGGGCGATGATTTGAACCCAGGTGTAGAAAAAGTTGTAAAGGTACTTATTGCCAACAAACGTAAGTTACGTGAAGGTGATAAGATGGCCGGACGTCACGGAAACAAGGGTGTTGTTTCTCGTATTCTTCCAATTGAAGACATGCCATACCTTGAAGACGGTACTCCACTTGATGTTTGTTTGAACCCACTTGGTGTACCTTCCCGAATGAACATTGGTCAGATTCTTGAATCAGAACTTGGTATTGCAGGTAAATACCTCAATCAGTTCTTCGAAGCACCTGTATTCCAGTCTCCTAGCCAGGAACAGATTGCAGACAAGCTTGAAGAAGCAGGTCTCCCTAGAAGCTGTAAACAGATTGTACACAGCGGACAGACTGGTGAACCATTTGTAAACCCAATTTTCGTTGGTGTTATTTACTACATGAAACTTCATCACCTTGTTGATGATAAGATGCATGCCCGTTCAACAGGACCTTACTCTCTTGTTACACAGCAGCCTCTTGGTGGTAAAGCTCAGTTTGGTGGTCAGCGTCTTGGAGAAATGGAAGTTTGGGCTCTCGAAGCTTATGGTGCCGCAAACACATTACAGGAAATGATGACAATTAAGTCTGATGATATGAACGGACGTTCAAAAATCTACGAATCAATTGTTAAGGGAGATCCTTCTAGTGCAATTGGTATTCCAGAATCATTCAACGTACTGGTTCAGGAAATGCGTGGTCTGGCTCTTGACTTTACAATCTATGATGCTAAGGGTAAACAGATTGCTCTTACAGAAAGAGATCAGGAATTAATTGATAAAAACGCTTCCGGATTTGATAAGGAGGATGTAAATGCGTGATGTACAGGATTTTGACAGCTTAAAAATTAAACTGGCTTCTCCAGAAACCATTCGTTCATGGTCATATGGTGAAGTTAAAAAACCTGAAACTATAAATTACCGAACTCTTCGTCCAGAGAAAGACGGTTTGTTCTGCGAAAGAATTTTCGGAACAACAAAAGAGTGGGAATGTTATTGTGGTAAATTCAAATCAATTCGTTACAAGGGTGTAATTTGTGACCGTTGTGGAGTTGAAGTTACTCATTTTAAGGTACGCCGTGAACGTACAGGACACATCGAACTTGCAGCTCCTGTAAGCCACATCTGGTATTATCGTTCTGTACCAAGCCGCATGGGTCTTCTTCTTGATCTCCAGGTAGCAGCTTTACGCTCAGTACTTTACTACGAAAAATACATTGTTATTGATCCGGGTGATACAGATCTTAAAAAAGGTCAGTTACTTGATGAAGAAGAATATCAGCAGGCTCTTGAGCACTATGCAGGTTCTGCTTTTACAGCAGATATGGGTGCTGAAGCTATTAAAACTATGCTTGAACGCCTTGACCTTGATGCTCTTGCAAGTGAACTCCGCGCAAAAATGATTGAAAAAGGCGCAAAATCAGACAAGAGACTTCTTCGCCGTATTGAAATTGTAGAAAACTTCCGTGCTTCAGGAAACAAGGTTTCATGGATGATTTTGGATGTAATTCCAGTTATTCCTCCAGAGTTACGCCCTATGGTTCAGCTTGATGGTGGACGTTTTGCTACATCTGACTTAAACGACCTTTACCGCCGTGTTATCAACCGCAACAACCGTTTAAAGAGACTTCAGCAGCTTTCTGCTCCTGATATCATTATCAGAAACGAAAAACGTATGCTTCAGGAAGCAGTTGATGCTTTGTTCGACAATACAAAGAGAAAGCGTGCAGTTAAGGGAGCTTCAAACCGCCCTCTTAAATCAATCTCTGACCTTCTTAAAGGTAAACAGGGACGCTTCCGCTTGAACCTGCTTGGTAAACGTGTAGACTACTCAGGACGTTCTGTAATCGTTGTTGGACCAGAATTAAAACTCTGGCAGTGCGGTCTTCCAACTAAAATGGCCCTTGAATTATTCAAACCATTCTTAATGAAGAAGCTTGTAGACAAAGATGTTGTTTTCAATATTAAGAAAGCTAAAACAATGGTAGAAAGTGAATCTCCAGAAGTATTTGCTATTCTTGATGAAGTTGTAAAAGAGCATCCTGTAATGCTTAACCGTGCGCCAACCCTTCACCGCCTTGGTATTCAGGCTTTCGAACCTGTACTTGTAGAAGGAAAAGCCCTCAAACTCCATCCACTTGCTTGTAAAGCTTTCAACGCCGACTTCGATGGTGACCAGATGGCTATTCACGTTCCTCTTACACAGGCTGCACAGATGGAATGCTGGACATTAATGCTTTCTGCAAGAAACCTTCTTGACCCTGCTAACGGTAACACAATCGTTGCACCTTCTCAGGACATGGTTCTTGGTATTTATTACATGACTGCTATTAAACCTAATGCAAAGGGAACCGGAAAACGTTTCTCTACACCAGACGAAGTTCGTATGGCAGCAGAAAGTGGAAATATTGAATGGCAGGCTTTAATTAAAGTTCCTGCTCCTAAAGATTCTTTCGATTCTAAAGCTCTTAAAACAAAGGGTGACGAAGGATTCCTTCAGGGAACTCAGGACTTCAAGGCTGGAGATCTTATTGAAACTTCAGCAGGTCGTCTTGCTTTCAACGAAGCAATGCCAGACGGTATTGAATTTGTAAACCGCCAGATGTTCGATAAATCTTTAAAGAAGATGATCGAATACGTATATCATAACAAAGGTTCATGGGTAACAATCCAGATGCATGATGCAATCAAGGATGTTGGTTATAAGAACGCTACATTCTATGGTGCAACACTTTGTATTGACGATATTCTCGTTCCTGAAGAAAAGAAGGAAATGGTAGAAAAGGCAAACAAAGAAGTAGAAGCAAACATCGAAAACTATGCAAAGGGTGTTATTACTGCAGAAGAGCGTTACAACCGTAACTGTGCAGTTTGGGCTCGTACCAACGATAACCTTACAAACCTTATGATGAGTAATCTTGAAAAAGATAAAGACGGCTTTAATACTATCTACATGATGGCTAAATCTGGTGCCCGTGGTTCTCGTGGTCAGATTTCTCAGCTTGCCGCTATGCGTGGTTTGATGACTAAGCCTAACGGAGATATTATTGAACTTCCTATTAAAGCAAACTTTAAGGAAGGTCTTTCGGTTATTGAATACTTTATTTCAACAAACGCTGCCCGTAAGGGTCTTTCAGATACAGCTCTTAAGACTGCCGATGCCGGTTACATGACACGTCGTCTTGTTGATGTTGCTCAGGATGTTGTTGTAAATGAAGAAGACTGTTCTACTATCAACGGTATTGATTACTCAGCAATCAAAGATGGTGATGATATTAAAGTTCCATTAAAGGATCGTATCGTAGGTCACTATACAATTGAAAGAGTTGTACATCCAATTACAGGTGAACTTCTCTGCGATGTAAATGAATATATTGATGAAGCAATGGCTGCAAAAATTGATGCTGCCGGCGTAGAAAAGGTAAAACTCCGTACAGTACTTACCTGCGAAGCAAAGCATGGTATTTGTGTAAAATGTTACGGTAAAAACCTTGCAAGAAACAAGATTGTAGAAATTGGTGAAGCAGTTGGTATTATTGCTGCTCAGTCAATCGGTCAGCCAGGTACACAGTTAACACTTCGTACCTTCCACTCTGGTGGTGCTGCCGAAATGTCAACAGATGATAACAAGATTGTTCTTAAGTTCAATGCTTTCATCAAGTCTATTGAAGGAACTCACGTAGAAACTAAGAAGGGCGACTGGCTCTTTACACGTAAAGGTTTCATGAACGTAATCCGCATTCTTGACGAAGTTAAGATTGATTCAGGAGATAAAGTTCTTGTTGATGATGAAACAAGCGTAATGCGTGGAACTCCAATCCTTAATCACAAAGGTAAAGATGTTCTTGCACAGGTAACCGGTAAAGTTGTTCTTAAAGACAATGTTATCTACCTTGTAAGTAAAGAGCAGAAAATTGAAATCGTAAACGGTTCTACAATTTATGCAAAAGCCGGTGATAAGGTTAAGAAAGCTGAACCAATTGGTGAATACGATCCATACTCAGAACCAATCATTGCAGAAAGCACTGGTTATATCCACTTTGAAGATGTAATTGTTGGTTCTACACTGGAAGAAAAAGTTGACTTACAGACAGGTTCAACAGAACGCTATGTAACAGACTTACACCTTGATGTAAAACAGCCACGTATCTTAATTACAGATGAAGCTGGTAACGAAATGGGAACATATTACCTCCCTGCCGGCGCTTTACTCCTCGTTGAAGATAAAGCTCCAGTAGAAGCTGGTACAACACTTGCTAAGTTACCTAAAGAAGCTGTTAAGACAAACGATATTACTGGTGGTCTTCCTCGTGTATCTGAATTGTTCGAAGCCCGCAAACCAAAGAATCCTTGTGTACTTGCACAGATTTCTGGTCTTGTTAAATTCAAGGGAATTACTAAGGGTAAACGTATTGTAACAATCGAAGATGAATTTGGTAAAGTTTATGAACACTTAGTACCAATGACAAAACGTATGATTGTTCGTGATGGTGACCACGTAGAAGCTGGTGAACAGCTTTGTGCAGGTTCTCCAAACCCACAGGATATTCTTGCAATTTTAGGTGAAAACGCACTTCAGAATTATTTGATGGACGAAATCCAGGGCGTTTACCGTGCTCAGGGTGTAGATATCAATGATAAACATATTGGTATCATCGTACGTCAGATGTTAAGAAAAGTTGAAATCCTTGCTGTTGGAAATACTAAGTTTATTTTTGGTCAGCAGGTTGATAAATACAAGTTCCATGAAGAGAATATGCGTGTAATCGCTGAAGGTGGTCAGCCAGCTATTGGTAAGCCAATGTTCCAGGGTATTACAAAAGCTTCTCTTGGTGTTGATTCATTCATTTCTGCAGCTTCCTTCCAGGAAACAACCCGCGTTCTTACAAACGCAGCAATTGCAGGTGCAACCGACGGATTACACGGAATTAAAGAGAACGTTGCAATCGGTCATATGATTCCTGCCGGAACTGGTATTAAGAACTACAAAGATGTAAAACTTTTTGACGATAGCGATAAAGATCTTGATGTTCAGATGAACGAAATTCTTGAACGCCGCCGTCTTGAAGAAGAAATGGAATCTCAGAACGAAGTTCCAAACTTTGAAACTGAAGAAAACGACTAGTTTTTAGAACAATGGTATTGAATTCATTTTTTGAATTCAGTATCATTGTAAACCTGTAATATTTTCAGGTTTTTGATTAGAAATTCTTCCGGGGTGCTGACCGGAAATAAATAGGAGTATAGGCGATGCCTACAATAAATCAATTAATTCGTCAGGGTCGTAAATCTGCAGCTAACAGAACCAAGGCTCCCGCACTTGATTCTTGTCCTCAGAAACGTGGTGTTTGTACCCGTGTTATGACTATGACACCTAAGAAACCAAACTCAGCATTGAGAAAGATTGCTCGTGTTCGTTTGTCAAATGGTATTGAAGTTACTGCATACATCCCAGGTATTGGACACAACTTGCAGGAACACTCAGTAGTTTTAGTTCGTGGTGGACGTGTAAAGGATCTTCCTGGTGTACGCTATCACATTATTCGTGGAACAAAAGATACTCTTGGTGTAGAAGATCGTAAACGCGGTCGTTCTAAATACGGTGCTAAGAGACCAAAGGCTTAATGGAGGATTAAAATGGGAAGACATAAGAAATCTATTGAACGTCCATTAATGCCGGACTCAAAATACAACTCTAAAGTTGTAACAAAATTTGTTTGCCGTATGATGTTAGACGGAAAGAAAGAAACTTGTCAGAAAATCATCTATGCAGCTATGGATAACCTCAAAGCTAAAACTGACAAAGATCCTCTTGAAGTTTTCTTAAAGGCTATTGAAAATGTAAAACCACAGGTTGAAGTTAAATCTCGCCGTGTTGGTGGTGCTACATACCAGGTTCCAATGGAGATTCGTGCAGAACGTAAAGAAGCTTTAGCTATGCGCTGGATTATCGAAGCTGCCCGCAATCGTTCAGGCCATGGAATGGCAGATACACTTTCAGCAGAACTTCTTGATGCTTACAATAATACAGGTACAGCATACAAAAAACGCGAAGATGTACATAAAATGGCAGAAGCTAACAAAGCATTTGCTCACTACAAATGGTAATTTATTAGCCGCTTAAAAAAAACCGAAGCCCAGGATACTTAAATCTTGCCTTCGGTTTTTTTTTGCATTAGTATAAAAACTGTAATAAAAAATTGTTATTTTTTATAAAAAAAAGATAAATAAAAAAAGATAAGAAGATGAAAGTTTACAAGTTTATTTTAAGCGCACTCCTTACAGGATTACTGTGCTCGTGTCAGAATGGTGAGATTATAGATCCTTTAATTAATCCCGAAAAAACTGGTTATACTTTTGATTATTGGTATTATCTTGATGCCGATGGCTCTGGCGGAAGCTTCAGAGTCAGGCCATTTGCGGTAATAACTACACAGGACTAGTATAAAAACCCTGGAAATTTGGCTTTGAGCTATTGAATTTATTTTTTATAAATTGTATATTGGTTGAACTTGACTGTTTTTTATTATTAAGCAGTAAATGGGTTCTTTGAGAGTCAGGCAGATTTAATCTGGTATATCCGTAAAGTTATTCTCTTTTTGGGAATTTCAGGAATATACGGCCCTTGTATTGGTTAATTACACCGTTGGTGTTAGTTATAAAGACAGCTGATTTTGGGTATCTGACGGGTTGCTTACAGCAACAAACTCGAAAATACCAAACCAGTTGTCAAGAAGTGATAATGTTGGTGGTAACGGGTTGAAATGCTCCGAGAGTATGAAGCATTATTCTAATCACATTTCTTCCTATTACAATCTTCATTTTTAATCTTCAAATAGTGTGTCTGCGAATAAAAAATTCCTTCGTGGAGGGATTTATTTATTCTGGCTTAAAGTGCAACACATAAAAATAAGTTATGCCAGATGAGAAATTCTGGTAAAGGAGAAAAACATGGCAAAGGAGAAGTTCGAAAGAACCAAACCTCACATGAACGTTGGTACTATTGGTCACGTAGACCATGGTAAAACTACACTTTCTGCTGCTATCACTACATATTGTGGAAACAAATATGGTGATAAAGTTCTTAAGTATGATGAAATTGATAACGCTCCAGAAGAGAAGGAACGTGGTATTACAATCAATACTCGTCACTTGGAATATCAGTCAGACAAGAGACACTATGCTCATATCGACTGTCCAGGACATGCTGACTACATTAAGAACATGATTACTGGTGCTGCTCAGATGGATGGTTCTATCCTCGTTGTATCTGCTCCAGATTCAGTTATGCCACAGACACGTGAACACTTGTTGCTCGCTCGTCAGGTAGGTGTACCAAAGATCATCGTATTCTTAAACAAAGTTGACCAGGTTGATGATCCAGATCTTCTTGAACTCGTAGTAGAAGAAGTAAAAGATACTCTCCAGGAATATGGATTCTCTGGTGACACACCAATTATTAAGGGTTCAGCTTTCAAAGCATTAAACGACCCAACTCCAGAAAACACAGCTTGTATCGAAGAATTACTCCAGGCTATGGATACATGGTTCGATGATCCAGTTCGTGATGATCAGAAACCATTCTTAATGCCAATTGAAGACATCTTCACAATCTCTGGTCGTGGTACTGTAGTTACAGGTAAAATCGAACGTGGTGTAATCAACATGAACGACCCTGTAGAAATCGTAGGTATCCGCCCAACAGCTCAGTCAACAGTAACTGGTATCGAAATGTTCCAGAAGACTCTTGATCAGGGTATGGCTGGTGATAACGTTGGTATTCTTCTCCGTGGTGTTGAAAAGAAAGACGTTGTTCGTGGACAGGTTTTGGCTAAGCCAGCTTCTATTACTCCACATACAAAGTTCGAAGCTCAGCTTTACGTTCTTTCAAAAGAAGAAGGTGGACGTCACTCACCATTCTTCTCTGGATATCGTCCACAGTTCTACTTCAGAACTACAGATATTACAGGTACTATTGATCTCGAAGCAGGTACAGACATGGTTAAACCAGGTGATAACGCTAAAGTTATCGGTACACTTATTCACCCAATTGCTATGGATGAAGGTCTTAAACTTGCTATCCGTGAAGGCGGTCACACAATCGCTTCTGGTCAGGTAACAAAAATTATTGAATAGTTTTTAATATTTTTTTCAAACAAAGGGGTTGGTGAAAATCAGCCCTTTTGTTGTGGAATAGGAGTAAATTAAATGGCTAATGGAAAGATTCGTGTCAGACTTCGCGCATTTGACGTAGAGTTGATCGATCAGAGTGCAAAAGCCATCGTGCAGACTGTTCAGAAAGCGGGAGCTAAGGTTTCAGGACCTATCCCTCTTCCTACAAGAATCAATAAGATTACAGTATTGCGTTCTCCTCACGTAAACAAAAAATCACGTGAGCAGTTTGAAATGCGTACTCACAAACGTCTTATTGACATTATGAATCCTTCACAAGAAGTAATGGATTCTTTAATGAAACTTGAACTCCCTGCCGGTGTTGATGTTGAAATTAAGCAGTAGGTTATACTGTTAATTTGAGGTACGGTCCCTTTGGATCTGGGATGGCGGCCTGAAAAATTTAATAAGGAATGATTATTGCTCTGCAGTAATTAGTTCCTCATAGGAGAATATCAGAATGAAAGGTCTGATTGCTAAAAAAGTTGGCATGACACAGATATTCGATGAAAGCGGTAATCTGACACCAGTAACCGTGATCCAGATCGAGCCTAATGTTGTTGTTGCCAAAAAAACAAAGGAAAATTGCGGTTATGATGCAGTTGTTCTTGGTTTAGATGATATTAAAGCTTCTAAAGCAAGCAAAGCTTATGCCGGTCAATTCCCAGAAAACGTTAATCCAAAACGTCACTTAAAAGAGTTTAGAAACTTTGAAAAAGACGTAAATGTTGGTGATGTTGTTGGTCTTGAACTTCTTGATGGAGTACGTTTCTTAGACGTTACAGCTACATCAAAAGGTAAAGGATTCCAGGGTGTAATGAAGAGATGGGGTTTCCATGGTGGACGTGCTACTCATGGTTCTAAATTCCATCGTGAACCAGGTGGAACAGGAAACTGTACAACACCAGGACATTGTTTCAAGAACGTAAAATTACCTGGACATATGGGATTCAAAAAAATTACTGTACAGAATTTGAAGATCGTTAAGGTTGACCCAGAACTCAAAGTAGTTATGGTTCGTGGTGCAGTTCCAGGAAACAAGGATTGCACTCTCATCGTGAAGTCCGCAGTAAAGAAATAGGAGATAGAATATGGAAAAGAAAGTATATTCAACTTCTGGAAAAGAACTGCGTACAATCACTCTTGATGATAAAGTATTCGGTCTTCCAGTAAATGATGATGTAATTTATTATGCAATTACAAATGAATTAGCTAATAGACGTGTTGGTACAGCTTGTACAAAAACTCGTTCAGAAGTTCACGGTAGTAATGCTAAACCTTACAAACAGAAGGGTACTGGTAACGCTCGTCGTGGTGATAAGAAATCTCCAATTAATGTTGGCGGTGGTACAATTTTTGGACCAAAACCAAGAGATTTCTCTTACTCAATTCCTAAAAAGGAAAAGAGACTTGCTATGATGACAATTTTAAGCTCACACGCTCAGGGTGACAGACTTACTGTTGTTGAAGATTTTACTGTTGAAAGCGGTAAAACAAAAGATTTAGTAGCAATTCTTAATAACTTTGCTAAAGATGAAAGAACTGTATTAATCTTGAAAGATGATGACGCAAAAATTAAGCAGGCTGCAAGAAACGTAAAGAATCTTACATTCCTTACTTATAATCGTCTCGAAGCTCATGATTTATATTACGGAAGAAAAGTAATCGTACTTGAAAGTGCAATTGCTAATCTTACAAAGTTCTATTCTGATGACAAGGAGGCTAAATAATGAATTACGAAGATATCCTTATTGAACCTGTAGTATCAGAAAAAGCAAGTGCTTTACGTGAACAGAATAAATATGTATTCATTGTTCAGCCAACTGCAACTAAAACTCAGATTAAAGAAGCAGTTGCTAAGTTGTTCAAAGTAAAGGTAGTAGGCTGCACAACAATGAATGTGCTTGGAAAAATGAAACGTCTTCGTGGTAAACCAGGACGTACAGCATCTTACAAAAAAGCAATTGTTCGTCTTGCTGACGGTGAAACAATTTCTGCTTTTGAAGGTGTTTAATCCAAGTAGGAATTAAGGGGAATAGAAATGGCTCTTAAAGTATTTAAGCCAATGACACCTGGTACACGTGGTCGTGTTGACCTGGTGCGTGATGAACTGACAACTGATAGACCCGAGAAAACATTAGTGTCAGGTAAAAAGTCTAATGCAGGACGCGGAGCTGGTGGTCGTATTTCTGTACGTCATCAGGGTGGCGGTCACAAAAGACTTTATCGTGATATAGATTTTAAGCGTGATAAGCACGGAATTCCAGGAACAGTTAAAACTATTGAATATGATCCTAACAGAAGTGCTAACATCGCTTTAGTTTATTATGCTGACGGTGATAAACGTTATATCATCGCTCCAAAAGGATTGCAGGTTGGACAGAAAATTATGTCTGGCGAAAACGCAACTCCTACAGTTGGAAATGCACTTCCTCTAAATGCAATTCCAGTTGGTTTCACAATTCATAACATTGAATTAACACTTGGTCAGGGTGGACAGCTTGTTCGTTCTGCTGGTGCTAGTGCAATGATTGCAGGTCGCGAAGGTGAATATGTTATCGTTCGACTTCCTTCAAGTGAAATGAGAAAGATCAATGGTCGCTGTTACGCAACAATCGGTGTTGTTGGTAACGAAGAACACATGAACGTTAAACTTGGTAAAGCTGGTCACAGAAGATGGATGGGTGTACGCCCAACTGTTCGTGGTATGGCTATGAACCCTGTTGATCATCCACTTGGTGGTGGTGAAGGTGCTGGTAAAGGACGTAATCCTGTTACTCCTTGGGGACAGCCTTGTAAAGGTTACCAGACTCGTAACAAGAGAAAGACAACTAGCAAATTTATTGTTAGCCGTCGTAAGAAGTAGAGGAGATATTCATGTCAAGATCTGTTAAAAAAGGACCTTTCGTAGAAAAATCACTCTACAAAAAGGTTCAGGCAATGAATAAAGAAGCAGACAAGAAAATGATTAAAACATATTCTCGCTGCTCAACAATCATCCCAGAAATGGTAGGAAATACTATTTCTGTTTACAATGGTAAATCATGGATTCCTGTGTACATTACAGAGAACCTCGTCGGACACAAACTCGGCGAATTCGCTCCAACTCGTACATATCATGGCCATGGTGGTTCTGATAAAACAGCCTCAAAGGCTTAATTATAGGTGGATATTATGGCTGAAAAGAAAGGTTATGTAGCCACTACAAAATTCCTTATTGCATCTCCAACAAAGGTTCGTCCTGTTGCTAATGTAATTAAACAGAAGTCATATTCTGAAGCAATGGCAATTTTAGCAAATATGCCACAGAAAGGTGCTGAATTGATCAGTGCAACTTTAAAGTCTGCTGCATCAAATGCACTTAATCAGAATAGCAAGTTAGATGAAGATATGCTTTACGTTAAAGAAATAAGAATTGATGAAGGTCCAAGACTCAAGAGAGTATGGTTCCGTGCACGTGGTCGTGCTGATCAGCTCTTAAAACGTATGTGCCATATTACCGTTGTCGTTGACGAAAAGGCGGGGGAATAAAGTGGGACAGAAAGTAAATCCTATTGGTTTACGCTTAGGCGTAAACAAAACATGGCAGTCACGTTGGTATGCTGATCCACGTGAATATGCAGATTTAGTTTTGGAAGATATTAAAATCAGAAAATTAGTTTCTGAACTTCCAGAATGTAAAAATGCAGAAATAGCTGAAATTGAAATTGTACGCCATCCACAGCGCGTTACAATCGTAATTCATACAGCTCGCCCTGGTGTTATTATTGGTGTAAAAGGTGCATCAATCGAAAAGATTAGTGCAGATATTCAGAAACAGCTTACAAAGAAAGTACAGATTAAGATTAAAGAAATCAAACGTGCTGATTTGAATGCTAATTTAATTGCTCAGAACATTGGTCGTCAGTTGGTAGGCCGCGGTTCATTCCGTAAGGCTATGAAACAGGCTGTAAACAACGCAATGCGTGCCGGTGCTCAGGGTATTAAGGTTCGTCTTAGTGGTCGTCTTGGCGGTGCAGATATGAGCCGTACAGAAGAACATAAGGAAGGACGTGTACCACTTCACACTCTTCGTGCTGATATTGACTATGGTTTCTACGAAGCTCTTACTACATACGGTAAAATCGGTATTAAAGTATGGGTTTACAACGGAATGAACTATGGTGTTGATCACAACGAAGATGCTGGTCAGCTTGTAAAGAAGCAAAGACGTCCTGCACGTCAGGCTGCTGAAAAGACTGATGGTGTAGAACCTGCTAAAAAGGCAAGGAGTTAATTATGCCACTTAGTCCTAAAAGAGTTATTCACCGAAAGGTACAGCGTGGTCGCGAAAAAGGAAATGCAACCAGAGATAATACAATTGATTTTGGAGACATCGCTTTAGTAGCTTTGGAACCAACATGGCTGGATGCAAAAGTAATTGAAGCTGCCCGTGTTGCTATCAACCGTAAATTAGATCGTAAAGGCAATGTTTGGATTCGTATCTTCCCAGATAAACCAATCACTAAAAAGCCTTCAGAAGTTCGTATGGGTAAGGGTAAAGGTGCTCCAGATCACTGGGCAGCTGTTATCAAACCTGGAATGATTTTGTTTGAAATTGGTGGAGTAGATATTAATCTTGCTCATGATGCTTTGCACCTTGCAGCACAGAAGCTCCCTGTTCTTACAAAAATAGCTGTTAAGCCAACAAAAGACTAGGAGGAATAAGATGGCTGATTCAAAGAAAAAGAATGACAAAGAACTGTCTTATAAAGAACTAGTTGCTAAACGCGATGAGCTTAAAAAAGAATACATGGATCTCCGTTTCAAAATGGTTGTATCACATGTAGATAACCCAATGCAGAAACGTACAATGCGTCGTGAAATTGCACGTTTGAATACGTTTATCCAGCAGAAAGAAATTGCTGGCGAAAATAAGTAGGAGCTGAACCGTGGAAAATAATGCTGTTCAGACTGTAAAGAGTGCTAAACGTTCATTTGTTGGACTTGTAACATCTGAAAAGATGGACAAGACAATTGTAGTTACAATTGCAACTAAAAAAATGGACCGTCTTTACAAGAAATATGTAACAAGAACTAAGAAATACATGGCTCATGATGAAAATAATGATGCTCATGTAGGAGATACAGTTCGTATTGTTGAATGTCGCCCATTATCAAAAAATAAATGCTGGCGTCTTGCTGAAATCATTGAACGTGCTAAATAGTATAAGGAGTTAAGATTATGATTCAAATGCAGTCTTGTATGACAGTTGCTGATAACTCTGGAGCTAAAATCGCTCAGTGTATTAAAGTAATCGGTGGTTCACACCGCAGATATGCTGGTATTGGTGACATTGTTGTAGTAGCAATTAAGGATGCAATCCCTACTTCTACTATCAAAAAGGGTACAATCGAAAAAGCTGTAATTGTACGTCAAGCAAAAGAATATCGTCGTCCAGATGGAACTTACATCAGATTTGATGATAACGCATGTGTTATCGTAGATGATAGTAAAAACCCAAAAGGAAAACGTATTTTCGGACCTGTAGCTCGCGAGCTTCGTGATATGGATTTTATGAAAATCATTTCATTGGCTCCAGAGGTTCTTTAAGGAGATATTGAGATGTTAACAAAATCAAAAATCCGTAAGGGCGATACAGTACAGGTACTTGCTGGAAAAGATAAAGGAAAGAGAGGAGAAGTTGTTCGAATCCTTCCTAAAAAAGAAGCAGTAATTGTATCTGGTGTAAACATTGTTAAAAAGGCAATGAAAAAGAGAAGCCAGCAGGACCAGGGTGGTATTGCTGAAGTTGAAGCTCCTCTTAATATTTCAAATGTGGGCATCGTATGTAAAAAATGCGGTCGTCCAGTTAAAATTGGTTATAAAATTGACGGCGACAAAAAAGTTCGTTGCTGCCGTAAATGTGGAGAAGTTCTCTAATGGCAAATTACGTACCTCGGCTTAAGAAAGTCTATAAAGACGAAATCGCCCCTGCTCTTATGAAAGAGTTCAGTTACACAACTCCAATGCAGATTCCTGCAGTAAAGAAAGTTGTTGTAAGTATGGGTGTTGGTGAAGCTCTCACAAATAAGAAACTCCTTGATGCCGCAGTTGCTGACTTAACTCAGATTACTGGTCAGAAGGCTGTTAAAACAAAGGCAAAGAAGAGTATTGCTAACTTCAAACTTCGTGAGGGTAATGAAGTGGGTGCAATGGTAACATTACGCGGAGATATCATGTATGAATTCATGGATCGTCTTATTAATGTTGCGTTCCCACGTATTAAAGATTTCCGTGGAATCAAAGCTACTGGTTTTGATGGACATGGAAATTTCTCTGTTGGTATTACTGAACAGTTGATTTTCCCAGAAATCGACTTCGACAAAGTTGTTAAAATTGCTGGTATGAATATCACATTTGTAACATCTGCAAAAACTGATGCTGAAGCTAAGTCTTTGCTCGAAAAGTTCAATATGCCATTCCGTAAGTAGGTGAAGTATGGCAAAGAAATCAATGATTATTAAAGCAGCCCGCAAACAGAAGTATGCAACACGTGAATACAATCGTTGCCAGATCTGCGGACGTCCTCGTGGATATTTACGCAAATTTAAGATGTGTCGTCTTTGTTTCCGTAAATTAGCAAGTGAAGGCCAGCTTCCTGGCATAACAAAATCTAGTTGGTAGGAGAATAGAATGAGTGCATCAGATCCAGTAGCAGACATGCTCACAAAGGTTCGTAATGCGGCTATGGCCCGCCACGAAAAAGTAGATGTTCCTGCTTCAAAACTTAAACTTGAAATCGTTAAGATTATGAAGACTGAAGGATACATCAAAAACTTTAAGAAAATTCAGGAAGATGGAAAAAATACAATTCGTATTTTCTTAAAATATGATGATGATAATAATCCGGTTATCCACGGAGTAAAGAAAATCTCAACTCCAGGTCGCCGTGTTTATTCTGGTTACAAAGATTTACCACGTGTTTATAACGGTTATGGTACAATCATCGTTTCAACTTCTTCTGGTGTTACAACAGGTAGAAAAGCAACAGAAAAACAAGTTGGTGGCGAATTAGTTTGCACAATCTGGTAATAGGGGGCGGAAAGTATGTCTAAAGTAGGTAAACTTCCTGTTGCTATTCCAGCAGGTGTAACTGTAACAGTTGCTAACGGACAGATGGTTGTTAAGGGAGCTAAAGGCGAACTTAAACAGTCTGTTCATGAAGAAATTGAAATCAAAGTAGAAAATGGTCAGGCCGTTCTTTCAACAAAAAACGATGCTAAACAGACTAATGCTTATCATGGACTTTACAGAAGTCTTCTTGCTAACATGATAAAAGGTGTTACAGAAGGATTCTCAAAGACATTGATTATTACAGGTGTAGGTTACCGTGCAGAAGTTAAAGGTAAAGAACTTGTAATGAACCTTGGTTATTCAAGTGACTATATTGCAATCATTCCAGACGGTTTAACTGTAGTTGCAACTCCAGATGGAAAACTCACAGTTTCTGGTATTGATAAACAATTAGTTGGTGAATTTTGTTCACAGATTCGTAAATTACGAAAACCTGAACCTTACAAAGGAAAGGGTATTCGTTATGACAACGAAGTTATCCGCCGCAAGGTTGGTAAGACTGGTGTAAAATAAGGTGAAGCTGTATGTTTAAGAAAATGAACGACAAAGACAGAAAACGCTTACACAGAAAAATTCACATCCGTAAGTCAGTTTACGGTACTGCTGATCGTCCAAGAATGACTATCACTCGCAGTAACAAGAATATTTCTGTACAGGTAATTAATGACGATGAAGGAAAAACATTAGCTTCTATTTCTACATTAGAAAAAGAATTTGCTGATGTAAAACCTAATACAGAAGGAGCTGCAAAACTCGGTGAAGTATTAGGCTCACGTCTTAAAGACAAAAACATCGCTAAAGTTGTTTTTGATAGAAATGGATATCTTTACCATGGTGTCGTAAAGGCTTTTGCTGATGGTGCCCGTAAAGCTGGAATCGAATTCTAGGAGATTGAAATGGAAGAACATCAGAAAAAATTTGATAAAGATCCAAAAGAGAAGGAATTCGTAGAAAAATTAGTTACTCTTAACAGAACTTGTAAAACTGTTAAGGGTGGACGCCGAATGTCTTTCTCTGCCCTCACTGTAGTAGGTGACGGAAAAGGTCGCGTAGGATACGGACTTGGTAAAGCTAACGATGTATCTGAAGCTATTAAGAAGAGTATTGATAAAGCTAAGAGAAATCTTATTGTTGTGCCTATGAAAAACGGTACATTACCACATGATATCATTGGTAAATATAAGAGTTCTGAAGTTTTACTTAAACCAGCTTGTTCCGGTACTGGTATTATCGCTGGTGGTACTGTTCGTGCAATTATGGAAGCAGCTGGAGCTACAGATGTACAGTCTAAATCTCTTGGTTCAAACTCTGCTGTAAACGTTGTACGTGCTACTTTTGATGCTATCGCTAAATTAATGGATGCAAAAAAAGTTGCAGCTAACAGAGGTAAAACTCTTGATGAGTTGTGGGGTTAATGTATGGCTAAAGCAAAACAGTTAAAGGTTACATTAATTAGAAGTACAATCGGTCAAAAACCAGATAAAGTTGCAACTGTTCGCAGTCTTGGTCTTAAGAAGATTTCTTCTTCAAATATTCTTAACGACAATGACGCAATCCGCGGAATGGTAGCAAGTGTTTCTCATTTAGTAAAAGTTGAGGAGATCTAAAATGGCAGAATATAATCCAATACTCAGCGCTCCTCAGGGTGCTAATAAAAAACCTAAGCGTGTTGGACGCGGTTCTTCTTCAGGACTCGGTACAACAGCTGGAAAAGGTAACAAAGGTCAGCAGTCTCGTACTGGTACAAGTGTACCTTACGTTGGATTCGAAGGCGGCCAGATGCCTCTTTATAGACGTATCGCACATAAGGGATTCTCAAACTATCCTTTCAAAAAAGAATATGTTTGTATTAATGTAGAATTACTTAATGCTAAATACAACGACGGTGAAACTGTAGATAAAGAGTCTTTGACAGCTAAAGGTTTTATTTCTTCAAAATCAGCTACACTTGTAAAAATCCTTGGAAATGGCGAAATTACCAAGAAATTAACAGTTGCAGTTGATAAAGTTTCAGAATCTGCTAAGGCTAAAATTGAAAAAGCCGGTGGTTCTGTAAAAGCTGTAGAAGAAAAGGCTGCAGAACAGACAAAATAAAAAGTGGAGTTAGAACATGGCAAGCAACCCAATT
The DNA here is from genome assembly GCA_016286535.1 of Treponema sp. Taxonomy (GTDB): domain Bacteria; phylum Spirochaetota; class Spirochaetia; order Treponematales; family Treponemataceae; genus Treponema_D. The sequence goes on along the minus strand of JAEESZ010000007.1, from coordinate 47,931 downwards.
GTAAATATGTTTAAGGTTAAAGAAATCAGGGACAAGTTGTTCTTTACAGTACTGATTTTAGCTATTTTCCGTTTAGGATCAGTTATAACAGTGCCTGGTATTAATGCAACAGGAATCTTTGATTACTTTGACGCATTAAGTAAACAAAACAATAATGCATTTGCAAGTTATATGGACTTTTTTGTTGGAGGAGCTTTTTCTAACTTCTCTATCTTCTTACTTGGTGTAATGCCTTATATTTCTATGCAGATCATTATGCAGCTTGCTGTGATTATTTTCCCATCACTTAAACGCATATCTCAAGAAGATGGTGGACAGAGAAAAATTGCTCAGTATTCAAGAATCGGAACAATTATTGTTTGTTTAATCCAGGCTTGGGGTATGACCGTTTATGCTTACAGTATCCCTGCAGAATACAATGTAGTTGTAATTCAGAATAAGATTCTTTTCAGAGCCTTGTTCATGTTGACTGTAACTACAGGTTCTATGGTTACTGTATGGCTTGGTGATCAGATTACAGCTCGTGGTATTGGAAATGGTATTTCATTGATGATTTTCGCAGGTATTGTTGCCAGATTGCCAAAAGCTTGCGTTGAATTATATCAGCAGGTTTCATCTGGAAAAATCAAACTTGTATTTGTCATCCTTGTTCTTATCATGTTCCTTGCAATAATCGCTCTAGTAATTTATGAAGAATCAGGTCAGAGAAAGATTCCTGTACACTATGCAAAACGTGTAGTTGGAAGAAAAATGTATGGCGGACAGAGTACATACATTCCATTCAAGGTTAATCCTTCGAATGTAATTCCTTTGATTTTCGCTTCTTCAATTTTAACATTACCTTTATCACTTGTGCAGACATTTGGATCAGGACAGAATTCAGCAAAATGGATTACTACCCTTTCAAAAATTATGTCACCAGATGGTTGGGTATATAATATCTTATTAGTTGTTCTTATTATCTTCTTTGCATACTTCTACACTCAGGTAACACTGAACCCTACTGAAATCGCAAAGAACATCCGTGAAAACGGCGGCTCCATTCCGGGTGTGCGTACTGATAAAACAGAAGAATACCTTACTAAGATATTAAATAGACTTATTTTACCAGGTTCTTTGTTCCTTGCGCTTATTGCTGTTATTCCAACAGTAATTCAATACGCATTCAACTTCCCTCAGTCAGTTGCACAACTTATGGGTGGAACTTCGTTAATCATTATGGTTGGCGTTGATTTGGATACAATGAGTCAGGTAGAAGCACTTCTTAAAATGCATCATCACGAGGGACTTACTAAGAAGGGCAAAATTAGATCACGTAATTTGTAAAAATTCGTGATGAACTAGTAGAAAAGAACTGAGAATATATGGTATACTTTTACCCTACTGAATTGCTCTCATTGCGAGGTGCTAAAATTCAGTAAATATTCTCATGGGGGCTTTATATGAAAGTACGAACCAGTGTAAAACCTATCTGTGATAAGTGTAAGGTTATCAAACGAAACGGCGTTGTCCGCATAATTTGTACAAACCCAAAACATAAGCAGAGACAGGGCTAAGGAGTAACAGATGGCTCGAATCGCAGGGGTTGATATCCCTAATAAACATGTAGGTACCGCATTAACTTATATTTATGGTATCGGTCGTTCATCGGCATTAAAGATTTGCGAAGCTGCAAAAGTTGATCCAGAAAAGATGGTAAATGATCTTTCTCAGGATGAATTAAATTTACTTCGTGAAATAATTGATAAAGACTACAAAATTGAAGGTCGTCTTCGTTCAGAAATTGGTCTCAACCTTAAACGTCTTATGGATATTGGTTGTTATCGTGGTCTTCGTCACAAGAGAGGTCTTCCAGTACGCGGACAGAGAACTCGTACAAATGCCCGCACTCGTAAGGGTAAGAAGAAGACAGTTGCTAATAAGAAGAAAGCATAAGGCGGAGGATAGTAGAAGTGGCTACCGTTAAAAAGCGTAAGGAAAAGAAGAGTGTTTACGAAGGATGTATCTACATCCAGGCAACATTCAATAATACTATCGTAACTGTAACAGACATGAAGGGAAATGCTCTTTCATGGGCATCTTCTGGCGGACTCGGATTCCGTGGAGCTAAAAAATCAACTCCATTCGCAGCTCAGTCAGTAGCTGAAACAGCAATTCAGAAAGCTGCTAGTTATGGTTTACGTGAAGTTCATGTTTATATTAAGGGACCTGGAATGGGACGTGAAAACGCAATCCGTTCAATTGGTCTTATGGGATTGAAAGTAAAATCAATTTCTGATGTTACACCAATTCCTCATAATGGTTGTCGTCCTCGTAAGACACGCCGTATGTAATTACTATAGGAGTTAATTATGGGAAAATGCGAACAACCTTTATTAAAGAGATGTAAATCTTTAGGAATTAATCCAGTTGTAATGGGTTATACTAAAGAATCTAAAAGAAATCAGAAAGATGTAAGACGTAAGAAGTCTGAGTATGGTATTCAGCTTGATGAAAAACAGAAAGTACGTTTTATCTACGGAATTATGGAAAAACAGTTCCGCAAATACTATGTAATGGCTACTAAAAAAGATGGCGTTACAGGTGAAATGTTACTTCAGATTCTTGAATCAAGATTGGATAACGTTGTGTACCGCTTAGGTTTTGCTAAAACTCGTAAGCAGGCTCGCCAGATGGTAAACCATTGTCATATCAATGTTAATGGTAAAAATGTAAACATTCCATCTTACCTTGTAAAAGTTGGTGACGTTATTACAGTTAAAGAAAATTCTGGAATTAAAAAACTTGTTCTTGCTAATGGAGATCCAGTAGTTCCTGGATGGCTCGAAGCAGACAGAGATAATTTTACTGGTAAGGTTATTGCTTTAGCAACAAAATCAGACATTGATTACGATGTTAAAGAAAACCTCATTGTTGAATATTATTCTAAATAATAATAAGGAGTTCAGATGGCTCGAAAAAACTTGCTTAAAGGTTTTAAAAGACCTAAAGGCATTTCATTTGAACACATTAGTACAAATCCTAACTATGGTAAGTTCACAGCTTATCCATTTGAGACAGGATTTGGAACAACAGTTGGTAATACATTAAGAAGAGTTTTGTTATCTTCTATTCAGGGATATGCAATTACTTCTATCCGTATTACATCTTATGATGAAAATGGAGTAAACAAAGTAATTTCTAGTGAATTCGAAGCAATTCCTAATGTTGCAGAAGATACTTTAGAGATTATTAATACTCTTAAGATGATACGCTTGCGTTTACCTAATGATGTTGAACAGGATACTATATTATATGAGTTCAAAGGACCGGGAGTTGTAAAATCAGAAGATTTTGCAAAAGAAGGCCAGCTTGAAGTTATGACTAAGGATGTAACAGTTCTTACCATGATGGAAGGTGCACATATTGATATCGAAATCCAGGTTGATTTAGGTAGAGGATACGTTCCAGCTGAAACAAATGAACATTACATTGAAGTTGTTGGAACAATTCCAATGGACGCCATTTTCACTCCAGTTCCAAAAGTAAAATATTCTATTGAACCTTGCCGTGTTGGTCAGAGAAATGACTACGACAAATTAGTGTTAGAGATTTGGACTGACGGAACTATTGCTCCTGATGATGCATTAGCAGAAGCTGCAAAAATAGCTAAAGATCACTTTGCAATTTTTGTAAACTTTAATGATAAAGACGTTATTGGAAGCGATGATAGTGATGAAGGCGATGAAAGTATTCAGAAACTTCTTAGTACACCTGTAGAAGAATTGGAACTTTCAGTTCGTTCATCAAATTGTTTGAAAAATGCAAATATTCGTACAATTGGCGAATTAACTAAAAAGACTGAAGATGACATTGCAAAGACAAGAAACTTTGGAAAAAAGAGTCTCCAAGAAATTAAAGAAAAACTCCAGGAATGGAACTTAACTCTTGGTATGACAGATTATAGTCATCTGAAGAATGCTGCCAACTTAACAAAGCAGAAGGAAGAAACAGATGAATCATAAGAATGGTTTTAATCCGCTTTCACGTACAACAGCACATCGTCGTGCTATGTCACGCAATATGGTAACTTCTCTCTTTAGATATGAAAGAATTACTACAACAAAATCAAAGGCTCTTGAAGTAAGAAAATCAGCTGAAAAGCTTATTACCAGAGCAAAAGAAGATTCAGTACACAATCGTCGTGAAGTTGCAAAGTTTATTGCAGATGAAAAAATCTTAAATAAACTTTTCACAGAAATCGCTCCTCGTATGAAAGAGCGCAACGGTGGTTACACACGTGTACTCAAACTCGGATACCGTCAAGGTGACGCTGCTGATGTTGTTATTCTTGAATTAGTTGATTACAAACTTGAATCAGAAGCTGAAGAAAAGAAACCTGCTAAAAAAGCTGAAGGTTCTGCTCCAAAAGCTAAAACAACAAAAGCAAAAGCAGATGGCGAAACAAAAGCAAAGAAACCAGCTGCAAAAAAGACTACTGAAAAAAAGGATGAAGCTAAATCTGAATAGGTTTTGGCTGTCAAAAGGAGTCAATAATGTCAAAGAACCATCGCGGATCTGGAATTAGATCATTAGCTGCTCATGGAAGAGGAACATGTGCTATTTGTGGTAAAACAAATATCAAAGTTCTTTGGGAAAAAGAAGTTAATGGTCAGAACGTAAATATTTGTAAATTCTGCAATGCTGCTTTAAAAAATAAAGCAAAAGTTGAAGCAAGAAAAGCAAAGCCTGCAGAAACCGAAGAAGCTTCTCCTGAAGCACCAGCTGCTGAGTAATTTATAAATTAAATTACAATAAGCAAACAATCCGTCTGAGTTGTCAGGCGGATTTTTTTTATTTATATATATTTCATATAAAATATTGAGAGAATATTAAATTTAGTATAAAATAACTATAATTTATGAGTGTTTCAAACAGCCATCAGATATCTCGTTATTATGATTACTATCGGGATAAAGAAATAGTATTTACAAAAGCTAACTTAAAATCATTGCGAATGGATCCTCGTCAAATTTATTTAAAGAGTAACGGGGGGCAGTGGCCTTGTCTTATAAATTCTTCTTCTTTAATGTTTGCTAAAGTTTTAATTGGAACCTCAAGTGGAATTTATACGCAACTTCAAAAAAATAAATCCTTAAACTTAAGTTTACGTTTTTGCTTTATAGATTTAAATAATGATTTAATCCACTTCTTTGTTAACTGTAACGTAGCTCAGATTCAGCCATATGCCGGTTCGAACGATCTCGTTTTAGTAACTTTGAACTTTACTCAGCGTCCGCCAGACGAATTAATTTCTCGTTTAGGCGAATTCATCGAAGTTAACGAAAACTTTAAGAACCGCCGTGAAGAAAGAATTGCAATCAACAAAAACTCATTACGCGAACTTCAGATACCAAAAGAAGAAACATATGTATTTATAGCAAATGTTCCTAGAAAATGTATTATTAAAGATTTATCTTTTGGTGGCGCAAAACTTATGCTGGTAGGAGTACCAAAATTCTTACTTAATAAACAGGTAGATTTGCGTCTGATGTATCTTGATACAACAGAAAAAATTGCCCTGCCAGGTATTGTTGTTGCCGCAGATTTCCTGCCGGGAAGAAAAGATATCGTAATATGTCATGTGAACTTTATAGAAGAATCAATTCCAATGACTTATAAGTTCAGAATTAATGCATATATTACATCTTATCAGAAGCAGTTAATTGATAATCAAATTTTAAATCAGCAGAAAAAAGAAAGGGCAGAAGCAGAGGCAGAAAGAATTCGTAAAGAAGCTGCAGCTAAACTTGCTCAGACTCAGGCCGCTGCCAATGCTGCGACTGCCGGAAAAACTGCTGCACCAGCTGCAGCTGCATCAACTTCTGCTGCTAAAAACACTGCGTCAGCCGCACAAACTCAGGAAGCCGCCGCAAATACACAGGCTTCATCATCTCAAACTAAATAAGGTAAAATATGAATCCTTCAAATCCATTAGAATCAATATATTATATTGGAATTCCTCAGAATTTTGTTCCTTCCAACGAAAGTTTTAAAATTGATACAAGTATAAAACTGCCTGTACAAATTAAAGACAGCGAATCTGCAGGTTCATTTAATCCGGAAGAAATTACTTCTGAACAGATTTTAGCAGGTCTTTTAACAGTTATGGCTTATGATTCAAAAAATCCTCACCTGGAATATTACCGTTCTATAATTAAACAGGTAAAGCCAAACGTTAAAAAAGAGCTTTGCGAAGCTGCAATCCTTAAAACAAAGAATGAGGATTTTGAGCTTGCTGAAGAAATTTTCAGAGCTTTGCACGGTTATGATCCTGAAGATAAGGCAATCATCTTGAATATGGCACTCTTTTTAGACCAGAGGGCAGATTCTTACCGTAATGCCGGTCTTTTTGAAGATGCAGATGCTTATGATAATGATGCAAGAAGTTATTATGAAGAAGCTATGATGGCTGAACCTGCAATGCCTGATGCTTTCTTTAATTCAGGTTTTTTCTATCTTAAACAGCATAAATATAGAGAGGCAAAAGATGCCTTTGAGACTTACCTTGCATTAACCTGTGATATTAATGATGAAGAAATGGGTGAAAACGGCGTTTATAAAAAGGAAAGAGCTCAGGAAATTCTGAACAATATTAATAATCAGAATATGGATGATGATTCTTTTAGAAATGCCTATGATTTAATTTCTTCTGGACAGGAAGAAAAAGGACTTGAAGAAATAAGAGATTTTATTACAAAAAATCCTAAGGTTTGGAATGCCTGGTTTATGCTTGGCTGGGGCCTTAGAAGAATTGAAAAATTTGAAGAAGCTAAACTGGCCTTCCAGGAATCTCTAAAATGCGAAGGCGGAGATAAAAACTCTGATACTTACAATGAACTTTCCCTTTGTTATGTTCAGGAAGAAAATTTTACAGAGGCAAAAAAGGCTTTAATGAAGGCTCTTGAACTTGCTCCAGATAGTACAAAGGTTATTTCTAATCTTGGTTATCTTGCCCTTGCTCAGGGAAATAAGCAGGAAGCAAGAAATTACTTTACTACAGTTCTAGAATTTGACCCAAAAGATAGAATCGCTGCCGCAGAACTTTTAAAGCTTGAAAAAGATCAGGATTAGAAATCCAGTATAACGAAATCTCCTTCTTTTATTCCCTGTTTTTTGAACCAGCCCTGGGGTACTTCCAGTGCATATCTTACAGAAGAGGTGCTGGTTATATGAGCAAGGCTGTAAGGAGTCATGTCGTAAATGTTCCTGATTTTTCCTTTTGAATCTATGTAAGCAATGGAAAGCGGATGAGGGGTGTTTTTCATCCAGAAAGATAGAATCTGATCCTGTTCAAAGATAAAAATCATACCGGTTCCATCAGGTATAACCTTTCTTTCCATAAAACCAAAGTTTCTTTCTTCTTCTTTTCTGGCAATTTCTGCTTTTACGTAAGCAGTGCTTCCATCTGCCTTTTTAATTGTAATTGTGGTTGTCTGTAATTTGCTTTTATTACAGCCTGTAAATAAAGATGCAAGTACAAGAAGTAATGCGATTAATAAGCTTTTTCTTTTAATCATAATTCATCCAAAAACATCTGACGTGTTTTTTCTTCTCCCGATTTTTCTATATTTGAATACTGTTTTAATTCATCAAATATTTTGTTATCAATGTATTTTAAGGTTAATGGTTTTTCAAGCGACATTGTTACTGAATCATTTGTCCAGCTGGCTCCCTGAGGATTCAGTTTATCCGGTTGGCCGTATTTATTGCAGAGGGTTGTAAAAATACTGTAATAATCCATCCTGTCCGGGTTTACATTTATTGTAATGATATAAAGCCGGTCTTCTGAAAATTGAAAATAGCAGCGGTCAAGAAAATTTAATTTATATGCACTTGCATCTGTTTCTATAAGCACCTTATTTACACCCGGGAGCAATGAAACGTCTCTGTCTCCGTGGTAGCCGAATTCGGGATCCCTTAAAAGCTGATTTTTTGTTTCGTTTAAGGACATGCCAAGTTCAACTTTTTTAAAGCCGTTTGGAAGTTCTTCTGCAAAGAGTAAAAAAAACTGAAATAAAAAATAAACTGCAAATAGTTTTTTCATAATCATAATATCGGCAGTTTAAGAGAAGGAGTTTATTTTATTTATTTAAGAAAATTTTAAGAAAGACTAGAGTTTCTGTTTTCTGTAAAAGGCTGCCTGTTTTGAAAGTTCAACAATATCTTTTATGAAAATCTTGCCTTCAATAATCTTAAAGTGAGAATCCTGCTGGAAGTCGAAAATTGCTTTTGGCTGCTGGTTATGAGGAATACCGCACATATTTGCGATGTCCTGAGGGGTGAATTCAGTCTGTTTCTGTTTGTTGAGAACGTTATCAAACTGAACTTTCTGCTTTTCTAACTGAAGGGAAAGCATATCAATCATCTTAGCCTTAGGGTCAGGAATGTTTGCGTTGTCAAGTTGTCTGTACATAGACCAGAGACGGTCGGCAAGGGTGGTTGTAAGGCGGGCAATCATCTGTGGCTGAGTTGTTACCATCTGATTGAAGTTGGCAAGGTTTACAACCATAAGACGGCAGGCGCTGTGGGTAATGGCACTTGCTGAGCGGGATTTATTTTCCAGGAGAGCCATTTCTCCAAACATATCACCTTTTTTAAGTACAGCAAGAGTTACTTCGTTGCCGTTTACAACTTTGGAAATGGCAACTTCACCAGACTGAATGATAAACATATCTTTACCAGGTTGTGATTCAGAGAAAATCATCTGATCCTGCTGATATTCACGGATTGATTCCTGAGAAGGTTCAAGATAAGAAGGATGAGTTCTTTTTCTTAATTCAAGGAATTTCTGTTTTGCAATTTCTGCGTTAGGACCGGTTGGTTTTGTTTTTAAATACTGATAGTAAGCATAAATTGCAATGTCTGATTTAGCTGAATTTTCATAGAACTGTGCTACTTTAAAAATCTGATCATAAGATTCAGCTACCGCGCCATTCAAGGTGGCCTTGGTAAGCATCTCGTTCATTACGCGCATGCGATTTGCGAAGGTTTTAATGATTTTTAGAGCGACAGGAGTGTTATTTACAATTAAATCTGAATACTGTTCGCGGCGAACTGCAATTGCAACTACATCAGTTTGTGCAATGGCGGTTTCAATTTGAAGATGACCCGACATGCAGGGAACAACGCCTACGAAGTCTCCAGGGCCAAGGACTACAGGCGCAATTGCTCCAGATTCACCTTTATAGCACTGAACGGTTCCTTGTTGAATAATGAAAAATCTATCACTGTCAGATTTTCCTTCGACAACTATATAAGAGCCTTTTGGAAATCTGCAAATTTGTAATTGTAACAAAACTTTTACCTCTATAGTCCTTATAAAATTATAAATTTACAAAGTAAATTTGTCAATGTAAGTGGGGAGAGGTGAGCAAGAAAGAGGACAGCTGAGGGGAAGGGGTCGGCGCTAAGATAAATTTGTGAGCTTGCAAGAAGAGTTAGCACGCGCCGCGAAGAGAAACTTCCGCGGAGGTAAGAGAAATTCCGCATAGGTAAGATTAACTCCCGCGGAGGAAATTTAAGAATTAAGAAAAATAATTTCTTCTTCCAGCTTATAGCCGAATTTTTTTAGAACTTCGCTTTTTGTATATTCAACCAGTTTTTTAATATCATCCTGGCTTGCATTGTCTGTATTGATAATGAAGTTTCCGTGAAAGTCTGCAATTTTTGCCCCGCCAATCTGAAAGCCTTTAAGGCCGGCCTGGTCAATAATCTTTCCTGAAGGAAGACCAAAATCACGGTTGTTTTTAAAAACAGAGCCTGCACTTGGAAATTTGAAGTGGCCCTTACTTATTCTTTCGTTTATGTAACTTTTGCAGGCATCGCAGATAGCCTGATGCTGCTCAGGACCTTTCTGCTCTAAAAGGAAGGTTACCGTGGTTATAAATTTGTCGTTGGCCTGGAAGGGGGATTTTTTGTAATCCCAGTCAGAAGGATTTTTTAGAATGTGATGTAACTTTACTTTGTCTTTAGATAAATCCATGTAGGTTGTTGCAAATAAAACATCACTTATAGATTTATCAAAACAGCGGGCATTCATATATACAGCACCCCCTGCCGAGCCGGGTAAGCCTGCAAATTCTTCAAATCCGCTTATGTTGTTCTGCTTACAGAAGTTTACTATTGTAGCAATGGAAGTTCCGCTGAAGCAGGAAACAAGACACTGGCCTTCTTTAAGTTCAATTTGTCCAAAATCCAGGGGCAGATTATCTGCTTCAAAATAATCAATTTCGTTAAAATTTTGTGTGGAAACAATAACCCCGTCATAATAGTCGGGAAGAACAACATTACTTCCGCCGCCTAAAATAAAGAATTTATATTTATTTTGTAAAAGCAGTTCAAGAAGAATCTGAAAAGAATAGTAATTTATTGGTTTTATAAAGAGAGCTGCCCTGCCGCCTACCTTAAAAGTGCATTTGTCTTTGAGGGGCTCATCTTTTAAAATATCTGCTTTAAAAGCATCATAATTTTTGAGTGCTTCGATTAAAAGTTCATATTTTTCCACAATTTTATTATAGTGATTTTACCCTTTTTAATATAGTAATGCCCCTTTTAATATAACAATTAATTAGACCGGTCATAAAAAATACCTTCCGGTCCTTGCATTGCACTAAGCCCCTTAAAATTGTATAATTTTTTAATCAAATATTGGAGTTTTACATGGCACTTAAATTATATAATACAATGGGTCGTAAATTAGAGGATTTCAAACCAGTTCATGAAGGATTTGTTGGTTTTTATGGATGTGGTCCTACAGTTTACAACTATGCACATATAGGTAATCTTAGAGCTTATGTTTTTCTTGATGTGCTTGATAAGTCTCTTTCTTTTCTTGGTTATAAAATTAAGCATGTAATGAACATTACTGATGTTGGTCATTTAACTGGTGATGGCGATGACGGTGATGACAAAATGAAAAAATCAGCAGAAGAACGCCATCAGAGTGTACTTGAAGTTGCAAAATTCTATACTGATGCTTTTATGAAAGATATTGATGCCCTGAATATTCGCCATCCGGATGTAATCTGTAAGGCAACTGATCATATTCAGGAAATGATTGATTTGATAAAGCAGATTGAAGCAAATGGTCATACCTATATGGCCGGCGGAAATCTTTATTTTGATATTTCTACTTACCCTGATTACGGTAAACTTGCCAACCTGAATGTAGAGGAACTTAAGGCAGGAGCCGGAAAACGCAAGGTTGTTGTTGTTGATCAGAATAAGCGTAATCCGGGGGACTTTGTACTCTGGTTTACAAAATCAAAATTTGAAGATCAGGCTATGACCTGGGATTCTCCATGGGGACGCGGTTATCCTGGCTGGCATATTGAATGTTCTGCCATGAGTATGAAATATCTTGGAAAACATATTGATATTCATACCGGCGGAATTGACCATATTCCGGTTCATCATACAAATGAAATTGCTCAGAGCGAAGGTAGTTTTGATGAATCTGAGCGCGCTAAAGGTCCATGGGTAAAATACTGGCTCCACAACGAATTCCTTATTCTGGAAGGCGGAAAGATGAGTAAGTCAAGCGGACACTTTATTACTCTTCAGACTCCGCTTCCTGCAGAAAAAGGTTTTTCTCTTAAAGATAAGGGCTTTGAACCTCTTGATTACAGATTCTTCCTTTTGGGCGGTCACTACAGAAAGCAGCTTGTATTCAGTATGGAAGCTCTGGCTTCTGCTAAGAATGGTCGTGCTGCTCTTTATGCAAGAGTTGCTAAGCTGATTAAGGCTGCCAACGAGAAAAAACTCTGGCAGAATTATAAGGAACTTGGAATCAGCGAACTTACAGAAGAAAATTATAAGGCAGCCCTGGATTATTATAATAATCCGGAAAACCATACAAAAACTGCAAGTGAGGCAAGATGTGTAGATGCTTTCAGGGTAGCTCTGGAAGATGATCTTTCTACTCCAAGAGCCCTTGCCGCATTAAACGAAGAAATCAGTTTGAAAAATTCTGGTAACGAAGCAGTTGCCCTTGGTAATGTTGATTATATGGACAGGGTATTAAGCCTTGATATCATTAAAAATGCATTTAAATTATTAAAAGAGCAGGTTTCTTTAAATAATACATCAGATAATACTTCTGATTCTCATGCGGGAGACCCTGAGGCAGAAGAAATTAATGCACTTGTTCAGGAACGTACTGCTGCTAAAAAAGCAAAGAATTTTGCAAGGGCAGACGAAATAAGAAATCAGCTTGCAGAAAGAGGAATTACAATTATTGATACTCCTACTGGACCTGCATGGAAAAGAAATTAAGCTTATTCGCTTGTAACTTTTAGGATAGAAGAGTGTTTTCTAAGGTAGTGGAAGAAAGTCAGACAGAACTAAGTTTATCGCTGAATGCAGGAAATCCCGCTGATTTCAAAAAGATTTATGACGAATGTATGGGAATGCTTTACAAAATCTCTTACAGAATTGTAAATGATGAAGAAGCCGCAGAAGATCTTGCACATGATTCTTTAATTAAAGCAAACGAAAAAGAACTTGTTTTTCCTTCTTTAAACGATGCAAAATACTGGTTAATCCGTGTAGTTAAAAATGCCTCGTTGAATTATATAAAAAGAAAGGACAGGGAACGCAAGGCTTACGAGAAAGTTTTATACGAAGGTCACAAAAAAGCTGATAACGGTGAAGTTGACTTGCTTAAAAGTGAATCTATAAAAAAAGCAAGAGAGGCTTTAAAAAAGCTTCCTAAGAATCTTCAGGATGTTCTTATGCTTCGTGAGTACGGCGACTTGAATTACAAAGAAATCGGAAAGGTTCTGGGCATTACCGAAGGTAATGTAAAGGTAAGAATTTTTAGAGCCAGGGAACAGCTTGTTAAATTAATAGGAGAAGAAAATGTCTACTTGCCCGAGTAAAGATATTCATTCTGTTTATTTAGATAACGAACTGCCAGAAATTTATAAGGCCGAATATGAAGAGCATCTCAAAAATTGTCCTCAGTGCCAGAAGGAACTGGAAAAAATAAGAGCCCTTCATAAAATGTTTACTTCTGACTCAGTATCTATTACACCAGATGCAACTTATTTAGACCAGAGTTTTGAACGTTTGCAGATGAAGATGAAGTTTGCAAAAAACACCTCAAGAAAATCATCTGACAATGGTAGAAAATCATATAATCGTCTTGGAGTAATTAGTGCGGCTGCCGCTGCAGTTTTTGCCCTGATTATACCTCTTAGACTTACAGGCAATTCTGCTGTAAAGGAATCTGTAACCGAAGCCCTTCCTATAACCGCCAGAAATGTTTCTTTAAATACCAGTGGAAACAGTGGGGTAATTTCGGGTAATATAGATAAAGCAGTTTTATCTTCCAGAAGAAATTCTTCTGCAAATCCTTTCTTACAGAACGTGAGCAGTCAGGCTAATTCTGAAAATCAGAATCAGTTCTCTTTTGTTCATGATGGTGATGTAGAACTTCTTAAACCGGAATTTGAAACAATCTCAATAAAAATAACTCTTCCTGGCATTGATTCAGTTCCTGTAACAACAGAGGTAAATCTGCCGGTAGATTTTGTTTCGGGCAGATTTTAAGTGAACTCTACTAAGAAAATCAGTTATTATTTTAGACGGTATTCCGCTGTAAGATTTATTTGCATTTTGCTTGTAATTGCTCTTATAGTCGGAATATCATTCCTTATCAGTTATCATTCAAAAGTTGTACCGGAAATTACTTCCATTAATCCTCCTGTGGGAGTACCCGGTGATGTAATTGTAATTAACGGCAAAAATTTCGGAAAAGAACGGGATATGAATTACGTTGAATTTTCCGGTTCAAAATTAACTTCAAGTGCCTATATTTCCTGGTCAGATACCAAAATTAAACTTGTTCTTCCTGCCAATGTTCAGGACGGCCTTGTCGTTGTTGGAAATAAAAACATCCGTTCTAAGCCGGCCCTTTTTGCAAACGAAATTGATATTCCGGTTCTGGTTCCTACCGTAAAGCAGACCACAAAGCCGGTTATAACTGCAATAACGGGAAAGCTCCATTACAGGGGAGACCTGCTTACCATTACGGGAAATAACTTTGGCGATACCCGGGGCGATTCAAAAGTTTACTTTACAATCGATTATGATGATAAAATCAAAAATGCAGAAATTGTAACCTCAAATATGTACACCGAAAATATGGTGCCTGTTTCTGAATTTGAAGCCGGATATGAGTTCTGGAGCAATACAGAAATTAGGGTAAGAATTCCGGACGGAGCTTCTTCCGGTCTGGTGCAGATTCAGGTTGGCGACGAAAAATCTGAAGGTTATGAATGCGAAATTTCTTCTTATGGAAGCAGCAGCGTAAAATTAAGAAGAATTTATCTTATGGAATATAGTGCTGATATTGCAGATTTATATACAAATGATATTTCTACCGTAACCCTGCGTTGTCCAATTCCTCTTGAAACCTACTACCAGCCGGAAGTTCAGATTACAGAAATTAATCCAAATCCTGTTTTAACAAATTATCAGAATGCAATAATCCATCAGCTTTCAAAATCTAAGAATTATTTTCCAAAAACTGTATTTAAGCAGACTTTTGTTCTTCCTGTTTACGAAAGACTTTCAAGCGTAAATGCAGATAAGACTGTAAATTATAAAAAGGGTGATATTCATTTTGTAGATAAGGCCCTTGAGAGTGATGCCTTGATTCCTTCTGAAAATGAAGAAGTTAAAAAACTGGCTGCGGAAATTACTGGAAAAGAAAAGAATAATTATAAAAAAGCAAAATTGATTTATGATTATTTCTGCGATAAATGTAAAATTAATTCAAAAGTGCGCAAGAATGATGCTGATCCTCTGGATTTAATCAAATCTAAAAAAGGGGACAGTTATGATTTTGCAATTATGTATACAGCTCTTTTAAGGGCGGCCGGAGTTCCTTGTCTTACAAACTCTGGTGTTCTGGTTCTGCAGGATTTAACAACTCAGCCTCACTGGTGGTGTGAGTTTTACCTTCCTGGCTTTGGCTGGCTTCCTGTTGACCCTGCAATTGGTGCGGGGCTTGAATACAAAAGCTGGACAGAAGGTGGAAAGAGCCTTGATTCCCGTGACTTCTATTTTGGAAACATGGATTCTCATCATATTCTCTTTTCGAGAGGCTGGGCAGAATTAAAGCCTTTCAGCCAGGAAAATAAAATTGTTCAGCATCCAAGAAGTTTTGCCCTGCAGTCAATCTGGGAAGAAGCTTCAGAAAGTACAGTAAAATACAGTTCTTACTGGAGCGTTCCAATTATTCGTGGTGTATATTAATTAATATGGAGGATAGAATGGATACAAAAGTTTTAAGCGTTGGAGGTTCGATTATTGTACCGGATGCTCCAGATTCAAATTTTTTGTCTAAATTTGTTTCAATGTGTACAAAATGGCTTGATGAAGATAAATCTAGAAGATTAATTCTGGTTTGCGGAGGCGGTGCTCCTGCCAGAGTTTATCAGAACGGTTATAAGGATGTTTGCCAGAAATTAGGAAAAGATTTTGATGCAAACTCAGCAGACTGGATTGGAATTATGGCTACAAGAATTAATGCCCAGCTGGTAAAATCATGCTTTGGTGATTATTGTAAAAATCCTGTAGTTTATAATCCTACAGAAGAAAATCTTGCTTTTGACGGTCAGGTTTTAGTTGCAAGCGGCTGGAAACCAGGTTTTTCTACCGACACAGATGCAGTATATCTTGGCGAAAAATTTGGAGCAAAAACTGTTGTAAATCTTTCTAATATTGAAAAGGTATACACTGATGATCCAAGAAAAAATCCGGATGCAAAGCCTCTTGATACAATTTCCTGGGCAGATTTCCGTAAGATGGTAGGTGATGAATGGACTCCTGGAAAGAATTGTCCTTTTGATCCTATTGCTTCTAAAAAGGCCAGCGAACTTAAGTTAAAGGTAATTTGCGCTGGTGGAAAAAATATTGAAAATATTAAAGCTATCTTAAACGATAAAGAATTTGTCGGTACAACTATCGGCGAATAGTGCTTTCTTCCATTTTTACTAGAATGGAATCAAGTTTTTGACCATAGGCAGGATCTGCAGCCCAGCTTCCTGCCAGGCCAAAGATGTCTTCTACAAATTTGGTTTTGTGTACCCAGTTGTAACGGGGATCAACCAGTTCCTTTACAAGAGGAACCTCTTCTTTTGTTGCATAAGCCTGTAAATGCTGTATATGGGCTCTAACTCCCACTTCTTCACTTTCAAAAATCTCTCCGGGATGCTCTTTATCTATGGCGCCGAGTCCACAGTAGTTATGCCATTCAGGCTGAACTAAGTTTCCGTAGTTTAAGTAGCCGGTTTCAAGGCACATCTGTGCAAAGGCCAGGTCTGAGTTTATGTTTTCGCAAAGGGCTTCGTCGTAATAAAGGCAGGCCAGCATATAAATGTAATCCTGGTCAAAAGCGGGATTCTGACTCAGAAAAAAGCGGCTGAGTTCTTCAGGGCTAAGCTGTCCCTGAGCAATAAGGTTTCGGGAAAGTTTTTTAGCAGGATGTCTTAAAGACTGGCAGGAAAAAAGCAGGGGAAGCAGAAGTGCTGCAAAAATGATACTTATCTTGTTTTTCATAAAATTAATAAAATTATAAATAAAGATTGAGAAATAAGGAAGAAAAAATCAGTCTTAATAAAATTTTTTCTAAGAAATTCCTGCGACTTTTGTAAAAAGTGATTTTTTTTTGCAATTATATATATGATGAAATATAACTATATTGCAATAAAAGCAGATGCCAGAGAAAAGGCACTGGAACACGGAATAGAAACTCTTTTTGACAGTGAGTTGATTTCTCTGATTTTAGGAACGGGTACAAAAGAAAATCCTGTGGAAAGTCTTTCCTGCCGGGTTTTAACCCTTCTTGATGATATGGATAGCTCTTCCCTTATGGAGGCGCTTTTAAAGATTAAGGGGATGGGGGTGGGGAAGTCTCTTGCCCTGGTGGCGGCACTGGAGCTTGGAAGGCGAAGAAGCGGGCATCTTAAAGCCCCTATTTTAAAGCCCCTGGACCTGGTTCCCTTTGTAAGAAATTATGCGGTAAGTTCAAAGGAACACTTTATTGTGGTAACTTTGAATGGAGGTCACGAAATAATTGAGATTCATGTGGCGTCTGTAGGAACTATTAACCGGTCTCTGGTGCATGCGAGGGAAGTCTTTTCGCAGGCTATAAAGGAAAATGCTGCGGCTATCATCCTCTGTCATAATCACCCTTCCGGCAACTGCCACCCTTCCACAGAAGATATCGACTCTACCGCAACCCTCCTTGCAGCCGCAAATGTTATTGGCATTCCTATACTGGACCACATAATTGTTGATTGTGAAGGTTATTACAGCTTTTTGGAGAACAATTTATTGTTTTGTGAAGAATAAAGCGATAAAATCAAAGTATGAAAAAAATATCAGTATTTTGTCTTTTTATTATATTTTTCTCTTTTCTCTTTGCAGAAAGTTTACTGGAAGCTGTAGGAAATCTTGCAATACAGACTTTGCTGCCTGTAAGCACTGAAACTCCATACGAATTACAGGAACTTTCTGATTCAGCTTTATGTGAGGCAGAGTTTCGGACAAATATTTCTGGAGCAGAGGTTTATCTAAACGGAACTTATTATGGAAGAACAAATCTTGTTATAAAAAATTTGTCTCCTTCCCGTTATAGAGTTGAACTTAAAAAAAGCGGTTACGAAACAAAAGAGTTTATAATCCACCTGAAGAAGGGCTACAGGAGTGTTTACAGGGCTGACCTCAAGCTTATACTTGGAAAAATAAGGATTAATAATCTTCCTTCCAATACGTCAGTCTACCTTGACGGCAGCCTTAAAAGTTCAAACGTAATTGAAGCGACTCCGGGCTATCATGAATTGAAAATTAAAAGATTCGGTTATACAAGCTACACCGAAAATGTTTATGTAAAGGCTTATGAATATGTAAATGTTTATCCGGAATTTACGCCAGTTCCTTTTGCCATAAGCGATTTTAGAATCAGTAAGGAGTCTATAAATCCGGATTATAAAAACAGGCTGGGCAGGGTAGATTTTTCTTTTGAAGTTACGGCAAATGGTTCTGCCCTTATTCAGGTCTGGAATGCCTTAGGGCAGGTGGTCTGGTATAAGGAATGGACCTCTTTTTCTACCTGGAGCCAGAGTGTAAGATGGGATGGCCGCGACAGCATGGGTAATGATTTAAGTGACGGTCTTTATACGGTTACCATTTCTTCTTCTGATGATGATTACTATGCAGATTTAACAATCACCCTGGACCGTTCAACTACCTACTCACTTTTTGCAATCAACTCGAAGGGAAGCGGAGCGGGAAATCTTCCTGCCGTATTTGCAAATAACCTGAACTTTTTTGCACCTTATTTCAGACTGGGCTTTTTCCAGCTGGATAATCCTTCAAATAAGTATATTGATATTTCGGGCGGTCTCCTTTTTGATTTTGCCCATCATATAGAATTTAATATTGGAGCAGGGGCCTGTCCCCGTCTTTATACAGAACAGGATGCGCCTTTCCTTTTCTATACCAGTCTGAAGCTTTTTGATTCCGTAGAGTTTGACAGCTCAACAAAACTCTGCTACGGCTTTTTACTTCACTGGGGCTTCTTAAGTGATGATTCCATCTTCCCTTATGGAATGGACACTTCAAACGGGCTTGGACTTTCTGCCCTTGTGGCTCTGGATTTTCCTCTGCTGCATCTTGGTCTTTCTTCGGATTATATTATGGCTCCTGTAAACGGAAAGGATTTTTCTCAGGGAAGTTTGTGGAAAAACGGACTTTCTTTGATGTTTAAGATGAACAAAAATCTTTCTGTAAACACCTGGGCTGCTTTGAATTCAAGCCTTAATTCTCCTTACCGGGCTGAAACCTTCTATCCATTTGAAAGCCTGGACTACGGGGCCGAGCTTTTATTCTCGCTGGGAACTTCCTTGTGGCAGGGGGATTTTAGAATTAACGGAAACAGCTTCCTGGACGGCAAAACTTATGTCTTTATAGAATTTGGGTTGTCTTATTTATTGTAAATAGTTAAATTATAGAGTATGAAATTATACTCTCGTCAACAATTAATATTTTCAGTAGCAGGAACAGCTCTTTTTGTGTTTGTTCTTTCTTTTTTACTTTTTAATTTAATTTCGCCTGCAAAGGCTAAAAAAAATATTGCTCAGGGCCAGGAAGCCGCAGAAGAATTTAGTATCGGCGAAAGCGGTGAGGCTGCCACTTCCGTGGAGTCTGCACAGGGCGGAGAAGCTGCCTTAGGTGGAGCTTCTGGTCTGGGCGGAGAAACTGGTGAACTCGGCGGGGCAGGCGAGTCAACTTTGGCCGGCGGATTAGGCCTGAGCAGTGGATCTGCCTTTTCCGGCTCTGAAAACAGCCTTACTATTCCTGTAAGTTCAAACACCTATACTCAGGATGAAATTCAGAATATCAATATTTACGAAATGTGCAACGAGGCCGTAGTAAATATTAATACTAAAATCACTTCTTATGACTGGTTCCTTGAGCCTTACGTAAAGGACGGCGGTTCAGGTTCCGGTTCAATAATTGATAAGAGGGGATATATCCTTACAAACGTTCATGTTATTTCCGGGGCAACAAAAATTTATGTTTCTTTGTTTGACGGAACCCAGTATGAAGCAGAAGTTGTAGGCCAGGATCTGGACAGTGACCTTGCCGTAATTAAATTTAATCCTCCGGAGGGAATGACCTTAAAGACTATTTCTTTTGGAGATTCAACTTCCCTCAAGGTTGGACAGAAGGTTATTGCCATTGGTAATCCTTTTGGTATGGAAAGAACCATGACTACGGGAATTGTTTCTGCCCTTGGAAGGCCTATTCAGAATTCAAATAACCGCATCATCCGCGATATGATTCAAACCGATGCTTCCATAAATCCTGGAAACTCCGGCGGTCCTCTGCTGGATTCCAGCGGAAGAATGATTGGAATTAATACTATGATTCTTTCTTCGTCGGGTTCTTCTTCGGGGGTAGGCTTTGCAGTTCCTTCGGTCACTGCAGTTCGCGTGGTTGCCGATTTAATTAAGTACGGAAAGGTTTTGCGCGGAACTCTTGAGGCCACTGTCATCCAGAACAGCAGAAGAATTGCCCAGCTTTCCGGCTATGATATTTCTACCGGTGTGGTTGTTTCAAAACTTGTCAGCGGCGGAAACGTAGAGAAAGCAGGAATTGAAGCCGGAAATAATGCAATTTATTACGGTAACAGAAACAACATAGTATATCTTGGCGGAGATATCATTACAAAAATTGATAATGTTGCAGTTTCTTCTCTGGCAGATTACTATCTTGCCCTGGAAACAAAAAAGCCTGGAGACACAGTAACTGTGGTTGTAAGACGAGGCAGAAAAGATTTGACCTTTAAGGTCCTTCTTGCCGAGTAGAGGATTTTTAATGCGTAAATTTGAAGTTGTATCTTCTTTTGAGCCAAGCGGAGACCAGGGGCAGGCTATAGAAAAGCTCAGCCAGGGATTTTTACGGGGCGATAAGTATCAGACTTTAAAAGGTGTAACAGGTTCCGGAAAAACCTTTACCATGGCTAAGATTATTGAAAAGGTGCAGAGACCTACTTTAATCATCAGTCATAATAAAACCTTAAGTGCCCAGCTTTACAGGGAGTTCAAATCTTTCTTTCCAAATAATGCCGTAGAATATTTTGTTTCTTATTATGATTATTATCAGCCGGAAGCTTATGTTCCTGCCCGTGATTTATACATAGAAAAAGACTGCGATATCAATAAAGAAATTGACCAGCTGCGTCTTGCCGCTACCTACAGCTTAATGGAAAGGCGGGATGTAATTGTTGTTGCTACTGTATCCTGCATTTATGGTCTTGGTATGCCGGATCTTTATAAGGAAATGAGGGTTCATGTAGAAACGGGACAGGAACTGAATATAAAGAAATTTGCAGAAAAATTAATTTCGCTCCAGTATTCCAGAAATGATGATGTGCTCGAAAGGGGCAACTTCCGGATAAAGGGAGATGTAATTGAAGTTTTTCCTCCTTACATGGAAACTGACGAAGCCTACCGTATTGAGCTTGATTTTGACGAAATTGTCCGCATAAGAAGATTTAATGTTCCTAACAGAAGTGTAACCGGAGAACTGGATGAAACTGTATTCTATCCTGCCAAGCACTTCGTTGTGCCTCAGGATCAGCTGAACCTTGCTACCGAAAGAATTCTTGCAGAAATGGAAGCCAGGGTAGAGGACTTAAGGGCAGGCGGAAAAATGCTTGAAGCAGAACGCTTGAAGACACGTACAACCTATGACGTAGAAATGCTCAGGGAAATGGGAACATGTCCTGGTATAGAAAATTATTCCGGTCCAATTTCGGGCCGTGCCCGTGGAGAGCCGCCTGCAACTCTGCTGCATTATTTTCCCGACGATTTTCTCTGCATGATTGATGAAGCCCATGTTTCGGTTCCTCAGATTGGCGCCATGTATGAAGGCGACAGAAGCCGCAAACAGAATCTTATTGATTTTGGTTTCCGTCTTCCTTCCGCACTCGATAACCGCCCTTTAAAGAAAGCGGAATTCGATGCGAAGATAAATCAGGTTATTTATGTTACAGCAACGCCGCGTCCTGAAGAAGTAAAGCAGAGCAGTCAGGTTGTTGAGCAGCTTATCAGACCAACCGGCCTTCTGGATCCTTTAATTGAAGTAAGACCAAGCGAAGGTCAGATGGAAGATATTTACAAAGAAATAAAAATCCGTATAGAAAGAAAAGAGAGGTCTTTAATTCTTACCCTGACTAAAAAAATGGCAGAGGATTTGACCGAATATCTTACAGAACTGAATCTTAAGGTAAAATATATTCACTCAGAAATTGATACCTTTGAAAGGGTTGAAATACTAAAGTCACTCCGCGCGGGCGAAATCGACGTCCTCATAGGAATCAACCTCCTTCGCGAGGGAATTGACCTTCCGGAAGTTTCCTTCATCGCACTTCTGGATGCTGACAAAATCGGCTTCCTGCGTTCCGAAACTTCCCTTATTCAGATTATTGGTCGTGCCGCAAGAAACGCAGCCGGTATGGTTGTAATGTACGCAGATCATATGAGCCCTGCAATGGAAGCGGCAATTAAGGAAACTAAGCATAGACGTGAAGTGCAGGAAGCTTACAATAAGGAACATGGAATTACGCCGGTTACAATTAAAAAGGCGGTTGAAGATATCCTTGTTCACGAAAAAGAGGATGCCGAGGAAGATGCAAAACTCAATCTAGAAGTGCTCAAAAAGGATGCAAATCTCTTTAATCCTAAGGACAGAAAGAAACTTATTAATGCCCTTAAAAAACAAATGGAAGAATTTGCAGACAGAATGGAATATGAACAGGCTGCCAGCGTAAGGGATCAGATTCTGGAAATTGAAAAGCAATACGGAAAATGTTAGTATATGAGTATGGAATTAACTAGTAAACAGAGAAAATATTTAGAAAAGGCTGCTCACGATTTGCAGCCGGTAGTTATCGTTGGTGGCGCAGGTCTTACAGAAGGCGTTACAAAAATGGTAGATTCATCTTTAGAAGCCCATGAATTGATTAAGGTTAAATTCAATGAATATAAGGATGAAAAGAAAGAACTTACCGAAGAAATCTGCAGCGCTACTAATGCAACTTTAGTAAGAATTATTGGAAATGTTGCAATCTTATTCAGACTTGCAGAAAAAGAGGAAGACAGAAAATATAGCCTTTAATTCTTTTTACAAAAGTTTTACGCAGCCGTAAGCTGTGTCGTGAAAAGAAAGAAAGTCTGAGATGATTCTGGAAGCGGAAGGTGACGCTTTATTTAAGCGGACAATTCCGCTTTTTGTTTTTAACAGGGGGTTTATGTATCTTTGTTTTACATCCAGTTTGAGACAGAAGTATTCGGAAGAATCCAGAGCTTCCTCTGTATGTAAAACTTTATCCATATTGCGGAAGGTTCTGTAAAGACGCTTGAATTCTTTTGAACCGTCAGCGGCTTCAATTTTGTCTAAAACTTCTTTTTCTGACAGGGTCATAAAATCTTTTTCGCAAAGAATATTCTCTCTTTCTGCCTGATTCATAATCTGACCTAAAAGCTGCAGGCAGATTTTGTCTTCGTTCAGCTGAAGAATGTGGCCTGTCATACAGAATTTTGAACAGTAAAGTTCTGCCACTTCCAGACTGTTAAAGCCAAGTTCCTTCTGGCCATCTTCGTTTTCTAAAACCGAAATGTCATTGTAGGTAGCTTTTATTTCATCCATTGTCCAGCTGCCTTCAAGGGCCATTCCTGAAGGATACATGTATTCAAGGCGGTCTGCACTAAGGCGGGGAATTTCGTTGTCTGCAACCGGGTAAAGGTGATAGTCTTCGACTCTTTCTACGGGGATATTGTCCCTGGCAAGAAGGGCCAGAAGTTCTTTATCTGAGCGGATTAAAGTCTTGGTTGGGCCTTCTGTTGCTGTCTGGGTAAGGGCATCTCCGTTTCTAAAATCGGAAACATGAGAAAAAACCGGGGTTGAAATATCGTGAAGAAGACCTGCGATGGCTTCTTCCTTTGAGCGGGTAAAGTGCCAGGTAATTAAGGCAACTCCAATACTGTGATCAAGGCGTGAATAGTAAAAGCGGTTTTTAAAGAGCCTTGTCCAGTCGGAGCCGCATAAAAGCCCTATTCCCGAAAGCCTCTGTAAAAGAGGCAGCTGAATATATTCATTCAAAAAATCAGGAAAATCGGGCTCAAGAATATGATGATACTTTTTTACATCATATTCCTGTTTTGGATATTTACTTATAATCTGCTCAAAAGAAAGTCCATCGTAAATATTTTTCATAAGTTATTTTTTAATTTTAACGTCAAGCTGATTAAATGGAATTTCAATTCCAGCTTCGTCAAATACCTGCTTCATGGCAATGTATAAATCATTTTTTGTTTTTAAGAAATCATCAGGTTTGAACCATACTGCAACTGTCATATTGATTCCGCTGTCTGCAAAGCCGTCGAACCATACTGCTGGAGCAGGGTTGTCTAATACTGTCGGACATAATGAAGGAGCCTTGCTTAAAGCTTCTAAGGCAGTTTTCATATCTGTATCATAACTGATGGAAATTGAAAGGGTAAGTCGGCGCTTGTTGTGGTAAGATTTGTTCATCAGATTTGTGTTGATGATTGATGAGTTAGGAATTCTAACCATTTCGTTATCAAGGGTATGAACTCTTACAGAAATAAGGTTGATTGAATCTACAATGCCTGTAACTCCGTTTACGATGATGGTATCACCAACTTTTAATGAGCCTTCGGTAAGTACAAAAAGTCCGCTTATAAGATTGCTGACAGAAGTTTGTGCGGCAAAACCGATTGCAACTCCGGCAATTCCTGCAGCTCCCCATATAGCAGAAAGCTTTACACCAAACAGGCTTAAAACATACATTACTATAACTATATAAAAAAGATATTTTATAAAGCGGGTAATTATCATCTGGCGGTGAGGTGTTGTCTTTTCTGCCGGTACCTTTTTAATAGCCTTAAGGATAACTCTGTAGACTATCCATAAAATGAATAAAATAATTACTGCACCAATTACCTTAAAGAGGTTGCCCCAGTTTAAGAAACTTTTGACCCAGGCAATAAAAGTAGAAGTATGTTCAATAAATGATTCTCCTACTGCTTCTGCCGCTGTTGTAATAGAATTTTCTGTTTCGTTCATTTTTATTCTCCAGTTAAACAATTATATATATTTATATTAATTGTGTTTGCATAAATCTGCAATCAGACATTCGCTGCATTTAGGATTTTTTGCAGTGCAGACATAGCGTCCGTGCAATAAAATCCAGTGGTGGGCATTAAAAAGAAATTCCGGGGGTATTCTTTTTAAAAGGCCTTTTTCTACTTCTTCCGGGGTGCTGCCCGGGGCCAGACCGATTTTTGGAGCAATCCTTAAAATGTGGGTGTCGACCGGCATGGTTGGCTGCTTGAAAATAACATTGAGGACTACGTTTGCGGTTTTAGGGCCTACTCCCGGAAGCTTTACCAGTTCTTCCTTTGTGCCGGGAACTTCTGAGTTATATTCTTCTACCAGCATTTTTGAAAGTTTGATTATGTTGGCACCTTTGTTTTTATAAAGTCCGATTGATTTTATGTAGGGAAGAAGCTTGTCGTAGCCAAGGTCCAGCATTTGCTGCGGACTGGTGACTTTTTCAAAAAGGGCTTTTGTTGCCTTGTTTACGGATTTGTCTGTTGCCTGGGCGGAGAGCACTACGGCAATTAGAAGGGTGTAGGGATTTTTGTATTCAAGTTCGGATACTGGGGAAGGATTTTGTTTTTGCCATCTTAAAAAGGCTTCAGTCATTTCTGCTTCAGATAACAAAATCATAAAATCCTTCCTCTATAAAAATATTAAAGCTGGGCTTTTAAAGCTTCAACCTTGTCTGTATTTTCCCAAGGGAAACCTTCTCTACCAAAATGTCCGTAAGATGCGGTTTTTCTGTAGATTGGCTGCTTTAAGTTTAAGGTCTTGATTATTCCTGCAGGAGTGCAGTCAAAAACTTTTTCTACAGCGGCTTCAATCTTTGAGCGTTCAACTTTTTCTGTTCCAAAAGTTTCTACAGAAATTGAAACTGGTTCAGGAACACCGATTGCGTAGGCAAGTTCTACTTCGGCACGGTCAGCAAGCTTTGCCGCAACAATATTTTTAGCAATGTAGCGGGCCATATATGCTGCGGAGCGGTCAACCTTAGAAGGGTCTTTTCCAGAGAAAGCTCCGCCGCCATGTCGTCCCATTCCACCGTAAGTATCAACAATAATTTTTCTTCCGGTTAAACCTGAGTCTCCGTCCGGACCTCCGGTTACGAATCTTCCTGTTGGATTTACAAAGTATTTTGTATTTTCGTCCAGAAGACCTGTTGGTTCAAGAACAGGTTTAATGATGTTGTCGATGATTGACTGCTTTAAAAGTTCATGATCTTTTTTGTCATCTTTGTCAAAAAAGTTAGGGGCATGCTGGTGAGAAAGTACAACTGTATCAATTCTGCATGGTTTATGATTTTCATCATATTCAACGGTTACCTGAGATTTTGCATCCGGGCGAAGGTATTTTAAAACGCCCTGGTGACGTAATTCGTGAGCCTTTAATAAAAGCTGGTGTGAATAATATACAGGAGCAGGCATAAAGCTTGGAGTTTCGTTGCAGGCATAACCAAACATCATTCCCTGGTCACCGGCCCCCTGCTGGCCTTCGTATTCTTCAAGTCCCTGGCCAACAACTCCCTGGTTAATATCTGCAGACTGGGCATGAAGACGGTTCATAAACATACAGTTTTTTCCGTCCAGACCAATTTCAGCAGCATTGTAGCCGATGTCTAAAGCTACCTGGCGGGCAATTTTTTCTACCTGAGCGTTGAACTGCTTTGTAAAGGCATTGTCTATAGTGATGTTCTGGAAGCCGATTTCGCCGCCTACGAGAAGAAAATCTGTAGAAGCAAAGCTTTCGCATGCAACATGGGCATCTTTGTCTAATGAAAGGCAGTAGTCTAAAACTGCATCTGATACCTGATCGCAAAGTTTATCAGGATGGCCTTCTCCAACTGATTCTGATGTAAATAAAGAGTGATTTTTTGTTAAAACAGACATATTAGTCTCCTTTTTAGCAGATTTGTTACCTCAAAGAAGTAACGCCGGTTGCAATTTGGATAAATCGCCGACTTTTATAATTATCTTGTGAAATACAATATATTGAAAAAAAAACAAAAATGCAATATTCTAAATTCATACCAATAATAAATGTTAAGGAAAGGACTGTTATGGCTTTAACTAAAAGCTTTTCAAAAGATAAGAAAAAGTGCTCCGTTACATTTTTGGTTTCGGCAGAGGCAGCACAAGGCGTAAAAAAAATTAATATTGCAGGCGATTTTAACAGCTGGAGTAGTACAGATACTCCTCTACAGCAAAATCTGGACGGTTCTTTTTCTGTTACATTAGAGTTGCAGGCAGGCAGGGAGTATCAGTTCCGATACTTGTTCGATGGAATAAAGTGGGAGAACGACTGGGATGCAGACAAATATATTCCTGCACCTTTTTCTAATGCTGACAATTCAGTAGTAGTGTGTATAGACGAATCTAAATAAATATAAAACCCGCTGGTTTTCAGTGGGTCTTTTTTTTTAAAGGGAGAAAAAATAATGGCAAAAAAAGAAAAAAGAATACCATGGAAATTTCTGGACGAATACAGGGGAAGAGACTTTTCGGGCGAATGGCCAACCTTTCCTGAACTTTTAGAAATACAGTCTAAACGTTTTGCAGAACGTCCTTATTTTACAGATTTTGACGGACCAGACGGTTCAAAAAGAAGCTGGACTTACTCACAGGTAAATGCCCTTGTTCATCAGATTGCAGATTTTATGATTTCTGAAGGAATTAAAAAGGGAGACAGAATTGCAGTAAGCGGAAAGAACTCTCCTGAGTGGGGTATGGTTTATTTAGCTGCCCTTTATGCAAGTGCAATTATTGTTCCTGTAGACAACGGTCTTTACCAGAAGGAAGTTGAAAATATTGTAAATACAGCAGAACCAAAGATGTTCTTCTGCGAAGATGATAAGTATGATTATTTAAAGGCAGATTACAAGAATATGAAGGTTTATTCTTTGAATCCTGCAAAAGATGATTATGTATTGAAGTTCAGGGCAGAAAAGGCAGTTACTCCAAACGAAAAGGTCAGCTGCGAAGATACTGCGGCAATTCTCTTTACTTCCGGAACAACCGGAAATCCAAAGGGTGTAATGCTTTCTCATAAGAATTTAATTTCTGACGGTTATATTGCTCAGACAAATCTTCTTATCCTCCCTACCGATGTTTTCTATGCCTTACTTCCAATTCATCACGCATATACAATGCAGGCAGCCTTTATTTGTCCTATGGAAGTTGGTGCAGAAATTGTATTTGGAAAGAGCATGGCTGTTTCCCGCCTTATGAAAGAACTTAAGGAAGGAAAAATCTCCATTATGCTGGGAGTTCCTTTACTTTATAACAAGCTTCTTTTTGGAATTAATAAGGGTATTCGTGCTAAGGGTGCTCTTGTTGCAGGAATTATGTCCTGCCTCAGAGGAATTTCTTTCCTTATCAAAAAACTTACCGGCAAAAATCTTGGCCACAAAATCTTTAAACCTGTTTTACAGCAGGCAAATATCTATACTTTAAGGGTTGCAATTTGTGGCGGCGGTCCTTTAGCAAAATCTGTATTTAAGCAGTATCAGGCAATGGGTATTGATTTTATTCAGGGTTACGGATTAACAGAAACTTCTCCAATTATTGCCCTGAATCCTCTTGAGCATTTTAAGCTTGCTTCTGTTGGTCAGGCCTTTTATCCTTACATGGAAGCAAAAATTATTAATGTTGACGAGAAAATCAAAAAAGCTCCATTTGTTGGTGAAATTGTTGTAAAGGGTCCAATGGTAATGCAGGGCTATTACAAAATGCCTGAAGAAACTGCAAAAATGTATACAGAAGACGGCTTCTTTAAGACCGGAGACCTTGGCTGGATGGATAAAGAAAACTACATCATGCTTTGTGGTCGTGCAAAGAATCTTATTGTTACAAGCGGTGGAAAAAACGTTTATCCAGAAGAAATTGAAGATGCTTTCCAGCTTTATGACGAAGTAAAACAGGTAACTGTTCAGGGCTACCACAAGGATGGAGATAAAACTTCAGAAGAAATTGAAGCCCTTATTTACCCAAGCGACGAATTATTTGCAAAACTTGGTGTAGAAAGAAATAATAACTTTGTTCAGGACGAAGTTCTTGAATCTATTCAGAAGATAGTTTCAAAGGTTAATAAAACCCTTCAGTCTTATGAGCATATTTCTAAAATCACTATCTTAAAAGAACCTTTAGCGATGACAACATCTCTGAAGGTAAAGAGAAATTATAAAAAATAAGCCCCAGCCTCCGATAATATATTTATGCAAAATTTTGATAGAGGTTTACTGGCAAAAAGAATTCTCTTTAGTTTTTTTCTGATATTTGAAATGAGTGCCCTGCGTCTTTGTGCCGAAGATGTTTCTCCTGCAAAGGCCCAGGTTATGCGCGATTCCTTTGTTGCAGAAGCAAAAAAATATGTAGGCTCGCCTTATGTTTACGGGGCCGTTGGTCCGGACTCTTTTGACTGTTCCGGGCTCATTTATTTTGTGGCAAGGGAATCCTTGCAGATTCAGCTGCCAAGAACCGCAAAGGCCATCTACAATTACTGTAAAGTTATTCCCGATAAAGACCGGGAGGTTGGTGATCTTCTCTTTTTTAAAACTACTTCCCAGGATGTAATATCTCACGTTGGAATTTATATTGGAAATAATCAGTTTATTTCTGCAATTAGTGACGGCCCAAATTCCGGAGTTGTTGTTTCTTCCTTAAAGCAGGAATACTGGAAGCCAAAATATGTTTGTACCGGAAAATTCCTTAAGTCCGGAATAAGTGAAGATGTGATTGAGGAAGAAAAAAAAGCAGAAAATTATGCTGCGGAATCTTCTGTGGCAGAAAACGTTATTTTTGCCCTTTCTGCCAGCGGCGGCTGGTCTTTTATAGCCCCTTCCGAACTCATGTTCCGCTTCAGGGGAGTGGATATCCAGACCGATGTACGCTACGCTAAATGGCCCCTGCAGCCAGGCCTGGCCCTTAATTTTAGATTCAACACCGGCAATAAAATTTTCCAGATTCCTCTTTTATTTACTGCAACTATAAACGATTATTTTAAAATTTACGCAGGACCTGTAATTTCTTTTGGCCACGGTTGTTTACCAGGTAATGGAAAAGAAATAAAAGCATCCTTTTTCCCTGGTATTGTCGGCTGTACCTTTGCAACTCCTGCTATAAAGGCCTGGTCTACAAAAATTCAGTTAATACAGGATATCAGTTACAGCGTATTTAATAACCTTGATAATTCTGCTTTAGGATTTGTTGAGTCAATCGGTGCCGGACTGGTTATGTATACAGGAATAAGGGTAAGTTTTCCATTAAATAATTTTATGGGCGGAAAATAATGAAAAAACTTTCTTTATTACTTTTAGGCTTTTTTGCAGCCTTTACCTTAATTTCCTGCGAATCGCAGATAAAAATTGAAGCTGCTAAGGATAAACTCAGCATAAACTTTGACTCAGTTTCTAAAGGCGGCTTTGAAAAATTAATAAAATCCTTTTCTTCTGTAAATGAAGGTGAAAATGCTTCAGACTTTATTCAGTGTGATGAAATTGCTCAGGCCCTCAGGGATTCTGCTTTTTCTGATGTAAAGGTTTCAAAAGAGAATGTCTGTGATTTATCTATTGAACTTTCTGCAAATCCGGAGGATAACCTTTTATTAAAGAGCGGGCTTCTTTACCTGCAGGATGGTCTTTTTATTACAGATTTTTCAAAAGAAAAACTTGCTGCTTTTTATCTTGAGTCTGACAGTCAGATAAGAGACTTCCTGGACCTTTTTATGGCCCCTGTCTTTAATGATGAAGAAATGTCTGTGGATGAATATCTTGAAACGCTGGCAGCCTTTTACGGCAATGACCTTGCGTCCGAACTTAAAGAAAGCAGAATTAAAGTTTTCAGCAAAAACGAAAAAAATAAAATCTGGTCTAAATCCTATTCTCTGGCTGAACTCCTTTGCGGAGTATAAAAAATTATTATTTTATAACCAAATTTTTCACAAATGGTTTAAATTGTATTATATTTAAAGTTGTAACTTTTTATTTTAAAGTTTTCTTTTAAAAACTAAATTTATAAATGGTGAACTCAGGAGGTTTTCCTATGATTGAGGTTTCCCACGTTTCCAGAAATTTTGGAGATTTTCGTGCGGTAAATGATGTCAGTTTTTCTATTCCAACAGGACAGATTGTTGGTTTACTCGGACCAAACGGAGCTGGCAAAACAACAACAATGAGAATGATAACAGGCTTTCTTTCTCCATCTGAAGGTTCTATTTTAATTGATGGAGTGAACATAGCCGAAAAGCCGGTTGAATCGAAACAAAAAATCGGTTATATGCCGGAATCTGCTCCCCTTTACGGAGACATGATTGTTGAAGATTATTTAAGATATATTGCAGAGATTCACGGACAGGATCCTGAAAGTAAGCTTGAACTGCTTTGTAAAGAATGCGGTTTAAAGGAAGTTATGAGCAAAAATATCAGTGAACTTAGCCGCGGTAACCGCCAGAGAGTTGCACTTGCCCATGCCCTTATGAATGATCCTGAAATCCTTATTCTTGATGAACCAACTTCCGGCCTGGACCCAAACCAGGTAGAAGATGTACGTGCCATTATCCGCGAAATTGGTAAAACCAGAACAGTAATTGTTTCAACTCATATTTTGAGCGAGGTAGAAACTTTATGCAGCAGGGCAATCATCATAAGTGGTGGAAAGCTTGTTGCAGACAGTCCTATTGAAGAATTAAAGGATCGTTTTGGTCATGATATTAATGTAAAACTTCTTCTTGATGGTGATGAAGAAAAAATCACTTCTGCTCTGGGCAAAATTGACTCTGTTGCTTCCGTAAAGAAGCTTGCAGAGACAGAGGGACATTTACTCTTTTCTGTCAGCCTGAAAGAAGAAAAAGAAGTAAGACCTGCCATTGCAAAGACTCTTTGTGAAAATGGAATTGATTTGTACGAAATGACAATTCAAAAGAACAGCCTGGAAGATGTATTCCATGCACTTACTGCAGCAACAGCAGAAAGCGAGGCAAAATAAAAATGAGTGATAATAAAAGAAAAAATCCTACACTGGTTATAATGAACCGTGAATTAAAAGCATATTTTACAAGTCCAGTTGCATACATTGTTTCTGCCTTGTTTTTAATAGTTTGTGGAATTTACTTTTTTATGTTAAATGCCTTTTATTTACAGAACAGGGCAGAATTAAGAAGCTTCTTTTCAAGTCTTCCTTTAATTCTTTCTTTCTTTGTTCCGGCATTAACAATGCGTCTTTTCAGCGAGGAAAGAAGGGTAGGTTCCATTGAAACTTTGATGACACTTCCTGTAACTGAAACAAACGTTGTTTTAGGAAAATACTTTGCAAGCCTTATCGGTACTCTTGTAATGATTCTTCCTACCGTATTTTATGTTGTAACCTGCGAGATTTTCGGTTCTCCAGACTACGGTCCAATTGCAGGCGGCTATCTTGGAGCCATCTTCCTTGCCGCAAGCTTTACTTCAATTGGACTTTTTGCATCGTCAGTTACAAAAAATCAGATTCTGGCCTTCTTTACAGCCTGTATTATCTGTATAGTTTTAACCCTTGTTAATTCCATGCTGATATTCCTGCCTGCAAAAATTGTAGACTTTATAAGTTTCCTTTCTATAAGTAAACACTTCAGTTTGATTTCTCGTGGTGTAATTGATACCCGCGATTTATTGTACTTTATTTCGCTGACAGCCTTCTTCCTTGTTCTTACAATAAAGGTTCAGCAGAATAACAAACGTTAGGGCAAGGCGGTAAGAAAAAATGAAAAAGATACTTAACTGGTTAAAAAGTTCAAAATCAGATTTCTCATTATTTATCATACTTTTGATTCTTGCAAATCTTGTTGCTTACAATGCTTTTGCAAGATTTGATTTAACTTCGGCACAATCTTACACACTTTCAAAGGCAAGTAAAAATCTTGTAAAAAATCTTGAAGAACCTTTGTCTGTAAGAGTTTTCTTTGATGAAAATCTTCCTGCCCCATATAATTCTGTAGCCCAGTATTTAAATGACCTTTTGTTTGAATACAAAAATGCTGCAAATAAGAATTTTACAGTTTCTTATATGGATATGGATAAAAGCGAAAATCAGGAACTTGCATCAAGCCTTGGTCTTCGTGCCATGCAGATTCAGGAAGTAAAAAACAAGGAAATCGGTTTTAAAAGCGGCTATATGGGACTTGTTATTACCTATGGCGATAACATTGAACTTATGGACGGAATTACCAGCACAGACGGACTTGAATATAACATAACATCAAAAATTACAAAGATGATAAACACTGCTTCAAGCCTTTCTGCAATCAAAAATGGTAAAAAGATTGCTGCAACCCTCTATCTTTCTGACTCTTTAAAAAGACTTCAGATTGGTGGAGTTGATCAGCTTGAAAAATATGTAAGGGATTCTGTTGCGGCTGTAAATAAAAAGAATCAGGATTGCCTTGATTTTAATGTAGTAAGCCCTTCCTCAATGGAAGCGGACTCTCTTAGCAGCCAGTTCGGACTTCAGAAAATCTCTTTTAAGAATTCTGCGGGCGAAACAGAATATGCTGTTCTTGGTTTTGTCCTCCAGTATGAAGATAACTTTAAGTTAATTCCTGTTACAATTCAGCGTTCATTCTTTGGTTATGCAGTTGACGGTCTTGATGAACTTGATACAACAATTTCTGAAGATTTGCAGAGCCTTCTTTCTAAGGGAACTGTTATGGGGTATATCACAGGTCATAATGAACTTGACAGATCTGATGAAACCTACAGCGGTTATCTTGATAAGGCCATTTCTAAGATGTACAAGGTTCAGGATATTGATTTGAACAGCGAAGATATTCCTTCTGGAATTGGAACAATTATGATTAATGGTCCTCAGATGGATTATACAGAAGAAGAACTTTACAAAATTGACCAGTTCATTATGCGCGGTGGAAATGTAATGTTCTTTATTGACGGTATGAATCAGGATGGAACTGCCCAGTATACAGGTGGTCCACAGTTTGTTCCAAATGCCTTGAATCTGGACAGACTTTTGACAGCTTACGGAATTGACCGCAAGACAAATATCGTTTTTGATAATCAGTGTTTTGTAAATAATCAGACACAGTATGGAACCCTTAAATATTACTGGGCTCCTGAGTTACAGAAAAATCAGCTGGCAAAGAAAAATCCTATCACCAAAAATCTTGGTTATGTTTACATGTTCCAGAATGGTCAGCTTGATTTATCTAAGGCTAAAGAAAATTCAGATGTAAAAGTTACTGTTCTTGCAAAATCTTCTGATGAAGCCTGGACAATGAGCGAAAATATTTTCCTGAATCCAATGGCTATGAATCCTCCTTCACAGACTCAGTCTTACGACCTGGTTGCAATTCTTGAAGGAAAGTTCAGCAGTGCCTTTGACTCTGCCCCTGTAAGCGAAAATGAAAATCAGGATAGTACACTTACAACTTCAAATCACTTAAGTTCAAGTATTCGTCCCGGAAAAATCTTTATTGCAAACTCATCATACATTACAACCCGTAATGTAATTAATGAAACAGCAAATACTCCTGCTGCAATGTTTGTTCTTAATGCAGTTGATTATATGAACGGTAACGTTGATTTGTGTACAATGCGTTCAAAAAATCTTTCTGCAAATACATTGAATATAAAATCTAATGGAGCTGCTTTATTCTGGAAATACTTTAATGAAGTAGGACTTGCCCTTCTTGTTGCTGTATGCGGCTTTATTGTATGGAGAATGCGTTCTAAGAGAAGAAAGGCAATTAATGCAAAATATAATCCAAATGACAGCAGAACTGTAGTAAAAGAAAAGAAGAATAAGAAAGGTGAATAATATGAAAACTAGAAAACTTGTATTATTGATATGTGATGCCCTGCTTTTAGTTGTTTTAATTCTTCAGCTTTGTTTAAAAGCAGGTGACAGAACAAAGAATTTTACTATTTCAGATGAAGTTGATGAAGTTACAATTGCAAATGCAGAAGGCAGCTTCAGTCTGGTAAAAGAAAATGATTCCTGGTTTGTAGGAGATAAAAAATATCCTGCAAATGAAACTTATACAAGTGCCCTTGTTGAAGCAGGTATGAATATAAAGGTACTTGATAAGGTTGCTTCTGCAGCAAACGATGCTGTTCTTGACCGCTATGAACTTACAGAAGGTGAAAGACTGGAAGTTACCTTTAAGAGCAAGGGAAAGACTGTAAGAAGCCTTTACATTGGTAAGGAAGCAAATGCCTCTTCTCAGACATATGCAATTTTTGATGATCAGAAGGATATTTACCTTACAGCTCAAAACCTCCGTAACGAATTTGACAAGAGCATTTCATATTTAAGATCACGTACTGTTCTTGACCTTGATAAGACTCAGATTTCTTCTGTTTCAATTACAAACGAAAAAGGCCAGACCTGGTCTCTTGCAAGAATGGGAAGCGGAACAGACATTGTATGGAACTCTTCTAATGAACTCTTACAGATTGATGAAACAAAGGCTACAGACTGGTTTAACAGTCTTGCTTCACTGGTAACTCCATCCTGGTATGAGGAAGGTGAAAATCCCGGCGGACAGAAAATTATTTCTGCAAAAATTGGTGTAGGCTTTAAAACTGTAAGTCTTGAAATCTACAGACTGCCTGCTAGCGGTGATTCTGCTTCAGAAAAATACTGGGCAAGCTGCAGTGAAACTCCTTATCCTTTTGAAATTGCCGGTTATGCCGTACAGAAATTCCAGAAGTCTTTGGAAGATATGGCAAAATGATTCAGTTAGTTGCGTTTTTAGGAAATTATGGTAAGGAATACGAAAAAACAAGGCATAATGTGGCCTGGTATTTTGAGGATTCTTTACCTTTTGCCGGAAAATTAAACTGGCAGTCAAAATTTAAAGGCCAGATTGCAAGCCTTACACCGGCAGAACTTGCCCAGTGGGCCGCAGATGAAAAAATCTGTTCCAAAAAAGATGGTTCTCCTGTGCTGGTGCCTGAAGAAGCTCCCTCTCATATTTATTTTTTAAAGCCGATGACTTATATGAATCTGAGCGGGGACAGCATTATTGAAGCTGCAAATTTTTACAAGATTAAGCCTGAAGAAATTCTTGTAGTTCATGATGAGCTGGAACTGGAGCCGGGCTTTGTAAGCCTTAAGTGGAGCGGCGGTTTAGGCGGTCATAACGGACTTCGTTCAACAAAGGCAGTTTTGAATACCGCAGATTTCTGGAGAATCCGTTTTGGCATTGGCCGCCCTTCCAGCGAAAAAATTGGAGTTGCAGACTGGGTACTCAGCCGCTTTTCTGCAGAAGAGCAGGAAGTAATGCAGAATGTATTCAGTCAGACAAATCTGCTTTTTGTAAAATTCCTTCTTACTAAAGATGGAGAAAAACTTATTCCGGCCTGGGGTAAGAAAAAATTGGTTTAATCTTCTGCTACATTCAGATTTAAACCTTTCAAAGCAAGCGAAGCTAAATCTTCTATATATTTGGCTTCGGCTGCTTTTTCTTTTGTTGTTCCTGCAGCCTGTAAAGACTGCTTTTGAAGTTCCTTCTTTTCCTGACGTTTTTTATTTAATTCCTTAGCATTCAGTAAAATAGCAGCTGCTTCGCTTCCCCTTACGTGAAGACACTGGGCAATTGCACTTTCTTCTGCTGCTGCAAGATTTTCCAGAGTTGTAAACTGCATCTGAAGTTTTCTTGCCCTGACTTCGCCTACGCCAGGTATTTCCAGGAAGATGGAATCTGTATTTTCTTTTGTACGAAGATTCTGGTTTCTGCTGGTTGCAAAGCGGTGGGTTTCATCTCTGACTCTCTGCAAAAGCCTGAGTGCATCTGATCTTTTTGGAAGACAGATTGGGGTGCTGTTTCCCGGAAGATAAATTTCCTCGTCCCTTTTTGCAAGACCTGCAACCGGAATGTCCAGGCCCAGAGACTGTAGTATTCCTTCAACTGCATTTACCTGACCAATACCACCGTCTATAAGAATTAAATCAGGCAGGTCCAGCTGGTCGTTTACAAGCCGGGTATAACGGCGGCTTACGGCTTCCTTCATGGAAGCAAAATCATCAATAAGTCCGTCTGTAGTTTTTAAGCGGAAATATCTGTAATTCTTTTTGTCAGGATTTCCATTGTAAAAGGAAATTAAAGAAGCAACAGGCCATTTTCCACCAATATGGGCAATATCAAAGCCTTCAATTCTTACAGGAAGCACATCGAGGCCAAGTTTAGATTTAAGTTCTTCCATGGCAGGCATATCACCACGGTCTCTCAGTCTGCGTACAATATCTTCGTGGGCATTCTGCTTTGCCATCTGAAGGGCAGCAATATCTCTTGGCAGGGTAGAAAAGTCAATTTTATCTGTTTCTGCTTTTTTGGCGGCCATCTCTGTATAAATAACAATAAGCCTGGCCTTAGATTTTTTCTCTTCTTCCAGCCATTTATAAATGTGTTCGTATTCATTGGTAGGGGGAATGTAAACTCCCGGTGGAATTGAAAGGGGATCTTCATAATAAACTGCCATGAATTCACCAATCAAATCATCATCATCATTTAAAGATTCAACCCTGTAGTTTTCCCTTCCAAGAAGCTTGCCGCCCCTTATCTTTAAGACTGTAAAACTTACAAGTTCTCCTTCCGTATAGTAGGCAATGTAGTCGCGGTCATCAGCATCAAAAGTTTCAACAATATTCTGATTCTGCATAATCATGAGGGCTTTTATGCCGTCGCGAAGGCGGGCTGCCTTTTCAAAGTTAAGTTCTTTTGCACTTGCCTTCATAAGACCGGTAAGTTTTGCAATAGTTTCTTCTCCTTTTCCCTCAAGTAGTTGTGAGATTTCACCGATGTAATCATTGTAGGACTCTTTAGAAATTTTGTTGCAGCAGGGTGCTTTACATTGTCCCATGTGATAGTAAAGACAGGGTGTATCTCTTTTTCTTAAGGTTCTGCAGTGTCTTACCGGGTAGAGCTTAAAAATAGTTTCTATAAAGGTGTCCAGGGCAGTTACGTCTGGAAAAGGTCCAAAATATTTTGAGCCGTCCTGTAAAATGCGTCTGGTCTTAAAGATTTTAGGATAATCTTCATTGGTTATTCTTAAAACAGGATATGATTTTCCGTCCTTCAGACATATGTTGTAACGGGGATTATATTTTTTAATAAGGTTGTTTTCCAGCAGCAGCGCTTCGTATTCGTTTGTTGTTGTGATGTATTCTATAGAGTTGGCGTGGGAAATAAGAAGTCTTGTCTTTATGCTTTTCTGTCCGGAAAAGTAAGAAGATAAACGATTTTTCAAATTTTTTGCTTTTCCAACATAAATTACGGTGTCTTCGGAGTTTCTCCAGAGGTAAACGCCGCTAGATAAAGGAGCTTTCAGAGCTGTTTCGTGTAATATTTCACGGGTAGTTTTGTTTGTCATTTATATGAAGAATTGTATCAGAAAAAGCACAGTTTTAGTAGTTTTATCAGGCATTCTTTTAGCTGTATTGCCTGCAAAAGAAATAATTCTCGGTGGACAAAAAGGCTGGCCGGCTTTCCAGTCGGAAGAAAACCTTGCCAGAGGTAAGGGACGTTATGGTTATGAATGTATTCAGCTTGATACAAATTCTTTTACAGTGGACGAAAATACAGATTTATTAATCAACTTTGAAGCCTTAAGCAATCCTGTAGCTTATGGCGATTATGAACTTGTAACAAATAACTTAAAAAGAAGTGACCAGACCCAGATGGGTAAGTTTGCAGGGCTGAGCCGGAACATCGGCGGTTTGAGTATTCTTGGACAGCCGGGCAGCTTTTTTGGAACAGAAGGCTTAAAAGGTTCTTTCTGCATTGAGTTCTGGCTCTGTCCTTCGGTTGTAGAAAACGGCGAAGTAATCGTAAACTGGGAATCTTCCAAGAATGTAAATAATCAGCTGATTTATCAGATGATAAACGCAAGTTTTGTAAGCGGTCATATTGAATGGGTTTTTACAGATATTTTTGATGCTTCTTATACAAAATCAGATTTACACGAAGTCCTTCTTAAGGGAACTTCTAAGCTTGTTCCTCAAAAGTGGAGCTATCATGTGCTTTCTTTTGATGCTGACACAGGACTTCTGGAATATAAGGTAAACGGCATAACAGAAGATATGCGTTTTATGACAGATAACGGCTTTGAAAACGGAGAAGTCTGTCTTGTTCTTATGGGAACTCCTTCCAGCCTTGAACTCTGCAACGAGTATACAGGCGAAATTGATGATTTTAAAATCTCAAGAAGTCCTTATGAGTTACCTGATTTTCAGTCACCTGAATATGCCGGAAAAATTGAACATACAATGTATGTGCCTACCGGTGGAAAATTTGTTTCAAAACCAATCCTCATTTCTGACGGCTCCATGCTTAATTCTTTAAATGCAGAAATGAATATACCTGAGCAGACAGAAATCTGTTTTTATGTACGCTCGGGAGATAACTACTATGGCTGGACAGAGGACTATCCTGAATGGAAGCCTGTTACAAGCGGTCAGCAGTTAAAGGGTGTTACGGGACTTTACTTTCAGATTGCAGCAGAGCTGCTTCCTGACGGAGACGGAAAATCAAGTCCTACCCTCACTCAAATCACTCTGGATTATACAGAACTGCCTGAACCTCTGCCTCCTTTTATTGTAAAGGCGGTAGCAGGAAACGGCAGCGTTACCGTAAGCTGGTCTTACTCTGTTGATGACACAGTCGGCGGTTATTATTTGTACTATGGAAGCAGA
Organism: Treponema sp.; assembly: GCA_016286535.1. GTDB lineage: Bacteria > Spirochaetota > Spirochaetia > Treponematales > Treponemataceae > Treponema_D. Next base: position 8,512 of record JAEESZ010000007.1, on the reverse strand, counting down.
CCCGGAGAATATCTGGGACGATTTGCGGTGGAAGGAGATTCTCCTATAAACGTAGGTGCTGTTAATTCTTATACAATTACAGGCCTTGAAAACGGGCGAATTTATTATTTTGCAGTAGCGGCCTGGTCCGCTTTTGATGACAGGATTGTTGGAAACCTTTCTAAAGAGGTTTTTGCCCGTCCTTTAGGCAGATATTAAAAAGGGTGTAGAGAGGAAAAATAAATTATGGAAAAGAACTTAATTCTTACAAAAGCTAAAGGGGCAGTTTTATCTCACGATTTTACAACTGCAGCCAGACTTTACAAAATGCTGCTTACAACAGATCCTTCGAATGTTGATTATCTTAAACAGCTGGGCAGCATTTATGTTCAGAATCAGGAAGATGAAAAAGCAATCCCATATTACGAACAGATTATAACTTTTTATCCTCATTACATTGAAGCCATGAACAGCCTTGGCGCAATCTACCGACGTCTGCACCGTTATGAAGAATCAATTGCAATTTTACAGAAGGCCGTAGATGAAGGCCGCGATGTAGCAAGCGTAAACTACAACCTTGGTTTTACCTACAAGGAAATGGGAAACTATCAGGATGCCATAGAGGCCTTTAATCTTGTTATTCACGAAAATCCTGATGATGTTCTTGCCTACAATCACCTTGGAAAAATCTATGACGCCCAGAAAAATTACGAAAAAGCAATTGCTTCTTACAAGAGGGGACTTCAGATTGACCAGAATCATCCTATTTTGAATTACAATCTTGCCCACTGTTATGAAGAAACAAAAAATATTACAGATGCAATCCGCTGCTATCAGGCTGCATTAAAAACCCGTCCGGGTTGGGTAGATGCAATAAACGACTTCAGCGAGCTTTTAATTAAGTGTCAGAAAAATAAGGAAGCCCAGGATTTAGTCCAGCAGTCAATAAAACTTCATCCGGGTAATGCAGATTTACTTTGTCTTCTGGGCCGGGTTTATCTTAATCAGTATGATTATGCGGCAGCCGAAAAAACTTTTAAGCAGGCAGAGTCTCTTAAGGGAAATGATGTAAAAATCCTGCTGGGGCTTTCTAAGGCTCTTGAAAGTGGAGATAAAGTGGATGCAGCTTTGGAAAAAGTTCTTGCCGCAATGGAGCTGGAACCAGAAAACAGAGATATCCGTAAGCAGTATGTTCATTCTCTCTTAACTGCAAAAGATTATGAAGCTGCCCTTACAAATGTCCGCGAACTTTACGAAGAAGACGGCGGCAAGGACACCGGGGTTCTTGACCTTTATGGCCAGTACTATATTTGTAAGGACCAGGAAGAAGAAGCCCAGAAGTATTACGAAAAAATCAGAAGACAGAATCATCATTATAAAGATTATATGCTGGGGGCTGCTTCCCGCTTTAATCAGATAGGAAAATTTGAAAAGGCAGAAAAATATGCAAATGATTATGTTGAGCGCAGGCCTCAGAATCCGGAAGGCTACAATATGCTGGGACAGATTTTTGAGAGTCAGGGGGACCTTGAAAAGGCAATGGATTCTTATTCCAGGAGCCGTGCTATCCGCGTTCCAAATGCGCTTGCAGACAAAAAAATAGAACAGTTTAAAAATGAACTTGCAAAAAGGGCCGAGCCTGTTGCAGAAGTGGTTGAAGAAAAGCCTGCTCCTCTTGTAGAAAATGAAAAAGTTGAAGAGCAGACAAGTCAGGCTCCGGCAGAAGAAGAAAAAGAAGAAGAATTTGACTATTCGATGATGGGGGGAAATGTTCCTTTGCAGGAAGGACTTCTTGAAGAGGAAGGTGATTTCTTTGATGCCTTAGATGAAGAAGAGGAAGAAGAAAGGGAACAGGAAAAAGAAGATTCTTCCCAGGTTTTTGGTGATGAAGATATTTTTGATGATGATGCTTCAAAACAGCAGAATGATTCTTTAGAAAACGGTTTGCGTAATGGGGATCCTGCAGGAGCCTCGTCGGCTGCTGATGATTATGCAGATGATTATGCAAAAGATTATGCGGAGTCTGAGCCGGACTCAGACGATTTGAGTCAGTCAGCTTCTGATGATTTTGATCAGGCAGGCCTTAATCAGCCGGATATAAGTTTGTCAGACAGTAATTCTGCTGACCAGGGACAGCCATACCAGAATCAGCAGGTTCCGGACCAGCCTTACCAGAATTATCCTGCCCCAGAGCAGCCATACCAGAATCAGCCATATCAAAATCAGCCTTACCAGAATCCTATGATGGATTCAAGAATGCAGCAGATGGCAATGGATAATGCGGCTTATGCAATGGAAGCGGCTTTTGCAGCCCAGAAGATGGCCCAGCAGCTGGCAGAACAGCAGAAGAAAATGCAGGAAGAGAATCAGAAATCTCTGCAGGAAGCTCTTGATAAGGTTCAGGCTTTACAGGAAGAAAAATTCCGGGAGCAGGATAAGGAGTTTGAATCTCTTATGGATGATGCTGAAAGTCCGGTAGAAGAGACTGAGCCTGCATTTGAGGAAGTTGAAAATGCCGTGGAGGAGACAGAAACTGCGGGGGAAGTTGAAACTGCCGCGGAGGAGACAGAAATTGCACCGGTAGAGGAAGCTGAAACTGTGCCGGCAGAGGAAGATGAGCCTGTCGCCGGGGAAGAGGAATATGTTACTGCCGGGGAAAACGAAGCCGCAGACGAAGTCGAAGTTATGGCCGGGGAAGGTGAAGCTCCAGTGGCAGATGAAATTGAACCTGCCGCCGGGGAAGTTGAACTTGTTGCTGAGGAAGCCGAAGCTGCAGTAGAGGAAAGTGAAACTGCCGTAGAGGAAAGTGAACCTGCGCCGGCAGAGGAAGCTGAGCCTGTCGCAGAGGAAGCAGAAACTGTGCCGGTAGAGGAAGGTGAACCTGCACCGGCAGAAGCAGAAGTTATCCCTCTTTCTATCAGCCCTGACCAGGATGCAGAGTTTGTTACTACAGAAGAACTTCTTACCCGCGATTTAGCAGAAATCAGCCTTGGCCAGCCAGAAGCTGAAGTTGACATTCAGATTGAAGAAAGCGAGAGTGATGATGGCATGCTTGAAAAAATTGAACGCATCTTGAGTGACGACAGCATAGCCGAAGAATATAAAGACGAAATTGAACTCTTTAAGAAAATCAAAGTTTTCAGTCAGTTTATTCCGGAATCAGAAAAGAACAGTTTTGTTTCCAACAGAATGCGTCTTGTAATAGAGTATATAATTTCCAGAATGTCCGGAAAGCCGGGCCTTTTGAATACAGCTACAGCCTTAATTAAATCCGGAGTGCTTGGAGAAGAGTATCTGAGTCACCTTCAGAATATAGAAGTTTATTCAGAAACCCAGCTTCCAAATTCCCTACTTTACAAGGTTATAATGGATATGAAAAATCTTTCAAAATTCCTGGAGGACAAGGCCTTAGTTTCCGCAATGGAAGCCAGCCTTGACAATATCCTTGAAAGAATTGAACTGGAAGACAGAAAGAGTCAGATATTTTAGTCCTCAAGAATTATGATTCTTGAATGAGAAATTACCTCGTTACCATCATTTGTAATGAGAACGTCATTTTCCAGACGGGTTCCGCCAATTTCCGGGTCGTAAAGACCTGGTTCACAGGTAAGAACCATTCCGGGCAGGAAGTGAAGTTCTGAATCAGTTTTTGTACTAACCCTTGGATATTCGTGAATTTCAAGTCCGATTCCGTGTCCCAGGGTATGAGGCATCTTCCTTCCGGCTTTAGCAAATACTGCATCAGCTTTTTTAGCAGCCTCAACAATAGTGTGTTCCGGAGTATAGAGCTTGAGACATTCCTGGTAGGCATGTTCAACAAGATTCAGCTGCTTCTGCTGCTGCAGGCTTAATTTTCCGCAGGCTACAGTCAGGGTTGTGTCGCTGGTATAGCCCTTGTAAACAACTCCAAAATCAAGAATAGAAAGACCTTTTGCAGGCCATGGATAATCTGTGTAACCTGGGAAGGCGTGAATTGCAAAGCTTCTTTCTGGTCCGGCTGCAAGAGTGTCAAAACCAGTTCTTTCGCATTTGTTTTCCCTGCACATTTTTTCTATTAAGAGGGCAACATCCATTTCAGTTTTGATTTTTTTTGCCCTGATCTGTTTTTCAATTTCATCAATAATCAAATCGCCGACTTTAGCTGCAGTCTTCAGGCAGTTGATTTCATATTCATCCTTTACAATTCTGCAGCGAGTTGAAAAGTCGTGGCTTCCGTTATTTGTACAGCGGCAGTCAAAATTTGAAAGGGCATCCAGGAACTGCAGATAGTGAGGGTAAGTCAGGTATGGAGGAAGTTCAACCTTGCCGGAAATCATGTGGGAATCAAAAAGCTTTAAAACTGCTTTAACTGCATCCAGATCTGAATTTTTATATTTAGTGTAAGGAATTATTTTTGAAGCAGTGGCATACTGTTTTGCAAGATTTTCGTCCCAGGGAATAAGAATTGAGTAGCCGTCAGAAAAGATGATGACTACAGCATCACTGATGTGTCCGGTGTAATATCTTACGGCAGGTTCCCTGTGTTCTTCGCTGTCTATAAAAACGCAGGCTCCAATGTTATTTTCTGCAAGATGGGTTGAAAGTATTTTTACTCTCTTTTTGTAGATTTCTTTTAATTCGTCTTCTGTAAAATCCATTATATATCACCTATTTGTTTCTTTTAAATTTTCCAAGAATAATCTTTACAATTTCATCTTTTGTAATGATTAATTCAAGTGCGCCTATTATAAAATAAATGAGGGCAAGAATAAAGACAGGCATTCCGTAGCCAATCAGTCTGCCGTAAGGTTCAAATACCTTAAGTAAAAGAGGGCGGAGGAAGTAGCAGGGAAGGGCTGCAATAAAGGCATAGATACTTATTTTGACTGCATAAAGAATGGTACTTATTACAATGCTCTTTACTTTAATGTCTTTCATCTTTTTCATAAAAATAAAAAGGAAGACGGTATTTACAAAACTGGCAAGAGAAAGGGCAAGTGCAATGCCGTTGCCTCCCATAGGATAAACCAGAATAAATACCAGAATGATGTTTGAAACAAAAGATATGATTCCGCTCAGGGTTGGAAGCTTTGTGTTTCCCTGGGCATAAAAGGCAGGCGAAATGATGCGGTTAAGGGCAATAAAAACAAGGCCTGCAATATGGTAGCGGAATTCTCCAAGAGTCAGAAGAACAGAGTTATCGTCAAAGGCTTTTGATTTGTAAAGCAGGCTTATCAGCTCTTTTCCTGTTACAAGGGCATATGCGGTAACCGGAATGGAAATAACAATCATAATCTTAATGGCATTTATAAGCATGAGGTTAAATTCATCCCATTTTTTTGAATTGGCAAAACCGCTCAGGTCAGGAAGAATTACGGTTCCAATTGAAACTGCAAATATTCCAAGAATCAGTTCCTGAAGTCTGAGACTGTATTGAAGACTGGCGGCAATTCCTTCCCCGGCTCTGGTCGCAACCGAAGTGCTGACCAGGTCGTTCAGCTGGTAGGCAGCCATACCAATTATTGTAGGTACAATAAGGGCAATCACTTTTCTTGTGCCGGGATTTGTAAAGGTTTTTCTTAAACCTGTAAAGCAAACCTTCCAGCCGGTTTTTCGCAGGAAGGGAAACTGGAAGAGGGCCTGAATACTTCCGCCGGCAATTACGCCGTAACTCATTGCACGGGCAGGATTTTCGGTGTAAGGAGAAAGAATATAGGTTGCCAGAATTACAATTCCGTTAAATAAAACCGGAGTAAAGCCGGATGGTGCAAAAATCTTACAGCCGTTTAAAACTCCCTGGAAAAATGCCGCAATGGAAATTAAAAAGAGATAAGGGAACATAATCCTTGTAAGGATTGTGATTTCATTTCTCTGAAGCAGCCAGTATTCTACCTGCTGGGCATAGTCCAGGGCAGTGCTGTCTGCTGGTTTTTTGCAGAAGAGGGGCATAAGAAGCGGGGTGATAATAATGCCGGTAACTACAACGCAGGCGGTAAGAAAGCTTACCAGGGTAAAGGTAGAGTTTATAAAATCCTGGGTTTCTTTTCTGTTTTCTTCAGTATTTTCTTTTTCTATATAACCTTTGAAGGTTGGAATAAAAGCTACGGAAATTGCGTTTTCTGCAAAAAGCCTACGTAAAAGGTTTGGAATCATAAAGGCAACAGAAAAGGCATCGGCGTACATTCCTGTTCCAAGAAAGGCTGCTTTAGTCATTTCTCTGACTAAGCCCATAATTCTGGATGCAAGGGTCATTAATGAAAGGATTAATCCAGAACGGAGAAGAGATTTTTTCTTATTCATTCTAAAAGAATAATAAGATTGTGAATTTTTATCAATGCGCTTATAATTAATTAGTTATATCTGGAGGGATTATCTGTGGCAGCGAAGTTACAATTGTTTTCAAAGGTTGGAAAAACCAGAATTGTTCCGGTTGGCTTTAAAATAGGTCTCATCTTTCTTATTTTAATTATGCTGTCTAACTTTGCAACGAATTTTATTTCCCTGCAGCTTACCCAGAGACAGATTATCCGTCTTAATAATCAGATAATGGTTGACCAGCTTAAAGAGCTGTATAACAATGCTTCAAATCAATATCAGATTTATGCTTACTCAAAAAACAAAGATGATTCCCTTGCTTCCATGCGCAGAATGGCAGTGGCAGGTTTTTCAAATCCTAATAGTGTTGCCCTTGGAGTTTCCAAAAGCGGTGATATTCAGTTTATTGCGACCCAGAACGAAAAACTTTTCTGGTCAAGATTTGTAGACCTTGAAGCTCTTAAAGAATTAAACTCAAATCTTGAAAATGGAATAAAGGAAGGTTCTATTTTGTTCCGCACCCTGGACGGGGAATTTTTTGGTGTTTATAAATATCAGTCAGACTGGGACTATTATTTAATTCGTGCAGAATTACGTTCAGATATCAATACAAATATAAGACAGGTTTTTTACTGGTCGGCAATCATAATTATGGTTTTGACCTTTGCCTTCCTTTTTATTGGTTATGCAATTTTGCATAAGGAATTCAAATCCCTCCACCGTTTTACAAACGACCTTTACGAAATGCAAAAATCAAAGCAGATGGGTCTTATCGATATTTCAAAGGCTCCAAATGATGACATTACTTACATGGCAACTTCCTTCAATTCACTTTCTGCATCTGTAAACAGCCTGCTTCACACCTTCCAGAAATTCGTTTCCAAGGACGTTGTTGCAAAAGCCTACACAGAACAGGGCGTTCTGCTCGAAGGCCGCCAGCAGGAACTTGCCATCCTTTTTTCTGATATCCGCAGCTTTACCTACCGAACAGAAACTCTGGGAAATGATATCATCGACCTTTTGAATGTTCACTACAACCGGGTAATTCATAAGGTGCACGAAAATGCCGGCGTAGTAGGTTCCATTATTGGAGATGCAATTCTTGCAATCTACGGTACCCTGGATTCCGATATGTCAAAATCCTATAACGCAATCCGGGCCGCCTGGGACATAACTCACGTAACGGCAAGCCTACGCGAAGAAATGATTGTGCGCCGTCACGAAATTGAAAAAAGCCGCAAGCTTATCGAGTCGGAAGAAAAAGTTTTTCAGGCAGTTTTAATTGATGTTGGAGTTGGAATTGACGGCGGAACCGTTTTCTATGGAAATATCGGTTCTAACGAACATATGGCAAATACGGTAATTGGCGATAATGTAAACTCCGCTTCCCGCCTGGAAGGCCTTACAAGAATCTATCATCTTCCCGTAATTGTTTCAGAATACATAAAACATGAAGTAGAAAAAGAGTCTAACCGTTACAAGTTCTACGAAATAGATACTGTTCTGGTAAAGGGTAAAACAGAAGGAAAGAAGATTTATTTCCCTCTGGATATAAATGATGCTACTGAAGAAATGAAGGCTGCCTGGGAAAACTTTGAAGAGGGCCTGCAGGCCTATTACAAGGGGGACTGGAAAAGTGCCCGCAGCTTTATTAAAAACAGCAATCTGGAAGTGGGACAGGTTTTCCTTGAAAGAATGGGCAGTAAAGCTGCCCCTGAAGGCTGGAGTGGAATATGGACAATGACAACAAAATAGAAAAAAAAGCTTCTAACAAAAGGCATGATGAAGTTCTTCTCTTTCTGAACAAGGAATTACAAACTTTACAGAAGGGCACAAACGTAGATGTTTATGATATTAAGGAAGAATTTGCAAAAACCCGAAAAAACAAATCCTATTTTACCTGGCTTCTGCTTGCAGGAACTGCCTTTGTAATTATTCTGGCCGCCTTTTTTATAACAAAGGGGATTGATAAAACCAACGAAGAAATTACTGTCAGTCTTGAAGAATTCGATTCCCTTAATCTGCGCGATTTACTGGATTCTGTGAGCAAGGCTCAGGGAAAATACGAGGAACTGGTAAAGCAGAAGTCGGCTCTGGAGGCTGATCAGCAGCAGAAAATAAGGCAGGCTGAAGATAAACGGGATAACGATTTATTTGTTCTGGAATCGCTTAAGCTGAGTAAGGTGAATTATGATAAGAGGGCAAAGCTTGTTACAGATGAATATAATGCCCGTCTTGC
>JAEESZ010000014.1 GCA_016286535.1 Treponema sp. | reverse complement strand
CAGTAAGAATCAGCACTGTAAACGGAGGTCTTCCTCCATCAAAATACAGACTGTCAAAAACTGCTCTGTTAAAAGCAGCTTGATTTAAGGGGTATTTAGGACTGCACTTTTCTTGACTATTTCACACAGTCTGAATTATATAACAAACAGCAAAAAAAATTGGATATTGTCAATTCCAACCAAATATTTCAATCTTCAAAAGCAGCTTGGATTCAAGATGAATCAGTAGAACCCTACGAGATATTCGATCATATGATAAAATATGAATTAGGGTGGATTTCTGCTGATAATCTTGTTTTGGAGAATTCAGATGTACTTCCAGAGGAAATAATAACAAATAAGTCGAATAGAAACGATAAAAGATGGATTCCAATTTGGTATAATGAATTATTAACTTCAGGAAAAAAACTTGAAGATTATTCTGATTGGTATAAAAGATATAAAAATGTTAAAGAAGTGATGCCTCTGTCACAATTACATACCTTGGAGTTTAGAAATACATTTTTAACAATGTATGATGCATACGGTATATATTGCTATTCCATAAAAAATATAAAACAAAAAAATAATGTTTATTACTTGTATTGTGAATTAGAAGATGAGGCGGAATCGCATATTCTTGCATTTAATGATGAATCATTTAGTAATATTCCTGATATTTCAGAAAATCAAGAAGTTTTATTTATAATAGAGAAAAATGGAAATCGACTTAGAGTATATAATGGGCAAAATAATAAGTTAATTATTGAACTTATGCAGGTAAACAAAGAATGGGTATCTTCTATGATTAAATATATAAATTCCTCTTATAAATCTAAAGATTCAAATTTATTTCCAATTGCTGAAAATCTTAAACATTCATGGTCAAATATTATAACTGGAACTTATATAGAAGAGTCTAATAATATTCTCTTAAAAACATCTTCAAATATAGTGATGAACAAATTAATGACCGTCAAAGAAAACCTGAAGCTCCGCTCGGGCGAAGCAACTTCTACTCAAGTTCTAACGGTAATGTCAGCTGGAACAAAGGTAAAAATCCTTGAGCTTGGAAAAGATGAAACAATCGACGGAATAAAATCAAACTGGGTAAAAGTAGAAATTATCTCTGGAAATGACAGAGATGGTAATAAATTAAAAGTAGGAATGACTGGCTGGTGCTACGGCGGTTATTTAGAGTAAATAAGCACATAACAAATCTTCAAAGCGGATGTCACGGTCTTGCCGCGCCACCGTTTAAGCAATTGTTATACGCACAGCCCACTGGGTTAGAAACAGGAAAAAGTATGAAAACTAAAGAAGTAATTATTGAACAACAAAAAGATTTTATACAGAAAATGAAAGATAAAACCTCCACTTTCATAAATTCAATAGATAAATCAGAAATTGAAACAATTCTTCTTTCTGGAAGCGTTTCCCGAGGTGATTATTTTCCGCAGAAAAAAGAAAACGACGAATACAATGGTATGGTCGATTTAATCGTTATGCGTAAAAACGGCAGCAGTATTACAGCAGAAGATATTTTCGGGGCTAATCAAGAGCCGGAAATTCCTTTTCATTGTATAAACTTTGATGGTATATGGTTTGAGATTTTGTTCACTGATTTTATTGATACAGATATGTTTTCTAAGTTTGAAGAGCCGAGAAAATTTTCTGTATTGGAATCCCAGATTTTATACGACCCGAATAATTCCTATAAAAATGAACTTGTAAAAATCAATCAGTTTGTAAAAGAGAATTTAGAAAATAATCTGAATGGTTCGCTTGGTTACATTCATTATCTTATTTCAGATTATAAAAAAGACCGCTGGTATCGCCGAGACGCATTCATCCAATTACATGAGAATTTGAATACAGCAATAAGAGCAGGAATACGGGCCTTATTTTATCTGAATGGATTTTATTCTCCGTCAGAAGATAGGGCAATTTATTATTCCCACAGCTTGCAACAACTTCCAGAAAATTATGCAGAAGTAATCTCAAAAGCCTGTAATCAAATTACAGATTCAGAAGAGGATTATTTCAGGCGAGAGAAAATCTTCATGGAAAATATAGTCGGTTTTATTGAAAAAACTCTGGCAGAAGCAGATATAGATGTCACATAACAAAGCTTTGCGGACTCCCGCAATGGGGTGCTTATTTATGAAAGGAAAAATGAAAAAATCATTAATATTTTTAATAGTTTGTCTTTTTACAAAATTTATTTACTCTGAGCCTTATAGCGCCATAGATAATAATATAGAAAATATCAGTATAGAAGAGGTTTTAAAAGAAACATCAGCATATTCAGACGATATTCAATTAAAATTAGTAAAACTTGCATATGAAAATGGAGCAAGTCTTTCAGGCTCATCTTCAACAGCATTAATTGAGGCTGTAAGAATGAATAAATATTCTATTGTTGAATATTTATTAAGTTTAGATGATGGAAAAGAATTAATAGATGTTAAACATAATATGTTTGCAGGACCTTTGTTTTATGCTTTATATAATGGCAATGAGAAAATTACAGAATTACTTTTAATAAATGGTGCAGATCCCAGCCTGACAACTTCTTACGGTGATACTATGGGTGAAATGTTACAGAACTGGTCGAATGAAGGAATTCTTACAAAAGAAAAAGTAAAAGAATTAAATCAATTATTAGAAAAATATTCTTGTAATATAAAAATTATTCCATTGGAAATGAGTGATTTTATCAGATATCCTTTTAAAGATATTGAACTTAATAATAACAGACTTAAATACCAGGATTTTTACGATACATATTCAAAGGAATATAAAATTGAAGGTACATTTAATAAAGATTCACATTGTATGATTAAAGTATCAAATCAAAATACTGGAAGGATATACGTTTGGGTTCCTGAAATGGAAGAATTCGTTTGTCTATCTTTATCAATAAAATTAACAGACAAAGATATATTACAAAGAAATATATGTAAAGATACAACAATTGAAGAAGTAATCAATATTTTTAGTGAAAAAAATTACTCAATCAAAGAAAATTCCATTATTAAAGATTTGGAATACAATATTGAAGGAAGTGGATTTTGTGGATTTTCATTTTATAATGGATTTCTGCAAGAGGTATATATTATAAAAGATTGGAGCCAAATATTAGATATTTCTTTTATGATTTTATGATTTTTGCGGAAAACCACTTAAAAAAGTAATTCTCCGCTTCGCTATTTTATTTATACTCTAAAAGCCTTGCAGCTGTGTGGTGGTAAAACGAGTTTTACGCTGTCGCCAAGATCTTTGTGCTCCCACAAATCACGGATAAGAGGTTTTGCAGGTGCGGAGCCATCATCCGGGTCTTCGGCTTTAGCATTAAAGGTAAGAGTCTGGTCTTCATCAGTAATATTAAAGAAAGCGTAATAAGCATGATTCTGACCATCCTCGCCAGGACCAATATAGTTATACCAGGCAACAATCTTTTCTCCAGCTAAAGACGGAGAAAGCTGACGGGCCTGATTAGGACACTTGTTCATGGCTATGATTTCTTCGTTTGTAAGAAGCGAAAGATTAAAATCATCCAGTTGAGGTAAATCAGTACCAATCATAAGAGGAGCACGGAAAATACACCAGAGAGTAATCATTGTGCGGGTTTCTTCCTTTGTAAACTTACAGCTCCAGCCCTTGCTTTCTTCCGGTGCATCCGGGTCAGCCCAGCCCCAGCCAAGGCGGTTCATTGGAAGCATATCGCAGTCAGGCCAGTTTCCGTTACCGGTATGCTTTTGCCATACTTCACAGCGTTCAAACATTGCCTTAAGGAATTTCCAGTCATCCCAGAAATCATCTGTAATTCGCCACATGTTTGCGTAGTTTTCGTAGTGATGAGCCTTTTCAATTAGCGCAGGTCCAGGACTCAAAGAAAGTACCATGCCACGGCCACTGTTTTGAATGGCAGTTGCAATCATTTCTACTTCTTTTTCTGCAGAATATGGATTTTGTGGATACATATTTGTATTGCAGATATCATCAACCTTTACAAAATCTACACCCCACTGGGCATAAAGTTCAAATACAGAATCATAATAGTCCTGGGCATAAGGCGAATTAGCGTCTACCCCGTACATATCAGGATTCCAGCGGCTCAAAGAATATGGATTTGCAACCATATCTGCGGTTACGGCAGAACCATCATGAGTTTTAATTGCCATGTGGTCATGAGCTGCAAAACGTGGAATACCGCGCATAATGTGAATTCCAAACTTCAATCCCAGTGAATGAATGTAATCTGCAAGAGGCTTAAAGCCCTTTCCACCGGCACTTGAAGGAAAGCGGTTTGGAGCCGGAATCTGGCGGGAATATTCATCTACGCAAAAGCAGCTGAAGGGAATGTACTGAATTCCATTTTTATTGCGGCTGCCCGCAGCAGGGTCAGACCACTGAATATCAATTACTACATATTCCCATCCATATTTTTTCAGATTCTTTGCCATATATTCTGCATTTGCACGAACCTGTTCTTCATTTACCATTGTGTTGTAGTAGTCATAACTGTTCCAGCCCATTGGTGGCACTGGTGCTACTTCATTTTTGTCATAATATTTCATAAAAACTTCCTTTTATATTTCCAGGCTTTCCCCGGCTCATCACCATTTTCCCCAGATACATGAGGCACTCTTATGCCTTGCCCTGAACTGAACAAAACAGCCGCACTCCCGGCAAGTCATTCCACCAATCAGTTTATCACATGAACTGCAGATTTCAAGCCTGGAGCGGTAAAGGTCTTCGCCGGCAGTATCCTCAGTTACCGGCTCCTGCGCAGCCATTTCTTCAAGCAGCTCAGGAGTCATTTCTAATGAGGAAAGATAAGCCTTATTTTCGCATTCCGGACATAGTGTCATTTCGGTAACTCCTAAGTATAAAAACGTTCTTACAAAACAGATGTGCGCGAGCAGAGGCGGAGCAAAAACTGCATCTGAGCGTTCGCGAGCCGCAGGCGAGTCGGATACCAATTACGCTCAGCCACAGTTTTTGAAACGCCGCCGCGGAAGCACATCTGTTTTGTGTTCGAGCTTATTTTATAGTAAGGCTTACCGTTACGACACTCATAGCAGGAAGAGTCAGCACAACTTCATCATCAGCCACCAGACGTACAGAAAGCTCTTTTTCGCAAATCTTATCTGCAGCTTCAAAGGTATTACAACTGTTCATCTGATCAGAAGAAAGCAGACTGGCCTTTGCCCCGCTGATTTTTCCACTAAGGCCGGCAAGCCTTACGCTCACATCTTTGTTTCCAGAAAGTTCTGCGTTTGTAAGGGTGACTGTGTAAGTTCCATCCTTATGAGAAGCGGATGAAGTTACAGCGTCTATGCGGGCGTCATCCGGTCCAATCTGATTTGTTGCAACACGGCAGGCAAGAAGATTTGCATCCATATGAGCTTTGTACATGTGGAATACATACCATGTTGGAGTTTTTATCAGTTTGTTTCCTTCTGTCAAAACTGGTGACTGAAGAACATTTACTGCCTGGGCTATATTTGCAACACGAACACGGTCAGAATGATTATTAAAGATATTCAAAGTAATTCCTGCAACAAGAGCATCTCGAATAGTACTCTGCTGGTAGAGGAAGCCGGGATTTGTTCCAGGTTCAACAGCATGCCACATGCCCCATTCGTCTACAACCAGGGCAATACGCTTATCTGGGTCGTACTTACTCATAATTTCGTCATGACGGCGAACCAGAGTTTCCATAAAGGAAGCATTAGAAAGAGCTAGATACCAGCCCTTTTCGTCAAAGTTTGTGGCTGTGTGCTTATTTTCCCAGCTTGGTTCAATTGTATAATGATGAAGAGAAAGTCCGTCCATAAGGGGAGCAGCTTCGCGCATTAAAACTTCGGTCCAGTTCCAGTCACTGGAATTTGGTCCGCAGGCAATCTTAAAGATTTTATCTGCACCGTACTGGCGAACGTAAGTCTGATACTGACGGTAAAGATTTGCATAATGTTCAGCTTTCATGTTTCCGCCGCAGCCCCAGCTTTCGTTACCAACGCCAAACATATCAACCTTCCAGGGCTCTTTGCGTCCGTTTTCCTGGCGAAGCTTACTCATTGGAGATTCGCCGCCAAAAGTCATATATTCAACCCATTCACTCATTTCCTGAACAGTGCCGCTACCAACATTTCCATTGATGTATGGCTTACAACCTAAAAGTTCACAAAGTCCCAGAAATTCGTGGGTTCCAAAAGAGTTGTCTTCTACAACTCCGCCCCAGTGGGTATTAATCATTCTCTTACGTTTTTCATATGGGCCAATTCCATCCCGCCAGTGGTATTCGTCGGCAAAACATCCGCCCGGCCAGCGCAGGTTAGGAATAGCAATTTCCTTAAAAGCCTCTACAACATCTTTTCTGTATCCATTAATGTTTGGAATATCAGAATCCTTACCTACCCAGAAACCACCGTAAATACAGCGTCCCAGATGCTCCGAAAAATGGCCGTAAATATCACGGCTGATTTTGTTCAAATCCCTGTCACAGGAAACTACAATTGAATCCATCCTTTACCTCAATTAAACATTTTGTTATAAAAACTATAACACCCCCTTACCGCTTGGGCAATCAGAATAAGTTGTATGAAAATATTGATTTATTGTACAGATTTTTCATTTGCCTCCCCCATAATTTTTCATTTGCCCGTAACATAATAGTAAAGTAAAATTATATGCACTGGAAAATGTATTTTTTCCCGATACAAAAATTATTTTCATGATAAGGAGAGCCTTTATGACAAAAGTATTAAAAAGGGTCATGACAGTTTTTATGTGTTTTTTTCTTGCTGCTTCTTTATTTGCAGAACCTGCAAGTACAGGACTTAACGACAGCGATGTTAAAAACTGGGCCAAAAATCTGAACGCAATTGTAAAGGAATTAAAAGACCTTGGGGCCTGGTCCGGCGATTCAATAAATGCAAGTGCAAAACAAAAAGCAAAAGTTGACGGGATTTTGAATAAATATGGAATCAGCGGTTCAAACTGCATAGAAAAATTCCAGATGATAAGTCAGTGTTCAGTTATTCTTTGCGGAGCAAGCGAACTTGATGCTGAATCTACGGCACTGCTTAAGGCAATGGGAATGGATCCTCTGGCCGAATTAAAGAAAAACGTAAATGCGAAAGATTACGCAATTGTTGAAGCTAATGCTAAAGCCGTAATTAAGGCCTGCGAAAATTTGGATGACAGCGACTTTGGTGATGATAACGATGATGATTCTGATATGGATGATCTTGAAGACCTTTACAGCCGTCTAGGAAATTCCTTTAACCAGGTTGCTTCACAAAGCAGTAATTTAAGCATGAATGAGGTTAACGAAGAAGGTAAAATTGTAAGAAACATATATGAGCAGGTTAGTAAAGCAAAGGGAGATTCCGGCCTTATTTATAAAGCATCAAAACTAGCCTCTAAATACAAAAAGACTGCTTACAAAAAAGGCACAAAAGTAAAGGTTGAATATGGCAACGATGACGAAGAGAAAAACCAGAGCACCTTTGAGTGGACTTTTGACCTGGACAAAAAAACTGCTGAACTTGAGTTTGAATGGAAGGAAGCAAAAGCAGATTATAAAGATTATATTAATGGTTACAGTGTAAAAGAAACAGAAAAAGAACTCAAATATACAATTTCTTCTGTTGAATACTATTACCTTGCCGAAGATCCTGGCAGAAGCTACGGAGAAGGTATGGAATATGTAATAAGTACAAAAGAAGGCCTCGTTCTCCATGTATGGGTAGAGTATGACGGAGATTACAATGCATACCAGAGCAGGATTGAAATAAAAGGCCTTTCTGATTTATCTAAGATAGACAGAGACTTCTTCTGGCGAACTGAATAAAGGGAAAATCCCCCTTCCAACTGAAGGGCTACTTCCAAAGCCCTTCAATTATCTTCTTTAATTCTTCTTCCGAAGAAATTACAGGACGCGAAAGTGTTACCGGGGTAAAAGTCTTTTTAATTTCTTCAGGCATCTTTGGAGCTTCGCCAATTACATGTCTGCAGTAATCTGAAGATAAAGCCGGATGATTATAGGCTGTAAGAATAAAGGCTCCGTCCTCATCAAAAACTCCCGGACAATTTTCCTGAACTACAGCGTAAGCCCTTGCAGTATCCTTATCTGCAAAGATGCCATACTTCATGTAAAGTTCTTTGGCGGCTGCATCCATCTGGTCCTCAGAAACATCTGTAGGGAAAATAAAATTCCTCATCATCATTTCATTTTTACCAAAGAAGGCTTCCAGTCTTTCAAGGTTAGCAGGCACTACAGGATCTGCAACTCCCCTTGCCTTCAAATCAACAATAGAATCTAAAACAACAGGAGCACCGGATGGACTGCGGGCCAGAGCCGGAGTTGAAGGAACATAAAATCCATTTACAGGAAGGGCAAAGCGCCAGCTGTAAAGGCCTGCCATAAGACTGCCGTAATTTCCGGCTCCCATAGCATAATAAAGTTCCCCGTTAAATTTGTTTTTTACCTGGGCAAAAGAATATGGAAAAAAGAACATTTGACCTAAAAGGCGGCAGACATTGGTTGTATTTGCAACAGTAAGTCCATGTTCCCTTACAAAGTCTTTATTTGAAAAAACTCTGGAAATTGCAGCCTTAATTTCATCCTCAGAACCTTCCATTTCTACAGGATAAATATTTCCGCCGTTCCATACAAAACTGTCTTCATCAAGGCCCCGCAAGGTTCCTTTTTTATAAACAAGGACAGATTTTATATTTTTCTTGCCTTTTAAAATTTTAGACATAAGGGCGCCAAGGCCACCATGAGTAAAATCAAGAAGAATAGCCTTTCCACCCTGCAGTTGCAGTGTATTTTCAAGATAAGAACAAAGATAAGAAACCCCGTAATCTCTGTGATAGCCTGTAAAACCATGATACATTTCCATCATAAAAAGGCTTCCACCCAGCTGGCGGACAACAGGCTCTACGGGGAAGGCAGCGGTTGCGATTGTTTCACAAATAATTGGAGAAAACTCTTCATGCATTAAGGCCGAAGTAAGAGAACCGGCTATAGAAGAAAAAGGAGTTGTTTCATCAATATAATAAATCCAGCGGCGTAAATCTTCTATTGAAGATGGAATAAAAACACCCCCGTCATCAGGAATACAATCCCTTACCGCTTTTGAAAAACTCACCTGTAAATTATTATTTCTTGTACTTGTAAACAGCATGGAGTTACTTTAACCCAAAATGCAAATTGTAACAAGTTATTTAGACTTTAACTTCTTTAGTCTTCAAGCCCCGGAATATGTTTTTTTAAGGCCTGCATAAAATCTTCTCCGGTAAGACCTTCTTTTAAACAGGCAAACATACAGTTATCACCTGCGACAGTTCCCAGAACCTCATCAAGATTAAAATTATCTACAGCATTGCAGACACTGTTTGCATGACCGGAAAAAGTTTTAATTACAACCATATTTCCGCTCCAGTCAATACTTACATAGCCGCGCAAAAAATCATGTACATAAATTGATTCACTTTCGCTTGATTCTTCTTCCCCAGGGAAGGCATACATATAACCTGATTTTCCGTCTGGAACTTTACCAACTTTGAGCAGTTTCAAATCGCGGCTTAAAGTTGCCTGTGTAACTTCAAAACCTTCTTTTTGTAAAAGGGCAAGCAAATCGTCCTGACTCTCAATAGTATTATTTTTAATGAGATTTTTTATTGCCTTTAGCCGTGACTGTCTTTCTTTCATAAATTGCCTCAAAAACTGTATAAATATACATAAAACATACAATTTTTATGCAAATATTACAAGATTACAAAGTAAATCAATAAGAATCTTTATGTAACTTTAAATAAAAGATTATGTTATACTTGTAAAATCTTAAATATCCAGGAAAGAAAAATGAAAAAATCACTTACTCTATTTTTACTTCTTACATCTTTTACCCTTTTATTTGCCCAGGCAAAAAACAAAAATCCAAAGGTAAATTATGAATTTACTTCTGTAGACCTGAATGGAAATGAAATCAGCAGCGAAATATATTCTAAAAATACAATAACCATGATAAACATCTGGGGAACCTTCTGCGGCCCCTGCATAAGGGAAATGCCAGACCTGGCAAAACTCAGCGAGGCAAACAAGGACAAGGGCCTAGAAATTATTGGCATTCCAATTGATGTAAGCGATGCAACAGGCAGACTTCTTCCAAGAGCAAAAAAAAGTGCAGACAGCATTATTGCTCAGACAGGAGTAACTTATAAAAATGTTGTTCCAAACCATCAGATGCTGTCCGGCTTTTTACGTGATGTTATAGCAGTTCCAACAAGCATATTTATAGATAAAAATGGTAACCAGATTGGAGAAATCTATATGGGCTCAAGAAGTCAGAAGGACTGGCAGCTTATTATAGACAAACTTTTAAAAAGCCAGAGCAACTAATAATTAAACCTTAAACTGGTCTATCTGATCTCCGATTTGTCTTATAGAAGATTTCATTTTTTCTGTAATTTCAAACAAGGCAGAGCCAGTTTCATTTATCTTCTTTGCTCCTACAGACATTTCTTCCATACTTGCCTTCATTACAGAAGTTGCATTCTGAAGATTCTGAACCTCTTCAAGAATCTGCTTATTTCCTATGGCCATTTCTTCAGAAGCTGTTTTAACTTCTATTGTGTTGTCATTCATTGTATGAAGAGCATCTGTAATTTGTTTTGAGCCTTCCTGCTGTTCTTCCATGGCAGCCTTTATCTGACGAACCAGCTGATCTGTTTCCTGAATCTTTTTCGATACAGTATTAAAGGCCTCGCTTGATTCTCTGGAAGCTTCTACAACAGAATTAATTGATTCTTTTATACTTGAAAGCTGGTCACCAATTGTCTTTGACTGATCCGTTGAAGTTTCCGAAAGTTTTCGAATTTCATCTGCAACTACAGCAAAACCTTTTCCGGCTTCTCCTGCATGGGCAGCCTCAATTGCCGCATTCATTGCAAGAAGATTTGTCTGTTCAGCAATTGCAGCAATAGCAGTATTGGCCTCCTGCAGCATCTGAGACTTTTCTTCAATTTCCTGAATACAGGTATTTACATTGTCCTGCTTTGCAGCCCCGCTCTTTGCATTTTCTGAAAGAGAATCAAAAGAATCTGCCATCTTATCTACAGAGTTATTAACAGAGGCAATGTTTCCTATCATCTGTTCAACGGCGGCAGACGCATTGCTTACTCCCATAGATTGATTTCCAATCATATGCTCAAGAGATTCAATATTAGAAGCAATCTCATTTACCGCACCTACAGTTTGAGAAACGCTGTTTCCCTGATTTGTAATCTGAGTATGAACACTGGAAATATTGGCTATAATCTCGGTAATTGATGCAGAAGTATCTTCCATACTTGCAGCCAGGTCTGAACCGGCATCTTCAAGCACCCCTTTGGAAGCTTTTACATCAGAAACTATACTATGCAGTTTATCTGTAAACTTGTTAAAACCTTGTACAACTC
Source organism: Treponema sp. (assembly GCA_016286535.1). GTDB lineage: Bacteria > Spirochaetota > Spirochaetia > Treponematales > Treponemataceae > Treponema_D. Next base: position 43,680 of record JAEESZ010000014.1, on the reverse strand, counting down.
CTCCAATTTCATTATTTACCTTTTCTGCAGAACCTGTAATACGCTTTGTTAAATCAGCTTTTCCGGAAGCAATTTCATCAATCGAGTCTTTTACCTTTTCCAGAGGTTTTAAGGCATGGAATATACTGGCACCAATTCCAATAATAAGGGCAAAGCCCAAAATTATACCGGCAATTACAAGTGTAATAGAAATTTCCCTGGCACCTGCATAAACCTGTCTTTCATCAATTATAAAAGCAAAGCCCCAGTCTGCATTTTCTACAGGCTTATATGTAACGTATTTTTTTCCAAGTTTTCCTGTATTAAGCCAGATGGCACCACTTTCTCTCCTCATCAAGGCCTGAGTTACAGGTTTTAATGATTCCATAAGTTCATTTTTAGTTTTTTCATCTGCTTCTGGAGCAGAGGTTACAATTAACTGACCTTCACTATTAAAAAGCATTGCATAGCCGGTTTTTCCAATTCGAATGGAACTGACAAACTCTGTAAGTTTATCTACTCCAACTACAGCACTATAAAAGCCAACCGTCTTTCCGCCAACCTTTGCAGCCTGAGAGACATGAATAATTGTTGTACCAGTTGATTTAGAGGTAACAGGATCATCAATGTTTGTATCCTTTCCCTGCTCCATAATTGCCTTAAAGTAAACTCTGTCTTTGACATTTGTAATTTTATTCTGGTCATTATAAAAATCCCCTTTCTGATCTATAAAACCAATGCGGTCAAAATCTGGAGTTCGGGATTTTTCGTGAGCTATAAGCCATTGCTGAATTTGAAGCGGATCAGCTGTTTGAGTAATATCTGCCTCGGTATACATACGCATCTGCTTAAGATATTCACTCAATTTCATTGAAACTACATTTGAATAGGCATCAGTAATCTTTAAACTGCTTTCTTCATAAGATGCCCCAAAAGATTTTTTTGTTCTTCCGTTTATAAACAGAATCTGAAGTGTTGTTAAAACTGCTACAATAAGGATAGTAATAGTTACAATGTAATAAACCAGTTTGCCTTGTTTTTTTGCTTTAATCATATTCTCTCCATAACTTACGTATATAGAAAATTATATCATTAAAGCTTCAATTTATGAAATTATTTAAAAAAAAATACAGCAAACAAGTTCGTCAAGGCACGCTTCGCTTAAAACCTTGACAAACTTGTTTGTCGGGTGGCTGAATAAATCATCCACCCGCCATCCTGATCGAAACTGTTTACTTTATCAACAGTTTCGAATATGCAGCCAAAGCACCATCTGTATTACCTTTTAATACAGCTTTAGCAAGAGTCTTTCCTAATTGTACTCCCTCTTGATCGAAACTGTTGATATTCCATACAAAGCCCTGGAACATAACCTTGTTTTCGTAGTGAGCAAGGAGTGCGCCAAGAGATTTAGGATTAAGCTGTTCACCGTAAATAAGGCTGCTTGGTCTGTTTCCGGCAAAAGCCTTGTTAGGATTCTCATCTTTTTTACCGCAGGCAAAAGCAACAATCTGAGCAGTTACATTAGCGCAGAGTTTTACCTGGCTTGTAGAATCTTCAATTACAACATCTTCGCCAGTCTGATTTTCGCGGAAAGCGATGAACTGAAGAGGAATGATGTCTGTTCCCTGGTGGAGAAGCTGATAGAATGAGTGCTGACCGTTTGTTCCTGGTTCACCAAAAATTACCGGGCCGGTTACATAATTAAGAGGAGCACCGTCGCGGTTTACTGATTTTCCGTTAGATTCCATATCCAGCTGCTGAAGGTGAGCAGGGAAGCGGCTGAGTGCCTGGCTGTAAGGAAGAATTGCAGTTGCAGGATAATTCTGAACATTGCGCTCGTAAACACCAATAAGGGCATCGAGCATTGCAGGATTCTTCAAAATATCTTTATTTAAAGAAAGCTTATCTTCTTCTGCAGCTCCGTCAAGGAATTCCTGGAATACCTTTGGACCAAAAGCAAGGCTCAAAACGGCTCCGCCTACACCAGAAGTTGAAGAATAGCGGCCGCCAATATAGTCGTCCATATAGAAAGCTGCCATATAATCAGGGTTATGTGCGAGAGGTGAAGTTTCTGAAGTTACAGCAATCATGTGCTTGCTTGCATCGCAGCCAGCCTTTTTAATGAATTCTTTTACGAAAGATTCGTTTGTAAGGGTTTCGAGTGTTGTTCCAGATTTAGAAACAAGAATGAAGATTGTCTTTGAAATATCAAGAGATTTTACAACACTTGCAGCATCATCTGGGTCTACGTTAGAGATAAAGTGAGCTTCCATTTTGAAAGTATTGTTTTTCTTTGCCCAGTTTTCCAGAGCAAGATACATAGCGCGAGGGCCAAGGTCTGAACCACCAATACCAATCTGACAAACGGTTGTATATTTTTCGCCCTTTTCGTTCTTGAGCTCGCCAGAGTGAACCTTGTCTGCAAATTCTGCAATGCGTTTTACTTCATTAATGTAGAATTCACGTTTGTTTACACCGTCAGCCATAACGTCTTTTCCAAGCTGACCGCGGGTAAGCTGATGAAGAACCATACGTTTCTCTCCAGTGTTGATTACAGCACCATCAAGAAGTTCCTGATATTTTTCTACCAGCTGCTGTTCTTCTGCAAGTTCAGCAAGAGTTTTAAGAATCTGTTCGTTTACCTGTTTAGCGGCATAATTATATGTAAGGCCTCCGCCCATAGAAACTGAATATTTTTTTATTCTGTCTGCAGCAGTTGAAGCAGAAAGTTCATCTGCAATGCAAACCATACCTTTTAGAGACTGTAATTTCTTCCATGAAGAAAGAGAATCAACATTTGACCATGTAGCCATAAAAATACCTCGCGATATTGTGTTTTATTTTTATTAAATATAGTAGATTTACCCGATGTTTACAATAAATGTCTTTATAAATAGAAAAAAATGTGTATTGACCTAATCATTTTTGCAAGGTATATTTACTCTACAATTTGCGATTAAGTCGCAATTTCACTTTTTTTATGACTTACAATACTGAACAAAGAAATCTTCTTCTGGCTTTTTTCAAATCTTCGCCAGACACAATGTTTTCTGCCTCTCAAATAGCCGCTGCACTGGAACAAAATAAAATCAGCCGTAGTGCCGTATACAGAAATCTGGCAGCGCTGGAACAGGAAGGCAAAATACGCCGTTACACAAAAGAACAAAGCAGGGAAGCATTCTTTCAGTTTTATGATGTTCAAAGCTGCAGGGAGCATATTCATATGTCCTGTACTGAATGCGGTAAAATTTTTCATATGGAAAATAAAATTGCGCAAAATCTCATAGAAAAACTTGAGAACACAGAGGGCTTTGAAATCTGTAAAGAAAAAACAACCTTGTACGGCATTTGTAAAGAATGCGCAGAAAACAAGTAAGGAATTACAATGAAGAAATCTTTTTTTATACTGCTTGCAGGTCTTTTACTTTTCTCTTTAACATCATGTACTGCAAAAAAATCAGACAATGCAAACAACAGGAAAGTCAAAATTGTCTGTACAATTTTTCCGGAATACGACTGGGCTCAGAACATTACCGGTAATGAAGATGATTCTACCTATGTATCACTGCTTGTAAAAAACGGGGTAGATTTACACAGCTATCAGCCATCTGCCACAGATTTCATCACAATCTCTTCTGCTGATATTTTTATGTACGTTGGCGGCGAAAGCGATGCCTGGGTTTCAAAGGCCCTTGAAAATGCAAATAATCCAGATATGAAGGTTATAAACCTTATGGAAGTTCTTAAAAACCGGGTAAAAGAAGAAGAGATAATAGAAGGAATGCAGGCGGAAGAAGCCGAAGATTCAGAAGAAGAAATTGAATATGATGAACATGTATGGCTCTCCCTTGAAAACGCCAGAATCATCTGCCAGTATTTTACAGATGTCCTCTGCCTTGTCCTTCCAGAAAATGCCGGCCTTTATAAAACAAATTTGCAGGAATATCTTAAGAAAATTGATGCAATGGATTTTTCTTTCCGCTCAGTTGTAGAAAATTCCCAGAATAAAACCCTCATTTTCTGCGACCGCTTCCCTTTCCGCTATTTTACAGAAGATTACGGCTTAAAATATTATGCGGCTTTTGCCGGCTGTTCTTCGGAAACCGAAGCAAGTTTTGAAACCGTAGCCTTCCTTTCCGAAAAACTTAAGAAAAGCTCCGCTCCTGCTGTTCTTGTACTTGAAAACAGCGATAAAAAAATTGCCAGAACTGTTATAGGAAATGCAAAAGAGCCCACCTGCGACATTCTTACCATGGATTCCATGCAGTCTGTTACTTTAAGACAGGCTTTTGCCGGCGTAAGTTATATAAACATTATGCAAAAAAATCTGGAAACACTACAGAAGGTATTAAAATAGAAGATGGCACAATTAACCTGTAAAAATCTGACCTTAGGCTACAACTCAAAAATCGTACTCGAAAACCTGAATTTTGAAGTTAACAAGGGGGATTATCTCTGCATTCTTGGAGATAACGGCTCAGGAAAAACCACCCTCATGAAAACCCTTTTACATCTTCTTAAACCAATTTCCGGAAGTGTAACAACCGGCGACGGACTTTTAGCAGACGAAATAGGCTACCTGCCCCAGCAGACAGAAGTTCAAAGGGATTTTCCTGCCAGCGTATGGGAAATTGTACTTTCGGGCTGCCAGTCCAGATGCGGACGAAGACCTTTTTACAATAAAGAAGAAAAGAAACTTGCAAAAGATGTTCTTGAACAGCTGGGAATTCTTTCCCTTCAAAAAAGATGTTACAGAGAACTTTCCGGCGGACAACAGCAGAGGGTTTTACTTGCCAGAGCACTGTGCGCCACGCAAAAAATGCTGCTGCTTGATGAACCTGTTACAGGCTTAGATCCTCAGGCAACAGAAGAAATGTACACCCTTATTAAAGAACTTAATTCAAAGGGAATCACCATTCTGATGATTTCTCATGATGTAAATGCAGCATTAAAATATGCAAGTCACGTACTGCACATTGGCGCAAATACTTTTTTTGGAGATATTAAAGAATATGATAAACACTTTAATTAATTACTTCAGCTATTCTTTTGTACGCTACGCCTTTATAGTTGGAATTCTGATTTCTCTGTGTTCATCCCTGCTGGGAGTTACCCTGGTTTTAAAAAGATTTTCTTTTATTGGTGATGGTCTTTCTCACGTTGCCTTTGGTGCAATCTGCATTGCAAGCGTTATGCATATTTCAAATAACATGTATCTTGTTCTTCCCGTAACCATAATCAGCGCCATACTACTTCTGCGCACAGGAAAAAACACAAAAATTCAGGGAGATGCCCTGGTAGCCATGATTTCTATAGGAGCACTTGCAATCGGTTACCTTTTAATGAATATATTTTCTACTTCAAGTAATCTTGGCGGCGATGTCTGCACAACCCTCTTTGGTTCAACCTCCATTCTGACTTTAAGAAAAAGTGAAGTCTGGCTCAGCATAATCCTTTCTGTTCTGGTCATATCAGCTTTTATTATTTTTTATAATAAGATTTTTGATGTTACCTTTGACGAAAGTTTTGCCCAGGCAGTTGGAACTCACGCTCAAATTTATAATCTGATAATTGCCATAATTATTGCGGTGATTATTGTTCTTGCAATGAATCTGGTAGGTTCCCTTTTGATTTCTGCCCTGGTTATCTTCCCTGCCCTTTCTGCCATGAGGGTATTCAAAAGCTTTAAGCAGGTAACCATCAGTTCTGCAATTTTTTCTGTTACTGCATCTTCCCTTGGACTGATAATTTCAATTCTGGCAGGAACTCCGGTTGGAAGTACAATTGTTGCGGTAGACCTTGCCGGCTTCTTATTTTTCTGCATTATAGGAAATAAGAAAAGATAAAGATTTATTTAATTTTAAACTGTGGTATAATAGATTAAAGAATATCTTGCGGAGTGAGTTATGAAGAATGTTCTAAAATCTTTATGTCATTGGTTAGGCTTAGAAAAAAGATCTTCTTTTATTAATGAATTTTTCGAAACAGCAAACTACAGATCCTGCCTTTACATAGCTCTAATTACAGCCGTTCTTGAAGCCTGGATGCTCGTTAATATGGTGGTGCTTTTTATTCATAACGACGGCAGCCGCAGCACCAGGTGGTTTATTGAACATTGTATTGTTTATTTTCTTCTTCTTTGCATAGCAATCAGTCTGGTCATAACTTCAATTCTTTACCTAAAAAAGAAATCACTTCAGAAAAACAAAGTATTCGTAAACTTTGGAAAAATTTTAATGTATGCATTTTCTCTTTTATGTCTTCTTTTTGGTATGTACATTTCCATTAAAGACTACAAAAAGGGGGAACAGATACTTTGTTTTATATCAATGGGCATATTTATTTTTGGCGTTTCATCCTGGCGGCCAATCATATCCCTGCCCTATTCTCTGGCTGTATTCCGTGTTTTTTATCTGCTTATGGACAAAATCCAGCTGGCGGGAAAAGATTTTGTTGGTGTAACCTATGCCACCCAGATTAATTATTTTGTCCTGTGGATTTCTATTGCCATCCTCATATTAAGCAATTACAACCAGAGGCTGGCCGAAGCAAAAAAATCAGAAAACATAACCAAGCATTCCGTTCTTGATGATTTAACGGGAATCTATAACACACAGAGTTTTTATGAAAGTGTTTCAGAATGCCTTAAAAACTCTAAAGTTCCTGTATGCAATTACAAGATTCTCTTTTTAGACATAAATGATTTTAAAACCTACAACCGCAAATTCGGCTTTGACCAGGGTAACGAAATCATCAAAGCCATTGCAAAACTCATATCTGAATGTTTTAAGAACGACATTTATGCAAGGTTTTCAGATGATCACTTTGTAATTCTTACAGACGCAAGCCGGAAACCTTCCCTGGAATTAAAACTTAAAGAGCTTAGAGAAAAAACAGCTTTATTAAATCCTTCATTTTCTATCCGCATTAATGCAGGTCTCTACTCTCCTGTAGATAAAAACGAAGAGCCTTCTGTTGCCTGTGACCATGCAAGACACGCCTGTTCTCTTGCAAAAAAGGATCTTTCAAAAAATTACATAGAATATGACCATGCCATGGATCTTCAGTTTAAAAAACTTAAATACATCACAACAAATCTTGATGAAGCAATCGAAAAAGAATATATAAAAGTTTACTATCAGCCGGTTGTATTTGCAAAAGACAGAACTGTTTGTGGTGTTGAAGCCCTGGCCCGCTGGTTTGATCCAACCTACGGCTTTTTATCTCCAGGCGAATTTATTCCAATTCTTGAAGAATACAGACTCATCCACAGGCTGGACGAAGCAATCCTTGATATTGTCTGCAGGGATTTAAATAATGCAAAAGAAAGCAGCAGTAAACTATTACCGGTATCAGTAAACTTCTCCAGAATTGATTTTGAACAGGTAGACGTTCCGGCCTTAATAGACAAATACCTTACAAAATACAATCTTTCTAAAGATTTACTGCATGCAGAAATTACAGAAAGCTCCCTTACTTTAAGCGAAGAAATCCTGCTTGATGTAACTAAAAAGCTTAAATCTTCAGGTACAGAGCTCTGGCTTGATGATTTTGGCTCAGGTTATTCTTCCCTTAACATTCTTAAGGATTTTTCTTTCGATATGATGAAAATTGACATGATTTTCCTTAGAAACTTCAACGAGAACGAGAAATCAAAAACAATCCTTAAGAGTATTGTAGATATGGCTAAAACAATTGGAATTAATACCCTGACAGAAGGAGTCGAAAGCGCAGACCAGGCAGACTTCCTTACCCAGATTGGCTGCGAACGCCTTCAGGGCTACTTCTTTGGAAAACCTATGCCTATCGAAGAAATCAAAAAACTTTTAATTAATTAAAACTTAGGGCAAAAAAAAAGACTTCTGAAAATCAGAAGTCTTTTTTCTGAGCTACACTGGATTCGAACCAGTGACCCACGCCTTAAAAGGGCGTTGCTCTACCTACTGAGCTAGTAGCCCATCGCATTCTCGCGAATGTTCCATTAATATATAGTTTTAGAAAAAAAATGTCAACGGTTTTTTGCGTTTTTTAAAAAAAATTTATATTTTTTTTCATAATTATTTTTTGCTTGAACATTAAAAAACAATTTGCTATGATTTAAATATCTAATCTAATTTTTCATTATATAATGAAAAATTAATAAAACATTTTAGAGAGGTTTTAAGATGAAAAAACTTTTTGCTGTATTATCAGTTCTCTTCGTATTAGGAACTGCTAATATGTTCGCAACTGGCATTGGTGCACAGTTTGGTGGAAACGTAAACGAAGGTTCTTTTGGAACAGGTGCTGCTTTAACTTTCAAATTAGACAAAGTACCATGTGTATTTGCTGCTGACCTTGCTTTTGGTCAGAACTACTTTGCTGCTGGTTTAACAGCTGACTGGTGGATGGCAAATCCAAAAATCGAAGGAACCTGGGGATATTACTACGGTATTGGTGTTGGTGGATCTGTAGCAATTGCTAACAATGCATATGCAGGTTTCTCTGTAGGACCTAGAGCTGTTCTCGGAACAAACGTATTCTTACTTGACCGCCACTTCGAACTTTACTTACAGGCTGCTTATCAGCCATTATTGTCAATCGCTAATGACAATGTAGCTTTCGTATGGGTTAACTTCCCACTCGCTCTTGGATTCCGCTTCTGGTTCTAATAGCAGATCAGGTTAGATAAAAATATACAAGCCTTCTTCCTCAGGAAGAAGGCTTTTTTTATATATTTTCTTTTTCATTTATGCTAGAATGTTAGTGTTATATAATTACAATTGGAAAAGGAAATACAAATGAATGTAACAGAATCTTCACAGATGTATCTTGAAACAATTCTTGTCCTCTCAAAAAAAGGACCGGTTCGTTCCATTGATATTGCAAACGAAATGGAATTTTCAAGACCTACTATAAGTATTGCAATACACAACCTTCAGAAAGAAGGCTACCTAAAAATTGCAGAAGACGGCACTATTTTGCTTGAACCTTCAGGACAGGAAATTGCTGAAACTATTTACGAACGACACACAACCCTTACAGAAATCTTTAAGCTGATTGGCGTAAAGGAAGAAATTGCTTCTGATGATGCCTGCAAAATAGAACACGACTTAAGTCCGGAAACCTTTACCGCAATTAAAAAGGCCTACAAAAAATACAAGAAATATCTGAATACAAAATGAAAAAAATCATAATTCTTACTACAGCCTTTCTTCTCTTTATAAATACTGCCTTTTCCCAGCAAAAAGAAGATGTATTTCATCTTTCCTGGATGACAGACGGTATTTTACTTGGCGGAGCCCTGACCCTGGATTCTGCAGATTTACTCTGCGACAAGGTGCTTAAACTCAACAGAATGGAACTGCCTTCCACCTTCGACCTTTCCTCAGTTCCTTCAATTGACCGCGCCTTTATGAACCCCTATTCAAAAGGACTGGACCTTACAGCAAGTGCCACAGAAGGCCTTTTATTTGCGGCCCCTGCAATCTTTTTGACTCTGGACAAAAAGGAATACCTTACAGTCTATACAATGTACCTAGAAACTGTAATGTGGACCTGGGGCTTAAAAGAACTGGGAAAACTCTGCGTAAACAGAATAAGACCTTACATGTACTACGATAATCCCCCTTCCAAAGCTATAGCCGACGGTGACTGGTCAAACTCCTTTCCGTCAGGCCACACAAGCTTTGCATTTTCTCTGGCTGGCTTTACAACTTATGTATTTGCAAAATACTATCCCGATTCCGCATGGAAGTACCCTGTAGCAGGCCTTTCTTACACCCTTGCTTTTACAGTCGGAGCCTTAAGAATGGCAAGCGGTAATCACTTTCTTACAGACGTTCTTACCGGAGCTGCCATAGGAAGTCTCTGCGGCTTTGTAGTTCCATGGCTTCACACAATCACACCTCATAAAAAAAATGATAATGTAGAAATATCACTTTCGCCATTAAGTTTAGACATCAATATAAAATTATAAGAAGTATACAGGAGTTTAAAATGCTTAAAGCAATTGTAAAATTTTTTAAGGCTTTAAATAAGAACTCTCATCCGGGAGAGATTGCTCATGCAGTTTGCTGCGGAATGATCCTTGGATTTTTACCAAAAGACAATGCCTTATGGTACATTCTTGCAGTTTTATTCATTTTTTTAAGAATGCAAAAAAGTGCTTTTCTTATATTTACCCTCATTTTCACACTTGCATCCCCTTTCTTTGATTCTCTCTTTGACACAGTCGGATACTTTGTCCTCAAGACAGACTTTTTACAGCCACTTTTCGTTTTCCTCATAAAGATTCCTTTAGTCGGCTATACAAGATTTTACAATTCCATTGTGATGGGCTCCCTGCTCTGCTCCCTGCTCTTATATATTCCACTTTATTTTATTTCAAAGGCCATTATCCAGTTGTGGAGAAACAAGATGGTTCCTCTCGTAAGAAAAACCAGACTGGTAAAAATCATCTCAAAATTACCGCTGGTAAGCAAAATTAAGGAGGTAATGTAATGGCAAAACGTACACCAAAACAGAAAGCAATTAAGGTTCCTTCTCTTTTCAAAAAACAATATACAAAAAAATCACTTGATAAAAAGATATATAAAAAGATTTTTATAGAAGATGATAAAAAATTCTTAAAAGGTTTTATCAGTCAGACAGGAAAAAAGGGAAAGAAAGAAATCCCTCTTTATTCAATTCCAAATGATTTAACTGTAACTGCAAAAGATCAGAAAAGACTTGTTTTAATAGCTAAGTCCATAAAAAAACAGAAAGGCCGCTTCAAGCTGCTGCCACTCTTTGCAGTAATCATATTTTTACTTGCGGCAGGAACTGCAATCACCCTTACCAAAAACTTTATCTGCAGAAAAATAATCACAAGCAGCTGCGAATCTATTTTTGAAGCAAAGTGTGATATTGAATATCTGAACCTTAAATTTCTTTCTTCTTCCTTTACAATGAAGAATTTTGAAGTTGCAGACAAAAATAACCCTATGAAGGATTTATTCTCCATAGAAAATCTTAATATTGATTTTTCTTTCCCTCAGCTGCTTAGAGCCCATTTTGTTGCTGAAGATTTAACAGTTTTAGGAATAGAAACCGGAAAAGAACGTAAATATTCCGGAGATTTAACAGCACAAAGACTTGCAAAGATTGAAAAGAAAAAAGCTAAAAAGGCTGCAAAAGAGGCAAAGAAGGCTCAGAGCACTCCTGTTATGGAAAGCTTAAAAGAAAAAATTGCAGCAACAACAAACGAAGAAATTACAGCTTTATTTAATCAGTATAATCCAAAAACCATCATAGATAACTGCTATTCTAATTTACAGACTCCTGCCGTAAGCCAGGAAGTAAAAGAGGCTGTAGAAAAAATCAACAAAGAATGGAAAGAAACTCCTCAGACCATTTCTGCAAAAGTTGAATCTACCCGCACTTCTGTAAACGATGCCGTAAACTATGATTTTTCTGCAATCAAAAATAATCCTGTAAAGATTCAGGAAGCAATTGAAACTATCAATAAGGCTATTACCGAAGTAAATTCCCTAAAAGAAGAAACTACAAAAGTTGTAGACAATTTTAAGACTTCTACTGACCAGGTAAGCAGTCTTTCACAGCAGATTACAGATGCAATTAAGCACGACAAAAATCTTGCTTCAGAAGAAATTTCAAAAATCACTTCCTTTAAGCTTTCTGATACAAAAAACATTATATCAGGCTACTTTAATAAGCTGGGCTACAGCCTTTTAGGAAAATACTATCCATACGCCTACAAGGCTATAAACAAGCTTCTGGAAATTAAAAACAGCTCTTACCAGACTCCTAAAAAAACTAAAAAGGCAAAGACAAAGGCTGTTGCAGGAAGCCGCCAGAGCGGAAGAGACGTATACTTTAAGGGAGACACAACTCCACGTTTCTGGATAAAGAAAGCTCAGGGATCAGGAAAGGGCATTACGATTTCTGCAAGCAATATCTCTACAGATCAGGATGCCCTTGGAAAACCTGCCCAGGCAGACTTTATTATGAACAGGGCCGGCATAGACCATAAGGCAAAAGTTGTAGTAGACTGCCGCTCTAATTCAAACGAGGCTCTTATTAGTGCAGATTATTCCTGCTCTTCTTTACCTCTCCTTATTCCTTCTTCATATTTTGGAGATGGAAATGGAGTGCCTTCTTTTGATACAAAAGGAAACTTAAGCTTTAATGCATCCGTTTACGGCACAGAGGGATTTACCTTAAACGGAAACGGTAATTTTTCAGATTTGAAGATTACAACAAATCCTTTTGAACCTGAATATGCATCTAAAATCTATTCAAGCGTACTTTCAAAAATCAATCAGATGACTCTGGGAGTAACTGGCGGCTATACAGAAAAGGACGGCCTTATTCTTCAGATTTCCTCAGATGCAGATAAAAAATTTGCATCTGCCTTCAGTTCAGAAATGAATGCTCAGCTTGACCAGGTAAAAAAATCTGTTGAGAGCGAACTTACTGCTAAAATCAATGAGTATTCAAAGGGAGCTCTTGGAGAAATATCAAGTTTTGAAGACATCAAAAATAAAATAAACGATTCTAAGAATTCCCTGAACAATCTGAGTGAGCAGCTTGAAGCAAAGAAAAAAGAAGCTGCAAAAATGCTTACCGATTCTGCCTCTTCAAAATTAGACGAAGCTAAAACAAAGGCTGGGGAAGCTGCGGCAAGTAAATTAAAAGGACTTTTTGGAAACTAAAATGAAGCATTACAAGTTCAGCACAGTAATTATATCTTCTGCCTGTCTGATTTTTCTTTCAGGCTGCAGCAAAAATAAAACAAAGGAAATAGTTTTTGATTCTACAAATCTTCCAAGTCAGCAGGAACTTTCCCGCATAAGTTCAGACTTTTCTGACACTGTTGATATAGATTTTACAAATATGTCGGCAACCATGGTTTATGCAGAAGTTTTTAATATGCTGATTATGCCGGAAGAATACGAGGGAAAAACTATAAAAGCAAAGGGTCTTTTTTATGTTGCAACAGACCCAACCACAAACAATCATTACTTTTCTGTAATAGTTCAGGACGCCACAGCCTGCTGTCAGGAAGGCCTGGAATTCGTCTGGCAGGGAGAGCACAAATTTCCTGAAGATTATCCTCCAGAAGGCAGCGAAATTACCGTAACAGGACGTTTCTGCAAGCTTGAGCTGGAAGGCGGAATCACCTACTCTTTCTTAAATGCCAACAAAGTAGAGTTTTAACCATAAGGCACAAATTAAGCCCATATTTTCACATAATAATTTTTTCATTATAATATAGGCATTATTTCAATAGGAGTTTTTTAAATGTCAAAGTATCCATTTCAAAACATTGAACCTAAATGGCAAAAGTATTGGGAAGACAACAAAATCTTTAAAGTAAGAGAAGATGAATCTTTCCCAAAAGAAAAGCGCATGTATGTACTTGATATGTTCCCATACCCAAGTGCCGCCGGATTACATGTAGGTCACCCTGAAGGCTACACAGCCACAGATATTTATTGCCGATATCTAAGAATGAATGGATACAATGTCCTACATCCAATGGGATTTGACTCTTTTGGTCTGCCAGCAGAAAACTACGCAATTAAAACTGGTACCCATCCAAAAATTACAACTAATGCAAATATAGAAAAATTTACCCAGCAGATTAAATCTCTTGGTTTTTCTTATGACTGGGACCGCTGCGTTTCTACCTGCGAACCATCATATTACAAATGGACCCAGTGGATTTTCCTTCAGTTATACAAAAAGGGACTGGCATACGAAGCTCAGACTCCAATTAACTGGTGTCCATCATGTATGACAGGTCTTGCTAACGAAGAGGTAAAAGAAGGCAGATGTGAACGCTGTCATTCTCAGGTTACTCACAAAACAATCCGCCAGTGGATTTTAAAAATTACAGATTATGCTGACCGTCTTGATAAGGACCTGGAAGGTCTTGACTGGCCTGAAAGTGTAAAAGCCATGCAGCATAACTGGATTGGAAAATCTACAGGTGCAGAAGTTACTTTTACCGTAGCAGATAAAGACGGAAAGCCAACCGATAAGAGCCTTACAGTTTATACAACCCGCTGTGATACCCTTTTCGGCGCAACTTATATGGTTGTTTCTCCTGAACATAAGATTATTCCAGAAATTACAAGCCCTGAACAGGCAGAAGCTGTAAAAAAATACCAGGAAGAAGCTGCAAAAAAATCAGATCTTGAGCGTACAGACCTTGCAAAGGACAAGACCGGTGTATTCTCCGGAAGCTATGCAATCAACCCTGTAAACGGAAAACTCATTCCAATCTGGATTGCAGATTATGTTCTTATTTCTTATGGTACAGGAGCAATTATGGCTGTTCCTGCCCACGATGACCGCGACTGGGAATTTGCAAAGAAGTTCAATCTTCCAATCATCGAAGTATTAAAGAGCGAAGTTGACGTACAGACTCAGGCATGGACTCAGGACGGAATCCATGTAAACTCAGAATTCCTTGATGGTCTTAACAAGGCAGATGCAATTGCTAAGATGCTGGAATTCCTTGAAGAAAAGAAAATTGGCCGTAAAGCAATTAACTATAAACTCCGTGACTGGGTATACAGCCGCCAGCGTTACTGGGGTGAACCAATTCCTTTAATTCACTGTCCAACTTGTGGAACAGTTCCAGTACCAGAAGAAGACCTTCCTCTTGAATTACCAGAAGTAAAATCTTACCAGCCAACAGGAACCGGTGAATCGCCTCTGGCCGCAATTGATTCATGGGTAAACTGCAAGTGTCCAAAATGCGGTGGAGCTGCAAAACGCGAAACCAACACAATGCCTCAGTGGGGTGGAAGTTGCTGGTATTATTTACGCTATCTTGATCCACATAACAATGCTCTTTTCTGCAGCAAAGAAGCAGAAAATTACTGGATGCCGGTAGACCTTTACATTGGTGGAGCAGAACATGCAGTATTACACCTTCTTTATGCCCGTTTCTGGCACAAGGTTTTATATGATTTAGGACTTGTTTCTACAAAAGAACCATTCCAGCGCCTTATTAACCAGGGTATGATTACATCATTTGCATTCCAGCGCAAAGACAAGACTCTTGTTCCTGTTGATGAAGTTGAACAGCGCGAGGATGGAAAATACTACGAAAAAGCATCTGGCGAAGAACTTGAACAGATTGTTGCAAAAATGTCAAAGTCTTTGAAGAACGTAGTAAATCCTGATGATGAAATTAAGGAGTATGGTGCCGATTCTGTTCGTATGTACGAAATGTTTATGGGTCCTCTTACAATGTCTAAACCATGGGCTACACAGGGAATCGTTGGTATTCACCGCTTCCTTGAAAAAGTATGGGCTGTTTCAGAAAAACCAATGAATGACATTGACATTAACGGAAAACTTGAAGACAAGGCATTGATTTCTGCCCGCAAGACTTTTGCACAGACAATCAAAAAAGTAACTGATGATACTGCAAGCCTCAACTTCAACACCGCAATCAGTCAGATGATGATTTTTATAAACGAACTTTCTAAGCTGCCGGAAGTTCCAAAGGCAATGTGGAGCGACTTCGTAAAAGTCCTTTCACCTTACGCACCTCACCTTGGTGAAGAACTCTGGGAAAAACTTGGCAATAAAGAAAGCATTGCTTATGTTGCATGGCCAACAGTAAACGCAGACTTTGCAAAAGATGATGCTGTAACAATTGTTGTTATGGTAAACGGAAAGAAACGCGACACCTTTGAAGCTGCCCCAGGCACAGCAGACGACAAGCTTAAAGAAACTGCTTTTGCCCGTGACGCCGTAAAGAAATTTACAGATGGCCACGAAATTGTAAAATGCATCGTAGTTCCAAACAAACTTGTAAACATTGTTGTTAAGGGATAATAAGCTGAAATAAAAAGAAAAGCCTCCGGTCTTATAAAAATATAAGACTGGAGGCTTTTCTTTTTACAGGCCTTATTCAAAAACTAAGCAACTTCCGTAACGGAGTTTACCAGATTGAAAATATACTTAAAGCCGCTGGCGTTAATGGCCTGCTGCGATTCATTTGAAGGAGAAAGGAAATACAATTTCTTTCCGGCCTCTTCTGAATCATTAAAGGCAGCCATCAGACAACCTAAGCCTGACATATCAAGTTCTATTAATTCAGACATATCCAGTACAACATTCATCTTTACAACATCTGAATATAGCTTTTCAGAAAATTCACCAAGGGTATAGGCATTTAATGCTCCCTGGAGTTTATACATTTTATAGTTTGCACCTTCTTTTTCGATAATTGTTAACTGTTCCATCTTTTTCTCCTGCTATTATAATCCGGCTTCTTTTAACATCTGGTCAAGATCAGATAAATCCGGGATTTCTTCGCCAGCCGGAATATCTGCCTTAGGAATATTTGCGGCAGGCTGACTTTCCATTGAAGAAGCTTCTTCCGGAATAGATTTTGGAAGGTCACTTTCTTCTGCGGCAATCACTCCGCCAAGTTCAAAGGACTTTTCTTCTATTTCGCCAGGTAACTCTTCCGAAGAAAAATCTTCTACAGGTACTTTCAAATCATTATCTTCAAGAGTTTCAGGTAAATCTATTGAAATATCCTGCTGAATTGTATCTGATGGTTCTTCAATAATTTCGCTGCTGCTTTCTTCTACGTAATCAGGAACCTGAATTTCTTCCGGAACTTCTTTTTCCTGCTCTTCTTCTTTTACATCAGCATATTCTTCAACCTCGTTCTTAGCTTCATATTTAAGAACAAGAATAGAAACATCATCTTCCATTTCCTTTGACATGAACTTAATAAGGTCATCAAAAGTAAACTGGGCCATACGCTGAGCGTTATAGGTTGAATTATCAAGAATAGCCTGCTGAATACGTTCCTTTCCATACTGCTCACCACGCAATGAGTGAGACTGTACCAGTCCGTCTGTACAGGCAAGAATGATATCACCACGATTTAATTTAGTAGTTTTTACAGAAATATATGGAGAAATATCTTTTACGAAGCCCAGGAAGTGGCCTGAACCCTGAATTTCAATAACGTTGTTATAAACCTGAGTATACATCATTAAGGCTGGAATACCACAGTTGATGTAATACATGGTATCGGTTTCAAAATCTACAAGAGCAAAAAGTCCGGCAAAGATTGTTCCCTTAAGCAGAGAATCACGGATAAAGGTATTTGTTTTTACTACCAGTTCCTTAAAGTCGTGAGTTTCTGCAAGATAAGTTCGAATAATAGACTTTAAGATAACCATGTTCATTGAAGCGGCAATACCCTTTCCGGACAAGTCACCAACTACGAACAGATGGCGGGTTGCTGTAAGACGAATCATATCAATAAATTCACCACCAATGTTGTGAGAAGGAACCATCAGATATCCGGTATCAATTTTATCATTACGAACCTGATCAATATTTTCCTGAATGGAAGTAATAATCTGAGAAGACATTCGGATTTCGCGGTTTACGACACCAATAATTTCTTTATTGGAAATGTTTCTCATGTAATAACCAAATACGAAGAAGTGTGAATAAAGTTTTTCAAATACGTTATAGTCGTATTCCTTGAAGTGGTCGCCATTTGCCTTACAACCTAAAGTAATAACTCCAAAAATATTATGTCCTTCATTTAAGATAATAAGAACGTCACACTTGTATTTGTCAAAAAACTTCTGCAGCTGAATACGAACATCAGCAAGATCATGTTCTTTTTCAAGCTGACTCTGGAATACAATACTGCGGTTTATATTAAGCAGGGCATCAAAGCCCGGTGTATTTACAGAAATTTTATCTGATGTATTATTTGATGAATAAGCAATTTCAAGCTCTGTCTGACCGCTCAAAATATAAACATTCATTGAAGCGGTTTCTGTATTGTTCTTTACAATATCAAACATACGGCTGGCAATGTAGTCCATTTCTCCGGTAGCGTAGTCAATAGTTGTAAGGTCTCTTTCCAGCTGACTGCCGTAATCTGCAGTATAGAAACGGCTTGAATTAGAAATAACATCGCCAATCCAGTAGGCATAAATAACACAGACAACTGATACAAGAGAAATGATGATTATATATGTTACCTGGAAGTTATTGTACAAAGGCTGCAGGAACATGCAGGCTAAACCTAAGATAGCTGATGGTAAAATATAAGAAATAAGAATCTTAAGAACAAAGATGAATAAGGTTTTTCCGGATGGAACTGAAGCCTGTACCAGAGCTGAATATATTACTACATACATAAAGAGATATGCGAACATATAAAGCATAGAGAAGGCAGGAATAACTTTAGAAATAAAGTTGATTACAAAGCTGCAGAACCACATTAAAATAAGAGCCGCAAGAATTACGATTGCCTGACTCTTCTGAAGCTGGGTTGCCCTTTCTTCACTCTTAATTGCCATGATTAAAAGGCCCACAACAGGAAGAATGTATCTGTAAACCATTGTGTAAACAGTTACCCAGGTCCAAGGGAAGAATTTTCTTGCTTCCGGTCCAAAAAGATATTCAGACTGAATAAAAATACCCTTGTCGTAAGTAATGTCTATCTGTGAAAAACGAGTCCATACTAAAACAATAACACCTAAGGCAAGAAGGAATTCAACAAGTCTTGGAAAAAACTTCTTTGTATGGGCAGAAAGAGAAATAAAACCAAAAGTAACGGCAATAAACATTAAACCGTCCAGACAGAATACAATCCTCATAAACTGGGTTGTAACTGCGTCCAGCCAGTAATTCTTAAAGATGATGGTTACCAGAAGAAGAATTGCTTCTGCACAGGTAAGCAGCAGGGCAATGGAAAAAGTACTTACTTCAAAAGATTCAGTTTTAACTCTGCTGTCAACTAAGTGAGTAAAGTATATAAAACTTACTGCTACAATTATATTTAATAAAATATAAACCATAATTAGTACCCTACCTTTGCAATCATCATTGTAACGTCATCATGCAGTTTTTTATCGCCGTTATACTTCATAATCAAATCTACAATATCATCAACAAATTCCTGAGGTGTTTTTGCGGCACCGGCAATTAATGTCTTTTTGTAGATATCAGTATCACCTAACTCAACTCCATCATCATCCATAACTTCAGAAACACCGTCAGTTGCCATCAGGATTGTATCACCACGGAAGAGGCGCTTTTCCTGAACAGTAACATCACCCATATCAAGAATACCAACAAGTGAAGCATTAGAAGTTAAAGGCTTAATTCTGTAACCATCAGGAGAAGGTGAAAGAATAATTGGATCTGACATGGAAGCATTTATGTAGCGGATACTCATTTTTTCTGTATCAATAACACTCAGGAACAATACGGTATATTTATCCTGAAGGTGCATTCCTTTAATGGCTTTATCAATAGCATGAATTACACCAACAAGGTCTTCTTTATCTTCAATAATTTTAACTGTATTCATTACCAGACCCATGATAAGGGCGGCAGGAAGACCTTTTCCCGAAACGTCTCCTAACATAAGCAGGGTTTTATTCTGGTCAATTGGAAGAATTGAGAAGTAGTCACCCGATACGTTTACAAGAGGACGGAAGTAGGTAGCAATCTTTAATTTTGAAATATTTGGAATTTTCTGTGGCAGGAAGGACTGCTGGGTAATAGCCAACTGTTCCCATTCCTTGGTTGTTGCAGAAATTTCTGACAGAGTAGAAATTGTTCTTGTACGGGTTACGAAACGCTTGTATTCTTCGTAAAGGCGCTGGTAAACATCTAAGTCAAAAAGTCTTGTATAGCGGCAGAATACATAAAGATGCTGCTGCTCGTAACAAAGGAAGAAACCTCTGGCCTTTTTAAAATTAGAAGTAACACCAATATGACGGTCAAAAAAGAAGAAACCATCACGCCAGGCATCTGTAAAATACTGGTCCAGCTTGTTTCTTACATATTCCGATGTTGTAACACGGTTAGGACTGTTATAAAGGATGTAGTTTTTAGAACGGTCTACAAGCATAACAGAACAGTCACCCTGTTTTTCAAGGATATCTGCAATTGCACTGTTAAAATCTTCGAGGGAATAGCAGGAACGAATACTGTTAATAAATTCGTTTAATAATACGGTTTCACCAGTTTCGATTGTTTTTGATTTGATTTTTGAAATTGCATAGTTTTTAATTCTGTTACCCCAGAAAAGAGTAGCAAGAATAACTACGCCGGCAACAATTAATGTATATAAAGAAGGATCAGAACTTCTTCTGGCAGGTATCAGCAAAATTGTAATAGCACTTACAAAGATGATGGATAGAACATTAATGGCAATTAAAGCAATTTTTTTTCTTGTTTTGTACATGGTGACCCCTGAAAGTATAGATGATAATACATCTATACTATTCTAACATATAATCGGCGAAAAAAGAAAAAAAATTAAGCCTAATTGCTATAGTTATATTTTCTATTTTGTAAGGTCTACCAGTTTAGGCTCTGTTGTTGGATTTTCCAGTTCCATATACTGCTTTAACAGGTCTTTCTGTTTAGAAGAAAGCTTTGTAGGTATCTGGACAGAAACTTCAACATACAAGTCTCCCTTGCGGCTTGAACCTGAAACAGGCACACCTTCGCCTTTTATACGAAGCATTTTTCCGTTTGGGGTTCCTTCTGGAATTTTTATTGTCAGTTTTTTGTTATCAAGAGCGGTTATTGTAACTTCGCAGCCAAGGGCTGCCTGAGACATTGAAACCGGGATTGCACAGAACAAATCATTATCCTGACGCTGAAAATTAGGATGATCGGCTACATGTAAAACAATTACCAGGTCGCCAGAAGGACCTCCATTCTCTCCCGCATCGCCCTGCCCGCGAATAATAATTCTTTTACCAGTGTCTACGCCGGCAGGTATTTTTAATGACATCTGTTTATTTTTTTCCTGCAGACCAGTTCCTCTACAACTGCTGCATGGATGGTCAATTATGGTTCCCTTTCCTCTACAGGTTGGACAGGTCTGCTGAATTGTAAAGAAGCCGTTTCCCTGTCTTACCTGACCAACACCATTACAGGTTGGACAAGTTTTTTTGCTTGCACCTGCAGCAGCACCGGAACCATTACAAGCTTCACACTTTTCGCGATGTCTGAAGTGGATTTCTGTACTTGTTCCATATACTGCGTCTTTGAAAGAAAGGTTAAGGTCGTAGCGGAGACTTGCACCGGCTTCAGGGCCTCCCCTTCTTGAAGAAGAGCCGCCAAAACCGCCGCCGAAGATACTTTCAAAAATATCTCCCATTCCGCCACCCATTCCTCCGAATAAGTCAGAGAAATCGTGGAAGGCATGAGAGTATCCTCCGGCACCGCCGCCTCCCATACCTTCAAGGCCGGCAAAACCATACTGATCGTAAATAGGACGTTTCTGTTCATCAGAAAGAACTTCGTAGGCTTCTGTAGCCTCCTTAAATTTTTCTTCAGCTTCTTTATCACCAGGGTTTCTGTCCGGATGATATTTTACGGCCAGTTTTCGGTAAGCTTTTTTTATAGCTTCCTGATCTGCCGATTTTTCAACACCTAATACTTCGTAATAATCGCGCTTTGCCATGATAATTTATCCAATAATAAAAAAATTGCGGCTCGCATAGTCTCGCCGCTTGAGCCGTTCTTTCGATAATCCTAAACCGGCCCGCTGTCGCAGCCCGGTTTTTAACGGATTTTCGATTTTAGGCTTTATTTTTCATCCTTAACTTCATATTCTACATCATCAGCATTGCCTTTATCAAAGCCGCCTTTTGATGAATCTGAAGTATTAGCATTTGCATTTGCACCTGCAGCACCCATGTCTGGACCTGCTCCCTGTGCGCCTGCCTGAGCACCCTGCTGTTTATATAATTCTTCAGCAATTTTGTAAGATGCCTGTTTTAAAGCTTCTGTTTTAGCCTTAATATCAGAAACATTGTCGCTCTGTAAAGCCTGTTTAAGGGCTGCTACAGCATCTTCAACCTTCTGTTTTTCTGCAGCATCAACCTTGTCGCCAAGATCTTTAATAGATTTTTCTGTTGCATAAATCAGGCTGTCTGCTTCGTTTTTAGCATCAACACTTTCGCGTTTTGCTTTATCTGCAGCGGCATTAGCTTCTGCATCTTTTACCATCTTATTGATTTCTTCTTCGCTTAAACCAGAAGAAGAAGTAATCTGAATATGCTGTTCTTTTCCTGTTCCAAGATCCTTTGCAGATACGTGAACAATACCGTTAGCATCGATATCAAAAGTAACTTCAATCTGTGGAACTCCACGTGGAGCTGCAGGAATATCAGTTAAGTCGAAGCGTCCAAGTGTACGGTTCTGATCAGCCATTTCGCGTTCACCCTGAAGTACGTGAATAGAAACTGCAGTCTGGCCATCAGCAGCAGTAGAGAATACCTGGCTCTTCTTTGTAGGAATTGTTGTATTGCGGGCAATAAGTTTTGTCATTACACCACCCATTGTTTCAATACCAAGTGAAAGAGGAGTTACATCAAGAAGAAGAACGTCTTTTACGTCTCCACCAAGTACACCACCCTGAATTGCAGCACCAATTGCAACTGCTTCATCTGGGTTTACTGCACGGCTTCCTTCCTTACCGAAAATCTGTTTTACAACATCCTGAACTTTTGGCATACGTGAAGAACCACCAACAAGAAGAACTTCATCAATCTTGTCTGCTGTAATTCC
This sequence comes from Treponema sp., assembly GCA_016286535.1. GTDB lineage: Bacteria > Spirochaetota > Spirochaetia > Treponematales > Treponemataceae > Treponema_D. Next base: position 21,108 of record JAEESZ010000014.1, on the reverse strand, counting down.
TGCATCTGCAAGAGCCTTGCGGCAAGGTTCCTTTGTTCTTTCGAATAAAGAATCTGTCATCTGTTCAAACTGAGCACGAGTCAAAGACTTCTGAAGGTGTTTTGGACCTGTGGCATCAGCTGTAATGAATGGAAGGTTGATATCTGTAGTTGTCTGGTTAGACAAAGAGATTTTTGCATTTTCTGCGGCTTCGCGTAAACGCTGCATAGCCATTGGATCTTTAGAAAGATCAATTCCTGTATCTTTTTTGAACTCGTCAATAAGCCAGTTAGAAATTACACGGTCCCAGTCATCTCCACCAAGGTGTGTATCACCATTTGTAGATTTTACTTCGAAAACACCGTCACCAAGTTCAAGAATAGAAATATCGAAAGTACCACCACCAAGGTCATAAACTGCAATAGTTTTTTCCTGGTCCTGATCCTGTTTGAATCCGAAAGCAAGAGAAGCAGCTGTAGGTTCGTTGATGATTCGTTTTACATCAAGACCTGCAATTTTACCTGCATCTTTTGTAGCCTGACGCTGAGCATCATTAAAGTAAGCTGGAACTGTAATAACAGCTTCTGTAACTTCCTGTCCAAGATAATCTTCTGCAGTTTTCTTCATTTTCTGTAAGATGAAAGCAGAAATTTCCTGTGGAGAGTACTGTTTTTTAGCTCCGTTTTCTTCTACTTCTACACGGCAGTCTGAACCGTTATCAATTACTGTGTAAGGGAGTTTTGTTGCTTCTCCCTGAAGTTCGCTGAATCTGTGTCCAATAAGACGTTTTACAGAATAAACTGTATTTTTTGGGTTTGTTACCATCTGGTTCTTTGCAGGGCTACCTACAATTCTGTCGCCCTTTGAAGTAAAACCAACAATAGATGGAGTTGTTCGTCCACCTTCCGAATTCTGAATTACAACTGGTTCGCCGTTTTCCATTACGGCAACACAAGAGTTTGTTGTTCCTAAATCAATACCAATAATCTTTCCCATAATTGCGCTATCCTTCCAGGTATTACACTACCCGGCTTTTATAATTTTTTCCTTTTTTTAAGCCTAATTTTTAGGCTGAGCAGGTACTTTTACCATTACCTTTGCATGACGAATAACTCTGTCTTTAAGCTTGTAGCCTTTTAAGTAAACCTGAGCCAGAGTTTCCGATTCTGCATTTTCATCTTCCATACGGCCAATTGCTTCGTGTTCATCAGGATTAAATTCATCTCCTTCCTGACCGTAGCTTACAAGCCCATACTTATCTTCAAGCATTTTTACAAGGCTTGTGTTAATCATTTTTACACCGTCTGCAATTGCCTTTGCATCTGTTGCGTTAGCAGCAGCATCCACAGTGCGGTCAAAATTATCAAGGCTGTCTAAAAGATCTCCTAAAAGATTTTCATTTGCATACTCTGCTGTTTCAGCCTTTTCTTTAATCATTCTTTTACGATAATTGTCAAAATCTGCAGCACGTCGTAAAAGCTGATCCTTTAAGTCTGCATTTTCTTTTTCCAATGCAGCAATTTTTTCTTCAAGTGAAGGTTCTTTTTCTTCTTCAGGCTGTTCTGTTGTCTGGTCTTCAGATTTATCTTCTTCAACCTGACTTTCTTCAGCTTCTTTAGCTTCTGTTTCTGCCTGAGAATTCTGATCTTCTACATTCACGTTTTCATTCTGGTTTTCTTCAACCATTCTTCTTTATCCTTAATAAAAATAATTTATCAGCACTTTTAAAATTACTAATTTAGACTAATAATCGTCAACAAAATTTTTAAAAATTTTGCGGCAAATTCTTTGGAGGAAAAATCACTGTGTTTTTTAGAGAAGTTTACTTATTTAAGGCCTCTTGCCCAGGCGTAAGTACTTAAATATGGATCAGGTTTTATTGCACTTTCGGTAGACCAGATTTCGTCAACAAGACCTTTTTCATTTATTTTTCCAATGCGGACAGCTTTATACAGATGCTGATTTGTACCGTCAACTGTAACAGTTCCTTCCGGTGCCTCATAAGACAGCCCCTTAGAAGCCATTCTTATTTCTTCAACATCAAATGAACCGGCTTTTTCGCAGGCCTTTGCCCACATATGAACTGCAATGTAGGCCGCTTCAATAGGGTCTCCGGTTACGCGGTCATTCCCATACTCGCTTTTATAATCTGAAACAAATTTCCTGTTCAAGTCTGTATCTGTTGTCTGAAAATAATTCCAGGCCAGCAGATTTCCCTTTAAAAGTTCTGAACCGATTTTTGAAACCTCTTCTTCCGAAATAGAAAAACTCATTACAGGAATCTTTTCCGAAGTAATTCCAGCTGCTGCCAGAGCCTTAAAAAAGGCAATATTAGAATCTCCATTAAGGGTGTTTATAATAACATCAGGTTTCTGATTAATAATCTCTTTTACAATTTCTGAAAAGTCAGCGTGTCCCATTGGAACATACTGTTCTCCAACGCACTGGCCATTAAGATTCGCCAGCTGGGCCTTAATAATGCTGTTTGCAGTTTTAGGGAAGATATAATCACTGCCAAGCAGGTACATTTTTTTACCAAAGCTTTCGGCACAATAATCTATTGCGGGAACAACCTGCTGGTTAGGGGAAGCCCCCATATACATAATATTAGGACTTGCTTCCATTCCTTCATACTGGAGGGGATACCATAAAAGACCATATAACTCTTCGAATACAGGTTTTACTGCCTGGCGGGAAGAAGAAGTCCAGCATCCAAACACAGTTTCAACCTTATCCTGCTCTAAAAGTTTTCTTGCCTTGAGGGCAAAAACAGAAGGATCACTTTCTCCATCCTCTTCTACAGCCTTTATCTGTTTACCGAGAACCCCGCCGGCTTCATTTATTTCTTTTATGGCAAGAAGTTCTGAATCGCGTAAAGGTATTTCGCTTATAGCCATAGTTCCAGTTAAAGAATGCAGTAAACCAACCTTTACAACTTTACTCTCCTTCTTTTTACAGCCTGTAAGAAAAAGTAATGCAGATATAAGAATAAGCACACAATAAAAAGATTTCTTCATTTTCATCTCCAGTTTTTATAGTACATCATAAGTAATCATCATACCTTTACCCTTTATAAGGCATTCGATTGGTTCACTAAATTTAAAATCACTGTCTTTAAGATGGTCATAAACCGTCTGAGAAATTTTTATTCCGCCGGGGTTAGCCGCAGTTTCCATTCTGCTTGCAACATTTACAGTATTTCCCCATACATCATAAATAAACTTTGTACGGCCAATTACACCAGCCGCAACCGGCCCCGAATTCAAACCTATACGGATATTAAATGGAATTTTTGCAGTTTTATTGTAGGTCTGTAAATCTTCCAGCATTCCTTTGGCAAATTCCAGCATAACATAGGCATGTTTTTCGTTTGGAGTTGGAAGACCGCAGGTTGCCATATAAGCATCTCCAATTGTTTTGATTTTTTCTACCCCGGACCTTTGAGCCCTCTTATCAAAAAGTACAAACAAATCGTTGAGAGCATCTACAATTTCTTCTGCACTATAGGAACTTGATGTCTGGGTAAAACCTACAATATCAGAAAATAAAACAGTTGCATCATCAAAGTTTTGACCGATTGAATGAATGCCGCTTTTTAATTCAAGGGCAATTTCTGCAGGAAGGATGGCCCTTAAAAGTTCATCAGATTTTTCTTTTTCAAGATTTAATTCTGCAGTTCGCTGTCTTACCATATACTCAAGGCGCAGGTTTTCCTGCTTAATGGCCCTTTGTTTTAAATAGAAGAACATGGTAACTGTTCCAAAAACTATAAAGGCTATGATAATCCAGAAAACCGGCATCTGATAGATATATGGCTTTTGTACAAACAAAACGGTTTCTGACTGCAGGGAATAAAGTCCTTCTCCGTTTATGGCGTTTACCAGGAAGATATGTTTTCCCGGCCTTAAGTTTGTATAAGACATTGTTCTTGCCGGGGAAGGACGGCTGAATTCATCTTCAAAGTTTGTAAGTCTGTGGGTAAAGAGGATTCTCTCAGGAGCATCAAAACTGATACCGGTATAGGTAATATCAACCCTCTTGGTTCCCGGGCGCAGAATGATAGAGCTTTCATCATAAGTGTAAAGATTATTGTCCACCAGGGTCGTGTTATCTACAACAACTTTTTCTATCTGAACCAGAGGCATTATAGAAGTTTCCTGAATCTTTACAGGATCATAAATTGCAATACCATCTACCATGGTAAACCAGATTCTTCCAAAACGGTCAATTAAACTTTTTGCCGTAGAAGTTGGTCCATTAGAATCAAGACCATCATTTTTATTGTAGAATTTTACGCTTATATCTCCGTTTTTTCCTTCGGCTGTAGCAAGCATCTGAGGGAAGCTTGCAGAAGAAATTCCATGATTACTTGTCATCCATACATTATTTGAATTATCTACAAGAATCTGGAAAACGGCATCTGTTTCTATACCCTTATCTGAATTAATATTTTCAAAAACTTCCGGCTTTTTTGTAAGGCTGTCAAAATTAGGACAGCGGGTTATACCGCTTCCGCTGCAAATCCAGTAAGCGCCGTCCGAGTTCTGAGTGATTTTAAATATAACGTTACCGGCAAGTCCATCTTCAGAAGTAATGCAGGAATAAATTTCTTCATCCTTTATAAGATAAACTCCGCCGCCGTCGGTTCCAACCCAGACAATTCCATTTGAATCCTGGTAAAGGGCCATAACATATTCATTTTCCAGCCCCTGGTCCTGCTTAAGATTTTTTATACTTCCGTCTTTATGAATAAAGGAAAGTCCGGTGGTTGTACCAACGCACAGGTCTCCATTCGAAGTTTCTATAGCAACCCTGACCTTATTTCCGGCAAGCCCCTTGTCTGTCGTCCAGCTTTCAATCTTATTTCCGTCATATCTGAGCTGTCCATATTTTGTATAGCAGCTTACAAGAATATCACCACCCTTTGTAACATGAACATCTCTGATTCTTACATTTTTTGTATATTCAGTAAATTTATTTTCTACAGGAATATCATTTTCGTAACAGATAAGGCCCTTATCGCTTCCAGCCCAGATTCTGCCCGCTTTATCTTCTGCAATGCTGTTTACAGAAAAATCCATACGGAGCATACGGAATTTACTGTGAGTTAATTTTCCGACTCCGTTTCTGTCTGTTGCCAGCCAGTAGTTTCCTTCCCTGTCACAGATAATCTTATTGATTTTTGCCGAACTTAAAAGGCTGTTTGTGTATTCGTAGAATTGTCCGTCAGAATAAACTACAAGGCCTGCTTCTGAACCAAACCAGATGGAACCGTCAGAAGCTGTGTAACAGCCCGAAGTTGGAACACTGTCAATAATTGTATTTGAAATAACTTTTTCTATAACACCATTATTCAGCTTGTAAAAACCATCATCGCCAAGACCAATCCAGAAAACACCCTTTAAATCCTGAAACACACAGGTGGCAAAATAGATTCCAAGATGTTCAAATTCACTGAGACTGCGAAAGATTCCGTCTGAAAAAACAAAAAGTCCCCTTTCGTTTGAAGTAAGCAGCCAGATACGGCCGGCAGTATCGCAGTAGAGGGAAGTTACAATAAGTCCTTTTGGAATGGTACCGGCTTCAAACTGAGGGCTAATCATATGTCCGCTTCTGGTGATATAAACAACACCGCTTGCGGTTCCAACCCAGATATTTCCGGCCCTGTCTTCTGCCAGAGCCCTTATGGAATTATTAGGCAAACCATTCTGTGTTGTATAAAGTTTTTTTCCTTCTTTATTGATTTTCTGAAGACCTTCATCGTTCGAACCAATCCATAGAGTTCCCTGGGAATCTTCAAGAATTGTACGGACAGAAACGAAGGCCAGATCATTGCTGGAAGAACGTTTATGAGTTGTAAAGTTGACGCCGTCAAAACGGGCAAGCCCCTCGTAGGTTCCAATGTTAATGTAGCCGTCCCGGGTTTGAATAATATCTGTGGCGGTGGTTCCATTCAGAGAGCCAAAGGCATTCCATGACTGATAAACATAATTATCAAAAAAATTACTGTGACAAAAAAGACTATTTAATAATACAAAAAATGAAAACAGAAAAATTACTCTCTTCATAATTTATATTATATTTCCAAAATTCGTTTTTATCAAAAAAAGTTATAAAATTATTGCAAATTAACTGAGGATTTATAAATATCCCCATAAATCACTCTTAACACTAAAGGTAAGAGACGGTTCTGCACATTCAAGCAAACATGAATGCAGATATAATCTTTTTGCAGAAGGGCCGCCATAAAGTTCATCGCCTAAAATTGGAAAACCAAGGCTGCTTAAATGCACCCTTATCTGATGGGTTCGCCCCGTAAAGAGATTACATTCTATAAGCCAGCAGGCCTTCCCTTCCACCGTCACTTCCCTTAAAACAGTAAAATCTGTCTTTGAATACTGACCTTGCTGAGAATCTACCTTTCCCCATTTTCCCTTCTGACTTTTAGAAGAGATTCTATCCATGTTAAATTCAACGGTAAAGGTCTGGCCGGCTTGCAGACTGGCTTTTACAAGGCTTTGCAGACCAGATTTCACGACCCCGCCATTCACCCCGCCATTTTTAGGGCAAACCGCCAGATATTTTTTTGTAAAACTATGAGTCTGAAAAATCCCGCTTACCACCTTATTAATTTCTCTGTTTTTGGTAAAAAGGATTACGCCGGAAGTCTCCCGGTCCAGGCGGTGCATTATTCCTGCGTAAGGTGGATTTCGTAAATCAGGATTTCGCTTCCACAAATAATCAACAAGAGCATCGTGAAGATTTTTCCGGTCCTGAACTATAGTTTTTTCTACAGGAAAAAAGGCGGGTTTATTGATAAAAATTAAATCATCAGTTTCAAAGAGAACATCTTTATCTGTAAGTACAAAATCTATATCATCAGGTTCTTTTTCGTAAAAGAATTTTTCTTTATCAAATAAAAGAGTAATTCTGGATCTGCCCCTTAACATAAAAGCAGGTCTGTTAACCGTCATAGAGTTTACCTGAATACAACCAGAAATTATAAGCCGTCTTATTTTAGAGTTTGACAGTTCCCCGGTAATTTCTCTTTTTCCCAGTTCCAGGGGCAGATTCTTTCTTAAGAATTCATCAAGACGAATATTTTTATCGGTATTGAAAATTATTTTTTCAGACACAAAAAGCTCCCATAAAAAGTTTTAAACTGAGCTTAATTAATTACAGAATAGTCGGGGCCTTCTTCTCCTGCAAAAATCTTTACCTTACAATTAAGCATGCAGACATTTTCGCAGAAAGAAGCCAGATCATAAACTTCTTCGCTGAGTAAATCATCAGGATTATAGGAAGTCTCAATTATGCATTCTTCATTTTCGCCGGCAAGACGGGACATAGCCCCGTTAAAAGAAACAAGGTCTTTTACCAGAGTCAAAAGCTCCACAGATTTTTTTTCTTCGTACTTTTCTTCAAGAAAAAGCAGCTGCATTTTTTCAATTGCCTTGTGATTTTCTTTTTCGGGTACAAAGCCGCTTTTAAAATCGCAGTTATTACATCTTTGCCATTCTGCAAAGTCTGCAAAAAATCTTGATGGATAAATTCTTAAAGGTTTTAAAACTGATAAAAACCAGGGAACCGCTCTCCCCTCTGTGTAGAAAGTGCGGCAGGCAAAACTGACATCTCTTGCATAGCGGATATCTTTTGCAGAAAAGAGCCCTGTGACTACAGGCTGTAATTCTGATTTTTCGTCTTTAAGGGCAAAGTCCTCGGTTTGAGGAAAATCAATATGATTAGGATACTGGTTTACCGCAAAATCAAGGCGGTCCATAAAGGCTTTAAGGGAATCACCTTCGTTTACTGCATAGGTAAGATAAAACCCAAAAACAAGGCCATAATTGTTTAAGACTGCAGCTTTACCGGCATAGAATTTTTTATCGAAAAGAAGTTTGCCTCCCTTGTTTTCGCATTCAAGGGGGACGTCGATTGAACAAAAGAGATTTGATGCGGCAAGGGCAATTTCTTTATCTATTACATGGGCATCTATAAGAATATTAAGATAAAGGTCAGGGGCTTTCTGATTAAAAAGATTAAGAACTTTTAAAAGAGCTTTTTTATTTTTAGAAAGCTCCGCATCACTGATGGTATATTCAGTAATACCCTTTGATGCGAAAGTTCCTATTTTCTTTTCAAGTTCATTTACAAAATCCATTTAATTCTTAAGCCGAATCTCTAGAGAAGAGAAATACCTCTCTTTTTACAATCCTTCTGAATCTCGTCTGTCCAGATGCTTACCTGGGTTTCTCCAATGTGGGCCTTTCTTAAAAGGAACATACAAAGACGAGACTGTCCGATTCCACCACCAAGAGTCTGTGTTAATTCACCATTTAAAAGGCGCTTGTGGAATTCAAACTTTGAACGTTCCATGCAGTTGCGTTCTTCAAGCTGAGCCTTTAAGCTTTCCGGACTTACACGAATTCCCATTGAAGACAATTCAAAGGCTGAATTTAATACAGGATTCCATACAAGAATATCACCATTTAATCCGCGGTGACCATCTCCGCTTTCGGTAATCCAGTCATCATAGTCTGGAGCACGGCCGTCGTGAATTGAACCGTCAGGTAATTTTCCGCCAATACCGGTAATAAATACTGCACCGTATTTTTTGGCAACCTTATCTTCCCTCTCTTTTGGAGTAAGTTCAGGATATTCTCTCTGTAAATCATCTGAATAAAGAATTTTAATTTCTTTTGGTAAAATAGGTTTAATCTGTGGATAGCGGTCATAAAGGAAGAATTCTGTTCTCTGAATACAGCGGTAAACCTTTTTTACAATTTCGTGAAGATAGTAAACTGTGCGGTCTTTTTCATCTATTGCCATACACCAGTCCCACTGGTCTACATAAATAGAATGAATTGGATCTAAGTCTTCATCTGGACGAAGGGCATTCATATCTGTATAAATACCAAAGCCTGGTTCTAATTCAAGGTCAGTAATCTTTAAGCGCTTCCATTTTGCAAGAGACTGAACAATTTCCATTTTCTGTTCATTAAGGGCTTTTACAGGAAAGCTTACAGGACGTTCTACTCCGTTCAAATCATCATTAATACCTGTTCCTGCTCCAACAAAAAGGGGAGCTGTAACTCTGGTAAGATTTAATTCTGTAGAAAGGGCAAGCTGAAAAAAATCCTTGATTGCAACAATTGCATGTTCAGTTTCTTTTGTGTTTAAAATTGATTTATATTTAGCAGGAAGTTTTATCATATTATTCACCATCATAATTAATTAGAGTTGTAACTTTACAAGGAGCAAGAACCTTTTCGTAATTCAAGGCAGGAAGTCCAATAACGCCAAAGAAATCTGTTACGCTTGCACCGCCCATCTCTATAAGATTCTTTGCAGCGGCAAGAGTTCCTCCGGTTGCAATCAAATCATCAATTACAAGATATTTAAAGCCTTTTGTAATATCTGCTTTATGAGCTTCAATAGTTGCGGTTCCGTATTCAAGGGCATAAGAACAGGTATAGGTATCGCCAGGCAGTTTTCCCTTCTTTCTGATTAAAACTAAAGGCAGGCCCAGTTTTTGTGCCAGAGGTCCCGCAAAAACAAAACCGCGGGCTTCTACAGCAGCAATCGCATCTATTTTGGAATCTTTATAAATTTCATACATCTGCTCAAGACAATAATTAAAAGCCTGAGGATTAGTCAGTATACTTGTAATATCATAAAAAAGAATTCCAGGTTTAGGAAAATCTGGAATACGGCGAATAGCTTTATCTAGTAATTCTTTATCCATAATGAGTCATTATAATTCTATGCAAATTTATTATCAAGGCTCAAAAGTTATACCTGAGATCTTCTTCCCATAAAATATATGCTTGACGCAATAAAGATAAAAACATATACAAGAGCTGCTACAAGTACACTGGTTGCAGAACCAAAGAAACTGACTAAAGCATAATTAATCAGCTTATAAACATAGAGGCTGCCTTCATACAATAAGCCGCAGACAAAAATGATTACCGGGAAAATAAAAATCCAGGTCATCTTAAAGTATTCTGTAGCACCAATTCTTGTGTTCCAGGCAATGCTTGCCATCAATACAAAGACAATCAGAATCCAGATTGCATAAAAGATTCTGTTCAAAAAGACATTTGTATATACTTCTGAAGAGAAGCCGTACATATCTGCCTTTTTAATTAATTTGTAAAGGCTTACAAGAGAAAGCAGATTTGGATCTGCAGCTGAGTTTTCGAGCATGATTAAATCTGTGTAATCGAGGGGCAGAATTGTAAAGGAAGGCCCACTGGAAGCAATTCCGTTTTCGTATGTGTAAACAGGTCTTACCTGAAGGTCAGGAGAATTGCGGCCTACCGAATAAAGCATAAGATATGGAACGAACTCTATTTTTTCATCTATATCCATTAACTCTTTAGCAGCAGGAGGCAGATCCTTAACAGCAACCGGCAGAACCTTTGCATAAGGAACGGTCATCTTTCTTACCATATTTCCCTTATCATCTATAGAAGTAATTGTAAGATTTCTTAAATACTGAATTGAATTTCCTGTTGCCTTTACGGAATTCATCCCCTTAAAATATACAATATCTTTTGAACCATCCATGTAGTCCAGGGCAAAATAAATATCGTTTGCATTTTCAAAGGTTTTTAATTCAAAAGTTTCATCTATGAAAAAGAATTTTTCCTTTACCCTTCTTTCTGCAAGATCATGATAAAAAGTAACATCTGGGTCAGTAGAAAGCTCGCGGCTTGAGTTAATTAAATCATTAAAAATATAGTAGGCTTTTAAATCATTCTTTTGAACCAGGGCAAGATAACCTTCATATTTTTTATCAAAAATTGTCTGTTCCTTACTTTTATTCAAACTGTGATATTCTGAAAGTCTGTTCCAGGCATCGGTCTGAAGCATTTTGATTGCATCAAGGTTTGGATCTTTTGGACTGGCAAAAGTCTGGGCCAGGCCTGCATAATAATGGGCATCGAACCACTGCTGCTGCTCGTAAGCCTTTAATGCCCTCTGATAATTCTCATAAACATTTGAAAGACTTTCCGGACTAAGTTCAAGTTTTTCGGTTTTTGATTCCCTTAAATCCTGTTCAAAGAGCTTAAAGCGCATATTACTGCTGTTTAACCGGCTGATTTCGGCCTCTACCTTGTCTTTAATTTTCATTGCTTCTTTTGAATCAGGAGCAAGTTTTAGGGCTTCATCTGCATAATTCTGAGCCCTGGTGTAATAGCCGTTATCAAAAAGCTGATTTGCAACCTTTACATAATCATTGATTAAGCGGGGCTGATTAACTATAAAGTTCTGTCTTCTCATGATGAGGGGGACAAATACTTCGCAGGAAAGCAGAAGAATAAAAACAGAAACCAGAGAAAAAATAAGCACCTGTTTATAACGGCCGAACATAGCCTTTGAAAAACGGCTGGTACTGCCTTCTGCATTACGGCCAAAATGAACGGAAAAACCAATTAAAAAACCGGTTAAAATAAGAGGTGGCAGGAATCTGATAAAATATGCAAAACTTTCGAGCAGTCTGTAGGCCATAACAGAGGACTTTGAAAGTTCAACTTTAAGCGGTAAGGCATAGCCCAGAACAAAACTAAGGACTAATCCCAAACCAAAGAAAAATGCCATTATTCCAATTATCTTTTTCATTTTTAAGCCCTACCCCTCTTATTTTTACCCTTGCTGACAGCGTAATGAACAATTCCAATTACAATAAAAACAAGCCCTGTCAGAAAATTTATAAAGCATAATAAAGGTTCATCCACATAATGATTAAGGAAGATGAACATTTTATTATTTGTAAGATTAAATATAATTCTTGCAAAAACAGGATAGAAATAAACTGTATTAAAAATAAGGGCTGCAGCGGTGTTTACGACCAGCATTGCTACAGAAATAAGCTTCCATTTATAAAAGTTTGTAAGCGCATAGAAAGAACACAGCAGAAAGGCCAGGGATAAAAAGCCCAGATAAAAGGTCCAGCCCTTGTCTAAGGCAAGTTCTCCCCTTCTTATAATAAGCTTAAAGTTTAAAAATCTGGAAACGCCTTTTGAAGGAAAAGATTCCTTAATTAGAATTTCACGGTAAGGAGCTGCTTCAGTATACAATTCAAAATCAGCAGAATCTGTTATGGAGGCTGTTTCTACCTGACCATCCTCAGAAGTGTCTATGACAATTCCCGGTGTATCTTCGGCATTTTCTCTGTCGTTGTAAAAATCCCTTAAAAAATAATAAATATGTCCGTTTGCAGAGCGGAATACATTCTTTGAAAGGGCTTTGCTTTCAACAGTTAAATCATATTTCTGATAAACCTTTTCTTTTGTAAATTTGATTACGGGGAAGAAAAGGAGCCAGGTAAGCAGGCAGGCAAGGATATAAAAAAGTGTCTGAACAAAGCCGTAAGGATGTCTGGTTCTGTAATAAGCAAGAGCCGGACACAAAAGCACAAGAGAGGCACTGCTTATAAAGAAAAAAGCGTTTGCTATAAATATTCCGCTTACTTTGGAAGATTCTCCTCCGGCAACAAAATTCAGAATATTAAGATAGAGGCCGTATAATAAGGTTCCGACAATAAGGAACACAAGGAGAAAAACAAAATAAATTAAGAGTAATTTTAAACCTTTCTTCATAGATTTATTATCGTATAAAAATGCCTAATATTAAAGAATAATATTTATAATAAGTATAAACAATTTGACAGAAAATATTATTATTAGGTATAATAAATTATTATTTTAAAAAATGAGAGAATTTTATGGGTAACAACGACGCAATAATACCAGGCTTTGATACAGACAAGGATGACAGTCTAACTATAGTACTTCGTAAGGCAGAAGGAATACCTCGTGGTATTTTTGTTTATCTGAGCGGCTACATCGATACATACAATTCAAGTTTCTTTCAGAAACAGATAACAAAAATTATTGATTCAGGTTACATAAATCTTGTATTCAACTGTTCTTCATTAAATTACGTTTCTTCAACAGGTATCGGTTCATTTACAGTTTTCTTAAAAATTGTAAAACCAAAGGGTGGAGATATCGTTTTATTAGAAATACAGCCAAAGGTTTATGAAGTATTCCAGTTATTAGGCTTCTCTCAATTCTTCAATATCAAAAATACTGCTGATGAAGCAATTTCTTTCTTTACAAGCGGCGGCTCAGCAACAGAATCTTCTGTTTTCCCATTAATCATAAGCTGTCCTGTTTGTAACAAAAAACTTAGAGCAACAAAATCTGGTCGTTTCCGATGTTCAGGTTGTCGTTCAATTCTTGCAATCAACGACAACGGCGAAGTAACACTCGGCTAATCTGATTTTTCCCCAGGTTATCCCCTTAGCAATTGTGGATAACTTGTGGACAAACTTCACTTTTTACTTAAAAAATCAAAAAAATAAGTAATATTTCTTTAATGCAGCTCGTGAAACTATTATGTTTCACGATTTTTCAAAAGTATAATTCCTTATAATATATAGATTTAACCATCATTTTACTAATTTTTTTAAGAATTTTTATATTTTTTTACAAAACATATTGACACGGCACTTTTCCCCAAGTGGCAGAAAAAATTGTGGATAAGTGGTGGATAACTTTTTTTTAGTCATTTGTTTTTTTATAAAATCTTATATATACTTAAGATATGAACAATGATTTTTCTTCGATTTTACAGAACATAGAAAAGGCTCTCGCTGCCGCTCTTCCTAAAGAAGCGACTGACGGCTGGAAGGGGGATTCCTTTGGTCCTCTGTCACAGGCTGTAAGCCCCTTATATTTGCAGAACCTTATAGAAGCAAACAAGGCCCTTATAGATTTAGGAGGAAAGCGCTGGCGTCCCCTCTTTTTAATTTTATGCTATCAGCTTTTTAAGAACGACAGGGCCATAACAGAAGAAGAAACCTACTCTCTTACTCCGCTTGTAGAATTTGTACACACAGCAAGCCTTATTCATGATGATATAGAAGACAAGGCAGATTTACGCCGGGGAAAACCTGCTGCACATATAACTTACGGACTGGACACTGCCCTTAACGCTGCTTCCTGGCTGTATTTTGAAGCTCCGGTCTGCATAAACAAAAGCAAAGTCTCAGACGAATTAAAGCTGACTCTTTACAAAGTTTACACAAAGGAACTTAGAAGACTGCACCTTGGTCAGGCAATGGATATTTACTGGCACAGAAATCCGGAGATTTTTCCTTCCAGAGATGAATACGAAGCCATGGTAAAATGCAAAACCGGAACACTGGCTTCTCTTGCCGCACAAATAGGATGTCTTGCGGCCGGTCTGGATGCAGATAAGGCAAAATATTATGGAGATATTGCAGCAGCAATTGGAAAAGGCTTTCAGATTATTGATGATGTTATAAACCTTACAAGCGGAAACCCCGGCAAGAAAAGGGGCGACGACATTGTGGAAGGCAAAAAGAGTCTTCCTGTCATTATGCATATAGAAGAGAATCCCGGTGATAAAGAAAAAATCGCTGCCCTTATGAAAAAAGCTTCTGAAGAAGGAATAAACTCCCCTGCCGTAGAAGAATGCATAAGCCTGCTTGAAAAGGGACACTGCATAAATAAAGCTGCAGAAGAAGGTATACGGACAATTAAAGAAAACTGCGCTCTTTTTAATTCAGACAGAATAAGTGAATTATTTACAGCCATGATTCCGGAGACTTTCAGATGATTGAACAGGCAGACAAACTGAATAATCAGGCTATAATTCTTGCATCTGACGGAGAATATAACGAAGCAATAGCCTGTTTTAAAAGGGCAATTACTCTCGATAAATCCAATTACCTTTTATGGTACAACCTTGGGGTTACTTACCGCGATTTAGGCGAGCTTGAAAAAGCAAGGGGAGCCCTTGAAACCGCCTATAATCTGGATCCGGAAAATGATGATGCCGAAGAAACTTTTGCCACCCTCTGCCTTATGCAAAAAGATTATGAAGAAGTTCTTGCTATCTGCGAAACAGGACTCTACAGAAATCCTTATAATTCTCATTTATGGAATCTGGTGGGAGTTACAAACTTTCAAAACGAAAACTACGAAGATGCCGCAACCTGTTTTGAACAGGCAGTTTTTATAAATCCCTATTATCTTGATGCCCTTTACAACCTTCGCGACACTTACGATTTTTTAAAGAACACAAAGGGAATTACAGAAATAGACATTAGAATTAAGGAAATTGAAAAATCATAATGACGGAAGAAATTACAGAAGAAAACAAAGGCCTGATTGTAGTAAAAAAAGATTTTCACAGAAGCAGCAGACAAAGGATTCTGCACACTATTTATCTCATTCTGCCTATAATAATGGCTTTTCTGGGCTACTATTCTTCCACCCCCCTCTGGGAGCTTTTAAAAAAAGAAAGAGCGGTTCCAGAAGTTTTTAAATTCTTCTGTACCGCTGCTTTATTTTTAATAACAAGTATTATTATTTTTATAATAACAAGAAAATCAAATCCTGTTATGAAAATTACCTTAAAGAATGCTCCAGAGCAAGCTGACTGATTTCTGCAGCCATATCTTTTAAGGCAACCTGCTTTTGTACGCCGCCCATTTCAAAACCAACTTTAGGCATACCATAAACGACAGAAGAAGCCTGATCCTGACCTAAGGTCCATGCACCTTCCTTACGCATTTGAGCAAGCTGGGCAGCTCCATCTTTACCCATTCCGGTCATAATTACACCCAGAGAATGATTTTTGTAAATCTTTGCAACAGATTCAAAAAGTTCATCTACAGAAGGTCTGTGACCGTTTCTTGGCTGTTCCTGAGTAAGCTTAATATATTTATCGAAGCCTTTTTCTTCTACAATCATGTGGTAACCGCCCGGAGCAATATAAACATGACTGTTCTCAATTTTTTCTCCGTCTTTTGCTTCTGTTACAGTCAAAGGACAAAGATTATTCAGGCTTGAGGCAAACTCTGCTGTAAAGCCTGCAGGCATATGCTGAACAACCAGAATTGGCTGCTTAATTTTTCCATCAATTTTACTGAAAACTTCTCTTAAAGCATTAGGACCGCCGGTAGAAATACCAATTGCAATCAAATCAATCTTACCGCTTTCACGTTCCGGTGTTATAACTGCAATTTCCTTCTTTTTAGGAGATGTCCATAAAGGAGTATTAAGAGGAATTCCACTCTTTTCTTTTGATTTCTGTAAATCTGTCTGAGTAAAGAGATTTGCCTTACCGGCTTCTTCACCCTTCTTTTGTAAAACAAATCTTTCTGCTTCTTTTAACTTAATCTGATGAACAAAATAATCAGGTTCCGGAATCTGTTTACCATGAGCAGAAGCATAAGCTCCACCATAAGCAGCAACATATTCAACAATTTCTACAGAAACATCAGAAATTGTTAATGTAACAGAAGTTCCACCAGGTTTGGTAATAAAATCTGAAGCACCAAGTTCAAGACATTTTACCGATACGGCAGCACCTTCGGTAGTAACGCTGGAAAGCATAACAACAGGAACATCTATTCCCCGTCTTTTTCTTTCCTGCAGAAATTCAACACCTGTCATAACAGGCATTTCAACATCAAGAAGGATAACATCTGGTTTGAATTGCGGAATTTTATCTAGAAGATCTTTACCGTTTTCAGCCTTGCCAACAACTTTAAGTCCTGTAACGCCGTCAATGATTCGACCAATTAAGTTTCGCATTAAGGCAGAGTCGTCACAGATTAATACTGAAATATCATCCATTTCTCACTCCAAAAACTCAATTATTTTATTCAAGTATTTTTGTATACAAACAAGCCCATTCAGTCTTAAGGAACTGGAAATCTGTCTTCATACCAAAGAGGGATTCAGAATGACCAATGTAAAGGTAAGAATGATTGCTCATTGAATTCCAGAAACGGTTGATTACAGCTAACTGGGCAGGTTCATCAAAATAAATCAGAACGTTTCGGCAGAAGACTACATCAAGATTTCTGGCACCAGAATCATTTTTGAGGTTATGGTAATCGAAGCGGATTTTTTCGCTTAACTCTTTTTTTACCTGATAGCCACCTTCCATTTTTGTAAAATACTTCTGAAGGTAATCGGCAGGAATTCCATCAACTTTTGCATCGGAATAAAAGCCCTGCTGAGCGGTCATTAAAGATTTTAAGGAAATATCTGAGGCAGTTATTTGAAAATTCCAGCCTGCAGGACAGATTTCCTTCATTATCATGGCAATAGTGTAAGGCTCTTCTCCAGTAGAACAACCGGCACTCCATATCTTTATAGTACGGTCTGTACCATGATTTTTTTTATATTCAATGATATGAGGAATAACATAATTTACAAAAGCATCAAAATGAGGTTGATTACGGAAGAAGCGAGTAAGATTGGTCGTAACCGAATCAAGCATGATTTTCATCTCTTCCGTATTCTTTGTAACCAGAGCATAATACTCTGCAGGAGTCTGCAAATTCTTTACTCTAAGTAACTCTTTAATGCGTCCGTCCAGAATTGAACGATTTGTATCAGAAAAGGTAATACCACTTTCATCGTAGATTAACTTCCTGAATAACTCGTAATCTGCATCATTTAAGACTTCTAACATAGAGCATATTATACACCAATCTAATTTAATTGTAAAACTTTAATTCTCAGCTATAACTATTTTTTTTGACCGGGAAAAGCCTTGCCTTGTCTTCTGTTTATTGTTAATATTTTAACAATAAAGCTGATTTTTTGCCAAATTCCCCTTCAATTTCCCTTCTAATAAGGAAAAATCAGACTTTCTTCATTGACCCTTAAAAAGGAGATTTTTTATAATGGATACAGCCAGGCTTCCAAAAGCAACAAAAGCAAGACTTATACTACTTTTACAGGTTTTAAAGACCTGGAAAGAGCCAAAAATCACGTCTGTCCAGATAGAAGAAATTACCGGCTGGAAGGATTCGCTTATTAGACATGATTTCTGGCTGTTGAAGTTTGCAGGGGGAGTTTCAAACGGGTATCTGGTAAATGAACTGGAAGAAAAAATCCGCCAGGCACTCGGGATTAAAACTCTTATTGAAAAAGAAGAAAAAAAGAAATGCTGCATTGTGGGACTTGGCCGCTTTGGCTCTGCCTTATTAGATGAATCTTTCATTGATGAAAGCAATTTCATAATAAAAGCAGGCTTTGATTCAAATGTAAACCGGGTAGAAATTTTGCATTCAACCTTCCCTCTTTACCCTGCGAACGAAATACAGTTTGTGGTTAAAAAAGAAAAGATTGAATATGCAATACTAACGGTTCCGCAAAAGGAAGTTGCCATTATGTGCGAAAGACTTACAAAGGCGGGAATCAAAGGGATTGTTAATATGACAGATTCGGTTTTAACAGTGCCAGAAAACATAAAAGTAGAGAATTTATCAATTAAAAATGCACTTAATATGCTGATTTCAGAATAAAAGGAGCTTAGAAAATTATGGCTAGAGTTTATAATTTTAGTGCCGGACCTTCTTGCTTACCAGAAGAAGTATTAAATGAATGCGCTGCAGAAATGCTTGACTGCAACGGAACAGGCCAGTCTGTAATGGAAATGAGCCACCGCTCAAAAGCTTTTGAACCAATCATTCAGGACGCAGAAGCTATGATTCGCAAATTGATGAAAGTACCTGACAACTACAAAGTACTTTTCGTACAGGGCGGAGGATCTACACAGTTTGCCATGGTAGCAGAAAACCTTGGTATTCACACAGGAAAAGCTGCTTATATTGAAACCGGCGTTTGGGCAAAAAAAGCTGCCGCTGAAGCTAAAAAACTTGGTGTAGCAGTAGATGTTATTGCAAGCAGCAAGGACAAAAACTATTCTTACATTCCAAAAGTTGAAAAAATCGAAGGGGACTATGATTACGCTTACATCTGTTTTAACAACACAATCATGGGAACCCACTATGAATACATTCCAGACACAGGAAAAATCCCTCTCGTAGCAGATATTTCTTCTTGTGTACTTTCAGAAGAACTTGATGTTTCTAAATTCGGTCTTCTTTTTGCCGGTGCACAGAAAAACCTTGCTCCAGCAGGTGTTACACTTGTAATTATCCGCGATGATTTAATTTGTGAACCAGAAGCCTGCCGCGCAGGAACTCCTACAATGCTCTGCTACAAAACACATGCAGACAACGATTCTATGTACAATACACCACCTTGCTACACTATCTACGTTCTTGGAAAAGTTCTTCACTGGATTGAAAAGAAAGGCGGTGCAGCAGGTATTAATAAACTTAACGTAGAAAAAGCTGATTATCTCTACAACTTCCTTGATTCAAGCGATTTCTACCATGCAACAGCAGTAAAAGGAAGCCGCTCTTTAATGAACGTTCCATTCCTTACAAAATACTCTAACGATGTAACTGCAGCCGCTGCCAAGAAAGATGAAGCTGACCGCACAGATGCAGAAAAAGCAGCTCTTGCAAAAGAAAAGGAAATCAACGACAAGTTCGTAAAAGAAGCTGCGGCCGCAGGTCTTGTAAACCTCAAAGGCCACAGACTTGTAGGCGGTATGCGCGCTTCTATTTACAATGCTATGACTCTCGACGGAGTTAAGGCTTTGGTAGAATTTATGAAAAAATTCGCCGAGGCAAATAAATAAAAAACAAAGATAAACAAGATGAACAGGATGCAAAAGATGAATTAATATTTTATCCTTTTTATCTTATGCATCTTGTTCCTAATAAATGAGGGAAAATATGTCATTTAAAATTCAAACATTAAATAAAATTGCGAGCGTAGGTCTTAACCAACTCGACCGTGATAATTATGAAATTGCATCTGAAATCAATAATCCTGATGCAATTCTCGTTCGTTCTGCTGATATGCACGAAATGCAGCTTTCTGACAATGTAAAAGCAGTTGCACGTGCAGGGGCTGGTACTAACAATATTCCAATTCCAGAACTCACAGAAAAAGGCGTAGTTGTATTCAACACTCCGGGTGCAAATGCTAACGCTGTAAAAGAGCTTGTAATTCTTTCACTTTTGCTTTCAAGCCGTCCTGTTATTGACGCTAACAAGTGGGCAAAAGGTCTTTCTGGAAAAGGTGATGAGATTCCTGATCTTGCAGAAAAAGGAAAAAGCCAGTTCGTTGGTCCAGAACTGATGGGAAAAACTCTTGGTGTAATCGGACTTGGTGCAATCGGTGCTATGGTTGCTAACCTTGCCCTTCACTTTGGTATGGAAGTATGGGGCTATGACCCATTCCTTTCTGTAAACGCCGCTCTTAAACTGGACAAAAAAGTAAAGATTGCAGAAACTCTCGATAGTCTCTATGCAAAATGTGATTACATCACAATTCACGTTCCACAGACAAACGACACAAAGGGAATGATTAACGCTTCTTCTATTAAAAACATGAAGGATGGAGTTCGCATTATTAATATTGCCCGCGGTGGTCTTGTAAACAATGCAGATATTATTGCAGCCCTCGACTCAGGAAAAGTTTCTGCTCTCATCACAGACTTCGCTGCAGAAGAACTTTTGAATCATCCAAAGGTAGTTTGTATGCCTCACCTTGGAGCTTCAACTCCGGAAGCAGAAGACAACTGTGCAATTATGGCATCTGCCCAGCTCAAAGACTTCCTCGAAAACGGAAATATCGTAAACTCTGTAAACTTCCCTAAGACTGTTACAGACAACCCTATTCCAGCCGGCGGAACTCGTCTTTGCATCAGCCACAAAAACATTCCTGATACAATCTCTAAGTTCACAACAATCCTTGGTGAAGCAAAGCTCAACATCAGCTCATTCATCAACCAGGCCCGCGGTGACGTAGCTTACAACATCATCGACGTAGACGGCGTTGTAACCGACGACATAATCGCAAAGCTCAAGGCATGTGATACCGTAAACAGAGTTCGCCCAATTTTCGGCTAATGCCTGCAGAATCAAGTGAATTAAAAAACAAAAAAGTCATATAAAATCACAACCACCCGTCAAACGGGTGGTTTGCTCTTAGCCTATAAGGCTAAGGGTCTCAAGCCGAGACTTAAGTCCCACGCTTTCACATACGTTCAAGCCTATTGCAGCTTGTCACCCGCTGGCCCTTAAAGAGCCTTTTGTACTACTTACTACCCTTAAAAGGGTCTTCGTATTCTTTTTCAGTAATTTTATCCATCGCTATATCATGGGCTTCCTGTTCACGGATATATTTCGCAATTGTAGCTTCATTC
>JAEESZ010000022.1 GCA_016286535.1 Treponema sp. | reverse complement strand
TTGGAATCTATCAGGCAACTACAACAGCAAGTCAGGAAGAAAAATCGGCCTCAGACTTATACAGACGTTTTTACGCAGAAACAGGTTTTCGCTTTACCCCAGAATTTACACTCAGCGCAAATGCATCCTATATAAATTTCTATACAAGTGCTGACTCAGAAACTGCCCTTTCTCTGGGACTTTCTGCCCGTTACACAATTCCTCTGGGTAAAGGCGGCTCTTCAGCTTTTATACTTAATCTTGATCAGGATACTCCTGCATTCCCTATGTTTATGAAGGCGTACAGAAAGTATCCTCTGGCAACTCTCTACCTGCGCAACAATGAAGGAGCCGAAGTAAAGAATGTACATGTTTCTTTCAGGGCAGGAAAATACACATCCAGCACCTTTGAATCTCAATTCATACCTAGAATTTCAAAACACAAGACAGAAGTTATTGAATTACACGCAGACTTTTCTAAAGAAATTTTTCGCTTTGTAGAAAACGGTAAAATCTCCGGCGAAATATTAGTCGATTATGAATTTTTAGGAAAGAAAAAACACGCCGTGCAGAATGTTACACTTTCTGTCTACAACAGTAATGCTTACATGTGGGTTGACCCTGCTTCTTTAAGTTCATTTATTTCACCAGACACTCCAGAAATTCTTGAATTTGCAAAATACACAGCAGGAATTGCCCGTAACGATTTTGTAAACGGACTTAACCGCAACCTTCAGATTGCAGCCGCCATGACCGAAGCCCTCAGGGCCAGCGGACTTACTTACTCCCAGGACAAACTTACTCCTTACACAAGCTGGCATTTAACAGACGAGATAGATGATATCCAGTACCCTATGCAGACTCTTAATATGTCCACCGGCGATTATGACGACATGGGACTCTTACTTGCAAGCTGCCTTGAATCTGTTGGTGTTCCGACAGGCTATCTGCTGGCAGACGATGACTTTATTGTCCTTGTTTGCTGTCAGATATCCCCTTCTGCAGCAAAAAACCACTTTGAATCAGAGCAGTCTCTTGTCACCAATTCTTCAAATGTATACTTTGGTATCTCAATGGCTTCTTTTTCAAAAGGTTTTACAGAAGCAAGAAAAACTGCTGCCAGAAAGATAAAGAAAATAAAGGAAGAGGCAGGAGAAGAATTTTATTTTACAGATGTACATACTGCCTGGGAAATATATGAACCGTGTGCCTACAGTGATAACGGCTCTCATTACGAAAAGCCTGCTGCCGCAAGAATAACAAAAGCCTGTAAGCAGGTTATTCAGGAATATATTTCTACCGACCTTGAAAAAGTTCTTGCAAGGGCAAAACAATCTTCTAACCACAATTCAATTGGTCTTGCCCTTTTAAGAATGGGTCGCTATGCAGAAGCAAAAGCAGAATTTACTAAAGACGGTGGAATTAAGGCTATGAATAACCTTGCAATGATTTATACTTACGAAAAAAATTATTCTTCTGCAAAAAAGACTTACGAAAAAGTTCTTGAAAAAGATCCGACAAATGCAATTGCACTAAAGGGCGTAGAAAAAACCAAAGATATGCTGGAAAAATAAAATGAAACTTTACATAAAAAAATACTTAGTTTCCCTGCTCTTTTTAATCCTGCCCCAGACTCTATTGATTGCAGCGGATTTTTCAATCAGGGTTTTGCCTTCATATAACTTTATTTCAAAAAAGGAATTCTCTTCCGGTCCGGGCATAACAGGCAGCCTTGACCTTTCAGTATTTACCTTAAGGGGAACAGACAATATCTTTCTTTCCCTCTCCGCTTCCTGGCTGCCTTTAAAGGCAAAATCAATTGATTCACTTAATTCTTTTGATGTTGGTATGGGCCTTGGCTATTCCTGCCAGATTTTGGACCGCCTTAATCTGGATGCAGAAGTTACCGGTGGAATCTGGACAGTAAATGGCAATGACGGAATAAAAGACACTTCAGGCATTCTTCTTGGAGGCAGGCTTGAGGCTTTATATAACATATTTCCAGAATTGTCTGCAGGCATTTTTGCAGGCTATCAGGATTTTTTAGACAAAGATTCTTTTCTTAAAAAAATACAGGCAGGACTTTCTTTTAAATACAATTTTACAAAAGGCCTGATTAAATCCTCAGAAATTGAAATGGAAGAACAAAATCTGGACAATATTTTTCCTGTATTTTACAGTTACTACGATAACCATGAATTTGGACGAATTGTATTTTCAAACAGGGAAAAAAGTTCCATTACAGATGTAGAAGTAAAGATTTATATTGAAGAATATATGTCGAACCCGGACGTCTGCTGTAAATTTGATAAAATCGAAAGGAATGAGACTTTTGAAGTTCCGCTTACTGCATTTTTAAATGAAACTATTCTCTTAAACCTTGAAGCATCTGTCAGTGATGCAAAAATTGATATCTCTTATAAACTGCTGGGAAAGAAAATCACTTCAAGCCATAGGGTCGAAATACAGACCCTTAACCGCAATAATATGACCTGGGAAGACGACCGCAGGGCAGCCGCCTTTATTTCTCCAAAAGATGGTGGAGCAAGATTTTTTGCAAGACATGTAAAATCGGCAGTACTTAATTCATTAAAAGAAGGAATTCCAGAAAACATTCAATATGCGCAGGCTATGTTTGGCGCATTAAAAATTTATGGAATCAACTATGTAATTGACGCTTCCAGTGCCTTTACTTCAAACTTTGGAACCGCATCAATCGACTCACTGAATTTCCCTTACCAGACCCTTCTCTACCACGGCGGTGACTGTGACGACCTTACAATTCTGAACTGCGCCCTCCTGGAATCCCTTGGAATTGAAACTGCCCTTATAACAGTTCCGGGACATATTTTTATGGCATTTGATTCCGGCATTTCTGCAGATAAGGCTTCTGAAAGTGAATATATAATTGAAAATGGCAAGGCCTGGCTTCCGGTAGAAATTACCCTCTGCCAGGACAAGTGGTCAGAAGCAAAACGCTACGGCATGCGGGAATGGAAAAAATATAAAGAAGACAGAAAACTCTACAGACTAAAAGATGCCTGGGAAGTTTACAAACCGGTTGGTATTCCGGATTCAAACATTGCTCTTGAAGTACC
>JAEESZ010000018.1 GCA_016286535.1 Treponema sp. | reverse complement strand
GACCAGCAGGAATAAGTACGATAGCCTCGTATTCTTCTTCGGCCTCTTCGATTTCTTCTTCAGCGGCCTCTTCAGCTGGTGTTTCTTCTATTTCTTCAGGAAGTTCTTCAGCTTCTTCTTCAAGAGGTTCTTCTGCAGGAGGAAGTTCTTCTTCTTCAACAGCTTCCTCTTCTACCGGCTCTTCTTCTACAGCTTCTTCTTCAATTGCTTCTTCGCTTTCTTCAGAAGGTTCTTCTGTTTCTTCAGTAGTTTCTTCGGCAGGGGTTTCTTCAATTTCTTCTTCAAGAGGCTCTTCTGCAGGAGGAAGTTCTTCTTCTTCAACTGCTTCCTCTTCTACAGGTTCTTCTTCTATAGCTTCTTCTTCAATTGCTTCTTCGTTTTCTTCAGAAGGTTCTGCAGTTTCTTCAGTAGTTTCTTCGGCAGGGGCTTCTTCAATTTCTTCTTCAAGAGGCTCTTCTGCAGGAGGAAGTTCTTCTTCTTCAACTGCTTCCTCTTCTACAGGTTCTTCTTCTACAACTTCTTCTACAGGCTCCTCTTCAGCAGCTGCTTCTACAGGAGCTTCTTCGATTTCTTCATCGACAGCTTCTTCTGCCGGAGGAAGTTCTTCATCCTCAACTGCTTCTTCTTCTACAGCTTCTTCTACAGGCTCCTCTTCAGCAGCTGTTTCTACAGGAGCATCTTCGATTTCTTCATCGACCGCTTCTTCTGCCGGAGGAAGTTCTTCATCTTCAACTGCTTCTTCTTCTACTGGTTCTTCTTCTACAGCTTCTTCTTCAATTACCTCTTCCTCGGCTGGACTTTCTTCAATAATCTCTTCGTCCGAAGCTTCAGCTTCAACAGGGATTTCTTCAATAATTTCTTCTTCTACAGGAATCTCTTCAGTTTCCTCTTCTACCGGCTCTTCTTCTACAGCTTCTTCTTCAATTGCTTCTTCGATTTCTTCAGAAGATTCTTCTGTTTCTTCTTCACTTTCTTCTGCAGGAAGTTCAGCCTCAGAATCACTTTCTTCTGCAACTTCACTTTCTTCGGTCTCAGGACTATTTTCTTCGGCCTCAGGAGTATTTTCTTCAGCTGCAGGACTTTCTTCAACCTCAGCACTTACTTCGCTTTCTGCAGGCTCTACGGTCTCAGAAATGATTTCATCATCACTTTCATCATCAACATTACCCTGACCAATTATTGCACTTCCGGTACAACGTTCTTCCTGATTACTTCTTTTAGTGATTTTTACAATATTGTTTGTAGATTTATCTAATCCGATTGCTTTTGCTGCTTCCGGAGAAAGCATTATTGCAACACCTTCAGACGGATCCAGGGCACCAATTACAAGAATCTCAACTTTTTTGGTTCCATCAATATTAGAAACTATGATTGTATCGCCAGGAAGATATCCCACAGTTTTTGCAAAAAGTCCTGCAGGCATTACGCCTTCTTCAACAACAAGAGCCCTGCCATCCAGTGACGGACTAAAAGATGCAAATAAAAAACATCCCGATACAACTAAAATTACAGCTAAAAACTTTCCTAAAAAAGTATTCTTAATAAATAATTTTTCCATATTTCCCACCCATCCTTAGGCTTTAATAGCTTTCTTTATAGCATTAAAAATGTCAGAACTCATAAAGAACACATCATCCGACAGGTCTTTAGATTCCTTACTTTTAACAGTACTTTTTACAATCTCCTGAGCAGTTGGAGCATACACTAATACCCAGTCTGCTTTTTTAAGAGTTGCACCACCCTTATTTGTTTTTCGCTCCATTGTGTAATAAAGCTTTATCTGTACAAAATAATCTGAATAACCGTCATAAGCATCCCTTAATCCGTCATTCCAGAATTTTTCATCATCACTTTCTCTTTCTGCATATACGGTTGGAGAATTGGTAACTATGTATCCGTTTTCAAAAAACATATCTACCAGCTGATCTTCAATCATATAAGTCTGCTCAGTTACATAGTCTGCAGAAATATCATGCTGCACAATTTGAAAAGAAATCTGCTGCGCATAAGTAAAACCTGTAAGAAGCAGTAAAACTAAAAATATAGTAATCTTTTTCATAATCCCCATAAAACACCCTTTTAAATGCTTATAACACTATCATTTTCTTAATCGGAGATTTTTATAATTGAGTTTAGAATTTTTTTCTTAAAGTAAGCTCTGCCCGCGGTTCCAGGAAAAAAAATCCCCCTGCCCGCGGTCCCAGCCTCCTCTGTCCGCAGGTTAATTCCAGTCCATCCGCCTATTTAACAAAATTCTATTTATATGGTAGAATTAATTAAATTTGGGTTTAGGGCTTTTGCCTTTTGGGGAAAATATGGAAAAACGTATTTACATTATCGGTGCAGGCTTTGCAGGTCAGACCATTGCAGATGATATAAAAAGAAAAAAAGTATTTGGAAAGGTAAACGCCTTTCTTGATGACGACATTAAACTTATTGGAAAAACAATAGACAACATTCCGGTTTTAGGACCAATTTCTTCGGTTGCATCAATCCTTTCAAATTCCGATACAGATGAAGCAATTATTGCCATCCCCTCAGCCCCAAATGAACGCATAAAAATCATCTACGAAACCCTCAGTAAAAACGGATTCAAGCATATAAAGATTCTTCCGGGAATAAGCCAGGTAATTGAAGGCGACGGACATCTTGTTCAAACCCGTGATGTTGACCCTCTTGATATTCTGGGAAGGACTCCGGTAACAATTTCCCTTAAAAAGAGCCTTTCTTACCTGAGGGGTAAAAGAGTTTTTATAACCGGGGCCGGCGGTTCCATAGGCTCTGAACTTGCAAGACAGCTTTTAAGCGGTGGTGCCGAACGACTTTATCTTTTTGGACACGGCGAAAACTCAATCTGCCAGATTTTCAGGGAACTTAAGGTTTTGCAGCAGGAAGGAGTTGGCGAAAAGGCTACAATTGTTCCAATTATTGGAGATATGCGTAACCGGGAATATGTTGATTACATTGTAAGGCAGACAAGATGTGATGTAATTTTCCATTGCGCAGCCTACAAACACGTTCCAATGATGGAAGAAAATCAGGTTGCGGCAATAGAAAACAATGTTTTTGGAACAAAAAATCTTCTGGACGCAGCCTTAAAACACAAGGTAGAACGTTTTGTCCTTATTTCTACAGATAAGGCAGTTGCTCCGGTCAGCGTTTACGGAGTTTCTAAAATGCTCTGCGAAAAACTTCTTCTGGATGCAGCTAAAAAAACAGAAAAAAATCAGAACTTTATGTTTGTAAGGTTTGCAAATGTTCTTGGCAGCAGGGGCTCTATACTTCCTTTGTTCCAGAATCAGATAGCAATGGGCGGACCAATCACCGTAACTGATGAAAAAATGGAAAGATATTTTATGACCATTCCAGAAGCCTGTTCTTTAGTTTTGCAGACCGGTGGAGTCGGCGAAAACGGAAAATCCTATCTTCTTGATATGGGTGAACCATTAAAAATCATTGACCTTGCAAAACAGATAATTAAATTCAGCGGACTTGAGCCATATAAGGACATAGACATTAAAATTGTTGGAGCCCGTAAGGGAGAACGTCTTATTGAACCTTTGTGGCTGGAAGAAGAACATCCTGTAAAAACAAAATATCAAAAACTCTTACAGCTGGAAAACAAGGAATACGACAGTCAGCGTCTGTCTGACCTTCTGGAAAAACTCTATCCTATATGTTTTTATACAGAAGACAAAAGCGATTTATTCCGCGACAAAGGCAGGCTTATAGATATTCTTTGCGAAGACTGCAAAAGTCTTAAAGACTTTTATGAACAGATAAAAAATGACCATCAGCTTAGAACTGATATGTTATAATTATAAATAGAAGGATAATATGGCAGAAATTAAGGTACCCTTTCATAGAGCAGCAATAACAAATGAAGAAAAACAGGCCGTAATGGATGTTCTTGATTCTCTCTGGCTTACAACCGGAAAATATGCCCTGGAATTTGAAAGAAAATTCTCTGAATCCCTTGGCGGCCAGGATATAATTTCTCTTGCAGTAAATTCAAATACATCGGGTATGATTCTTGCTATGGAAGCCTGCGGAGTAAAAGAAGGAAAGGCTGTTATTACAACTCCATATACCTTTGTTTCAACTGCAACCTGTGCCCGCCATCTTGGAGCCGATGTATATTTTGCAGATATTGAAAAAGATTCTTACAGTATAGATCCAGAAAAAATAGAAGAGCTTCTTAAAAAGGATGCTGAGCAAGGTCATAAGGTAAAGGCCATTGTTCCGGTTCACATTGCAGGAAATCTCTGTAATATGAAAAAAATAAATGAACTTGCAGAAAAATATTCAACTCCAGAAAACAAAATCTATGTTATAGAAGATGCAGCTCATGCTTACCCTTCCAGAACAAAAGACGGCTTTGCCGGAACTCTCGGCGACATTGGAGTTTTTTCTTTTTATGTAACAAAAACCATTACAACTGCAGAAGGCGGAATGGTAACCACCCGAAACAAAGACCTTGCAAAACGCATGACAATTATGCGTATGCATGGAATGGACAGAACCACCTGGGACCGCTACACTTCACCCCGGGCATCATGGGAATATGATATTGTAGCGCCTGGCTATAAGTTCAATCTGCCTGATATTCTTGCCGCAATCGGCTGCAAACAGGTAGAAAGAGCTGAACTCTTTTTTGAAGAAAGAAAAGAAAGAGTCCGCCAGTATAACGAAGCATTTAAAGACCTGGATTTTATTCAGCTGCCTCCAGACCAGGAAGGAAACGCCTGGCATTTATATTTAATGAGGATTGTAAGCGATAAATTAAAGATTGACCGCACCGAATTTGCAAAAAAACTTCAGGAAAGGGGAATTGGAATCTCAGTTCATTTTATTCCTCTGTTCCATTTTACCTACTGGAAGGAGCTCTACAAGGATTTTACTGCAGAAAATTATCCTGTAGCAGAAGATCATTATTCAAGAACAATATCTTTACCTCTTTATCCTGATATGACAAAAGAACAATGTGATTATGTTATAGAGGCAATTAAAGAGATAGGAATGGAGAATCATGCCTAGTTCAAAAAAAATAGAACAGCAAAAAGCAAGTCTCGCACTGGAAGCAAAAGGCTTTTACACAGATATGGAAAAGCCAAACATGCTTTATGCAGCTTTGGTAAGAAGCCCTACTTCTTCCGGTAAAATTAAAAGCATCACAATTCCTGAACTTCCAAAGGGCTATTTTTTTTATACCTCCCATAATATTCCAAACAAAAAAGTAATTGAACATAACAAGGTTCAGACAAAGATTTTCGGCTACGATAACATAGGCTACAGCGGAGAACCTTTAGGCATTATTGCAGGACCAGATGAACAGATGGTTTATAAACTTCTGGATGAGGTAAGCATAAATCTTGATGTTGAATCTCTGGAAACTGCCCTTAAAAATGTAATACAAAAACAGCATCAGACAATTATAGATTTAAGAAAAACTTCAGATGTTGCAAACTTTGTTGAAGCCATAAACGACCTTCCTTCTCTTGATACTGTTCTTGATAAATCTTTAAGGGAAGAGGATCCTAATAAGATTGTTGCAACCCGCGAAATTAAAACCGGACTTTATAAAGAAGTCAGCGAAGAAGAAGCCGACAAGACCTTATTCGAAAAGGCCTTCCATATTTCTGAAGGAAGCTGGAACCAGAAACTGGTAAATCCAAGCTGGCAGGAAACTTCAGGGGCCTTCTGCTACACAGAAAGCGATAAACTTCATATCTACAGCCCAACAAAATGGACTTACGGACTTCAAAAGGCTATAAGCGACATGCTTAACATAGACAAAAATCTTGTAATAATTCACAAGACAAAGGCCTCTGTTTTTTATCCTAACGGAATCTGGAGAAATACCCAGTTAGCCTGCCAGGCTGCAGTTACCTCTTACCTTTCAAGAAAACCCGTAAAGCTGACCCTTTCTTCTTCTGAACAGAATAAATTTATGGCCCCCGGCGTAGATGCTAATTTTTCTTACAAGGCCAGCGTAGAAGAAAACGGGAAAATCACCTCGCTTAAAATAAATATAGATTTGGACATAGGCGCAGAAAATCCTTTTGCCCAGGAAATTACAGACAGAATTTGTATTGCCAGCATAAACTATTATAAGATTCAAAACCTCTGTATTCATGTAAAAACCCACAAATCAAAAAATCCGCCGACTTCAATCAGTTTAAAAAATGTTGATTCCCAGGCCTTTTTTGCAATAGAAAATCAGATTCAAAAAATCTGTACCGAAACAAAACAGTTCCCGGACGAAATCAGAATTTTAAACAGCAGCGCCCCTAAAAACTCAAGCTTCCCTTTTGATATTCCGGGGCATGAAATCGAAGAAACCCTTACAGGCACAATTGCCATAAGTGATTTTAAGAGAAAGTACGCCTCTTTCCACATGGAAGTAATTGACCGCGTTCAAAAATCAAGCAAACCATTCTTTGCACTGCCACTTAGGGGAATCGGCATTTCAAGTGCCTACTGCGGAGCCGGTTATTTAGGCAGCACCTCTTTTAATTATGATTCAAAGGTTGAAGTTACCCTTACAAAAGACGAAAAGCTTATTATTCATACAATAAAACCTTCAGAAGTTATACAGGATATCTGGAAATCTTCTGCCTCAGAAATCATTCAGATTCCAAAACAGAACGTAATCATAGACTCAAACTTTCCTTATGACGAAATTCCAGAAGGTCCTGAAGATTCCTTTATTACCATTGCAATTATTAATGAGCTTATAAAAAAATGCTGTACAGATATTCAGAAAAAAAGATTCCATCAGGCCCTGCCTATAAGCTGTAAAAAAAGCATTGCACCTTCCATAAAAAAAGCCTGGAACAAGGAAGATTTCTGCGGAAATCCTTTCAGTTCAACCTCCTTTGCCTCAATGGCAATTGAAGTTGAACTTGACCCTTATACCTACAACGAAAAAATCAAGGGCATCTGGATGACAGTAAACTGCGGAGAACTTTTTGACGAAGGCGCAGCCATAAAAACCATAAAGCTTGAAATTCAGCAGGAACTTACCATGCTGGTTTATGGTAAAAACATTGAATGCGATAATGTGTGCATAAAATTTGTAAAGAGCGAAAATAAAGGAAGCCAGGTTGGAGGCCTTGTTCATAACACCCTGCCGGCAGCCTTTTCTTCAGCCTTATCAGTTGCCCTTGCAACTCACTTAAATCAGCTGCCATGTACAGAACATCAGCTTTTCCAGCTTATTAAAGACAGAAGAGCCCAGAATGAAGAAAATCATACAGAAATAAAGGATGAAATAAAAGAAGAAATAAAGGAGGAAGAAGCATAATGAAAATACCTCTTTTTATTAACGGCTCAAATATTACCCTGGAAGCAGATCCCCAGGAATCTTTAATGAAGGTTTTGCACAAAAACGGCTACCCTTCTGTAAAAAGCGGCTGCGACAAGGGCTACTGCGGTTCCTGCACAATTTTATTAAATGATAATCCGGTTGCAAGCTGTAAAATTCCGGCTGGCCTTGTAAGGGGCAGTAACATCATCACCCTGGAATATTTT
Organism: Treponema sp.; assembly: GCA_016286535.1. Classification (GTDB taxonomy): domain Bacteria; phylum Spirochaetota; class Spirochaetia; order Treponematales; family Treponemataceae; genus Treponema_D. The sequence continues at coordinate 8,673 of JAEESZ010000018.1, read as the reverse complement.
TCAAAAACTACAGAGTATCAGACAATTATGGAAGGCTTTTCTAAAGCAGGAATAAAACTTTGCGGTTACTGCAATGCCGGAAAAATCTTCTCTGCCTACAATATTTTAAAACTGACAAAAATCCCAACCAGAGAAGAAATTGAAAATTCCATAAAAAGCCTTTCGCCCTGCTGTACAGATTCAGAAACTCTGGTAAATGGAATTATTTATGCCCTGCGAATTCATAATAAAAAGGCAGACCGCATAACCTCCAGCAAAGAAAGGAATCATTAATGAATAAAACAATTCTTTACGCAAAAAACACAAATGATTTAATATCTCTTCTTAAAAACAATCAGGGCTCAGAAATTGTCGGCGGCTGTACCATAATTGAAGAACTGCCTGCCAAAGCAGTTTCTACTTATAATATTCCCGAACTTTGCCAGATAACAAGACATGAACGCTATATAGACGTGGGCCCGGGCTGTACTCTTTCGAGCATTCTGGATATAGGCCAGAACCATCTTCCTCCAATTTTATACGAAGCCTTAAAAAGTATTGCAAATCCTATCATAAGAAATATGGCCACAATTGGAGGTAACATCTGTTATAAGGGAAATAAATTAACCCTCTTTGCCCCTCTTATGGCCCTTGAAGCAAAACTGGAATTTAAAAATTCCAGCGAAACAAAATATGAATCAATAAGAAATTTTAAACAGGTTCCCCAGGATTTTATACTTCATAATATAAGAATCCCCCTGGTAGATGCCGATCTTTCCATTTTCCGAAGAATTGGCCATGAACATGCCATAAACCAGCAGTCAGCAAGCTTTGCCTTTCTTGCCACAACAGAAAAAAATACCCTGAATGCTGTAAGGCTTGCCTTTGCAGGACCTTTTACCTTCAGCAGTAAAGATTTTGAAAACTCTATGATAGGCCAGAGGCTGCCCCTTTCGCAAAAGGATATATCTAACATAGAAGAAAAGGTATATGTGGAATTTGGAAAGGCAGCCGAAAATCAGATGATTTCTGATGTATTAAAACAGCAGTTCTTTAATCTTACCCGCTATAGTTTTGAGCAGTTGACTTAAGGAAGGGGGACTGCCCGCCCCCGTCTTTTCTTTACCTGATTAACATACAATCTCTGCGTTCGCTTCGCTCACTACCAAGTTTTGCTTCGCAAAACTTGCACGCTTACCTTATGAACATACAATCTCCGTAAGAGAAAAAGCGATAACGGTTCTCTACGGCTTTTTTGTAGGCGTTCAGAATGTGCTCGCGGCCAGCAAAAGCAGAAACCAGCATAATAAGGGTACTTTCCGGAGTATGGAAGTTTGTAAACATCTTATCTACAACCTTGAACTTAAAGCCCGGGTACATAAAAATGCTGGTAGAATTTGTTCCAGCCCTTACCCACTCCTTACGCTTTTGCAGTTCTTCATAACCACCTGCTTCATCGGCAAGTTTCTGGGCAACGCTTTCAAGTGTTCGGACACTTGTAGTTCCTACGGCAAGAACTGGACGGCCTTCGGCCTTAGCCTTATTTATGGCATCTGCAGTTTCTTTTGGAACTGTGTACCACTCTTCGTGCATTTTATGATTTTCAATGTTTTCTTCGCGTACCGGAAGGAAGGTTCCAAGCCCAACATGAAGGGTAACAAACTTTCTTTCAATTCCCATTGAGTCCAGGCGTTCAAGCATTTCTTTTGTAAAGTGAAGGCCGGCGGTTGGGCAGGCAGCAGAGCCGGTATCGGTTGCATAAACATTCTGATAGCGTTCAGAATCCTCTTCTGTGTCGCCTCTTTTTATGTAAGGAGGAAGAGGAATATGACCATTGCGTTCAAACCAGTCTTCGTCAATTGCAAAATCAAACTTAAGGGCACGGAATTCTGTTCCGGCATTTCCTTCGTGTTCTATAATCTGACCAATAGTTCCGTCCGGAAATTTATAATGCATTCCTGGCTTTTGTTTTTTGGCAGATTTTACCATTGTATTCCAGATGCAGCAGTCTTTATCGATTGTATTTAAGAACATAAATTCAGTTTCGCGGCCGGTTGTTTCTTTTATTCCGTAAACTCTGGCCCTGCGCACACGACTGTTATTAAAAATCATTAAGGTGCCCGGTTCAATTAAGGAAGGAAGGTCATCCATCATATGATTTTCGCTCTGGCCGCTAAGCCGGTCTAAAAGCATAAGTTTATCCTGTCCACGCACTCCGCTTGGGTGCTGGGCAATAAGATCTTCTGGCAGATCAAAATTAAAATCTGAAGTTAACATGAGCCTAGTGTAGCACAAATCAAAAAGAATGTTAAACGTTCTTCTTTGGAGCTCCATGGCCCGGACAAATCAGATAATCAGGATATTTTTTTATAAGATATTCCCTTTCTTCCTTTGCAAGTTCTGGATTAGAATCAACACCCGTCATTAAAAAAGGTGCCAGAGCATTAAACTCTTTCTGTTCTTCAGAAAACCCCTTTATATTTACGTAAATATCTCCACTAAAAAGAAGTTTTAGTTCATCGCAGACAATTACAGTGTCTCCTTTGACATGGCCACCCCTGCCTTCATAAAAGTCAAAACGCTTTCCCGCAAAAAAGTGACTTCCAATTAAAGGAAACAGCTGATTATCCTCTTTTCTTCTTCCAACTGCAATGCACTTTTCTAAAGCCGGCGGCTGGTAACCCGAAATTATTCTGCTAAGCTGACAGTAAGGCTCGTGTAAAGGATTCTGTTCCCTAAAATCTGCTTTACCTTCGCTTTCCAGTTTAAAATTATCGTAGGAAGAAGCGCTCATATAAGTCACATCAAATTCAGAAAGAATTCCCACGTGGTCTAAATCTGCATGAGTTATAAAGGCAGATTTTTTTATGGTGCTGTAGCCGTGAAAAAGTTCTTTAAATAAAGAGCGCATTTCCTGGCGGTAGGCGGCAAAACCACAGTCAACAAAAAGAAGTTCCTCATCAGACTGTAAAACATAGGTGTTACTGCCGCAGGGAGGCTCAATTGTAAAAAGGGTGATTTTATCGCTTAAAGTTACAAAGCTTACGTTTGGATTAAAGTTTTCTCCCTTACGCTGGCGGACAAAAGCTGCAAAACGTCTGATGTAGTCGAAAGTTTTCAAGGGGGATTTTTTCTGCTCATCAAGAATCTGCATCATACGGTTTGCATGAACAATAACTTCATTTGTTTGAGTCTGGCTTAAAGAAAGAATCTTTCGCATTTCATTTGCAAAAGAAACATAAAAAACAGTTCCATCAAGCAGACGGTCGGTAACTTCGTAATCTAAAATCTTAATTTCGCAGATGCGGGAAATCTCTTCAATAAGGGCACTAAGATCTGATGTATTTTCAATAAAAAGCCCCATCTTAAAATACTGAAAACCACTGCCGTTTTCCTGGGAAGAAATATAAGAAATATTTACCCTGTGCTTATTAAGGATTTCCAGAACCGGCATTACAGCTCCGCTTACATCAGGCAGAGTAAGAACGATCATTAGAATCTGACTTTTATTCTGCTCTTCTGCGTCCGGAAGATAACCGCATTCCAGAAGTTCTTTTTCAATATTTTTATGCTGATCTTCATCTGCAGAAACTTCTATAAAAAGTGTATGCAAATCTACAGCTTTATTATAATTTACCCGGATTATATTTCCACCATGACGGGCAATAATTTTACCCGCAACAAGAAAGGCACCAGCCTTATCAGGCATTTTAGTCACATATGTTTTTTTCATATCAGTGGGATTATAACAAAATGGCGTCTCTTGAACCATAATTAATTTGACAAATATTATTCACCACCCTACAATTTTTTTATGAAAATAGATGATATAAAAAAGAAATTATCTGCGCTTGCCGGAGCAGAAAAAACAGCTGCAAGTTCTGATAGTGGCGATAAATCTCAATATGCCGATTTCTCAAAGAGCCTTAACCCGACTTCCCTTCCCATGCTGGGCGTAAGGCTTCCTGACTTACGAAAACTTGCAAAAGAAATTGCAAAAGATGATTATAAAAAATTTCTGAGTGAAAATCCAATGGATTCTTTTGAAATGGAAACGCTTCAGGCCATGGTGATTGGATATGCAAAGGATGATTTAAGCAGTATTCTTTCCTGCGCTGCAGCTTTTATTCCAAAAATCCACGACTGGTCCGTAAATGATTCTTTTTGCCAGACTTTTAAGATTTGCGAAAAACCTGCCTGCCAGAAAGAATGCTGGGACTTTTTTATGAAATATGCAAAAAGCCAGCGGGAGTTTGAAGTTCGTGTCGTAGCAGTCATGCTCATGAGCCATTATTTAATTGATGATTATATAGACCGCGTTATACAGGTACTCGATTCTTTGTACACAGGAAAAACTCCAGACAAATCTGACTTTTATTACGCAAAAATGGGCGTCGCCTGGGCAGTAGCCACAGTAGCAGCAAAGTTCCCGGAAAAATGCCTTTCCTACATGCAAAGTCCCCAAAATCATTTGGACACCTGGACTTACAATAAATCAATTCAAAAGATGTGCGAATCCTTCCGCGTAAGCGAAGAAATAAAAGAGAAGATGAAAAGTTTGAGGAAGTAACAAAAGCCCAGCTGTCGGCTAAAAAAGAGTTCCCTGCTCTCCGCCGTCTTTTGAATCGTTGGCATGGGAAAGGCCCAGGTGGCTGTAGGCTTTTTCTGTTACCATGCGGCCGCGGGGAGTTCTCTGCAAAAGTCCGCACTGAATAAGGTAAGGCTCGTAGTAGTCTTCCAGAGTATCAATACTTTCGCCAATAGAAATGGCAAGAGTTTCAGCTCCAACAGGGCCGCCGCCAAAATTTTCTATAATTGAACGTAAGATTTCCCTGTCATATTTTTCAAGACCAATTTCGTCAATTTCAAGACGACGCAGGCCTTCGTCTACAATTTCTACAGTAATTGTATTGCTTCCTGCAACCTGGGCAAAGTCTCTCATGCGGCGTAAAACCCGGTTTGCAACACGGGGAGTTCCGCGGCAGCACTGGGCTAAAAGCATGGCAGCATCTTCTTCAATGCCGATTTCTAAAATCGAAGCAGAACGTTTAATAATTGAAGCAAGTTCTTTCTGGGTGTAAAACTCAAAGCGGGGAATAAAGCCAAAGCGGGAACGCAGCGGAGAACTTACTGAACCGGCCTTTGTAGTTGCCCCTACCAGGGTAAAAGGCGGAATTGGAATACGAACTGTGCGTGCAGCAGCCCCCTGCCCTATAATCCAGTCCAGCTCAAAATCTTCCATGGCAATGTAAAGCATTTCTTCAATGGCAGGTTTTAAGCGGTGAATTTCGTCTATAAAAAAAACAGTTCGAGCTGTGATTGTAGAAAGAATCCCAGCTAAATCTTTTGGTTTATCCAAAGCCGGAGCAGAAGTTACCTTAAAATCAACTCCCAGTTCGTGGGCAGTAATCTGGGCCAGAGTGGTTTTTCCAAGACCCGGAGGACCAATCAAAAGAAGATGATCAAGAGGCTCCTCTCGTAATTTGGCAGCCTCTATAAATGTAGAAAGATTTTTCTTTACACTTTCCTGACCCAAAAAGTCAGAAAGCATGGTTGGGCGGAGCTTATTGTCCTGTTCATCAAATCTGTCCCGTAAATCAGCCCGCACAATAGCGGAAAAATCTTCATTTTCATTCATTTTATAATCCTCAGTATACTAAAAAAAAGCCGCTCGATAAATCTCAGGCAAGTTCCACAATAGCTCTGCGGAACAAAATATCTTCTCTTTCTTTCTGACTCTTTTCTGCAAAGGAAGCATCGTTTGTAAGGTTTTCTACCAGCTGGGCAACTTTCTGTTCAACCACTTTTTTATCATAGCCCATAGAAGCAAGTGACAAAACAACATCTGCATAAGGTGATGCGGCGGCAACGCGAACCATATCTCCAGAACCGGTATCGCGCAGAGTAAGTTTTCCCTTAAGGGTAAGCATCATCTTACCGGCAGTCTTCTTTCCAACTCCAGGTATTTTTTCCAGCATTTCAAGGTCGCCTTTTTCAAGCACATCCATAAGGCGGCCGCTGCTTACCGCACTCATAATCTTAACAGCCCCTTTTGGTCCTACTCCATCCACCTTGAGCAAATCCAAAAATACAGTTCTTTCTTCTGCAGAAGCAAAACCATAAAGGGTCATCAGCTGATCAGTATGCTGAAGCCAGGTAAAAATGCGAGCTTCGTTTCCAACAGGAGGCAGCATATCAAGATTAGAATCTGGAACACATAAATCCCATTCTACCCCATTTGTATCTATAAATACCTGCTTTGGAAACTTTCCTGTAATAATGCCATTAAGAGAATTAAACATAACTTCATTATAGGAGAAAAAATATATTTGGTGAATACGTCGAGTCAAGGCACGCTCACGCTTAAAGCCTTGACTTCGCCGTTTTGAAGGTTTTGTAATAAACCCTCAATAAGTATTTTAAATTTGAGAATAATTCGCAAATTCAATTGACTTTTATTTTATATTTTATTAATTTAGTAGCGGCTAACCAAAAAAACAGGCATAAAAAAAATGACCCGACAAAATATAACAATAAGAATAAGCACAATTTTGAAGATATCTTCTTTTATACTTATAATTTCCTTGTTTACATCTCTTCTTTTTCAAAGCTTACATGCAGATCATGAAGCAAACTGTAATCACGAAAACTGCCCTATCTGCCTTGTTTTACAGATAATTAAAACAACAAATAATTTTACCGGCGATAACACAAAAACATCGGTTGTGTTAATATATTTAATCTTATTTACCATTTCTACTTTTTCTATTATCAGACTTACACCATCAACTCTGATTACTCAAAAAGTAAAAATCCTGATTTGATTTTTATCCTCTCTAAACAATAAATATCACAAAATTTTGGGGACAACTTTGAAATTTCTTCTCATTAAGCAAAGACATGTCCATTTCTAAATTAATTTTTTGAGGATAAATTCTCTATGAAAAAAACAGAAAAAAAACCTGTTGTCTTAATTACAGGCTATTTAGGTTCTGGCAAAACCACATTACTCAACAACCTGCTTCGTCAGGAAAAACGCCGCGTTGCTTTAATTGTAAATGATATGGGAAGCATCAACGTAGATGCAGAAATACTTAAGAAAAACAGCTCAAATGTAACAGAATGTCCAATGTTCGAGCTTCAGAACGGCTGTATCTGCTGTACACTGCGCGACGAGTTTATTAAACAGATTGAAAAAATCTCTCACCTTGATACAGTTGACGTTGTATTTGTTGAAGCTTCCGGGATTTCTGATCCTGGCGCAGTATCTGCCAGCTTCCTTGCTTATGAGGAAGACAATCCTAAAACAAACGTTTATCTTACTTCGGTAGTAACTGTTGTAGATGCTGACCGAATCTATCGGGAGTTCCTTGATGAACTCAAACAGAAGGCCGATAAAAATACAACAGATGAAAATAATCTTACCGCAGAAGAAATATCTACCCTTATTGTAGATCAGATTGAATTCTGCAATTTTATCGTTCTCAACAAGTGCGACCTTTTAAACGCAAATCAACTTAAGGAAGTTGAAGCAATTATTCGTGACTTTCAGCCTCGCGCTCCAATCTTCCACAGCGTAAATGGCAATATAGATATTGATAAAATTATTACAACAGAACCTTTCAACTATGAACAGATAGATTCTTCTTCCGCTATTCAAAAAGCAATAAACAGCCTGAATGAACCAAACCGCTCTCAGGAGGGATGTACCGGTGAATACGGAATTTCAAGTTTTGTATTTGAAGAAAAAAGACCTTTCAACCGCGAACGCTTTATGAATTTCGTAAACAATAATTATCCAAAGGAACTCATTCGTGCAAAAGGATACATCTGGTTTTCCGATGCAGATGCAAATGTTCAGCTTTTTGAACAGGCTGGCCGCAATTCATCTGTAATGCCGGTAGCATACTGGATTGATGCTCTGGAAGAAAAACAGAAGCAGGAATATCTCGAATACAATCCCGATGTAAAAGAAGACTGGGATGAAGAATTTGGAGACAGAGTAAATCAGCTGGTAATCATTGGTAAAGGTTACAACAAGGAAGCAATCACGGAAGCTCTTAAGAGTTGTCTGGATGAGAAAGCTATTGCTTAGAAAAAACAAGGAGTTTTAATATGAAAAAAATATTTTTAATACTTGCAGTTTTTTGTGCACTTACAACATCAGTGTTTGCTGCAAAAACAAAAAAATCTGCAAAAGCAGCCGAAAAAATCAAAGTTGTAACAACAATTTTCCCAGAATACGACTGGGCACGGGAAATTCTTGGGGACAATCTTAAAAATGTTGAACTTACTCTTCTTCTTTCAAATGGAGTAGACCTTCACTCTTATCAGCCATCTATTCAGGATATCGCAAAAATTTCTACCGCAGATATTTTTATTTATGTTGGTGGAGAAAGCGATGAATGGGTGGAAGATGCCCTTAAAAATGCCAAAAACAAAGACATGAAAGTTATCAACCTTCTTGAAACACTTGGAGACAAAGTAAAAGCCGAGGAAGTAAAAGAAGGAATGCAGGCCGAAGAAGAAGAACATGAACACCACGAAGCAGAAGAAGGCCACCATCATCATCACCATGACAGTGAAGAAGAGGAAATTGAATATGATGAACATGTATGGCTTTCTCTCCGCTTTGCTAAAGTACTCAGCGCAGAAATCGCTTCTGCCCTCTGCGAGAAAGATTCTGCTAACGCA
>JAEESZ010000013.1 GCA_016286535.1 Treponema sp. | reverse complement strand
TAAAATTGTTTTGTCTACTGAAAATCCAGGTGCTTCGGAAAACAATTTTACTGTTTCATTAGAACCTTTAGAATTAGTTTACGATGATGGTGAAGGGGTGACATCTATAAATGATATTTTTTATATAGCTGGATATGTTTATCTTCTTGTTACGAAGGAGGTTAACACCTATGATACATTGCGTATTCCATATGGTGGAATGGTCATAATTGATGTAGATAATAACCAGACAGAAGAGATATTATTTCCTGGTGTAATTTCAGTAAATAATATAGGTTTTAGACAACCTTCAAGTCTTGAAAGCAAGAATGCATTTTTTTGTCCTAGAAAAATAATTGGTATCAAACCTAAAAAACTGGTAATTTCAGATGATGGTTACTTTTTTTATTCAGAAGGAAGTGGAAAATACAAAAATGCGAATAGAGTTGTTACAGTAGATCTTGATTCTTTTGAGATAGAAAATGTTGTTATCCCTACTGATACAACTTTTGATGAAAATTATACTACTACTAGTGGTATTGATATTTCAGCAATAGTGGATGGTACTACAGTTTATGCAACCTTCTATTGTGCCGACTAATTAATCCAAGCCCTTGTATTCTATTCATTTAGATGCAAGGGCAATTTTTTTAACTCTTTCTTATTAAACAGGTGCCGTCCGCGGCCTTACACATGCGCCTGGAACCATCAGCAAGTTTCTTCCTGCCGAACATCCTTCACAATTTCCCGTACCTGCTCAAGGCTCATTTTTAATGACTTCGCAATTATTTCTATCGATACACCATTTGCATATAAGTTCTGTGCAGCGTCAATGGCTTTTTCGATTCTGCCCTCTGAGCGGCCTTCTTCTTTTGCGAGTTTCTTAATGTCTCTGTCATGCAAATTCATAGCGGCGTATTCTTTCCTGAATATTTCATCTTCCTTAAGTTTTGCAACTGTGTCGGCAAGAGTCTGTGAGAAACCGTCCTGCTCTGGTTCATTTGTGCTTACAAAGTGGAGAAAATCCCAGAGCTTTTTATCCTTTACGGCTTCATATGCACTTGCATTATAGATTACTTTAATTGATTTGTCATCTAAACTAACTGCATCATTTTCTAGGCAGGTGTTTTTGAAGGTATAACAGGGCAATCCATATCCGGTTTTCTTATCGTCCTGAAATGGATCACTTGTGCATATAAACAAAACATAACTGTCTAGAAGTTCTGAATAATCCTGGCCTTTCATCAGGCTATCAATATCAACCATCGACTGATAGTAACGAGTCCGCTTCCCGATTGAATCCTGTTTATAGGATTGAAGTTCTACATCAATTACTTTATCTTCATCTTTAAGATAAACATCAAGGCGAACACCTTTTGTTGTGTAAAACGGGGCAATCGTCTTTTCAAGTTCCGGGTAGACAATTTTTTGGACTTTTACGTGAAGCAGGTCTTCAATAATTTTTTCACTTATTCCAGGCTGATGCATTACAGCCTGGAACATTCCGTCGTCAATAAATGTTAGGTCTTCAATTTGTTTAGACATTGCGTCTCCTTATGACATAATTTAAAACTCCCTATATATATAATTGCCGCCAGATTTCATTTTTACCAGTTTTTGGAGAAAAAAGTAAAAAAAAAGAGATGGTTCCGGGGAGCCATCTCTGTGTTTATTTATAAGATTCGATTAGTCTTTTTCTACATCATAACAAGTAATGTGTAAGTCCTTAAGCTGCTGTTCATCAACAGGGCTTGGACATTCATCCATTGGGCTAGCTGCCAGGTTGTTCTTAGGGAATGCAATTACTTCGTGAATTGATTCCTCGTGACACATGAGCATGATAAGGCGGTCCAGACCTGGGGCAATTCCTCCGTGTGGTGGAGCACCAAACTTGAATGCCTGTACCAGGAAGCCGAATGCCTTTTCTGCACGTTCGCGGCTGTAACCAACGATTTCGAAAATGCGTTCCTGCAAAGCAGGGTCGTTAATACGCATAGAACCTGAAGCAAGTTCGTATCCGTTCAAAACCAGGTCGTAAAGGTCGCCCTTTACTGCGCCAGGGTCGCTTTCCAATGTATCCCAGTACTGTTTCTGTGGCAAAGTGAACATGTGGTGTTCAGTTTCCCAGTGATTTTCTTCTTCGTTCCAAGCAAAGTATGGGAAGTCGATAATCCAAGCAAAGTGGAATTCATCATTAGGATTGTACAGATTCAAGTCTTTACCAAGCTGCTTACGAACGGCACCGAGTGCTGTACAAGCAAGCTGCCAGTTTTCATCACTTACGAACAGAATCAAGTCGTTCTTTTCTGCACCAAGCTTGCTGCAGATTTCTGCTTCTTTTCCAGCGTAGAACTTAGAGATTCCGCCTTCAAAAGCGCCTTCTGCGTTTACTTTCATCCATGCAAGACCTTTTGCCTTGTATGTCTTAGCAACTTCTTCCAGTGCTTCAATGTTCTTGCGGCTGTATTTGTCTGCAACGTTCTTTACAACAAGAGCCTTCAAACCAGAACGCTTGTGGCGCTGAACATCACGGCCAGCATTAGCGGCACCTGCCTTAAATGCGTTGAAGTCTGCAAGGTCTGCCATGAAAGCGGCATCCTGCATCTTCATGTCAAAGCGCAAGTCTGGCTTGTCGCTTCCGTACAAATCAAAAGCGTCTTCCCAGGCAATGCGGTCAAACTTAGCTGGCAGATCGTAGTTCAATGTCTTTTTAAAGATGTACTGCATCATTCCTTCTGTTGTAGAAAGAACTTCTTCGCGGTTTGTAAAAGACATTTCCATATCAATCTGAGTAAATTCAGGCTGACGGTCTCCGCGGGCATCTTCATCGCGGTAGCAGCGGGCAATCTGGAAGTATTTGTCAAAACCAGAAACCATCAGAAGCTGTTTATAAAGCTGTGGGCTCTGTGGAAGAGAATAAAATTTTCCAGGATGAACACGGCTTGGAACTAAGTAGTCGCGGGCTCCTTCCGGAGTAGATTTAATAAAGGTTGGAGTTTCAATTTCGAGGAAGCCTTTTGAAGTAAGGTATTCGCGGGTAGCAAAGGCAACCTGTGAGCGCAAAATAATATTATGCTGCATTGGTTCGCGGCGAAGATCCAGATAGCGGTATTTAAGACGAAGGTCTTCGTTGGCAACAACAAGAGTTCCATCCTTCTGACGAACTTCTTCAATAGAGAAAGGAAGTTCCTGAGAGGTTGTGAAAATTTCAATGTCTGTAGCTTCAACTTCAATTTCGCCGGTTGCCATATCGGCATTAATATCTTTATCGGAACGGGCATTTACCACGCCTTCTACTGCGATACAATATTCGCTTTTGAGGGAAGCGGCAATTTTCTTTACATCATCACTTGCTTTATCGCCAACCATAACCTGTGTTATTCCATAGCGGTCACGAAGGCGAATAAAAATCAAACCACCAAGGTCTCTTGTACGGCTTACCCATCCATTTAAAACAACTTTCTTACCAACATCAGACTTGCGGAGATCACCACAAGTAACTGTTCGTTTTGTATTTTCCATATTTTCCTCAAAAAATTAAAAAAAGAAAGTGAGCCGAATGCGATTCGAACGCACGACCTTCCGCTTAGGAGGCGGATGCTCTATCCAACTGAGCTACCGGCTCGTATTACTTTGTTTTGTTTATTGTATTAAGTAGACCAATTATTTTCTAGTAGGTATAATTAATAAGTTTATAAAAATTTATTTTTTTAGGAGTAAAAAAAATGGAATTGATCTACGGAATCAAAGACAAACCAAGTTTTGGCAAAACATTTTTGTTTGCCATTCAACAGCTGCTTGCCATTATGGCTGCTACAATTGCTGTTCCTGCAATTGTAGGTAACGGTCTTTCTGCCTCTGCTGCACTTTTTGGAGCAGGCGTTGGAACTATCGTTTATCTGCTTTTTACAAAAAGTTCCAGCCCGGTATTCTTAGGAAGCTCTTTTGCCTTTATCGGCTCAATGTTCAGTGCATTTGGCGGTGCTGCAACTTTAGGTTTAGCTGAGCAGGCTGGCTACTGGGGTTTAATAATTGGTGCTTTGATGGCAGGTCTTGTTTACGTAATCATAGCCGTAATTGTAAAATTCTGCGGTGTAAACTGGATTGAAAAATTAATGCCTCCAGTAATTATTGGACCAACAGTTTCTATCATTGGTCTTTCTTTATCTGGAAACGCTGTCGGCGATTTAATGAAATCAAGCGTTGAAGGCGGAAGCGTTTACATCTGCTTAATCTGTGGTCTTGTAACACTTGCAGTAACAATGCTCTGTTCAACTTACAGTAAAAAAATTGGAAGATTAATTCCTTTTATCCTTGGTATTCTTGCAGGATATGTTCTTGCTTCTATCTTTGCAATCATAGGATACGCTGCTGATTGTCCATCTTTAATCGTAATCAATTACTCAGCTTTAACTTCTTTAAAATTCAATTCCTTAGGTGCATACCTTTCATTACCTAAATTTACCTTCCTTTTAGGTGGAACTGCAGGTTTAAAGGCAATCACCGGAAAATATATTCTTACTATTTTTACAGCCTATGTTCCTGTAGCATTTGTTGTATTTGCAGAACATCTTGCTGACCACAAAAACCTTTCTTCAATCATTGGTACAAACCTTCTTGAAGAACCTGGCCTTACAAGAACCCTTTTAGGAGACGGAGTTGGAACTATCGTTTCTACTGCTTTTGGCGGCTGTCCAAACACCACTTACGGCGAATCTATTGGTTGTGTTGCCATTACCCGTAATGCTTCAACTATAACAATCTGGTGCTGTTCTATTATCTGTATTCTCTTCTCTCTTATTAATCCTCTTGTTTCTTTCTTAGAGACAATTCCTTCTTGTGTAATGGGTGGAGTTTGTATTGCCCTTTACGGATTTATTGCAGTTTCAGGCTTTAAGATGTTCCAGAAGGTTGATTTGAATAAAAACAAGAACCTCTTTGTTGCATCTGTAATCTTCATCACAGGTGTAGGCGGAATGGTTATTAACTTTGGTGCTGTAGAAATCAGAACTGTAGCTTGTGCTCTTATTCTTGGTATTCTTACAAATCTTATGCTTTCTAAAGAAAAGGATGAGGAATCTGAACAGGCCTAAACAGGTCTGTAAAAGACAGGATTTTTTATGATTTTAAAAATTTTATTACTAATAGTTTTCTTTGCAGTTATGATTGGAGTTGGTCTTTATTCCAGAAAAACTGCAACAAATGTAAATGGATTTGTTCTTGGTGGTCGTTCAGTAGGTCCATGGCTTACTGCTTTTGCTTACGGAACATCTTATTTTTCTGCCGTAGTATTTATTGGTTATGCAGGACAGTTCGGATGGAAATACGGACTTTCTTCAACCTGGGTAGGACTTGGAAATGCCTTTATTGGTTCTCTTCTTGCTTGGGTTCTGATGGGAAGACGTACCCGCGTTATGACTCATCACCTGGATGCAAAAACTATGCCGGAATTTTTTGGAAAGCGTTATGACAGTAAGGCTCTTAGAATTATTGCCTCAAGCATTGCCTTCGTTTTCTTAATTCCTTATACAGCTTCAGTTTACAAGGGACTTTCTACCCTTTTTGGTTTAGCCTTCAACATTGACTACAGAGTTTGTGTAATTGTAATGGCTCTGCTTACAGCCCTTTACGTAATCCTTGGTGGTTACATGGCAACTGCAATCAACGACTTTATTCAGGGAATTATCATGCTGGTGGGAATCTGCGCTGTAATAGTTGCGGTTCTTAATGGTAAGGGAGGCTTCCTTTCTGCCGTTCAGCAGCTTTCTGAAATTCCTGTAGATCCAGCAAACACAGTTCCGGCCTTACAGAATATGAAGGGACCTTTTGTTTCTTTCTTTGGCCCGGATCCATTAAACCTTCTTGGAGTTGTAATTCTTACATCTTTAGGAACCTGGGGCTTACCTCAGATGGTTGGAAAATTCTATGCCATCAAAAATGAAAAAGCAGTAAAGACTGGAACTATTGTTTCTACCTTCTTTGCAGTTGTAATTGCCGGCGGCTGTTACTTCCTTGGTGGTTTTGGAAGATTGTTCAATGTTCCTGAAATCTACGCAGCAAACGGAAAAATTATGTTTGACTCAATTGTTCCTCAGATGCTTTCTACCCTTCCAGATCTTTTAATTGGAATTGTAGTAGTTCTGGTACTTTCAGCCTCTATGTCTACCCTTTCTTCTTTAGTACTTACTTCAAGTTCAACTCTTACACTTGATGTAATTAAAGAAACCTTTGCAAAAAATCTTGATGAAAAGAAAACCGTTCTTACAATGAGAATCCTTGTTGTATTCTTCATTTTAATTTCGGTAATCATAGCTCTTAATCCACCAACCTTTATTGCACAGCTTATGGGAATCTCATGGGGTGCTCTGGCAGGGGCTTTCCTTGCTCCATTCCTTTACGGCTTGTTCTGGAAAAATACAAGCAAGGCTTCTGTTTGGGCCTGCTTTGTTTTTGGTGTAGGAATTACAGTATTGAACATCTTCTTAAAGTTCTTAAATCCAATCAATTGCGGCGCTGTTGCAATGCTGGGCGGATTAGTAGTTGTTCCATTAATTTCAATCATCACACCAAAACTTAAAAAAGAATTTACTGACGAAATTTTCTCTTGTTACGATGAAAAAGTTCAGGTTACTAAAAAGACTGTAATTATAGAAGAAGGAGACTACGAAACTGAAAAGAAATAAACGGTTTTGCAGGTAAAATTATGAACAAATATATTAAGCGTTATTGTTTAGATGCAATGTCTGGTATGGCTCAGGGCCTTTTTGCGTCGCTTTTAATTGGAACTATCATAAAAACTTTGGGACAGCAGCTTTTACGTCTAAACGTAAATCCTGTTTTTCAATTCTTTGTAGATGCCGGTAATTTTGCAACAGAAGGTCATGTAGTTGGTGCTGCAATGGCAATTGGAATTGGATTTGCAATGCAGGTTCATCCTTTAGTTTTATTCAGTTTAGCAGCTGTAGGTGCCGCCGCAAATGTTACCGGCGGTGCCGGTGGTCCTCTTGCAGTTTTAATTATTGCTATTATTGCTGCAGAAGCAGGTCGTCTTGTAAGTAAAAAAACAAAGGTTGATATTATTGTAACTCCTTTAGTTACAATTCTTGTTGGTGCCTTACTTACAGTATTAACTGCAAAATATATTGGAGTTGCCGCAAGCTCTGTGGGTAAATTCCTTGTATGGACAACAAAGCTTCATCCATTTGTAATGGGTATTTTAGTAAGTGTAGTTGTAGGTATTGTTCTTACTCTTCCTATCAGCTCTGCTGCTATTTGTGCTGCCTTTGGATTAACTGGTCTTGCTGGTGGTGCAGCCGTTGCCGGTTGTTGTGCCCAGATGGTTGGTTTTGCAATTATGAGTTTTAAGGAAAACCGCTGGAGCGGACTTCTTTCTCAGGGACTTGGAACTTCAATGCTGCAGATGCCAAATATCGTAAAAAATCCAAAAATCTGGCTGCCTCCAATTTTAGCTTCCGCTATTACAGGCCCTCTTGCAACCTGCCTTTTCAAAATGGAAATGAATGGTGCTGCAGTAAGTTCCGGAATGGGAACCTGCGGACTTGTCGGACAGATTGGTGTAATTACCGGATGGTTCGAACCAAGTGAAGCAGCTCTTGTTCATGGAGCAAGTGCAATTACTCCAGGCTTTTTAGACTGGTTTGGTTTAGTAATGATTTGTTTTGTTCTTCCAGGTCTTTTGAGCTGGGCATTCGGTCTTCTTTTTAGAAAGATTGGCTGGATTAAAGAAGGTGATTTAAGTCTTGAACCTGCAGCAGGTGTTTCTGCAAAGAAGGTTGAAGAAGAAAATCAGAATTCTGAAGTAGAGGACAAAGAATAATTTGAACTACGAAAACCCTTTAATTGTTCAGGGTGACCGTACTCTTTTGCTGGATGTGCATGCGCCTCTGGCAGAAGAGTGCCGTAACGATTTGATTCCCTTTGCGGAGCTGGAAAAATCTCCTGAACATCTGCATACTTATAAATTATCTCCTCTTTCATTGTGGAACGCTGCAAGTGCCGGTTTTGTTGCAGAGGATGCCATCAATGTTCTGCAAAAATATGCCCGCTACGATGTTCCGCAATCGATTGTAATGTGGATTAAAGAAATTTCTTCCCGTTTTGGAAAAATAAGTCTGCAGGAAGGGCCCGAAGTGGAAGGCGAAAAATTTCTCTATCTTGTAGCCGACAGCCTTCCGGTTTATAAAGAAATCGGTGCTAACCGCTCCGTAAAACAATTATTGAGCGCCATAAAAGAAGATGAGCCAAAATATGCTTATCTTCTTAAGCTTACAGACAGGGGAACCATAAAACAGCTTCTGCTTCAGGCAGGCTGGCCTATAAAAGATAATGTTCCTCTTGGTGACGGCGAACCACTCGATGTATGTCTTAAAGAAAAAACTTCATCGGGGGCGCCTTTACAAATCCGCGATTATCAAAGAAATTCTGCAAAAGCACTTGTAGGCGACAGAGGTCCCGGAACAGGCTTTGGAACTATTGTTCTTCCCTGTGGGGCAGGAAAAACCATAGTTGGAATGACAATTATGGATATGCTTAAAACTTCAACCCTCATTATTACAACGAACATAAGTGCCGTTCACCAGTGGATAGATGAACTGTTAGATAAAACTAACCTTACCGCAGATCAGATTGCAGAATATTCCGGCGAGAATAAAGAAATTAAACAGGTTACTGTTGCAACTTACCAGGTTTTAACCTGGAGGCCAAATAAAGAAGGTCCATATCCTCATTTTTCAATTTTTCATCAGCGGCCATGGGGATTAATTATTTATGATGAAGTTCATATGCTGCCGGCTCCGGTTTTTAGAGTTGTTGCAGAATTGCAGGCTGTAAGACGGGTTGGCCTTACCGCAACCTTGGTAAGGGAAGACGGCTGCGAAGGTTATGTATTCAGTCTTGTTGGACCAAAAAGATATGATGTTCCCTGGAAGGAACTTGAAAAAGAACACTGGATTGCATCGGCAGAATGTGTAGAAGTAAGAATAGATTTACCTGTGCATAAAGAAATAGAATATGCCGTAGCCAATGCAAGAGAAAAACATAAAATTGCCAGTATGAACGAAAGCAAAATTGAAGTCGTTCAGAAGATTATTAATAAATATACAGAAGATAAGATTTTGATAATTGGTCAGTATCTGGAGCAGCTTAGTAAACTTAAAGAGATTTTAAACTGCCCTATTATTACCGGTAAAACTCCCAATTCTCAAAGAGACGAAATTTATGCAGACTTTAGGGCGGGAAAAATCAGGGTGCTGATAGTTTCTAAGGTTGCAAATTTTGCCATAGATTTACCTGATGCAAGCCTCGCAATTCAGGTAAGCGGAACTTTTGGAAGCAGGCAGGAAGAAGCCCAGCGGCTTGGACGAATCCTAAGACCAAAAGAGAGAAAATCAAGATTCTTTACCTTAATTACCCGTAATACTGTTGAAGAAGAATTTGGTTCAAACCGCCAGAAGTTTTTAGCAGAACAGGGATACGAATATAAAATTCTACGTTATAGCGGAGAACTTGAAGCTGATGATTGATAACGAAATTGAAAGCTGGCAGGAAGCTGTTTCATCTTTAAACGATAATACATTTTTTAATATTATGCGCCTCTATCTGGGAGATATTAAAACTCCCTACAACAAACAGCGCTTAATCAGTCAGCTTGCAAGTTTTATTAAGAACGAAAAAAACACAAAGGCCATTCTCGATTTTCTAGATGAAGATGATGTAAAAGTCCTTAGTGCAATTTCCATCATTTCTAAAGTAACAAAAGATACTCTTGTAGAATTTTTTAAGGATACTTATTCTCTTGGTCAGCTTTATTCAAAAATCATCAATCTTAACGAAAGACTTATTATTTATTCAAAAAAGGATCTCTACTCCTCTAAAGAATATCTTTATATCAATCCTTTTTTAAAGGAAGCCTTAAAGCCATATTTGAGTTATCGCCTGGTTTTAGAAAATCCACAGACAGAAAGTCAGGTCTCTGAAGATTCCTTTACCATTTCGCCAAACTTCCTTGCGGCCTTTATTTCTTATTTAAAAATTAAAAAGATTTCCTGCAAGGCGGACGGCACAATTAAAAAAAATGATTTGAACCGCCTGGAAATGATTTTTCTTCAAAAAGAAAAATGCATACAGCTTTTAATGACTTCTTTTATAAATCTTTCTCTTGTAAAGGAAGGCGAAAAAGGCTTTGAGCTTGATTCTCTCAGGCTTGAAAAATTTGCAGAACTGGAAGATTCAATGCAGTATGCCCTTTTGTGTGCGGCAGCTGTTTCCCGTTTTAGTAAGGCCGGTTTACAAAAAGAGGCCCAGTTACTTCTTGATTGCATTGCTTCAATTCCTCAGTCGGGTTTTACAAAAACTTCAATTTTAAGGTTGGCCTTCCTCGTTGGAAGCTATAGCGAAGACGGCAGTGCAGTTTCCCAACGGGGCAGATTTTCTCAGATTTTAGCAGCAGCCAGAAGCGAGGACGGAGCAGAAGCCGTTCAGAATGCGGACCTTTTAGACAGAATGATTTCTGCAGCAATGGCTTTTGGAGTTTTACAGAAAAAGGGACTTACTGGAGATGGCGAAGAAGTTTATGCCGCAGGAACTTTTTTAGAAACAACAAACGAAGACATAAAAGTTTTAAATATAGATTCAACTTTTACAGTTTCAATTATGCCGGGCCTCAGGCTCAAAAAACTTTTGCCTCTTACAGATTTTCTTTTAATAAAAAAATGCGAGCTGGTAACAGAATACGAAATTGTAAGGCAGTCGGTATGTTACAGTTTTGATTATTCCTGGACACCGGAAAAAATCTGCGCCCAAATGGAAAAATATTCTTACTACGAACTTCCCCAAAACTTAAAAATCAACATAGCAGAATGGTATGCTTCTTATTCCAGCGCAGCAATTTACAAGGGCTATATCTTAAAAGTAAAAGACAATAACATTACCCTTGCAGAAAATAATCCAAAAATAAAACCTTATTTAAAAGAAAAGCTGGCAGAAGGAATTTATCTTTTAAATATTCCGCTCGATGCAAATATCTCTTCTTTTATTGACGAATGCGGCTTTGACTTTTTAGGAAACCTCAGGCAGAGCGAAAGGCCTTCCATGAATCTGTCTTTTCCGCTTTTAAGAAAAAGTCAGGAAATTTCCATGCTTAAGCAAAAGGCCTCTTACGAAGAAGTTTCCGGCCAGGAGGGACAAAAGAAGATTGATGAATTACTTTTACTTTTGAACGAAAGCGACATGGACGAAAACAAAAAGGAAAATCTTAGTCACAGAATTAAGAGCAGAATGATTTTGTCTAAGGAGCAGCTGTTAAATGCAAGCATACGGTCAGAAATAATTGAAGCAGATGGTATGAATTTTCCGGGAAAAGTAAGACTCCTTGAAAGCAGCATAAAAGAAGAAGATATGGTTGAAATTGTAATGCCTCAGGCAGACGGAAGCGGAAAACTTTTTACTATGGTAGGCTATCCAAAGCTTCTTTCAAAGCAGACCGGAGAAGCAATTCTGCGCTTTGAGGTTGAACCGGATAAAGAAAATATAACAATTCTTGTAAGTAAGATTTCTCATATAAAAAGAATGCGCTTTTAGTATTTGAAAAACTTCAGGATTCTGGAAGGTAGAAAATGATAATCAAAAAAGACGATAAAAACTCAATTCAAATAGCTTCTGATATTTTAAGTAATGGCGGAATTGCAATTCTTCCTACCGATACAGTTTACGGCTTCAGCGGAATTGTAGATACAAAGGCCCTTACCAATACTTTTGATACAGATGATCAGATTCGAAAGATAAAGGGCCGCTCAGAAACAAAACCCCTTATTCAGCTGATTGCAAAACCGGAAGATATCTTTTTGTACACAAAGGATGATATTCCTTCTTCAGTTATGGAAAAATGGCCGGGTCCATTAACGGTAATTGTAAACTTAAAGGAGGACTGCCCTCTGGTAAATAAAGCAGGCCTTCCAACCGTGGCCTTCCGCTGCCCGGGCGACGAGTGGCTCCGAAAAATAATAGCAAAGCTTGGAGCACCCCTTTATTCAACCAGTGTGAATCGAAGCGGTCAGCCTGTTCTTGAAAGTCCCCGCCAGATTATTGATGAGTTCGAAAAAGAAGCCGCTTTAATTGTAGATGACGGCGAAAAAAAAGGAGCCCTGCCTTCAACCCTCATTTCCATTCAGGACGGAAATGTAAAAGTATTAAGACAGGGCGCAGTTGTAATTTAGGTCAAGTTCTATTTTAATAATTCAAGATTTTTCTTAATAAGTTCGCAGCGCTGTTTTACACAGTCTGGACTACGGTGTGGATCTGCAGGAGTATTAAAGGTGTAGTCAATAAGACGATCAATAGTTGTTGTGGCAACATGCATTCTTGTATCGCTGCTTGCATAGTAAATAAAGACTCTTCCGTCCGGAAGGGCAATTGCTCCGTTTGTAAATACAACATTACTTACATCACCAGTGCGCTCTGCTCCAAGAGGAACAAGGAAAACTCCGCTTGGCTCTGCAATTACACGACTAGGATCGTCCAGGGCGGTTGCATAAACATAAAGAACATAACGTAAGCCGTCAGCTGTGTTGCGAACCCCGTGAGAAATATGGATCCAGCCGCGGTCAGTTTTTATAGGTGTAGCCCCTGCCCCGTTTTTAGCTTCGGTTATTGTGTGGTAAATTCTCTTACTTATGATTTTTTCTTCATCAATTACAGCATGAGTAATGTCATCGCAAAGACCAAAACCAATTCCACCGCCGCTTCCAGTGTTAATAAAGTCGTCCATAGGTCTTGTGTAAAAAGCGTATTTTCCATTTACAAATTCGGGATGCAGACAAACGTTTCTCTGCTGTGGAGAATTTTTAGTTATAAGGTTTGGAAGTCTTTCCCAGGTTTCAAGGTCTTTTGTGCGGACAATTCCTGCGGCTGCAACTGCGGCACTTAAATCTGGATTCGAAGTATCTTTGCTTTCTGAACAGAAAACTCCGTAAATCCAGCCGTCTTCGTGCTGTGTAATGCGCATATCGTAAACATTTGTTTCTTCAGCACAGGTGTCCGGCAGCTGAACCGGATAGTCTCTAAAGCGGAAGTTATCTATACCATTAGGACTTTCTGCAACTGCAAAAAAGGATTTTCTGTCGTTACCTTCAACACGGCAAACAAGGCAGAATTTTCCATTAAGATAAATGGCACCGCTGTTCATTACTGCATTTATGCCAAGACGTTCCATAAAAAATGGATTGCTTTCTTTACAAAGATCATACTTCCAGGTTAAAGGAATGCTGTCTCTGGTAAGAATAGGGTTTTCGTATCTTTCGTAAATTCCGTTATAGAATTTTTTAGATACCTTGTTCTTTCTGGAAAGGAATTTTTCCTGTTCCTTTTTCATCTGAAAGTATTTTTCGTGAATCATAAAAATTTTCCTGCCTTTAGCTTTTCAATTGTTTTATTTTCTTCTTACAACAAACTGAACATTTGTGTTTTTTGGTTTTTCATCATCCAATTTTTTATATTTTTTGTAAAGAGCCTGCTGGGCATTAAACAAATCTTCAGATTTTTTGCGCTTAACACTTTCCCATTTTCCGTTTGGAAGGAGGATTTTTGCATTAGTGTTATCATTAAAATATGATTCAAGAATAGACTTTACATC
This sequence comes from Treponema sp., assembly GCA_016286535.1. Classification (GTDB taxonomy): domain Bacteria; phylum Spirochaetota; class Spirochaetia; order Treponematales; family Treponemataceae; genus Treponema_D. The sequence continues at coordinate 46,963 of JAEESZ010000013.1, read as the reverse complement.
GTTAAAGCAGTCAGGATCCAGAATTGGGAACATAAGTTCAATTCTGCGGTCCAGGTTACGGCTCATCCAGTCGGCACTTGAACAGTATAATTCTGAAGCTCCGCCATTTTGAAAGTAAAAGATTCTTGAATGTTCCAGGTAGCGGTCAACGATTGAAAGAACGGTGATGTTTTCGCTCATGTCTTTTACGCCGGGAACCAGCATACAAATACCACGGATATTCAGAAAAACCCTGACTCCGGTACAGCTTGCCTTATAAAGGGCCTGAATAATTTCTTCGTGAGTAAGGGAATTCATTTTTGCAATAATCAGACCGGGGTTTTCGGGAGTAGAACGGTCAATTTCCCTTTCTATCATTGTGAGCAGACGCGATTTTATTGTAACCGGTGCCATTCCCAGGTAGTCCATTTTTTGGAGGGATGAATAGCCGGTAACAAGGTTAAAGAAGGAAGTTGCATCCTGGGCAATAAGGGGGTTCGCCGTAAAGAGGGAAATATCTGAGTAGAGTTTCGCGGTCTTGGTGTTGTAATTGCCGGTTGAAAGGTGGATGTATCTTCTTATGGAATCTGATTCTTTTCTTATAACCATTAAGATTTTTGCGTGAACCTTTAAATCCTTTAAGCCGTAAATAACTGTTACTCCGGCCTGTTCCAGTTCGTTGGCCCAGGCAATGTTTCTTTCTTCGTCAAAGCGGGCCTTTAATTCTACAAGGGCAATAACCTGCTTGCCGTTTTGGGCGGCATTTTCCAGGGCCTTAATAATTGGAGAGTTAAAGCCGGTTCTGTAAAGAGTCATTTTTATGGCAAGAACATTTGGGTCTACGGCTGCATCAGAAATCATCTTAACAACAGGGTCGTATGACTGGTATGGAACGTGAAGAATTCTGTCATGTAATTTTATTGATTCCCATAAAGGTTCATCCTGGGGCAGGTCAGAAGGATAAAAATGCTCCCAGGCATCAAACTGCAGGTCACTGGTGTCTTCGCTGTTACGAAGTTCCATAAGTTTACTTAAATCAACTATTGACTGAACCTTGTAAATATCTTCTTCCTTGAGTTCAAGTTTTTCTGTAAGGAATTTCTGAATAAAGTCACTTCCTGAATCGCAGGTAATTTGAACCGGGAAGGAAGTTTTTCTTTGAATCAGAACATCTTCCATGGCATGAATAAAATTTGTTCCTGCATCTTCATCAACGGCAAAGTCGGCATCGCGGGTAACCTTAAAAATCAGACTTTCTTTTACGTTTAAGCCCGGGAAAAGACGGGTTCCACATTCTTTAATAATATCTGTTATTAAGGTGAATTCTTTATCTTTTGAAGAAGCAGATGGCAGCCAGTAAAGGCCCGGAAGTGAAGTTGGAATTTCTACGAAGGCAATTTTTGATTCTTCGTTTTTACCCGAAAGCTGGTCCGGAATGTTTTGATTTCTGATTCCCGCCATAGGTTCAAGCAGGAAGCCTGCATATAAGCTCAGATTTTTTATGTTTGGAAATTCAGTATTGTTTGCCCGCTGGGGAGTTAATAAAGGATAGATGTTAGAGCGGAAAATATTTTGAAGAAATTCTTTTTGTGTTGGACTGTATTGATTTTGAGGAACATAAATAAAGCCCTTCTTTTTGAGGCTGGGAAGAATTTCGTTTGTAAGGCATTCCTGCTGAGTGAATAAAATCTGATGAGCCCGGGCAGAAATTGCAGAGAGCAGCATTCGGGGAGTAAGGCCGGAAGGATCTGTGTAATCAGGATTTTCAAAAAGGCTTCTTTTTACAGAGGCAAGGCGAACCTGAAAGAATTCATCAAAGTTCGAAGAAACAATAGAAAGAAACTGAAGTCTCTCTAAAAGAGGAATATCTTTGTTTAAAGCCTGGTCCAGAACTCTGTTATTAAATTCCAGCCAGGATAACTCTCTGTTAAAAAAACGATTTTCCATATATCTCTATCCTTAAAATTTTACTTAAATTAAAACAACCTTATATCCAAAAACAGATTCAAACATTTCAGATTTTTCGCTCAGGGCCAGTCTTTCAAGAACCGGGTTATGTGATTTTTTGGTGTGGAGTTCAAGACTTGTAGAAGTAAGCCTGATTGAAAAATCACTGAACTGCTGAATGTGACCACGGTCCAGGGCATCAGCAATTCTAAGAATGGCTGTAAGCTTTAAGATGGTCATACGGTCGGAGCGGGGCATCATCAAAAAGTTTTCATCATCCTGTGGGCTCAAAGCTCCCTTATGATATTTTGCAATTTCTGCAACAATAGTATTGTCTTTTCTGTTAAGACCAAAAATTTCTGAGTTTTTAATAATGTACCAGCTGTGCAGATTGTGATTATCGTTTCTAATAAAAACCCCGATATCATGGAGGATGGCTGCAGTTTCCAGTAAAAGTCTGGCCTGGTTGTCCAGGGCAACTTCAGATTTCATAACATCGTAGATTCGGCAGGAAATCATCCTTACACATTCTGCATGGGCTTCATCACCATGATATTTTCTAAGAAGATTTTTTGCAGAAGCAACAACCTGGTCCGTAAATTCGCTCATCAGAAATTCATTCTGAGTTGAAGTTTTACTAAGAAGATAGCCCTGCAAAACATCAGTTTCCGGAACAATGATTGTATTGGCCTTTGTAAGCTGCAAAAAGAGATTATAAATTAAAAGACTAACCTGCAGGGTTTCTGCTTCGGTATAAGAAATCTTAAATCTTGCTACAATTTCATTTACTGTATAATGCTGAAGGTCCTGAACAAAAAGCTGGAACTTTTCTTTTTCTATTTTCCACAGGAAGGTAGAAATTGGCTGACCGCACTGCAGGGCTGCCAGGGTAACATCCGGACCAACTGCAATAAACTGCTTTACATTCGAAATGTTTAGTTCGCTGTCTAAAGAACCTTTTGTAGAGTTAATTGATTCTTCTACGAAGCGGCGGATATTATCGTAAGATGAAGCCAGAGACTTCATATGCTGTTCAATTCTGATTGTTCCAAAGCGGAGGGAATGAACGCCGGCCATTTTACCATCATTCATAAGCATGATTTCTGTTGTACTTCCGCCAACTACAAGAATTACTGTATCTTCATTTTTAAAGGCAACGTTCTGATCCTGAATACAGCTGCTTACGCCAAGGTAGGTAAGTTTGTTTTCTTCAATTCCGTCTGCAATGTGGATTCTAAAACCGGTCTGAACCAGAATACGGTCCATAACCGGGTCGCAGTTTTTTGCATCGCGGAAGGCTGTGGTGGCAAAACAATAAGTGTCTTCTGGAGTTAAACCCCAGGAAATAAGCTGTTCTTTGTAACGGAGAAAAATCTGAACCAGTTGATTTTGTGTGTCCTGACTGATTATGCCGCTTGTAAAAACATCCCTTCCCAAATGAACAGGAAGTTCTGAACGGTCGAGGATGTTTTGCTTATTATCTGGCCTTGTTTCAGCTACCAGGAGTCTAACCCCTGTTGAACCGATTTCTATGACTGATTCAGGGGTTGTCATAAAATCTCCTTGGTAAACTATTATAATTTATCTATGAGCATAGAACACTTGCCGCTTGGAATAGGAAGTGTCTTCTTTTTCTGGTCAAGAATGTTGATGGTAAAGTAATAGAGTTTTTCGCTTTCCATCTGAATTTCCCAGCCACGGGTACTCTTATTAGAAAGAATTGTAATAAGGTTGCGTTTAAGAGAAAGATTTTCAATACCCATAATTTCAAGGTTAGGAATAATCCAGTCTACGGTTTTTCTTGGCAGACTTATAGAAAGGCCTATTACATTTTCTATCATAAGGGCGATGGTAGAAAGACCTACAGTGTGTACATAACGAGGGCGGGCAAAATTAGGGTCACCTTTCATAAGGGCTTTTCCTTCCTTGTTAGGAAGATAAGCTTCAAAAAGGTCTCCTACGGTCTTATCATCATTTGGCATTAAGGTTTCGAGTACAAAATACAGGTGACGGATTGCACATTCGCGGGCAAGTTCGTACTGTCCGTATTTTTCAAGACCTTTAATTACCATAAAGTTAAAGGCAGGGAAAACTGAACCGTTATAACCATCACCTTTTTCGCTGAATTTTGAATCTTCTACAGCAAGACTTGGGAATGGGTGTTCGGTTCCAAAAGAGTTAGGGTCATTCAAATGATCAACAAGGTGCTGGGCTTTGTCTGCATTTGGAATTTCTGCAAGCATTGTCCAGTATGCGGCAATTGATTTTACTGCAAGGCGGTTAGAATCCTTATCAAGGTCGTAGTAGAATTTGCTTTCTTCATCCCACATAAGATTGTTGATTTTTGTTTTAATGGCAAAGTACATTTTTCTGTACTGGAAAATCAAATCTTTATCGTTAAGAATATCTCCTAAGGCAGACATATAGTTTGCATTAATTGCCATGCAGGCATTGAAGTCGATTGGATATACAACCTTCTTGCGTGGAGAATTGGTCATGGTTGAAGCGGCAACTGGTACTGCGTAAAGGCCGTTCTCCTGTTTGAAAGTCTTATCAAGCCAGTCCATGTATTTCTGCAGGTTTGGCATAACATCCTTAATACGGCGTTTGTTAGCAGATTTGTGATAAAGGTTATATTCTGCAAAGGCAAAAAGTGGAAGTCCTACTCCGTCGGGATTTTCTTTATCTAATACCGGCTGATTTGTTTTTAAATCATACTTCCAGCGGATAGCTCCGTTTTCTTCCTGCTGTTTGTAAAAATAATCAATATTCTGACATGGGTCATAGTTCCTGTTAGAGTAAACTAAAAAGAAAGAAGACATTATAGATTCGAATTGATTTAAAATTAAGTTTCCATCTTCTGGATAAAGGAATAGACCATCTGAATCCTGAGAACCGTTTTCAGGATTAATCCAATAAGGAGAAAGCCAGGACCAAGTCTTATTATAAATGTCTACAAAATCCTGATCATAAAAATGGATTTTGGGGAAATCGTGTTTACTCACAAGAGACTCCTACATACGGTGAAAAAAATTTTTATTTTGCAGTAAATGTAAAGACCGTTCTTATAATATATCACATTTTTTTGAAAATAGGGCACTTTAGTAAAAAAAAAATGAAAATTTTACGTTTTTTTATCTGAATTTGCGTCAAAACTGAATTTTTTTCTTAACAATATTAATGAGGTTTTTGTATGAAATTATATTCTTTTTCCCCTTTCGGTTACGAAGGGGCACTGGTCAGTATAGAGGTGGATTTACGGCGTGGTATTCCTGCGATAGATATTGTTGGACTTGCAGACGGGGCCGTAAAGGAGTCCAGGGAGAGAATGCAGGCGGCAATAAGAAATTCAGGTTTTGATTTTCCTGCGGAGAGAGTACTTATTAGTCTTTCGCCGGCGGATTTGAAAAAAGAAGGTGCGGGTTTTGATTTGCCTATCGCGTTAGGAGTCTTGTTTGCCAATGCGGGAGAAGAAGCTGCAGGCCGCTATAATTTTATGGACGAAGCAGTCCTGGTAATGGGAGAATTAGAATTATCGGGAAATATTCGGCCTATAAAAGGCGTCCATGCAGCGGTTTCGACCGCGGCTGCGTGTGGAATTATGCACTGCATTGTTCCTTTGCAGAATGCGCAGGAAGCCATGGAAGTAAAAGGTGTCAAGGTTTATGGTGCGGATTGTCTTGGCAATGCTTTTGCGGCCCTGACTGATTCTGCCTGTTTTGAAGCAAAAGAAAGAGACTTGTCCGAAGATTCTGATTCTCTGCCGGAAGGTTGCGACAATGTTGACGGGGTTTATTTTCCACAGTTAAGTCCGGGCTACGAGTTTGGAGAAATTAAGGGGCAAAGTAAACTTAAACGGGCATTGCTCTTGTCTGCTGCCGGCGGACATAACCTGATTGCAGTGGGCTCTCCGGGCTGCGGAAAAACAATGGCTATTCAGAAATTTCCGGCCATAAATCCACTTTTAACTATAGATGAAGCTCAGTCGGTAACAAGAATCTGGTCTCTGGCCGGCCTTATAAAGCCGAATGAGCCTTTAATCAGGATTCCGCCCTTCAGAATTCCCCATCAGACGGCAACTGTGGAAGGAATTTGCGGCGGAGGACCTAATTGCAGGCCCGGAGAGATTTCTTTAGCCCACAATGGCGTACTCTTTCTGGATGAAGCAGCGGAATTTAGAACTTCGGTCCTGCAAATGCTCAGGGTTCCCCTCGAAAGGGGCGGAATAACTTTAAGCAGGGCAGGCAGAACAACCGTTTACCCGGCAAATTTCCAGCTTTTAATGGCGGTAAATCCCTGTCCCTGCGGGGTGTATGGTTCAAAAACAAAGGTCTGTCTTTGCAGCCTCAAATCAGTTGAGCAGTACTGGAAAAAGTTTTCGGCCCCTTTGCTGGACAGAATCGATATCCGCATCTTCGTAGACAATGAGGTGGACAAACGTGATGAGGAAAAGGAAGCACTGGTGACTACGGCGCAGATGAGGAAGGGAATTGCCAGGGCAATAAATGTTCAGAGAAAAAGGCAGGGAATAAAAAACTCAAGACTTATGCCACAGGATATTGCAGAATTCTGCAGCCTTTCGGAAGAAGGAGAAAAAATACTTGAAAAGGCTGTGAACCGCTATGGTTTTTCTGCAAGGGCAATTGCCAGCTGCCTTAAAATTGCAAGGACTATTGCCGATGTAGACGGTTTTGAAAATATCGGAATAGAACAGCTTAATGAAGCAATAGAATATAGAAAACTGTGTAATGGAATGGTACCGGAGTTTTAAAAAAGAAAACGCTTCCTGAAAAAGGAAGCGTTATTTAAGTGTATACCGGAGAAGAGACTTGAACTCTTACGCCTTGCGACAACAGATTTTGAGTCTGTCGTGTCTACCATTCCACCACTCCGGCAAAATTAGGCTAACTATATCAAAATAATTGGGGTTTTTCAAGTGGAATGCTATAATAACTACGTGAAGATAAAATCGAATGCCTTTGTGGGGACAGAGGCGGAATTTGTACTTAAAACAGTCTTTGGCTATAAAAAATTCAGGCAAAATCAAAAAGAAATCATTACAAATCTCTTAAATAAAAAAGATACTCTGGCAATAATGCCAACCGGGGGAGGAAAATCTCTTTGTTATCAGATTCCGGCCCTGATTTTTGAGGGTATGACAATTGTTGTAACGCCCCTTATTTCTCTTATGCAGAATCAGGTTGCTTCGCTGGAAAAGGGAGGCATTCACTCTGTTTTTTTAAACAGTTCTCTGGACTGGGAAAGTTATAAAAAGGCTGTAAGGGAAATTAAAGCGGGGCTGGTAAAAATAGTCTATCTTTCGCCGGAAGGCCTGGCTTCAGAAAAGGTGAGGGGGATTTTGAACGACAGTACTCTGAATGTTTCCTGCATTGCGGTAGATGAAGCGCACTGTATTTCTGAATGGGGTCATGATTTTAGACCTGATTATCTTGAAATTGCTTTTATAAGAAGGATTTTTCCGGAGGCGGTTATGATTGCCCTTACCGCAACTGCAACAAAGACGGTTCAGAAGGATATCATAAAAGATCTGGCCTTAAAGAAGCCAACCGTCTTTTCTTCGAGCTTTAACAGGCCCAATATTTATCTGCAGGTTCAGACAAAGACTAATGAACTTACGCAGATTATAGATTTTTTAAAGAAGCATAAGGGACAGTCTGGAATTATTTATTGTAACTCAAGGCATCAGGTGGACAGACTTGCAGAAAGCCTGCATAAAAAACGTTTTTCGGTTTTGAATTATCATGCGGGGCTTAGCGATGAATGCCGGGCCAGAAATCAGGAGCTGTTTTTAAAGGGTCGGGTTCAGATTGTTGTTGCAACCATTGCCTTTGGTATGGGCATAGACAAGAGTGATGTCCGTTTTGTAATAAACTGTGATTTGCCAAAATCTATTGAAGAGTATTATCAGGAAATAGGAAGGGCTGGAAGAGACGGAAAGGCTTCGGAAGCTCTTTTGCTTTTTTCTTACAAGGATGTACAGAAAAACCGCTTCTTTATAGAAGATTCTTATAATCCTAAGGGGGCTGCAGAGCATTTGAATGCAATGGTAGATTATGCAAAAAGCCGCAGCTGCCGACGGGAAAAACTTCTTTCCTACTTTGGAGAAGCCTGGGAAGGTGGAAATGATGAAGAAAATTGCTGCTGTGACATCTGCAGTCAGGCTTAAACAAAGTTAATTAAACAAACCGAAATCTATATTCTCGGGGCCAATAATCCTGTTAGGGCAGTTTTCCTTTGCCCTGAAAAGGCAGTGGTGCAGTTCCCTTATGTTTCCGGGCCAGTTATAGTGCAGCAGTTTTTCCATGGCAAGCTCAGAAATCAGAATATCCTGATTCTTAAAATAATCCTTAATCAGAATGTCCAAATCTTCCTTATGTTCTCTTAAGGGCGGAATCTGAATCATTTGGGGAGATATCCTGAAAAATAAGTCTTTTTTAAAGGTGCCGGCAGGAAGCATATCGTACATGTTGCAGTTTGTCGTACTGATTATTCGGACATCGATTTTTTCTTTAGAGTCACTTCCAATTTTCTGTATATAACCGCATTCCAGAACCTTAAGAAGTTTTGACTGAACAGGAAGAGTGGCAAGGCCTATTTCGTCCAGGTGAAGGGTGCCGCCGTTTGCCTGCGAAAAGTAACCGGAGGTATCTTTTGTGGCATCGGTAAAGGTTCCTTTTGTGTGTCCAAAAAATAAACTGTCAGAAAGGGATTCAACTATATTTGCAAGGTTTAGTTCTACGAAAGGTTTGTCTTTTCTTTTAGAAAGGTTGTGCACGCATTTTGCGGCGGTAGTTTTGCCAACTCCGGTTTCGCCTAAAAGGAGCAGGGGCAGGTCATTTTCTGATGCATTTTTAATCTGTTTTCTGATTTTTTGCATACAGGAGGAGTTGCCCTTAAAGTAGTCAAAAATAGTAGAGGGAACTTTTGTGTAATCTATAAACGGATTGTAATTTATAAGCGGACAGTTGTTTCGTTTTATAAGGTCTATGGCAGATATGAGAACTCTGTTTGTGATGGGAAAGGCAAGAGTATAGTTAAAACAGTTTTCTATTCGAGAAACTACGCTGGAATTTGTGCAGGGCAAAATCAGACAGACCGTTTTTTTTAAAAGGCTTTTGTTTTCCGGGGCAAAGAAGTCTGGAAATCCGGCTACAAAATCTGAATCGACAATTATTGCCAGGGAGGAAAGCTGGATTTCCGCAAAGTTTTCCTCATAAGAAAGGTTGAACTTTGACGCTAAATGCTTTTTGCAAAAATATATAATATCCTGCCGCCAGGAAAAGACCGTAACATTTGATAAACTCTGAAGCCGAGGCATAGATGAAAAACACCTCCACTTAAGGAACCGGCTATTTGTTTCTGAATAACCTGTACCAGATGTTTAAAATTATAAAACCGATAAAAGGGAAAATCAAAAATATTTTAAACGGGTTGTGCAGGATTTCTATAAAAACTTCATGTCCTTTATTGAAGGTGGACTCCTTAATTCTTTTTGTGCGTTCAGAGAAAATGCCAAAGGCATCTTTGTAGTAAACAAAAATACTTGAAGAAAAACTGTTGCGTCTTTTATATGGCCAGCAGTTTTTTTCTTTTATTCCGTCGCTGAGTAATACAAGAGAAGGCTGAGCTTTAAAAATAGCCTGAATAATATCTGCTTCCATATTTTTTGGATAATAACCGACGCAGCGTCCTATAATTTTTAAATTAGGGAAGGTTGCGTGAAGATTTCTTTCTGCTTTAAATAAGGTTTTATTATGAGAACCTAAAAGATAGAGAGATTTATAATGAGATTCCATAATAGAAAGAATCTGAATAATTGCAGTAAAAGGGTTGTAGCGGACCGGAACCGGTTTTTTAAGGAATTTTGCAGAACGAAGAATGCTTTTTGAAGTTGGGATAACTAAATCAGCATTTTTTACGCATTCTGCTAAATCATTTTTTCCATGAGCCTTGAGTAAATCCCATACAGAAAGGAAGATTATTTGTTTGGTACCTGGTTTTGCCAGTATTTCTAATAATTCAGATTCCAGATTTTCCGGGGCACACAAATCTACCGGAACGCCAAGTAAATTAATTCTTTGAATACTCATTTATTTACTCCAGTGCAGACTGAACGGCAGCAATACCGTAAAGGGCTGCGGTTTCGCATCTAAGTATATTTACGGCAAAATGAACAGCATGGAAAAGACCTTTTTCTAATAAAAGATCTATTTCTGAAGGACTAATTCCGCCTTCGCTTCCTACTGCAATTGCTATTTTTTTGTTTTCATTATCAGAAAGAATGTCTTTAAGACATTCGCTTTTTTCGTTACGTTCAGAAAGAACAAGACCTAAATCGCCGTTTTGATTTTTCCAGAAAATAAGGGCTTCGGCAAGAGAAAGGGGGTCAAGAACTTTTGTCTGTACAGGAGACCCGCTCTGCTGTCTTGCTTCTCTGATGATTTTTTCAAGCCTTTCTTTTTTATTTCCCTGCAGGGCAAAAAGGCTGTTTTTTTCTGTATATTCACCAATAACCGGAACAATGACAGAAATGCCGCATTCAGTTGCCTGCCTTACAATCTGCTCGAATTTTGTAGCCTTGGGAATAAACTGAAAAAGATAATATTCGTGGTCGTTTAAGTTTCTGGCATCATTTGTTTCATCTGCCTGAACCCCACGGGTTACGCTTTTATGATTGATTGTATCTGCACAAATCTGAAGAAGGATTTTTCTGGCCTTATCATCAATAGAAGCTACGGTACATTGTTTAAGTTCTTCTCCGTTAATTCTGACGTTAAGCATATCGCCGGTCTTTACTCTCAGTACCTGTCTCAGATATTTGTAATCCTTTGCACTAAGAGTAATAAGGCCCCTGTCTATTCTGGGATTTTCAAGAATTAACTGGCGCATGATTTATTTACTTTCCTCTTTAGTCATTTCTGCTTCAACTTCAGTCTGCAGTTCTTTAAGAGTTTTTGTGTTTTTTACCAGTTCAGCATAATCTGGCGATACAACAATTTCCATAGCTTTTTTAAGCTGTAAATCGTAATCCATATCATTTATAGGAGCGGTAGAAGCTTTCTGAACCTGAATACGAATAAGGCGGCGTAAGATTCTTAATTCCAGAGGATAGGTTTTGGAAATGTTCTGGGCAGCCTGAGCTATCTGCTCTTCGTTCATAGAAGGATTTTCTTCTACTAATTTGTCGATAACTTTAGACTCAAGCATAGAAAGATAAGTCTTTTCTTCTTCTTCGCTAAGCTTTTTGAAGTTTGAAATTTCTAAATCAGGAGGAATACCAATTTTGTCGATGTTTGTGTCACTTGGAGTGTAGTAGCGGGCCATTGTAAGTTTTATGCCGTCAATATTGCTTAAAGGAATAACCTGCTGAACAGAACCTTTTCCGTAAGAACGTTCTCCAACCAGGTAGGCAAGATGATTGTCTTTTAAGGCACCGCTTAAAATTTCAGAAGCAGAGGCAGAGCCGCGATTAATCAAAACTACAATTGGAATATTTTTTACAGTTGTTTTAGCTTTAGAAGCCTTGAATTCCTGGTTTTCAAAAAGCAGGCGGCTCTTGGTAGAAACGATAGGACCGTTATCTATGAACATATCGGCAATATCAACTGCACTGTCTAAAAGTCCGCCAGGATTATCGCGTAAGTCAATTATAAGACTGTCATAGTTTTTAGCGGCAAATTCAGCAAGGGCTTCGCTGACTCTTTTTGGAGTTTCAGGAGTAAACTGAATCAACCTTACGTAGCCGGTTTTGCTTCCAGAAAGCATTTCGTACTTTACGGTAGGAACTTCAATTAAAGCCCGAATCAGTTTAACGTCGAACTTCATGTTCTTTCCGCGCATAATAGTCAGCACGACCGCAGAGCCCACCTCGCCGCGCAGCAGTGAAAGCACCTCATTCATGGTCATTTCGCTGGTAGGTTTTCCGTCAATGGCAATAATCTGGTCGCCAGCCTGAATGCCGGCTCTTGAGCCAGGTGTGTCTTCAATAGGAGTAGAAACTTCTACATAGGCAGGTTTGTCAGGCTTATTTTCTGTTGGCTTGGAAATGTAAAGACCAACACCGCCAAAGGCTCCGGAGGTTGTGTCGTTCAAATCCCTCATATAGTCAGGATCAAGATATAAGGTATAAGGATCGCCAATGGCATCAAGCATGCCTTTTAAGGCTCCTTCGTAAAGCAGTTTTGGTTCAAGTTCATCTACGTAATTTTGAAGTACATAGTCAAAAACCTGATTAAAGTTCTTCATGTATTGGAAACTGGAAATCTTTTTATCTCCAGAATTTGAAGACTGGGCAAAACACTGAGATGCAAAAAAGATGATTAGAATGGCAGAAATGCAGCTTACAATTGTTTTAGCGTTGAATTTATTTTTCATCATGAATTTGATAATAAGCCACAAAAGTTAAAAAATCTACTAGTAAGGGTGCTTTTTGTTATGTTATAATTTTTATATGTCACAAATAATACCAGTAGCAAGTGGAAAGGGAGGCGTAGGAAAAAGTCTTCTTTCTGCAAATTTAGCAATTTCTCTCGGTCAGATGGGAAAAAAGGTTGTCCTTGTTGATTTAGACCTTGGAGCTTCTAACCTTCATCTTGTAATTGGTCAAAAACCGGGAAATGCAGGACTTGGCAGTTGGCTTACGGAAAAATCGGAGTTTAAAGACATCATTCAGCCAACAGATTATCAAAATGTTAGTTTTATAGCCGGCGACAATCAGATTCCAGATTTAACATCCTTAAAATACTCGCAGAAAGTAAAATTGATGCGGAATTTTAAAAATATTAATGCAGATTATGTAATTCTTGATCTTGGAGCAGGTACCCATCAGTTTATTCTTGATATGTTCCTTCTTTCTCCTCAGGGAATTCTTGTTTCGGCACCTGCAGTTACAGCAACCTTAAATGGTTATATCTTCCTTAAAAATGTCTGCTTCCGCCTTTTGTATACAACATTTAAAAGGGGAACACCGGGTCGTGCTTATATAGACCAGATAAAAAAGGACCCTGCCGTTATGCAGAAGCTTTACATTCCTCAGCTTGTTCAGCAGCTCAGGCAGGTGGATCCTCAGCTAACACAGATTTTTGTTAACCGCATGCAGCAGTTCAGACCCCGCCTTGTTATGAATATGATAGAAGATCCTAAAGATGCAGACAGGGCTACAAGAATTAAAACTTCCTGCAATCAGTATTTAGGACTGGAAATTGAATACCTGGGACTTATGTACCGCGATATGCTGCAGGATAAAGCTCTGGCTTCTCAGCTTCCTGTTGTTGTTTACAAGCCTCAGTCAGTTCTGGGACAGGGAATCTACAGAATTGCAGATAAGATTGCCGCCGCCCTTCCACGCGCCTTTGATGAAGCCTTTAATTCAGAAAGCATAAATGCAGATAATTTCCAGGATGCAGCAGAAGATGCAAATGAAGATTATAACTTTAAGCTCTCTGGAATTGATGATTTAGTTTCGGGTGGTTCTTTAACTCAGGGCGAAATGGCAGAAATGATTAAAGCCCAGGCATATGAATTAACTCAAATAAAAAAGGAAAATCAGTTATTAAGATCAAAACTCTTAAAAGCAAGTGAACAGGGTTTTAAAGTGTAAGGCTGGCTGAAACTTTTAGGGGGAAATATGAATTTTCTATATATAAATTATCCGTCCTGGATTCATCCTGAAATTTTTCCAAACATCAAATTTTTAGGGCTTCTCAGATGGTATGGCCTTATGTATGTTTTTGCGTTTGGCTTTGCCTACTTAATTTTAAAAAAAGAAAGTAAAGAAGGGGCGCTGGATACTCCTGACTACAAGGCAACAGAAGATGATGTGTTCAGCTTTATTGCTACAGGAATTGTTTTTCTTTTGATTGGTGCAAGAATCTTTTCTACACTGGTTTATGATACAAGCGGACTTTACTGGAAAAAGCCATGGCTTATATTCTGGCCATTTACAAACGGACATTTTACGGGGCTTGCAGGTATGTCTTACCATGGAGGTTTTATCGGCGGCTTCTTAGGCATGATTGTCTGGTGTCTTACTCATAAAAAGCCTTTATGGAAGTGGATAGATGCAATGGTTGTTGCTATTCCTTTAGGTTATACTTTTGGCCGTCTGGGAAATTTCTTTAATGGTGAATTATATGGAAGAATTACTACAATGCCATGGGGAATTGTATTTCCTGCCGCAGAAAGATTTTCGTCAGGTCTTCAGTGGGTTCAGGATTTTGCCCAGAAAATTGGAATGGATATATCTTCAAAAAATCTTGTAAATCTTCCACGTCACCCAAGTCAGCTTTACGAAGCCTTTTTTGAAGGTCTGGTTATCTTCCTTATTTTGTGGTTCTCACGCAAGCATAAAAAGTTTGATGGTCAGATGGGTATGATGTATACCTTCTTCTATGGTCTCTTTAGATTTGTAATCGAATATTTCCGCGAGCCGGATGCAGATTTAGGCTATAGAATTGGTGCAGATACAAGTGCTCCAATTTACACAAATACATCTTTATTGAATTTTTCAACCGGACAGATTTTGTGCTTTTTAATGATAGCCGGTTCAATAATTGGAAGCGTAATTTTTATAATCATAAATAAGAAAAAAGAATCAAAAAAATCAGAATAGTCAGGTAAAAAAATGACAGTATTGCAGGGAATTATTTTAGGGGTGGTGCAGGGTATTGCAGAATTTTTACCCATATCTTCGTCTGGACATTTACAGTTAATTCAGACTCTTTTTGGACTCGAGGAAGTTCCGCTTTTGTATGACGTCTTCTTACATCTTGCAACCTTGTTTGCAGTTTGCATTTATTTCAGACAGAGAATATGGAAGCTTCTTAAAATTTTTGGAAGGTGGATTTCTAAAAAAGAAAGAAGTGAAGCTGTAGACGAAGAGGATCTTCTTTGTGGCAGCGACGAAGCAGGAAGAAGGACCATCATAGCAATTATAATTACAACTGCTATAACAGGTGCTATTGGAATTGTGACCAGTAAACTTATTCCGGATTTGTCTATAAAGTATGTTTGTGCAGGTTTTCTTGTGACAGCCTTTTTACTTATCATTAGTTTTGTAATTACTAAGAAAAGAGAAAAAGGGAGCGAATCTCTTCCTTCTGAAAAAGGTATATCTGTAATTCAATCTGTTATCATTGGTTTTATGCAGGGTTTTGGAACTCTGCCTGGAATAAGCCGAAGCGGTTCTACAATTGCCGGCGCCCTTTTTTCAAAGCTGGATGCAAAATCTGCAGGGGATTATTCTTTTATAGTTTCTATTCCGGCAATTCTTGGTGCCTTTATTCTGGAGCTTAAGGATCTGGCAGAGGTTTCTTCTTCTGTTGGCTTCTGGCCTGTTTTTGCAGGATGTCTTGCAGCCTTTATTGTAGGGTATTTTTCTCTGTCAGTTTTAATGAAGCTCATCTACCGGGGTAAGATTGTCTGGTTCAGCGCATATCTTATTCCTCTTGGAATTGCAGGTTTAATTTTATTATAAAAGTGATTAAAAAATCAGAACAGGCGGGCGGCTATGAAGGCAATTTATAAAGATTCAACTATCGTTGAGCGGGAAGCAAAATTAAAGTATTCCATTCCGGAATATATCATGATGGAAAATGCCGCTGCTGCAATGCACAATCTTATAGACGAAATTACCGCGCAGATGGGGCTTTTTGGCGATGCAAAGATTCTTATTGTGTGCGGGAGTGGAAATAATGGTGGTGATGGCTACGCTCTTGCCAGAAGACTACACGGCCTGTATAAAGTTTCTGTGATAAGTGTTGCTGAACCAAGAGCCTTTGAAGCCATGCAGCAGATAAGAATGGTTCAAGCCCTAGGAATAGAAGTTACAAGTATTCTGAATTCATCATTAATCCGTTTAAGTGACATGATTGTTTCTGGTGCAAACCTTATTGTCGATTGTATTTATGGAACAGGCTTTCATGGTCCCATGGACGAGAATGTAGAAAAACTGCTAAAGCTTTTGAATGCATCCTCTGCTATAAGAATTGCCTGCGATGTGCCAAGCGGTATAGACAAAAATGGTCATTGTTCAGATGTAAATTTTAAGGCTGATTATACGGTTACTATGGGAGCCCTTAAGTCTGCATTATTTACAGATGCCGCTAAAGATTATGTCGGAAAAATTTCTGTAGCAAATCTTGGTATTTCTGCAAAAGATTTTGAAAAGTGTGGCCCTGCCGATTTTTATTTAATAGAAAAGAGTGATATAAAACTTCCCCTCCGCAAAAAGCGCTCAACCCACAAAGGAAGTTTTGGTCACACGCTGGTAATCAGCGGAGAAAAAAGCGGGGCTGCAATTATGGCGGCCTCTGCTGCCATGAATTTTGGCTCAGGCCTTACCTCCATACTAAAAACAAGTCAGTCAAATCTTGATCAGTTTAAGATTAGTCCCGAACTGATGATAACTCAAAAATATCCTGCAAAAACTACAAGCCTTGTTATAGGACCGGGACTTGGACTTTTTGACCAGACTTTATACAACGACTTTACGGCCTGGTTCTCTTCTGCAAAAAATCCTTCCTGTGTATTGGATGCAGACATGTTTTCATACGAAAATATCGGCTCCCTTCTGGCCCAAATTAACGCTGTGGAAGGAGCCAGAATTGTTCTTACTCCTCATCTGCAGGAATGTAAGAATCTTCTTTCAAATCTTGGAATGGATACAATAAGCGACTTCATAGATCAGTTTAAGAATATAGTTCTTGTTGTAAAAAGTGCCAACACAAAAATTTTTACAAATAAGGGCGTTTATTTCTGCTCAGATGGGGTGCAGTCCCTTTCTAAGGGGGGCAGTGGAGATGTACTTGCCGGCATGATAGCAGCCCTCCTTTCTCAGGGGTATTCTGCCTTAGATGCAGCCATTACAGGAGTTGAAGCTCATGCTCTTGCCGCCCTCACTTTCGGCGCCGAAGATTATTCTCTTACCCCATCAAAACTACTGGAAGAAATCGCCAGAATGTAAATTTTAAGACAGTTAATTCAATGACAGAAAATGTAATATGAATTAAAATAAAAGCATGCATTCATCTAATAAAGTATTCAGATTTTTTTTGTGCAGCGTAGCGGCGCTTCTTCTTGTATTTGTTTTATTAATTTCAATTATTGGTATAAAAAATTATAGACCTTCCATTATTTTCTACAATCTGGACCAGAATATTTCTTTGGAAATTCAAAAGCAGATTAATTCTTCTGCCGAAAAAAAATATAACTTCATAAGCCTGCAAGGACAGAATATAAAAGCTGATGCCCTAAAAAACAAAAAGCTTTTTAAGCATGCCTCTTTAATTTTTACTGACCTGAATTATTCTTCACGGGATTTTTTTATAAAATCTGCACAGCCTCTAAGCTCCAGCCTGCTTACCGGAATGCCAGCCAGCCTTGCAGACTCCCTTCAGATGGAAGAGGGAAAAATCAAATATCTTCCTCTTCTTTGTGATTTTTATCAGCTTGATATTAATTATCCTTATTATTTACAAAGCAAATGCGGGAATATTAATTTCTTCAATGACCTTGAAACTTTTGCAGGTCTTGCAGCCAGTCCAAAATCACCCTTACTTTTTGCCGGAAAAGATGACAGGGAATTAATCAATGTGTTTGGAATGTTTGTGGAAGCTTCTTATGGAACAGAAGCCTATAAACGCTTTTCTTCTGATATTTATAATTTTTACGAAGAAAACTTTAAGGACAATCATTTTAATCAGCTTTTTACTGATTATATAAATAAACTTGCCCTTGAAAGTGGAGCCTTTGAAGCATCCCTAAAAAAACTTCAGACTCTTTATTCAAAAAATCTTATAAACAAAGAAGTATTTAATCTGGATACCCAGTCTGTGATTCTTTACCTTAACAACAACTATTCTGCGGCAGCTTTTCTAAAACTAAGTGAGCACAGAAAAATTAACAGTAAAAATATTCTTTCTTATAAATCAATTTATATGCCATCCTTTGAAGAAAATTATGACAGAAGCTTTCTGGCCCCGGTTTATGTTCTTGCAAAGATGTCTGGTGGTAAAGATATAGACCGCATAATTACAAATCTTTCCATAAATAAACAGACTGAATTAAGTACAAAAACGGGGCTTGCTCCGGTTCAGAAAAACTGCTCTGTTGCAGACCATCAGGCTGATGATGTGCGTTACTGGCTTGCGGCTTCTAATGGTCCTTCAATTCCTCTTTGCGGGACTCTGCCTTCTTCAGATGCCAGAAGAATCCTTGCCGATTACATACGGTCCAGAGTGCAGGAAGGACTTTAAAGTATATTTTTTCTTACTTTTATGCTACAATTTTCTCTATGGAAGTTTTTCTTGGTATACCTGCGGCAGACGGAATTGGCATTGGAACTGCATTTGTAATTCCAGATAAAGTAAAACGGGCTATTCCTCAGCATCATATTAATATTGATCAGATTAATAAGGGCTGGACCCGCTTTGAAGCGGCAAGTCAGACTGTAATTCTTAACCTGAACGAAAAGTTAGATTCTCTTTCTAAAACAAATCCTAAGGACCTGGCACAAAGGGAAATTTTTGAAACTTATGTACTCATGCTTGAAGACCCGGTTTTTAATAAAGAAGTTAAGGATTTTTACGAAAAAGAACTCTTTAATATAGAATATACCATTCAATTTAAGGCACAGGAATACGCAACAAAACTGCAGCAGGCAGGAAACTACTATCTTTCTGAAAGGGCAAAAGACATTACTGATGTTTTTGATTTAGTTCTTGATGAAATGCTTGATATTCATCCCTTTGATATAAACTCTGTTCCGGATGGTTCTGTAATTTTTGCAACTTCTCTAAGTTCTGCCGATACAATCATCCTTTCCAAAAGAAAAATTGCTGCTCTTGGTCTGGAAGAGGGGGGCGTTTCAAGTCACGTAGTTATTCTTGCAAGAAACTATGGAATTCCTACGGTTACAGGCCTTACCGAAATAAGCAAAAAAGTCAGGACCGGAGAAACTGTAATTGTTGACGGTAAAAATGCAGAAATCCTTATCAGTCCGGACAGGGAAACTATAGAAGAATATAAAACAAAAATCCGCGATGAATATAAACGCCGTCAGACTTTAAAATCTTTTCTTAATAAGCCTGCCGTTACAAAAGACGGAACTCTCTTTAAGCTTTATGCAAATATTGGTACTCCGGAAGAAGCGGAAATTGCTGCCAGCGAAGGTGCAGATGGAATTGGTCTTTTTAGAACTGAATTCCTGTACATGGCACAAAACGGAGCTTCCTTTAATGCGGCTGCCCGTTCCTTTAGCGAGCAGACCCAGTTTGAAGCCTATAAATATGTACTCGAAATAATGGGCGAAAAGCCTGTAACAATCAGAACACTGGATGCCGGTGGAGACAAGTTAATCAACTCGGTAGATATTCCTTTGCTGGATGAAAAAAATCCTTTAATGGGTTTGCGGGCTGTAAGATTAAGTCTTGCGAGTCCAAATGTTTTAAAAACCCAGCTTAAGGCTCTTTACCGGGCAGGGCTTTATGGTAATTTAAGAATTATGTTTCCTTTAATTACCAGTGTTGATCAGGTATTAAAGTGTCTGGAAATTATAAAAGAAGTAAAAGATGAATTAAAATATTCCGGCATTCCATTTAAGGAAGATGTTCCTGTCGGAATAATGATAGAAACCGCGGCCGCTGCAGTTATTTCAGATTGCCTTGCAAAGGTCAGCGACTTTTTTAGTCTGGGAACAAACGATCTTACTCAGTATACTCTTGGCGTAGACAGAGAAAATCAGCATGTTGCCAGCCTTTATAATGAATTTAATCTTGCAGTTTTAAGATTGATTCAGACAACTGCCCATGCCGCAAGCGAAGCAAATATTCCACTCTCTGTATGCGGCGAAATGGCAGGCCGGCAGGATAGTATTATAGTTCTTGGTGGTATGGGTATTAGAGATTTAAGTATGAGCCCAAAATTAATCTGCGATACTAAGGAATTGCTTTCGCGTTTTACAATTCAGGAACTGGAAGCTATCTCGTCAAAACACATTAATGATATGTGGGAACTTCAGAAAACTTTTAGGAAATAATAATGGCAAAGAAAAAATCAAAACCAGACTTCTCTAAACCAAAAGAAAGTCTGCAGCAGGCAGATAAAACAAATATTCTGGAAAAAGAAGAAGAGCCTGATTTTATTACAGATATAACATATAAGGATGATGTTGCTCCTGAAGATAAAGAATATGAAGGGCTGCCCCTGGTCGTTATTGCAGGGCGTCCAAATGTAGGAAAATCAACCTTATTCAACCGCTTTTTACGCAAAAGGGTTGCAATTACAAATGACCAGCCGGGCGTAACACGCGACCCTGTAGAGGCAACTGCAATTTTAAATGATAAGCCTGTTCACCTGGTAGATACCGGCGGATACAAGCTTACAAGAGATATTGGCAGTAAGGAAGCTGAACTGGATGACTATGTAGTTGAACGTTCCTTAGAAATGATTGATAAAGCAGATGTTGTAATTCTTCTTTTAGAGGCTGGAGTAATTACCGGCGAAGACGAAGAGTTTATCATAAAAATGCGGCCTTACTGGAATAAGGTTATTGCTGCTGTAAATAAGACTGAAGGTGGCAAAAACGAAGCCGAAGCCTGGAACTATGCAAAATACGGCTTCAGCAAACTGATTTTTATTAGTGCTGAACACGGAGACAGAATTTCTGAATTAACAGATTTAGTAACTGCCCGCTGTGATTTTTCTAAGGTAAAGGTTGTAAGCGAAGAAAGGCCTATAAAAATTGCAATCTTAGGTAAACCTAACACCGGTAAATCTACTCTTTCAAACAGGCTGACCCATTCTGAAAACTCAATTGTCTGCGATTATGCCGGTACTACCAGAGATGTTGTGGAAGGCGGCTTTACCTACGGCGGAAAAAATTTCAAAGTTCTGGATACTGCGGGAATAAGGCGAAAGGCTCGGGTAAAGGATGATGTTGAGTATTATTCTGTAAACCGTGCAATAAAAACTCTTGATGAATGTGATGTTGTCTTTTTAATGATTGATGCTGTCGAAGGCCTTGCCGAACAGGATAAAAAAATCTGCAGTCTTGCATACGAAAAAGGCCGTGCAATTATTTTTGTTCTGAACAAATGGGACTTAAAAGAAGAGCAGAATACTAAGGCGGTAAAAGCTGCCCGCGAATGGATGAACATTATGTTTGCCCATATGGATTTTGCTCCAATTCTTCCTTTGAGTGCTTTAAATGGCGAAGGTATAAAAGATTTATTAAATACAACAATAAAACTCTATGACCAGCTCACAAAGAAAATTGGAACTGCTTCCTTGAATAATGCCCTTCAGGACTGGCTTGACCGTTATCCGCCACCAGCCAGCAAAACAGCGCATTTCAAAATCCGCTATATGACCCAGGCAAGTTCGAATCCGGTTTCCTTTATTATTTTTGCAACCAGACCGGAGGTTGTGCCTGAATCTTATATTACCTATCTTAAAAACCGCATACGGGAAGATCTTGGTTTTGACCAGATACCGGTTCTTCTTGAAATAAAAGGTTCCAGAACCAAGTGGGAAGATAGAAATCAATAAAAAAGAAAACAGTCATTAATAATTATAAGGGGCTGTCCTGTTTGAAGTAAAAAAACTTCCGGGGCAGCCCCCTTTTTTTCTTAAATTTGCAAAATAAAACATCTTGTTATAATATATTAAATTAGCTGTAATAATTTGCATAAAAAACTTAGATAATTAGATTAGAAAGTAGATAATTAAAAAAGGAAGTAAAAATGAAAAGTTCTCTCCTCAAACTGTCTGGCAGTTTTTTAACTGTTTTTGTTATCGCATGTCTTTTATCATGTCAAATTGGTCTTGGCTCTGCAGTTGATACTCAGCCGCCTGTTATCTCAATTACAGAACCTACAGATTCTTTTATTGTAAGGGATAATTTTACAATAAAGGGAAATCTGTCCGACGACCGTGGCGTAAGCGAAATAGAGGTCTCCCTTACAAACACAAATGACCCTTTGTTAGTTTACAGCAATTTTTCAGCCACTTTTAGTAACGAAGAAGGCAACTGGTCCTGCGACATTAAGGCCGTAGAAAAAGACTCTGCCGGCAAGGTCACAGAGCATCTGATTACAGATGGAACTTATACCATTACCGTTACTGCCTTCGATACTTACAAGCACAGCACGGTTACCAGCAGAACAATTACAATAGACAATACACCACCTGTTTTAATTGTAACCAGCCCAACCACCATCGATATCGATTCAAACACCAGTTATGGTCAGGTTTTTGACTTTGTGGCTTCTGCTGCCGACGATAACGACATCACCCGTCTTGAAATTCTTTTCTATGATGAGAACGGAGATTTTATTGAAAAAGACGGACAGGAAGGAATTGCAGTTTTTGAGGATGTTTCACGACAGATTGATGTAACCGCTGCAACCTGGCAGGATGATATCTACAATCTTATTTATGGAATAAACAAAGAAGATGGAACCAAGGCTTATTATATTGGGGTAAAAGCCTATGATGATGCAAGGAAACTTTCTTTAGAGGAAGGCGAAGAAGATTTTGGTAATGAATCAACAGAATTTTATCTTTCAGATACCTTTAATTACAAGGCCTCAGAAGCCTACAGAGTTTTAAGCGGACAGACTTCTTCCATGCAGGAAGCAAAAGTTGAAGAAATTACAGCAGCCCTCGACAGCCAGAAAGAAGGCCGCGTAACAATTTCATTAAATCCTGTAAATAATCCTACTTTCGAAGTTCAAAACTATGAGCCTTTTGTAGCCGGTACTTCTTCCTTTGAATTTGATGAATACAGATTCACAACCGGAAGTACAATTAACATCACAATCAAGCAGGGACTTGATAATAAAAAAATCAAATCTGATACTGTCGGCGTTTATTTATATGAATGTAATGCAGACGGTCAGATTATAAATGTGGATTCAAACGGAAAGCCTATTCCTTCTGTAACAGTTTTACAGCCTTACTGTGACGAAAATGGAGAAGTGTACACAGACGCTTTTGGAAATGCTCTTATAACAAAAGCTGAGCACGATAAGGGAATAAAAATAAACAAGGACAGCGTTTCTTTCAGCTGCATCCTTAGGTCTCAGAATGAAGGCGGTCTTGAAGGCCTTGAATTAAACAAATACTACATTGTTGATGTTCTTGCCTATGACTACAATAACGTAATCTGCCACAATACAGATACTTATGCCTTTAAGTTTATAACAACAGCTTCTGCTCCTGTAGTAGAAATTGCTGAACCAGGAACTTCAAAATCAATTGCTTCTTCTGCCGCCTTTACAGTAAGCGGAAAAATCAAAACAGCCCAGTCACCTTCTGTTATAAAGGTAAGGGCTTATATAGATTCAAACTCTTATGAAGACGAAGATGATGCCGGGGACTATTTTGCTTCTTCGGTAGCTTCAGAAATTCTTGCCAATGCTTCAAATGCAAAATTTGCAGAGATTACTCTTGATACTCAGATTGCTGATGGTCATACAGAGTTAAACGGAAAAACCTATTCAATTCCATATAGTTTTACAGTACCGGAAGGTCTGGATGCTTCAACAAATTTCAACGTTATTATTGTTGCCGTAGATGATAATAACGAAGTTGGAACTAACAAGATTGAAGTTACCAACGATACTGAAGCTCCTGTATTTGGTGAATACACCCTTTCTCCTTATGTTGGTGATAGTATTTCTTCTGCAAAAGTAAACGGAATTGTTTCAATTAAACAGTCAGTTGATGATAACAACATTGTTTCTAATACCTGGTATTCTCTTGATGAAGGCGAAAGCTGGATAGAAATTGGGCAGACCAGTGCAATGAACTTTGAGGTAGACACAACCCTTTACGATGATGAGCAGGGTAAGGGTAAAAAAGTTGTTTACTTAAAAGCTCAGGATAAGGCCGGCAACGTAACCATTAATCCTTCTAAAGCCGATAAGTCTGACGCAATTCTTCTTCTTGATATTGACCAGTCAACAGATACTCCTGTGGTAGAATTAACTAACTCAGATTCTTCAATTACAGAAGCCGAAGAAATTGCTTCTACTCAAAGAAATATTTTTGGTCTTACAAGTAATAATCAGCTTCTTGGTACAATTTCTGATGATGATAAAATCAGTCAGATTACAATTATGTACGCAGAAGGAGAAGAGTGGCCTGCTGACTCTGGAAGCGCAACAATAAAAACTTTATTAAATGTAAGTCCTGATCTGGCAACTTATAATTTAAAGACAAAGCTTCCTGAACACGAAGGAAGTTACTTAATAAAAATCATAGTAAAAGATTCAAAGAATGATGAAGAAAATACAGGCTGCGGTACAAATGTAATCGGGCCATATCTGGTAGCCGTAGATAACGGAGCTCCTGTTCTTGAAATTACAAGTGCCGGCGGAAAATCTGTTTACAAGGCTAAGGGCGGAAACGTAAGTGTAAGCGGAAACTTAAACGACAAGACTGCCCTTCTTAAGCGTTATACAAATGCGGCCTGTACAGAAAATGAAAGTGACGTTGCTCTTGGAACTTACGACAGCAGCGAAGGTATGTACTTCTGGACCGATACAATTATTGCGGGCAGCGAAGCAGAAACAAAGACCTATTATTACAAGGCTACCGATCGCTATGGTCAGTATGTAATTGCAAGCTATACCTTCAGTGTAGATCCGGATGCTCCAGTCTTCCTTATTACAAATGTAGAAGGTGATACTTCAGAAACTCAGACAAGTCTTAATAAAGATTCTGAACAGATTGTAAGATATGGTAAAACTACCGGCTACTTTACACTTAAAGGTAGTGTAAGCGATGACACAGGAACAAGCGGAACTTCAAGCGGATTAACAAGTTATCTCTATTATAAAGTATTAAAAGAAGGTACAAATCCAGAGAAAAATACTTCAGGAACAGCTTATGTAATTGATGACTGGAATACAGCCCCAATCAGTTATACAGACAGCGGTTATGTATGGGAAGCTCCAATCAGTCTTGCTTCATTTGCAGAAGGAGATACCTGTTATATTTATTTTGCGGCAAAAGATAAGGCAGACAATGTTTCTTTAATTGCAGAAAATCCTTCAAATAAAATTAAGATTCAGATAGACGGAACAAAACCTCTTATAAAAGATATCAGTCTGAATATTACTTCAGAAAATACGGAAATTGTTTTAATTGCAAAGGATGCAGAAAGCGGAATTGACTTAAGGGAATTAAAGCTTGCAGGCAGTCTTTACCAGCCTGAAGCAGCAGGAGCCCTGACTCAGACTTCTCAGGAAATTGAAGAAGGAGTAAATGCAGGCTACAGCAAGTTTACTTTCACAATTAAAAACAGCCTGGCAGAACTTATGAGCGGTGCAAATATCTTTACAGTTACCGTTACCGACAAGGCCGGAAACTCAGCCCTGTCTCCTGAACTGGTAATTAATAATAATGCACCAGTAATAAGCGGCCTTGCCATTACAAACGCTAACAGCAGAAATAAAGACGGAGAATATGTATTAGAAAATCAGGCCTTTGACATTTCCGGAAGTGTAAAAATAAACGAAAATGATGGTTCAAATCTTACTGGAACTCTTGTATGGCAGGATATAACAGAAGATGAAAGTATCTTAAACTCTGCAGAAGTTGAAATTGCGGCAGACGGAAGCTTTACCTGCCAGCTGGACCCTGCCTCAACAGCCTTAAGCTCTGCTTCGGGAACTTTAACAAAAGCCTATAAAGATTACGAAAACCTTGCTGTTACAAGAGTCTATACTGCAAAAAATGTTTACGGAAGAAGCAGCCAGGCAAGCGTAAAATTTAAGACAGATATTACTGCTCCAAAATTTAATCTTGCAGATGTAAACGAAACAATCCTGGGCTTAAGAATAAACGGGAACTTAACAACTTCAGACAAATGGAATGATTCAACAACCTTACCAGTCAAAGGTTCTGTTTTAGACAACGGAAGCGGTGTTGAAAAAATCAGCTATACAATCAACACTACAGAAGGAGAATTCTATACTTCACAGGCAAGTGCCGGCGGAAAGAAATATTACACCTTCAGCGGAACTTCTGGGGCATTTGTGGAAGGCGACGAAAATACAATCACCTTAACAGCCAGCGATAAGGCCGGTAACACATTTGTTTTAGACACAATTCCGGACGTCAAGGTGGACTTAACCGCACCTGTCAGCTTAGATTTAAAATACCGCTACGAAGGTGAAGACGCCGCAGACGAAAAAGCCTACGAAAACGCCATCCTTACAAACAAAGAAAAGGTAGTTATTTTAAGCGGTAAGTTTAAGGACGAAAAAGCTGGAGTAAAAACTTCAGGCATTAGTGATGAAGCTGGTTCAATTCTTGTTCTTGTAAACAACAAGGAATTCGCTGCAGACATAACTTACGATTCAGAAAATACAAGCGGAAGCTGGTCTGCCCGTGTAGACACTTCTGAACTTGGAAATGACGGTTCTTACCAGGCATATGTAAAAATTACAGACCAGGCCGGCAATTCAGATTCTTCTACCAGCTGTTACTTTAAGGTAGATACCGTATGGCCTGCAGTTAAGATTGAGTCTCCTGGAAATGCCGTGAGCCTGAACGGAAATAATACTTTCAGCGGAAAACTGATTGAAGCAAACAATCCAAAATCTGTTGAACTTTACTATATCTTTAGTAAGATAGAAAAAACTGCGGCCCAGTTAAAAGCTTTAAGCAGCTGGCAGCATAAGGAAGATGCTTCACTCAAAAAAGTAGTTGGAGAAAATGACGTTACAATCTCTGATGTTTCAGGCTGGAAATTCGAAGACATCAATGTAAATGACTTCCTTGGAAGCGAAACTTCCGGACATCTTTATATTCTTCCACTTGCTTATGACGAAGCCGGTAACTGTAATATTGATACAGATGCAATTGTAGAGAAAACATCTTTAGGCGAAGGATATACAAAATTCTATGTAGATTTAGATTCAGACAGACCTGTAATAAAGTTCAGTAATCTTGCAAAGGCAAGTGCTTACTTAAAATATACAAGCACATTAACCGGTTCAATTAATGATGATGATGGAATTGCTTTATTCGAAGTTAAAATAGGCGACCAGGCTTTTGAAGAAGTTCCTGTAAATTCCGGAGCCTTCTCTATTAATCTTGGCGATGATGGAGAAAAAGTTCTTGAATTCAGAATTACAGATTCTGCCGGCGGCCTATTCGTTACAGGCGGAAACCTTTCTGCCAGCCGTCAGGGTCAGATTTACCAGCCAAAATTAGTTTACACAGACAGCACAGCAGGCAGTACAGAAGACAATGATGCTGCAGTAAGCTTTGTAACTGACTCTACCGCACCTGTAATGGAAAATCCTCAGTATGCGGTATTTGCATCTGAGCCGGATGCAGAGGAAATTGCTGCTGCTGATTACACTGATCTGGTTACAAGCAATGTTGCCGGCGGAGAGGTGAAACGCTACCTGGTATTTAAAGTGGCTGCAAGCGATAACGGAAGTTCTGTAAAAGAAGTTTCTGCTTCTGCAAAGGTTGGCCTTGAAGAAAAAACCGTAAGCTTTACAAAGGCTGGCTCTTCAGACATTTACTATTCACAGGTTATTGATTTATCTCTTGCAAATGGCTTCAGCTCTGGAACTTATTCATTTACCTTTACAGTAACAGATGAGGCAGGAATTAAGAGCGAAACTTCAAAGAACATTACGGTAGATAATTCTGCACCTTCTGCAAAACTTATCAGTCCTGCAAATAATGACCTTGTTACCGGCGAAATAACCCTTATTGGTTCTGCAATGGACGATTCAGATGTAGAACTTGTAAAATATGTTATAGGAACAAATACAATTTCTGATGCTGCAAAAGCCCTTACAGAAGCAAAGAAAGCCACTTACATTTGTGAAAATGCAGGTTCAGAAACCGCATGGCAGTTTGAACTTGACGGTAGTGCAAAACTCCCTGCCAGAGCTCAGGACCTCGAAGCTTATTCAGACTACAAAGTGGAAGGTAAGGCAATTTACCAGCTTCCACTTTATATCTATACAAAAGATAAACTTGGAAACGAAGGCATAAAAGAAGAGTCAATTATGTTTAATCCTTACGGGGATCGTCCGACAGCATCAGTTACTTATCCTATTGGTTCATTCGATGACGAAAAAGAAGCGCTTTCAAATGTAAGCGGTTCTATTCGTGTAACCGGTGCTGCAGAAGATAATGTTTCCATGACTTCTGGTGCAGTTTATATTCAGCTGGATGTAAATAATGACGGTCAGATTACCAGTGCCGATAAGCTCTTACTTGAAGGAATGCGGGAGGCAGACGAGGAGCATACTCCGGTTTATACAATAATTGAAGATATCACCAAAGTAAGCGGACAGGAAGACATTACTAAAGTAAGTGATTCTTCCGCTATTGAGGGCGAAGAAGTCTGGGGTATCAGGGCAAATGGAACTAACAGCTGGAACTTCACTATAAACAAAAGGAACGAACTTCAGATTTCAAACACCAGCATTTCTGAAGGAACTTACAAAATTGGTTTCCGCGCCGTAGCAATGGATGGAACCGGCGTATATGGTGAGTGGTCAGAAATCTCATATTTTGTAATCGATGTAAATGCTCCTTCTTTTGTTTCATCTTCTGTAAAAACAGACGCTGATGATGAAGATGAAATTGCTCAGGCTTACGAAAGCGACATGTTCCTGAGCGGAACAAAATATCTGATTGTAGAAATAAAAGATGAAATTGGTCTTAAAAATGTTAAGTATACTTATACAACAAAACTGGATTTAATTAACTCTGCAGAAAAAAGCGGCGAAATTACTAAGACAGAACTTGATGCAGTAATGAGTGGAAGCGGACCATACACTTATAAAGTAAGAATCCCTGTTTCTGAACTTGCAGATTCAAGTCACCTTAATTCAAATGATCTGGCCCTCAAGGTTGTAGCAACAAAGAACAGTGATACAGAAACAACTTCTTACGAACGCTATCAGCTGCATTTTGATAACACAGCTCCTGCAATCGATAAGCTTGCTTTGAACGGCATTACTTATGAAGATTCAGATAAGAAGATTGTAAACTCTAACGGTTACTTTACAATTGGCGGTCAGGCAAGTGATGATGGTGCCGGCTTTGAAAGAATGAGTTTCTACTTTATGAGAAATGCCGGAACTACAATTACAGAAAGCCGTATTTATGATCTTATGATTGCCCCTGACGAAGGAATCGACTCATCTGTAGACCAGCCAAATTATATTTCTATTGCCGATACAGATGAAATCGTTCTTAATCTTGGAAGCGAACTTAATCCGGACTATTATTCAATTTACGGTAAATACCAGAATAATCTGCTGGTTGAAGATGGTGGAGTTGCCATTAGCGGTTACACAGAAGATTCTCATGTACACGAAGGCGGCTACTTACAGATTGGTTCAAGCTGGCATAAGATTTCTTCTATAAGCGGAAGCAGAATTGAACTTGCAAATGCTACAACTGCAAGCGGAAGGGTAAATGTATTCTTTGCTTACCTTAATTCAATTGATAACACAGGTACAGAAAAATCAGATGGTCTTGGCGGAGTTTCAAGCGGAGATGATGGTGATACAATGCCTGAATCTATAATTAAGAGTCAGACAACCTGGAACTACGATGCTTCCTTCTTCAGTAACTATATCCCGGACGGACCTGGTATTCTTGTAACCTTTGTTTACGACAAAGCAGGAAACCTTTCTGCTAAAAAATATGCTGTAAGTGTTCAGAATAAGGCACCTCGTCTTACAAAACTCTGGCTTTCTACAGATTTGAACTCAAGCGGCACTTTTGCAGATGATGCAGAAAGCGGACTTACAGAAATTATTGAATACAACGTTCTTGGAAAAACTGGTGAACAGACTAACTACAAGGATATGAAGACAGCTGATTATAAGGGTGAACGCTTTATTATTAAGAATAAACTTGCAGTAATTCCGGAATTTACAAATGGAAACGGTCAGATTTATATGGCCTTAAATAATGCTGCCGAAGATGACCTGGATCCTGCAGGCTTTGAAACAAAGGCAGAAGCTCTTGCCGCTCTTTATACAAGTCAGACAAGTGCTGTTCCAGAACTTGCAGGCTTTGCTCTTGCCCGTACCGGCGACAGCAAGTGGGCTTATATAATTGATAATGATTCTGTAGGCCAGGCAAGTTATGTAGCAGCTACAGGAAGTGAAAGAGACCGTGCCATGAGTTTTACTTTCTGGGATTCTACAGAAGATACAATCAGCGGTGTAAACAGTAACTGGTGTTACTTGCGCATAAGCGACTTTGTAGTAAATGTAACAGACCAGAAGAAACCTAATGTGGTTGTAAAACCATTCTTCTGGAACAGTGCAGAAGATAACAGCTTATATCAGAATTCTTATGAAAATGGTCATATTGAACTTGAAGAAAGTACAGAGGAAGATGCCGCAGTTTCAGGGAAGATTTCTATCCGTGGTACTGCATTTGATGATCATACTCTTGCTTCTATCTGGGTTAAGTATGATGGCTTTACCCCTGCAACTGGCCTCTACAATGGTTCTGCCGATTCCGACGGATACTACAAAGTTGCCGCTTATGTAATGCAGACCGACGAAGAAGGTAACGAAACAGGCAAAGCCTGGGTATCTTATGCAAATCCTGCTTCAGTAGACGGAAACAAGTGGAAGTTCACTGTAACTCCAGATTACCTTGGTCAGACAGGACACAAAGTAAACTGGCAGCTTGATATTGATACTTCTGCAATTGAAGGTGCAATGGGCGAAAACAAAAAAGTTTACCTTCGTGCAATTGATGAAACTGCCCACAGCTCAAGCGAAGATGCAAGTGATGAAGCAAACGGAAGCTCTGATGATGTATACAACCTTCCATCATACACAATGGATGTTCTTCCATACATCAGCGGAATTTCAACAGACGCCGCAGGAAATAATCCTGCTAAACGTTCCCGTTTAGGCCGTTATCCTGTAAGAGCAGGAGACACAATCTACATTAAAGGTTTCAACTTTGGTGAAGGTGAAATTTCTGTTACTCGTAGAAAGACAGCTGCAGATGGCACTATGGCAGCTGCGACAGCTGGCGTAGAAACAATTGCTGACGCAACTCGCGTAGATGCAAACACAATCAGCATAACAGTACCAGACTACTCTGGTTATATTCAGCTGCAGATTGATAACGGAGAAGAAAACCTTAAGGCTGTAAATAACAGCAATGACAACACTCTGGGCTATAACATTGAAAAAGGTTATATTGCAGACGAAAAAGTAGAGGACGAAAATACCTATGGCCGCATTGCCGCAAATACTGCCGGCAGCAACTTCTGGACCGACGACAGATATCTGAGCGTATGGAATTCTGGAACAACATTTACTAATAGTCCTAACCCTATTAAGGGAACAATAGAACGACTTTCAAATACAAGTACAAAATATCTTGAAGGTGAATTGTATGGTAAAGGCGGAAACACTGGTATTACTGATGGAACTATATTTGGAGTTTGGGCAGCACAGGAAAATATGATGTGGGATGAAATGCTTGGCAAGAATCGAACAAAGAATATTTCTGGCTCTGCTGACGGATATTTTGGTTCTGCTCCAGCAGAAGTTGATGTTTGTCTTGTGAATGGAGTTCCATTCTATACAGTTCTGGATGATACCTTTGTAAATTCTGGTACTTTCGGGCAGGGGCTGGTTCTTGTAAGAGATGGTCATACTATTGCAAAAGATACAGGTGATTATAAGTATACAGTAGAAAAAATTGCAGGAGATAAGACTCGTGATCAGTTTAAGAATCCTAAAGTTGCAGGATGGTATGGAACAGCTTCCAGTGGAAGTGGAAAATCATATCATATGTATGTAAGTTACTATGATTCTGTAACTCGTTGTCTGAAATATGCAATGATTGAGTATGCAGAAACTATCGATAGACAAAATGCAACGGATTTGATTTCAAGATTTACAGCTAATAATGGAGATGATATTGTTGTAGATGGTTCAGATTCTAATGGTGATTGGGATGTAGGAATGTGGTCTGATATTAAGATTACTTCATCTGGAAAACCTGTCATTGTTTATTACGATAAGGCAAATAAGTGCATGAAGTTTGCTTCAACAACAAAGGCAACTCCTGGTAATGCAGACTGGACTATAACTCCGGTAAATAATCCGGAAGGTGCAGCAGACTTTGGCCGTTATGTTTCTATGGAAATGGATAATAATGGAAGTTTCCATGTTGTTGCTCAGGATGCTGGAAAGGGTATTCTTTATTATGGATATTTCTCATCAGTGAAAGCTTCACCTGATGATGGCTGGAAAGTTGTTGATGCAACAAGCTCAGTAGGAAGATGGACTGATATTAAACTTGAAGCTCCTGCTGAATCTGGTATAGATGCAAAACCTGTAATTACATATCAGGATGCTTCAAGACTTAATACAACTTCTGCAGTTAAGATTGCTTATATTGATGCAAGCGGTTACTGGGAATCTATGACAGATCCTGCTCTTCTGGAAGCTTCAGACCAGAAACTTAGTCTTGTAACTGAGGCTCTGGATCTGGAAGGTAAAAAGAACAGATTCGCTATTGGCTTTAATTCAACAGAACTTGCCGTAGACTTCCTTAGAAATGAATAAGTGATGCTCTACTAAAAGCAGACAAAAAAAGATTGTTAAAAAGATAAGGGGCTCTTTCAGAAAAACTGGAAGAGCCCCTTTTTTTATTTGAAGCAGACATCTACTTCAAATGGTCCGAATTTTGTTACAAATGGAATTACAATAATTGGATAATTCTTTGGCCAGGCAATCATATGATTGTGTCCCATTACACAGAATGGCGGCGAAATATCAATACTGTAATCTTTAATGTTCGATACAGCCCGGCCCGAAATGATATTTGTAAATTCACTTACAAGTCCAATAGCTGTATCCTCGTATTCTTCCGGCTTGCATTTTATGCCAGAAAGTTCAAGCATCTTGTTTGCCAGTATTTTGTGCAGTCGGAATGCTACAACTCCCCGAACGTCACCGGTAATTCCCAAAAGTCCGGAAATTTCCCATGGGTGACCCGCATTTACATCCAGAAGATGAGGTTCTTTTGCTTCAGGAGCAATTCCAAACATAGTCTGGAAAGCTTCTATACCCTCTGTAAGAAATGTGTTAATTATCTTTGCATCCATGCATAATATCTTAAGTTGCTATTGGCGAATTGTAAATCTTTTTATTATATTTTTATATATGCAATTAGTACCAGTTTATGAAATGCCTTTTACGACAGTTTTTTTAATGTTTATTATTTTCAGCTTTGTTGGATGGATTAGCGAAGTAATCTACGTGGGAATCATCAGCGAGCATAAATTTGTAAACCGCGGCTTTCTTTTTGGTCCAATTTGTCCTATTTACGGCTTTGGAGGTCTTGTAATTCTACTTCTGCCGTCAGCTCTTTATGACACCTGGCTTCCTTTATTCTTTGCTTCTGCCATTTTATGCAGTGCAGTTGAATATTTTGCCAGCTGGATTCTTGAAAAAGTCTTCCACACCCTCTGGTGGGACTATTCTCACTATAAAATCAACCTGAACGGAAGAATCTGCCTTTTAAACTCCTTTCTTTTTGGACTTATGGGCCTTCTGGCAATTCATTTTGCAATCCCGCCGGTTCTTTCCTTTATAAACTGGATGGGAGAAAGTGTAAGCAAAATCCTCACTGCAATTCTGCTCACTCTTCTTTCAACAGATATTATGTTTACAATCCGCCGCCTTGTCGACTTCAATACTACAATGGAAAAACTTCATACCTTTGCAGACAGCTTAAAGGAATCTTATGGAAAGGAAGCCTGGTTCCGTTCAAAGTCAATTGAAGAAATGCTTGCTTCTATAAAAGAACATGCAGAAATTGAAAAAGATAAGTTTACAGATTCTATTCTTAACAAGATTGATTCTATAAGTCATCTTCATAATGGAATTGAAGGCCTGGTAAATAAATTCCCAACCTTAAAAAGTAAGAAATATCAGGAAGAAATTAAGCATATACGACTTATTTTCAAAAACCGGGGCAAAAAAACTAAAAATCTTTAATTTTTAGACATTTTTTCTTATTTTTTTATTGACAAATACCAAAACGATTTTATAATTAAACTACAACGTTGTAGTAATAATACTACAGCCGTGGCAAAAAATTATCCTTTTATTTAAAAAAGGTAATTCATACATAGTTAAAACAGGAGGAAATTGTATGAAAAAAGTTGTAGCAGCAGCTCTTGCTGTAGCTTCATTAGTTACTTTGATGTCTTGTTCAAAAGCTGGAAAAGCTAAAGAAGAAGGCAAAGTTCTTAACATTTACGTATGGAATGATGAATTTAAATCACGCTTCGAAGATTATTATGCTTCTAAATTACCAGCTGACGTAACTGTTAATTTTATTCAGACTGCTAACCAGGATAATGCTTATCAGAATAAGCTTGACGAAGTTCTTATGAACCAGAGTAAAGCAAAAGCTGATGACAAAGTTGATATCTTCTTAGTAGAAGCTGACTATGCTCTTAAATATGTTGATACACCTTACACATTAGATGTAAAGAAAGACATTGGTCTTACAGATGCAGATTTAGCTAATCAGTTCAAATATACAAAAGACATCATGACAGATTCTAAAGGAATCCTTAAAGGTGTAACATGGCAGGCTTGTCCAGCAGGATTCGCATATCGCCGTTCTTATGCTAAACAGGTTCTTGGAACAGATGATCCTGCAGAAGTACAGAAATTACTTTCTGACTGGAACAAATTTGATGATGTTGCTGCTAAAATGAAAGCTGCCGGATACTTCATGGTTTCTGGTTATGATGATGCATTCCGTGTATTCTCTGACAACGTAACAACAAAATGGGTAAACGGAAACAAAATCACTATTGATCCAATGATCAAACGCTGGATTGAACAGACTAAAGAATATACAGACAAAGGATATAACAACAAGACATCTCTCTGGGATGCTGAATGGTCAAAAGGTATGATGAAAGATGGAAACGTATTCGGATACTTCGGACCAGCATGGTTCATCGACTTCTGTATGCCACATGACGAAGGTTCTGCTTTCGGTGACTGGGCATTCTGTAAAGGACCACAGGGATACTCTTGGGGTGGAACATGGATTTGTGGTGCTGCCGGATCTGACAACGTATCACTTATCAAAGACATCATGTTAACTCTTACATGTAACAAAGACACAATGGTTCGCATTGCTAAAGAAGCAGGTGACTTCACAAACAATGAACCAGCTATGAAAGAAGTTGCAGCTTCTGACTATAAGAATGACTTCCTTGGTGGACAGAACCACATGGCATTCTTCATCGATTCTGCTGCTTCTATCGATAAGAGCTTCATCTCTGCTTACGACCAGGGTATGAACGAAAAAATCCAGGGAGCTATGAAAGATTACTTCAACGGTCAGGTAACTGAAGAAGAAGCTTGGGATAACTTCTATACATCAGTATTAGAACTTTATCCAAATCTTTCAAAATAAGACAGTAAAGCTTATAGCTGACTGAGATAAAAAGGGATGCTATTTAATTATAGTGTCCCTTTTTTTTCGCGATTTAAGTATTGAACCAAGGACATTAATCATGGAAAAAGCAAAAAAACACAAGTCGGTACAGTATGATAAGTGGGGTTATTTTTTTATTGCTCCATTTTTCCTAGTTTACATAATTTTCTCTTTTATTCCTCTTGTTACAACTTTTACTAACAGTTTCGCAGAGGATTATATGAATGGTCTTTATGAGGAAGGTCCTCACTATAGAATTCCAAAATATTTTACTGGTGTTAAAAAGGACTGGGCAAGTCAGATGGAATCTGTAGAAAGTAAATTAGACGCATTAAAAGACCAGTATTCAAAAAATGATGCCCTTACTCAGGATGTAAAAGATTCTGTAAATCAGATTCTTTCTACAACTGCTTATAATCTTGATCAGGAAAAGTACACTGCCGCTTTAGATAAAAAGCTGCAGAATAAAATAGATTTAAATGCCGTTAAATATATTGATGAAGTAGAAGATTTAGTTCTTTCTAAGGAATCTGCAATCAAGAAGAACTTCAGAACTCTTTTTGATAAAAAAGATAACATGGGAAGATACTTCCTTAATACAATCATCATGTGGATTATGGGATTCGTTCCACAGATCCTTGTTTCTTTACTCCTTGCGGTATGGTTTACAAATACAGAACTTCGCCTTAAAGGACAGCAGTTCTTTAAGACTGTAATCTACATGCCAAACCTTATAATGGCTGCAACCTTTGCCATGCTCTTCTTTAATCTTTTTGCACCAACAGGTCCAATCAATTCCATTATGAGAAGCCTGTACGAAAAGAATAATACACCAAATCTTTCTATTGTATTAACAAATGTAATTTCAAGCTTAAAAGGTTATGCTCTTGAAAAATCTTCTGATTCAAGTCTTGTAAATACAATCAGTCTTATAGTTAATTCAATAACAGAATCTCTTAATAATCTGCCTGATAAATATACCCTTACAGAAGCAAATACTTTACTTGGAAAGATTGAAGCTTCAAGTCTGGAATTATTCAAGGCAAATTATAATGGTCTTGATACCTTAAATGTTCCTTACATTCTTACACAAAACCTCAGCTCAAATGCAGTTGCTTATGAACCTGTAAGATTCTTTACTTCTACCGGATGGACAAGAACTCTGGTTGCATTAATGAACTTCTTAATGTGGTACGGTAATACAACTATTCTTCTTATGGCAGGTGTAATGGGAATTGATAACAGCCTCTTTGAAGCTGCCCGAATTGATGGTGCTAATCCATTACAGATATTCTTTAAGGTAACCATTCCATTGCTGCTTCCTATTTTTGTTTATGTACTTATTACATCTTTAATTGGTGGTATTCAGATGTTCGATGTACCACAGATTTTAAGTAATGGTACAGGTTCTCCAAACCGAACAACTATGACAATTATTATGAAGTTGAACAGACATCTTCAGAACAAGAACTATGGTCCTGCAGGTGCTACTTCAATCATCATCTTTGCTATTACTGGTATTCTTAGTGGTATTGTTTATAAAACAACAATGCAGAAATATCAGAATAAACGCTAGGAAGGAGGAAAAATATTATGGAAAAAATTCAGAGTCAGTCAAAAAATCTTGCAGTAAAAAGAACCCTCTGCTATATCGTATTAATTCTCCTGGCTTTTATTTCTTTGTTCCCATTTTATACAATGATTATTAATGCCAGCCGTTCACATGAACAGATTCAGCGGGGCTTTTCTGCTCTTCCTGGACTCAGTCTTTTTAAGAACTTTGTAAACCTTACTACCGGTAAAGGAAAGAACTATCCTATCATCAGTGGTATGATAAACAGTGTTTTAATTGGTACCTTTTCTGCAGTTTTAACTACATATTTTTCTACCATGACTTCTTATGGTATTTATATGTACAACTTTAAGTTCAAGAGTTTTGCCTTTAAGTTCATTCTTGCAGTTATGATGGTTCCAACTCAGGTTTCTACTTTGGGTTTCTTAAAGCTGCTCAACAAAATGCACCTTATGAACAATTATATTTCTTTAATCGTTCCTGGTATTGCAGCTCCTATTGTTTTCTTCTATATGTACCAGTCAATGGAATCAACCCTTCCTTACTCAATTGTAGAAGCTGCCCGTGTAGACGGCTGTAATGAATTCAAGACCTTTAATAGAATTGTAATTCCTATGATGAAGCCTGCTATTGCAGTACAGGCAATTTTCTCTTTCGTAAGTTCATGGAATAACTACTTTGTTCCAAACTTAGTAATCAACGATAAGAAATTATGGACTGTACCTATTGTAATTGCTAATGCAAGAAATGCAGACTATATGAACTGGGACCAGGGTATTAACTATATGCTTATGACGGTAGCAATTCTTCCTTTGATTATTGCTTATCTCTTCCTTTCCCGCTATATAATCTCTGGTGCAACTGCTGGTGGTGTTAAAGAGTAAAAATGCTCCATACTTAATTTTTTTGGCCGTCCCGGAAGATGTTCTTGGCTTTTGGGGCGGCCTTTTTTTATTCCTGACCTAAATCAACAGAAATTAAATTTGGAAGTTTAGTAAAATCCTTTGTTAATTCAACCGGATTTGAACCATGGGGAACTCTTACTGTGTAGGTTAATAAAATCTGGTTTAATTCTACTTCGTACTGAATGTCTAAATCGCTTACAAAAAATTTGTTTGAATCCAGGATTCTTTCTATTTCATCCTTATCAATGGCGGAACCTGAAAATTTAATTCTAAGCAGCTTGGTTCTTTCGGTAGGGAAGATTCTGTGCTCAAATTTCTGCATTATGATAAGTGAAAGAATGATGATTACAAAGGTGAAGATGCTTATGTAATAAAGACCTGCTCCACAGGTAAGACCGATTCCAGCTGTTCCAAAAATAATGGCGGCGGTGGTAAGTCCCTTTATATTCAGGCCCTGCTTCATAATTACTCCACCACCAATAAAACCTATGCCTGTAATAACGCCGGCTGCAATTCGGGTTGGGTCTCCGGCCGAAATAGAATCGCGGGCCATTTCAGCAGAAAGAATGGCCATTAAAGAGCAGGAAACACAGATTATTACAAGAGTCCTTAAACCTACAATCTGCTTTCTTACTTTTCTTTCGTAGCCTAAGAGACTGCCGAATATAAGGCTTAAAATAATTCTGAAACAATACTCAAAAAACTGATGTTCTGAAAAAAATAAAGCAAGGTTCTGCATATAACTCCCTCCGGCCCGTAAAACAATTTACTATTTAAATAATGAAAAACCTGAAGCAAGCTTTGAACCGGCCTTGTTCCAGCTGCCGGCCTGCTTTACTGTCTGTCTGTGTTTTGACTGAGAAAGACTTGCAAAGCATTCTAAAAGCCATTGAGCCAGGGCTTTGTCTGATTTAAAGAGTTCGTTGTTAAATGGACATTTTGCAAGAATTACAGAAAGGTAATCATGATCATTAACGCAGGTAGAAAAATGTTCTGCCATGGCCATAAAGGCAGCCTGGGCAATGCTTACAATTGAACTTGCGGGAACCAGGCCTGCACCCTTACTGGAAGAGGTAGAAAGCTCATATTTTGAAGGATATTCCCTTACAAGAAAAGTAACAGTAACGGCTTCCTGTTTCTGTTCCAGTCTTTTTAACAATTCACTGCTGGTAAAGAGATAGGAATTAATAAGCTGGTCAATTGTTGAACTTAATTCTTCGCTCCGGTCAGTGTCGAATTTTGTAGTAAGGAAGGCTGCATCAAAATAAAAAATTACATGATCTATTTTTTCAAGTTTATTTTCTGCTTTAATTAAAAAAGTCCTGGCAGAAACGGCAGAGGCCTTATTCCAGGTAGTAGCATAAATATTTTCTGCTTCAAATTGAATTGCTTCAGCATCTGTTTTTGCAGAGGTAAAAATCTGATTATTGTTTTCTTTTAATGATTCACAAAAGCTAAGGGAGTCAGGAAGTTCTTTTCCTATAAGTAAAATATTATACATACTAACATTATAACATAGTCTAGAAAGGCAATCTACCTTATGATATAATGCCTTATATATGAAAGTTTGGGTAAAATATTTAATTGGAATTGCAATAGGTTTAGTAGTTGCCTTAATCCTTCCTTTAGACAGTCCTTCAATGGCCTCTGTTTTAGCATTCTTAAATGACTTAGTTGTACATATTGGAAGATATGTTGTTGTTCCTCTTTTATTTTTTACAACAATTGTAGCCTTTAACAAATTACGTTCTTCAAAGTTAATCTTAAGAACATCTTTGTGGACTTTTTCAATTATAATTCTTTCATCTCTCTTATTAACTTTAATTGGAATTCTTTCAATTCTTATTGTAAAGCTTCCACGTATTCCAATTACCGTTGATATGGCCACAGATTCCTTTGATCTTGGTATTAAGAATATGATTTTGTCATTATTCCCATTTTCTGCCTTTGATGCATTAAAAGAAGGATCTTTCCTTCTGGTAACCTTCCTTTTTGGAGCCCTTATTGGCTGGGAAAGTGCAGTAAACGTAGAAACAACACTTTTTAAGCCAGTATTCTCCCTTGCAGACTCACTGTCAAAGCTTTTTTATAACATTGCAGTATTCTTTACCGAAGTAATGTCCGTTTTATGTATTGCAATTATGTGCAACTGGACCCTATCTTTTAAGTCAATCATCATGACCGGTATTTATACCCCAATGATTATTATGTTCCTTGTAGATCTTATTTTAGTTGTGGGGGTAATTTATCCTTTAATCATCCGTTACCTTTGCCACGACCCTCATCCATATAGAGTTTTATACGCAAGTATTGCACCAGCTTTCCTTTCTTTAATAAGCGGAGATGCAAATCTTGTTTTACCATTAACAATCCGCCACGGAAAAGAAAGTCTTGGAATCAGACGACGCTGCGGTGGCTTCTCCTTCCCGCTCTTTTCTATTTTTGCCCGTGGTGGTTCAGCCCTGGTAACTACAATCGGCTTTATCCTTATCTGGCGTTCTTATTCCAGTTTAAGCATACCATTTGTTGATATTCTCTGGATTTTTGCCGTTTCTTTTGGACTCTCCTTCCTCCTCGGCGGCATCCCTTCCGGCGGAGCCTTCATCCTGCTCACAATACTCTGCACAAAATATGCAAGAGGTTTTGAGACAAGCTTCCTTCTGCTTAAACCGGCTGCCCTTATCATCTGTTCCTTTGCAACAGTTTTTGACACCATAACAGCAATGTTTGGAACTTACATTGTTGCAGTAAAAACAAAGATGATTGAGCACCACAGAATACAGCATTTTATTTAAGCGTGAGCGTGCCTTGACTCGACGTATTGTTTAAATAATAAAGACTTTCCTCTATCTTTTGTTATTGGCATTTATTTAAAATATATATTATACTTAAACAGTTATAGTAAAAGTTTTTTGATTCGTTAATAAGTTTTTGGATTGAGTTTCTTATCTGTGAATCTTTTTTTGTGAGGTTGAGTTTGGGTATTTCGATTAACGAAATTGTAACTGGAAGGAAAACTTTTTTTATAACGCCAGATACATCTCTGTTTCCAAGGACCTTCCTTGAAGACTATTTTGCGCTTGGCTATGAAGGCTATTTTATTGAATACGATAAGCGCGTAACAATCGAAAAAAAATTAGAAGTTATTCTCTCTCTCTTTAAGGATACAATTTTATTTTTTAACATTGACTTTGTTCCCGAAGAATTTGACTGGTACGAAATTATAAGAAGAATTCGTATTGATTATGGCGAAAGAGTTCTTATTGGTGTTTTTTATACAAAACGTCCTACACTTGAAGAAAAAAAGAGAATTGAACGAAAGTATCTTTTTGATCTTGGAGTTCAGTGTGGCTGCATACAACTGGAATATCAGAAAAAAATAAACTTTAACATTATAGGTCATATTCTTGCGGCAAATCAGGCCCAGGGAAGGCGAAAGAACATACGTGCAATCTGTACAAAAGCCTGTACCTATTCAGTTACCCACAACGGAGTTCCTTACAGCGGAACTTTACAGGATATAAGCAGCTCACATTTTTCTATTGTAACTGCAGACGATGATGATTTGCATTTACAGGCTTACGAAAAATTGTCAAATCTTCATATAAATTTAAAGGGTTTCCTCTTTACTTCGGACGCAATTATGGTGCTTTCCCGAAAAACTGAAGCCGGTACCCTCTATATTTTTGCCTTTGTTTCCGCAATGGGTGGTTCAGGCCTTGAGCCAAGAATAAAACAACTCTTAACTTCTGCTATTTACAATCTTATGAACTACAATTTTAACTCAATTATGAAGCAGATGACCGAAGGAAGCCCTCTTTCTGATAGCGAAG
The DNA here is from genome assembly GCA_016286535.1 of Treponema sp. Lineage (GTDB taxonomy): Bacteria > Spirochaetota > Spirochaetia > Treponematales > Treponemataceae > Treponema_D. Next base: position 5,204 of record JAEESZ010000013.1, on the reverse strand, counting down.
ACGGCGAAGAGTTTGTTGGCCTTAATCCTGATGACTAAATCACGTTTTTTTCGTAAAATAATAAGACTATGGAATTTACACAAGAATCAATTGAAGCTTTAAAAGTCAACGAAGTTGACATCATGAAAAAGATTGCGGATGAACTTAATATCCGCATTTCACAGGTAAACGCAGTAATAACTCTTTTTGAAGAGGGTTGTACTGTTGCATTTATCAGCCGTTATAGAAAAGATAAAACTGATAATCTGGATGAAGTTCAGGTTCGCGAATGCGATCATCTTTATAAATCTTATCACAATCTGGAAGAGCGCAGACTCGAAATTGTAAAGGGTGTTTTTGCTCAGGGTAAACTTACAGAAACTCTCTATCAGGCAATTATGGATGCCACAACTTTGACTGCTCTCGAAGACTTATGGGCTCCCTTCAAAAAGAAGAAGAAGACCCGCGGTATGCTTGCCGCAGAAAAGGGCCTTGAACCACTTGCAGACGCCATGCTTCAGATGGATGATGCTAAAATTGAAAAAGAAGCAGAAAAATACATCAAAACAGATAACGAAGACCCTGCCTTAAATGTAGAAAGCGCACAGGATGCCCTCAATGGTGCAAAAGATATTATTGCAGAGCGCGTAAGCCAGGAAATTTCTAACCGCGAAGCAATTCACGATTTATACTTAAAGACTGGAAACATTGTAACAAAGGGTATTGTTCCGGAAGGACAGACAGAAGAACAGGCACAGAAGGTTTCTACCTACCAGATGTACTGGGACTATTCAGAACCATTGAATCAGGTAAAACCACACAGAATTCTTGCCATTAACCGTGCAGAACGCGAAGAAGCCCTTACAGTCAGCATTGATGTAGATGTAGATTCAGCTGTTGCACTTTTACAGAAAAAGGTTGTAATCAACAATCACTATCACAAAGATGCTATTGAAGACGGCGTTGTAAGACTTTTAAGCCCTGCTGTTGTACGCGAAATCCGCAGCGATGAAGCAGACCAAGCAGATGAACACGGAATTGGAATCTTCAGCGAAAACCTTAAGAATCTTTTAATGACTCAGCCAATTAAGGGAAGCCGCGTTCTTGGAGTTGACCCTGGTTACCGTAACGGTACAAAATGTGCCGCCCTTGATGAAACCGGAAAATATCTTGGCTTCTTTAAAATCTATCAGGAAATTAATCCTAAAGAAGCTTATGATTTAATTAACGATGCAATTGACAAGTATGATATTCAGGTGGTTGCCGTAGGAAACGGAACCGGTTCTCACGAAGTTCAGGAAATTGTAGCAAAGGTAATCAGCGAAAATTACGCTTCTTCAGATGTAAAATACACAGTTGTAGATGAATCTGGAGCTTCTGTATATTCAGCTTCTCCTGTTGCAACAGAAGAATTCCCTGACCTGGATGTTATGGTTCGTGGTGCAATTTCTATGGGAAGACGTTTGCAGGATCCTCTTGCAGAACTTGTAAAAATTGACCCTAAGGCAATTGGTGTTGGCCTTTACCAGCACGATGTAAATCAGAAAAAACTTGCAGAACAGCTTGATGAAGTTGTTGGTTCGGTTGTAAATAATGTTGGTGTAAATCTCAACACCGCCTCATACATGCTCTTAAAATATGTATCTGGAATTAATACAACAACTGCAAAGAAGATTGTTGCCTACCGCGATGCAAACGGAAAAATCAAGAGCCGCGAAGAACTTAAAAAGGTTCCTGGTCTTGGTCCAAAAGCCTTTGAACAGTGTGCAGGTTTCTTAAAGATTGCAGAAAGTGATGATCCTCTCGATAATACCTGGGTTCATCCTGAAAACTACGATGCTGCCAGAGAAATTCTTCCATTAATTCAGAATGGACAGAAGGTTCCTGCAGAATTAATTAAACAGGTAGCAGAAAAATACAGCCTCAGCGAATCAACTGTAAAAGATATTGTAGACGAATTACAGAAACCAAACCGCGACCCTCGTGAAGGTTATCCTGCTCCAATTATGCAGAAGGGTGTCGTTCAGTTCGAAGATTTAAAACCGGGTATGAAAGTAACTGGAAAAATTAAGAACGTAGTAGATTTTGGCGCATTTGTTGATATTGGTTTACATGAAACAGGTTTAATCCATGTTTCAGAATTATCCGATACTTTTGTAAGCGATCCAATGGAAGTTGTAAAAGTAGGTGATATTCACGAATTTACAATTCTTGAGCTTGATACAGACAGAAGACGTATCAGTCTTTCCCTTAAGAGTGATGCTGCAGGACGTGCAGGAACAGGCCAGAAGTCATCTTCAAGACCAGCTGCAGGCTCTTCTTCAAACGGCGGAAAGCGCGTTGTAGTTGTTAAAAAGGGCTCAGCTCCAAGAAATGACTCACAGCGTCAAAACAGGTCTTACTCAAGAAATGATGATGACGGAATGAGTTATAATCCTTTTGCAGCATTGTTAAAAAAGTAATAAAATATAAGTTGACAAATAGTAATTAAGATTTATACTCCATTTGAATTAACCGTAACGAAATGGAGTATAAATTATTTATAGTAATGATTATACGGAGGGCAAAATGAAAAAATATACTTTATTAGCCGTTTTATTAAGTTCATTTATACTATTTTCTTGTGATAATTTTGCAGTTCCTTCTGGAGTCGAAGTTAAAACTGAGGCAGATTACAAATTTACTATTGCAGATATAGATTTAGATTTGAGCCAGTATTTTTCTGCCGAGCAGCTTTCTTCAAACCTTTCTTCCGGTGCCGAAGGAATGTCAATTTATAACTACAATCCTAACGGAGCCGCAGATAAGTTTGAGCTTCTTATGGATATGCAGTTACAGGAAATCCCTCTTGATTTCAGTTCCTATCTTGAGTCTATAGACCTTTCTTCTTCTCTTTCAAACATGAGTATTGGAACTTCTGTAACAATTCCGGAAGTAAATGAAGAGTTTTCTCAGGAAATATCATTATCAGATATTAACTCTATGATTAATGCCCTTGTTAGTTTCCAGGGACAGTCAGGAGAAGGAAGTCTTTCCTTCCTTATGGAAGACGGCTGTGATTTTAATTATATTGAATACTCAAGCGGTTCTCTTACTGTTTCCGGCGCCTTCCAGAATGGTACAACAGTTACCCTTACCTTAAAGGATGGTACAGAACTGAAAGGTACCTTTAATAATGGTACAACAAAGATTACAATTCCTGGCGGAACAAAACTGCACAAAAGTGGAATGACTATTTCTTTCTCAGATTCAGATGGAATTGATTATTATGCAATAATTGACTCATCAAGTCAGGTTAAACAAACAAGCGGTCTTACTTTAAGCAATACAATTTCTAAAAATATAAATACAACTTTCTCTATTCCTGCTTCAGATGCACTCGTTTCATGTACAATTGGCAGCGGAACCCTTACTTCACAGGTTGAAACACCAGATGGCTGGTCTGGTGTAAGTGCAAGTATAAGCGGAAATATTACCGGTGGTCTTGACTTAAGCTTTACAAACGGAAGTAATTCTCTTGCTGGTAAGGTTTTAGAGCCTGAAGATATTAGCCTTGCAGGAAGTTTCTCTGTTTCCTTTAATAATGCAACAATCACCTTTACAGATGGAAATCCTGAAATTAAGCTTGCTGTAAAAATTGATTCTTTCAGCTCAGCAAAAATTTCTTTAGGTGAATCTTATTCAGCTTCTCAGTCTTTTGATTATGAACTTCCAGAAGAAGCAACTACAATGATTGATTATATCATCTGGAAACCAAGTGGAATAAGCATCAGCTGTACAACAAACCTGCCTACTGGTAACGACATTAAAATGGAAAATGTAGTTTCCAGCTTCCTTGGTATTGATGATACTGCTGCTAAATCAGTTTTAAATAAAACAGTAGATTACTTAAGTACAGATAAGGACGAAGAACTTGGAACAGACTATCATAAATCTGTTATTACAAGCGGAACCAAGGTAGATTTTTCTGCAGACCTTCTTCTTCCAGGTTATGATGATACAGACAAAACACTTACCCTTACAAGCGTAGAATGTGGTCAGGATTATTCTATCGACCTTAATATTCAGCCGGTCTTTGAATGGTTCAAAATTGCAATTGATCCTTCTGCCCTGGCTTCAGCACCACAGACCGGAAATCTTGAAACCGGCTTTGATTTATCATCAATCTTCTCTTCTGTAGACTCACTTTTATTTACAGAAGATCAGATAAACAATGGTGAAGCTTTCTCTGGAAACATTAAAATAAAATCTCTTCCAGTTTATATTTTCTGCCAGTTACCATCTGTTCTTTCAGGTGCAAAGTTTACAGGAACTATTAGTGCAAGTACCGGTTCTTCTCCGGTTTATCTTTTAGGAAGTTCTACAGAAGACGGTACACTTGCTTCTTCAACAAGACCTGTGCTTGAGTTTAATGAAGCTAACGAAGTTATAACAAATATTGCTTCTTTTGATGTTACCTCTACAGATTTTGCTTCATTAATTAATGGTGCAACTTCAGGTTCTTCTCTTGATGTAGATTATGAGCTTGCTTTCTCTGCAGAAGATATGAATCCAATTGTACTTGTAAATCCAACTTACCAGAGTGATCCTGACGTAACTGCAGCGGATACCGCCTTAACAGACGGAAGCAGTAACATCAGTTTAAGTGCCATGCTGGTTCTTCCTTTTGATTTTACTGTTGCAAAGGACTTGTCTATAGATGCATTAAACCTTTATTCAGGTCTAGATCGTACAGATCCAAACTGGGATTTATTAAATCGCTCAGAGGCTCCTTCAAATGAAACTTTAGATAAGTTCCTTGGTGTTATTGACAATGTTTCTTTGACATACAATCTGCGTAAAAAACCTTTTGGAAGTGACAGTCCTATAAGATTTGCAATTACAATTCCACAAACAGATGACGCAGGGAACTTTACAGGTGATTATATTCTGAATGACTCCTTTAAGCTTTCTTCAGACACAATAAGCCTGGATCCTGCAGATTTGATGAAGACTTATCCTTTACAGCCAAGTCTTAACATAAATATTCCTCAGGGAAACTTATATATACCAAGTAAAGTAGGTCTGGCAACCAATGTTGTTGTCGGAATTAAAACTAACGGAACACTGCCATTAAATTTCCAGTAAGGAGGAGTTTATGAAAAGACTAATTACTTTTATTTCTACCTTATTCTTATTAAGCTCTATTGCAAGTGCCGGAAACCTGTTTGATCATAGACTTCTTG
>JAEESZ010000012.1 GCA_016286535.1 Treponema sp. | reverse complement strand
GTCCATGTTGGTGAACACGTCTACTACGTTACCAAGAACGCGTTTATCCAGCTCGGGGTTGGCGTAGTTTTTTGGAAGGACACCTTTTAGGCTTTTGTTGTCGGCTTCTATGGCAATCATGGCTTTGTCTAAGATTGTGCCGATTTCCGGTGTGTGGGCTGCCTTTGCAATTTCTGACCAGCGGGCTTCCGGAGGGACGAAGAAAATGTTGTCTGCTTCGTAAGCGTCCGGGTCGTCTTCAAATCCGTCACCTTCTGCAACAAGTTCTGCGTATTTCTTTTCGAATGCGGTTGAGATGTATTTTAAGAAGATAAGTCCTGTAAAGATTTTGCGGTAATCTGCAGCGGGAATGTGTCCCCAAAGTTCGCAGGCTGCATCCCAAATCTGCTGTTCAAAGCCGATTGTAGCGGAGCTTGATTTAGATTTTGGGGATTTTGATTTTGCCATGATGATGTCCTTAGTTTTTTATTTCTTCTATTATAACACAGATTATGGCAAAAAAATAGGCTCACACTTTTTAGTGTAAGCCTATTGTATAGCGAGGGCAGGACTCGGGGTTCCAGTCGCAGACCTCCTGTCTGCTCCTTTCACCCCGTCTACGTTCGCTAAGTTGCCATCCATGGCAACTTCCCATTAAATTGCTGCGCCACTGCTCGCAATTTTATGGTCGCTCACTCCGCTTCGAGTCCTGATATGAAATCTCAACGAATCAGGTTAAAATAAAAGAACTTCCCGAGTTCTCAGGAAGTTCTTTTTATAGCGAGGGCAGGACTCGAACCTGCGGCCTCCGGGTTATGAGCCCGACGAGCTGCCAACTGCTCTACCTCGCGTCGTATTGTGTGGGTATGATATTACTAAATTGAAAAAAAGTCAAGAGAAAATGTTTTACAATGCGCATAAAACCTTCCCCCAGCGCCGCAAGCAAATTTCTACGCAGTAAGCCCACTGGACTCGCTAGGCCCCCCGGCGCTGGCAAACAAAACTCCGCACCTTAAGCCAATGCCCGCACCTTAAGCCAATTACTCCGGCGTAATCAAACCCCCGGGCGCCGCAAGAAAAACTTCCGTGCCAAAAGCAAATTTCTGCTCCGAAAGCAGCCCCCGCGCCTGAAGCAAAGCCCATCTCCCCTACTCTGCCTGAACTCCCTTTTCTTTGAGCACCCCTTCCAGATATTCAACCATCTCGTAAACCAGAGCATCGCAGTGAGGTTTTCTCTTACCGCCGGCAGCCGCATTTGCGCGCAGAAGATCCGCGCAGTTTATCATATCCGCATGTTTTTCGCGGAAGGTCTTTATGAGTTTCTGAGTTTCGTCCTGATTTTCAAGGCCAAACAAACCGAGCACCATCAGAGCGCCAGTCACAGCTCCACAGGTAATTCCAGTTTTCATACCGGTTCCAAAGGCCGATCCCAGTTTATATGCAGTTTCGTCATCCATGTTAAGGGATTTTGAAAAAGTCATCAGCACCGACTGTGCACAATTATGATGAGGAGTTTCAATCGCGCGTATCTCCCTTGCCCTTTCCATATATTTGCTCATTTTTCACCTCATTAATCCAAAGTTTCCTAATCATACATTATTTTTCGCAAATAGTCTTTGAAATTGTCAATGCCGGCGAGAAATTTCCTGATTTTGCCGGAAAAGAAAGTTTGGATTAGAAATCTTAAGAATCAAAAGGATTATCAGGAGGTTCCCGCTTGCCAGCCGGGCAAGCGGTCGCGCTTTCCGCCATTCCGTATGGTGCTTCGCACCTACTCCAGCCTCCTCACTCGCTCGCCAAGGCTCGCTCGTTGCGGTGGCCGCCGGCCCATAGCTCCGCTCCGGTGCCGGCGTGGCTCCAATCGCTACCCCGGATACCAGCTACAATTTTTTTTTCAAAATCAAAGCATACATATTTTCTGTATATTCATCAAACTGATATTGTTCCATTTTTTCACATCTCTTATTTAATTACATCTGGAAGATATTTTATCATTTCAATTCTTTGACTGAAAAAAATTTGTCACAAACTCTTCTACATTCAGCCATTTTCCATTTCTGACATCATAAGTACAATAATAAGGCTTAGACAGTAATTTATTATCTAATGAATCAGGCCGACAATCAAAACATGCATAACGTAATTCACAATATTTACATTCATCAATAGAATCTTTATTTAAGCATTGTATCTTTTGATTCAAGATAGTACGTAATTTTTGCATTTTCATATTGCCATGAGACAAACGTCGCTCCATAACACAAGGATAAACTTCGAGAGTAGAAGATATATACAATTTTTTTGCAAAGCATTGATGAAAATTAACATTTTCTATTACTTTAGTCTTATTAAGTTTGTTTTTAAAACTCTTTCTCGTAATCAATTTTCGTTTGAATAACTCTGGGGTTAATAATGAAATATTTGCACGTCCAGAAAGCCTTATAACATCTTTTACAGGATTTAATACAAAAGGTTCCTCTTTTCTACGTCCTAGACATTGCCCCCTCATATGTACTGTTGCAATCCGATATTCTATTCCTCTTGATTTAAGATTATTTATGAATTTATAAGTTTTATTGAATGCCCCTGCCACCATCGTTATTTTATCATGTTCTTCAGGTATGTAAGAATATACAGAAACTGCTATTTTTATCCCCTTTTCTTTTATAAAAGAAATCATATCCTCGGTTATCAAAGTTCCATTTGTAAAAATTTCAATAAAACCAAATACAGAAGATGCATACTCCAAAATTTGCGTTATTTGAGGATGACAGAAAGGTTCTCCACCTATTATCTGAATTTTTTGTATACCTAACTGGCTTACTTCAAGACAAACCTTTTTAAAGTCATCTAAAGTCATGAAAGAATTATTAAAACTAGAAGAATTATTGTAACAGTGCCTGCATTTTAAATTACAATTATTACAAACTTCTATCCATGCAAAATTGTATTTAGGTTTTATCCTACAATTATTTATATATGGTATGTTAATTTTTTCTGAGATTCTAATTATATGCTTATCTGTTAATTGTTTTATAACCTGTTTTTGTAAAGCAGAAAAATTATAATCAATATCTTTACCAATAATTGAACTAATAATCTCTGAATCTGTTTTTTTTATTTGATATAAATTTCCATCAAATAAGTTATAAATAGCATCATTTGAAATGCCTTTCACTAAATAGACATCTTCATTAAAAGAATAAACCATTTTTTTTAATTCAGATTCTTACAGATTAATCGTCTGCGGGATCACATTCCGGTCCACAATCAGTTCCCCAGTCAGGTCCACACAAACCATTCGAAGGACCACATTCATCTTCTGGGTTACAAGGATCACCAGAAAGCCATGGCGAACAGGAATTATTATTAAAAGTGACCTCATCTTCTGACGTAAGACAATCTAATTGAATCATAAACAACTCCAATACAATTTATTATATAATATCAAAAGAAAATCATAAATTAATTAACAATTTTCATTCAAATATAGATTTAATAAAATTGTAAAACAAAATTATAGTGAGTCAATATTAAAAATGAAAAATCTATCATTATTCGTTCATTTCTCATATGCCCCGTCAACATGTTGTAAATAGCCACATCCACTTACATCTTTACCTTCAATGCCCGGATGGCGTTCAGGATTGCAAGGACCATTACGCCGACATCGGCGAAGATTGCAAGCCACATATTGGCAAGACCCAGGGCGCCGAGGGCAAGACAAGAAAACTTTACTACAAGGGCAAAAACTATATTCTGGTAAACAATTCCAAGGCACTTTTTTGAAATCTTAATTGCCTTAGAAATATTCATAGGATTATCATCCATAAGGACAACGTCGGCAGCTTCTATTGCGGCATCTGACCCCATTGCTCCCATAGCAATTCCAATATCTGCCCGGGAAAGAACCGGAGCATCATTTATACCATCACCGACAAAGGCCAGGGCGGAATTTTTCGTTTTTTCTGCAAGAAGCTTTTCAACTTCAAACACCTTATCCTGCGGCATAAGCTGACTGTGAACTTCATCAAGGCCCAGTTTTTCTGCGACTGCCTGAGCAACCTTATCTGCATCTCCTGTAAGCATGACAGTCTTTTCTATACCGGCCTTCTTAAGCGCCATCACTGCTTCTCTGGCATTTTCTTTTTCAACATCTGAAATTACAATATGTCCGCTATACTGTCCGTTTATGGCAACATGAATAATTGTTCCAACCTTATGACAGTCTTTATAGGCAATTCCCAGATCTTCCATCAGTCTGGAATTTCCAACTGCAACCTTATCATTATCAACTACGGCCTTTATTCCCTTTCCGCTTATTTCTTCAATATCCTTTACCCTGCTCCTGTCCAGAACTTTTCCGTGGGCATTTATAAGACTCTTACTAATCGGATGAGAAGAGGCACTTTCTGCAAGGGCAGCATATTCAAGGATTTTTTCTTCTTCCAGGGTATTGTGATGCACTCCCGTTACTTCAAAAACTCCCTTTGTTAGAGTTCCGGTCTTATCAAAAACAAGGATTTTTGTTTTAGACAGGGTTTCCAGATAATTTGAACCTTTAATTAAGATTCCTTCCCGGCTTGCTCCGCCAAGACCTGCAAAGAAAGTTAATGGAATGCTGATTACAAGAGCGCAAGGACAGGAAATTACAAGGAAAGTAAGGGCTCTGTAAAGCCAGTCCATCCAGGCTGGGGCTGTATGTGTAAAAAGGAGAATACCCAGTGGTGGAAGAAGAGCCAAGGCCAGGGCACTAAAAACTACGGCCGGTGTATAAAGTCTTGCAAACTTAGATATAAATTCTTCTGATTTTGATTTTCGTGAGCTGGCATTTTCTACAAGTTCCAGAATCTTTGATACTGTTGATTCTCCAAATTCTTTGCTGGTTTTTATCTTTAATACACCTGTAAGATTAATACTTCCGCTTACAATTTCATCCCCCTGACAAACTTCTCTTGGAAGACTTTCGCCAGTCAGGGCTGCAGTATTAAGACTTGATTTTCCTTCTTCAACAATACCATCAAGAGGAACTTTTTCGCCGGGCTGAACAACAATTACAGAACCAATGCTTACAGAATCAGGACTTACCTGAATAAGCTGACCATCCTTTTCAATATTTGCATAATCCGGACGAATATCCATTAAATCACTGATATTCTTGCGGCTCTTTCCAACTGCAATACTCTGAAACAATTCCCCAATCTGATAAAAAAGCATTACAAAAATTGCTTCGTTATAGTCCCCGGAACGGTCGTATACTGCCAGGGCAAAGGCACCTATAGTTGCAATCGTCATTAAAAAGTTTTCGTCAAAAAGCTTTCGGTTTAAAATGCCTTTAAAAGCTTTTATTAAAATGTTTCCGCCTACAATACAATAAATACAGATATAGGCTAAAGCAAGTGGCAGCCCGTAAAGAAAATCTTTTAGAGTCTGCCCCTTTATTATCAGAAACTTTGAAAGAAGATTTATTACAATTAATCCTGCAGATGCTATAATTATCTTTCTCAATAATTTCTTCTGTTTCTTTGTCATAAATGCTCCTTATTCCTGACCATGGCTTTTGACTATGATGTATTTATAATAGTTTAGAATTCAATTTCGCAGTCTGGTTCAACCTTTTTACAGGCTTTCAAAACTGATTTCATTACCTTTTTTTCATCTGCTCCCTCGCAAAACTCTACTTCCATTTTCTGGGTCATAAAGTTTACATTTGCAGAAGTTACGCCTTCAGTTTTTTTGGCAGCATCCTGCATAAGGTTTGCACAGTTAGCACAATCTACTTCAATCTGGTAAGTTTTTTTCATATAAACACTCCTAATTTCGTTACTATCAATTAAACAGTTGTTTAATTTTAAGAAAAATATATAATTGTTTTATCCAAATAGCAAGATTTTTTCTTTAAGTATTTCTTTTTGGAATAAAAGAATTTCTTTTTGGATAAGAATTCAGACGAAGCAGAAAAACATCTAAAAATGAATAAAAATACGGCAAGGAGGTTTAAATGAAGATTCACAAGGAAAGAGAATATTTTAAGCAGGATTTTATAAAAGGAGAACTTTCCAAAAGCAGTGAGTTCCAGACTGTCGCACAGATTTTTTCCCTGCTGGCAGATTCCAGCCGCCTGAAAATTTTCTGGCTCCTCTGCCACTCAAGCGAATGCGTACTGAATATTGCACAGATTATGAACATGACAACGCCCGCAGTATCACATCACTTAAAAATCCTGAAAGAAGCAGATTTAATAGAAAGCTATAGAGATGAAAAAGAAGTTTTCTATTCGGCAGCCTCTTCTGCAAAAGCAAAGAGCCTGCATTCAATAATTGAAAGCCTTATGTCTTTAAGCTGCCCGGACTTTGACAGCAAACACGAAAAAATAAACGAAAACTCTGAATATCTTGAAAATCAGGTTGAAACCATTAAAAATGTTCACGATTTTCTGCTGGAAAATCTTTCAAAAAGGATTACAATTGAGGAACTTTCTAAAAACTTTGCAATGAACCCTACCACCCTTAAGACTGTTTTCAAAGATGTGTACGGAACCTCCCTTGCTGCCCACATAAAAGAGCACCGCATGGAAAAAGCTGCAGAACTTCTTACAAAAACAGACAAAACGGTAAAAGAAATTGCAGAAGAAGTCGGCTACGAAAGCCAGAGTAAATTCAGCGCTGTATTCAAGGACTTTTTTAATATTTCGCCCCTGGAATACAAAAAGGCAAGAAGTTAATAAGGATTAATATATGAAAAAGACAAACGCGATGAGAATTCTTGAAGGGCTTGGAATTGCTTACCAGGCTCAGGAATATGATGATGATGGAGAACACGAACTTGCAAAGGGGGCTGCCGTCAGAATGGCAGAAAAACTTAAGGTTCCTCCGGAGACTGTTTTTAAAACTATTGTAATGAGAACCGACACAAAAGAAATCTGTGTTTTCTGCCAGTCGGCTACAGACGAAATCAACCTTAAAAAAGCAAGGCAGGCCTGCGGTTGTAAAGAAATTAATCCTGTAAAACCGGAAGAGCTGCTTGCCCTGACCGGTTACATTCGCGGAGGCTGCACCCCTCTTGGAATGAAAAAGAAGTTCCGAACCTTTATAGATGAACAGATAATTCTTCACGAGAAGGTTTGCATAAGCGGAGGCCAGAGGGGCATTCAGATTCAAATTGCTCCGGATGATCTTATACGGGCAACTGAGGCCACCGTCTGCGATTTATGTTTATAAATCTCAATAACAATTCTGTTGTGCTCAGGACAATCAACCTCTCTGATTCTGCCGCTTAGTCTGCCGGCAAAAAGAGGGGCAAGTTCTTCATTATCACAAAGAATTTTGGGTTCAGTTTCTATAGAGCCGTCTTCCTTAAAAGTGCCGTTGTTTTCTATAAATAAGCAAGTCTCCCTTCCCCCCGCATCCTTTCCCTTAAGAATGTATCTTGCACTTAAGGTTCCGCACTTTCCTTCTTCGAACTTCTGGGTATCTACCCCGCCGGGCAATATGCTTCCTTCAAAAAAAGGAGCCGAACAATCACCGTCAAAATTAATAAAATTAACACAAGTTCTTTCTGTTTTTACCTGATTAAAAGCTGTTATGCGCACATTTATTTCAAAGAGTTTTTCCATTTTTTACCTTCGTTTTAAAAATATCATAATTGTAGTTTTAAGAAAATAACGCTACCATAATTATTATGAATCAGTTACCTCATTATAATTCCCTGGCAAACGCCCTTGTTTCTTTATACGGCCCTAAAGTAGCCATAACAAATACAGACAGACTTTCCGGCGGAGACATTAACAAAGCCTATGGCCTTACCCTTAATACCGGCGACAAAGTTTTTATGAAGGCAAATGCAAAAGAAAACCTTTCTTTTTTTAAGGCTGAAGCAGCAGGCCTTAGAGCAATGGCCCAGACTAAGACCATTCCTGTTGCAGAGCTGCTTTGTACCGGAACTGATGATGGCGAAGAAGCCGGTTACTCTTTTCTCTTTTTGAAATTCATAGAATACGGCAACATCAATTCTGATTTCTGGACCACTTTTGGAAGAAAACTTGCCGATATGCATAATGCAAAAACAAAACTCAAGTCGGGAAAATTTGGTTTTGATGAAGATAATTTTATTGGCTCGCGAACGCAGCTTAATACCCCGCGCGACTCTTTTGTTACTTTTTTTAGAGATATGAGACTGCTTCCCCAGTTTAAGGCCGCTGATTCTTACTTTACAAAAGAAGACCGCACACTTATTACAAAACTTTTAGACCACCTGGACGACTTTCTTATTGAACCTGAAAAGCCTAGTCTTTTACACGGTGATTTATGGAGCGGCAATATTATTTGTAACAAAGACGGTCAGGCCGTTTTAATAGATCCGGCTTCTTATGTCGGACACGCAGAAGCAGACATAGCCATGACAGAACTTTTTGGTGCCTTCCCTGCCGAATTCTATGATGCCTACCGCGAAGTCCATCCCCTCGCCCCCGGCTACGAAAACCGCCGCGACTTATACAATTTGTACCAGCTTTTAAATCACCTGAACATTTTTGGCGCAGATTATCTGCAAGCAGTACAAAGCATCATAAGGGAATACGTCGCATAGGGCCGCGAAAGTGCCTGGGCCATGCAGATTTTTCCAATTTTAAAAGATATTTTTTCTTGCAAATTAAACTTTTATAAATGATAATTTGCATAATGAAACTTACAAAGTCTATTTCAATTTTATTAACCTCATTTATTTTGGCAGGATGTGCAAGTATGGTAAGAGAAGATATTGGTTCAAACCTTGGTAACGACGAAAAAATCACTTTTAACGAAAAAAACTATAGATGTACTTTTTATGATGATTTTTCTTCATCAGATCTGGACTTAAAACGCTGGTCACGCTGCCCTGAATGGCAGAGACAGGATCTTGGCGGCTTCTGGAAGGATGAATGTTCATATATTGAAGACGGAAAACTTGTAATTGAAGGAAGAAAAAAGGACAATCTTTTAATAAGCGGAGGAGTTCGCACTAGAGAAAAATTTGAACAGACCCGCGGCCTTTATAAAATCCGCTTTAAGGCAGAAAAAGCTTCCGGTCTCTGGTTTGCCTTCTGGCTCATGGGCGACACAGTTTCTAAAATTGGAAACGGTGCCATAGATGGCGGCGAAATTGATATTTTTGAAATTCTTCCAAACGACCCAAACATGCCTGTCGGAAAGAAAAACTATCTTAATTCTGCCATTCACTGGGACGGCTACGGAAAAGAACATAAATACTTTTACAGTCAGTACTTTATAGATGATTCTTTCTATAATGAATGGCACGAAGTAACCTTTGAATGGACAAAAGACTACTACAAGGCTTATCTGGACAATAATCCCGAACCATATTTTGATTCTACAATTGCCGGTGCAGAAAAATGGGGCGGCATTGTTAATGCAAGAAATTATATAAAAATCACTGCAGAATTTGGAACCTGGGGCGGCAAAGTAGACGAAGAAAAGCTTCCTGCAAAACTTTATGTAGACTGGGTAAAGGCCTACAAAGAATATTAGTTCTGCAAGACTCAGCCCGGCCGAAAAAATTACACTATTTAGAAATTTCTCAAACTATTAAAAGCATAATAATGAGTCTATACTCAAATCATGAAAATTTACAAACTTTATGAAACCGCTAAAGATAGTGCGGAACGCATCACTGAAATTACACTTGAAGAAAGAATCCACACTCCTACGGGCTGGATTCCTTCATCTCTCAAAATTTGCCCTAATAAAACTCAGCAGAAGTTTTATGGTTTTGGAGGAGCTTTAACAGAATCTTCCGGTTATGTACTTTCAAAGCTTCCTGCAAAAGTAAGAAAGCAGGCAATTGAGGCATACTACAATCCTCACACAGGAAACGGCTATCATTTTGCAAGACTGCACATGAATTCCTGCGATTTTTCTTTAGGTAACTGGGCCTGCGTTTCAGAAAAGGATGAAAGTCTTGAATCTTTTTCTATGGAACGCACCAACAAATATATTTATCCACTGGCCAGCGACGTTCAATCGATTTCCAGAGAAGAAAACAGTAATGTTGATTTTCTTCTTTCGCCCTGGTCTCCTCCTGCGTGGATGAAAGATAATGGTGATATGAACCATGGTGGTCATCTTCTTGCACAATACAAGGAGCTCTGGGCCCAGTATTTTGTGAAATTTATTCAAAAAATGGCAGAACAGGGAATTAAAATCTCTTTTGTCACAATACAGAATGAACCTGCCGCAGTTCAGTCCTGGGATTCCTGCGAATGGTCTGCAAAGGAAGAAGGAGAATTTGCAAGTCTTTATCTTGGACCTGCCCTCGAAAAAGCCGGCCTTGATGTAAAAATCTACATCTGGGACCACAACCGCGACCTGGCTCTGGAAAGAGCAGAAGAATCTCTTAAAGTAAAAGATGCAGACAAATACATTGCCGGTCTTGCCTTCCACTGGTACTCCGGCGACCAGTACAAGAACATCAAAAGCATTTACGAAAAATATCCTCAGCTGGATCTGATTTTTTCTGAAGGCTGTGTTGAAGGCGGTCCTAGAAACGGTGCCTGGTTTACAGGGGAACGCTATGCCCATAACATCATAAACGATTTAAAGAGCGGTGCGTCAAAGTGGATTGACTGGAATATTGTCTTAGATATGCAGGGGGGCCCTAATCATGTAGGAAACTTCTGTGACGCTCCAATTCTTGCAGACGAAAAGGCAGGAAAACTCTATTTCCAGAGTTCTTACTATTATATTGGTCACTTCAGCCGTTTTATTCAGCCGGGCGCTGTATGTATTGAAACAAATCTTACTTCTGCCATGACTCCTGCCACCGTAAGCGGACACTTAACAGACGAAGTTGAATCTCTGGCATTTAAAAATCCGGACGGTACAATCGCCTTAATTGTAACAAACACAACCGAGGCAGATTTTATCTATGAGTTCACTGTTGAAGAAGAGTCAGGCTGCTCTAAGCCGGTCTACTTAAAGATTCCACCTAGAGCTATTCAGACCTGGATTTTGAAATAAACTGATGTTTATTGCTCCACTCTGTTGGGGACATACCGGTTTCTTCGCGAAAGATTTTCATGAAGTATTTTACATCTGAAAATCCGGAGCGTTCAGAAACCTCGTAAACTTTGTAACAGCCCTTTTCAAGAAGGGATTTTGCTTCGTCAATTCTAAGGCGTTTCAAATATTCGTTAAAGTTTACGCCGGTATGTTCCTTAAATTTTTCAGAAAACCAGGTGTAATTTACCGAAACCTGATTTGCAACCATGGCCATATTAATATTCTTCTTAAAATGAGTTTTTACAAAATCAATTGCTTCAGAAATATATGGCGATTCCTTTGAATTCTGTTTTAATAAAGCCGCAAGATAAACTACATAATCGGTTATGCTGGACTGCCATTCGTAAATGTTTTTAAATTCAAAAATATTTTCTATCATAATGCTTTTAATATGAAGATACATATCTGAATCTGTGTAACCTGCATAACGGCTAAAAAGATTTGAAACAACTTTTCTGTAAAGATAATAAAGGATTTCTGCATTGAGTTTTGAATCTTTTTCAAAACTTGTAAAAAGATTTTTAATTCCCTTTTGAATCTCTTCTGCCGAAGAAATATCACACTTGCTCATAATCTTTTCGTATAATTCATCAATCTGCTGAAAATCTGTCATGTGATTCTGGCTTTCGTAAAAATAAAGGCCGCCTTTTAAAAGAGAATTTACAGCTCCCCCTTCCACATCAAAAAAGGCCTGCATGGCTGCAGTTACCGCCTGTTTTCGCATGGTTCTGAGCATGGAATAATCATCTGCCGGACCCGAAATTCCAACTACGAATTTTTCGAGCAGGGCCGGATCATAAGAAACCTCTTTACCTTCAAATGGATAAACTATAAGTACCGATTTTTTTGTCTGTTCAAGAACATAATACTTACGGTCGGCCATTACACTTTCTAAGGCAAGCAGAGGATTGTTTCCATAAATTACAATACAGCGAAGTCCGTTCTTTACCGTGATTTTTGGAAGAGTAGAAACATCATCAATTCTTCCTTTTTCCATTATTTTTCTAAACTGCTGTTCATTAGAATTTTTTTCTGCCTGAAGACAATCCATAATTGCAGAATTTACTGCGCCTATTAATTCTTTTTTATCAACAGGTTTTAAAATGTAACTTAAAGCCCCGCTCTGTATAGCGGCCTTTGCGTAGGTAAAATCATCGTAACCGCTGAGAACAATAATTGCAGGTTTTACCGGAAGCTCTTTTGATTCAGAAAGTCTCTTCATCAGCTCTACGCCGTCCATAACAGGCATACGAATATCTGTAATCAGAATCTCCGGCTCTTTTTCTTTACATAAATTAAGGGCCTCTTCACCATTTTTAGCTTCAATAATTTCCAGAGGCATAGCAATATTTTCCTGCAGAATCTTTTTTAATCCCGCACGAATCATTTTTTCATCATCTGCTAATACAATTGTTATCATTTTTCATCTCCCCCTTTTTCCAGGAAATGTCGTGGTACAGGAATTTTTATCAGGGTTCCTTTTCCCTCTTCTGATACAATTTTTAATCTATAATCTTTTCCGCAGAACATGCTTAATCTCTGCTGGATATTTTTAATTCCAATACTGCCTTTAGAATCTCTTTCGTAAGAATCATCTGAAAGATACTCATTAATTTCTTTCTGCTTTTCTGCAGAAATTCCCTTTCCAAAATCCTGCACGCATAACCAGATTCTGTCGCTTTTTTCTTCTTCTTCGGTAAAGACTCTGATTACAGCATCTTTTCCAAGCGGTTCAATTGCATAGTAGAAGGCATTTTCTACCAGAGGCTGCAGACTCATTTTTGGAATGATGACATTCTTTAATTCGTTTTGAATTTCTGTTTCGAGCGAAATTACATAATCATTTCGTATATTCAAAAGATAAATGTAGGAACGGATATAGTCTACTTCTTCCTGCAAAGTTACCGTGTGGATTCTCCAGCGCAGACAATAGTGCATAAGTTTTCCAAGAACATTTATACTTTCTTCAACGTCGCTTTCGCCGGCAATTACTGCCTGCATTTTTATGGTTTCAAGAGCATTGTAAAGGAAGTGGGCATTTATCTGATTCTGCATGGCCTTCATTTCTGTGTCGGCAATCAGCTGCTGTTCTTTTTTAATTTCTTCAATCTGATTACAAAGCTGTTCTGTCATCTGATTAAAGGTAAGCTGGGCCTGGGTTACTTCGTCGTGACCGGTAACCTTTACACTGGCAGCAAGATTTCCGTCTTCTACCTGCTTCATTCCGTCTATAAGATTGTAAACGCGGCTCATTAAGCGGCGGGTAAAATAGCGGACAATAAAATACAAAAGGAAGATTGTGATTAAAAGCCCTGCAATTATTCCGCTTTGAATAAGAAAAAGACTTCTTTGAATCTGCTCAGATGAACAGGTGTGTAAAAGGATGATATTCATGTCAGGAACACGAATCCAGCTTGAATATCTAACATCGTTATTATGATGTAAAATCAGTCTTCCACCCGGAGAAAGCTCTCCATGTTTTCTGGTGTAAACTTCTGTATAAAAATCATTCAGAATTTTTTTAGATAAAACTGACTGAGATTTTTCTATAATTGAATTTGTAATTGGAATTAATTCCATTTTTTTTGTTTCGGGATTCAGATATTCGCGGAAGGCGTAATCATCATTAAACTCGTTCAAGCGTCTGAACAAAAAAGGAAAAAAATCGCTGGTTTTCATTGCAATCTGAATGTAACCAATTTCCCGGTGATTTTTTTCAAGGCGGCGGGTTGAACAAACTGACTCAAGTTTTAAGGAGCCCTGGTTTCCAAGGTAGTCTGCTGTATAGCCGAATTCCCATCTTTTAAGGGCAGGCAAATCTGTACGTTTTGAATTAACAAAAATTGGCCAGCGTTCCGGTATGAGAGGATTATCGCTAAAAACCCTGAGGGCATAAATGTTTGGAACAGTTTCCAGAGTTCTTTCTATCATAGTTGATTCAGAAATCATGGTTTCAATAATTTCTTCTTCGCTGCTGCGCTCCGGAATGGTAAAAAAGAGCATTAACTGACCGTTTGAATTAATCAACTGCTCAAACAAACTAAAAGATTCTATATTCTTTTTAACAAGATCATAATTTTCCAGTAAAAGTCCTTCGCTGTAGGACTGCAGTTCTTCTACGCGGGAACGACGGATAAGCCCCATTGCGGTAACTACAAGAATAAACAAAGGAATTACTACAATGCAGGTATAAGAGAAAACAAGTTTTTGCGAAAAGTTCATCTTTATCATCATAATAATTCTATCTGATAAAAGTCCCCTTGTCGAACTGGAAAATTAATAAAGAACAGAAGCAGCCTTTATAACCCCCTGGAGGATTTGCCGCTTCTGTTCTTCAAGACTTTTATATATCTGATTATGTGTTTTTAATCAGAAACTTATAACTTACATTCCAAGTTTCTTTTTGTTGATATTCATAAGTTCTGTCTGAGCAGCGATAACCTTATCAATACCTTTGTCTTTCTTGTATTCGTTGAAGTCTGCAACAATCTTGTCGAATTCAGCTTCTGAAGAAGCACGAATCATCTGAGGAAGAACTTTACCCCATCTTCTCTGAATATCTTCGTAGATGAGCTGTTCATCTGAACCAACTGGAAGTGTAAGTCCGTCGTATGCTGCATATGAGTGTACATATGGACGTGTCCAGAGCTGTGGCTGTTCAAGTGAAGGAGCATAGTCTGAACCGAACTGTGCCTGCCATGCTGTATCCATTAACATCCAGTATGTGTACTGAACACCAATGTCTGTTTCCTGCTTGTTCTTGTCGTTCTTATCAAGAGCTGCAACTTCTGGTGTAAGTTTTGGTACACCGTTTTCGATTGTGTATGTTTCGCCTTCAATACCGAAGTTTGTATCCATCTGACCTTCTTCAGAAATAAGGTATGTAAGGAACTGAATGGCACGAGCTGGGTCTTTACAGTTCTTAGAAACTAAAGTTACTGTCCAACCAGCAATTCCACCACCAGCGAGAACTGGATCATCACCCTTAGAGTTCTTTGGTCCGTCTACAGCAATGTAGATAGAGTTTGGATCACGTGCATAAAGTGTATTCTGTGGAGCCTGCATATCCCAGTTCTGATAGAGCATACAGAAGTAGCGTCCCTGTGCTGCTTTTTCTTCGATCTGTGAACGTTTGTCTACGAATACATCTGTTGTAAAGAGGCCTTCTTCGTGAGCCTGGCGGAACATTTTCATCCAGCGGATATATTCTGGATCATCTGTAAGACCAAGGTCAGCATTTACGAATTTTCCGTCTTTTTCTGGAGCAATTGCAAGGAAGTGTGCAAGATAGCCCTGGAGCTGAGAACATCCTGTATCACCGAATTCGTTTGTTCCGAATGGGATAAGTGACTGTCCGTTTACTGTTGGGAACTTAGCTTTTGCAGCGCGAAGAGCGTTTAAGAATCCCTCTGGAGTTGTCATATCTGGGCTTCCGAGAGCTTCGTACATATCTTTACGAACAAGGAAAGTTTCGTTTGAAGTAAGTTTTCCTGCATATTTTTCATAAGCAGTTGATGTGAAAGATGCGTTAGGATATCCGTAGATATGTCCGTCTGCCTGGCGATACCAGCCTACTTTTGCAGGGTCTGCTGCTTTGTAGAAATATGGATCGTATTTGTCTGCAAGTTCGTCTAATGAGTAAAGAAGATCTGCATCAATCATCATAGGAATCTGACCTTCCCACCATCCAAGTGTGATTAAATCTGGAAGAGCATCACCTGCAATCATTGCATTTAATTTTTCTGCTTCGTTTCCTGCAGGAACGATAAAGTTTACATCTACACCAGTTTTTTCTGTGATGTATTTAGAAACTTTTGAGTCTCCCCAGTGACGTGCAAACCAGCTGAAGTTGATATACCAGTCAAACTTAATTGGTTTGTCTGCGTTTGCTTTCCAACCTGGAACATCAGAAGATTTACTTCCTGAAGCTGAGGCACCTTTATTCTTGCTGCAGCCTACAAAAGACATTGCAGCAACCATAGCTAAACCTAAAGCTACCACCTTGATTTTTTTCATATTTTTTTCCTCCTTTAAAGAAAACCATGTAAGTTACCAACGCTTCGCGTTGCTTTCGTTTCGCGCGTACAAAATCCTGCGCCATTGCTCGGATTTTGCTGCTAACCCTTAATAGAACCAATTAACATTCCCTTTACAAAGTATTTCTGCAGGAATGGGTAAACACACATGATTGGGAAGGTTGTAACAACCATGGTTGCAAGACGTACTGACTGAGAGCTTACCTGCTGAGCAGAAACACCAGCCGGCATTGCAACAACTGCTTTTGAAGCAGAAGCACTGGCTACAACACGATACAGGTAGGTTTGTATTGGCTGTAATTCCGATTTGTTGATGTACATAACTCCGGCAAAATAATCGTTCCAGTGCCATACTCCATTGAACAAAGCAATTGTTGCAAGGACTGGCATAGATAAAGGAAGTATAATTTTTATGAAAATCAACATGTCATTTGCTCCGTCAAGCTTAGCCGACTCTTCAAGGCTGGCTGGTAAACCGCGGAAGAAAGACATAAAGATTACCATGTTATAAAAACTGAACAAGCTTGGAATAATGTAAACAAGGAAGTTGTCATAAAGACCCAGGTTCTTCAGTGTAATAAAGTAAGGAATTAAGCCGCCTCCAAAGAACATTGTGATTGTTCCAAGGATTGTATATAACTTATTTCCCATAATATGTTTCTTAGAAAAAGCGTATCCAACCATTGCAGTAAAGAATACACTGGTTACTGTTCCAAGCAGGGTACGAAGTACAGTAATCATAAACGCACGAACAATTGTCTTGTCCTGGAATACAGTTTTATAACTTTCCAGACTGAATTTTCTTGGGAAGAGATAGATTCCGCCCCGTAATGCATCGCTTGAATCATTGAAAGAAATAATGATTGTGTACCATACCGGATACAGCGAAATAAAGCAGAGTAAAACCATCACAAAACCAATGATATAATCACCTGGTGTAGCTCTATTTAATCTTGAATGTGCCATTTTCATTCCTCCATAAAAACCTTATACATCCTAGAACAGGGCTGTATCGTTTAATTTCTTAGTTACCTGATTAGCGATAAAGAGCAGAATAAATGCTATTACCGACTTAAACAAACCGATTGCAGCTGCATAAGAATATCTCATACCACGCATAGCAGTCTGGTAAACATAAATATCAAGTACGTTACTTCTTGGAGCATTTAATGGATTGTTCAATACCAGAATCTGATCAAAGTTAGTATTCAAAAGTCCGCCGACAGCAAGAATAAACATAATAGTTACGGTTGGAGCAATAGAAGGCAGGGTAATAGACCAGATCTGCTTCCAGCGGCTTGCACCATCAACCTTTGCGGCTTCATACATTTCCTGATCAATACCGGAAATTGCAGCAAGATAAATAATTGCAGACCAGCCTAATTCTTTCCATAAGTCAGAAATAACTGTAATTCCCCAGAAGTATTTTGGATAAGCAAGGAAAGAGATTCCTTCTTTTAATATTCCGGTTTTAACTAAAATCTCATTGATAAGTCCACCGTCACCAAGCCAGGTTGTTAAGATACCACCAAGAACTACCCATGAAAGGAAGTGTGGCATGTAAGTAATAGTCTGAACAGCCTTCTTGAATTTGAGGTTTTTAACTTCGTTCAAAAGAAGTGCGAATACAATTGGCAGGGTAAAATTAACAGCAAGCTTAATAAGGCTTATGCCCAGAGTATTCACCATTACATTTACAAACTCTTCATCCTTAATAAAAGCAATAAAGTGCTGGAAACCATGATTTAATGCCCATGGAGATTCCCAGAATTTTTTACTGAACAAAGGAGTTGTTATATAAAAGTTTTTCTTAAATGCAATGATAATTCCGTACATTGGAATGTAATTGAATACAAGCATCCAGGCTATTCCAAGTAAGGCCATTATTTGAAGATATTTTTCTTCACGCAGTCTTACCCAAAAAGATTTTTTGACTAAAGGCTGCAACTGATTATTTTTCTGTTTCATAACAGTACCTCGCTTACAGTTTGGAGTATAGACTTAGAAGGCCCTGTTGGAAAGTTTGATAATTTTCAGAAAGGTGTAAAGTTTTCGGTTTTTAGGGAATAATCTGATACTTTTACTTGATTTCTGATAGACGTTCGGGTAGTTTGTGGTTGTAAACTTAAGAAACAGAGGTAAATATGAAAAAAGCAAAAGGTTACTTCACCACTCTTGATGGTGAACAGTTTTATAAAATTGAAAATTACGACCAGATGGAAGACTTTTTTATGACCATCACAAGTGCATCTGATATATGGAACTTCTGCTGGTCTCAGGGTGGTCTTACAGCAGGCCGTATAGATTGTGATCACGCAGTTTTCCCATATTACACAGCAGACAAGGTTTCTGATGCAAAATCTTATACCGGCGCCTACACTGCAATCCGCGTAGAAAATGAGCTCTGGGAGCCTTTCGCTTCTTTGAGTGCAAGTCCTGCCCTGCGCCAGATGATAGAAAAAAACATCACCAGAAACATTTACAAGAACACTACAGGAACCCAGGTATGGTTTGAAGAAATAAACAGCGACTTAAACCTTTCTTTCCGCTACGGCTGGACCTCCTCTGCAAAATACGGTCTTGTTCGTAAGTCTGTAATTACAAACCTTTCTGACAAAGCCGTAAAAGTTGAAGTTCTTGACGGCTGCCGCAATATTCTTCCAGCCTGCGTTACTGCAGATTTCCAGAATAATAACAGCGTACTTTTAGACGCCTACAAAAAAACAGATTTAGACAGGGAATCAAACCTGGCCCTCTTTGCAGTATCTTCTATTGTTACAGATAAGGCCGAACCAAGCGAAGGTCTTTTTGCAAATACATGCTGGTTCTCTACAAAAGATGCTCTTTTACTGGATCCACAAAGCCCTGCAAAATTTACAGAAAACGAAAAACTCGAAGCCGTAGATGTTGTAAAAGGTAAACGTCCTGCAGCCTGGATATACCGCAGCATTAGTTTACAGGCTTCTGCCGGCGACAGCTGGTACCAGGTTTTTGATACCCGCTTAAATGCCGCACAGATTGCTTCCCTTAAAAAGGAACTTTCAGACCGCTCTAAACTTACTGCCGCTCTCGAAAAAGACCTGGCAGCCGGTAAAAAATTGATGGAATCTTATATTGCAGAAGCAGACGGTGTACAGAATACTGCAGAAGAAATGACCTGCGTTCATCACTCACAGAATGTTATGTTCAACATAATGAGAGGTGGTTTCTTTGCAAAGGGTGGAAAAATCAACCTTGCAGACTTTGTAAAAGGAGTCAGCCAGCGCAACAAAGCTCTTGCAGCAAAGGCAGAAGAAATTACAGCAAAAGGCTCTGCTCTTGCTTCCCTTGCAGATTCAGAAGGCTTTGTAAACTATTCAGATATAGAAGCTGCCGTTCAAAAAGAAGCAAATCCACAGCTTTCCCGCCTCTTCTACGAATATATGCCTCTTACCTTCAGCCGCCGCCACGGTGACCCAAGCCGTCCATGGAACCGCTTTAACATTCACCTGCGTGACGAAAACGGCAATCCTATCTTAAATTACGAAGGTAACTGGAGAGATATTTTCCAGAACTGGGAAGCCCTTGCCTGGTCATATCCACAGTACATTAAAAACATGTCTGCAAAATTCCTTAACGCAATGACAATTGAAGGCTTTAATCCTTACAGAATCTCACGCGAAGGAATTGACTGGGAAATACCAGAACCTGATAATCCATGGGCACAGATTGGATACTGGGGTGACCATCAGGTTATTTATCTTCAGAAACTGCTGGAAGTTTACAAAAAGGTAAACAAAAATCAGCTGATTAATGAACTTGGAGAAAAAATCTACGCAAGTTCAAATGTTCCTTACAGAATTAAATCTTACTCAGAAATATCTGCAGACCCAAGAAACACAATCTTCTTTGACCGTGACCTTAGCGACAAATTAAAGAAACTTGCTGCAACAGAAGGCTCAGATGCTAAACTTGTAACTTCAAGCGGAAAAGCCGGAGAAGGTGATGTTGCCCTTGTAACTCTTGCAACAAAACTTATTCAGGTAGTAATTGCAAAAATGGCAAACTTTGTTCCTGGCGGCGGAATATGGCTCAACACCCAGCGCCCTGAATGGAACGATGCAAACAATGCTCTTGCAGGTTACGGACTTTCAATGGTAACTCTTTATTACCTCTACCGCTTTGTTTCTTTCCTTACAGAACTTTTTGAAGAAAGCAGCTGCGAAAACTTCTCTTTACCAGCTGATATTGCTGACTGTTTTGTAGAACTTGGTAAACTCTACGCAGATAACTCTGCAAAAGACACAGCAAAAGATCCTGCCTTACGCAAAAACTTTACAGATGCAGAAGGCCGCATTTTTGAAAAAGAACGCACAAGTCTTTACAGCAATGGTTATGGCACAAAAGAAAAAGAACTTAAAAAGACTGATATTCTTGGAATACTTGATCAGATTTTATGCCATATTAAAACTACAATCGAATTAAACAGAAGAAAGGACGGTCTTTACCACGCCTACAACACAATGAAGATTAGCGGTCAGGATGCAAATGGCTGCGGTGGAAAAATGGAAATTGAATATCTTCAGGAAATGCTGGAAGGCCAGGTTGCAGTTCTTTCTGCAGGACTTCTTAAAGCAGAAGATGCCCTCAGCGTTCTCAAGGCCCTGCGCTCAAGCAAAATGTACGAAGCCCGCCAGAATTCTTACATGCTCTACCCTAACAAGGAACTTGCTGCCTTTGAAGATAAAAATCTTGTTTCTAAAAAGGATATAAGCAAATATGAACTTCAGGCACTTTTAGAGAAGTCGCATGGCGCAATTCTCTTTGACGATTGTAAGGGGGATTTCCACTTCAACGGAGAATTCCGCAATGTAAGATTCCTCAAAGAATTCTGCGAAAAACTTCCTGAATCTGCCCGCCCGGATGCAAAAGAACTTGCTGCCCTTGAAGCCCTTTACGAAAAGACCTTTAATCACCAGAGTTTTACAGGCCGAAGCGGAACTTTCTACGCTTACGAAGGACTTGGAAGCATTTACTGGCACATGGTTTCTAAACTCCTGCTTGCCGCTCAGGAAAACACCTTTGCAGCAATTAAGGCCGGAGCAGACAAGGCAACAATTGAAGCTCTTACTGCTGCCTACTACGAAGTTCGCTCAGGGATTGGCTTCAACAAAGAAGCAGAAATTTACGGCGCCTTCCCTGCTGACCCATATTCCCACACACCAAACGGTCAGGGAGCAAAACAGCCGGGTATGACCGGACAGGTAAAAGAAGAAGTTCTTACCCGCTGGGGAGAACTTGGCGTAGACATTATAAACGGCTGTGCAAGCTTTAATCCTGTAATTTTGAAGAAATCAGAATTCTTTGAAAACGGAAAACTCAGTTTTACCTGGTGCGGAACTAAGGTAACTTACAAACTTGCTAAAAACGAGCCTTGCATTAGTGTAAACGGCCTTCAGCATGAGGGTACAAGCCTTACAGCAGCAGAAAGTGCAGAGCTTTTTGCCCGCAACGGAAAAATTAAAGAAATTGTAGTGGAAGTTAACTTGTAGTAAGTTTAGTTAAAAAGCACGGGGCACCTCAATTTGAAGTGCCCCGTGCTTTTTATGGGCTCACGAGTCCATAAAACCTGCGAGGGGCAATGTTGCCCTTTCGATACCGCCCACCAACAAGATTCTGTCTTTTTGGATTATCTGCCAGACGGCCAGCCTTCTGGGCTTCTGGTGACATTTAAATTTCAGTTTTAATGTTATTGCTGGATATTAGATTTTATGTGTAATACTAGTTTTACTGATACCATTAACACGTTTCATCATGGCTTCAACATTTTGTTTCCAATCATTAACAAACCATTCTGGTGAAACAGGAACAGCATTGTCTCCTTGTGATAAAATCCATTCCATAATTGGCATAACCTGTGTCGAAGAAAATTCTATTCGAGTTTTATCTTCAAGTTCAGAAATTTTTTGATTATCAGCCCAAATACATTCGTTTACAAAAGCTCGTGAATCATTATAAAAATCAATTATGAAATCATAAGTATCTTCAGTAATGAAAGCTCCGAACTTACCGCCACCACAACGAGTAGAGAAATCAAAATCATCAGACAATTCAAAATATTCATTGGTTAGTTTAAGGTTCTTGATTCTGCTTAATGAAAAAATACGTTCAGCATCACGCTCAAAAGAATATCCAAAAAGAAAACAAGAACCATCATCAAACAAGAATTGATAAGGAGAAACTTTTCTGTGAGTTGTCTCTGTATTCCAGCGACCATTATAATCAAACTCAACAATTAAATTGTTGCGGATAGCTTCAAGTAATTTCTTCCATATGTGTTCATCAATATTAACTTTTGGGACTGGAGGGACTGCAATTCGTTTTAATAAAGAACTTTTGCCTATCCCCTGAGTATCAGTTATAAAATTAATTACTTCTGAAATTGAATCATATATTGGACTACCTTCAAAACTTGAAAGAAGTGTTTTTGCTGCAGAAAGATAAAACACATCTTCTGTTGAAATACTGTTTAGAGCAAAATCCCAATTAACATCCATGTAGTAATAACCATCTTTTTCTCTATCAAATTCCAATGGTGCATGGAAATATGTACGAAGCATATCAATATCACGATAAATAGTTGCTTCGCCAACTTTACTATAGCCGGTTTGTTCACAGTAAAGCTTCCGTAATTTTTGAAGGTCTGGGTACATACCGGCTTTTATTGCGTTATGTATGATTATGAGACGCTCAAGCATCTTTTTGTTTAAAGTACGTTCTGGTGTCTTTGAATCCTGTTTCATACTTTTATTATAACACGATTTACTATCACTTGGTGATAGTGGAATTTAAAAAGTAAGATATATAAAAAGTGTGTTATAATAACAAATTACAAAAGGAAAAATTTTACAATGTCTAAAACAAATTCAAATAGTATTACAAGTATTTTGACAATTGCACTAAATATCAAAGAGTCCGATTTTCGAAAAAAAATGATTGAGTTGTTTAAAGAAACAATAAAAGAAAATATACCTAAAGACATTGTTTTTTACGACTGTACACACTCTCCACTTTTGTACAAAGAAATGAATGGAAAAGAAGTAGATATTATTGCACGGATTCCAGGGATTCATAAACCTGTCATGATGATTGAAGTGAAAGCAAACATTGGCGAACCTTTACAAGAATCACAAAAGAAAGAAGGAGAATATGATAATACTTCTAATGAACACAAAATCCCCTTAATTTACATTATTCCAACTAATTATATTCACAAAAGTGAATTACCAGATAATTCAAAAATAATTACATGGGAAAAAATATTAGAATATACAAAACATATAACAATAACATTTGATAGTCAAATCACTCAATTTGTCGAAATTTCAAATGATGATAATATCTTAACTGAATATGAAAAAAAACTTTTGACAAATGAAGAACTGTTGCTATCCATTTACCGTACAAAACTTATAATTTTAGAAAAAATGCATCTATGCCTAGATAAACAAAAAAGAAAAATAACCTATGAGGAAGATAAACCATGGGGCGTTGGATTTTATTATACTTATAAAAAACAAGATTATTTTTTAGGTTTTAATCCATACTATTACAATGAAAATTTTCTTGCATTAGATATTGCTGAAAACATAAACAATTTCGAACTCGGAGATTCAGAGAGTTTGTATTTTGAAGATGGCTATTATTTCATTCCAATTTTGAATAATGAAAAATGCTATGGAGATGAACAAGTTTTGAAGCAAATACGTGATGACTTAAAATTATTAGAAATTAATCAGCTTGAGCAAACTATCGTAAACAATTTTTCTACATTTGTATCATTACAAAACAAAATTGGAGATGAGGATTTTTCAAGCTTATTTAAAAAAACAAAAGAGGAATTTACAATAGATATTTCAAAATATAAAAAAATTATAAAAAAATATTCTATGGATTAATTTTTTTTCTCACGATTTGATAGTGCCATGTGTTATAGTTTTTTTAGAAAACAACCAGGAGGAAAACTATGGCAAATTATTATTGTCAATATTGTGGTTCAAAGTGGAATTCAATTTCTCAGCTTACAATCAATCCATGTAGGAACAGTCCTACAAAAAAACACATTCTTTATGAAGGAAGCGAAAAAGCAAAGTATGTGTGCAAATACTGTGGAAGCCAGTGGCCAGATATTTTGTCTCTTACTGCAAATCCTTGTAGGAATAGTCCTACAAAAAGACATCGTCCGGCATTATAGTTAATTATCAGATGAAAGAAACAAAGAAAATTAAAAATCTAAGAGCTTTAAGCAAACTGGATTCCGAAAATTAAATTTTAATTTACTATCACGAAATGATAGAGAGCTGTGGTAAATTTATTACTACAGTTTTTTTATGCAGAAAAATAATCAAAGAATCATAAAAAAACTTACATCTTATAAAATATTAAGAAATTGCATAAAACGGTGGTATTAAAAAATTGAAACCAGAAAAAAGTTCAAATAACATATACTATGATTTTACAATCGCAGATTATGAGAAAAAACTTGAGAAAGTTCTGCAAACAATTGAACATTTCATAAAATCTGAAAATTTAACTTCTAAAAATGTATATGAAATAACAACATCGTTAGTAACTATAAATGGGTTTATAATATTTGAACATGCTGTGAAAATCATAAGTCTCATTTATAAAAAATTACCTGTAAAGAATTTCAATTATTATACAATTAAGGACAAAAACTCAGCATGTAATCAATTACGAATAATTATTCAAATAACACTTTTATAAAATGACTATCACGATATGATAGTGCGTTGTGATATATTTTCTTATCAAAGTTTTTTTTATTTAAAGAGAATGAAATGAACAAAAATTTGTTATGTAAACATTTTTTTTATCGTAATAAGTTTGATGAAATTAACTCTGTAAAACAGGGGAATGAATATATTACTTTTAGAAATAAATTAAAAATATATTCAAATATACCTGAATTATTTTTTGATGCATAGTAATAAAAATGGAGATTTTAACAATGGCATTAGATTTTTATGTAATCGATTTTGAAACAGCTAATAATTATTCAAATAGCGCCTGTTCAGTAGGAGTTGTAAGATTTATAGATGGGAAAGAAGCTGGCGGTGTTTATTCTTTGATTCATCCTGCAAAAATGTATTTTATCCCGGAATGGACGGAGCAGATTCATCATATTTCATATAACGATGTTAGAAATAAGCCTTATTTTCCAGAAATCTGGGATAACATTATAATGCCATTTGTAAATGAAAATCCGGGACTACCATTTGTGGCACATAATGCAAGATTTGATATGAATGTCATAAGAAAATGCTGTGACTATTACGGAATGGAAATCCCAAACATAAAATATTTTGATTCCTTGCGAATTGCACAAAAAACATGGCCTGATTTTGAAAGTCATAAATTACCATATTTAGCAGACCAATTCGGAATTGTTTATGATGCACATAATGCTCTTGATGATTCGGTTACTTGTGGAAAAATTGTAACACTTGCGGCAGAAAAACAAAATACGACGTCGATACCCGAGCTATTGAAAAAATGTTCATCAAAACTTAATAATCTCTAAACCCTGGATTAGAAATATGGATAAAATTATCAGAAATACAATTAAACCATTTTTTGTGGTATGTGGTAAATTTCTTAGAACCAATACTATTCTTATCTTTTTAATTTGTACTACAGTTTTTTTATTATTTCCTATTTCTGACTGTGGCCTTGGAATTGGATATCTAGCTATTCTTAGTCTTACCCTTATTTTAATTTTGGTAGTCATATTCAGCAATAAGCATTTTTATAAAATCCAAGAAATAATCTATTATGCACCATTAATTTTATTTTCATTTTCAATTTCATTTTCAAAAAATTGTATAATATGGAAAACTTCAATTCTGTTGGAAGAAGCAAACAAATATAAAAATTATTTTATTTCATTTCTAATAATCTCTACAACATTTCTAATAATTTTAAATATTTTTGTTAGGAAGGGAGTTTCTAAAGTATATGAGGGACTTGTTATGATAAGTTCAGATCCAAATTTCTGTCCATTTCTTGTTAGAATTAATGAATTAGAACAAAAAGGAATCCTTACAGAAGAAAATGCTGAAAAACTGAGAGAAGGTATTCGTCAAGAATTTAATTATATTGACATCTTAGAATATAATACAAGGATACTTAAATTCCTTAACAACGCATTTACTTTATGTTCAGTTGTTACACTCTTTGTTGGTTCGGCTGTTGGTGTTTTTTTGAAATCATTAACAATTAAAGAATCTCTAAGTATTTCATCCTTTTTTTTCTTTATAAATACAATATTGATGATTATTCCTTTATTTATTTTTACTTTATTATTAAATCCATTATTAGAAATCGAAAAATCAAATGCAGATAGATGGTGGAAAATTATTGATAATCCAAATGAATCAATAATTTTTCCAACACAAAAACCAAAAGAGATAATAGAAAAGAGACTCAATAATGAATTAATTAAATTAAAGGTAACATCTACAATGTTTTTTCTGTTTGCAATTTTTTGTTCATTTGTGCCTATGTTTTCAGAAACAAAAATCTTTACTGGATATCAAGCAATTATAATGTATTACACTTTTTTCTTTGTTATTATTTTGCTGATACCATCGAAATATTTAAATAATAATCAATTTACAAAAGAATTTGGATGCAAACTTTATCCTAGAGATGACTATAGTTTGAATCAGAGAATCTTAGATGTAAATTTAAAACGATTAAAAAATTCAAAAGAAATGACCAATATCTATCCTTGGATAATATTATTTAAAAAATTCTATGACAGTTATCTTATTTTGCATTTCATACTTTTTTTCATAATTTTATTTTTGATTTTTCTAAAAAACTATTTTAATCAAAATATTCTTTTTTCTTCTTATTATGGGATATCTGGACTTACTCTTGTTATGCAATTCGGTTGGTTTAAGATTTGTTCGAATTATACTTATAACATAATAATAGAATGGTTTGATGAAGAATTATATGGAGATCTAGTGAAAAAAATGATGAATAAATAAAATTAATTGACAAAAATGTTAGGTTAAAATCAATAAATTATAAAAATCATAGGAATAATATGAATGATGAAGAACCATATGGTAATTGTATTTTACTTCATTTACAGCGTGTGTTTGCCATAAAAAAAAAAGAGCGCCGTCGCAACGCCGCTCTCGTAAGAAACACAAAATAACGTGTTCTCCAATCTGATTAGAAATATAATGCAGAAAGGTGATGTTGTCAATCGAAATTACATTGCATGGAAAACCTTTAAAGCGAACTCATAATTAGATTTTATAATATCGTTTCCGGTAAAGTAATCTTTATGTTTGAGCATTCGTTTTTCGAACAGTTTCTTTAGTTCTCGTTTGTGTTTTATAACGATAGATTTTGATGCAACTGTTCTTAGTGAATAAACAACACTTACAAATTCAAGAACTGGAATACATGACATTTTCTTCTGTCGCTGCTGCTTGCTGATTGTTTTGATTGTGGCCAGAAAGTTTCCAAGTTCACCAGGAACAAAGGTGGTACCGGTCTGTAAATCTGCAATAATGCAGTTATTATGTGCGCAGGCATTTCTCAGGTTCTTTAGCATTTTGAGAACAGGAACGCTTAAAGGTTCTTTAATTTTCATAACACGGTAATAAAATTCGTAGAACTTTATAAAGTCACCAAAGGTTATAAGTTCCAGAAATACCCATACAGGACAATCATTGAAAGCTGTGATTTTATATTCGTTTCTATGTTTCTGACTGTTATAGACATTCTGGACTGTAAAATACTTGTTCAAAAGATTTGTAGTGAATGGGGATGTACATGATGCTTCAAGTTTTCCGACTACATAAGGATTCGCCTGTAAGAAATTATAAACAATCTTGTAGCCGTCATCTCGAGGATTGGTTTCGCAGTCTTTTAGTAATCTGATTTTCAGGTCGTGTTCAAGATCAAAACAAGCTTTAGATAATTCAGTACGAAGTAAAGCGTCTATTTCAGTAAGTTCTTTAAGATATCCAAAATCGAGATTGATATATTTGCCTTTGTTTTGACCGTTCAGGTATTTCTGATAATTCTTCCTGTAGGCAGCAGTCCTAAGATAATTGTTCTCGTTGAATAAATATTTTTTTGCTCTGTTTTCAGAAAAGAGATTGAAGGTTATGCCTTTATCCGTTTTCATTTTCTGAACAAGCTGAGAGGAAGTTAACTTAGGTTTATTTTGGATGTTGGACATAAATACAAAGTACCATAATTTCTGGATTTTGTCGCTATGAGAGGAAATCTTTACAAAGTACCTTCACACAAAGGTTCATTATAAATAAAACTGGGCACTTCAATTTGAAGTGCCCAGTGTTTTTTACTCAACCTTTATATATTCTACTACAGTCTTCTTGCCATCCTTGAAGACTCCGTTTGCAGGTTCCAGAACAATTTCGCAGCCCTGTGAAAAATCAAAGGCTTTTGTATCTTTATTCCATTCAGCTGACCTCCAGCTTTGACCGGACTTCTGCTGCTTTGTTTTTCAGTTTTTCAAGCTTCCAGCCACACATATAGTATTCAGTTTTTGCATTATACCAGTTGATTGCAAAGTTTTCGTCCAGCCATACACGCTCTTTCTTTGAACCAAGTTTTGCACCGTTCAAAACAAGTCTTTCTGGCTGAGGAATTTCATTATCCTCTTTTAATAAAGTAACTGATTTTATAATGGTTCTGTCGCCAGCTTTTACAGCTTTTGCATCCCATAAACGAACACATATTTCTTCAATGCCAAGGGAATCATCCCATTTTTCATTTTCAGAAGTCATATCATAACCGCTACCATCAAGCTTAGCCTCAAGCACATTTGGAGCAACCGGATAAAATTGCTTATCGCATTTACCGTAATTCTGGGCAAATCTAAGTACAAGAGGAAGATTCGCTGATTCTGGTGATAATTCTATGCGGATTTTTTTATATTTTGAAAAGTCTACGCCTTTTACATTCCAGCCGGCACCTGCATATTTATCATCTCCTTTCCATTCAATAACGCCGCCATCATAAACATTAGAATCCCAGCCACAAGTACCAAAAGCTGCTCCTTCAATCATAAGATTTTCATTTACAATACGTTTTCCTTTCAAAAACTGAATGCTTTTTACAACGGTCTTTTCTTCTTTTTTTCTATCCCAAGTTTGCAAAAAGATTTGTAATCCTTTTGATTTATCGAATGGACCAGCATTGTCCCCTGTCCAGGATGCTCCTTCACCACTTAAATCTGCTTCATAAACATTTGGCTCAATCTGATTATCATAACCATGCCAGTTATTATGTTCGCTATCACAAATTCTAAGACCAAGATGAGCTGCTGTATTGCTTTCAATCTCAATTCGGACTCTGTCATATTCTGAAAGGTCTATTCCTCCAAAATTCCATCCGGCATCACCACCAGTATCGTCTTTTATCCAGGTTATTTCCTTTCCGGTAATACGAGCTTTCCAAGTCTGACTTCCAAAAGGTACTCCAAGAATTTTCAATTCATCTGCATCCGGGTAATCTTCCTTTGAAAGAAGCTCAATACTTTTAAATACTGTATTAATTGCCTTGTCTTTTGCTTCAATAGAAACAAAAATTATATATCCGTCTGCAGGATCCGGTTTATTTATATCAGTCCAGGCATCTCCTTCATGCCATGAAGCATTAGAGCCATTAAAAAAGAGCACAGCAGTTTTATCTGCATCAAACACAACAGCCGAAGTTCCTGTACAGGCAGGATTTTCAACCTTTATTCTAACTTTCTGCTCCATTGATGAGGCCAGTTCAAATTTAAGGCCGGCATATTTACTCATATCTATGCCGCGCAGTTCCCAGCCACATGCAAAGAAATTCCAGTCACAATCCTGATTCCAGATTATTTCGCCTTTGTTATTTACACTCGCGCAAACCTGTGCCTCTTCTAAAGAGCCAAGTTCCACTCCTTCAATGGCAAACTTCTTTTTAGGATCCAGCTTAATGTTATTGCTTTTTCCCTTTTTTGGTGCCGCAAAAGTCAGCGCACAAAGACTAGAAAGCAATAAGGTCAAAAATAGTTTTTTCATTTATAAATCTCCAAAATTGTGATGATTTAATTTTAATAAAAGAAAAAACTTTTGTAGTGAGAGAGGTTTAATCAAAATTTGATGAATTTTTTCGCCACCTTTCTGCCGAAATATTTGCACCATTTAGAAATTTTTCAAACTTTTATCTGCCTGCACTCCCCTTTATACTAAAATTACCCGCAAAATCCGGGGGAGGAAGTAATATGAAAAAAGAACTTTTTACTCTTAGCCTGCTTGGAGCCGCTTTACTTACCGGCTTTTCTTTTACACTTGCAGGCTGTTCAAAAAATAAAGCAGCAGGGTCGACCCCAAAAGGCTGGCACCTGGTATGGAATGATGAATTCAACGGCAAAGAAATTGACCTTACAAAATGGGATTTTCAGACCGGGACGGGAAGCCAGTATGGCCTTGAAGGCTGGGGAAACAACGAGCTTCAGTATTACCGCAGGGAAAATGCCAGCGTAAAAGACGGGAACCTTGTTCTGGAAGCCCGCAAAGAAGCTTTTGGAGGCTGTGCCTACACCTCTGCAAGACTGCGCACAGTAAAGGATGATGGTACAGATCTCTTTACAAAAACCTACGGCCGCATCGAAGCCCGCATAAAAATGCCTTCCGGAAACGGCATCTGGCCTGCCTTCTGGCTTCTTCCTGCAACTACAGACTACGGCACCTGGGCTTCTTCAGGCGAAATTGATATTTTAGAAGCAAAGGGCCGCCTTCCAAACCGTGTATATGGTACTGTACACTTTGGTCAGGCCTGGCCGGGAAACAAATACACCGGCGGAATGTATAAATTCCCTGCCGGAGAAACTATTTCAGATTATCATGTATACTCACTGGAATGGGAACCTGGAAGCCTGCGCTGGCTTGTTGACGGAAACCTTTATTACGAAACCCAGCAGTGGTGGTCTTTAGGAGCCGGGGAAAGCGAACCTTATCCTTACCCGGCTCCATACGACAAACCCTTTTACATTCTTTTGAACCTTGCCCTGGGCGGAAACTACGACGGCGGAGTTGCCCCGGAAGATTACTCCTTACCAGCCCAGATGCTGGTTGATTATGTCCGCGTTTACGACAAGGACCAGCCTTACAATACAGATGTAAAACGCCCAATCCCTGAACGGGACGAAAAAAGCTTCAACAGCTTTGAAACTTCCGACGGCAAAAACTTCATATTTGATTCGGCCCTACTGAATGCTGTTACAGATTCCGGCGCTTCCCTGCTTTCTAACGAAAATATGGATGTTCACAGCCGCCAATGGTATTTCCTGGGCCTTTCAGATTTTGGCGGAAGTGCTCTTTCTAAGGCCGAAAAAGCGGACGGCATTGAAGGCCGCAGAGTTCAGATAAAGAATCCGGGAAATCAGAATTATTCAGTTCAGCTGATTCAGCACCTGCCTGTTGCAAAAGGTTATTCTTACAAAATTCAGTTTGATGCAAAGGCCTCTGCTCCAAGAAAAATTGCCGTAAAACTTGGAGGAGACGCAGACAACAGCTGGGCAGTTTATTCTCCGGAATATTATCCTGAACTGGACAGCCAGATTAAGCATTTTTCATATTTCTTCACAATGGAAAACGATACAGACCCTACAGCCCGCCTGGAATTTAATCTGGGCTTAGACACAAACGATGTCTGGCTTGGAAATGTAAGCGTTACTCAGGAAGAATTATAAAAAAAATAAAAGAAGTTTTTTCTTGACAAAGCCTCCTGTGCGTTATATTGTGTATATACATGATACACAATATAACGCTTTTTTTATTAAGGAGAAGATAATGAATTTGATTGAAGTTCAGGGGCTTTGTAAAAACTTTAAGTCCTTTCAGCTGAAAGATGTAAGCTTTACTCTCGAAGAAGGTTATATCATGGGTTTTATAGGCCGTAATGGAGCCGGAAAATCCACAACCTTAAAAACAATGCTTAATCTGCTTAAAAACGACGGCGGCAGTATAGAACTCTGTGGGCTTTCCATTCCAAAAGACGAAGTAGAAATCAAAAACCAGGTTGGCTATGTATTTGGCGGTGTTGATTTTTATCCTGAACAGAAAATCAAAAAGATTACAGATATAACCAGGGTTTTCTACAAAGACTGGGATGATGAATTTTACAATAACTTATGCGACCGCTTTGAAATTGATCAGAATAAAAAATTCAAACAGCTTTCTGCCGGAATGAAAGTAAAATATTCCCTTGCCGTTGCAATGAGCCATCATCCAAAGCTTCTGCTTCTGGACGAACCAACTTCTGGTCTGGACCCGGCTGCCAGAGACGATTTAGTATGCATGTTCCAGGAATTCATCGAAGACGGAAAACATTCCATCCTCTTTTCAACACATATCACCTCAGACCTGGAAAAATGTGCAGATTTTATCACTTACATAAAAGAAGGAAGGATTATTTCTACAGCATCAAAAGAAGATTTTAAAGACCGCTATCTTTGCGTTTCGGGTACAAAAGAACAGCTTACAGCAGAAAACGAGGCAAAGATTATCGGACTTCACAAACATCAGCTTGGTTTTGAAGGACTTATCAAAACAGAAGATAAGGAAATGGCAGAAAAGGCCGGCTTTGAAAGTACAAAACCAAACCTTGAAGACATTATGGTTCACATTGAAAGAAGATAGGGAGAATCTGTATGAAAAACTTAAATCTGTTAAAAAAAGAATTTTTACTTGGAAATAATCTGTCGGTTATCATCTGGCTTTTCTGTAGTTTTATAATGCAGCTTATTCCGTCTTATCCTATGTATGTGGGCCCTTACTACATTTGTCTTTGCATTATGCTCTCTTTTGCCCTGAATCAGACCTCCCACGATATTTTATATACAGTTCTTTTACCTGTTAAAAAGATTGATACAGTAAAAGCCCGCTTTATGTATGCCTGCATTCTGGAATGCATTTCTCTCTTTTTGTCTGTCATCCTTGGAATAATTAAGGGCCTGGTAAAATTCCCTGAAAATAACGCCGGCATAGACCTGAATGTGGCCTTCCTTGGCTTACAGATGTTCTGCTTCTCTGTATTCAATTTTATTTACCTGGGCGGCGTCTACAAAAATCCTATAAAATCCGGAGTCCGCTTCCTCTTTGCAAGCCTTGCATATTTTGCAGCCTATGTGCTCTGCGAATTCCCTCTCTGGAAGTTCAAGAGCTATAGAACTTCACTTATCAATGCAGGCTACCAGAGCTTTGACATCTCCCTTGCCGTAGATAAACTCTCCTGGTACAGAATTCCAAAAATCGGCTATTTATTCCTGCAAAAAGACGCATCCAGCCTTGTAAAGCAGCTTCCTGTTCTGGCCCTGGGCCTGGCAATATTTGTTTTAGTCTGGTTTATAAGCTACAAACGGGCAGTAAAACAGTTTGAACGCTACGAAATTTAGAATAGTTTTAGGATAAGTGATGGACCTGGTAATTTCGCAAAGAAGTGATAAACCTATCTATACTCAAATTTACGAACAGATTGCCCGCCAGATTATGACGGGTAAGCTTGCGGCAGGAGAAAAGCTTCTTCCCATACGAACAGTTGCCTTAAACCTTAGAATCAGTGTGATTCCGGTAAAGCAGGCCTGGGAACAGCTGGAAAGAGAGGGCTTTATTTCTACTGCCGCCGGAAGGGGAACTTTTGTAAGTAATCTTGAGCACAAGGAACTTTCCGATATAAGGGTTTCTTCTGCAGAAAGCGCCATGCTTAATGCCATAAATGACTGTCTGAGCATGGGAGTAAGCAAAGATGAAATCCTTTCGATTGTAAACAAGCACTTGAGTAATGAAAAATAAGTAATGATAATCCTTGATGGTATGGGAGTTTTCTTTATGCTAAAATATTTTTGCAAACAAAGGAGAATATAAATGAGCAAAGAAAACTTCCATTCAAATCCTATTATTAAAAATATATACACTGCCGATCCTGCCCCTATGGTTTACGGCGACACCCTCTACCTTTATACAACCCACGACGAAGATAATCTGATAAATGATTTTTACACGATGAAAGACTGGCGATGTTTTTCAACAAAAGATATGGTCAACTGGACCGACCATGGAAAAATCTTTTCTCTTGAAGATATTTCCTGGGCCGATGACCGGGCCTGGGCTCCTCAGGCAATTGAAAGAAATGGAAAATTTTACCTTTACTGCCCGGTTCACAAAAAAGACGGTGGTATGGCAATTGCCGTAGGCATTTCCGACAAGGCGGAAGGCCCTTTTAAAGATTTAGGATATCCTCTCGTTGATGAGGGGGACTGGAACGACATAGATCCTACTGTTTTTATTGATGATGACGGCCAGGCTTACCTTTACTTTGGAAATCCTGAACTGCGCTATGTTCTGTTAAATGAAGATATGATTTCTTACAATAAGGAAGTTGGAATTGTAAAGGTTCCAATGACCGAAAAAGCTTTTGCAAAGGGAAGCCACGACACAGGCACCTCCTATGGCGAAGGTCCCTGGTTCTATAAAAGAAATGGCCTTTACTACATGGTTTACGCAGCCTTTGCCCAGGGCGAAAAACGCAACGAACACCTGGCCTATTCCACTTCTCCTGGCCCACGCGGTCCCTGGACTTACGGGGGAGTTTTGATGGAGGAAGGTCCCTGCTTTACAAATCATCCCGGAATTGCAGATTTTAAGGGACACTCTTACCTCTTCTACCATACAGACCAGCTTCCTGGCGGAAGTCTTTTCCACAGAAGTGTCTGCGTTGCAGAATTTACCTACAACGAGGATGGTAGCATAAGCACAATAGACAAATGCGATGGCGTTAGTGCCATAGAGTAAGCATAAAAGCTCTGCCCCGGCCAAGTATAAAACTTCCTGCCCGACCCCAGCACTGCTTAAGCGCACTATAAGTTTTGCATAAAACCGGGCAAAAATGCATCTTACCACCTCCTTTATGCATCTTACCGAATTCAATATTGCAGACTAAAAAGTCTCCTTTTATACTTTCTTCCAGAAGGTCCGCTAAACCACTAAGGCGGACTTCTTAAAGGAGACCTAAATGAAAAAACAAAACTTCAAAAAAATCCTGATTTCTTTTTTCAGCGTGCTGGCAGAAACTTTTTTATTTTCATGCTGCAGTTTTAAATCTGAATTTATGGCACTGAAAAGCCTTAAAAAAATAAGCGATGGTGTATTCTTCATAGAGTATGAAGGCAATTACCAGCTGGACCAGTACCTTGCAGAAGGCGGTGGAAAAAGTAATGATGAAATGTCTGCCTTTATTACAAAATGCCTTAAAAAAGGAAGCTGGGGTGGAAGGGGTGCCGGCAAAGACACAAATGTAAAAATCACAATTCCAAACTTTGGATGTTCTTCAATTGCCGCAGAAAACACAAATGGCGGTCAGATTTACGGAAGAAACTATGACTGGAAGGACTGTTCAATAATGCTTATTCATACAAAACCAGAAAACGGCTATGAATCAATTTCTACCTCCTGCCTTGAATTCTTAGGTCTTGACCGTAACTGGCAGCCTGCCTACAAATTCCCGGCCGACATGATTGCCCTTGCTTCAATTTATGTTCCTTTAGACGGCTTAAACGAAAAAGGCCTTTACATTGCAGACCTTATGGCCGGTGATGATGAATATACAGCCCAGGACACAGGAAAACCTGCCCTTACAACTACAGCCGCAATCCGTTTAATTTTAGACAAGGCTGCAAATGTTGATCAGGCCATTGAACTTCTTAAGAGCATAGACATGTACTCTGTAATTGGCAGCGCCCATCACTTTGCAATTGCAGATGCAGAAGGAAAATCTGTTGTTGTTGAATATGTAAACAATGAACTTTATGTCAGCGAAAGCCCAGTACTTACAAATCATTACACTGCAGAAAGCCCAAAGAAGGATGATGGTTCAATTGCAGAAAGAGAAAATTCCAGAGAGCGCTTTGCCCAGCTTTTACAGGCAGGAAATAATGCCGGCTGGAAAATGTCCTCTGAGGATATAAAAAAGACTATGGAAAGTGTCAGCGCAAAGGACTATGCCGGACCCGAAATTACAGCCTGGTCTATTGCCTATGAATCAAAAGAAAAAAAGGCAAGTTACTGGTTCAGGGGTGACTACGAAAAAACTTTTGTGATAGAATTCTAAAATATGAAGATTTCAATTTTAGACAAAGAAGCTGGCGAAGAAGACGAAATCATTATTAAGTGCAGCAGTCTTGATGATGATATACGTCTTTTAATTGAAAAACTTAAAAACAAAAAAGAGAGAATTAAGTTCCAGAAAGATTCTTCCATCGTTTTTGCAGACCTTTCTGACATTTATTATTTTGAATCTGTTGATGATAAGGTTTTTGCCTACACAAAAGACAATGTTCTGGAAACTAAATTAAAACTCTACCAGCTGGAAGAAAGCTATCTTCCCCAGGATTTTTTAAGGGTGAACAAAGCCCTTATTATGAATCTGTCTAAAGTTGAAAGTCTTGCACCGGCCTTTGGCGGCCGTTTTGAAGCTGTATTAAAAAGTGGTTATAAAATAATCATTTCCAGAAATTATGTTGCCGAACTAAAAAAGAGGCTTGGATTATAGTCATAGATTTTTTAGGAAAACTTTATAAGGAAAAAAGCATGAAAGAAAAACTAAATATATTGATTCAGATTTTTACAAGAGTTGTAACAGCAATTTTTTTAATTGCTTCTATATATATAACAATTTTTAACGGAACAGAGCAGGTGCTTAGCGTAAAGGATATCTGGGCAATTATGATTATTGCTGCTGCTTCGGCCCTTTTTTACATTCCCCTTTTAAGCGAGAAATCTTTTTCAAAGCCGGTAATGTTCACCCTGCAGATTCTTTATTTTCTGGCAGTAAATATTACAACCCTCATCACTGCAGCTATACGCGGCTGGTTTTCCTTACAAAATCCAGTCACTCTTGCCAGTTTTGAGCTGGTTGTAATATCGGTTTACGCCCTGGTTATGTTCATTTCCTACAAAATAGATTCAGCTTCTGCAAAAAAAATGAACAAACGCTTAAAGGAAAGACAGGAAACTTTCAGAGATTAGAATTTATACATACAACCAAGGGTTGTAAAAATACATGGCATTGTTCCAATATAATCCTCATGCCGCTGATTGTTTTCGTCTGTTACATAGGAAAAAGTTCCAACGGCTATAAGACCTACTTCCATATTAAAACAGGCCCCCTTATCCTTTTTTGAATTCTCAGGAAGCCAGCCGATTCTTACATCATAAGGAATAAAACATCCGGGACCTAAGCCTAAACCATAACTGGCATAAAAGTCCTTATACCAGAAAGATGCATTCAAAATAGTACTGCTTCCAGAAACACCTCCACCCTCGCCATTCACAGTAATGCCAATTGAAAGACATAAATTAAAGTTTAAGCCTACTCCAATGTGCATAGATTCTGTTAAAGGAATATCATAATTTGTATGAACTTCCAGACCAAAAACAGGAATTCCTAAACGGAAAAGAGCTCCTGCACTTAAATCATCATACCATTTTTTTTCGCTCTCCTGAGCAAAAGCCGCACAACTTAAAGCTATTAAAGCTGCAAATACGCAAAACAATTTTTTCATTATACAAACTCCTTTTTTATTTCTACTATAGAATTTTGGACCTATAATCAGTGCCTTTTTAGCAAGGCTGCCGGTAAATCTTTTTGATAAAGCCCTTGCAGTTTTTGGAGGCTTTGGAATTTTTGTATTTACCCGCAGACTTTTCTTTAAGAAGGAAGAATAGAAGTTATATGATTCCCATCATTCATTAATTCAACTACCGGTATGGAAAGTTTGCCTGGAGTCCTGTCAAAACGGATTACTGTAATTCCTGTATGAGGAATATGCATAGAAGCACATAAAAATGGAAAAGACAGATTAAAGATTCTGGAAAGAAAGGCGGTTGAAGAGCCTCCGTGACTAAAGAGGGCAATTGTCTGCTGACTGTCATCTGCGCGGAGATTTCTGTAATAAAGCCCTTCCCTCTTATAACCAAGACTTTCCAGCCACAAATCAGCCTGAGCCTGTATAAAATCTACATCTATTCTTGCAGTGTTGTTTTTAAAAAGAGGAAAATCTTTCCAGAGCGGATTCTGCAAATCCTGACCTTCGCTTACCAGACGGTCAGCCCCCTTCCAGGGACTCCAGTACTCGTTATACAAATCCTCCTCAGGACCAAAACGAATTTCTTTCATAAAATCCAGGACCTGAATTTTCTTAATACCCGAAGCATTAGAAAAAGCCTGGGCTGTTTGATATGCCCTTCCCTGAGGAGAAGAAAAAAT
The DNA here is from genome assembly GCA_016286535.1 of Treponema sp. Taxonomy (GTDB): domain Bacteria; phylum Spirochaetota; class Spirochaetia; order Treponematales; family Treponemataceae; genus Treponema_D. The sequence continues at coordinate 29,515 of JAEESZ010000012.1, read as the reverse complement.
CTCTTCTATACCTTCTGCCATAAGTCTTTTAGCCGCAGCCTTTGCCTGAAGCTGACCTTTTTCTGTAAGGCAGTCTTTTACATAATCAGGATCCCCATGTCGTACAAATATCAGTCTCATAACTAATCCTCTCTTAAAGTTTTTGCCGGACTCTCGCTGTAGTTTTTGCCGGGCTCTCGCTGTGATTATAAAATATTTTTTTATAGATTTGAACAATAAAACCGTGACTTTTCATATTATACTGCTATTATAAAAACATAAGGAGTTATGATGTATAAAGCAAATGAAAATCGATATGAAAAAATGAAATATAATAAATGCGGAAATTCCGGATTAAAATTACCTGCAGTATCTCTTGGCCTCTGGCACAACTTTGGAGACACAGGCAATTTTTCTAACATGGAAGAAATGTGCTTTACCGCCTTTGACAACGGAATTACCCACTTTGATCTTGCAAACAATTACGGGCCAAAGCCAGGCAGCGCAGAAATAAATTTTGGCCGCATTTTCAAGGAAAACTTTAAGCCTTACCGCGACGAAATGATTATTTCTACCAAAGCCGGTTATGATATGTGGAAGGGACCTTACGGTGACGGCGGCAGCAGAAAATATCTTATTGCATCTTTAAATCAGAGCCTTGAAAGAATGGGCCTTGAATATGTAGATATTTTTTACCACCACAGAATGGATCCCCAAACTCCACTTGAAGAAACAATGCTGGCCCTGGACCAGATTGTAAAAAGCGGAAAAGCCCTTTATGCAGGCCTTTCAAATTATGACGGTCCAACTTTGGAAAAGGCTACTGCAATTTTAAATGAACTGCATACTCCCTTTATCATAAATCAAAACTCTTACAATATTCTTAACAGAACAATAGAAAAGAATGGATTAAAAAGTACAGCCGCAAAACTTGGTAAAGGAATCATTTGTTTTTCACCACTTGCCCAGGGCTTACTTACAGACCGCTATCTTAAAGAAATTCCGGAAGACAGCAGGGTAAAAACTGACGGCCGTTTCTTAAAAGAAAAAAATATTGAAGAAAACAGGGAACGAATTATTAAGCTGAATGAAATAGCAAAGAAAAGAAATCAGACTCTTGCAAAAATGGCTCTTGCCTGGATTTTAAAAGATTCTGATATTACTTCGGTTTTAATAGGAGCTTCCCGCCCTTCCCAGATTTTAGATAACATTAAAGCTTTAGAAAACACAAGCTTTAGTAAGGAAGAGCTGGAAGCTATTGACAGTTTAGTTTAGAAAGAAACTTTCCAGTATACAGGGAAGCTGATTACAGCAGATTTTCCTGCAATTAAAACATCTACAGCAGCACCAAATTTGTGGTTCTTAACTGCATAGTTTGCATATGGAGTAATTTCAAACTGATTTGTTGAATCTTTATCTGCATCGAACCATGCACATAATGTAAGTCCGGCATCGAAGCTGTCTGTAAAGGCAGCATCTGTATCAAATGCAAGATAAATTTCATCATCTGAGCTTGCTTCATTAACAGGAAGAGCAGCAGCAAAATCAAATGCAAAAGAAAGAATTGATGCACTTGCTGTTGCACCAAAGGTAAGTAAGTTTGCAGCATTTAAGTCAGCAATACCATCCTCGTCGTTATATGAATAACCAAGAGAAAGGCCAAGATTCTTTAATGGGTTGAAGGTTAAACCAAGACCAAAGCCCATATCGTTGTTACCGGCAGCATTAATTGGATTACGAATTGCTAAACCAACAGAGAAGCGGTCTGCATAGGTCCAGTCAGCACCCATATTGAATACAGGATACTGGTTTGGAACGTCTGTTTTGAAACCAAAAAATGATGTTAAATCAAAACCTGCAGCAATTCTAACTCCCTTAATTGGGCGAAGAACGAAAACTACATCTGAACCAAAGTTTCCATTAGAGAAGTTTGCATCAGCAATTGGTAAGTAAGAACCTGCAAAATTAATAACATCGTGGAAACCGATTGTAAAAATATCAGGATTCTTTAAAGGACGGAATTCAAGATACCAGTCTTCAAGAGTGAAGCCGTCTACATCACCATTTCCAAGAGAAAGGTATTTGTATTCATTGTTGCTTGCGTCTAAAGCTGAAAGAGACTTTAGAGTAAAGCTTGCTGTAATTCCTGCATCAACGCGACCAGAAAGAACATCAATAAAAACCTTGTCTTTCATACCTGCAAAAGTGGTAGCACCAGTATCTGTATCGATATTCACGATACCTGAAGAAATCTTGTTGTAGAACTTACCGTGATGATCAGTATTTTCTGCACTAAATGCTAAGGCTGTAATAGATACAGCAGCCATTACAGAGATTACTCTCTTTGCAATTTTATTCATAAAAAACCTCCTTTGTTCTTTTTGAATTGCCTATTAATTTAATGATTTTTATAATACTAGTAAAGGAGCTTTTTTATATAAGGCTTTAAATCAGGAGAATCTAAATTGAAAATACTACTAATTTCTGTAAATGCAAGTTATATGCACACAAACCTGGCAATCAGGGATTTAAAAAACTATGCCGGGAAGCATTGCAGGAATTTAAGCGAAGAAGTAGAAATATCTCTTGCCGAATACACAATTAATCAGCCTGCCGGCGAAGTGCTTCGTTCAATTGCGGCGACAGAAGCCGACTGGATTCTCTTTTCAACTTATATCTGGAATGCAGAATATGTATGTAAACTACTGCCGGAAATTAAAAAGATTTTACCCGACTGTCTGCTGGGTGCCGGTGGCCCTGAGTTTGGATACGGCGCAAAAAAATATCTGACAAATATTGCTGCCCTGGACTTTATCATCTTTGGCGAGGGGGAAGCAACTTTTACAGAGCTGATTGAAAAATGCGGAAATATGATGTCTAACTACGGGGGAGATGCAAAAGCTCTGCTCACAAAAGGGAAGAGCTGGCTGGCTGATATAAAGGGCCTTTATTACAGAAAAGAACCTGAAGTGACTGAAGGCCGTTGTGACAGCGAGATTTACTTTACCGGCAGCCGCGACTTAATTTGCAATCTTGATGACCTTCCTTTTCCTTACCCTGAGATTGTGGAAGGCAGAGCGGACCCCGACCATAAAATCTATTATTACGAATCCAGCAGAGGCTGTCCTTTTTCCTGCTCTTACTGTCTTTCTTCTGTGGATAAAAGGGTTCGCTTTAAGAGTCTTGAAAGGGCCTGCAGCGAGCTTCAGATTTTTCTGGATCACAATATCAAACTGGTAAAGTTTGTAGACCGCACCTATAACCTTGATGAAAATCATTACCTTGGAATATGGGATTACATTATGAAGCATCACAACGGAAAGACAATGTTTCATTTTGAAATTGAAGCCGAATATCTTTCTGAAAAGGCGCTGGATTTTCTGCAGCAAATCCCGGAAGGTATGATGCAGTTTGAAATGGGCGTTCAGTCAGCTAACAAAAAAACTCTGGCTGCAATAAACCGTTCTACAAACGTAGAGACCCTTGCAGAAAAAATCAGGAGGATTCCGCGCACAATTCACCAGCATCTGGATTTAATTGCCGGCCTGCCTTACGAAGATTTACAAAGCTTTGGCCAGAGTTATGATTTTGTAATGGCCTTACGGCCAGACGCCCTGCAGCTGGGCTTTTTAAAAATTCTTGGCGGTACTCAAATGGAAGAGTACGCTAAGGCTAATGGCTGGAAGTGGATGGAAAGTCCTGCTTACGAAACTTTTTCTACTCCTTATTTATCTTTCTCTGACATTGCATTTTTAAAGGATATGGAAGTTCTTACCGACGCTTACTGGAACAAGGGAACTTTTGCCTTCACTATGAATTACATTTTTCGTAAGGCTAGTCCCTGGAAGTTTTTATCTGCCCTGCTGGAATACGGACGAAGCATAGAAGCCTTTAGCCAGGCAAGAAGAGAAAGCTACTGGTTTGAACTTCTTTGTAATGCTATTGAAAGCCTCGACAAGAGCCTGGACACAAATCTGATTTACGATTTACTTCGTTACGACTTTGTAAGGGCCGGTAAAAAAGGAAACTTTCCTTCCTGGTACAAACACAATTATGATAAGGACAAACACAGAAAACTGCTGGAAGAAAATGGTTTGCTGGAAAATTCCAGAATCGGTTTTGCAATTACTGAGTATGAAGAGTTTGAATACAATGTTCTGGCAGAAAAACCCGAAGTGGAAAAGAAGCACACAGCCGTGCTGATAAGATACAAATAATTTATTGTAAGAGTTCAAAATTGCAGTGAGCTACTTCGCACTGCATATCATGATGCAGGTGAAGTCCGTTACCCAGACAATTTTTCCATTCCTTACATTTTTCGCATTTGCCATGTCTGGCCCAGGAACGGTCCCTCATGTTCAGGTATTTATTTTTCCAGACGTCAGAAAATTTTTCGTTATAAATATTGCCCTGAATAAAATCTTTGCCCCGCACACTTAAACAGGCACTTATGGAACCATCACACATAACAGAGCCGACATTTATTCCTCCCCGGCAGAAGAAAAAATAATCACGAACTTTAAGTTCATAAGGGCCAAGATAACCTTCGCAGGCATAGTTTACAGATATACTTTTTCCAGCATGATTTTTCCAGGAACGGCTTTCTTTTATAAAATCCATTAATTTTTTGTACTGGGAATTATCAAGGGCTAAATCGTTTTCTGCAGCCCTTCCTTCCGGAAAGATAGAAAATATCCTCCAGTTTTTTACACCTTTTTCAATCAGAAAATCACGTAATTCAGAAAGCTTGTCTAAATTTCCCTTATGAACACAGGTAATTACATCATAAACAAGGCGTGAAGGATACTGATTATTTACGGCAACAGCCATATCTATTGCTTCGCAAACTTTTTTAAAGCTGTCTTTATTTCTGCGAAGATAAGTATGTTCATCATATAAACCGTCTATTGAAAAACTGATGGAGCCAAGCCCTGCCGAAAGAAGACTTGAAAACCTCTGTGGAGTCATGGCTAAAGCATTTGTAACTATTCCCCAGCCAAAGCCCCGCCTGTAAATTTCTTTACCGACAGCTTCCAGATCATCACGTAAAAGAGGCTCCCCTCCCGTAATACAAATCATAAGCTGTTCAGGTTTCAGATTTTCTTTTATATCATCAAGAACAGAAATAAAATCTGAGGCGGGCATGTCTTTTACAGAAGAAGATTTAAGACAGTCAGAACCACAGTGACGGCAATTCAGGTTGCAGCGCAAGGTACATTCCCAGAAAAGATAATTAAGTTTATGTTCTTTTATTGCTGCATCTCTGTATTTTCTAAAAAATGCCTGCTTAAGTTTAAATCCGGCAGACATTATTTTCTCTCTAATTCAACATCAAGGGGATCAGAATCAATTCCCCATCCGTTTTTGTCAGTCTTTACTTCTACTTCTGCTGTTTTAGTTTTAAATGAACCGTTTTCATCTCCATCGACATCTTCAAAGGTGATTGTATAAATTCCGGCCGAACCAGGATAAACGTAATAAGCTCCTTCATCATCTGTTATTTCACTTCGTTCAGGATTTGTATTAATTGTTACCTGTATACCCTTTACAGCTTCTGCAGTTCCATCACCATCTATATCACCTGTTACCTGACCGGCTACATAAGGAGGGCATCCATACATAGCAGCAAAACTTTTAATAAAATTATCGCAGCCTGTAATTAAACCGAGTCCCAGAAAGTTGCATAAAATTGCTATGATTTTCTTAAATCCAGCTTTTATTTTTTTCATCCTATTCTCCAGATTTTTTCAATACTATTTATTAAGTATATCATATAATCTGTAAATCAAGGAAGGATTCTTCAGTTTAATTACAGGTTTTAGCAAATTACTTCAGGCACTCCTTTATCCAGGCAATCAGATTTGCAGTTGAAGTTCCTGAACGTTCTGCTTCGTTATGGTAAAGGCCCCATACTTCGGTAAAATCAATGGATTCTACCTGGTCTCCGTAATTCTTAAGGGCAAGAGCATAGTCCATTTCTGTACTGATTGCTGTATCTCCCTGGAAAATTCCCGCATGGATTCGCCAGTATTTTGCAACCTTTGCACTTCTATAACCGCCATAAACAGGACTCAAATAGTACATTGGATTATACATATTTACGCGTTCTTTCATGCTTGTGCCAAGGCTGTCGCTTTTTGAAATATCATCCTTATAAGCCTGGGCCAATTCAGAATCAATACCTTCAAGAACGTCTGCCATCAATGAATCAAAATGAAGGGCTTTTCCATCTCCTAAACCAAAGAGGGTATTTTCTCCCTGACTTGTGTTCAAGTCATCAAAGGCACCAACATTTTTCTGAAGCTGTTTTACGTTTTTCATAAAGGCTTCTACACTAGTGATTCTTGCAGTATTTGTTTCTTCGTCATAAATTACCCACTCTTCATTTGCGTTGAGGGCTGCAATATATTCAGCTGCAGATTTATAAGTTCCGCTTAAATCAACATTGCCGCTGGCTGCGCTTTTTCCTCTTTGAATTCCATCAAGATCTTCTGCTCCAATCTGAGGTCTTCCTGCCTGCATTCCATTTTGACCCTCCTGATGTCCGCCCGCCTGCAGGCCCTGTGGTCCACGTGGCTTCCAGCCTTCAGGCATCATCATGTTCTGACCAAGAGCGGCTTTCTGTTCATTTGCATTGTATGGCCACTTTGTGTCCGAAAGGAAATTGTTCAGGGAAGTTTCAATAGTTGCCCTTAAATATTCGTAGTAGCTTCCGGCATGGTAAAGCCCGTCATCAGACTGTTCAAGGGTAAGAAGATTTCCGTCTTCGTCTTTAAGTCCCAGAGAATTGATATAGGTTGCAAAGGCTTTGGCAAGTCCTTCAGAAATTACTTTTGTTTTTTCATCAAGATTTGTACGGGCACTTCCCAGTTCCCATTCATAAGCGGCATCTGCCACATTAAGATTTGTAATAGGACACCAGTCCATACTTCCCATAACAGCATCGCTTTCTGTCATTACGGCTCCCAGAGCCTTCAGATATTTTTCGTACTCAGGTGCATCGCCGCTTGCCCCAAGAATTGCACTCTGCGCACCGCCTCCAGACATTCCATAGGTAAAGAGACGTTCTGTATTTCCCGGAAGCAGATCTTTATTATAACGTACATAACGGATTGCAGCCTTAAAATCGGTTACGCCGGCTGGAGCTCCCTGGTCGCGGCCTCTGGCTCCCGCATAAATAAAAATAAAGCCGGCATCGGTGTAGGCTTTTACATCGTGAGTATAGGCAGTTGGCGCTTCAAGAGCGGCATAGCCCGGAGTCTGGATTGGCATAACAAAAGGTGCATCTGCTGCAGAAAAATCATCAACCTTACTATTTGCATTTACAGTAAGGGTGTAAGTTCCGTCTCCGTTATCTTTAGCATCAAAATATGAACCCGGAACAAAAAGTCCAAGGCTTTCGTACTTTGTATCTGCCGGATTTGCAACATACTGAATGCCAAGCTGATAGTATACATCATCTTCTTCGTTATAGTTCCATGCTGTCATATCAATTTTTGGCAGACTCTCTGCTTTCTTAGTTGAAGTGCAGGAAATAAAAGCACCTGCAGAAAAACAAGTCAAAATAAGACCCGAAAAAACTTCTGTTAATATCTTCATAGGATAACCTCCAAAAAAAATTATTGCGCGATAAGTCTCGTTAGCTTGAATTGAACCTGGCTTGAGCGGTACTTAACTTGAACCGGGCTGCCCGCGCTAACTTATGTCTTAAATATAAAAAGTGAGCAAGAAAAAGTACAATGCTATTTTTTAACCGCGCTATAACTTTTAGGCATACTGTGTTATAATAAAGTATGTTTGAATTACATCAGATTGAACAGTTTCTGGCCGTAGTTGATTGCGGCACAGTTTCTAAGGCTGCAGAAAAGCTGAATATCACCCAGCCGGCCTTGAGCCGTTCCCTGCAAAATCTGGAATATGAACTGAAAACACCTCTATTTACCCGTACAAAGAACAAAGTGATTCTTTCCGAGACCGGAAACTTTGCTGCCTCTTATGCAAGAAAACTGCTTTCTTTTTCGGATGAAATGCAGAAGGAAATACAAAACTTTTACCGCACACACACAAAGATACTGATTGCTTCCTGTGCACCCTGCGATTTACTTTACGAAATACAAAAAATTGTGAAAGGAAATTTTACAGGAGAAGCCTGCGAGCTTCTTGTAGAAAATGATGAAGAAATACTAAAAAAAGTGCTGGATGGAAGCAGCGCTATGGCCCTTTTTTCTAAGGCTCCGGCCGACAAAGCCCTGCTGGATTTTCCGCTTAAAACCGAACATCTTTTTGCCCTCATTCCAGAAAATCATCCTCTTGCTTCAAGAAAAAAGGTAAGCTTCAGCGAGATAAACGGAGAGGCAGTAGTTCCCTTTCCCCTGAAAGGATACTGGACCAGCCTTCTTGAAAAGAAACTCCACGATTCCCAGCTTTTGTATCAGGCAAATATCCAGGCCTTTGATAAAGTCATAAACTCATCAAACCTTATCTGCTTTGCATCCGACATGCTGCCAAACGAACTTCCTCACCACAAACTTGTTCCACTTGTCGATGCAGAAGCTACAATAACCTATCACCTTGGCATATTAAAAACAAACCGGGAACTCTTTAAGGGGGTAACGAACCAGATTGTAGAATTTGCAAAAAGTAAGACTGGGCGGGGAAAATCTAAGGAAGCCCGCAATGAAATTTGCGAACTTTGAAAAGGCATATTGACGGGGAGCTGGGGGCGGGGCGTGAATACAGACGAAAAACGTGATATGGCTGGGGCGCTGGGGCCTGAATACAGCCGAAGAACGTGATACAGACAAAGAGAGAGGGCAAAAATAAGATGGATAATAAGTGGTCAGAAAAAAACAAAAAGATGCAAGCACTGATTGCTAAAGAGGTGACTTTTGCCGATGGCATAAAAGTTCTTCTTGAGCTGCGCGCCGAACTTTTTGAGCAGATAACTTCTATTATAAACACTTTTCCTCCAGTGGCTTTTTACCAGATGCCTTTTGGGGTGGGAAAGGGGTCTCAGCACACTACCCTTGCCTGGTCGCTCTGGCATCTTTTTCGTATTGAAGATATTGTGGTGCATTCGCTGATTTTGAAGGATGAACAAGTTCTGATTGTGGGCGGCTGGCTCAGTAAAACTAAGAGCCCGGTTATCACAACCGCCAACGAGCTTGACGGCGATGCCATGATTGAGTTTTCAAAGACTCTGAATATCAAAGCAACTTATGAATATTGCCAGGCGGTGATGGAAGCGACAAATGAGATGCTTGGACAGTTGAAGTTCGCGGATTTGAAGAAGAGTTTCACGGCTGAGGACAAGGAGCAGCTTATTGCCGGCAAATGCGTCAGCCCGGATGATAGTTCCGCCTGGCTGATTGACTACTGGTGTGGTAAGAATATCAAAGGGCTGATTCAAATGCCTCTATCCCGCCACTGGATTATGCATGTGGAAGCAATGAGGCGCATTAAAAACAAGCTGTGCCAGCAGGCAAAAAAAGGTGTGGACCAGATTGCTTATTGCGGGCTTTCCTGCGCTCATTGTTTTCTGACTGCCTGGTGCGGGTCTTGCAGGACAATTTACAACACCTGTTCTTTTGCAAAATACTCGCCGGATGGAATCTGTCCTAATACAGCCTGCTGTAAAGAAAAAGGCCTGGACGGCTGCTACGAATGTGGCGAACTTTATGATTGCAAGAAAGGCTTTTACTCGCTGGGGAAGGATACAAATGGGATAAGGGCCATGGCACTCTTTATTCAAAAGTATGGCAAAAAAGAATTGCTTCGAGTTATGGATACAATGCATTCCAAAAAGAAGTTTGAAAAAATCCAGGAAGTCCTTGGCGAAGATGTCGACGAGGGGCTTAAGATTCTAGAAGGATGGAGAAATAAATAATGACAAAAATAGAATACGTAACATCAAATGATAAAGCCTTCTGGTACAGTCTGGACAACACACCTTTTTGCACTCTGCTTTTTATAGACTATCCAGAACAGCATAAAGGCTACGGAAAACAATTGCTGAAGCATTGGGAGGAGGATATGAAGGCTCAAGGTTATGGTATGGTTTTGACTTCAACCCAAGTTGATGAAACGGCCCAGCACTTTTATAGAAAAAACGGTTACAAAGATTGCGGCAGTCTTATAATGAATATCCCGGGCTACGAACAGCCTATGGAAATGTTTTTGAGCAAAGGATTATAGAATATGAACATGAAATTACGACCATATAAAGCCGAAGATTCTCAGATTATCTGCGGCTGGGTGAAAGATGAAAAAACTTTATTCCAGTGGTCGGCTGATAGAATCGGGAAGTTTCCTTTGCTGGGAAATGAATTGAAGGCTACAAAAGCAACGCTCGGAGTTTTTGCAAATAATCCAAAGGCTCAGGCCTGTTATGAGGCTGTGGGCTTTAAACCATTCAGCAAAAGAGTTATGAAGATTCTTGGCACTGACTGGGAATGCATTGATATGGAATTAAATTTGCAGTAGGAAGATGCGCAAGGGTATGGAGCGGTGGCGATAGCCAGCGACCGCAGCGAACGAAGTGAGTGAGGACGCCGAGGGTTACCGAGCCGCGAAAGGCCCGACTGGCTCGAAGAGCCAGATGCGCCCGGGAAAAATCATATAATTTGAAGTTTTTACACGATTTATATGACACTTCACCAAGGTAAGAGCTTTTTTTTGTGAGAAAAATCATATATTTTCGAAAATTTAGTAAAATTATATGACATCAATTGAATAAAGATTGGCATTTACTAAGTTCAGATCTTGTTTTTGTCGGTTTTTGACCGCGAATTGTCATATAAATTCGTAATTTACATGAAAATATATGACATTTTGGATTAATAAATCAGTTTTGGTAGGAAAAATGTCATATATTTTTGCAATTTACCGCCATTTATATGATTTTTGAGAAAATCTGATGGAATGAAAAGATTCAACGGTAATTATTATGGTAAAATACTCTGAAACTTAAGCAAATTAATAATGAATAGGAAAAAGGGAGAATGGAAAACTCCAGAATCAGAAGGCTTATGGAAATAATGGGTAACTTTGAAGCGATGGAGCTTGGAAGGCAGCTGCTGGCAGAACTGGAAAAAGTGCGGTCTGGCCCGAGACGCCTGTTCTGTTCAGTACAAAAGGATTTGAAAAATGATTCGCTATAATAAAAATGAAATATATACATTTTTGAAAAATCAGCTGGCAATTGAGTTTAATTGCAAGGCAGAAGATTTTGACAAAGAGGAAAATATCATCACCTTGCCCAGCCTTCACCCAAATCGCAGAAAATTTTCGGATAAGGAATTCTTTCTGCAGATGGCAACTCTCGGCAGAAACACTGTAATTTCCGCAAACGAGAAAATGCATCCCTGGCTCGCTCAATGGGTAAAAAACAAGAGGGGCTTCTGGCTTTTTGAACAGCACAATTTTTTTGAACTCGAAACAGAGCTTAGAAAATACGGTTTCAAAATGGCTCAGACTCATCACATGTTTTTGCCTAAGCCTGAGCAGATGGAAATCAAGACGGACTTAAAAATCAAGTGGCTTGAACAGGCTGACATTATGAACTATTACGGAGATCCTCGTTTTCCGAATGCAATCTGCGATAAGTTCAAACCAGAGCGCCCGGATATTCTTGCCGTCGTTGCTCTTGATGAAAATGCAAGCGATGAAAAAGGTGGCGAAAGAATTATGGGAATGGCGGGCTGTTCAATAGATGCTGTAGCGAATGAAAGCTTGGGCGCTCCCGCCCTCTGGCAGATTGGAATTGACGTCATGCCCGAATATCGTGGGCACAAAATCGGAACGACTCTGGTAAGTCTTCTTCGCAATGAAGCTTTCCGTCGAGGGGCACTTCCATATTATGGAACAAGCCTTTCAAATCTGGCATCCTGGAAAATTGCTTTGGCAAGCGGATTTGAACCGGCCTGGGTGGAATGCGAAGCACATAATTAATATATAAAAGAGGTAAATATGAAAGATTTAAACAAGATTAAAGAATTGTGTCCGTCGGCTTATGACTTTATTGTAAACAAGGCTGATGGTGCTGCGGTGGGGAAATATGAGCTTGAAGGCGGCGCTTATGTTAGTGTGCAGGAATATACAACAAAGACACGCAGTGAGGCAAAATATGAGGCTCATAAAAAGTTCATCGACATTCAGTTGATTTTAAGCGGCAGAGAATTGATTGCCGTAACTCCGATTGAAAAAATGGAAATCAAAGACGAATACAACGAGGCCAAGGACGTGATGTTCTTCCATCATAATGATGAATGTACTGATTATGTTCTGGAGGCTGGTGATTTTCTGATTCTCTACCCACAGGATGTTCACATGCCGGGTGTTTGCGTAAATGAAAAATCATCTGTCCGTAAAATTGTTGTAAAGGTGCCGGTTAGTAAATAAAGTAGAACTTGATGATGGTGGATGGGGTGTAATTTCAAAGCTTTGTGAAATTCATCACATCCACCTTCTCCAGCGCATCAAAGGTTATTGTGCCTTTTTTGATGTAGTAGAGGGTGTGGCATTTTTCCCAGTGGACGCCTTTCTGGGGGCAGGTGCCGGCGTATTCAAAACCGTATTCGGCGAGTTCGGCTTTTATTTTGGTGAGAGTGTAGGTTTTCTTTTTTCCTTGGTGGTCGCGCCAGTTGTTCAGGTGGACTGGAAGAATGGAAAGGCAGGCTCCGCTTTTTAGAACACGATGAGATTCTTCGTAAAGCATGTATTTGCCTTTGCCGTCGCCACCGTGAAGGGCATCATAGAGCAGCACTAAGTCCAGAGAGTTGTCTGTAAAATCCTGCAGATTATGAACTTCCTTATTGATTAAGGTGATGTTTTTAATCCCGCGTGCTGCAATTTTTTCGCCCACTTCTTTCTGGCAGACCGGACTGCAATCAATTCCGTAGATTTTTCCATTGGGATAAGCATTGCTCAAAGCAAAAAGATTTTCTCCAAAGCCATAACCAAAATCAAGCACAGTCGGAGCGTTCTTTACATCTGGTGCCAGTGGCATCTGGGCAAACAAATCCCTGCCGTCAGTTTTTTCCCAAAGGGCAATGTCATCGTATAGTTTTTCGTTCGTGTTTGAATAGTTCATTGCACTACCTTCCTACTTACATGCAATATAAATATCCATATTCTCCCCGTCGGTTTCAAAGCAAGGAATAACGTCATCGGCAGACTGAACAAGGCCATTGGTTCTCATAAAATCTCCAAGCGTTTGATAGGCACCCGGAATTGTCACAAAAGGATTTTCAAATGGATGGTCAACGTGAATGGCAGCATATTTATGAGCAGGCTGTTCTTTAATTTTGCAACCCTCGGGCGCAACTCCATCAGGCAGAATCAAAGCGGCCGTATATCCGTGCATGTTAAAGACGTTGATCTGCTCCTGAGAAAGATTTGGAAAATCCCAGCCGATAACGCGGGGAGTTTCTATTCCATTTTCTTTTGCAAGCCTGTTCATTCTGCCAATCGCATCGCTTTCGGGCTCAGTACTGATTACCGTGTGCTCCACATAACGAAAACCGGGAACTTCTTCAAGCCGCAGGTTGGAATAAGAATCGCTTTGTTTATCCATCTCATCTCTAAAAAGATTGTCAAGGGAACAGTTAAAGATTTTGCAGATTTCAAGTGCCTTTTCCATCTCGGGATTTGCCGCATCTATTTCCCATTTTGAAATTGTCTGACGGCTTACGTTCAGTTTTTCTGCCAGAGCTTCCTGCGTCATGTTCCCACTAAGCTTTCTAAAATATTGAAGGTTCTTTCCAAAACTCATGTTGCTCTCCTTTAAAAACTCCGCGTTAGCGGCGCTACTTTGCAATTATAGATTAACAAAGATGCTCCGTAAGTTCCACCAATCGTCAGGTGCTTTTTAGAGAACTTGTGCAACTACAGGTTGCGGGAAAAACGTCTGCAATGATATGATCAATATTCATCGGACTGATTTACTTTCCTAAGTGCAGCTACAAAATCGCAGCCTTTTTCTTTTACATCTTCCGGATTTATCGGATAATGAACATTGTAAAGGACCCCTTTATCTCCGAACATATCCTCCATATAATCCTTTTCTATATGGCCGCCTACAACTTCAAGGCAAATCATAACATGATCATCGCCAGCTACAATTTCTTTTTCCCACAAATATTTGCACTCAAGGTTCATAAAACATTCAGCGACCATTGGTGCTTCTATCCATGAAGCTTTTTCTACAGTAAGCCCTGATGAAGTTATCTCATCCTTCTCGAACAGATTGTTCTGTATCGTCTTCATGCAGGCTTTGTATAAATCAGAAGACATGAAATTCAGCACGGCTACTTTCTTTTCATTCAGGCTCTGGTAAAGATGTCCGCTTTTATTCACGCTGCATAAAATCACGTAATATCCGCCTCCATGATTCGCACTCGTAAATCCTGCCCAGGACTGCATCGTAGCATTTGGCTGCCCGTTAGATTTATATGTTGTGACAAGAAACATAGGTGTTGGCATTCCCATAATAAATTCTTTCCAATCAAACCCAAAGTTTTTTGAAAATTCTCCGTATGTCCCCTTCATAGATTCAGGCATTTCTTTGTAGTTGTATTTCATCTTTATCTTTTCCTCTGCATCTCTGCATAATCTTCTCTAAGCATACCGTAAATGTTATAGTCACAATAGACCGCAACCATTTTGCCTTGCCGGATTGTTCCTTCCTTTATAAAACCACACCGCTCAAGGACCTTATTTGAAGCAATATTCCTAACATCAGCACGCCCATTCAGTCTCTCTATTTCTGTGTTTTCAAATATAAAACGTACCACTTCCTTTAATGCTTCTGTAGTAATTCCCATATTCCAGTAGTCAGGATGAATACGATAACCAATATCACCCATTCTGGCATTTTGGATATCAAATACTGCAATCATACCTATCACTTTATTGGAATCTTTCAAGACAATTCCCCAGTCAAAATCTGGTGAAGGCTTTCTTTTTACCCAAGGGCGGGGATCAATAAACATAAGTTCAGGATTTTTCTCGCCCTTGCTTGCTTTGCGTCCCCAATAGGTATAAATTTCATCTCTTCCCAGCCATTCTTTCAAATCTGGCACATCTGCTTCGTTAAGAGTTCTAATAATAAGTCTATCAGTTTCTAGGACAGGTTTATCTATCTCGTAATCTTTTAACATGGGGCCTCCATTGCTTCCTGCCACTTATTCAGCCAGTAAAAGCGTCTTTTCATCCATCGTCATATTTTTTTTCCATCAGAGGGTGTAACTTCCTTGTAACCACATTCTATAAGAAGCTTCATCAAGAGAAAATAATTTTTCAGCCTGTTCAAGTGTTTTCAATATTTATTCCTCAATTTTGAAAGATAGTGCCAGTATCGCAATTCCAACATTTCTGATGCCAGTCACCTCTAATATAAGCATAAAAGGGAATCTGTTTATTTTCAATTAAAACTCTAACCATGTACAGAAAAAACAAGTGGATTGAGATGAGGAAGATGCTGTAAAACGAAGGTTGAAGTGGTGATTGAGTAGAAATGTCATATAAACTAGCTATTTTAGTAAAATTATATGACTTTTTAAATGAAAGAATCCTCCCTGACAGAAGAAAAATCATATAATTTCGTGATTTTACTCAAATTATATGATAAAAATCTATGAAAGGAGACTTTTTCTCAAGCCCGGAAGCTAATTCCGGAAAGTTTTGAACGCAAATTGTCATATATTTTTAAGAAAACTGTGTAATTATATGACATTTTGTCAAAACAAAGCCAAAATCCGGGATTCCCCGGAAAATTACCGCCATATTTCCGCCCGACTATGCAGATTATCAGCAGATTACCAGCAAATTATATGGAAAAATACTTATCAGAAAAGAATATCGTCGGATGGCAAAATTATATCATCCCGATAATCATAATAATTTGTTGTATTACAGAATTTTATGAGGATTGAGGTAACGATTATTTCTCTGAATTGGTATATTTGTTGGAGAGAAAAGAGGTTTTTATGAAAAAGATTTATTTATATTCGACAGTATTTTTGTTAGCAACAACAGCTCTTCTTTCATCCTGCAAGTCTAAGGATATTCCTAGAGATTCAGAAAAGAAAGAAATCTCTAAAAGTCCGGATGGACGTGAACCGCCAAAAGGCCGGCCTGGAGATGAAAATGGGCCTGCTTCTGGAGACCTTGCTATGGGTAAGTTTGGCCCCGGGCCTGGTGGAAAATCAGGTGGAAAATCAGGTGGAAAATCAGGTGGAAGGCCGGGGGACTTGCCAAATGGAATGCCTGGAGAAATGCCGGAAGGAATGCCTGGGCCAAAAAGAACTTCTGCCTACGAACCGGAATGTTCTGATAGCAGTGCTCAGTCTTTAGTTTATTCTTTTGAAAATGAAAGAGGATTGAAAGTCACTTATCACGCAAAATATATTATTGATGGAAAAAATGTAACTTATTCTGCCAAAGATTTTGACGGTGGAAAAGTGACTGTTTCTGCTGCCAATGAAATTGCTTTTCTTGTTATAAATGGCGGAACTTTAACTTTGAATAATGTATTTATAGAAAAAACTGGTGATGCAGATGAAAAAACTCTTGATGGTGATGCATACAACTTTTATGGAATTAATAATGCCCTCGTAGCGGAGGGTAAAAATTCTAAAATGATTCTAAATGGTGTGGAAGTTATGACAAATGCCCTTCACGCTAATGCAGTTTTTGCTACCGATGGAGCAGAAATTACAGTGAATGATGGAATTACAATCAGCAGTTTTAAGCGTGGTTCAAGAGGATTTTTTGCTTCCTACGGTGGTTCAGTTGTTTGTAAGGAAGGAAATGTAAATATTACTACAAGAGGAAATAATTCTGCCGCTCTTGCAACCGACCGGGGTGGTGGAAATATCACTCTTCTTGGAAAAAATAATCTTCTTAATACTCAGGCAAATGATTCTCCTTGTATTTATTCAACAGGAAACATCACCGTAAGTGGAGTTACTGGAAAGGCAGAGACAGCTCAGACTCTTGTTATAGAAGGTTTGAATAATGTAAATATTTCGGATTCAACTTTTACAGGAGCCAGAAAAGGTCAGGGTGCAATCATGATTTATCAGAGTTTTTCGGGAGATGCTTCAGTTGGAGAAGGAAAACTTAATATTGAAAATTGTATCTTCTATAATCAATATGCAGATGATGATGAAGCCATGTTCTATGTTACAAACACAAATGCTCTGGTAAATATTCAGAATTGTACTTTCTATGCAGGAACAGAAGAAAAATCCTATAGTAAAAATAATTATTTTGTTTTGTGCGAAGAAAATTCTGACCGCCATTGGGGACGGTCCGGCATGAATGGCGGTCAAATAACTATGACAATCAGCGGAAGTAATCAAGCCGGACTCTTGAAGGCTGCAGAAAAAGATTCTGTAATTACAGTGAAAGGCGAAACTAAAAATCTGGAAACAGATACAGCTTCAAAAGGTAAGATTAGTATTTAGTTTAAGCCTTCCATGTAATTAAAGTTATTCACTCGTAAGAGCAGCTTTTTCTACAGCGTAACTGCGGCTTTGGAAGAGTTCAGCAACGTCTGAATCTACAAAGCCCAGTTCGCATTCTACATCTTCTGCTCCCCCCCAGTCATTGATTTGAACTCGTTTCCATCCACGCTTAAAGTAATCATTACATGCAGATTACCGGCAAATTATATGGTAAAATACTTATCAGCTGCAAAATAAAATGAAAAACTTTAAAGAAGATTTGCAATCATTTATCAATTTTCTCCAGAATAATGATAATCCTGATGAAATAAGGAAAGAATATCGCAGGATGGTAAAATTATATCATCCTGATATTGCGCAGGAAAATCAAAAACAAATTTATAACGACTATATTCTTTTGATAAATAAAGTCTATTCAGACGGAAAAACACGAGCAAAAGAAACTGTAATAGACACTGATAAGAAATCTGTAAACCGGGAATATATTTTTACTAAAAAAGGCAGTGATGGCAAGATTTATAGCTACAAATGCCGCAACTATTATGACTATCTGTTTAAAATTGCCCGTTACGAGTATGATACAGGTCATGAAATTTTGCATTTTCACCATCTGAACTATCTTGATAAAAAAGCAATGGATCAGAATTCTCTTGAAGTGATGCAGCACTGGTGGAATGCAATTAAATGTTATAAATATCTTTTGAAAAACTGTCAGGATGCCGCAATTTTAGATACCTGTCTCTTTGAATTAGAAATGACCCAGAAAGCTGTAAACAATTTATCCAGAACGTTAGCTTCTGTTGACGGCAAAGAGATTATGAAGATATAAGTAAACGATTTTTAGACTTGTGCTAATGAATTGATAGTCTGACCGCTGGCTTTCAATGAATCTATGAAGAGATTATTAATTCTACCCTTACCAGAGTAGAATTCTACTCTAAAATCAAAAATTCTACCAATTCCTACGTGAAGTCGGGTGACATATGGAGAATCACGGCATATACTTGAGATGACAGGGGCAGCGATGGGAGCACCTGCGAAGCAGTCCACCGCAGCGAAGCGAGGAGGATGAGCGTTAGCGAAGTGCGGACGTAGCGTTCGGCTTTGCCGAGCCCCCAGATGGAGGAAACATAATGGACGCACAGAGAACTGGAAAACTGATTAATTTTTTACGCTCGAAAAAAGGGATAACGCAGAAGGAGCTTGCAACCCTTATCAACGTTAGCGACAAGGCGGTGAGTAAGTGGGAACGTGGAGACGGCTGCCCGGATGTTGGGATTTTGCCTGCTCTGGCGGAGGCACTTGGAACTGATGTAGATTCTCTGTTGAAGGGAGAACTCAAGGAAGTGTCTGAAAAAAGAAGGATTTTAACAGAAGAAGAACTAAAAGCCGAAATTGCAAAAATGGAAGCGAACGGGACTCTTGAAAAAAAACAGGACAACACAAGCCTATTGAAAAATCCCGGGGCTCGTATTCGAATTTATGATTTTAAGCGTCCAAATTTATTCAGTAAATATGAGCTTCGAAAAATTGCCAACATTTTTGATATGCTTTGCGAAAAATTTCGTAATGAGCTTGCTGGAAACAGAAGTGATTTGCTTGGAATAAATGTATGTTCAGTTGATGAACTTACAAACGAAGAGTTTCTCCGCACTCTGCCTCAGAGAACTTTTTTCTATACTTATGATTATAACAATTCTGGTTTTGCGATTGAGGTTGACCCGCAGCTTGGAAAAGTTTTACTCAAGCATGACTTAAAAAAATATCCCGAACTTACCCAGACCGACAGTGACTGCCTTAAACTTGCATACATAGACAAATTTTCTAAGATGATTCAGGAACTGATCTTTTCGAATACCGATAAATCAACTGCGTGGGAAGATTTTGAAAAACCTTTTACAAAAGATTTGAATACTCTTTTACCATGGTCTGCAGGTCAGAATCCAGGAGAAATGTGTGCACTTGTAACACTTGCACTTACCAGCGATGTCTACACGGGCATGATAAATATTCAGTTCAGTTCTTCTTATTTTTTAAGGCTCTGCCGCAAATCCGGTTTCTTTGGAAAAGATAATCCTCAGCTGGAAAATCTTACTGATATAAAAGCCCGCCCACGCGAAAACAATATACTTGTGGAATTCGGCCGCTTTGTTTCTGATTCTGTAAAGCTTGAGCCAGGCACAATTCTTATGAGCAATAAACAATTTGGCACATCTTTGAATGTTATTGTTGAAAACCAGATTCGTTTTGGTGGAGAGGCTGTAGTTGTAG
Source organism: Treponema sp. (assembly GCA_016286535.1). Taxonomy (GTDB): domain Bacteria; phylum Spirochaetota; class Spirochaetia; order Treponematales; family Treponemataceae; genus Treponema_D. Next base: position 9,797 of record JAEESZ010000012.1, on the reverse strand, counting down.
ACGAAAATTTTGGTGTCAGAATTATAGAAGTAAAGCAGGGAGATCCTGTTTGTTATGATGAAGAACACTACATCGCCTTGAGGCTTGGTTCTACCTATCTTTCAAAAGAAGATATAGCACGACTTGATGAAGATTTTGTTCTGCAGCTGGACAGTCAGCCTGGTAAACCGATTGCAATCATTCAGGACGGAAAATGCCTTGCCCGCGGCGAAGTTGTAATTGTTGATGATACCTTTGGTGTAAGAATTATAGATTGATTTATAAATCTTTTTCAGAATAACTCATCCAGCAAAATCCAGTATCTGATTTTTTCCCAGTCGGGTTCAATGCCAAGGGCGTCAAAAAGCAGGTCGGGATTAAAATCTGGGTAAACCTTGCCGCCAAAGGTACCGTCGAAGTTGTGTTTAAGGCTTCGGTAGCAGAGGGCTATGTCTTTCCATTTGTCGCCGATGGCCATGTCGCCACAGTCAATGAAGCCGCTAACTTTGCCGTCTTTTAGTAAAACATTCGGCAGGCAGAAGTCCCCGTGGGAAAGAACAGACTCACAGGCGGGCTTGTTTTCTTCCAGCCATTTGAGCAGGGCTTCGGGATTTTCAAATCCACTTTCGCCAAAGGTGTCCGGTTCGGCGTCGTCGACATTCACAAGGTCATTTTCTACACGGTACCTTGCAGCACGCAGCTCGGCATCAAAGTCGCGGCTTTTAGGACAGCCAGAGATATCTGTAGTCCAGAGCATTTTTAAAGCCTGAGCCAGCAAAGGAAGCAGCTCGCCCGAATGTTCCATGTAATATTCCGAGCAGGATATTTCACCTGGGATTCTCGTCATCAAAAGATACTGATAATCACCATTTTTTTCGAAAGCGAGAACCTCAGGAACGGGAAGCTTTCCCTTAAGCCAGTTGAGCACTTCCACGCTGGACTCTTCATCATGCAGTCGGCTGTCCAGAATTTTCAGAACACAATCATCAAATATCAAAATGCTTGAGCCAGATTTTCCCATGTCGTCGATTGTATATTTTTTCCCGGCAATCAGTTTTTTGATTTTGCATGGAATTAAAAGGAGGGCTTTTTCAACTACCGATTGGTAGTCTGAATCGATGAGGTCAACAAACTCCCCGGCAGCTTCAAAGCCCTGGATGATGTGATTGTTTTCTGCCTTTGCCCAATCAGCCGTGCAATAGCTCTCATCAAGCCTTTCTTCTATGTCCGAGGCGTGCTCCTTTATTTCAGCAAAATGCGCGTCGATATAAGCATCCGTCATGGCAAGGCAAATAAAGCTGATGTCCTTCAGATATTCCTGGTCAAAATCCTTTCGCCAGTCAAAAGGAATATAGCAGCCTTCGACAATGAGATTCTGCTTGTTCTCGATGGCAGTCTTAATCATCTCGCGGACTATGGGCCAGAGGTAAGAAGTCAGCTGGTCATCATCGTCCGGAGTAAGTTTCGTATTCCCGCTTCTGATGAGTCCCATCTTCAGGTGATCTATTGAAAGATAGGGGAAATTGTATTTTTCGAGCATGCGCTGTGAGAGTAAAGTTTTTCCTGTGTGGGATGCGCCTGTGATTATTATTATCATATAAAACTCCGCTCAATAAATCATCTTCGCAAAAGCCACATTCGTCTCACATTCCACAAAGCCATTTTTCTTATAGAACTCATAGGCCGGAACATTAGAATCTGTCAAAAGAAAAATCTGCTTGAGCCCCAGCTCCTTTATCGCCTTTTCAATTTCGCGGATAAAAAAAGTACCTGCCCCACTCCCCTGCTTTTCTGTCTTTATGCAAAGCTCGTTGATGATATATTCCGTGCCGCTGTACCAGTGCTTGATGTAGCCGAGGGAAATGCCAATCAGCTCGCCCGCTTCATCATACAAGCCGTAGGTAAGTGAATAGCCCTGACCAATCAGATCGCATATGTAAAGGTCCAGCTGCTTTGTGTCCGACCAGTCATCATACCAGGGTGCCTTTGTAAAAACGCCGGTGAAAACTTCTTTGATTTCTTCTTTATTTTCTATGCTTAATCTTTTTAATGTGTACATAATTTTACCTTTACCACACGTAATTAAATCAGTCCAGCCCTCATCATCTCAAAATCATCCGGGGTGATTTCAAAACGTTCCATATCAACATGGCCATCAACAAAAATCACTCCTTCGGCTTCAAGTTTTTCCTGCTGCACTCCGGGACCTCCAAAAGCAAAACTGCCGGAACAAAAGCCCTTTGCATTTACAACACGGTGGCAGGGAGTAACTGCATTGCTGGGATTTTTGTGAAGGGCATGTCCTACGTAGCGGCGAAGATTACAATTTCCAACAAGCGCCGCAATCTGAGAATAAGTTGCAACTTTTCCGCGAGGAATGAGACGCACTGCCTCATAGATTTTTTCTGCAAGTTCCATATTCTTACATTAGCAGACTTTTCAATGTCTTTGAAGTAACGTCAAAAATAGAATTAAGTACGTCTCTGGAAATTTTTTCATCATCCTTTAATTCTTCAAAAGCTGTTATGTACTTTTTGGAAAAATCATCAAATATCTTTGAAAGAACGGAATATTTAATGTTCAAAGATTCAGCCAAAAGAGAAAAATCTTCCTGGGTTACTTTCTGAATCTCGTAGTGTTTTCCAATTTTCATTGAAAGTTTTTCAGTCAGGCCTGAATAGATTATTGTCGAAACAACATCGTACAAAGGAGAAAGTTCTATACGATTATTTTTGTAAAGCAGAGAATAATTTTTTCCATGACTGTCACAATTTCCCATCAAATAATTGAAAAGCACATATCTTAAGAATTTTTGGCTCTCCAAAGCTGGGACTGTACAAACTTTCAATATAGTTTTGAAAATATCAGCAATGCCTGGGCCTCCATCATTCTGATATTTTGATGTACTCATGATACCAAGTGCCTGGCAAAAATCTTCCTGATGAAGCCGTTGAATCGAATCTGCTTCTTTAATACGGTCATAGCGTTCAACAACAAAAATGTCTTTCTCTGCAATCTTCAGCAAATCTACATCAGGAACAGGTAGTCCAAAAGACTTTGCAAGTTTCATACAAATATATTCATTTTGCGCAAGCGAAGAAAGACTGCCTGTTCGAGCAGGTTTTAAAATGTGGGTTGAAGGAGCACCATTTAATGGTAAATACCATTCTCCATTGATTTTTGCAAGTGCGAGTTTTTCCTGAGCTCCTGCTAGAGAAAGCCGTAACTTATCATCAGCCTTAATAAGAGGCCGGGTATTCATTTTTTCAATAAACTCCGAAAGCCTGTTACCATCAAGCAGCTCGTAGTTTTTTGAATCGAGTTTATAACTTGTATCTTTTGAAAATGAATCATCTTCACTCAAAATTGAAATGAGGCCTGCACATTCTCCACCTAATGCTTCAAGTAATTTCAGAGTGCTGGTTTCAGAAATATGAAGATAGTCTGCAATTTTTTTCCGCGAATCTTCTTCCGGTAAAAGTCCTGAGAAAAAAGGGATGCATTGCTTTTGAGGAAATTCTTCTCTTTGCAAAGGAAGTGAAGCAGAAAGGGGAAATGAGTTTTTATCATTCAAATAATTTTCATCATAAACAAAAATTACTCCGCGGTTTTCTGTTGATTCAAGAGAGCCAGCTTTTTTATTTCCAAAGAAGACGTTCAGCTTCATTTAATTTCTCCCATATCATCTTCCCGATTTACCGCATAGAGATTTATCCCAAGCATTTCAAGACAATGAAGCACTTTATTCATCTGTAAAGTTTCTTTTCCGTTTTCAAGTTCCGAAAAAAAACGGGCTCCAACATTACACATTGCGGCTGTTTCTGATTGAGTAAGTCCCAGCTGTTTTCGGCGGGTCTTCACTGCTTCCGATATTGATTCAACAGAAATAATTTTCATATTTACAGTATAACTTTCCCGAACGGGAAAATCAATGAAAATAGACCTGATATATTAAAATATTTTCCCGTTCGGGAATGTGATTTGTTTTGTAATTTAACTCCACACCCCCTTGATTCCTCAGAGAGTTGTTATAAATCTTCCGGGTAAGATACTCTCGTACCAATGTTTTTATGAAAAGTTTTATGAAAAAAGTACTGCTGAATTTAGTAAGGCTTGGCGTAGAAAACATACTGATTTTATGCAACGGTTTTATGCAACCGCTGTAAAAGGTCTTAAGTGAGGTTTTCTATGGCTAAGCCTTTTACTTTTTCTACCAAACGAGCTGGTGGAAACATCTACGTTCAATTCGCCCTTCCAGACGGAGGACGAACCTTCCAAAAAAGCACTGGTACTTCCAATCGAAAAGAACATGTTCAAAACAGTGGAATAAATATCTTAAAAGAGCTTTGACTCTTATGAAATATCCAAATCCAAAAGAAATCTGCTTCCACTCATGGAGACACTTCTTCTGTTCACGTATGCTTGATGTTATTCCAGATAAGCGTGTTGTAATGGCTTTAAGCGGCCACAAAACAACTGCAATGCTGGACCATTACGGAAAGCACCTTGAACAGGAAAAGACACTGGCAATCGCAAAGGAAGCCATCAAGGAAGTTTTCAAAAATGAAAGCACAAATGAAGCTGTAGAAATCAAAAATTTCAAAATGGTTGTAAACATGTAGATTTATGGAGATTTGGAATTGCTTAAATTCTTTATGTCATAGCTGTATTCTCTATGTCAATTTAGCAATTTTGACATAGAGAATATTGTATAGTGATAAATTATTTACTTGCGTTTACAACCATTAGTTGTATTATTGGTTGGAAATGCAAGTAGAGAACAATTATTCTAAAATCAAAGAACTTTTTCGAACAAACGGTGGATATATTACACGTCGCCAGATCGATAGTAATAATATTCCTTCTGGATATGACAGATAATCTTCCTGCTAATTTTGAAGTTACAGGACCTAAAAATTATCGGCCTTTTAATCCAAAGGATTCAGAGGCCATTGTTCATGCAGATACAAAAGATGAAACCTATAATCTTGGAATTACTGAGATAAATACAAATCTTGGAAATACAGTTAAATCTTATAATGCAGAAAAAACAATTTGTGGTCTGATAAAACGACAAGATCACATAGATTCAGAAACTTTTATTAAAGCACTTCGTAACTATGCAAAAAGAAGTGATAAAAAAACTAATCGCTTGATGGAATATGCATCTATTATGGGAATTGCTAAAAAGGTTTCTGACACAATGATGATGTTGATGTTCTTTCACGTCTAAGAAAAGATGAACAAATAAAATTGAGATGGCTTAATTATGTTAATAAAAATGATTTTGCTTCAGGCATAGATTTCAATGATGTAATGAAAAGTTGTGAATCTATAACTGAAATTCTTTATGAATAAAAAAGGCGAAAGGACTACAGAAATGGAAAAGCAGGAAAATATCAAACTTTCAAATCAAGACAGAGATCTTGTTATGACAGAACTAGAGAATCCTTCAGAGCCGAATGATTCTTTAAGGGAATTGTTTAAGTCTTCAAGTAAAGAGAAGCAGAATAAAGACAATAAAGAGATCGAAACACAATATGTCTTGGATTTTTAAGAGGCTTTCAGTTTGTTTGATTCAGACTGGAAGCCTTTTTCATTATTATTGAGCCGATAAAATCACTTGCTTCACAATTGTATGAGTCGATAAACTTGATTTTTGAGCCGATATATCTTATCATTTTCGTATACTTGAGCCGAAATATGGAATACATCCTTAATAAAAAGAACATCCCAATTCTCAGATATGCAGAAAATAAGGGCTACATTGAAGTTCTGCAAGTTTACAATAAAGAACACCTGCCGGTTGCATTATTTCTGAATGGAAAACCTTCTGCAGATAATCTTTATGCCCTGAATGAAAAAATGGAGCAGTTCCTAGATAACCGCCTCATTCCTTCCACCCGACCTCATTTTAAGGAAGCTCTGGAAGAACTTGAAATACCTTCAAACTATGAACTTGCAAAAAAGAGCTGGTTTTTAAGTCTTTCTGACCAATACTGGATTTGTCCTGTTGAACTTAAAGATAAACTTTTCTGGGAAGATATCAATTTCTTTACAAATGATTATGATCCAGCAATCGGACTACGACTGACAAGTAATTCAAAGAGCCTGAATAGAAATTCCAGTTCCTACTCCCCTGATAATGTAACAAACGGTGAACTTTCAAAGCGCTGGTTCAAAAAGGATGGAATCAACTATCTTGAAAAAGCCGGGACCGGAACCGAACAGCAGGAGCCTTTGAATGAAGTTCTTGCTTCTGAAATCTGCAGACGCCTCAATATTGCTTATGTGCCTTATTATCTTACAATTCGTGATGATAAATATTTCTGTTACTGCCCGGATATGGTTGATGAATCAACTGAACTGGTTCCAATGGATGCGGTCTATCAGGATTTACATTTGATTGACGGAAAATTCTACGACTATGAAGAGCTTATAAAACGCTGCAATGAAATGCAGATTCCCAATGCAGAGGCGGATTTATTAAAAATCATTCTTGTTGATTTTATAATGGCAAACATCGACCGCCATTCCTTTAATATCAGTTTTATCAGGGATTCAAATACACTCCAGTGGAAAGGCATCGCTCCAGTATACGACACAGGAAAATCCATGTTTCTAAATCTTCTTGATTTTGAAATGAATATGATTTCTTCAGGTCAGATTGGAGCAAAACCTTTTTACGAAACCCAGTCAGAGCAGATAAGCAAACTCCCTGTTTCAAAAATCGCTTCCACTATCAATCTTGAAAATCTTGATGGAATTGACGATTGGTATGCTGATTTTTTAAAACCTCTTAAACGACTTACGAAAGAAAAAAAAGTCGCACTGGTAAAGAAGCTTCGTGAAAGAATTGAAGAAACAAAATCAATTCTTGCATCGTATAAAACAGAAACTGCTGGCTCGAAAGAAAAACAGTCGAATGCAGATTTGGTTTATGCAGCACTGAAACAAAATCCGAAACAGACAAAGGAAGAAGTTTCTAAAACTACAGGCCTTTCAAGAGCAACAATCACTCGAACTTACAGCGAACTTGAAAAGCAGGGTAAAATTCATCGCGTTGGTTCAAATAAGACGGGGTATTGGGAAGTTTTCTAAACTTCGTTCACATGGCCTTGAAATCGAGGATACTCCAAAGCCAAGGGATGAAGCCGGAAAGACTCTGGAGGAATTTCACAAGGAAAAAGACCTACTTCGCAATCGGGTCTACACTCTTCTTTCTGCACTTACCGAAAAGAACATCGATGTCCTTGAAAAAAACTCCAAGTGGGAAGAACTCATGCCAAGTATTCAGAACTTTAAGGAATGGACCAAAGAACGTTGCAAGGATGCCCAGAACACCTATCGGGACGAACAACTGGATCCGATAGTCGATTTGTTTGTTGCTGCTTTTGCAAACTCGAATAAAACAATCAAAGACGGATACGACAGCCAGATTAAAGATTATGACCATCAGTTGAACGAATATACAAAGGAGACCGCCTACGGTAAAAAGCACTTTTTTCGGAACTGCTGAGATAAGCCAGATGTTTGAAAGTGCCACCCCGGAACTGCTTTATAAGATTGCAGGAGTTATAGCAGAACATGGCTGCAAAGACGTAAAGGAATGAATGCAGAAAAGCCCGTGGTACAGGGAGTTCGAACTGGGACGGGAGGCGGAGAGGAAGTTGCGAATGGAGAGGGAATGGGAGAGATAAAAGCTTAAGACAAGATTTAACATTGCTGAACATTGCCGGTCTTGGCACTGTTTGGCAATGTTGATATCTCGTAAAATTACCTAATAATGCCTTTTAATGCCACTTTTACATGATATTATCTATATAATCGCACTTTTTGGTGCTATAATGAAATAATCTAAAAGTGTAGGATACATAAATGACCGACTCAGAACTTAAAACCCTAAAAGACAACCTCTGGCACGCCGCCGATGTTCTTCGTGCAGGTGCCCACTTAGCAGCAAATAAATACGGACAGCCTATTTTAGGCCTCATCTTCCTCCGCTATGCAGACATCCTTTACAAGCAGCACAAAGCAGAAATAGAAGCCGAATATAATAAGTTGAGCGAGCGAGCTCGTAATAGTAACAGTCTAAAAGAAATATCTGTAAGACTTTGCGGCTTTTACCTTCCGCCAGAAGCTTACTACACAACAATTAACGATGCGCCCGATGACGCAAACAAAGCAACCCTCGTAAAAAAGGCAATGGAAGCCATAGAACGCGAAAACGAAAAGATGGACGGTGTTCTTCCAAAAGAAGTGTACGGCCAGCTCGTGCCCGAAGAAGAACCGGAACTCCTTTCCAATATCATGCGAATCTTTATGGATATTCCGGAAAACATCAGCGTAGACCTCTTTGGCGAAATCTACGAATTCTTCCTCGGCGAGTTTGCCCTTCAGGAAGGAAAAGACGGCGGAACCTTCTATACGCCTGCAACCGTAGTCCGCTATATGGTAGAAGTTCTCCAGCCGCAGAATGGCGAAAAGAAAATCTTGGATCCTGCCTGTGGTTCTGGCGGTATGTTTGTTCAGGCAGCCCGCTTTATGCACCGCCACAACAAATCTTCTGATGAAGTAATGAAGTTCCGCTGCTACGGCGTAGAAAAAGAGCCCGACACCGTAAAACTTGCAAAAATGAATCTTCTTTTGAACAATGTCCGCGGCGAAATTGTAGAAGCAAACTCTTTCTATTCTGATCCTCACAACGCAGTCGGTAACTTTGATTACGTAATGGCAAATCCGCCTTTCAACGTAGACGAAGTTGTGTACGACAAAGTAAAAGACGATCCGCGCTTTAACATCTACGGCGTTCCAAAGAATAAATCCAAAACAGCCAAAAAAGGCAGCGACAAAAAAGAAACAGTTCCAAACGCAAACTACCTCTGGATAAGCTACTTTGCAAGCTCCCTCAATGCCACAGGAAAAGCAGCCCTCGTTATGGCAAACTCCGCAAGCGATGCCGGCGGTTCAGAACTCGAAATCCGTAAAAAGATGATAGAAGAAGGAATCATAAGCCAGATGGTAACCCTTCCAAGCAATATGTTTTCTTCCGTTACCCTTCCTGCAACCCTCTGGTTCTTCGACAAACAGAAAACCCAGGACGCTCAGAAAAAAGACAAAATCCTTTTTATAGATGCCCGTTCAATCTTTACCCAGGTAGACCGTGCCCACAGAAAGTTCAGCGACGAGCAGATAAAAAATCTGGGAATCATTACCCGTCTTTACAACGGCGACACCCAGGCCTTTAAAGACCTCATAGCAGAATACACCGCCGCCCTTAAAGCCGCACCAGAGACAAGCGACGACAAAGAAGTAAAAACAAAAGCCTATTGGCAGTCTCAGATAGACTGGCTCAAAGAACGCTTTCCAAACGGCACCTACACCGATGTAATAGGCCTCTGCAAATCCGCCAGCATAGAAGGCGAAGACGGCATCCGCGACCAGGATTATTCCCTCAACGCCGGCCGCTACGTAGGAGTTGTAATCGAAGACGACGGCATGACCGAAGCTGAGTTCAAAGCCAAAATGCTTGGCCTCAACACCGAACTTGAAACCCTGAGCAAAGAAGCCGGAACTCTCGAAAAACAGATTGCAGATAATTTGAAGGAGTTGTTTAAGGAATAAGGAGGGAAAAGCCTTCCCCTTGCTCCAGCCCGCTACCCCTTCTCCTAGGGGCACAGCCCCTAAGACCTGGTAGCTCGCAGGTGGGTAAAAAATCTTGTCATCCCGAACTTGTTTAGGGATCTGGATTAATTGGAATGATGAAAATGGAAAAGTGGAAAGAATATAGAATAAAAGATTTAGGTGAGGTGGTAACT
>JAEESZ010000011.1 GCA_016286535.1 Treponema sp. | reverse complement strand
GGTCAAGTCCAAATTCTGGTGTAAATTCAAATCCTGATAAAATCCCAGTTAAGCGGCTTCAAGAAACTGTTTCTGTAAAAGAGCAATTTCCTGAAGTTTTATTTTTACTTCGACAGTTACCTTTTCTGGCGAAGATCTATGAAACATCATTCTTTTTGAAAGAAGCGCATCATTATAATCAATTGCGACAGCTCCCATAAGACGTAGAATTGAAGCTTTGTTTGGAAAGATTCTTATGACATTTGAACGTCTTTTTAATTCGCCATTTAATCTTTCAATGCAATTTGAAGTCCTTAATGCAATTCTCATTTCTTCCGGCAGATTATATACAGTAAGAACATCTTCAAAACCTGTTTCTAAAATATTTACAGAATTTGGCGCAATCTCTCTGTAATCATTTGCGACCTCATTCATTTTTTTTCTCGCACCTTCTGCGGTGCTGTTCTTAAAGATATCTTTCATTTCAATTTCCAGACCAGCTTTCTGTGTTTTTGGCGCTGCATCAAGAATATTTCTTATGAAATGAAACTGGCATCTCTGCCAGGCAGTCCCAGGAAAGACTTGTGTTATCGCGTGTCTGATTGCAAGATGAGCATCTGATGTTACCATTATTGGGTTCTTCAAACCTCTTTTCTTAAGTCCTATCAAAAAGTCAAGCCATGTTTCGTTACTTTCATCATCATAAACATCCAGTCCTATTATTTCTTTACGGCCTTCTTCTGTTATTCCTATCGCAATCATCATAGCTTTTGATACAATTCTGTGATTTTCCCTTGTCTTGAAATAGGTTGCATCGATCATCAGATATGGAAAATCATTGTAATCAAGAGGTCTTGTTTTGAAGGCCTTTACTTCTGCATCAAGAGTTTTACATGCTTCTGATACTGTAGATTTGGAAACCTCCTTGCCGCACAAGGTCTCAATTACATTTGAAACCTTTCGTGTTGAAACTCCATTTACAACCATCTCAACCATTGTTGTTATTAATGCAGCCTCATTTCTTTGATACAATTCAAACAGCATTGTATGGAATGGTTGATTCCTGTGTCTTGGAACTTCAAGTATAATTGTCCCAATTTTTGTTGTTAATTCTCTTTCTCTGGTTCCATTTCTGTAATCTGTCCGGCTTGAGCTTCTTTCATAATTCTCAGCCCTGAGTTGTTCTGCAGATTCTGCAAGAAGTACCTGATTTAAAATCTTTTCCACAAGATGTTTAAAAGCTTTTTCTCGATTACCTGATAAAAGTTCTAGTAATTCTTCCTGGTCTAAAGTAAGATTAAGTTGAGTCATGAAAACATCTCCTTTTTATGTTTAGTTTGGTCACTTAACATTATATCAGGATTTGAGTTCATGACTCTTTTAAATTTACACCATTATATGGACTCTATGATCAAAAAAGAAAAAATACTGTAAATGTCATATAATTATGGAAAAAGTTTAAAATTATATGACAATCAAAATAAAATTAAGCCCCTGTTTTTTAATAACGTCATATAATTTTAATAAATATGCAAATTTATATGACTTTTTGAGTATGACGACCGTCAATTTTTGGAGGGTGGTCAAACACATTTGATATATTAAAACCGTGAGCCGCGGAAGTCCTTCTCCTGCTTATGCAGTGGGTACTTTTCACCGATAGGGACTGCGGACTTCTTTCAAGTATCTTCGAAGAAAACGGAGTAGAAAAAATTTGTGTTTATATAGAACGACCTGTTGAAGGAGGCTTCATTGACGCAACTTGTATCCTTCCTGATTATATCAGGCAGAATAATGGTTTTTCAGATGAAGAAATAAAAGAGTTTCAGGATATTTTAGAAAAAGGCTCTCTTGTAATTTATAAATTTGCCCGACAAGGTGTTTTTTGAAATGCCGCAAATTTTTAGTAATGGTCCTTATGTGGTATAGTTCGATAATAACGAATGAATGTCAACCTCGGACTTGCCCCGGGGATCTAACAAAAAAGGAAGGATTTTGAAAAATCCTTCCTTTTTTTTGTTCCCTACCTATTTTATTTATGACAAATCTTTGCCTGACATTCCTTGTAAATTGCACTTGTTTTTGCAACAACATCAGCTGGAATTTCTTTAATGTTAGGGTCACCGGCAAGGTTGTGGTCTTTAAGCCAGTCGCGAACAAACTGTTTATCGTAGCTTGCAGGACTTCCGCCTACTTCATATTTTGAAGCATCCCAGAAACGTGAAGAGTCTGGAGTAAGAACTTCATCTGCAAGTACAAGGTCACCGTTTTCATCAAGACCGAATTCAAACTTTGTATCTGCAATAATAATTCCATTTTTGTAAGCATGCTCATAGCATTTTTTATAAATTGCAAGGGCAGCTTCTTCAATTTTACTTCCAAGTTCTTCGCCAAGATCATCTTTCATATACTGTAAAGTAACGTTGATATCATGACCTTCTGCAGCTTTTGTAGATGGGGTTACAATAGGCTGCTCTAATTTTTCTGCCTGTTTATATTCTTTTTCAAATTTATGACCAAGGAAGGCTTCTCCCTTTTTATAAGCTTCGTACATTGAACCGAACATATAGCCGCGTACTATAACTTCATAAGGAATCATCTTAAGTTTTTTTACTAAAATTGTACGGCCTTCAAATTCAGGCTTCTGGAATTCTGCAGGCATGTCTTTTAAATCACTTGAAATCATATGATTTTTTACAATGTCTTTAGTATAATCAAACCAGAAATTTGCAAGAGCATTTAATACCTTACCCTTATCTGTTATCATTGTTGGTAAAATTACGTCAAAGGCAGAAATTCTGTCTGTTGTAACAATAACCATACGTCCATCTTCGAGATCATAAACCTCGCGTACTTTACCAGAAATAATTTTTTTCATAACAACCTCGTTCTATGAGCTTTTTTTCTATTATAACGATTTTTATTTTCAATGTCATTAATGTAAAAAATAAAGAAAATCTGAAGATTTATATGTAATTAATCGTTTTATAATATTTATTTAATTGAAAAAGGGAAAATTTCCATATACAATATTATTGTATTTTCAAATAGTTTATTTAAAAGAGGTTTAAATGAGTTTATTTGCTATTTATTTATTGTTTTTCGGACTTTCTACCTTAATTGGTGTTCCCCTTCTTTCTTCTTTCCAGGTAACACAAGTAAAAGGCTCAACCTGGATGGACTGGATTACCGGTATAGGTTCGACTGTCGGTGCGGCAGGCGGAGCTTTTGTTATAATTTCAATTATCGTTTATTTTATGCTTAAGCCCCTTTCTGATTTAATCAAAACTGCAGAAACAAGACTTTTAACTAAAGAAGAAAAGTTAAAGGCCCAGAAAATTCTTCGCCGTATAGATATTATTTCAATTATTACAATTCTTGCAGGTTATTTCTGTGGAAACGGTTCAGTAATTTTAATTAAAACCTTAAAAGGAAAATTAAACTACAATGCAACTGACCTTATAATTGTTTTTACCCTTATCATTTTGTACGCAATTCTTTCCATTTTCTATTCTACAAGATGCTTTAATTCTATGGCAGGAACAAAACTTTCAAAGCTTAGAATCCAGAATACTGACGGAATGAAAACCACCCGTTACACATATTCTCTTTCCCTTATCATTTTAACAATCACCCTTTTAACAGCCTGGCATCTGCTTTGTTCCGGATACAGTGCTGTAAGACACGGCTGGTCAATTCAATTATTCTTAAGAAAAGCAATTTATGCTTTGTTCTTAAGTCTTGTAATTACCCTGCCCCTTTCTATTCTGGTTTTAAAACAGCTTAGACAACGTTTTGCCATTACAGTTGAACAGATTAATGCCCTTCGCAAAAAAGGTGATCTTGTTACCCGTCTTGATATTGGAACTTTTGATGACTTTGGAAACATCATGACTGCCATGAATAAGCTGATGGATTTTCTGAAGGATTCTCTTTCTACCTTAAAAAATGAATCCTACTCGGTCGGTGATTCTGCAAATGAACTTTTAAATATTACAGACAACACTTCTACCAACATGAACATGATTCTTTCCCGTTTTGAACAGATGCAGAAACAAAATCAGGATAAAGACATTGTTCTGGATTCTGCAAAAAACAATATTTACAAATTAAATGAAGATGCAGCAAAAGTCAGTCTTAGTATGCAGGAACAGGCCGCTGCAGAAGAACAGAATGCAGAAGAAATTTCTCTTATGGTTCAAAATACCGAACAGATTAATGAACTTATCAAGCAGGCAAGAGACTTATCAAAGAACCTTTCTGAATCCTCAGAGGAAGGTTCTTCTGAAGTTCAAAAAACTGAGCTTGTAATTAATCAGGTTAGCGAAAAATCAAAGATGATGTCTGAAGTAATTCAGGTAATTGAACAGGTTGCATCACAAACTAACCTTCTTGCCATGAATGCGGCAATTGAAGCAGCCCATGCCGGAGAATCTGGAAAAGGTTTCTCTGTAGTTGCAGACGAAATCAGAAAGCTTGCAGAAAATACCCAGCAGCAGGCAAAAAATATCAAGGATTTAATTACAGAAATTACGGCCGCAATTCAGAATGGTTCTTCCAACATGCAGGATACAAAAACAATGTTCTACAAGATTCAGCAGGAGATTGGAAGGCAGACTGACGTTGTAGAAAACATTGCTTCAACTATGGAAGTTCAGTCTTCCAGCGCCCAGGAAATTCTTACTACAACAAATAAAATTTCTAAGAATATCCAGAATGTAAACGAACTTATAAAAAATCAGGCAAAATATACAGAAGATATTACTAACGGTATTAAAGATGTTGTAAATCTTTCAGGCCAGATTGATTCTTCAATGAATGCTTCCCTTGATATTCTTAAGGATTTCTCTTCTTCAATCGAAGTTATCAATCAGAAGGCTGTAAACAATCAGACTTCTGTTCAGACAATTAATGATGAGCTTGGAAAATTCGAAATGTAGAAAAATAAGAAAATGCGGGAAAACTAAAATTTTCCTGCAAAATTAATGCCATAGCGCTTGCAAAGAATATCGTATTCTTTGTTTTCTAAAAGGCCTGTTACATAAAGCGAAGCAGTCTGCTTTTCTTTTATGCTTACAGGCTTTTCTTTTTTAAAAACTTCCAGGGCATGCCTTACAACCCCGTCTACAGAATCTACAACTTTAATATCTTTACCACAGGCCTTTTCAAAAACATCCTTTATATTTAAGAAATGAGTACAGCCCAGAATTATTACATCACAGTTTTCTTTTCTAAAAAAATCCATGGCAGGTTTTACAGCAGAAAGTAAATCATCAAAAGATGCTGTAAAGGCATTATGTTCTATATAAGAAACCAGAGCGGCATCTCCCCTCAAAACAAGCTCGCAGTCTTTAGCAAAAAGTTCCTTTAATTCATGATTATAAGGATTGCGGCAGGTTGATTCTGTTGCAATAAGTCCTATACGGCGGTTTTTAGAAACTGCGGCTGCCAGTTTTATAGCAGGAACGGTTCCAACAAATGAAGTATCCGGAAAAGTCTGCCGCATAACCTCAAGAGCATTTACAGAAATTGTATTACAGGCAAAAACAATTACGGAAGGATTAAATTTCTTAATTATCTTAGAAACAAGCTTTTCTGCACAGGACACTATTTCTTCATGACTTTTAGTTCCATAAGGAAAGTTTGCTGTATCTGCAACATAAAGAGAGGAAACTGAACTATCTTTTTTTAAAAGTTCAGTCATATATGGAATGCCACCAACGCCGGAATCAATAAAACAAAAATCAGTCATAACAAGTCACCAGAGCAGAAGTATTATTGGCCAAAAAGCGCATTAAAGGAAGCCCTTGCCGCTTCTGCCTTATCATTTAACGATGATAAATTATCTGCCGAAAGAAAGTCCTTTTTTACAGTAAAATATGAACAGAAATTGCTTCTTTCTTTATCGCTGTTAAATTCTGCAGAAGATTCTTTACAATCATTATGCAAACCGCTTTCATAAAAATTGCAGTTTTTACATACATGTAAATCAGCATGACAAAGAGGACATTCATCTGCTCTTTCAACTTTTTCTACTTTAATTTCTTTATGACATTTCCAGCAAATCATATAGTGATTTTACAACTTTTAGGATATAATGTTAATTGACTTTTGGGGGTATTAAAATTTTTATTCAAAATAAGTGCCTTGTAAATTACTGTAAAAACAATGCTCTTTCAACTTTTGATCAGAATGGTAATCTTACAGAAGATAAATCCTACTGTCTGGAGCATATACCGGATCCCGGTTTAATAAAGGAACAGATTTACAACTATATTGCTAACAACGATAAAATCGTAGGCTTAAATGCCTGCGGAATGAACTTTCTGGATATAAATCTTTCAAACAAGCAGTTTTTTGGTTGTAATTTTTCTCACTGTACTTTTACAAACATTCATTCAGATAATACAACCTTAAAAATGTGCATTTTTGATTACACGGTTTTTTACGACTGTAATCTTATAAACAATCATTCCTTATTTACCTCTTATTCCCAGTGCACCTTTACTCATACCCTTTTTACCTCCAGCGATATGATTCAAAGTAATTTTAACTGCATAAAGGCCTACCAGTCCTCTTTTGATAATTCGGACCTTTACAATTCCCGTTTTATAAAGGCAACTCTGGTCGATACCTCTTTCAGAAACTGCAACCTTAAAAAATCTAATTTTATTGATTCAAAAAGAGTAAATGTTTCCTTCAAAATGTCTAATACCCGCGAAGCTGTTTTCTACACACTGGGCTCAGGACTGGAAACCGGAATGGATCCAAACAACCAGGCTCTTTCAAACTCTGATTATAGCGGAGGAGCCTTATGAAAATTTACTTCCACCTCAACATTGAAGGTTTTTCAAACTGCTATGTTGTTGTAAACGAAAAAACTAATGAAGCAATAATCATAGACCCTGGAAAAATTACCAGTGAACTTATTTCGCAGATAGAAGATAATCATCTTAAGCTTACGGCAATTCTTGTTACTCACAATCACGGAAGCCATGTACACGGATTAAAAACCCTGCAGAAAATCTACACACCAAAAATTTATGCTGCAGACTGGGAAGTTGCTAAAAATGATACAACTGTCCTTTCCGGAGATGGTAAAATCCGTATAGCAAGAATGATTGTACGTTATATGACTGTCCCTGGCCACACCACAGACTCTGTAGTTTATGGAATTGGAAATGTTTTATTTACAGGAGATGTTCTGACAGCCGGGGCTTACGGCAGCACCAACTCAAGTTATTCTGACTATATTTTAAAACTCAATGTTCAGACAAAAATATTTTCACAGCAGGATGGAACCATCTTAATGCCGGGCCATGGACCTCCAACAACCCTGGAGGCCATAAAGGAACACTTAGATTCCTAGTTTCGGCTTACCAGGCAGATATTTCCGGCAATAATTCCATATTTATCAAAAACAAAGGAATTAAGGGCATTGGAAATATCTTCAAAACCTCTGCCTTCTGTATTGCGGATATAAGCGGCAAGCTCCGGAGTAAATTTTATTACGCTTTCCCAGTTTGCCTTTTTAACAAAATTTTCTGCAACGACAGAGGTTCTCTGTTCCATAATATAAGCCATAAATTCATTGTACATAAGATAATCATCATTTGTATCATAGCCAAGGCTTGGCTGAGACCTGAAATAATCTATTAAAAAATCTTTTGTATTCTGGTCGCAGGTATGGAAAACTGCAGTAACGTAATTTCTGAATTCTTCATCGCGGAAAAACTGCATATGCCAGCCTTCATGACTAAAAAGATTCTGACGACTCCACTCCTTAGTCTCCCTTGAAATGGAAACAAGACCGCCATCATTAGCCTTAACATATTTTCCGTTTGCAGTAAAAAGTCCGTTATAAATAAGAATTTCTTTTAAGAGCATTTCATAATAATTCAGCTTTACATTCTTATCTAAGGCAGTGTTAAAGAATCTGGCAAGATCTTCTGCCTTATAATCGTGGGCATTGTAGCCGTGCTTTCCTTCAAGTTCTTCATCAGATAAAATACGGCCTTTATAGCCTGCCTTTTCTACGAAGAAAGCAAGGCGGGTAAAGAATTTACTCTGAATATCAAGAGTTTTTGTATCAAAAAAGAGGATTTTTGGATATCTGTCCCATTCATATAATTCATAATCGTCGCAGCGCCAGTTATCCATCTTATAATTCAATATAAGACCAGGATCTGTTTTTACAGGAGAAAGCACATAGCCCTTATTTGCTTCTGTATTTTCAACGTAATTAAGAGTAAGAGATTTGATTATACTGCTGTTTGTACTTATTTCCATACGGCTGAAGGGAGCTTTAAGGGCTGCAGATGGAATAAGGATTTCTTCTGCGGCTTTTGTATTTTTTATGGAGATTCTTTCGCCGCCAAAATTACATTCTGCATACATGCCTTTTTCTAAGGTAGATAATAATTCCTGCTCGCGGGAAAGCTTTACTTTATAAAGCGGCATGGAAGCACTTGAAGAATTTCTTGTTGGAAATACCATGGCCGCTCCCGTAAAATCAAAAGAGGAATTTGTAAAATCTATTTTTCCGCCGTTGTAAGGAAAGCCGTAAAAAGGAATTTCACCTGATAGGTCAAAGCCGACAGGGGATGGAAGAAGAGCTGCCTTACTTATGTAAGTTCTTACAGAAGCTCTTATAAAAAAGCCCTTTGGAATTATTTCGCCAGTCTTCTCACTCTTTTGTAAAGAAAGTGAAAGATCATAAACAGAAAGATCCTTTCTCTGATCAGCCTGCACAACAATTCTTTTTACATTCGGATAAACTTTTTTTAAGAATTTTCCTTTTTCTGAAAAATCATTTTCATAAAGATAGCCGAACTCAAAAGGAAGGTCATTTTCGCCATCGAGAAGAAGGCATTGTCTGGTGGTTGGACTTGTATTTATTCTGAGTTTTAATGCGGCAGTTCCGTTTTCTTTATAAACTCTTTCAAAATCTTCAAGACTTTCTTTTGTAAACTTAAAGAAAGCATAGCCATCTTCCTTTACGCAGGCTTTTTTTGCCATAGAATTTAAGGCAATTAAAGCATGAGCCTTTGGAGAAGCCTGTTCATAAGTATATAGTTTTAATTTAGAATGATTATTCAGCGAAAAAATTAATGAAAATAAAATAAGAAGCAGAAAAAATAAAATGCAGATTACAAAAATAAGACTTTTATATATATTGTTTAAGCTTTTATACCACTCTTTAATATTCATAATGCTTAAATAGTATATTTTTTTTCAAAAAAAAACTACACTTACTATATGGTAATAGTATTAAACCCTAATGACCTGATAAAAATCAAAGAGCTTCAAAATAAATATATTCTGAATTTTAAGGATTACACACTTTGTAAGAGTTTTCCTCTCTGGATTCCCTTCGAGCTTCCTTTAAGTCTTTCCACAAAATCCTTAAAGGAGCTTTCAAAAGAAATTAATAAAATCACAATAGACTCTCCCCTCCTGGACAAAAATCTTTCTAAAATTATATGTCCTGTAAAAATCAGCTGCCAGAAAAAAGAAATTAAAAGTTATCTTCCTTTTATAGAAATCATTGCAAAGGATTCTTCCTTTAAAAAAGAAGCAGAAAAAATTTTAAAAAAAATAAAGGCAGAAAAGCAGGACTTTCCTATGGAAATTTCTGTTTTCCGCCTTGGACTTAATAAAGAATTAAGCTCTAACAGTTTTAGTCTTGAAGACTCTGTCTGGGTAAAGCTTAAGCTTATTTCATAACGTTTACGCCGCGCTCAAGTACTGTAAGACCTGTTTTTACATATTCAAGAATTCCGTATGGCTCAAGCAGGCGAAGTAAACTTTCAATTTTTTCTTCAGAACCTGTAATTTCAATAATCATAGATTCTGTAGAAACATCAACAATTCTTGCCTTGTAAATATCTGTAGTTTCAATAATTGTACCGCGGTTACTGGCCTGAGCTTTTACTTTTATTAAAGCCATTTCTCTTTCTACAGAAGTTTTTTCTTCACACTTCATAATGGAAATAACTTCAACAAGTTTTGCAAGCTGCTTTTGAATCTGATCAAGAATCTGTTCATCGCCCCTTACAACAATTGTCATACGACTCTGTAAAGGATTATTTGTTTCACAGACTGTAAGAGAATCAATATTATAACCACGTCGGCTAAAAAGACCTGCTACACGACTAAGAACACCAGTCTTATTTTCAACAAGTACACTTAAAACGTATTTTTCCATATTATTTCCTATTTTTTTTAACAAGATATACAGGATGCAAAAGATAATATAAACATCCTGTTCATCTTGTTCATCTTGTTCCTAACTATTTCTACTGTTCTGGGTTAAAGCTTACAGTTCGCAGAATATCTCCGAATACACCGGCAGCAGTAACTCCGGCTCCGGCACCGTATCCGCGTACAGTCAAAGGAATTGGCTGATATCTTTCTGTATAGAATACAAAGGCATTTTCACCACCTTTTACACTGTACAAAGGATCATCCTGGCCTACTTCCATCATACCAACGCTAACCTTTCCGTCTTTGATTGTAGCACCCATGCGGAGAACCTTACCCTTCTTTTTAAGGTCTGCAATCTTCTTTGCAAAGTAATCATCAACTTCAGGAAGCTTCTTTAAGAACTCTTCAACACTTCCGCTTGAATCAAAGGAATCCGGGAATACCTTGAACATCTGAATGTCAGAAAGTTCAATATCATAACCAGATTCGCGGGCAATAATAAGTCCCTTGCGGGCAACGTCCATTCCGTTTAAGTCATCACGTGGATCAGGCTCAGTGTAGCGGAGTTCTTTTGCTTCAAGAACAGCCTTGCTGAATGGAACTCCTTCGTCGAGTTTTCCAAAAATGTATGAAAGAGAACCAGACATAATTCCGTTAAAGCTTGTAAGCTTGTCTCCGGATTTATAAAGGTTCTGCAGAGTATCAATAATAGGAAGCCCTGCACCAACGTTTGTTTCGTAAAGGAAGCGGCGGTGCATCTTGTTTGCAGTACGGCGAAGTTCTTTATAGAAATTAATATCCATAGAGTTTGCACGTTTATTTGGTGTTGCAATGCTCATACCTGCATTTAAGATATCAAGGTAGCGCTCTGGTAAATCGTAAGAAGCAGTACAATCTACGAATACAGGATTAAGAGGCTTTTTCTCGCGTACAAATTTGATGATATCATCAACATTCTGATTTGAATTGAATGGGAAATCAGGCTTTTTCATCTGCTCGCGCCAGTTTGAAAGGTCAAGGCCGTCTTCATTCAAAAGCATACCATCAATTGTAGTAATACAGAGAACTTTAATATCAACATTTTCTTTGAGCAGTTTTTCTCTCTGGTCGCGGATCTGGTCAATCATAGTTCCACCAATTGTTCCGGCACCAAAGGCAAATACTTCAATTGTCTGAGCTGTATGGAAGAAGAACTGATGAACAGCTTTCACGGCTGTATCTGCAAACTCATTAAGAATAACTGCAGAAATACAGCGTTCAGAAGACCCCTGAGCAATTGCAAGAATATTGATATCCTGACTTGAAAGTGCATTAAGGAATTTTCCTGCAACACCGCGGTTAGCAATCATACCGTCACCTACAACGCTTACAATAGCGCAGTCCTTGCGAACATCAATTGCATCAATCAGTTTTTCGCGGATTTCGAGCTCAAATTTTGCTTCAAGAGCATCCTTTACAATATCAGCCTCATTGTCTTTTACACAGAAAGAAATTGTATATTCAGAAGAAGACTGGGTAATCAAAAGAATTGAGCTGCCTGCTGCAGATACGGCAGAGAATATTTTACTTGCCATACCGGTGCGGCCACGCATAAGAGAACCACCTACACTGATCATGCTCACATGTTTAAGAGAAGAGATACCACAGATACTAGACTTGCCGCGGCTTTCAAAAGGGCCCTTTCCAATGCGGGTACCGCGGGCAGAAGGATTATGGCTGTTTAAGCTCCAGGCTTCAATTCCCTTTGCCTGAAGAGGAGCAATTGTTTTTGGATGAAGAACTTTTGAACCAAAGAAGGAAAGTTCCATAGCTTCTTCGTAAGACATATCATCAACAAGAATTGCATCTTTTACAACGCGAGGATCAGCTGTGTAAACACCGTCAACATCTGTCCAGAACTCAACTCTTTTGGCACGTAAAGAAGCACCAATAATTGCAGCAGAGAAATCAGAACCGTTTCGTCCAAGAAGTCCCATAACCGGCTTACTGCCGCTTCCACCATTCCAGGTACAGATAAAGCCAGGGAACAAAAGGATTTTTGTCTGAGAAGGACTTGCTCCGTCACGGAAAGGAGCACAGGCTTCGTTACAGGCAGAATAGTCAGCCTCGCCTTCTTTCTGTTTTCCTGTTGTAAATACAAATTTGCGTGAGTCAAGGAAGATTACGCTCTGTTTTTTTGCAAGTAAAACATTTTCCATAATTGGGGCAGAAAGGAGTTCTCCCATTCCCATAATACGGCAGTGAACTGTATCAGGACATTCACCAAAAGAAACACAACCGGCAAGAAGTTTTTCCAGTTCCACAAAATTTGGTTCAATTTTTGCCATTGTTTTTTCAGCATCAAAACCAGGGAGCTTAGACTGAAGTTCCAGACAAATTTCGTTATGGGTATTGCGAAGGTCTGTAACATAATTAGTTCCTGCAATTCCAGAAATACAGGCATCAATTGCGGCCTGTAAAGTATTAGAAACCCCTGCTGCAGCGCTTACAACAACACTAAGTCTGTCTTCTTTAGCACGATTTAAAATGATATCTGCTGAAGCCAAAATACGTCTGGCATTTGCCATTGACGTTCCACCAAATTTTAATGTAATCATAAAAAAAACCACCTTGCCAAAATCCGCAGTTTCCCCAAAATTCTGGGCGAGTTCATCATAATCCCCCTTGAAAAACTAATGCTGGCCTGCAAAAAGGGATGCTGACAAATCGGAAATCAGCTGAAATATAAAATTATATTCTTATATTACTACATTTTAATAGAGATGTTCAAATGAAATCTTTTATTTTATTGAAGGGCTATTTTATTGTGTCCCGCAGGTCCTTCAAAAGAAGAATCTTTAAGCCCCTTTTTTTGATTTTTGCTTCAACTTCTTTCTGAGGCATATCATTAAAGACTACAGAACCTGCAGAAGTCAGATGTTCATAAACTGTACCGCCGTTATCATAGATCTTCTTAACAAGTTCAAAAGCAAAATCAAGATCTTTATAAACACTTTTATCTAATTCAAAGTTCTGACCCAGCAGGCTCTTAAAATGTGGTTTTGGAGATTTTTTTCCGTAGAGTCTTGCAATTTTTTCTTTCATCTCTTTTCTGTAAGCTCTTTCTTCTGCGGCTTCCAGAATCTGTTCGTTAGAAATAAAATCATCCTTACATTCTTTAGAAGTTAAAATCTCTTCTACAGTCAGGCCGCTTTTTTTACATTCGGCCTTCAGGCAGAGCATAGTCATCATTGCATCATCTACAGATTTGTGACTTTCATACTTTGAAAGGTTAACTCCAAACTCTCCTGCCCATTCGGTAAGCTTCTGTTTTTTACCGTATTTTTTTTCGAGATAACGCTCCAAATCAAAAGCTCTAAACTGAATATAATTCTGATTATAACGTTCACAGGCTGAATTTACGAAAGACAGGTCATTGCCTACTGCAAAGCCTGCAATATAACGGTTTCCAGTAGTAAAAAGTTTTTTTATATCTTTATAATAGCTTTCAAAGTTTGGCTTCGTTCTAAAATAATCCTTTGAATAAGCAAGCTTGATTCCACCCTTTCCGCTAAAAAGATACCAGTCAAACTCACATTCCGGATTCATTACAACATCTTCACTTTCAATAACGTTTAATTCATCATCACAAATAACATATCCAAGAGAACAGATTTTTCCAATTCCGTCAAAAGTATTTGCACATTCACAGTCAAAAAAGACAAAAGTTTTATGATTCATAAAATGATTATATCAATAAATCCGAGTCTGGGGGAAGAGCAAAAAAATGACTGATTTTTGGCTTTTTTGCGCGGCATAATGTGAACTTTATGCGCGGAATAATGTGTGCTTAATACGCGGAAGAATGTGTGCTTAATGCGCGGAATAAATCTACTAATTTAATAGGTATTTTACTTCTTTCTGTTGTCGCCCTTCTTATTTTTCAGTATATTATAGTTATGTTATTAGAAGTACAAAACTTAAATGCAGGTCTTGAGGACGGAAAACAAATTCTCAATGATCTTAATATAAAAATTGGAAGCGGTGAAATTCACGCTCTTATGGGACCAAACGGAGCCGGAAAATCATCTCTTGGTAATACTCTTATGGGAAATCCTGTTTATCAGATTAAAGGTGGAAAAATCCTCTTTAAAGACACTGATATTACAGAATACTCAACAGATAAAAGAGCCAGACTTGGAATGTTTATGAGTTTTCAAAGTCCTCTTGAAGTTCCAGGCATCAGTCTTGAAGCCTTTATTCGCGCAAGTATTCAGCAGAAAACCGGAGAACATGTAAAGCTCTTCCAGTTCCAGAAAGAACTTAAACGCTGTATGGAACTTCTGGATATGAATCCTGAATATGCAAAAAGAGATTTGAATGTAGGTTTTTCTGGAGGAGAACGCAAGAAGGCAGAAATTCTTCAGCTTTTAATGCTTAAACCTGATTTTGCCATTCTGGATGAAACAGATTCTGGTCTTGACGTTGATGCTGTCCGCTTTGTTGCAAAAGGAATTGCCGAATACAGAAAGATGACAAACGGCTCCCTTTTAATCATCACTCATACAACTAAAATTCTTGAAGGTCTTCCTATTGATTACACTCATGTTTTAGTTAAGGGACACATTGTAAAAACTGGTGATGGAGAATTATTCCACCAGATTAACGAAAAAGGTTTTGAAGAGTTCGTAAAATAATTATGGAAGATAAAGCACAAATTGATGATATAAACCGTGAATTTTATGATTTCCGCTACGAAGAATCTGAAAAAGATTTTTACCGTATTGAAAGCGGTTTGACAGCTGAAATCGTTTCAAAAATCAGTGAAGAAAAAGGCGATCCGGAATGGATGAAAGACTTCCGTTTGAAATCGCTTGAAATTTATAATCAGCTTAAGGTTCCAAAATGGGGACCTTCCATCGACGATCTTCACGTAGAAAATATTGCAACTTACGTTCGCCCAAAAACTCAGATGAGCGGCAATTGGGAAGATGTTCCCCAGGATATTAAAGACACTTTTGAAAAGCTTGGTATTCCTGAAGCGGAAAGAAAATCTCTTGCCGGTGTTGGAGCCCAGTATGATTCTGAGCTGGTTTACCACAATGTTCAGGATGAAGTTGCTAAACAGGGTGTAATTTACCTTGGCTTTGAAGAAGCCTTAAAATCAAAAGAATGGGGTCCAATGGTAAAAGAATACTTTATGACCCTTATTACCCCACGCGACCATAAATTCGCAGCCCTTCATGGAGCTGTCTGGTCAGGAGGTTCTTTTGTTTATGTTCCTAAAGGCGTTCACCTTTCCTTTCCTCTTCAGTCATATTTCCGTCTGAACGCAAAAGGTGCCGGACAATTTGAACACACACTTATTATTGTAGACGAAGGTGCTGACCTTCACTTTATTGAAGGTTGTTCCGCACCAAAATATAACGAAGCAAACTTACACGCAGGAGCCGTAGAACTCTTTGTAAAAAAAGGTGCCCACCTGCGATATTCAACCATAGAAAACTGGTCTAAGAACATGTATAACCTGAATACAAAAAGAGCCAGGGTTGAAGAAGGCGGCAGCATTGAATGGGTTTCAGGTTCTTTTGGTTCTCATATTTCTTACCTCTATCCGGAAAGTGATCTTGTTGGAAGGGGGGCAAAATCTGAGTTTACGGGAATTACTTTTGCAGGCAATGGTCAGCAGCTTGATACCGGAGCAAAAATGGTACATCTTGCACCAGACACCAGCAGCCTTATTTCTACTAAGTCAATTTCTAAAGGCGGCGGCGTTTCAATTTACCGCTCTGCAGTTTACATTGACAAAAATGCAAAAGGAAGTAAAACCTCTGTTTCCTGCGAAAGCCTTATGCTGGACAGCGAAAGCCGCAGTGATACCATTCCTGCAATGGTTATAAAAACAGATGAATGCGATGTTGGACACGAAGCAAAAATCGGACGTATTTCAAATGATGCAATTTTCTACCTTATGAGCCGGGGAATTCCCGAGGACGAAGCCCGCAGCATGATTGTAAGCGGCTTTGCAAATCCTGTAAGCAAGGAATTACCACTTGAGTATGCGGTAGAAATGAACAATTTGATCCGCCTTGAGATGAAAGGTTCAATGTAGCAAACTCGTTAAAAAAATTGCGAAAGCAATTTTTAGAGTTTTCCTACTTATTGTTTTTGGAGTAATTTATGGAAGAAAAAATAGATATCAACCCAATTCCTTACCTTACCTGGACCTGGCTTAAAATAAATAAAGACAGCGTTTCATACGATTTTTCGCTTTCAGAAAATCAGGGCCTGGAAACACAAATACCTGAAGGTATAAAAATAAACAGCGGAAAGACAGTTACAACTTCTCTTTCAGAACCGGAATATTCAATTGGTCAGGCTGCAGTAAAATTAATTTCAGATGCAGCCACAGAAGGAAAAATTTACACAATAGAAAAAAGCTGCGAAAAGCCTCTTATTATAAGATTAGACATGGACAAGAACTCTGCAAGTCATCAGATAATTCATGTAAAAGAAGGCTGCTCTGCAAATGTAATCATTCTTTACCAGGGAGGCTCTGACAAAAAGACAAGTCTTTCTGGAGTTCTTACAAAGGTTTATGCCGAAGAAGGTTCAAAGCTCCATATCAGTAAAGTTCAGCTTTGTGCTAAAGGGGTAAATCAAATTGATGACACTGCTGTAGTTTGCGCTGACTCTGCAAAAGTAAGTCTTACCCAGA
The DNA here is from genome assembly GCA_016286535.1 of Treponema sp. Lineage (GTDB taxonomy): Bacteria > Spirochaetota > Spirochaetia > Treponematales > Treponemataceae > Treponema_D. The sequence continues at coordinate 54,281 of JAEESZ010000011.1, read as the reverse complement.
TAGAACTTGGCGCCTCCCACGTTGATGCAGGCTTTAATGCAAGTCTTCAGGGCTATAAGTCATCTTTTTATTCTGACACAGCCTATATCTGCCAGAATAATCAGTATCTGGATATGAATCAGATTGTAATTCATAAGGGAAAGAAAACTGTCTGCAATATGAAAACTCACGGAACTGCAAAAGATGACGCTACAAAAACTTATCGCGGAACAATTGACATGAGAAAGGGATGCTCAGCTTCTAAAGGCAATGAAATTGAAACTACCCTTCTTCTTTCGCCAAAAGCCATTGTAAAAGCAGCTCCTATTATTCTTTGTGGAGAAGAAGATATTTCTGCAGAACATGGTTCAACAATCGGAAAACTTTCAAACGAAATGCTTTTCTACATGAACAGCCGTGGAATAGACCAGAAGACAGCTGAAAAATTACTCACCAGGGCAAAGATTACAGCTGCTGCTGCAGGCATTGAGGATGAGAGTATTCAGGAAGAAATTAATTCATATTTAGAAAACTTATAATTAATTTATTTTAGATAACTAATGAGGTTAGCACCATGGAAAATAAATACCGTAAAGATTTCCCTTTTTTTAAGGCAATAGATGAACACTCATCAGAAGAAAATAAAGATTTAGTATACTTTGATACAGCCGCTACAGCACAAAGACCTTTTATTGTCCTTAATGCTATGACACATTTTTACGCTACCGAAAACGCTAACCCCTTAAGAGGTCTTTATTCCCTAAGTGAAAGAGCCACAATGGCTTACGAAAATGCCCGCGAAACAGTTGCCAGATTCATAAATGCAAATGAAGCTGCAGAAATTGTTTTTACCCGCAATTCTTCCGAAAGCTTAAACCTTGTAGCTTACAGCTGGGGCCTTAATAAACTTAAAGAAGGTGACGAAATCTGTGTTTCAATTATGGAACATCATTCAAATATAGTTCCATGGCAGATGGTAGCTCAAAAAACCGGTGCAAAACTTGTTTTTCTTGAATGTGATAAAGAAAGCGGAATTATAAGCGACAAAGAAATTGAAGCAAAAATCACTAACCGCACTAAAATTGTATCAATAGTACATGTAAGTAATGTACTTGGAGTTACAAATCCTGTTAAAAAAATAGGACAGGCAGCACATGCAGTCGGAGCAATTTTTATAGTTGATGGAGCTCAATCTGCCCCTCATATGAAGGTAGATGTTCAGGACATTAATGCAGATTTCTTTGCAATAAGCGCCCACAAACTTTGCGGTCCTATGGGGGTTGGTGCCCTTTATGGAAAACGTGCCTTACTCGAAGAAATGGATCCTTTCCTCCGCGGTGGTGAAATGATTGAATATGTAACTCGCGAAAAAGCTACCTGGGCTGAAGTTCCACACAAGTTTGAAGCAGGAACTGTAAGTGCAGGCGATGCAGTTGGAATGGCTGCTGCAATCCGCTATATTCAGTCAATTGGTCTGGAAAATATTGAAAATCATGATAAAGTACTTGCAAGCCGTCTTATGAATGGCATGAAAAATATTCCTCATATAAATTTTGTAGGTCCAGAAGATCCTTTAAAGAGAGGTGGAATAGTAACATTTACAATTGACGGCGTTCATCCTCATGATATTGCTACCCTTCTTTCTGATGAACATATAGCAATAAGGGCCGGACACCATTGTGCCCAGCCCCTGGGTCAGTATCTTGGAATCCAGTCCAGCGCACGTGCCAGTCTTTATTTTTATAACACCGAGGAAGAAGTTGACTTCTTCCTGGAAAAACTGGCTAAAGTCCGCAGCTGGTCTGGTTATAAAGATTAATTATTCATCTATCCAGATAGCATAGAAGTCTGAATCAGTTTTATTATAGTAGTCTGATACTTTATATCCAACATCTCTTTTTACACCAGATTTTTCGTTGTCTTTTGTACACCAGCATTTAAACTTTTTACCTTCTGGTGGAGTAAACATGTTCTCAATCAGCATATAATCATATCCCTGTTCAGCATAGTCTACATATACCTCTTCACTGCCTTCGTAATTATAGTGATAAGTATACTTTACAGGATTAAGCCAGATTGCTAAAAGAGGTTTACTGTTATCATAAATCACACGACTATCGCTTGGAATATAGTTTGTTGATTCATTTTTATTTGTAGACCAGCCCCAGAAATGATACTTACTTTCAGAACGGTCCCATTCTTCTGGTAATGGAATGGAATTTAAATGGCAGCCATATGGAACTGTTATATTTTTTGATTCCGGTTCAGCCCCATCAAAGTTAGCCTGCAAAGTAATGGTGATTGGAGATCTCCATTGTGCATATAAATCAAAAGTACCGGTAAAATTATCAGTAGTATAATCAAAATATTTACCAATTTCATATTTTACATTAGTAGAAGTAGTTTCTGTGGTTACATTTTTGGTACCATTTGCACCAAAACACCAGAAACCTTTTCCCTCAGGAGCTGTAAACTGATCAACAATTTCCTGAGTAATATAAAGTTTTTCACCAATTTTAATTGTATAAGGAATAACCTTCTCTTTAGAACCATTTCCTGCATAGTTAGAAATTAAATTTACATGCTGAAATTTAAACCAGGTTGCATATACTTCATAATCACCTTCATTATAATCGCTGAAAGTATAGCGGGAAACCCTTCTGGAATATAAATTATTATATGTTGCATCTTTTACCGATGCCCATCCTGCAAAGTAATAGTCCTCTGGAGCTTCAAAAGGACAATCTTCTCTTGTATAAAATTCATATCCTTCTGGATGCTGGTCAGAAACCTGACTCTGAGGTCCAGTCTTATAATTACTGTGGTAAATAATAGTTCTGGCTTTTGCCCAAACAGCATAATAATCAGTATCTGCCGTAAGCCTTACTTTATCACCGGCTTTTTTAGGAGAATATGTTGAGGTTGGACTTGTTGTATAGCCCATTAAGAAATAACCTGTACGGCTAAATACAATATCTTCTAATTCTGTTTCTTTATCATATGGTACAACCTGAGTTTTATCTTCTTCTTCTGAGCCATCATAGTTTGCATGAAAGGTAATTACAGGATCCTTCTTCCAGACTGCATAATAAACAGTATCGTCTTCAGGCTGATAAGTGTATGGAGCAAAAGACCCACTGGTTGAATCAGGATCTTTTGACCAGCCTGCAAAGCCATAACCATCCCTTATCCAGCTGCATTCAGGGAATGTATTTTTTTCCTGATAATTTGTTGTTACAATAATATCTTCATATTCTGAACCTTCAAAATTTGCCTTAAAGGTAATTACAGGCTTTTCTGTGTGCCACATAGCATAATACGACATATCTTCAGAACTTGAATTAGTCGTTTTCTGATATAAGGCAGAATATGTCGATACAGTTTTATCGCTGCGGTTTCTTACTTCCTTCCAGCCTTCAAAAACCTTTCCTTCCCTTGTAAATACTTCGGGAGCAAGACCAATATCATATCCTGCATACCCTGAAGAAGCCTTTAAATAAGGAATAACAATTTTTTCTTCATCTTCAAGCTCTGCTTTTTCATCATTTTTATAATATGTGTAATGAATTAAATTAACAAAATCAGCTTCTTTCCATACCGCGTATAAAGAAGAATCATGCATAAAAGAATCAGATTCGGCTCCGTGGTAAGTAATATTTGACCTGATGGAAGATGTATCTTCTGTTGTTGACCAGCCTACCAGTTCATAGCCCTCTCTTTTAAACAAATCTGGCTCAAAAATTTTAAATTTTGCATACTTTGATTTAAAATCACTTCTTGCAAATTCAATTTTGACAGGCTGGTCCTCTGCACCTTCATAATTTGGATAAAAAGTTAAAGTATAGGCAGCTTCTTTCTGCCAGATACAGTAGTAGTGTAAAGTTTCTTTTTCAAACATCCAGCTACGAGCAGGCTGAATATAGTTTCCGGAAAGTAAGCCAGGGTTTGCGTCAGGCTTTTCTGACCAGCCTTCAATTCTGTAACCATCTCTGACAAATATATCATCAGCTAAATAGTGTACATTTAAATCGTTATATGAAAAATAAAGGGTTATAGTTTCGTCTTCTTCTGTATTTGAATGAAGGATTACAGTTCCTGTATTAGAAGCATTAATCCATAAAGCATAAAGATTTAAATTACTGTTAATTGAAACTGTGGCCTTATCAACATAGTCAGCATTTGTATGTTCTGTATCAGTCAGCCATCCTGCAAAAGTATAACCTTCATTTGTAAAAGAATTTGCCCTTAGATTTACACTGGTATTTTTTTCTGCATACTGAATTACATTTTCGCTATCGTCTTCACTTGTATTTGACCAGAAAATAATTTTTACAGTATTTTCTTCAGACTGCCATACTGCATACAAATCAAGATCATTTTTTATTGCAATACTTGTTTCATCTGCATATTTTACCTGTTCAGAATCTTCCGACAAAGACCAGCCTAAGAATATAAATCCTTCATACTCAAAAGTATTTTTTCTTAGTTTAGAAGAAACGCCATACTCAAGTTCCTGAGTCTCAACTTCATCACATCCATTATTTGCATGGAAGGTTACAGTAAATTTAGGATTTCCAGGATCCTCTGTATTAGGACCACAGGAAATAAAAATTCCAACAAGAATACTTAAAGTTAAAATCTGTGTAATTTTAAATATACTTTTCATATTTATCTCCTTAATAATCAATAAATAACATAAAATTATTCTTTGTACAAGGTGAAATATTTTCGTTAAAATAAGTTTAATTTTTTCCTACTTTAATTTCTGCTTTTTATTTAGTATATTTATTATATGGAAACAAAAGAATTATATAGAGAAATCTTAAACGAACATAACATAAATCCAAGTCATAAAAATAATATGGATTCCCCAACCTTCTGTCTTGAAGGCGTAAACCCTTCCTGCGGAGACCAGATTACCCTTCAGCTAAAACTTGGCGACGACGGAAAAATCTGTGATGCTTCTTTTACCGGAAGTGGCTGTGCCATTTCTCAGGCTTCTGTAGATATGATGGCAGATTTAGTAATAGGCAAAACAAAAGAAGAAGCTCTTGCCCTGGCAGATATTTTTGACCGGATGATTAAAAGCGAAGTTACGGAAGAAGATCTTGAAAAACTTGATGAGGCTGCCGCCCTTCAGGACATTTCCCATATGCCTGCCCGTGTAAAGTGTGCAATGCTTGGCTGGCGTACAATGAAAGAAATGCTGGGAACAAAATAAAAATCTTTTCTTAAAATAAGTGCATAAGTCTTGAAACAAGCATAGATTTATGATATATTATTAAAACTAATTGGTGCTTTAGCTCAGCTGGATAGAGCAATTGCCTTCTAAGCAATAGGTCGGGGGTTCGATTCCCTCAAGCATCAATTTTTTTATTTAACGGACTTTTTCTTTCCGCCTTTCTTCCTTTAAAAAACAATTATTTTAGTTATCTTCTAAATCAGAATCAATTGTTACGCTTCCTATATAGACAGGAACAGAATAAATTGCAGAAAGAGTTGGATCAAAACCTCTTGCAACAGCATACATGGCAACATACCATAAATTAGAAGCTGTTGAAGATGTATAACTAAGGTCACTATCTCCATCCTGAGGAAGTAAATCACCATCTCCACTTCTGCCAAAATCAAAGGTATAGCTTAAAGAAGCCGAAGAAATATTTCTTATAGGCTTTCCTTTTTCTACTCCAGAGACGGTTACAATTGCCTTATATTCATCTAAATCCTGATAATTTGTAAGTCTTATTTTTACTTCCCTGTCCACTCTGTTTCCTGCAGAGGAAGGTATTAAATAAGTCTCATCAAGGCCATCAATTTTTAAAGTTGCATAATTATAGGCAATAAGTTTTTCTGCAGCCAGATAAGAAGTCGATTCACTGTCTAATAAAGTTTCAATAGTTGATAACTCATTCTTAAAGGTGGTCAGGCTTGTATAAATTTTATAATAAACATCTGTGCCCTTAAATTTGTAGGCAGGATTTTCTGCATCAGGGAACCAGGTTTCGTTGGTATAAAAAATAAAGGTTTGAGAAGTATATTCTGTATTTGTATAAGAAGGAATTTCGTATGAAGTGGGGGCCTCAATAGAATAAAACATATCAAGACCGCAGGAAAGAAGGTTAAATAAATAAAGGCACACAAAAAGAGAGAATATCTTAACTAAAACTCCTTCCTTTATGTGTACCTTTTCTAAAAATTTCATATTTATTAAAAACTATTCAGTTTTTCCTTCAACCTGTAAAATTAAAACTCTTGTCTTAGCAAGTTTTGCCCAGGTATTATTTGGGTTTCTATCGTTTAAGGAATTATATGCTTCTGCAGCAGCTTTGAAATCACCTTTTGCTTCTAAGGCTCTTCCGTAACTGAAAGTTGCATGGTCACGTAATGTAAAGTTTTCGTCGTCACTTGCTTTTTTGTAGGCTTCGCAGGCTTCATCAATTTTTCCAAGCTGTTCGTAGCAAACACCTAAATTAAAGTTTGCAATTGGAGCTGTATAGTTATTCTTTGATTTTTTAGCGACAGCCTTCCAGTAATCAGCTGCATCTTCATATTTTTCCTGCTGATAAGCAAGTTCTGCACAAAGCATGTTTGCTCTAACACCAACAATTCCAGACTTTTTAACATATGGAGTAAGTTTTTCAAAAGCATCTGCTCTGCGTGATTCAAGTTCTGCAGTTTCAAGGTAAGCAGAATCTTTTGTTAATTCATAAGAAATGTTTTCTACAGCTGCTAAATTCTTTACCTTAATTTTTGAACCAATATAATTACCTAAAATAAATCCTACTAAACAACAGATAATACAAGCAAGTAAAACAATTAAAATAGTTTTATTATTTGTAATAAAGCGTTCAGCCTTTTTACCAGTTGTTACTTCGTTTTTCTGATCAGTCATTTTTGTAACCTCAATTTTTTAGCTTTATCTACGGATTTGTAATTCGTTTATTAATCTTATCACATAAGTCCGTTGTATTCCAAGTATCCTTGCAGTTTTTGTCTGATTCCAGCCATTTTCCTGCAGTACCTTGGTTACATAATCTTTTTTAAAAGAATCTACAGCCTCTTTTAAAGATTTGCTTTCAATATCAAGTGCAGAATTACTTCCAATACCTAAATCTTCAGAATTAATTAAAGGCAGATGGCCTACAATAAAACCTCTCTGCACACTGTTAATCAGTTCATCAGCATTTCCTGTCCAGAAATTATTCTGCATGTCAACTTTTGCAGATTCTGTAAAATCCGAAAAAGCATAACCCGACTTTTGACTGAAAGTCTTTAGATAATACTGGGCTATCGGTAGTATATCTTCTTTACGCTGACGTAAAGGTAATACATTTATTACGACAGCATTTAACTGATAATACAGCTCTGAATTAAAAGCGTATTCACTTGTTAATTTGTCAGGATTTATCTCTATGGAACTTATAACTTTAAGGTTTAAATTGGTTCTTTTAGAAAACTGTAATATTTCAAAAAATTCTTTCTGTGCTTCCTTTGAAAGCTCATTCAAAAAACAAACAAATAAAGTAATTCTTTGTCCAAAACCAACAAAATGCTTTAACTGGTTTAAGCTTGCTTTTACTTCTTCATCTGAAAAAGATTTAGCATTAATTTCAAAGAAGGTAGTAAAATTTTTTGCAATATTGTAATGAATTGTGCGGGCAATCAGCCTTTTTCCGCAGCCCCTTTCTCCTGTCAGTAATACAGACGCATTATTTGAAGAAACTGTCTTACAGAGTAATTCAATTTCCTTGATGTGACTGCTGTTACCAATTAGTGGAGTTATTGTGGAACTGGAAGAATTCATCACATGCTTTTCCTGACTTTTTATAAAATAAAACGCATTGCAGATTATAAAATAAACATACAATGCGTTCCATTTTATTTACAGAGACAAAATCCCCGTAAATTAGTTCTTCTGAGCTTTAAATGCATCTCCGAGAGTATAAGAACCATTATCATCATCTGAAGAGTCCATATACTGAGAGATTTCATCTCTTTGCTGCTTTCTCTTAAATTCTCTGATAGAGAATCCAACCTGCTCACGGTCAACTTTTACATCAACAACATAAACGTTTACTTTATCGCCTACCTTGTATTTTGCAATAGCGTCTTCGAAAGTAACATCTTTTTCGTCTGTAAGGTTAGCCTTGTTTACAAGACCTTCAATTCCGTTAGGAGCTTTTACAAACAAACCGAAGTCTGTAATAGATGTAACTTCACCTTCGAGTGTAGAACCAGGTTTGTATTCTTCAGCGAAAGCTTTCCAAGGATTGTCTGTAAGCTGTTTAATTCCAACTTTAATTTTGTGAGCTTCTGCATCACATTCAATTACAACAGCTTCAATTTCCTGTCCAACAGTAAGTTCGCTTCCAGGATGTTTAATTTTCTTTGTCCATGAAATATCATCTGCATGGAGGAAAGCATCAATGCCGTCATCAAGAGCAATGAAAGCACCAATATTTGTTGTTTTTACAACTTTTCCCTTTACTTTAGTTCCAAGAGGATATTTTTCTGTAATTGTATCCCATGGATTTTCTGTAGCCTGTTTGAAGCCAAGAGAAACACGTCCTTCCTGAATATCATATCCAAGAATCATTGCTTCAACTTCCTGACCAACAGAAACCATATCACCAGGTTTGTTTACTTTCTTTGTCCAAGAGAATTCACTGATGTGTACAAGACCTTCAATTCCTTCTTCGAGTTCAACAAAAGCACCGAATTCAGTAAGTTTTGTAACTTTACCTTTTACGATGTCATTTAAGTGATATTTTTCTTCAAAGTGAATCCAAGGATCTTCTGCAAAGTGTTTAAGAGAAAGATTAATTCTCTTTTCTGCAGGATCAAGGCGAATTACCTTTAATTCAATTTCCTGACCTTTCTTTACAAAGTCTTTAGGGCGGGCAACGTGTCCCCAGCTCATATCATTGATGTGAAGAAGACCATCAAAGCCTCCTAAATCAATAAATGCACCAAAGCTTGTAAAACTCTTAACTGTACCTTTTACAGTATCACCAATCTGTGTAGAAGCAAAGAATTCATTTCTCTTTGAATCAATCTGCTCTTCAAGATATTTACGGCGATTTACAACAGGATTAAGTTTGTTATCTGAATATAATCGTTCGATATAGAACTTAGATTTTAAACCAAGTAATGATTCTGGTTTTTCTACTTTGTCAGCATCTGCCTGACTGATTGGCAGGAAAGCAGCCTTGTCAATTCCAAGATTAACTTCGTAACCACTCTTTACAATTTTAGAAATAACACCGTCGATTGGTGTTTTATCTTTCCATGCCTGCTGAACTTCTTTTAAGTAGCGTTTAGAATCAGCTTTTTTCTTAGATAGCACAGGACCATTTGGATTATGACCTGTCAACAATGCTTGAACTGTATCCCCTTCTTTTGGCAGACCTTCTGCAAACTCCGATACAGGGATTAATCCCTCTGATTTGTCTCCAATATCAACGTATACGAAATCGTTTGTAACTTGGATTACCACACCTTCTACAAGCTGACCAGCCTGAGGTGCATTAAATTCTTTAAGGGACTCCTCTAATTGTGCCTGAAAATCACCCTTGGAGTTCTGGGCAACTTCCTTTTCCACTTCCATTTCTTCCATTCTGTAACCTTTTAAATTATGAAATTTGTTTTAATATTATCTCACAAACATTGTCTATCGTCAAGTTTGAAGTATCAATATAAAGCGCATCTGGGGCAATCTTTAAGCTGCCTTCCTTTTTATTTTTATCCATTTCGTCTCTTTTTTCTATAGAGGCTTTTAATTCTTCCAGAGTCATATCACTTACACCCTGATCAAAGCGCCTTCTGGCTCTTACATCACTGGAAGCATCCAGATAAATCTTATATTCTGCATTCGGAAAAACAACAGTAGTCATATCGCGGCCTTCGCAGACAATACTCAGGGACTTTGTAATTTCCCTCATTAAATCATTAACAAGATGACGTATTTCTACAATTGAACTTACCTGAGATGCATTGGCTGTAATCCTGTCATCATGAAGATGCTCTGTGACATCCTTTCCGTTCAAAATAAAATGATTATCCTTTGTATACTCTATTTTCTGTTTTTTACAAAAATCAATCGTTGCTTTTTCATCTTTATAATCAATTCCGCCGTCTAAAACTGCCATTGTTAAGGTTCTGTAAAAGCCGCCGCTATTTAAAAAAGTTATATTCAGTTTTTTTGCAAGAATCGAAGCGATTGTACTTTTACCTGTTCCGGCAGGTCCGTCAATTGCAATAATCATAATTTTTCTCCCAATAAAGATTTTACTTCCCTTTCAGTAAGTTCTCTGTATTCTCCAGGTTTAAGATTGTTAAGTTTTACACTTCCTATACGAACCCTTACAAGAGATTTTGTTCCAATATTCTGACTTTCAAGAACGGTGCGGATTTCCCTGTTTTTTCCTTCAATAAGTACAATATCCAGTTTTCTTGCCTTTAGAATCTGACATTTAAGGCATTTATAAAATACGTTATCTACACGGATTCCATGCTCAAATTTTTTAGGAAAATCTTCAGGAATATCCTGACTTGTTTCTACAATATATTCTTTTTCTACCTGACTTGAAGGATGTGAAAGTTTTGCAGCAAAGTCTCCGTCGTTTGTAAAGAGAATCATTCCCTTACTGTACATATCAAGTCTGCCTACATTATAAAGCCTTTCTTTGTAAGCATCCTTAAGAAGGTCTACCGCTACAGCCCTGCCCTTTTCATCTGATGATGAGCACACATAACCGGCAGGCTTATTCAAAAGGACGTAACACTTTTTCTTTTCAAGAGAAAGCTGTTTTCCGTCAACCTTTACAATATCACTGTCACTTACTTTACTTCCAAGTTCAGTAACGACCTGGCCATTAACAGTAACTCTGCCATCCAGAATTATTTTTTCACAGGCCCGCCTGCTTGCAAGTCCACTGTGGGCCAGAAAAACCTGTAAGCGAAGTTTATTATCTTGCGAGTTCGAATCTTTGTTCATCATCTTCATCCAGTTTTGGTAAATCTGAAATTGAATTAAGGTGGAATAATTTGAGGAATTCTTTTGTTGTTCCAAATAAAGTTGGACGTCCAGGAACTTCCTTTTTACCAACTTCTTTTATAAGATTTCTCTCAAGAAGAAGACGAATCATATTATCAACCCCAACCCCACGAAGCTGTTCAACTTCTGCTCTGGTAATAGGCTGAGAATATGCAATAATTGCAAGAGTTTCCATTGCAGACTTAGAAAGCCTGCCGTCTCTTTTAGAGCCATAAAACTCTTTAAGCAGTTCCCAGTATTCTTTTTTAGGAGTAATACACCAGCCGCCAGTGACCATAGAAAGTTCTATTCCGGAATTCTCAGCTGCATATTTTTCTTTCAGACTCTCCAGACATTTTTCAACAACTTCTTCAGAAAGCTGAGCCTTGTTTGATAATACTTTTACAGTAAGAGGTTCACTTTCCAAAAATAAAATTGTTTCGCATAAGGCGGTTTCCTTAGTAAAATCCATTTTTAATCCTGTATAAATTAATTAGTTGTAAGTTCTTCTTCTGCCGGGATATACCCCTTATTGTCTTCCCGGGCACATATCTTTATATCACCAAAGAGTTTATTTTGGAAGATAGTAATCATTTTAAATTTGACTGCTTCAAGAATAGCCATAAAAGAACAGATAACATCCATTTCATTACCTGGACGGGTAAGTAAATCTGTAAAATAGCAGGATTTTTTTTCTTCCAGCAATTCATTCATTAAAGTGATTTTTTCATTTACAGAGATTTCTTCATACATATTCAAAATTGTTTCATTTGAATACTGACGCATAATATTCTTAAATATATCCTGCATCTGCTGAAGTAATTCCCAGGTATCAACTTCTTCCCACATTCCTTCGCTGTCATCAAAAGGAAGAACTCTCTGAATCTTCTTTCTTTCAAAATTCCATTCAGAATCATCTTCCTGCTCTTCCATAAGGGCTGTAAGTTTTTTAAAACGCTGATATTCAATCAAGGTATCAACAAGTTCCTGTCTTGGATCTTCATCATCGTCATCATCGTAAGCAACTTCTACCGGAAGCAGCATTCTGCTTTTTATGTAAATTAATTTTGCAGCCCAGCTGTAAAATTCAGAAAGGTCACCTAAATCTGTCTGAACTGCAAAGTCCAGATAATCCAGATACTGTTCTGTAATCTGAGCTATAGGAATATCGTAAATATTGATTTTACTTTCACGAATTAAGGCCCATAATAAATCGAGAGGACCTTCAAACTCCCCTGCTTTATAGGCTCTTTTTGTTTTTACCGCTACCTGAGCATTATCGCTTCTTTCTATTTCCTGTTCCATTTTAAAACCACCTGCTGAGGAACAATTTTTATTATAGTATTTATGTCTTCTTTTTCTTTTAACAGATTCAGACTTTTTATATAATTATCCCTTATTATTTTGTCGGCAGATTTTTTTAAAACTTCAATAGCTGGCACTAAAACAAACATTCTTTCGCAGATTCTTGGATGGGGAACCTGCAGCAAGGAATCATTAAATTTTTCTTCGCCAAAAAGTTCTATGTCTATATCAAGTGAACGGGAGCCAAACCTTATTTCCTTGCTTCTATCCCGCCCGTATTTTGCTTCAACTTCATTAATATATTTCAAAAAATCATAGGCATTTAAATCATCAGCTACAAAACCAAGGACACACATATTATAAAAATCATCCTGATCTTCAACATACATAGCCCGGGTTTTGTAAACTGATGAAAATGAAGGTTTGACTAAATATCCAGACAATTCCCCGCAGGCATATCGCAAAATATCTAAAGGCGAATTGTCCTTATATGATTTATTTGAACCTAACCCAAGTAAAACTCTTTTCATTTTTATTAGAAAAGACCTTCCTGAGATGCAGCTTCTCCAGCTTTTTCAGTTACTGCGGCCTGGCTTGTTTTTGAAGCTGCCTTAGCAGTCTTCTTCTCGCCGGCTTCCTTTTCTTTTATAACCTGACCTGGAAATACCAGTTCACGGACTTTCTTTTCAACTTCAGCTGCTATTTCCGGATGACTTTCAATAAATGAAACAGCGTTTTCTTTACCCTGTCCAATTTTTTCTTCACCCATTGTATACCAGGCTCCGCGTTTATCAATAATTCCGTGTTTTACGGCAGAATCCAATAAACTTGCAGAAGAAGAAATTCCTTTACCAAAGTATATATCAAGTTCACACTTTCTGAATGGAGGCGCAACTTTATTCTTTACAACCTTTACTCTTACTCTGTTTCCAAGAGCATCTTCTTCACCTTTACCGTCAATTGTTTCTATACGTCTGATTTCAAGACGAACAGAAGAATAAAATTTCAAAGCCTGACCACCAGTTGTAGTTTCAGGATTACCAAACATAACTCCAATCTTCATACGAATCTGATTGATGAAAATTACAATACAGTTTGACTTTCCAATAATGGCAGTTAACTTTCTCAAGGCCTGACTCATCAGTCTTGCCTGCATACCCATTACAGCGTCACCCATTTCTCCTTCAATTTCTTTTTCAGGAGTCAAAGCTGCTACCGAATCAACAACAACAATATCAACGGCACCACTTCTAACAAGATTTTCTGTAATCTCAAGAGCCTGCTCTCCAGTATCCGGCTGCGAAACCCAGAGTTCATCAATATTAACTCCAAGATTTTTAGCATACACAGGATCCAGTGCATGTTCTGCATCAACAAAAGCAGCAACCCCGCCTAATTTCTGAGATTCTGCAATTGCATGTAAAGCAAGTGTAGTTTTACCAGAAGACTCAGGTCCATACATCTCAATAACACGACCCTTTGGATAACCACCAATTCCCAAAGCTTCATCAAGTAAAATAGAACCAGAAGGGATAACTTCAATTCCTGCAGCATTAGCTTTATCGCCAAGCTTCATAATTGCTCCCTGTCCGAACTGTTTTTCAATCTGAAGACGAGCAGCCTCCAGAGCCTTCATTTTTTCCGATAAATCCATCGGACTAGAATTAGTACTAGACATTCAGCCACCTTCCTCCCACATATAATATGGCTTAAAAAAATCGTTTTTAACAAAAATTTGCAAAAAAAATTGATTTTTTTTTATATTTTTTAGTGCACACTCTGGTACACAGCTCTACCTTTCAAATAAAAATTAGAATCCATCATATCAATCTGACCAAGTATTCTGACGGCCTTACTGCCTTCCAGCTGAGGAACTGTATCAAATTTAACAAAGACAGTTCCTTCATAATGGGTAAGTTCTTCATCGCCTACAAGAAGTTCGCAGGAATAAGAGCCGTCTTCATAAGTAATGGCATTTGAAACTTTTCCACCCCAGTCTACCCAGCAGTCCAGATATAAATAAGTCTGATTTTTTACCTCTTGATAGGATGGCACATCCCTTATAGAATCAAAATCTGGAATTTCAAGTTTTTCGGCAAGAATCTGTGATTTTTGCTTAATGGAAAGGGCTGCATCAGAATTGAGGATTGTATTTATTTCTACCTGCACAGCATTATCCCTGTGATTTTGAAAATATGTAAGGGCATTATTGTAATGTTTTGTAATTTCTTTATCTGAAAGAATCAGTTTATAGGACTGAGTCGTAAGGTCTTTTTCTTTTGCAGAAGCCTTTTCGTTTTCTGTAAGTTCAAGAAGACTTAAGTTGGCACGAGGTCCGTCATAATTCTGATTTTTTGGAAGAAATTTAAATATTACAAATATTCCAAGACAAAATGCAATTAAGGGTATGGTAAAAGACCATATTTTATCAGGATTAGGTCCCAGAGGCGGATAAAACATTTCTATACGGCCGGTATCTACCCAACGGCAGATTGTATCAAAATCACCATGTACCCTTATAAACTCAAGGGCAGCCTTAGCGGTTTTATTCTGAGGGTCATTTTCCCTGATTTCGGTATAATACTGTAAAGCCCGGTCAATTTCTCCCCGGCGCAAAAAAATTGCAGCCTGGGCAAGAAGCAATCTGCTTTCTGTTAATCTGATTCGTCTGGCCCTTTGAAAATATGAAGAGGCTGACCCTATATCTCCGGCATAAAGACAGGCAATTCCCAGAGTCAGATAATATTCAAAATTATCTTCATATATATGAGCTTTTCCTTCCAGCATTTTAATTGCTGCAGCAAAATGCCGCCGGCGCATACTTGACCAGGCAAGAGTTAAAACATCCTTTGCCATCAATTACCTTCTCATAATTGAAAGAATGAAATCTAATTCATCATTAAGCATTTTTAACTCATCTCTGTTCAAGGAAGGATCACCAACCTTAAGCAGTTCAATTCTATCAAGTAAAGACTGTATGTATTCAGGAGTCAAAAGTTCCTTTGGAATTGTAAATTCATCTAAATCATCCTCAGGATCTTTTTCCGGCTCAGTTTTTTCTACAGGTTTTGGTTCAGGAGGATTTTTCTTTGCAGGCTTTGAAGGTTTTGTAGGCTCTTTTACAGGCTCTTCAACTTCTTCAAGCTCAGAATCCTCAATATCTTCTGCTTCATCATCAGAATCTGTACTTTCTTTCTTTGCTTCAGGGATTTTCTTTGCCCCGGAATCTTTTTTACCTTTAGAAACCTTTACATTTTCTGTCTTGTCTTTTACTTCTTCAGAGGCATTCAGTTTTTCATCTAAAGCGGCAATAAAAGTGTCTCCGGCAGGACGTTCCCCGTCGCTTGCAAAGGCAAGATAATACAATTTACAGAAGCTTTTATCTTTAGCAAGTTTTTCTTCAGGCCAGAGAATTTCAACGGCAGAATTATTATAGGCAGTTACTGTATCAAAAGTTCTGAAAGATGACATTTCCGGATCCCAGGAAGAAGAATCTGCTGTGGCAAAGTTAGCAAGAGCAACTACATCTGTTTGAGAAATATCTGCCCCATACAGCATAAACTGACACCAGGCGGCAGGATTTTTTGAAGTAAAGAACTTAGACTGAGACATGGTTCTTAAAATTACTTCATTTCTTACAGGAACATCTTCTGCAGTATAGAAATGATACAAATCTGCTTCCCCTAAAACTGTATCCATAACATTTTTAAGGGCAAAATCTACAGCTTTTTTAGAAGTATTTCTTACACTTGCAGAAATCTTTAAAATATCAAAGCCTTTATCTTCGCTGCTTTCAAGAGGAGTGAACTCAACAAGAACATCAGCAACTTCATCAACAGAATAAATAATCTGCACTTTATTATCTAAAGCCCTGGCCTTTGTTTTTATATCTGCTCCGGCAGTAAGCTTATAGATTTTTTTACCGGCTTTAAGCGAAAAATAAGTTGTTGTGTATTCATTCATATTAGAAGTTACGCAATTTGTCTTACCTTCGCCATTTACAATACCAATATTAAAGGAACCTCTTTTTGGAAGAACGCGGAGTCTGATTTTTCCAAAAGTCTTATCAACCTTTCTGTTTGGAACCTTCTTCCAGTTAGCAAAAAGAGTCATATCAGGTTCGGTTTTTACCTCTTCTTCTAACTTTTCAGTTTCCTTTTCTTTTTCATCTAAGGTTACTTCAAGAATTGAATCATCCTGAAAGCTTTCCTTCTGTTTTTTCTCTTTTGGCTTTGCACTGAGGCTTGAAATAATACTTAAAAATATAAATAAACTGATGATTTTTGATTTTTTCATTTGATACCTCATTCCTGTTATTCTTCAGAAGAATAGCCCTTCTCTACCAACATAAGCTTTAATAATTCTGCCTTAAGCTTCAGCTGCTGAACGGTTAATGCATCTTCACTTTCGGTGATAGAGTTTTCAAGGGCAGTTTCCAGCGGCTGATTATTAGCCTTTGCTTCTTCCAGAGCTGCTTCATATTCAGCTTTCTTTAAATCAAATTCACTCTGAAGCTGGGTAAGCTGATTTTCAAGTTCTATAATCTTCTGTTCCAGATCCTGATTTTTCTTCTGAGCTTCGGCAAGTCTCTGCTTTGTAGAATTTACAGATTCAGAATTATACATTCTAAGCTGTTTTTCGTATTCTTCCTTGGCAAAAAGATATTCTTCGCCGGTCTGCTTCAAAAGGTACAAAAGTTTTTCTTCTCTTGAACGCTGAGAAATTGAATCAAGACGATACTGTGCTGCGGTTGCCTTTGCAGATTCCGGATAATCTGTAATTATTCTTTCGTAAATAGAACTTGCATCGTCATATTTATAACCTGCATAAAGCGATTCACCTATGTAAAAAAGAGCATTTGAATACATTTCGTCTGTATCATACTCGTGGCAGAAATCACTTAAGGTGATAATTGCTTTTTCGTAATCGCCAAGATTATATAAAATTCTACCCTTAAGGTATTCAACTCTTGGCTTTAAAATTGAATCAGAGAAGTTTTCAAGAAAAATATCACAATCATCCAGGGCTTCAGAATTATCGCCTGAATAGACTTCAGAAGTAATAAGCATGTAATAGGTATCTGCATTAAAATTCTGAGCATAAGCTACTGCCTTTTTCAAAAGGAAAACTGAAGTTTCCCAGTCCCCCTGGGCATAAGCCGCACAACCGTCCTGGAAGGAAGTCATCGCAGAATCAACAGCAAAAATGCGGGCTGTAAAAAGTCCCGTTATTAACAAAAGTGAAATTTTCTTAAAAAACATCTTCTTCATAATCACTCCGTTTTCCATTGCAGGCTGCCACTAAAGAAAGAAGAACCGGAAACAATAACATCCGCTCCGCCGTCCATAACAGTCTTCAAGGTCTGATTGTTTACTCCACCGTCTACGGAAATTAGGTAATTATATTTTTTTTCCTGACGGATCTTTTTTAATTCCTTAATTTTTTCAACACAGGAAGGAATTAATTTCTGACCACCCCAGCCGGGATTTACGGTCATTACTAATATAATATCGACACAATCAAGTATTTCTTGCAATGCAAAAAGAGGAGTTGCCGGATTGATTGCAATTCCGGCTTTTTTGCCCTTTTCATGAATCATCTGGATTAATCTGTGGGCATGAGCAGTTGCTTCGATATGGAAGGTAATCCAGTCTGCTCCTGCTTCAATAAAGGAATTAATCTGATTTTCAGGCTTTTCTACCATAAGGTGAACATCAAAAGGCAGAGAAGTCAATTTTCTTATTGAGCGTACAACCGGCTGACCATAGGTAATTTCTGGAACAAAAAGACCATCCATAACATCTATATGTACAACTGAGCCATTATTATTTTCGATTTGATTAATTGCTGCTTTTAAATCTGAAAAATCAGCAGAAAGCAGTGATGGTGCTAAAACAGGTGTTTTCATTTGGAATATATTTTAACAGAGAATGCAATTATTTACAATAAATTGCTATTTACTCTATTAAAAAAAATTGCTTGACAGATTAAATAATTAGTTGTATAAATCTTATCCCAATTTTAACAAAAACACATAATCTTTATTGACTAAAACCTTAAAACTCTTATAAAATTAACATTAGTTGCTATGGAAAATCAGATAGAAAGCCAACTTAATGATGCTATTCTTCACTTGAGACTTGGACAACCAGAGCAGGCATACGAAATTATATCTTCTTTGTTTGAAGTTCAGCTGGACTCCAAAGAACTTATATACGTTACCCGATGCTGCACTTTCTGGATTGATTCCCAGAAACGACTGAAAAAAATTGAAGACCCTTACGAGCGGAGCGAAAATACTCTTCTGGAATGGAAGTCCTTTAAGTCTTTTATTACCAGGGAAGTTGATGTTTACGAACCTGCATTCTATGCAGTAAAAAAGGGCTTCTTTACAAATGCGCTGAACAGTTTTACACAGCTTCTAGAATCTAACGATTCCTTACTAAAGGCAGAAATGTACAGACGCACAGGCATTTGTTATAAAAAACTTGGCGACTTTGAAAACGCAAAGAACTGCCTTATAGAGGCAAACAATTCCCATAAGGGACTGGCTGCGGTTCTTGCAGAACTTGCAGATTGTTATTCACTTTGCGGCGAAGACCGTATCGGAAAAGTTTTATTCCGTGAGGCTTTTTTTCAAAATCCTGAAGCCATAGATATAGACTTTCTTGATTCTCAGTTAATTAAGTGTCTTATAAAAAAAATTCAGGATAAAGGCTATTCAGGAAAGAATCTGCTTTACTGGATACCAGTTTACGGAGTGATTGGGGGTATCTTCAACGTAAAAAGGGAATTAACTTCCCTTGAGGTTGCAAGACTGGCTAAAAATATCTACCAGTTGGAAAATGAGTACAAGGACCCGGGCTGCAATGCAGAAATTCTTGTTCCAAAACTTCTGAATAGTTATTTCTGGCTTATAGACCACTACATTCTTAAACACGAAAGTGTACATAAAATTAATGAAGTATTGTTAAAAATTAAAATTTTGGATTCACAAATATACGAAGCCTACAGAAACTAGGGAAAGGAGTTATATATGGCAGAATTGATTCAATCTATTCAGGAAATGCTCAAGCAGGAAGCTTGGACAAGAGCCACAATTGGAAGTTATACAGAAAACAATCTTAAAGAACTGGCACAACTTGTAGAACAGGCAAAAAATGAAAACTGCACAAAGGAAGTTCATTCTATTTGTCAGGAACATCTTTCACACTCAAAGGAAAGTATTATTGCTCTTTACATCTGTGGTATCTTAGACCTTCAGGACGGAGCAATTGACAACTCTTCTCTAGAAACTCTCGTAGATATTTTCCATAACAATCACAAAGACAATGTAGTTACCTACCTTTGCGAAAACATTCTTGAAGATGATTCAACAAACCGCTTTGCCTTAAGAACTCTTGCAGATATTTATCTTGCAGAAAACAATCCAAAAGTATGGGAATTATATGAAACTCTTGTAAAAACTGATTTTACAGAAGCAAACAAGGCAAAAGTACTTGCTGAACATTACGAAGCAGAAGGCGACCAGGAAAAAGCTGTAGATTATTATAAAAAAGCTATTCTCCGCTATATCAATGCAAACAACTACAATGCCTGCAAGGAAATCTGGACAAAACTCGTTCAGTTCATTCCTGAAGAAATTGACTTCTTCCAGCTTATCAGACGCAAGATTGCAAAACAGATGGGCGAATTCAAAACTACCATCCTTATGCAGGAATTATACAACTGGTATAAAGACAACAAAAAATGGGATATTGCCATTGAAATTCTTAAACAGAACCTTGAAGTTGAACCAAAAGACAACTGGGCAAGAAAAGAAATTGTAGACTGCTTCAGAGGTAAATACGAAGCTCACAGTCATCTTGAAGACTATATCCGCTCTTCTAACCTTACAGCATCTTTCAGAAACGTATTCGAAGCTATTAACGACTTTGAAAAACACATTGCCTTTGATAAGGGCTCTTTTGTTTTCCACAGAAGCTGGGGTGTTGGTATTATCAGAAAGCTTGACAACGATACTCTTACAATCAACTTTGGAAAGGCTGCCGGAATTAAACAGATGAAACTTTCTATGGCAGTTACAGCCTTAAAACCACTTTCAAAAGATCATATCTGGGTATTAAAAGCTACAAAACAGAAGGCTGAACTTGCAGAAAAAATCAAGAAAGACAAGGAATGGGCTTTAACAACAATTATTAAGAGTTACGACAATGCCTGTGACCTTAAACACATTAAAGCAGAACTGGTACCTTCAATCCTCAGTACCGGTGAATGGACTTCATGGAATGTTGCTGCTAAAAAGATTCTTGAAGAAAAACCACAGTTTGGAGTAAGTCCAAACGATATTAACATGTACACAGTACGTGACCACGAAATTACCGGCGAAGAAAAACTTTCCAACGAGTTCAAGGCTCAGAAACAGTTCTTTGCCCGTGCAGAAATCTTATATAAATTCTTCTACAACGAAGAAATTGACAATTCTTCTGAATTCTTTGCAGAAATGTATTCTTACTTTACAGGCTACTTAAAGAACATTTCAAAAGTAAACGAAATGGTAATTGCCTCATACCTTATGGTAAGAAAGATTGGAACAGCAGACAAACAGTTTGCCTTCCCAATTAAAGAAACCTTTGCAGAACTTTATGAAAGAATTGAAGATCCTCGCGAACTTTACCTTGCATTAAAAGATTCTAAGTTCACAAACTTTAAGGATGAATTCCTTGAGTCTATAAAGATGCTTCCTGACTGGAACAAACAGTACATCAAGCTCTTCCCTATTGCCCTTAAAGAAAAGATGATTAATGATCTTATTAACGAAGGACACCAGGATGATGTACAGAAACTTGTAAGAACAAGCTTTGAACAGTACAAAGACTACCGTGAAACTGTTATTTACTTCTTCGGTCAGTGCCAGGATAAAAAATGGTACCAGGATGCAAACGTTTCTTACGAAAAACAGTTAATCACCCTTATTAACATTATTGAACTCACCTTCCGCGAGATTAATAATCACGTTAATTCAACAGAAAACAAGAAGATTAACAAGAACGCAACAAACCTTCTCTTTGAAGATCAGGCTTTATTCAACTACATGTTCTCTAAAGACGAAGATACAGTTAAGAAGATGTATACAATGATTGATGATATTGCAGACATTGATCCATCTTACAAAGCTCAGACCCGTTCTAAGATTCTTGACAAATACCCTGACTTCAAGTTCCGCGTATCTGAAGAAAAGGTTTCTCAGCCTAAGGGTATGATTGTAACTGCTAAAAAACTTGCAGAAAAGAAAGCTGAACTTGAAAGAATTCAGAATGTTGAAATTCCAAAGAATGCTGCAGAAGTTGCCGATGCAAAGGCAAAGGGCGACTTAAAAGAAAACCAGGAATACAAATCTGCAAAGGAACAGCAGCACTTCTTGAGTTTACAGTTAGCTCAGTTACAGCAGGAATTAAACAGAGCTGTTGTATTCGATCCAACTACAAGTACAACTTCAATGGTTTCTTTTGGAACTATTGTTACCCTTACAGACAACGATTCTGGAAAAGACCAGGTATTCACAATTCTTGGACCATGGGAATCAGATCCAGACAATCAGATTATTTCTTACATGTCTCCATTCGGAAATGCTGTAATGGATAAAAAAGTTGGAGAAAGTGCTCAGTTTACAATCAATGAACACAAATACAACTACACAATTAAAGAAATTAAAAAGGCAAATATCTAACAACTGCCTTTAAAAGAAAAAGGGCTGCTCCCTGAAAGCCTGCTTTACACAGGCACTTAAAGGGGCAGCCTTTTTTTATGCTTTATAATTTTCTATCAGCAGGATTTGTCTGACAGTATAAAAATTAATATTTGCAGTTTATTTTTACAGATTCATCCCAGCGGGCTAAAATACCAAGTCCGCTTGAAGTTCCAAGTCTGCTTGCTCCGGCTTCCAGAAGTTCAATTGCAAACCTTGCATTTCTGATTCCACCGGAAGCTTTTACTCCCATATCAGGTCCAACCGTATCTCTCATTAACTTTACATGGTGAACAGAGGCGCCGTTTGGAAGGGAATTTCCATCCACATCTTTTGGATTTGCAAAGCCTGTTGAAGTCTTTACATAATCTGCATTTGCATTTTTTGCACACAGACAGCAGGTTTGAATTTCGTAATCAGAAAGAAAACAGGTTTCAAGTATAACCTTTACAATTATATTTTTATTCAGCCGCTGGCCCATTTTTTTAGAGGCCCTTACAACTAAAGCTATTTCCTTGGAAACTTCAGAAAATCTTCCGTCCTTTGCAGCGCCAATATCAATTACCATATCAATTTCGTCTGCACCGTTTCTTACAGCCCGTCTTGCTTCCATTGCCTTATCTGCAGAGGTAGATGCACCAAGAGGAAAGCCTACTACCGTACAAACTTTTACAGGACTATCTTGTAACTGGGTTCTTGCTACAGCAACATAAACAGGATTTACACAAACTGAAGCAAAACCGTTAATTTTTGCTTCATTACACAATTGAACTATTTGACTTACTGTTGCTACAGGAGACAGCAGAGTGTGGTCAATGTAAGATGCAATTTCACTTTTAGTCATATTTTTCCTTTTAGTTTTTTCAGTTTCAGTATACCTAATAGAAGCATTTTAATCAAATTTCATTTTTCAAAAGAACTTGCAGATTCTATTTTTATAAAGTATATTTATAATATCATATTTTATAAGGAGCTTTTAAAAATATGGCATTCAAAATCACTGATTCTTGTGTAAACTGTGGTGCTTGCGAACCAGATTGTCCTGTAAGCGCTATTTCAGAAAAAGACGGAGCACGCGTTATTGACGCCGGAACCTGCATCAGCTGTGGTTCTTGTGCAGCAAGCTGCCCTTCTGAAGCAATAGTTGAAGAATAATTTCAATTATTTCTTATTTAAAGGCTGTCTGATTTTCTTTTTAGGACAGCCTTTTTTTATTTAAAATATGATGAAAGTAAAAAAAATTTTTTTAATTTTGATTTTTTCCCTCTTCAGCTTTTCTGCCTTTTTACAGGATAGTAACAATCAGATAAATATTGACCAGCTGGAAACTTTACCCCGTCTTTCTTCTTACGAAGCCTCTTTTAAGCAGTATTGCAAATTAATAGAGAATAACTATAAAAATCTAAGTGCGGGAAGAGCTCCCCTTTACAAATTTTACCGCTACCACAATACCGAAAACTTTACCCTGCAGGGTCTTGCTTCCAGATGCAATATTCCCTACGAAACTATAGCCACCCTAAACGGCCTTGAATCTTCAGATGATAAAATCAATAACAAAACCCTTATTTTACCTACCGTACCGGGGCTTTTTATTCCGGACGGAAAGGGTCTTAACTCAATAGAAATCCTGCTTAAAGAAAACTATGCAAATAAAAACGAAAATCTTAAAGGCTCTTCCTGGACAATTAATGGCAGACCATTTACCTTCCTTCAGAACAAAAGATTTTCTTCAACCGAAAGAGCTTATTTTCTGGATTCTTCCATGCAGCTGCCTTTAGCCAGAGATTCTTTTTATATTTCTTCTGAATTTGGAAAAAGAATTAATCCCTTTTCCGGCGAAATGAAAACCCATAACGGTATAGATTTTGCCTGCGATGAAGGAACACCGGTTTATGCAATAAAGGACGGAGCTGCAGCCTACGTTATAGAAAACGATCCTGTTTTTGGAAATTATGTAATTTTATCTCACGACCTTGGAAAGCTGACCAGCGTATATGCCCACTTACAGTCCAGTTGTATTTCCCAGTATCAGTCTGTAAAAAAGGGAGACATAATCGGCTATGTAGGAAAAACCGGTCAGGCGACAGGTCCTCACCTCCACTTTGAAATTCGACAGGGCGGCAAGGCCCAGAATCCCCGCGAAAAATTCAACCTGTAAAAATTTAATTTTTCAAAGAAGATAATCTTTAATTGAACAAATTTGATTTTATATGTTATTATTTTAAAAATGTTTAAACAGAAAGTTTTTCTTATTTCCATATTTTCTCTTTTTTCTCTCCTTAATGCAGAGACCTTCCGTGTAAGTAAAATGCACACTCTTCGCATTGAACAGGATGCTGCAAGCGAAGCTTCTGAAAAAATTGGAATAAGTGAAGCCCTGGCAATTTATATTCCCGAAGAAAAGGAATTTCTTGAAGGCCTTGAAATTAAAATGGAAATACCTGAAATAATTGCAGAATGGCCTGACTGCATTGCCTGCTCTGTTTACGATAAAATCAAACCGCTTCCAAGCCCTACTCAGATTGACTATTCGGCAAACAGGGAATATGTAAGCACATTACCAGGCAGACTTTCCTGGGTAATTCAGATACCACTTTCTAAAACAAATTCCCTTAAGGCAAATAAATTCGTTACCAAAATGGATGCCCTTCCGGACCTTTCTCAAAACGTAATTTTTATAAGGCTTCAGCCGGTTATGAAAGGAATTCCTGAAGAAGTTTCAAAGGCAAAAATTGGAATTAGTGTAAAACCTATTCTTAAAAATAAGGGAAACCTTAATTTAACCCTTTCTTCAAAAGGAAAACTTGAGCCCTGCTCTGTATTTATAGATGATAATTCAGTTTCTTTTACAAAGGATTCTCATAAAATCCTTCTTGATACTGGAATTCATAATATTTCCATCATTTCTGAAGCTTACAGAAACGAAGTACGCACCGTTAGAATTGAACAGGCTAAAACTACAGCTCTTACGGTAGAAATGAAAAGCATTGAACCAACCTTAATCATTCTGGCCCCAGAATCTACAAAAGTCTTCCTTGACGGAGAAGCCTGCAGCACAATAGGAAAAGAGTTTGTAATTTCTGAAGGGGAACACAAAATCACCTTTAGCATTGGCGATTACGAAATTGTAAGAACCATAAATGTAATAAAGGGAAAATCTTACACTGCAAACTTTGGTTTTG
Source organism: Treponema sp. (assembly GCA_016286535.1). Taxonomy (GTDB): domain Bacteria; phylum Spirochaetota; class Spirochaetia; order Treponematales; family Treponemataceae; genus Treponema_D. Next base: position 29,032 of record JAEESZ010000011.1, on the reverse strand, counting down.
ATCTGCAGATTCTTGAAGAATAATTAAAATCTTTTAATATTTTTTAATTTCGATTAAAGATTTTTAACCTATAGGGCGATAATATAAGTACCGGGAACATTTTCCCCTCCCACCCATGTTCCCGGTTGCCTGATGGGCATGGCTCGGATTCGTTCCGAGCCTTTTTTTTTACCTTTTTATGCGCCATGTAAATCCTGCCAGGAATTAAGGCACTGGAATTAAGGCGCCTTGTAAATCTTGCTTAGAAAGTCTATAATAGAAATGATATGACAAAAATTAAAAAATCACCAATTGTCTTGCTTTCTCTTTTAACTTTAAATGCAATTCTTTTTGGTGCCCTTTTAGGCTGGGGACTTTCACAAACACTGAATATAAAAAATACAGAATACTTTACAGAATTTGAAACTGCCTTACCAACAAAATTACTTGATATAAACGGCGAACTTATTACAGAGTTCACCTCTGATGAAAAACGCGAAATTATTGCCTATCAGGATTTGCCACAGCAAATGGTAGATGCCCTGATTACCCGTGAAGACAGGGTTTTCTTTTCTCATAAAGGTTATACAGTAAAGGCCGTTCTTCGTGCGGTTATAGGTAAACTTACCGGACAGAAACTTGGTGGTGGTTCTACCCTTACCCAGCAGATTGCAGGTACACTTTACTGTGACCGAACCGATATGTCTTATGGAAGAAAGATTAAAGAATTATGGTGGGCTATTCAGATGGAACGCCGTTATTCTAAAAATGAGATTCTTGAACTTTACCTTAATAAAATCTACTTTGGCGGCGGAACTTATGGTGTAAACGCAGCCTCAAAATATTACTTTGGCCATTCTGCAGCAGAAATTACGCCTGCCGAAGCCGCAATTCTTGTAATTCAGCTTTCAAACCCTGCTTTTTACAATCCTTTTGATCATCCAAACCGGGCTATGGACCGACAGTCAGATGTTTTAAAATCTATGGTTGCGGCTGGTTTTATTACAGAAGAAGAAGCAAAGGATTCTTTTGAAGATTACTGGGCAACCTTTGATTATACAAGAACTTCTACCTCTGCCTATATGATGAGGGAAGATAAGGCTCCATGGTTCAGTGAATATGTAAGACGTGAATTAAATAATATGATTTACGGTTCTGATGATATTTACACCAGCGGATTTACAGTAAATACAACCTTAAATCTTGCTCACCAGGAAATTGCCCAGAATGTAATGGAAAAATATATCAACACGGCAAATGAACGATATCAGAACGAACATTCAAGAAAATCAAATGTTGCCGTAAAGAATTATATTCCTCTTACAGAAATGCTGGCCCTTATGTTTGATATTTCCTCTTTAAAAGTCAGCGAACAAAGATCTGAAATTGTTGCAAACAACACTTATGTCAGCAGAATAAATCCTGTTATGGACGTACTTTCCATGATGACCGGAGCCGACAAATTAAAGCTCAACATCATCAACCGTGGTACAGCCCTTTCTAAACAGGAAGAAGAAAAAACAACCATTGAAGGTACTATGATTGCCTTGAATCATGAAAACGGTTACATAGACGCAATGGTAGGTGGAAGCAAGTTTGACCAGGAAAACCAGTTTATTCGTGCTGTTCAGGCAAAGGTTCAGCCTGGTTCAACCTTTAAGCCTCTTTATTATTCTGCCGCAATTGATACAAGGAAGTTCACTCCTACAACTCAAATTTCTGATACCCCAATTGTATTCCATACTGCAGACGGAAAACCTTACATTCCTTTGAACTTCAAGGGTGAATGGGAAGGTAACGTTTCTTTATATTATGCTTTAACCCGTTCCATGAACGTACCTTCTCTTAAGATTCTTGATGCTATCGGCTTTAATGCCGCAATTGACAGGGCAGTTGCTCTGCTTGGTATAAGCAAAGAAGAATTACCAACCCGAGGCTTTAATCCAGGCTACCCTATTGGTCTTGGAGTTTGTTCTGTTCGTCCTATAGAAATGGCCAGAGCTTATGCAGTTTTCGCTAACGGTGGTAAGGCCGTAACTCCAATGGCAATCAGAACTGTTGAAGACAAAAACGGAAATGTTATATTAAATCCGGAACTTGAAATAAGAAAAGAACAGGCTGCAAAGGGAGAAGCAATTCAGGTTATTACTCCACAGACTGCTTACGTAATGGTTAAGCTGCTTGAACAGACTGTAAATAACGGCGGTACCTTACATGCTCAAAAATGGCATTTTGACTACAGGGACAAAAACGGAAGAGTTTATACAATGCCTGTCGGCGGTAAAACCGGTACTACCCAGAACTGGGCTGATGCCTGGACCTGCGGTATTTCTCCTTATTATTCTGCTGCCTTCTGGTTTGGTTTTGACCGTCCTGGACAGTCTTTAGGTTTGAATATTACCGGTGCAACCCTTGCAGGTTTTGCATGGGGTGAATATTTTGACAAGATTCATGCAGATCTTCCTTTGAAGGACTTTACAAGACCTCTTCAGGGGGTAATTGAATGTACGGTTTGTTCAGAATCAGGTATGATTTTGACAGATGCCTGTGGTGACCATAAAACTACACAGTGGTTCTTAGAGGGAACCCAGCCAACAGAAATTTGTCCGGTTCATTCAAATACAACAAATTCAACCCTTGCAAGAATAAGACTTGAAAAAGAAATGTATAAGTCCGGACAGAGATTTAATCTTGATTTTGATACAAGTCCTCTTACCGTAAACTTTGATTTCTTAAATGACGGTTACGACTTTACAAACGATAATTTAGATAGTACAACTTTAACAGATAATAATATTGAGCAAGAAACTTGGGCAGAAGAGGATTATGATTTTAACTATTTAATGGAATAAAAGGAGGCTTTGATGCTTGTACCAATAAGAGACATTAAAATACGTAAGCGTGTACGACAAGATTTAGGTAATCTTGAAGATTTAAAAGACAGTCTCAAGCATTATGGTTTACTTAATCCTATTACCATTAACAGTAAATATGAACTTATTGCCGGCGAACGCCGTCTTCAGGCAGCAACCCAGTTAGGCTGGACCAATATTCAGGCAAATATAGTCGATAATCTTTCTGATATTGAACAGCTCGAAATGGAAATTGAAGAAAACAATCAGAGAAAAGAATTTACAGATGCAGAACTTTTAGAGGGCTATAAAAGACTTGAAAAGCTTCGTAATCCGGGATTCTTTTATAAAATCTATCTTTTCTTTAAACGCCTTATAGAAAAAATCAGAGATTTCTTTAGCGGTAAAAAAGGCCACTAAGATATTCGCATACTTTCTGCCCCTCTTCCTTCAGATGCCAGGGGCTGTTAATTACAAGCATTCCGCTTCCGTATAAACGGGGCGGATTTTTTTTATCCTTATCATCAAGAATGCTTTGTAAGTCTTTTTCTATATGAGAATCTTTATCTGCAACACAAAGCTGTAAATCTGCTATTTCTGTATTCTTATTAATTTTATAAACATTTTCTTTTATGGAATTAAGCATTTCTTCAATCTCTGTTTTTCTGTGGGCAAGCAGAGGATACCATATCATAAAAATGCCGTTTGTCCATTTTTTGAAAACTGCATTTACAGTCTGGCTAAGAATTTCGTAATCAGAAGCTTCTTCATAGCTTGGGTCAATTAATACCGCTCCCCTCTTTGTTACAGGAGGAGTAATTTCTTTTAATAAATTAAAGCCGTTCTGATTTTTTACCTTAATATTTTTTTCTTTTCCTGCAGCCTGTAAAAGATTCTGATATTCTGCAGGATGAAGTTCGCTTAAAAATAAAAAATCCTGCTGCCGTAAAAAAGCTTTTTCTATAAGTGGGGAACCCGGATAAAAGTTTTTTTCCAGATAAGGTTTTATTGTATTTAAATAAAGTTCAAGTTCCTGTGGCTGAGCCTTATTTTCTAATAGTTTTAGAATGCCCTTTTCTGCTTCCTGAGTTTTACGGCTTCTGTTATCGTATAAATCGTATAAACCGCTTCCTGAATGTGTATCTATAAAGGTCCAGGCTTTTTCTTTTTTATTAAGAGAATTTAAAACAAAGGAAAGCACATAGTGTTTAAGAATATCTGCGTGATTTCCTGCATGAAAAACATGTTGATAAGAAAGCATGCAGATATTCTAACACAAAAGTAAAATCTATTCAGTATTAAAGCTTAGAAAAAATCAGCTTATCTCCATCTGAATCGACCTGGACCTTAGAACCTTCCATAATATTTCCGGACAAAAGTTCTTTTGCAAGAGGATTTTCTACGTAAGTTTGTATTGCCCTTTTTACAGGTCTTGCACCCATTAAAGGATCGTAACCAACGCTGCCCAGGAAGTCCAGAGCCTTGTCCGTATAGTTCAGGGTGATTTTTCGGTCTGCAAGTCTGTTTGAAACTCTTTCAAGCTGCAGATTTATAATCTGAGTAATACAGTCTTTATCAAGCTGTCTGAACATTACGGTTTCATCTATTCGGTTCAAAAACTCCGGTCGGAAGGTGGATTTTAAAAGTGCATCAATCTGACCTTTAGTTTCTTCCACGGAGATTCCTTTTTCTGCGGCAGAAAGAATAATATCACTTCCAAGGTTACTGGTCATAATGATTATGGTATTCTTAAAATCTACAAGTCTACCCTTACCGTCTGTAAGTCTTCCGTCATCGAGCACCTGAAGCAGAACATTAAAGACATCTGGATGAGCCTTTTCTACTTCATCAAACAAAATTACGGAATAAGGACGTCGTCTTACAGCTTCTGTAAGCTGGCCGCCTTCGTCATAGCCTACATATCCTGGAGGTGAACCAATCAGTCTTGTAACACTGAATTTTTCCATGTATTCACTCATATCCAGTCTTGTAAGGGCCTTTTCATCATTAAAGAGAAAGTCTGCAAGTGTTTTTGCAAGTTCAGTTTTACCAACTCCGGTTGGGCCTATAAAAAGGAAGGATCCAAGAGGTTTATTTGGATCACTTAATCCGCTTCTGTTTCGTCTGATAGCATCGCTGACAACCTGTACAGCCTGATTCTGTCCTACAAGCCTCTTGTGTAAAACTTCTTCCAGCTGCAGGTACTTTTGTTTTTCGCTGCTCATCATTTTGCTTACAGGTATTCCGCTCCAGGAACTTACAACCTTAGCAATATCTTCCTCGGTAACAGCCTGTCTTAAAAGACTTTCCTTACCGCTGTCTTCTTTTTCTTTCTGAAGTTTAAGGGCTTCTTCCAGCTCTTTCTGCAAGGCAGGAATCTTACTGTATTTTAATTCGGCAGCCTTTTCCAGATTTCCTTCCCTGGTATATTTTTCTTCTTCAAATCTGGCAGCTTCAATTTCCTCTTTAAGGCTTCGGCTTCTTCCTATGGTCTCTTTTTCATTCTGCCACTGAAGCTTCATTGAATCTCTTTTTGCAGAAAGGTTTGAAAGTTCTTTTTCAAGTTTTTTTAATCTTTCAAGGCTGGCAGGATCATCTTCCTTACTCAGCGACTGCTTTTCTATCTGCAGCTGAAGAATTTTTCTTTCTACCTGATCAAGTTCTGTAGGCTGGCTTTCAATTTCCATTTTAAGGCGGCTGGCAGCTTCATCAACAAGGTCAATGGCCTTATCCGGCAAAAATCTTGAAGAAATATAACGGTTACTCAAGGTTGCAGCTGCAACAAGAGCTTCATCTTCAATTCTTACACCGTGATGTATTTCATACTTTTCCCTGAGTCCACGAAGAATTGCAATAGTATCTTCTACGCTTGGTTCGGCACAGTAAACCTGCTGGAATCTTCTTTCCAAAGCAGAATCTTTTTCTATGTATTTCTGATATTCCTTTAAGGTGGTTGCACCAATTGCACGAAGTTCTCCACGGGCAAGGGCCGGTTTAAGCAGGTTTGAAGCATCCATAGAACCTTCGCTGGCTCCGGCGCCGACAAGAGTATGTAATTCATCAATAAATAAAATTATCTGCCCGTCAGATTTTTGGATTTCATTTATTAGAGCTTTGAGCCTTTCTTCAAATTCTCCGCGGAATTTTGCGCCGGCAACAAGGCTTCCTAAATCAAGGGAAAGAAGTCTTTTGTTTTTAAGGGAGTCCGGAACATCACCACTGGCAATTCTTCTGGCAAGGCCTTCCACAATGGCAGTTTTTCCAACCCCCGGCTCTCCAATAATGACAGGGTTATTTTTTGTTCGTCTGCAGAGAACCTGCATTACCCTTCTGATTTCTTCATCACGGCCAATAACAGGGTCAATTTTATCCTGACGGGCCAGGGCTGTTAAATCTTTTGTAAATTTTTCCAGAGTCCGGGTTTTAGATTCCGGGTCCTGGGAATCAACAGTCTGATTTCCCCTGACAGATTTTAAAGCCTCAATTATTGCATTGTGACTTATTCCAAACTTCTTAAGCATTTCCCCGGTCCTTCCCGTTGAATTTGACATGGCCAGGAGTAAATGCTCGGTAGAAAGAAACTGATCGCGTAAGGCATTCATTTCATCTTCTGCTTTAGCTAGAATCTTCTGGAATTCTGGGGAGAAATAAACCTGTGAAAGGCCTGTTACTTTTGGATTTGAATCTATAATTGCTTTTGTTTTGTTGATTACTTCGTTGACGGAAATTCCTATGCGTTCAACAATTGGAACAATTAAACCATCCTGCTGCTCAAGCAAGGCAAGTAAAACATGCTCTGTGCCTATTTCTGAGTTGTCTTTTTTGTTAGCAATTGACGAAGCTTCCTGTAAGGCTTCCTGAGTTTTTATTGTAAAATTTTCGTAATTCATACTTTTAAATTAATAATAAATTCGAAAATCGACAATAAAATCTACTATAATTCTGCTTCTTCTATGTGACCAAATTCGCAGACACAATTTGTAAATTTAGCAAATTCTATCTGTTCAAGATTTTTTCCGGATTTACGGTAAATTTTAATTTCGCCGCTGCCGCTTCCGCCCTGAAGTACATTCAATACTTTTCTCTGACCTTCCGGAAGTTCTATGCTGCGGTTTGTAAGTTCGTTTATCTGACAAAAGGCATCAACATCAATAATCCACTGTTTGTTATGAATACTTACACTCCAGTGCAGGTTATTCTGGTCAATTTCTTCTACAGAAGGCATTTGAGTACACTGCCATACATCGGAATACTTGTTGCTTCCGTCTAAAGAGAATAATATCTGTGATTTTTCTATATTGCCGGCAAAAGAAACATGCTGATCAAAAACGCCCTGAACACTAAAGCTTGCAGCTTCAAGAGGTTTTCCTGTAATATTGCTGATTAAATTTGCAGAAGAAATGTGGAACCATGGCTCCATTAAGGATTTTCCCCATAAGCGTTCCATAAAACCATAAGATCGGGATGGATCAATGATATATTCTGTTTCATCAAAGGTGATTGAACCGCTGTAAGATACATTCAAGCCGGCAGGGAACCATCTGTTGCCGTTTGCATTATAGCCGTTTGCACATAAGACATTCATTATGTAAGAAAGATTCCAGCTGGCATTTCCATAATCGCACATTAATTCCGGAAAATCATTTAAGTCTTCTTTTGTAATATGAATTGAGCCCTGCAGCTTATTTTCGTTAAATACATTCTGGCCTGCAACAATTTCAAAAGGTTTTGCATCAAAAGAAACTTCGTTTAACGGATAGTAGGAACAAAGCTGTTTACCATTTTTACCGAATTTTCCGATTCTTACTGCGCAGTATGATGGCTGTAAAATTGTTTCTGTCTGTATATTTTTTGCATTTTCTGTTCCGGCAAGTGCGTACTGTAAATCTTCTGCACTGATTGAAACTCTTGGCTTGTATCCAAGAATTGCTTTATCTGCCGAAAGCCAGGGATTTAACATTTCGAATTCCAGGTAGAACATCTGCTGTGCACCTGAATTTTTTTCAATGGCATTAAAAAAGAAACGCCAGTAATTTATGCCAAACTTCTTTTTTGAATTAGAGAATCCGTATTTTATGAGGCTTAAAATTTTAGAAGAATTTCCCATCCCAATAATTCCTTTATATTACTTTATTCTCGGTTTTTGAAATGGAAACTTTAGAAAAAAAAAGACTGCCTTTTTTTCAGGCAGCCTTGTTCAAATAATTATTTATCTTCGAAGAGCTTTCCAAGAGTTTTATTCAGATCTTTCTGCTCTGAAGGAAAGTTATCATTTAAGAATTCAAAACATTCCACAGCAGCTTTTTGTGCATGATCATACCAGATTGAATACAATTCTGATTTTAAATCTCCTCCAGGGAAAGGAGCTCCCTGAACGTCTGAAACTAAATCTCGTAAAAGTTGAATACATTCTTTTGTTTTCTTATCCATTATTCACTCCTGTAAATCTATATTCAGAGAAGTTTCTATAAATATTATAGTGGAAGTTTTAATTTTTTACTAGTAATATTATTTGATTTATCGCAGAAAATTACCTGACGGTAAGTATCCTCTGTATAGTCATAAAGACGCTTTGCAGCAGCGGCAACATCTTCTGTTTTTACGCTTAAAAGATTGTTTACCCTTCTCTGTCTTGAATCTTCCGGTTCGGCATAAATAAAAGTTTGAAATCCCCTTTCTCCCTTTTCTTTTGGAGAAAGAGGAAGAATTGCACTTCCATAATTTGAAACAATTGTTTTTTCAACATCTTCTGCACTTACAGGATTTTCTATAACTTCCTTTAAGCTTTCTTTATAAATCTGCAAAGATTTTAAAGGGCTTGGGTCTCTGTAAGAATAGAAGATACTTGATTCATCTCCGTTATCTGCATAGGAACCAGCACCATAGGCACCTCCTGAAGTACGGATTTTATCCCAAAGAGGATGAAGACTGAACCAGGCGGTAAGAACCTGCTCTGCACTTGCTTCTTTTGTAAGATATTTTGAAGAAGAGGATGCGGCAACAGAATAGCCTGTCTGAGTTTCTATTTGAATTGCCTGAAGTCCTTTTTTGTCCTGTGTAAACTTATACTGGCTTACGTTTTCGAGGATTTCTTCAAGGCTTACCTCTTTTGCTTCTTTTAAGGCCTTTAACTGAGCATTGTGGCAGAAGTCTTTAAGCAGAGGCTTTATTTTTTCTAAAGATGCCTCGTCGCAGGTAAGGTGGATTATAGCTCCGTTATTAAGACATTCCTGGTAAAGTTTTTCAAATATTTTAAGATGCTTTCGGGCATTTTTTTTGTATTCTTTTGCGGTAAAGCCCTGACTTATTCCCCATAATATTTCTATGAGGGCATTACCTTTATTTGAAGCAGCCCTTGCCCTTTTAATGGCAAATTCCCTTCCGCCGGAAACAAAGCCGGATTTAAATTCTGAATAATTTTCATTTGCCAGAGTTTTAAATCTTTTTACATCATCAAAATCCATTTTAGTGATGATTTCACTAAGTAAATCAAGGCATTCTCCGGCCTTTTCGGTAACGGCTTTCGTTGCAATTCCAAGCCAGTTTCTTCCCATAAATTTTTTATCTTTATATTCTTCTGCAATTCTATTGCATTCAGGGCAGTCATTAATATTACCTACAAGCAGTTTTCCCCATACATCTCCCATAATACAGGCTGACTGGGCAATACACTTATCCCAGCCTTTTTTATTCCAGCCAAGATTTGTAATTATATTTGAAAGAAAGGTCATGTATTTATAATATTTTGGACTTATTGTATCAAAAGGGAAAAGCACTTCCATATAGAAAAGTCCGTTTGTTTCTTCTTTGCTTATAAACAAAGGTACATTCAGTTTTTCATCAACCTGTATGTAATCTTCAATAATTTTAGGATACTCAATTACAGGATCCAGTTCGCTAAGGCGGGTCACAGGTATGCAGGCACTTTCTTCTGCACTTTCTATATGCTGCTGATATTCGTGAAGTTTATCCAGATCCTTTTTTAATTCTTCTTTATTAAGATTCTGGCTCAGTTTAGAAATTAAAAGGGCTTCCTTCTGATTTCTGTTTTTAAAATACTGGTCTGAAGGCTCTACAATGATTTTTATGCAGGTCTTGTTGTCCAGAAAATATTTTTTTATAAGTTTTTTGGTATAATCTTTATCACTTCTAAGTTTTTCCTTTACAAGTTCAAAAGAAGAAATTGGATTTAAGCTTGCAGAACATTTATTTCCGTTTGTCCAGTCTTTAAGAACTTTTTCCATAATCTGCATGGAATATGGACCCCAGAAACGGTTTATTTCGCGTAAGGTAAAATCAATCCCCATAACGGCAGAATCTATATCTTCCTGAGAAATTCCATTTTCATATAAATCTTTAAGGGTTTTTGTAATAAGGTCAAAAAGTTTATCTTCGTTTGATTTTTTTACACCCATCATGCCGAAGGTCCAGAATTCTTCCTTAAACTGACCAAATGGACCTGAAGTCTGTTCGTCTCCAAGGCGGGCATCTTTTAAAACCTTTGAAATTGGTGAACTGTCGTTACCGCAGAGAACTTCATTTAAGAAAAGTTTTTCCATGCTGGCACTTCCTGTATACCAGGCAAGGTTTACCATTTCGCCGGTAGAGCCCTGTTCTGGAGCGCAGCGCCTTATTTCTTTTGATTCGGTGTGAACATTTAATTTTATTAAATCAAGCAGTTGATCCTTAATAATAGGACTTGTTGAATAGAGATTTTTTATCTGACCGCTGCAATTATATTTTTTTTCTATGCGGCTCATAAACTCTTTATTCAAAAAATCCAGCTGGTCGACAGTCGGAATATTTCCATAAAGAAACAAAATACAGTTATCTGGATTGTAGAACTTCTGATGGAAATCTAAAAATTCCTGGTAGGTCAAAGATGGAATTTCGAGGGGGTCACCGCCTGAATCAAAAGCAGGATATGAATCAGGATACATTGCACTTATAGTTTCGCTGTAAGCTACTTGAGGAAAAGAAGAGTAATTTCCCTTCATCTCATTATATACAACTCCCTGAATTACAGGATTTCCCTTTTCATCAAGTTCAAGTCTGTGACCTTCCTGTATAAAGGTTGTATAGTCCAGTTTTGGAAAAAATACGCTGTCTGCATAAACGCTCATCATATTAAAATAATCTGCGCGTACAAGAGAAGCTCCCGGATATACTGTCTTATCGGGATAAGTCATTGCATTTAAAAAAGTATTTATGCTTGTAGAAGCAAGAGTATTAAATGGTTCTTTTAAAGGATATCTTTCGCTTCCGCATAGGGTTGAATGCTCCATAATGTGGGCAGTTCCCTTTGAATCTTTAGAGAGGGTTCTGAAGGCAAAAGCAAAAAGATTTTCCTTATCATCTTTTATAACATGATAAACTTCCAGACCTGTAGTTTTATGTCTTAAATAAACCGCCTTTGCCTTATAATCCTTTATTTCTTCAATAGAAATTAATACAAAGCCATTATATTCCTTATTCAGGTTCGCACTGTCTGTAACATCAAACATGGGGTACTCCAATAGTTAATTAAATAAAAACATCATCATTTCTGTCTTTTATGATTAAATGGCCTTCTTCGTATGCCCTTCTTAATTTAGAAAAGAACTCTGATGTAATTTTTTCGCAGTCACTTCTGCGCATAGGTTTTAGAATATCTTCCTGGGCAAGAACTTCTTCTCTTCTTCCGGCAGAAATATTATTTAAAATTTTGTCTCTAAAATCATCTGGTTTTGCCGCAATAAGATAGGCAATATCTATTTCGCTCATCAGTCTTAATTTTTCCTGAATAAAGCGGTCATCTGATTTAACAACATCATCCATGGTAAAGAGACGGCTGCGTAAATCCTGGCCCAAATCCGGATCATCTTCTGAAAGATAAGACAAAATATCGTTTTCTGACCCCGGATCCATTTTTTTAAGAATCTGGGCAAGGGCATTTCTTCCGTCAATATTTTCTGCCTTTTCTGTAGTCTGCCTTAAGGATTTTTCGTGCATGGCCTGATCAACTCTTCTGATTACATCAGGACTTACGCTTTCCATTTTTGCAAGTCTTAACACGATTGCCTTTTTTTCTTCTGCAGTCATTTTGTTAATTACACTGGCAGATAATTTAGGCTCCAGGTTGGAAAGTACAAGAGACTGAACACCAATATTTTCATCTTTTATTAAAAGGTAAATTCTTTCGCTGTCTGCTCCCTGAAGATACTCAAAAGGCCTTTTACCTTCAAAAGCAACAGCCTTAGAAAGCATTTCATTGGCACGTTTTTCTCCATAAGCCTTGGTAAGCATTTCGCGGGCAGTTTCAAGACCACCACTTTGACGGGCTTCGTTTAATAAGGAATCAAATTCTGCAAGAATTACCTGGGCTTCATCCTTGTCTACACTACGAATGGAAGCAATCTCTGGAATTATTTTTTCAATTTGAGCTTCACTTAAATGAGGAAGAATCTTTGCAGCTTCATCTTCGCCAATTATTAAAAGAAATTTTGCAACCCGACGGTAAACGGAATCTTTTCCTTCTTCTTCACTTTTTTCTACAGGAACTTTTAAAAGTCCGCCGGTTTTTAAGTAATTTACAGAATTATCAAGCTGCTGACTGCCGGAAAGCCTGCTTTTAGATAAATCAGACTTAAGGTTGGCCGGGGTCTGAGTTTTTTGTGTGCCGGCCGGGGTCTGAGTTTTTTGATTGCCTGCTGCAGGCTGAGTTTTTTGATTGCCGGCTGCAGGCTGGGCTTTTTCGAGACTGATTTTTTGAAATACAGGCTTTTTAATTTCAGGGCTTTCTTTCTTTTTATTCAGCTGATTATAGGCTTGTGAAACTAAATCATTTTTGGTCATACAATAAATATACTATAAATTAATAAATACTACAAATCAGATTCAGCTATAGAATCAAGCACATTGAGCTTTTTATGAATGGCCCTTGTTCGAACCTCTGCCCTTTCAATTTCGCTTGCGGCCCCTTCAAGTTTTTTCTTTGTAGCATTAAGACATTCCCCGAATCTTCCAAACTCGGCTCTGACTCCGGCAAGCAAATCCCATACACGGGAACTTTCCTTTTGAATTGCAAGGGTTCTAAAACCAATTTGCAGACTGTTCAAAAAGGCGTTCAAAGTTGTGGGGCCTGTAATAGTAACCTTATATTCATTTTGAATCTGTTCAAAAAGACCGGGGATTCTTATAGCCTCGGAATAAAGGCCTTCAAAAGGCAGAAACATTACACCAAAACTGGTAGTATAAGGTTCTTCAATGTATTTTTCTTTTATATCTTTTGCAAACTTTTTAATATCGCTTGCAAGAAGCTTTCTGTAGTTTTCCAGCTCGGCCTTATCTGCCTTTTCGTATGCCAGAGTGATTTTATCCCAGACTTCGTAAGGATATTTTGAATCTACCGGCAGGTATATAAAATCCTGCTTTTCTATAGTGCCCGGAAGCTTTACGGCAAACTCTACAACATTGGCAGGATTTCCAGGATTGGGGTGGGCATTTTTTTCGTACTGAGATGGAGCCAGCACCTGGCTCAAAAGATTTTCCAGCTGAACTTCTCCCATTGCTCCGGCAGTTTTTACGTTTGTAAGGGCTCTTTTTAAGCCTCCTACATCGCTGGCCAGAGTCTGCATTTCTCCCAGCCCCTTTTGAACGGCTTCCAGCTGCCTGCCTACCAGGGTAAAAGAAGAGTTCAGCCTTTTTTCCAGAGTTGACTGAAGCTTTTCATCGACAGTAAGTCTCATCTGCTCAAGTTTTTTTTCGTTACCTTCCTGCAGATTTTTAAGGCTGGACTGTGTTGCGTTTGTAAGGGAATCGAAACGGGTGTTCAAGGTATTATTTATGGAAGTCTGAAAATTCATCAGGGTATCCATAGTTTCTTTTCGCGCAGAAAAAGAGTTGGAGGCATTTTCCTGTCTGTTTCGCCTGAATTCATCCTTTAATTCTTTTTCGTAGGACTCAAGCTTTTCCTTTATGTTTGAATTATCCCCTTTAGATTTCTTTAAAAGAAGCATAATTAAAAGAAAAGCATTAAGAAGGCTTACTGCTATTAAAACAAAAATCAATAAATCAGAAAAACTCTGGCTGTTCAAAAAATCCACCTTTTATTTATTTTCTTCCCTGTGAATTTTTGTAAAGTTTGTAAAACGGGCCCGGGCTTTATTCTGTGCAAAAAGACCTTCAAAAACTCCTGTAAAGCCACCGGCAACTTCTGAAGAAAGATAACGGCTATCTGCACTTCCCATTTGAGTATCATCTACAAAAAATTCATAAGAATAAGGATTTGCAAAAACCTTAAACAGGGCTTTTTTGCAATCTCCCCTTTCAATCTTTTTAATTATACTCTTTGCAGGACCAATTGTAACCTTAAAAATTGCATATATTTTTCCATTTTCGGCCTGTAAGAAAAGGTCGTAATGATGGGCAGGGTCCATATAAATTGTAAGACCGGCCTGACTTCCCTCTTCGTAAGATAAAAGTTCGCATTCCAGGCTCAGGCTCTCTGTAAACTCATTCTGTCTTATTCCAATAAAAGTTGGACTTCCCTTTGCTGTATCTATGCTTTTGTCTCCGGCCATTAATTCAAAAGAGTCTTCAGAAAGCTTATAGTTTTCTTTCTGCGGATTACATAAAAAGCACCAGTCCTTTTGAATTGAAGTATTTGCAAAAGTTTTTTCGTAATTAAAGTTCTGAGGCTTAAACTTGTGTTCTTCAGGACAGTCTGTATTTAGTAAGGCATAGCCATAGCCCTGTTTCTGATTAAAGCCGTTAGAAACCTGAGGACCGCATTCACCTTCTTTTGGAAGTTCAGTACCAAAATAAAACCAGTCATCTTTCCAGACTACGCTTTCCATACAGGTTTCTCGTCCTAAATGATGGTAAGGCATATATTTATCTGTCTGGCGGAAGGCAAGATGACAAAACCACCAGCTGCCGTCATTTGCCTGAACAATATCACCATGGCCTGCCCCCTGCAGCTGATAGCCGCCAAGGTTTCGGTTTGTTAATATAGGATTTAGAGGACAAGGCTCATATGGACCGTAAATATTTTTAGACCTTGCTGTATTAACCATATGACCGTACTCTGTTCCGCCTTCGGCATCAAGAAGATAATAATAGCCGTTAAATTTATACATATGAGGAGCTTCAATATATCTTCCGCCGGTTCCATACCATAAAGGCCTGTTTTCTGAAAGCTTTTTTCCATTGGAAATATCAATCTGGCTCATCTGAATATAACCGCGGCCCTGACTGTCATTTCCGTTTGAAATAAAGTAAACCTTTCCGTCATCATCAAAAAATAAAGAAGGATCGATTCCGTTCTGCTCAACAATTACTGGCTCAGACCATTCACCGTAAATATCATCGGTATAAACATAAAAGTTTCCTATATTTGAAACATTTGTTACAACCATGTAAAAACGGCCCTTGTTATAGCGGATAGTAGGAGCATATATTCCGGCACCTGTATTATTGTCTTCAAGTAAGAGCTGACTCTTTCTTGTAAGGCAGTGACCAATCTGTTTCCAGTTAATCAAATCTTCACTTTCAAATAGGGGTACGCCCGGAAAATACTGAAAGCTTGAACAGACCATATAATATTTTCCATCTGGTCCCTGGCACATACTTGGATCGGGATACATTCCCCTTAACACAGGATTCTTAAATTCCATACTTTTATCTCCACCTTTATATTTGTTTAATGTAATTTTACATCGTTTACCAGGGCGGCATAATTACCATTCAGAGCCATTAACTGTTCATGGTTACCCCTTTCAACAATTTCTCCGTGATCTACAAAGAAAATTATATCAGAATTACGGATAGTTGAAAGTCTGTGGGCAATAATAAAACTTGTTCTGTTCGTTAAAAGCTTGTCCAGGCCCGCCTGAAGTTCCCTTTCTGTCTGGGTATCTACAGAGGAAGTTGCTTCATCAAGAATAAGGATGCGTGGATCACTTAAAAGTACACGGGCAAAGGCTAAAAGCTGTTTTTGTCCCTGAGAAAGTCCTCCACCGTTTGCAGTAAGTTTTGTATTGTAACCATCAGGGAAGGCCATAATAAAGTCATGGGCCCTTACAGTTTTACAGGCTTCTATACATTCTTCATCACTTGCATCAAGTTTACCATATCTGATATTTTCCATGATGGTTCCGCTAAAGAGGAAGGAATCCTGCAGCATAACGCCAACCTGCTTTCTTATAGACTTTATCTGTAAATCCTGAATATCAATTCCGTCTATAAGGATTTTTCCATTGTCGGGATTATAGAATCTGGTAAGAAGGTTAACGATTGTAGTTTTTCCGGCTCCCGTAGGACCTACAATTGCAACAGAGGTTCCCGGAGTTATAGTAAAATCTACATTCTTTAAAATTGGATTTCCCTTTTCGTAGCTGAAGTTTACTTTATCAAAAGAAACATGTCCTCTGATTGGAGGAAGTTCTTTTGCATCAGGCTTATCTGTAATTTCTTCTTTTTCATCAAGAAGTTCAAAAATGCGTTCTACATAGGCACCGGCAGTTACCATGGAATTATAAAAGTTTCCAAGGTTCTGGATAGGCATCCAGAAGCGCCAGATATAACCTGCAAAGGCAACAAGAGTTCCTACGGTTACAGTACCGCCAAGACCGTCTCCCAGCCAGGCAATTCCTGCAAGATAAACAAAAACAACGCCAAGAGTAGAAAGGTTATCTACAATAGGCCAGAGGATATTATTGATATTTACAGCCCTGATCCATACTTCCTTACATCTATCGCAGAGACGGTTAAAAATTGTCTGATTTTCTTCTTCGCGGGCATAACTTTTGGTAATTTTCATACCGTTAAGGCTTTCTGAAAGATAAGCGGTTAAATTTGAACGCTTGTAGCTTTCCTGCTGCCAGGCCTGATGCTGGATTTTCTTAATGGAAATTAAAACTATAATTAAAATTGGAAGAACTGCCATGCAGACAAAAGTAAGTTTTACGTCAATTGCAAGCATAAAGCAGATGATTACAATAAGGGTAAAAAGATCAGAAATAAGCTGAATGATTCCGTTACTAAGTAAATCTGAAAGGGAGTTTACATAGTTTACAACACGAATAAGGATTTTTCCGTGAGGGCGGGAATCAAAATAAGTAAATGGCAGAGACTGCAGCTTTGTAAAAACTTCTTTACGGATTGTAAGGATGATTTTTTGAGCAACTCTGGTCATAAGCTTAAGTTTTGCTGCAAGCAGAAAACGTACCAGAAGGGTCGAAAGAAGAAGAAAAGCTGAAATCTTTATTAAAAGGCCGTATTTATCAAAAAATGCAGAGCCGGCCGGCAGCTTCATTGCATCCGGAATAGCCTTATCTATGGCCATTCTTGTTAAATAAGGGCTTAAGAGTCCTATAGCAGAGGCAAGAAGCATAATAAAACATGCAAGGAACATATATGCCCAGTATGGCTTTATCCACTTCATCATTCTTAAAATGATCCGGGGATTTACTTTCTTTTCAATTTCCTCATCTGCATCAAATTTATTTCTCATAATAAAATCTCCTGAATAATTACTGCTGTACTTCCATTACTTCTTTGTAATAGCCGTCCTGAGCCATAAGTTCTTCGTGGGTACCAAACTGACTGATTTGTCCGTCCTGAACAACCATAATTACATCACAGTCTTTAAATGAACTTAATCTATGAGAAATTATAAAACTTGTATGACCGGCACACTGTTTTTTTATTGATTCCCTGATTTTTGTTTCAGTTTCAATATCAACGGCAGAGGTTGTATCATCGAGAATCATAATCTTTGGATTTGCAAGGAAGAGGCGGGCAAGTGCAATTCTCTGCTTCTGACCGCCGCTTAAACCTACTCCCCTTTCGCCTACAATTGTGTCATAGCCGTCTGTTAAATCTCTTATAAAGTCTTTTACGCGGGCTAAGGCAGATGCTTCTTCTACCTTTTCCATAGAAGAATCCGGTTTACCAAAGGCAATATTTCCCTCTACGGTATCGCTGAACAAAAAAGCTTCCTGCATGGTAATACCGACATTCTTATGCAGATACTGTAAGTCATAATCCCTTACATCTTTTCCATCAATAAGAATCTGTCCCTGGCTTACATCATAATAACGGCACAAAAGATTTGCGATGGTTGATTTTCCGCTTCCGGTAGGACCTAAAACCCCGACAATCTGGCCCGGTTCTACAGTAAAGGAAATATTATTCAAAACAGGATGTTCATCATTGTAGCTGAAGCTTACATTCTTAAACTCAACCTTACCTTTAATTTCATCCTTATCATCTTTGACTGTTTTTATCTGAGCCTTAGTCTGCCAGAGTTCATAAAGTCTTTTTCCGCTGGCACCAAAATTCTGATAGTTATCAACCAGTACACCAAACATATTGATTGGCTGAATAAAAGCCCACATAAGGCCATTGAAGGTTACCAGCTGACCAATTGTCATCTCTTTATTAATTACAAGATAACCGCCTACCAGTATTAAAAATACCGGCAGAATTGAAGTAAGGGTTTCTATCCATGGAGTATATTTTACCCTTACATCAGCATTATCAACTGAAACCTGACGGAACTTATCGTTTTCTTTGTCGAATTTTTCAATTTCGTATTCTTCGCGAACAAAAGCCTTTACGACACGGTTTCCTTCGATATTTTCGCCTACAGTTGTATTAAGGGAGGCAAACTGGTCGCGCACCTTCATATGAGCAGGTCCAATATGAATTTTAAACTTCTGTACCAGAAAAAGTACAAAAGGAGCAATTGCTAAAAATGCAAGGGTCAGTTTCCAGTTAATGGTTCCTAAAGTCACAATTGAGAAAATATAAATGAGGGAATTTTCCAGTGACTGATACAAAACCCAGGCAACAAAGTGTCTTACCTTATCCAGGTCCGAGGTAAGAAGAGTCAGAACATTTCCAGAAGGAGATTTATCATACCAGCTGAAGTCCAGTGTCTGAATATGATTGTACAAATCTTCACGCATAGAACGGATTACGTTCTGAGAACAGTGTTCAAAAATAACCTGATAAGTGTATCTGAAAATTGATTTTAAGAGGGTACATGCTACCATTACAATTACCAGTTTGAACAAAAGATTCAAATCGCGGTTCTGAACCTTAATTACCTTATCTACAATGGCACCAGTTACCAAAGGATTAATCATATTCATAGCTGCTACTATAGTACTGAGACTTAATCCTGCTGCCATCCAAAACCGATACTTCTTAATGTAAGACCAGATCCACTTAAACATTGTAAGCATCCTCCAGAATTTAAAATAAATCTAACTTTATTTTATCTGAAATACTCTAGCATTTAGTTATATAACGTGATATAAAAAAATTAGATTGAAATTGTACAAATCTCTATTTTAGAAGTTCTGAAGAGGATTATTGTATGGATGATTTATTTGAATATAGTGACAGTCTGAATGCACCCTTCCAGGCCTTTAAAGGTGACTGTAAAGAAATAAAACCCCACTGGCATTATTTTACGGAACTTATATATCTTGTAAGCGGCAGTATGGAAGCAGAAGTTGATCAGGAAAAATACACTCTTACTCCCGGAGATTTAATAATTTTTCACCCCCGCCAGATTCATTCCTTCAGGGCTGTAAAATCACAGGAAGGCATTGTTTACATGGGAATTAAATTTGACAATATGATTTTAACAAACACAACCCCTGGTTCTCCTAAACTACCCCGCCTTCTGGAAAATGTTTACAAGCAGAATCAGAAGCTTAATTTAATTACCGCAGACGAACTTAAATACAATCCCGTAAAATTATTTTTTGAAAACTGTATATGGGAAATTGAACACAAAGAATTCGGTTACGATATTAAAACAGCTTCTACAATCAGCCTGATTATTACAGAGCTTATGAGAATCTGGCGAAGACGGGGGTTTGTTTTTTCTTCAAAATCTACTTTTGACTCTTTTTCTGCCAAGGACTTTTCTGTTCTGGAATATATAGATAAACATTCTTCAGAAAATATCAGTATAGAAAAACTTGCTTCAAAGTGCGGTATGTGTTATTCAAACTTTGCAAAACAGTTTAAGCTTCAGTATGGCAGGACCTGCAAAGAATATATAGAGTTCGTTAGAGTTTGTAAGGCAGATACCCTGCTTCTTTATACAGATAAAACCCTTGATTACATCAGCCAGGAAACCGGCTTTACAGATGCCAGTCATTTTATCCGTACCTATAAAAAGATTAAGGGAACAACGCCAAAACAAAGGCGGGCAAAGAATGATTATTAGTCAAAAAAAATTTAATTTTTTTTTAATTTTTTTGCATCAAGTGATTGACACAAATCCGTGTTTAATATAATATAACAACATCACGCGGGCGTAGCGAAGCTGGTTATCGCGCTGGCCTGTCACGCCGGAGATCGCGGGTTCGAGCCCCGCCGCTCGCGCTAAAACCTTCCTAATTCAGGAAGGTTTTTTTTTGCCCAAAAAAGATTGTATAATATTTACAGTTGTAATTATAAGAAATGTATGTGATTGTTCTATTAACAAAGCTGACAGATGCGCTTATGGAGAAAAAATTGAAAAAAAGTTTAATTGTTTTATTTTCATTATTGTTTGCATTTAATTTAATATTCGCAGAAAGTAACTCAGAAACATTCTGGAATTTATGGGAGTCTGATAATCAGGAAGAAGCTGCAGAATTCCTGGAAGCCTGGGAAAAGAAAAACAAGAAAGATCCTGAATTATATGTATGTTATTTTAATATGTATATTATGCAGGCATCTCAAGAACAAATGCATCTAGAAACTTTCTTACCGGATAATTTCGATGGTGAATATATGGTAGGACATAATGACAGCGGTGACGATATATATATTTATTCAGAAATTGAATATGATGATGATTTATGTTTAAAAGCTTTCGAATATATCGATAAAGGTCTTTCATATAATCCTAAACGGCTTGATATGTATTTTGGAAAGGCTCATTTATATTCCTTAATAAAGGATTATAAAAATCAATGCGAATTACTAAAAAATGTATTTGAGTTAAACAAAAAAAATAAATCAAACTGGCTGTGGTCAAATAATACTCCTGCAAAAAAAGCCGGTGTAGATTTTGAATCATCAATGCATGAATATATTTTAGACTGGTTATCTGAAAAATCCGAAGATTCAATAAAATATGCAAAAGACTTATCACTTGCATTTATAAAGTATTTTCCTAAAAATCCTGTTGCATATAATGATACTGCCATATGCTGCATCTATTCCAATGACTTAAAAGCTGCAAAAGAATATTTTAAGGGCGGTTATGAACTTGATAATTCAGATATGATAATTCTTACAAATCTTGCTTATGTTTGTAAAAATCTTGGTGAAACAGAAGAAGCCATAAAGTATTATAAATTACTTGAACAATCTTCAGATGAGGAATATAGCAGCATGGCAAAAAGACAATTAGAAACATTAGAATCTTCAGATCTTATCAATCTGTTAGAGCCAGTTAGCGAAGACTAGATTTTTTATGAAAATAAAAAAGAAAATTTCAGTCATTCTATTTTTATTCTTTACTCAATTTTTCTTTAGCCTTCTTTTATTTTCGGAGCCTGTAACTTCCCAGGACGTAACGTTTCCTTCCTGGGAACTTATCATTTACCGGCCCCAGAATAATGGCGATATCAATGATGTCCGCTGCTATCTTCGGGTTCTTGATATGGAAGACAATGACGTAACCTACTCTGCTATAAAAGCCACTTACGAATGGATTGATATTCCTGATATTGCAAATTACTACCAGGGAAAATATTATCTTTCGGGCGGAATGGCCATGCACTTAAATCTTAAAAAGGGAAAATATAAAATATCTTTTTATACACCTTCCGACAAAACTAATCTTTTTGAATTACCGGATGATAAAAAAGACCAAGCTTTTCAATGGGAAAGCAATATCTTTTATTACAATACAGAGAATCCTACAAAAGTTATTTTTCTGACTCCGACAGCCAATACCAATGGCTTTTACGACGGCGGCTGGTGGATAGATTACAAGGCCCCAAAATATGTAAAAAAGAGAGCCCTACCCCACATTAACGAGTAAGTCATATCTTATATAATAAAGAAGACAATTTACCTTTTCCTCAGGTAAATTATATAAGTCACACACGGCATTTTTATAACAAAGCTGCTGTTCTTTATATACTTCTTCATTTATAACATGGTCAGTTTTATAGTCTACAATTGTAATTGAAGAATCTTCGTTTTGAAAATACAAGTCTATAGCTCCGGTTATGACTTTTCCATCCTTAAAAGACTTAAACTCATGCTCGGCAGAGTATTCAAGACCTTTTTCTTTTGCAAGAAGAAGGGCTTTACCAGCCTTACTGAGCATAAAGGTTTTACATACAGAAATACAGATTTTATGTAAAATCTCCTGATCTTTTTCGCCCAGCTTTTTCATCATTTTTTTTGCATCAAAAAATATCTCTTCTTCAGACTGATTTTTAACAGTCTTTTCAAGATAAAAATGAACAAGAGTTCCAAAATCACTAAAGGAAAATACAGATTTATATTTTTCTATTATTTTATCTATTTCGGGATACAAATCCTTTAATTCACCATGGCTGTTCTTAAACTCCCTGGCCTTATCTGCGTCATATTCCATTTCTAAAGAACTTGGACTAAGGCGCTTTGATTCCAGTTCAGGCTTAGTAATAACCTTAGCCTTTTCAATCCATTTTTCTGCCTTTTCAATTTTTAACTTACGCAGACAATCTATATCAAAGGAATTTGTGTCCTTATAAACGCTTGCAGCTACCCAGGAAAGAATTTCCAGGTCAAATGGGGCATTTTCTGCATAATCCTTAGTAAATTCCTTTTTTGTATAATCAGGATAAAACTGTTCGATGATTGGAGTAAAAAATAAATCCATCTTTGTGCTGTCTTCAGCTTTTGTAAGCTTAAAATGACCATAAAAATACAATTCTTTTACAGCTCTGGTTGCCGCAACATAAATTACCCTTCGCAGTTCTGCACTTTCTTTTTCTGCAGAAAGATTCTTTAATCTGTCAAAAAAGTAATTTCTTACTCCCTTTTCAGGCGTAAAGGAAACTCCAAAATCTTCATCATAATAAAAATCACTGCTTTTTTCTGAATTAGGCTGAACAATACAACCCAGGACAAAAACATAATCAAACTGTAAGCCCTTACTCTTATGAATTGTCATAACCTTAACGGCAGAACTTCTTTCAAGTGGATAAGAAACCTCTTTGGTATTTAAATCAGAACTTTCTGATGATGTGGCTCTTTTTTCATTCTCTTTAATTATGGCAAGTTCATCTATAAACCAGGCAAGACCTTTGCCATCTAAATCTGCAGTGCGGGCAATTTCAAAAAGTAAATCATACTGTTCTTCAAAAATATTTAAATTTTTATTTAAGATGCTTTCATAGTAATAGCCGCAGTCATACCAGAGCATGGTAAGGCTTTTTGTAATTTCCTGTGCTAATACCAGCTCCTGCTTTTGAGTAAAAAAGTCTTTTGCCGCAAAGTAGCGTTTATATTCAACAGAATCTTCCTCAAAAATATCTTTGATTTTTTCGTCATAAGAAGAATCAAATGCATTAAAAACAAAATCAGGATTTTCGTAATCTATTGAAACCGCAAGGATTTTTTCCAGGTCAGCTTCAACAAGCCCTGTAAAAGGAGAACAGATAAAAGAAGCAAAAGCTTTTTTATCGGAAGGATAAACACAAAGACGGAAAAAATTATAAATATCATTTACCGGAGCTTCACTAAAAATATAGGCCTGGGCATCAAGATTATAGGGAATATTAAAACGTTCAAGCCAGGAAGTTAAATAAGAACGCTTTGCCCTGGATTTATCCAGAATAGCAATTTTTGAATAATCTATATTTTTCTTAGTGTGCAGCTCATAGATTTGTCTTGCAATTGAGTACATTATCTGATTTTCTTTTGAAAGAATCTCATTATTTGAAACCGCATCCATAAATTCAGTTGTTATTTTTAGCAGTTTAAGGTGAGTTTTTATATTCGCCTTATTAAGGGCAACTGGTTTTTCTTCTTCATGCTCTGTATTTACAAACTTTGCTACTGCAGACAAAGGATACAAGGCTTCGTAGTACTTATCAGATTCCTTTAAGAAAATAGAATTATAGGCAGCATCAGTCCACTGACCGTCTTTTATTGCATAACCGCCAAAGAGAATATTAAAAGATGAAAGAAGTTCTGGAACCGACCTGTAATTGTAAATCATCTGTAAAAAGGATTCCGGGCCGTTTATTTCTGCAAGATCCTTTTTTAATTCATTAAATACGGCAACATCTGCACCGCGGAATTTGTAAATAGATTGTTTTTCATCTCCTACAAAGAACAATTTATCTTTTACAATTCTTTTAGTAACAGGTTCTTTAGAAAAAGGCTGATATTTTAAATCTTCCTCGCCTTCTGCTTCCGAAAGCAGGAAGAGCAAATCTCTGTTTTTACCATTATTGTCCTGGAATTCATCGATCATTATTTTATCGAAGGCATTTTTTTCCTGCTTACGAATATCTTTCTGTTCAATTAAGATTTTAAGGGCCAGTTCAGAAATGTCACTAAACTCTAAAGCTCCGGAGGCTCTTTTGGCATCATTAATTTCCTGTAGAAAGTTCTGGAGTAATAGGCAGAGTTCCTTTATGTAAGGGAGATCTTTAATAAAGGCTATAAGACTTAAAAATAAAGCTGTAAAGCCTTCCTGACTTTCTTTAATCATCTCCTTAAGACCTTTTATAAAATCTTTTCTTCGTAAATCTCTTAATTTGAAGTCAGACCATTCCTTTAAAAAACTTTCAAAAAGAATAAGGTAAGACTTTAATTCATTATCATCCTTATAAATAAAGTTTTCTTCCGGAATTTCCTTAAATAAATAGTCTTTATTATCCAGTAACTGGATAAGGTTATCATACTGCTCTCTTTTTGACTCATCTGAGTAAAAATCAGCTGCATGTTCATTTATATAATCTAAAATAGCAGAAAGGGATTTTTCAAACTTTCTGATATTCAGGTTCCACTCATCCTGAACTTTTACACATTGATTTATAAGATTTATAGAAAAAATATCGGGTGGACTTGCCAGAGTCGTATATTGACTTATAATTTTTGCAAAAACATTACTGCTAAAATCCTGCAGCATTCCAGGCTTTGCAAAATGCTGAATTCCAATATTATTACGGTTTTTAAGTATAAATGGCAGGGCTAAATCTTCTGCATTTTTTCTTGCATCGCTGGAACCGGAAGTAAAATCCGGTCTTATTCCGTAGCGGTTGGCAGCCATGCGAAGAATTGAACCACAATAAGAATCAAGAGTCTGAATGTGAACATTTGCAAAATCCGCAAGAGCCATTTGAGCATTCAGTCTCTGCTTGTTTCCAATTACTATTCCTTCCTCTGTGGCAAATTTATTCAGAGTATCATAAATTCTTGAATACATTTCTGCTGCGGCTTTTTTTGTATAAGTTAAAGTCAGGATTTTTGAAGCAGGAATCCCTTTTTCCATTACAAGCCAGGCAAAACGGGTTGCCAGTACCTGAGTTTTTCCGGAACCTGCTCCTGCAGCAACAATTGTATTATCTGTACGGCAGCAAACCTTTAACTGCTGTTCATCTAAGGGATGCTCCAGGGCTTTTAAATAAGGATATTTATCTATTAATCTTTCCATTTTCTGCTCCCTTAAATTTTATGGCCGGCCAGGCTATAGCTAGTACGGCAGATTGAATTAAAGGAACAGTTTTTACAATTTGTTAAAACATTTACCCTGTCTAATCTGCAGTCTGATGATGAATCAGGCACAAGTTTTCCTTCTGTTATTTTCTTTTCAAAACATTCAGTGTATTCTTTAAGAAGGGTTATGGTTGGCCAGAAGTTTTCAAGATTCTTTTGTTCATTATCATCATCAACGGCTGTTGTCTCTTTATTTTTTGATGAAGGTTCAATTGCCGTGAAAATCATCTTCATTTTATCATCTGAAAGTAAGTTATTATAATCATACAAATATACATAAGTAGCACACTGAAAATTGCCAAGAGTCATAGTATTTATATCCAGCCAGCAGGCTTTCGCACTTGGAAGACTTGAACTTTTATAATCTACAATTATTATCTTTCCATCAGGATCTTTCAATATGCAGTCAATCTTTCCTGAAATACCAAATAAGGTGGATTGATCTTTATATTCCAGCCATTCTTCAACAGAAAGAATTCTACAGCCGCCATAACCTTTATTTTCTTCATCTGCACAAAAGCGCTTTAAAAAGGCTATTATAATCTTCTTAAAATCTTCTTTTTGTGACTCAAGCACCTGTAAAGAAAGGGGGCTTTTATAATAATCAAATTCCCGTGAATGTATTGCCATTTCTACTGACCGGTCAACAAGGCTATATATATCCGCATCAAAATCCGGCTCAGAATAAACAGGAAGAAAAATCATGGTCTCTTTTAATTCTTTAAATAAGATTTCCAGACTTTTATGACATATGTTTCCCTTAGTAAAATTATCAAGAAGGGAGGTTTCAAGAGAATCTTCCTTGAGCTGCAAAACTTTTTTAAAAATCCAGTTGCGGGAACAAGGAAAAAAGTCATTCAAATCGCTTTGGGTGATTTTTGGAAACTGACCGCCATTTCTGGATCTTTCTGTATTAATTTTATAATCAATCAGTCTGCTTAATTCTTTGTTTTCTGAAGATTTTTTGAGGGTCTTGGAAAAATCAGAACTTTCTTTCCACTTATTAAACTGCATTTTTTGATTATCTGAAATTTCATCCGGAACAAGACTTTCTTCCAGAAACCAGTTTTTTTCTGCCCTTATAAAATCGCTGTTTTCAAGTTTTTCAAAAGGAGATTTTTTTTCTACCTTGAAATAATTGTGCGGAATTGAGAAACCGTCAAAAGCTTCTTCACTGCAGGTAAAAATTGTATTTTCAAATTTATTATACAAATCAATATAAACATTGCTTGCATAATCCGAATCTTTTATACCAAGGGCTTCCCTTTTCTGACTGGTCAGAAATGAAAAAAGACTGTTGGAAACTGTAAGTGCATTTTGAGTACAGTTAATTACAATGTTATATTTAAAAGCGGCAGAGGCAGCTACCTTATAGTCAAAAATGTTTACTCCAGACTGATTCTGCTGTGGTGTATACTTCTTATTTCTTAATTCATTCAAGAAAAAGTCAAAAGGAGATATAACATTAAGATTTCTCTGGCTTATAAAATCTTTCTCAATGCTTATCAATTCGTCCAGTAAAACAATGCAGGAACTTAAAATATTATTTGCAGCAAGAGAAAAGTCATCATCAATTAAAAAATCCTGTTTGAATAAAATCCAGGCTTTTTTTATGGAGGCAAAATCTGATGCATCACAAATGCATTCCACACTTTTTCTTAACTTCTGGTATAAAGCTAATTCTTTTTCGTTTTCTTTACTTTGTTTCAGGGCAAGAATCCATATGTCTCTTTCCCTTCCCTTTTCGTAATTACAGATACAGTGATAATCACAGCCTTTCCTTATAAGACTCTCGTTTAAAGCCTTGTCTTTCCAGGGAATGTAGGTATTAAGCAAAAGAGCTCTGACTGATTCATATGAAAAATTATTTTTTTTACATTGCTGAAGGTTTTCAAAAATTGAACCTGCAGAATTCCGGGTATAAGATTTACCAGTTCTTAGAACATAAGGAATACAATATCTGTTAAATTCCCGCTCTACATAAGGAAGGATTTCTTCCAGGCCCGCAACCGTATAGGCAAAATCCTCATAGGAAATTGTTCCCCCGCTTGAGTTTACCTTATCTCTTATATATAAAAGACTATGACGTAATTCCTTTCTTGCGTTTGGATATTTATAAACTACAGGAGATTTAAGCGAAATTGTATTTTCAAATAGCGTTACTGAAGGAAGGCCTTCCAGCAAAGGACAGAAATCAAGAAAATCTGTAAACTGTTCGGGATAAAATACAAAGAATTCTTTTTCTATGGCAGAAAAATCGGGCTTTAGCCAGGAAGGCTCAAAAAACTCATCACCAAGGAAGTCTTTATATTTTTGATAAATAAACTCATAATCTAAATCTTCCTGGTCACAAAAATCCGGGTTTAATTTTACAATTTCCTGTGTGCGGTCGTGTAAAAGCTTAAGAGAAGGAATAATTCTTGAAAGCCAGTCTGCAAAAGAATAGCCTTTTTGTGCATAAAGAGGATTTATAAGACTTTTTAAAAGCGGCTTTCCCAGGGCTGCCTGCTGACTGTTTTGAAAAATTAAATCGTAAACAAAGATTTTTCTAAGCAAAGAAGGGATTGCCTGTTTTCCCTGAACGTTTGCGCTTACAAACTGGCGCTTAAAATCATCCCATGCAATAAAACGATTCAGAGAAACTGTCTTTACCCCGGTTTTTTCGCTGTTTATTACAGTCCATTCTGCCCATGTAGAAGCAGAAATATCTGTAGAAAAAACAAAAACTATATCAGGATTTTTTATATTATTAACTATAATTTCACTAATCTGATTTGGACTGATTTTTTTTACGCTCATTATTAAATTATAGCATTTAATTTTTTGCTTTTAAAGAAAGTAGTTTAAAAAAGAAAAAGCTTCTGCTCTGCAGCATTACTACAGGCAAAAGCTTTTTTTCTTCCCTAAGTAAGGGCTTATTTTATTTTTCTAAGGAAGGCATCCTTATAACCGTATGATTTGAAGCGGTTAAGGATTACACCATATTCATCCATTGAAACTGGTCCAATTAAAATCTGGTAGGCAGTTTTACTTGAAAGTGGAACAATTGTTACAGGATAATTGTTTCCATATGCATCAAGGATAGCCTGAATATTTGCCTGATCCTTTAAGACTGCAATCTGGATGTAATATTTTCCGCTTTCAAGATCGTTCAAACTCTTTACCATGTGTTTTTCTATTGATTTAGACACATTCTTTTCTTTTGGACTTTCTTCAGTCTTTATTTCTTTAGTAATTTCAACTTCTTTTACTTCCTCAACTTTTTCTACTTCTTCAACTGCAGAAACTTCTTCTTCAAGCTGTTCAACTTCGTCTTCTTCGTAATCAAAAGATGGAGCAACAGAGGTGTTTGGACCAGCAGGAATAAGTACGATAGCCTCGTATTCTTCTTCGGCCTCTTCGATTTCTTCTTCAGCGGCCTCTTCAGCTGGTGTTTCTTCTATTTCTTCAGGAAGTTCTTCAGCTTCTTCTTCAAGAGG